>NZ_LMOU01000005.1 GCF_001423615.1 Microbacterium sp. Leaf159 | reverse complement strand
TAAGATAGAGAAGTTGCCCTTCGGGCCTGGTTGTGATGACTGGGTCGTGGGAGCATCCGATCCTTGAGAACTCAACAGCGTGCACTTGTCAAATGCCAAATAACCTCGATTCAGCTTCGGCTGGATGAGATTCCTTTGGATCAAAGACCAACCTCCTTGTGGGGTTGGCAACGGATAAAGTCAGCAATGATTTGTCTCTTTGGTCAGCATCAAACTCGCTGCGTCACCGTTTTCCCGGTGTCGTATGCATTTCTTTTTTACGGAGAGTTTGATCCTGGCTCAGGATGAACGCTGGCGGCGTGCTTAACACATGCAAGTCGAACGGTGAAGCCCAGCTTGCTGGGTGGATCAGTGGCGAACGGGTGAGTAACACGTGAGCAACCTGCCCCTGACTCTGGGATAAGCGCTGGAAACGGCGTCTAATACTGGATACGAGTAGCGACCGCATGGTCAGTTACTGGAAAGATTTATTGGTTGGGGATGGGCTCGCGGCCTATCAGCTTGTTGGTGAGGTAATGGCTCACCAAGGCGTCGACGGGTAGCCGGCCTGAGAGGGTGACCGGCCACACTGGGACTGAGACACGGCCCAGACTCCTACGGGAGGCAGCAGTGGGGAATATTGCACAATGGGCGCAAGCCTGATGCAGCAACGCCGCGTGAGGGATGACGGCCTTCGGGTTGTAAACCTCTTTTAGCAGGGAAGAAGCGAAAGTGACGGTACCTGCAGAAAAAGCGCCGGCTAACTACGTGCCAGCAGCCGCGGTAATACGTAGGGCGCAAGCGTTATCCGGAATTATTGGGCGTAAAGAGCTCGTAGGCGGTTTGTCGCGTCTGCTGTGAAATCCGGAGGCTCAACCTCCGGCCTGCAGTGGGTACGGGCAGACTAGAGTGCGGTAGGGGAGATTGGAATTCCTGGTGTAGCGGTGGAATGCGCAGATATCAGGAGGAACACCGATGGCGAAGGCAGATCTCTGGGCCGTAACTGACGCTGAGGAGCGAAAGGGTGGGGAGCAAACAGGCTTAGATACCCTGGTAGTCCACCCCGTAAACGTTGGGAACTAGTTGTGGGGTCCATTCCACGGATTCCGTGACGCAGCTAACGCATTAAGTTCCCCGCCTGGGGAGTACGGCCGCAAGGCTAAAACTCAAAGGAATTGACGGGGACCCGCACAAGCGGCGGAGCATGCGGATTAATTCGATGCAACGCGAAGAACCTTACCAAGGCTTGACATATACGAGAACGGGCCAGAAATGGTCAACTCTTTGGACACTCGTAAACAGGTGGTGCATGGTTGTCGTCAGCTCGTGTCGTGAGATGTTGGGTTAAGTCCCGCAACGAGCGCAACCCTCGTTCTATGTTGCCAGCACGTAATGGTGGGAACTCATGGGATACTGCCGGGGTCAACTCGGAGGAAGGTGGGGATGACGTCAAATCATCATGCCCCTTATGTCTTGGGCTTCACGCATGCTACAATGGCCGGTACAAAGGGCTGCAATACCGCGAGGTGGAGCGAATCCCAAAAAGCCGGTCCCAGTTCGGATTGAGGTCTGCAACTCGACCTCATGAAGTCGGAGTCGCTAGTAATCGCAGATCAGCAACGCTGCGGTGAATACGTTCCCGGGTCTTGTACACACCGCCCGTCAAGTCATGAAAGTCGGTAACACCTGAAGCCGGTGGCCTAACCCTTGTGGAGGGAGCCGTCGAAGGTGGGATCGGTAATTAGGACTAAGTCGTAACAAGGTAGCCGTACCGGAAGGTGCGGCTGGATCACCTCCTTTCTAAGGAGCATCTGACTCTTCGGAGTCCAGAACCCAGATCGAAGGCATACGTTCTTCGCTGGGAGCTCATGGGTGGAACATTTGACATGACATCGAGATCTGATCTCGGAGCTAGTACGCAACTTCGGTTGTTGGAACGGTCTGGGTGAGGGGGCCGGTGTCTGCACGCTGTTGGGTCCTGAGGGACCGGATGCGATCTTCGGATCGTTTCTGTACCTCTGGGCCTCTTGTTGTTTCCCCTGTGTGGGGTGGCGAGAAGGGGTACCGCCCGTACTTTGAGAACTACACAGTGGACGCGAGCATCTTGCAGCCGGCTTCGGTCGGTTGCACAAGATGATCTTAAAGATCATTAGTCAATTTCATGCCAGGCCTTCGTGCCTGGTGTCGATTCTGATTCAAACTCATGTGATTTCAAGTCTTTAAGAGCAAACGGTGGATGCCTTGGCATCTGGAGCCGAAGAAGGACGTAGCAATCTGCGATAAGCCTCGGGGAACTGATAAGCAAGTTTTGATCCGAGGGTGTCCGAATGGGGAAACCCCGCTGGGCGGCGTGCCGACCTAGTGACTCCCGCCTGAATATATAGGGCGGGTAGAGGGAACGTGGGGAAGTGAAACATCTCAGTACCCACAGGAAGAGAAAGCAACCGCGATTCCGTTAGTAGTGGCGAGCGAAACCGGAACAGGCTAAACCTAGCGTGTGTGATAGCCGGCAGGCGTTGCACGTTGGGGGTTGTGGGACTTTTCAGTCATCTCTGCCGAGATGGCGGCGTTACACGATGGTATAGACGAACGGTCTTGAAAGGCCGGTCATAGAGGGTGCCAACCCCGTAGTCGAAATGCCAACCGTGGCGCGAAGAGTATCCCAAGTAGCACGGGGCCCGTGAAATCCCGTGTGAATCTGTCAGGACCACCTGATAAGCCTAAATACTCCCAGATGACCGATAGCGGACAAGTACCGTGAGGGAAAGGTGAAAAGTACCCCGGGAGGGGAGTGAAATAGTACCTGAAACCGTTTGCTTACAAACCGTTGGAGCAGCCTTAGTAGCTGTGACAGCGTGCCTTTTGAAGAATGAGCCTGCGAGTTAGCGATATGTGGCGAGGTTAACCCGTGTGGGGTAGCCGTAGCGAAAGCGAGTCTGAATAGGGCGATTCAGTCGCATGTCCTAGACCCGAAGCGAAGTGATCTATCCATGGCCAGGTTGAAGCGACGGTAAGACGTCGTGGAGGACCGAACCCACTTAGGTTGAAAACTGAGGGGATGAGCTGTGGATAGGGGTGAAAGGCCAATCAAACTTCGTGATAGCTGGTTCTCTCCGAAATGCATTTAGGTGCAGCGTTGCGTGTTTCTTGCCGGAGGTAGAGCTACTGGATGGCCGATGGGCCCTACAAGGTTACTGACGTCAGCCAAACTCCGAATGCCGGTAAGTGAGAGCGCAGCAGTGAGACTGTGGGGGATAAGCTTCATAGTCGAGAGGGAAACAACCCAGACCACCAACTAAGGTCCCAAAGCGCGTGCTAAGTGGGAAAGGATGTGGAGTTGCCTTGACAACCAGGAGGTTGGCTTAGAAGCAGCCACCCTTGAAAGAGTGCGTAATAGCTCACTGGTCAAGTGATTCCGCGCCGACAATGTAACGGGGCTCAAGCACGCCACCGAAGTTGTGGCATTGACATTATTGGTAGGCCTTCGTGGTCCAGCCGTGTTGATGGGTAGGAGAGCGTCGTGTGGCCAGCGAAGCGGCGGTGTAAACCAGCCGTGGAGGCTACACGAGTGAGAATGCAGGCATGAGTAGCGAAAGACGTGTGAGAAACACGTCCTCCGAAAGACCAAGGGTTCCAGGGTCAAGCTAATCTTCCCTGGGTAAGTCGGGACCTAAGGCGAGGCCGACAGGCGTAGTCGATGGACAACGGGTTGATATTCCCGTACCGGCGAAGAACCGCCCAAGCTAATCCAGTAGTGCTAAGTGTCTGAATCCCAGTGACTGATCCCTTCGGGGTGACGCTCTGGGCCTAGCGCACGACCCCATTCTGGTGCGGTTAGCGTATTAACAGGTGTGACGCAGGAAGGTAGCCCAGCCGGGCGATGGTTGTCCCGGTGCAAGTGCGTAGGCCGAGTCGTAGGCAAATCCGCGACTCACATAGGCTGAGACACGATGCGAATAAAAAGTGGGTGATCCTATGCTGCCAAGAAAAGCATCGACGCGAGGTTCAAGCCGCCCGTACCCCAAACCGACTCAGGTGGTCAGGTAGAGAATACCAAGGAGATCGAGAGAATCGTGGTTAAGGAACTCGGCAAAATGCCCCCGTAACTTCGGGAGAAGGGGGGCCTTCGGCGTATTAGGACTTGCTCCGAAAGCGTTTGGAGGCCGCAGAGACTAGTGGGTAGCGACTGTTTACTAAAAACACAGGTCCGTGCCAAGTCGCAAGACGATGTATACGGACTGACGCCTGCCCGGTGCTGGAAGGTTAAGAGGACCGGTTAGCCGCAAGGCGAAGCTGAGAATTTAAGCCCCAGTAAACGGCGGTGGTAACTATAACCATCCTAAGGTAGCGAAATTCCTTGTCGGGTAAGTTCCGACCTGCACGAATGGCGTAACGACTTCCCAACTGTCTCAACCGCGAACTCGGCGAAATTGCATTACGAGTAAAGATGCTCGTTACGCGCAGCAGGACGGAAAGACCCCGTGACCTTTACTACAGCTTGGTATTGGTGTTCGGTGTGGCTTGTGTAGGATAGGTGGGAGACTGTGAAGCATGGACGCCAGTTCATGTGGAGTCATTGTTGAAATACCACTCTGGTCACTCTGGATATCTAACTTCGAACCGTAATCCGGTTCAGGGACAGTGCCTGGTGGGTAGTTTAACTGGGGCGGTTGCCTCCCAAAAAGTAACGGAGGCGCCCAAAGGTTCCCTCAACCTGGTTGGCAATCAGGTGTCGAGTGTAAGTGCACAAGGGAGCTTGACTGTGAGACTGACAGGTCGAGCAGGGACGAAAGTCGGGACTAGTGATCCGGCAGTGGCTTGTGGAAGCGCTGTCGCTCAACGGATAAAAGGTACCTCGGGGATAACAGGCTGATCTTGCCCAAGAGTCCATATCGACGGCATGGTTTGGCACCTCGATGTCGGCTCGTCGCATCCTGGGGCTGGAGTAGGTCCCAAGGGTTGGGCTGTTCGCCCATTAAAGCGGTACGCGAGCTGGGTTTAGAACGTCGTGAGACAGTTCGGTCCCTATCCGCTGCGCGCGTAGGAAATTTGAGAGGATCTGACCCTAGTACGAGAGGACCGGGTTGGACGAACCTCTGGTGTGTCAGTTGTTCCGCCAGGAGCACCGCTGATTAGCTACGTTCGGGATGGATAACCGCTGAAAGCATCTAAGCGGGAAGCCGGCCTCAAGATGAGATTTCCATACCTTCGGGTGAGAGGCTCCCAGCCAGACTACTGGGTTGATAGGCCAGATGTGGAAGTGCAGTAATGCATGCAGCTGACTGGTACTAATAAGCCGATGACTTGATAACACACCGTTTGTTGGTGCTACGCGTCCACTGAGTGGTTCTCGATGTACGGTCGAGAACCGCATGACAATGACTTTGTTATGTGTTTTGATTGAAACATCTATAGTGTTTCGGCGGCCATAGCGTGAGGGAAACGCCCGGTTACATTCCGAACCCGGAAGCTAAGCCTCACAGCGCCGATGGTACTGCAGGGGGGACCCTGTGGGAGAGTAGGACACCGCCGGACTTCTTTTAA
>NZ_LMOU01000004.1 GCF_001423615.1 Microbacterium sp. Leaf159 | reverse complement strand
AGCAAACGCCGCCACCGACGCCGTATTCTCCACAAACCCCGCATCCACATCCGCCTGCGTCAGGTCGTACTTTCCCCGACCGACAGCCTGCTCCCCGACACCCACGCGGCCAGGCGCGGCGGGGTTCGGCCACACGATCGACACGTCGTACAGCCCCACCATCGGGTCCACCAGCACACCACCCGTGACGGTCACGTTGCCCGTGTTCGTGACCACCACCGCGTACTCCACCGTGTCGCCGACCGCGCCGATGTCACCGGCAGCGAGCACCCCCGTCTTCACCGCAGACAGAGCTGGAGTCCGAGGAACGGTGACCGTTGCGGCATCCGCGGCGTCGACCGAGGCACCGGCCGGTGTGGTCGCGAAGACCTCGACCGCGTTCGCGACCGATCCGGCGTCGATGTCCGCCTGGCTGAGCGCGTAGATCGCGGTGCCGCGAGCCGTGGAACCGACAGGCAGGACGCCCGCCGCTGCGGGGTCGTCGCTCGGCCAGACCACGTCGATGGCGCTGAGCCCGGGCAGGGCGTCGGAGAGGTCGACCCCGCTCAATGTCTGGTTGCCGGTGTTCGCGATCGTGAAGCCGAACTGCACGACATCGCCCACTTGTCCGGTGGAGCCCGGTGCGAGTGCGCCGGTCTTGTCGATCGCGATCCCGGCATCCGCAGCGACCGTCGGGGTGCTGATCCGGTCTGAGGCGTCCTGCACGGCTGCCCCGCTCGGAGCGGATCCGGCGGCGGTGGCGATGTTGACCACTTCACCGGCATCCACATCGGCCTGCGTGATCGCGTAGCTGGCGATCGCGGTCGCGACCTCACCCGGCGCGAGGACCCCGGGCTCGCCGGGCCAGCGGACGTCCGGGACGGAGAGCCCCGCCAGCGGGTCCGTCAGCGTGATCGCCGACACGGTGACGTTTCCGGTGTTCTCGATCGTGAAGGAGTAGTCGATGATGTCGCCGACCGCTCCGTCTCCGCGAACAGCGGCCGTCTTGCCGGTGAGCAGCTCGGGGGCGGCTGCGGCGACACCGGTGTTCGTCGGTGGCGTGCTCGCCGTGATCGTGTCGCCCACCGGCGGCTTGCCGCTCGCCGTCGCGATGTTCGTCACCGAGCCGCGATCCACATCCGCCTGGGTGATCGTGTATTCCGCGGCGGCATCCACGGTCTCACCCGGGAGCAGGATGCCGGGCTCACCCGGCCAGTCGAACGTGGGCGAGGTCACGCCGACCAGCGCGTCGACGAGGTCGACGAGCGTGAGCGTGACGTTGCCCGTGTTCGTGATGCCGAACGTGTAGTCGATCCTGTCGCCGACATCGCCCGCGCCGTCGACCGCCCCGGACTTGGTCGCAGCGATGCCGGGACGTGCGGCGACCTGGACCGAGGCCGTGGCGGTCCCGGTGACGTCAGCCCCGCGCGGCGGGGTGCCCACGCCGTCGACGGCGCTCGAGACTCCACCGCGATCGATGTCTGCCTGAGTGAGTTCGTAGGTCGAGACGGCCGTCACGGTCTGGCCGGGGAGCAGCACTCCGGGGCGAGCCGGGTCGGGCCACGTGTACGCGGGAGCCGTGGAACCGCCGAGGCGGTCGGTCAGCGCGACTCCCGTGAGCGTGACGTTGCTGGTGTTCTGCAGCGAGTAGCCCCACGTCACGACGTCACCCTCGACACCGGTGGCGTCGGGGTCGAGGGCTGCGGTCTTGCCCACGATGATCGAGGCCTGGATGCCCTGCGTGTCGACGGTCTCGATACCCGCGGGGCTCGTGACGGGCCCCCCGCGCGAGCTTCCGCTCGCCGTCGCCGCGTTGGCGATCGATCCGGCATCCACATCCGTCTGCGTGATGGTGTAGCCGGCCGTCGCGATCGCAGTCTGTCCCGGTGCGAGCACGCCCTCGGCACCCGACCAGGTGATCTGCGGCGCGCTGAGTCCCGGCATCGGGTCGGCGAGCGTGATGGCGCTGACGGTCACGTTTCCGGTGTTCGTGATGCGGAACGTGTAATCGACGGTGCCACCCGCACCGCCGTCGCCGTCGACGACGCCGTCCTTCACGACCGTCAGAGCGGCGGCGGGCTGCACGGTGCTGATCACGACAGGGTTGGAGTCGGCGACGACGATCGTCCCCTGCTCGGTGACGGCCTCGACACCGGCCACGTTGCGCACGAACCCGCGGTCGATGTCGGCCTGGGTCAGCGTGTACCGTGCGATTCCCACGACGGTGTCGCCGACCAGGAGCTCGCCCTCAGGACCGGGCCAGGCGATCTCGGGAAGCGAGAGACCGGCGAGACGATCGATGAGGCGGCCGTCCTGCACCGTCACGTTGCCCGTGTTGGTCACCACGAGACGGTACTCGATGACATCGCCGACCGCTCCGATGCCCGGCTCGAGCAACTGTCCGCTCTTCACCGTCGTGAGTTCCGCAGCCTCCGTGATCGGCACGGTCGCGGTGGCCGTGCGGTCGAGCGTCGCCCCACCCGGAGCGGATGCTGTCAGAGTGACGGTGTTGTCGACGCGGCCCCGGTCGACATCGGCCTGGGTGAGTTCGTACTCGGCCGTGGCATCGGCCGTCGCACCGGGAGCGAGGACGCCCTCCGCGCCCGGCCAGGTCACCTCGATGTCCGACAGACCGACGAGCGGGTCGGTGAGGGCGACCGCCGACAGCGTGACGTTGCCCGTGTTCGCGATGCGGAACGAATACTGCACCGTGTCGCCTGCACGGCCGGTCGCACCCGGCTCGAGCACTCCGCTCTTCGTGACCGTCGCGTCGGCGCTGGCGGTGACTGTGGGCACCACGACCTGGTCCGAGGGGTCCTCGACCGTGGTGTCTGAGGGATCGGTGCCCGAGCCCACCGCGATGTTCGACACAGATCCGCGGTCGACGTCGGCCTGCGTGATGACGTAACGAGCGGTGCCGACGAGCGTCTGCTCCGGCGCGAGAACGCCTTCGACGCCTGGCCAGACGACCGAGATGTCGGAGAGGTCGTCGAGCTCGTCGACGATGCCCACACCGTCGAGCGTCACGTTTCCGGAGTTGCGGACGGTGACGGTGTACTCGATGACATCGCCGACCGCTCCGCCTGCTCCGTTGGCGATGACCGCCGACTTCGTCGTGACCACCGCGGGGGCCGGAACGTCGAGCGGCGTTTCGACCTCGGCGGAGGATGCCGAGATCGATGCACCACCGGGAACGGATGCGTTCGCCGTGGCGGTGTTCGTGACGCTGCCGGCGTCGACATCGCTCTGGGTGATGACGTAGGTCGCTGTGGCCGTGGCGACCTCGCCCGGTGCGAGCACGCGGTTCGTCGTCGGCCAGGTGATGGTCGGCGTGCTGAGGCCCGCGAGGGTGTCGGACAGCACGACACCCGAGAGCGTGACGTTTCCGCGGTTCTCGATCGTGAAGGAGTAGTCGATCGTGTCGCCGACGCTGCCGCCGGTCGCGGCATCGTCCTTCGTGACGACGAGCTGCGGAGCGCTCGCGATCGGCACGGTGGCCGGGGTCGTGGCCGAGACCGCGGCTCCACCGTTGGAGGGCGTGCCGGTTCCGGTGACGAGGCTGGTGACGCTGCCCGCGTCGACGTCCGCCTGGGTCAGGACGTACGTCGCTGTCGCGGTCACCGACTCACCGGGACCGAGGATTCCGACCGGGGTCGTCCAGGTGTACGTCGGCGGAGTCGTGCCGACGAGGGCGTCTGCGAGGGCGGCGCCGGTCAGAGTCACGTTGCCGTCGTTGGTGAGGACATACGTCCACGTCACCACATCACCGGCCCGTCCGGTCGCCCCCGGAGCCAACGCACCACTATCCGCCACAGACACCGCCGGAGCCGCAGCGACCGTCGCCACCACACTCTCCGGCGACACCACCGTGATCGGCTCACTGCGCGCCGGCACACCAGACACCGACGCCGTGTTCACCACACGACCCGCATCCACATCCGCCTGCACGATCACATACGACCCCGTCGCCGTCGCCGTCGCCCCCGGAGCGATCACACCCGGAGCCCCCGCATCCGGCCACACCACACCCGACAACACCACAC
>NZ_LMOU01000003.1:79709-145731 GCF_001423615.1 Microbacterium sp. Leaf159 | reverse complement strand
GGATCGGATGCTCCCACGACCCAGTCATCACAACCAGGCCCGAAGGGCAACTTCTCTATCTTATCTGTGCTTTTCAGCCTGTCAAATCGACACGCCGTGAGGCTCAGAACCAGATCTGCAGCTCGGGGCTCAAGGCCGCCGAGGCAACTTCACTAGCTTATCCGTTCCGGAGTCGCTGTCAAATCGACCGTTTCTCCGAAGTGGAAGCTCCAGGTCAGACAGAAGTGTGTCTGCGATCTTCTCCGAGGAGATGATCGAGTGGAGGTGGTTCTCCGCTTGAGGGGGGTAAGGCTCTCGGCCTCTCCGCTTCCCTGTGGGGCGAACAAGTAATAAGTTACGTGGGTTCCGGGGTTCCGGCAAATCCGGGCTGTCCGCCGGGCGTGTCGCCCGGCGGACAGGGGGTCAGGCCCCGAGAACCAGCTTCAGCTGCTCGACCGCCCAGTCGAGTTCCGTCGCCCGGATGACCAGCGGCGGAGCGATGCGGATGGTCTGCCCGTGGGTGTCCTTGACGAGCACTCCACGGACCAGGAGCTTCTCGGCGATCTCGCGCCCGGTGCCCTTGGCGGGGTCGATGTCGACTCCCGCCCAGAGGCCTGCGATGCGCACCTCGGTGACACCGTGACCGATCAGCGGCTCGAGGCCGGCGGCGAGATGCGCGCCGAGCGCACGGGCCCGCTCCTGGAACTCCCCCGACTCGAGCATCTCGACGACGCGGAGTCCGACGGCCGCGGCCAGCGGATTGCCACCGAAGGTCGACCCGTGCTCTCCGGGACGGATGACACCGAGCACATCGGTGTTCCCCACCACGGCGGAGACGGGGAGGATCCCGCCGCCGAGCGCCTTGCCCAGCAGATACAGATCGGGCACGACACCCTCGCGATCGCAGGCGAACGTCTCACCCACGCGGCCGAGACCCGACTGGATCTCGTCGGCGATGAACAGCACGTTCCTCTCGTCGCAGATCTCGCGGATGCGGCGCAGGTACCCCTCCGGCGGGATCACCACTCCGCCCTCGCCCTGGATGGGTTCGATCAGCACGGCGGCGGTGTCGTCGGTGATCGCCGCGGCGACGGCATCCGCATCCCCATAGGGGACGACGTCGAAGCCGGGGGTGTACGGACCGAAGTCCGCCCGCGCCTGCTCGTCGTCGCTGAAGCTGACGATCGTGGTGGTGCGCCCGTGGAAGTTGCCGGCGGCGACGATGATGCGCGCCTTGCCCTCGGCGATGCCCTTGACCCGGTACCCCCAGGCGCGAGCGACCTTGATGCCCGTCTCGACAGCCTCGGCTCCGGTGTTCATCGGCAGCACCATGTCTTTGCCCGAGAGCGACGCGAGCGCCGCGGCGAACGGTTCGAGTCGGTCGCTCATGAACGCGCGGCTCGTCAGGGTCACGCGACCGAGCTGCTCGGTGAGCGCGGCCACGAGCGCGGGATGCCTGTGCCCGAAGTTCACCGCCGAGTAGGCGGCGAGAAGGTCGAGGTAGCGCTTGCCCTCGACATCGGTCACCCAGGCGCCGTCACCACGCGCGATGTTGACCGGCAGCGGGTGGTAGTTGTGGGCGACATGCGGCTCGGCCGTGACCTCGACGCCCGGCTCGACGGCGGTCATGCCTCACCGCGCAGTTCGAGGGTGCAGCACTTGATGCCGCCGCCGCCGAGCAGGAGCTCGGACAGGTCGATCATGATCGGGTTGTACCCGCGCTCGCGCAGCTGCTTCTCGAACCCGAGGGCACGCGGCGAGATGACCACGTTGTACCCGTCGCTCGCCGAGTTGAGTCCGAAGACCGAGCCGTCTTCATCCGACACGAGGATCGCGTCGGGGAAGCGCTCCTCGAGAATCGCGCGGCTCGCGTCGTCGAACGCACCGGGGAGGTACGCGATGTTCGCGCGCTCGGGTCCGCCGTTCTCGACGCCCTGCACCGGATCGAGCACCGCGATGGCGGTGTCGAGGTGGTAGAAACGCGGGTCGACCAGGTTGAGCGAGACGACCTCGCGGCCGAAGACCTCTCCGACCTCGCGGTGGCTGTCACCCGTCGAGCGGAAGCCGGTGCCGGCGAGGATCACATCGCCCACGAGCAGGAAGTCGCCCTCGCCCTCGTTGACCTCTTCGGGGATCACCGTGTCGTAGCCCGCGCCGCGGAACCAGTCGGCGAAGGCCGGGGCCTCGCCCTGACGCTCGACGAAGCGGAACTTCGGCACATAGGCGCGGCCGTCGATCAGGAACCCGCCGTTCGCCGTGTAGACCATGTCGGGGTATCCGGCGAGAGGCTCGATCAGCTCGACCTCGTGACCGAGTTCGAGGTACAGGTCGTGCAGCTTCTGCCACTGCTCGACGGCCCGCGCGGTGTCGGTCGGCTTGGTCGGCTCCATCCACGGGTTGATCGAGTAGTTCACCGTGAAGTGCGACGGCTTGCACATCAGGTAGTGACGGTGATGGGCTGTGCGCACCGGAGTGGCGGTCTCGGACGTCGACGCAGTGGTTTCGACAGACATGGGGCTCCTCGAACGGATGCGGCGGACGCTGTCCAGGGGCCCGGCGGTCCTTCGACCCGCGCCGCTCGGTGAGAGCCGGCGCCCGGGGAAGATGCGACTCGAGCACGCCAGCATCCATTCTGTCACCCGCCCCCTGAACGCCGCCAGAGCGCGCCGCCGGAGCGCGGGCCCCACCTGTCATGCGCCGTGGACGACGACCTTGCCGACCGTATGCCCGGCCTCGAGGTGGGCGAGGGCCGAGGATGCACGGTCGAAGCCGTACTCGCGCTGGACCACCGGAGTGATCCGCCCCTCAGCGGTCAGCTCGAGCAGCTTCGCGAGGATCTCGGTGCGCGGCGTCGCCGCGAGCGGGCGGATGCGACGGCTCGACCCGAACGACAGGAACGCCGCCTTCAGCATCCGCGGGATGGGACCCAGCACGTGCCCGCCGTCTCCCGTCACGAGCACCACGGCTCCCCCGGCGACGACCAGCCGCTGCAGGTCGCGCAGCCCCGTTCCCCCGGCGATGTCGATCACCGCGTCGAAGTGGCCGGCGGGCAGTGCCGACAGGGGCGAGCGACGGTGATCGAGCGTGCGCACGGCGCCGAGGTGCTCGACAAGGCGGGAGTTGCGCTCTCCGCACGTCGCCCAGACCTCCGCTCCCCGCAACGCCGCGAGCTGCACCGCGAACGTGCCGACTCCCCCGGAGGCGCCGATGACGAGCACGCGCGGGACCGCATGCTCGGAGCGGTGTCTCTCGAGGCGCGACTCCGAGTGGGTGCCGATCCCGGCTCGGTCGAGCGCCTGCCAGGCCGTGCCCGCAGCGACGGGCAGGCAGGCCGCGGTCACAGAGGTGACATCGGGAGGGATCGGCACGAGCCGATCGGCGGGCACCGCGACGTGGGATGCGAGGCCGCCACCGCCCACGAGCTCGCCGACGACCCGCTCTCCGAGCTCGGCGCCGATCGCGTTCGGCCCGACGGCGACGACGGTGCCGGCGACCTCCATTCCTCGCACCGGGTGCTTGGGACGGGTGAGCCCGAAGACGGGACGCACCAGCAGAGGATCGCCCAGCATCAGCCGCACGTCACCCGCGTTGAGCGACGTCGCCTCGACGCGCAGCACCACCTCGCCGCGGCGCGGCACGGGCATCGGGATCTGCTCGCGCCGGAACCCGTCGGCGGAGCCATAGGTCTCCCGCACCCAGGCGGGCATCGTCTCGGTCATCTCAGGCATCCTTCGTCGAAGGCTCGGGGTAGTGGAACAGGTCGTCGAGCCCGACGCCGAACGCGCGGGCGATCTGGAAGGCGAGCTCGAGCGACGGGGAGTACTTCTCCTGCTCGATCGCGATGAGCGTCTGTCGGGTCACGCCGATGCTGCGCGCGAGCTCGGCCTGAGTGAGCCCTGCCCCCTCACGATGGGCGCGGATGCGGTTGGAGACGAGGGTGGGCTTGACCATCAGACGAGCCCCCGGCGGTAGGCGACGACTCGCGCGATGCTGCCGACCATGGCGGAGACGGCGAAGCCTGCGAACATCGTGTTCGCGATCCAGAAGACGTCGGCGTTCACCGCGCACAGGGCGATCACCCCGAGCCCCGCGATCACGACGAAGGCCTGCTCGACACGGGCGCCCATGCGAGTGATGTCGCGGTCTCGCACGTCGGACCTGCCGACGCCGTCCGGGTCCTTCGCGCCGGCGATGATCCCCCAGACGATGCTGATCACGATCGTGGCCACGATGCCGATCCCGATCGTCCACAGCATCGGCGGCAGCCAGTCGACTTCGGTCACCGGTCGCCCGGCGGCCTGCTGCAGCACGATCACGACGTACGCGGTGATCACGACGGCACCGACGAGCAGACCCGACCAGGCGTTGCGCTCTTCGTAGACCATGATGCCTCCCATGTAAAAGATTCTTTACACGAGAGTATGCCCGCGGCATCCGTCGTGTCAAGAATTCTTTACATGGAGAGCGATGCCGGACTCGCAGCGCTCAGATGACCGAGGCGCTCCAGTCGTCGGGGTTGCCGTAGCGGTGTGCGGTGATCGCGATCGCCTGCTCGTGCACGAATGGCAGCAGCTCGACGCGACCGGCCGAGGTGACCTCGCCGTCGTACACCGCGAGGTCCGGGTCGCCGTCGACCGCCACGGCCAGCGCCCGGTGCAGCGCCGATACCGCGTCACGCGAGCCGACGAGCCGCACGCGGCTCGGCCGAGGAGCATCCTCCGACGACGCGAACACGTCGCCCGACGCGCCCTCGCGCCGTCGCATCCGCTCGATCCATTCGTCGTCGCTCTCCATGTAGACGACCGCCCCGAGGGTGCCGAGCGCGCGGCGCACCTCGGACGGCAGTCCGACGGGCGTCGACAGCACGAAGCCGGCGCCTGCGCGCACCGCCGCGACGACGACGCGCAGCAGCTCCTGCCATCCGGCATCCGCGGTGGCCCTGATCGCGACGGGCACCGGACGATAGCGGAAGAGGTTGCGTTCGACGCCGAGGTGCGAGACGTCGCGCACCTGCCCGAACTCGCGGTCCCACGCGAGCGCGTCCGACAGCGCCGAGCGCCGCAGCCATTCGAAGGCCTCGTAGTCGAGAGAGGGCTGCGCCGACTCGATCAGCTCGGTGATCCGGGAGTCGAGGCCGCGCAGGTGCAGCGTGCTCGACACGGGACCGGATCCGCTCGAACGCCAGGATCCGAGCCCGATCAGATAGTTCGGTCCGCCGGCCTTGGTGCCGGGGCCGACCGACGAGCGCTTCCAACCGCCGAACGGCTGGCGCTGCACGATCGCGCCGGTGATACCGCGGTTGACGTAGAGGTTGCCAGCCTGCACGCGGTCGAGCCACAGCTCGAGCTCGGCCGGATCCTGCGTGTGCAGCCCGGCGGTCAGCCCGTAGGCGACGGCGCTCTGCATCTCGATCGCGCTCTCGAGTGTCGGCGCATGCATGATCCCGAGCACCGGCCCGAAGAACTCCTCGGTGTGGAAGCGCGACCCCGGTTGCACTCCGACGCGGATGCCGGGTCGCCACAGCCGTCCGCTCGGATCGTCGGCCGACACGGCGGGTTCGATGAGCCACTGCTCCTCGCCCTGCAGCTCGGTGAGCGCCCAGGCGAGCTTGCCCTGCGGCCGCTCGATCACGGGCCCGACCTCGGCGAGCGGGTCGGTGGGCCAGCCGACGTGCAGCGAGCGTGTGGCGTCGGCGAGTTGACGGGCGAAGCGCTTGGAGCGACCGACCGGGCCGACGAGGATCGCCAAGGACGCGGCGGAGCACTTCTGCCCCGCATGCCCGAACGCACTGCGCACCAGGTCGGCGACGGCGAGGTCGAGGTCGGCGGATGCGGTGATGATGATCGCGTTCTTGCCGCTGGTCTCGGCGAGCAGCGGCAGATCCGGCCGCCATGAGCGGAAGAGGGCGGCCGTCTCCCAGGCGCCGGTGAGGATGACGCGGTCGACCGACTCGTGTGCGATCAGAGACCGGCCGAGGTCGCCCTCCTCGATGTCGACGAGCGCGAGCACATCGCGCGGCACGCCGACCTCCCACAGCGTCTCGGCGATCACGGCGGCGCACCGTCGGGACTGAGGGGCGGGCTTGAAGACGACTCCGGATCCCGCGGCGAGCGCGGCGAGCACTCCCCCGGCGGGGATCGCGAGGGGGAAGTTCCACGGCGGCGCGACGACGGTCACGCGCGCCGGTTCGAACGAGGCGCCGGCGACGGCATCCAGCTCTCGCGCCTTGGCGGCGTAGTAACGGGCGAAGTCGACGGCCTCACTGACCTCGACGTCGGCCTCGGCGAAGACCTTGCCGGTCTCGGAGGCGGCGACCTCGATGAGCTCTCCGCGTCGACCTTCGAGTGCGGCGGCGACCCGGAGCAGCACCTCGGCGCGCTCTGCAGCAGGGCGCGCTCCCCACTGGGCTCCGGCATCCTGCACTCCGGCGATCGTGCTCTCGAGCACCGCCGTGTCGTCGATGCGGGCGGACTCGATCGTCGCCACCCCGAGGGTCGAGTCGGCGATCCGTGCGTGGATCTCGCGTGCCCACTCGCGGTTGACCGGAAGTGATGGGTCGCTGTCGGGGGTGTTCGTGAAGCCGGGGGCGCCGCCGGTGCCCTCATCGAGCTCGCGCGGGGCGTAGACCGCGGTCTCGAGGAACGGCCCGCCCGAGTCATCCGACCCTCGCGAGATGCCGAGCACGGCCTTCGTCAGCTCCTCTTCGGGAGCGACGTCCACGGGCGCCGGGCGCACCGACTCATGCACGGGGGCTTGACGATCCTGGGTGCGGAGCGCGCCGACCTGCAGGGTCGGCGAGGTCGAGCGGTCGAGGGCATCGAGAAAGCGGTCGCGCTCGCGCACGAACAGAGACTCGTCGTCCCCGAGCCGGAACGCCGCGGAGAGGAAGTTGTCGTGCGACGCGTTCTCTTCGAGCCGACGCACCAGATAGCTGATAGCCACGTCGAACTCGTCGGGCTTCACGACGGGCACATAGAGCAGCACCTCGCCGACCTCACGCGAGACGGCCTGCACCTGGCCCTGCGCCATGCCGAGCAGCATCTCGAACTCGATCGGCGGTTGCCCTGATCCGCTGCCTGCGGCCGAGAAGTCGCGCAGACCGCGCTCCCCCGCGAGCAGCCACGCATACGCGATGCCGAACAGGTTGTGCCCCGCGATGCCCAGGTGCACCGCCATGATGTTCTCGGGGCGCAGCGCCCAGTCGAGGCAGCGCAGGTAGTTCGCGTCGGTGTCGAGCTTGGTGTCGTAGGTCGCCTGCTCCCACCCGTGCATATGCGCCTCGACGCGTTCCATCGCCAGGTTGGCGCCCTTGACGAGACGCACCTTGATCGGGGCGCCACCATGGTCGACGCGCTCCCGCGCCCACGCGGTGAGCTCTTGCAGTGCAGGCAAGGCGTCGGGGAGGTAGGCCTGCAACACGATGCCCGCTTCGAGCCCCTGCAGTCGCGGGTCCTCGAGGATGCGAGTGAACACCGCGATCGTCAGGTCGAGGTCGCGATACTCCTCCATGTCGAGGTTGATGAAGGTGCGGTCGGAGGCGGCGGTCAGATACAGCGGCAGCAGCCGCTCGACCACGGCATCGACGACCTCGTCGAACGCCCACATGGAGATGTGGCTGATGATGGCCGACACCTTGACCGAGACGTAGTCGACGTCCGGTCGACGGATCAGATCATGGATGCCGTCGAGCCGCCGCTGCGCCTCGGCTTCGCCGAGCACTGCCTCGCCGAGCAGGTTGAGGTTGAGTCGCGCGCCGGATTCGCGGATCTTGGCGATGGCCGGTCCGAGCTTCGCGGGGCGGGCATCGACGACCAGGTGGCCGACCATGTCGCGCAGCACCCGACGGGCGATGGGAACCACCGGGCTCGGCAGGATCTGCGCGACCCCGCCACCGAGGCGGACGGCAGAGCGCAGGTACCAGGGCAGGAAGTCGGGCACGATCGGCGCGATACGGTGCAGCTGGGATGCCGCGGCCCCCAGACTCTCGGGGCGCATGACGCCGTCGACGAATCCCAGCGTGAACGGCAGGCCGTTGGCATCCTGCAGCACTCCGGCCAGCCGCTCGGCTGCCGGGTCGACGTCGGCGGCCGCGGCCTCGATCACCCAGCGGCGGGCGAGCTCGACCGCACGGTCCGCGAGAGAGGCGGATTCGGGATCCGTGGAGGGCGTCGGGTCGGCCATGATCTCAGCCTAGGACTGAGAGGCGTGCCTGCCCTTGAGCGACGGGCGCTCAGAGCGCGGCGATCATCTCGTCGTACCCGGTGCGGAAGGTCGGGTACTCCAGCTCACCCAGGAACTCCCGCAGCAGGTGCCCGTCGAGAACCGTCCCGCCGCCGACCTCGGGCTCGACGTGCGGCAGCGCCTCGACCCCGAGCCGTGCGGTGATGTGCGCGGCCACGTCTCCGAGCAGCACCGGCTCGGTGTCGACGGCGTGGATCAGCGGTGGCGCGGAGTCGGCACGCAGCATGGCCTCGAGCAGGCGCACGAGATCGGTCTCGTGGATGCGGTTCGTGCGGCGGGTGTGATCGACCGGCGCACCCTCGCGCACACGGCGGATCAGGTAGTCGCGCCCGGGCCCGTAGATGCCGGCCGGGCGCACGATGCGCGCACCGAACAGCTCCATCGCCAGGTGCTCGCCCTCGAGCAGGTCGCCGCCCCGCTCGCTCGACACGGCAGGGGCGTCGCGCTCGGTCAGCGGTGTCTCACCGGGTCGTCCCTCGAACACCCGGGTCGACGACACGAAGACGACCCGCGACGGCATCGCCGGCAGCGCATCCGCGAGTCCGCGGAGTGCCGGCGGGTAGATCGAGTCGCCCTCGGTGCTCGGCGGCAGCGTGATGACGACGGAGTCGAAGGCGGGCAGCGCGCGGTCGAGCGGACGCGACAGATCGGCCTCGATGGTCGGGAACGGCAGATCGCCCGCATGGCGACGCATGGCCGTCACCGGCGACCCCTGCGCCTGCAGCCGCTGCCCGAGCCGAGCACCGAGCTTGCCGCATCCGACCAGCAGAGTCGCCCCCGGCGCACGCGTCTCGAGACCCCACGGATCGTTCACGGCGTCAGTTCCACACGCTCGGCGCCGAGCTGCGCACGGGAGGAAGAGCGGATGCCGCCGCCCAGTCGTGCACCCACGGGTCGATCTCGGGCACGCCCTCCGGCTTGCCGACGGCGGCGAACAGCTCTTCGTTGCTCACCGTGCCTCCGGTGCGGCGCAGCATCCGCGAGCGCACGATCACCCGTGCGTAGATCTCACCGTGGACGACGGCCCGGTGCTCGAGGAACACGGCCTTGTCGTCGTGTCCGATGAACCGCGACTGCACCTCGAACCGCTGCCAGAGCTGCAGAGACTTGCGGAAGGTCACGGTCTCGCTCGACACCACGGCGTACCAGCCGTGCTCGTTCATCGCGTCGAACAGCCCCGTGCGGATCAGCAGGTCCCAGCGGCCGAGGTCGAACAGCGACAGGTATCGACCGTTGTTCATGTGGCGCAGGATGTCGATGTCGGTGGGGAGCGTCGTCAGCCTGATGCTGCTGACGGAGGCGGCGTCGAGCGTCTTGCCTCGGCGCACTCGGCGGCGGGCGGAGAGGATCACGAGGAGAGTGCGCCAGATCACGTTCACGAGGACTGATCGTAGCCATCGACGAACGGATCGCGAACATCGTTGTGCGAACCCTCCACCGGCATATCGGTGCTGTGGGAACGCTTCCGCTCGATTTCCTGATCCCGGAGGCCGCGCGTAGAGTCACGATATGAGCGCCGAAGCCCAGCCTGAAGTCATCGTCCGTCCGGTCCGTGATGTGGATGCGGAAGCCCTGGGTCGCGTGCACGCGCAGTGCTGGCACGAGACCTACGACCACCTGATCAGCAAGGCAGCGCTCGAGAAGGTCTCGCCTCGGCGCATGGCCGAGCTGTGGACGCACTGGGCCTCTCAGGGCCCCGAGTTCACGATGCGCGCGGCGCTCGTCGACGGAGAGATCGTCGGCTTCGTCGGCTCCGGTCCCGCCCGCGACAAGGATGCTCCCGCGTTCCGCGAGCTGTACTTCATCTACCTGCTCGACGCGTACCACTCGACCGGCATCGGCCAGAAGCTGTTCGACGCCGCGGTCGAGAAGGACGAGTCCCTCTATCTCTGGGTCGCGGACGACAACCCCCGCGCCCACCGCTTCTACACGCGCAACGGGTTCGAGCTCGACGGCGCCAGCCACACCGAGCCGTTCCTCGGCGAGACGCTGACCGAGGTCCGCTTCGTCCGCTGAACCGGCGCCTCGTGAACCTCGCGTTCACGACTCCGCATGAAACGGCCCCCTGCCACAGGCAGGGGGCCGTTTCGCTGGGTCCGGGAGAGATCCGTGCGGAATCGCGAACGGGTCAGCGCCCGGAGACGGTGCCGAACAGCTTGGCGATCGGCGCGATCACGAGCGGCCGGGCCGCGACCCAGCCGAGGGCGATGACCACGAGGGATGCCACGAACACCCAGAACCCGGTCCAGCCGACGGCATCGGACGAGGCGTACATGTGGTTGAGGTTGCGCAGGAATCCGGTGAGGAACACCAGGGCGACGTGCCCGATGATGAACACCACGAAGTAGATCATGACCGGGAAGTGCAGCGCGCGGGCCCACTCGATCGGGTACGCCTTCGACAGGCGTTCGGCCTTCTTCGGCCACATGCCAGACATGCGGAAGCCGGTCGCGGCAGCGAGCGGGGCGGCGATGAACACGGTCACGAAGTAGGCGAGCTGCTGCAGGCTGTTGTAATTCACCCAGCCGTGCTCGGTCGGCCAGTCGAACGAGATGTACTGGAGTGCCGCGGACAGCGCGTTGGGGATGACCTCCCAGCTCGTCGGCACGATGCGCACCCAGTGCCCGGTCACGAACAGCAGCACCACGAAGATCACGCCGTTCACGAGCCACAGGATGTCGAGCGCCTGGTGGAACCAGATCGTCAGACTGACCTTGCCCTTGGGGTCGCCCCGAGGGGTCCAGAACGCGGTGGGGCGCTTCTCGCTGCGGATGCGGAGTCCCGACCGGATGATCAGCACCATCAGGAACACGTTGAAGAAGTGCGCCCAGTTGACCCAGGGCGCGAACCCGGGTTCGACGGCGACGGCGGGTGCGTACTCGCCGGGGAACGCCGCGAGGAAGTCCTGCATGAACGGGAAGCTCAACAGCGCCCGGACGAATGCCACAGCGGCCGCAGCCAGGATGCCGAGGGCAGCGGCGCCGAGCAGACCGGCGATCGCCTGCGTCCACGGAGGGCGAGGGCGAGCGGATGCCGGAGCGGCCGCGGTGATGCGACGGGGAGCGCTGCCGTTCCACACCGTGCGCGGGGCGGGCAGCGGGATCGAGGGATCGCCGAGGGCGAAGGATGCGGACGCCGGCTCGGCGGCCGGGGCCAAGCCCGTGGAGGGAGCGGTGGCCGGAGCGGACGCGGCGACCTCTCCGGCAGCAGGCTCGGCAGACGGTGCCACGACGACCGGGGCAACGTCCTCGGTCGCGGTCGCGGTCGCGGAGCCCGTCGAGACGGCGAGCTGCGGAACGGTGCCGGCCGGCGGCCACGGATCTCCGCCCGCGATTCGCGGCAGGCCGCGGCGCACGGATCCGGTCTGCTCGACGGCCTGGCCGGCCGTCGGCTCGGCAGCCGAAGCGACAGAGGCCGAGGTCGCGGGCTCACCGGTCGAGGATCCCGACACCGAGGGGGACGCCGACTGCTCGAGGACCGGGGAGGCGACAGCCGCAGCGACGGCGGATGCGTTCTCCTGCTCGTTGAGCGAGAACGACGAAGCCGACCGAGTCGAAACGCCATCCGCACCCGCAGGCGTCACACCCGCGGAAGGCCAGGGCTCTCCTCCCGACGTGCGCGGAAGACCGCGACGCACGGATGACGCCGTGACGGCCGCGCTCGCAACGTGGCGCGTTTCGTCTCGTCGCTGCGCTCCTCGCTCAACGACCGGGGAGGGAGCGGCGCTCTCAACGACCGGGGAGGCGACAGCCGACTCGACGACCGGGGAGGCGACAGCCGATTCGACGACCGGAGACGCCGTCTCACGCTCCTCGAGCGAAGACGGCGGAGCCGACGGAGACGAATCGCTCTCGGCATCATCGACCGCGGCCCCGGGGGGCCACGGCTCGCCACCGCGCACACGCGGCAGCCCGCGCCTCAGTATCCGCGTCGCCATGTCTACTTCTTCCGCGCCTCGAGAGCCGCGATCACCTGCGGGACGACCGTGAACAGGTCTCCCACGATGCCGAAGTCGGCGACGTCGAAGATCGGCGCCTCGCCGTCCTTGTTGATCGCGACGATGTTCTTCGCGGTCTGCATGCCGGCCCGGTGCTGGATCGCCCCCGAGATGCCGAGTGCGATGTACAGCTGCGGCGACACCGAGACACCGGTCTGCCCGACCTGGTGCGACTGCGGGATGTAGCCCGCGTCGACAGCGGCGCGCGATGCGCCGACGGCGGCGCCGAGAGCATCCGCCAGCTCCTCGACGAGCACGAACTTCTCCTTCGACGCGAGACCTCGGCCGCCCGAGACGACTCGGGTCGCTCCGCGCAGCTCGGGGCGCGACGAGGTGGCCTCGACGGCTTCGACCGCGCCGACGGTGGCGCTCGCGGCACCGGATGCTTCGACGTCCAGCGCTTCGACGGTCGGCGAGGTCACGGCCTCTGCGCGCGCGTCGACGGCTCCCTGACGCACCGTGATGACCGCGGCGCCGTAGGTGGGCGCCGAATCGACGAGGTAGGCGCCGCCGTAGACCGAGTGGTGCGCGACGACGCCCTCGTCATCGCGCGAGACGCCGACGGCGTCGACCGACAGAGCGAGCTTTTCGCGCACCGCGAGACGGCCGGCGACGTCGCGGCCGGAGATGGAGTTCGAGATCAGCACGGCATCCGGGCGGACCTGCTCGAAAGCGGCCTGCAGGGCGTCGACGATCGGCACCGTGAGGGTCGCCTCGTCGGCGTCGGCCGTGAGCACGACGGATGCTCCGGCTTCGGCGACCTTCGCGGAGGCCTCCGCAGAACCCCCGACGACCAGTGCGACGGGCGCACCGATGGTCGACGCGGCGCCGATCAGGGCGGCGGTGCTGCTGGCGGGGTTTCCGGCAGGGTCGAGGTCGACCAGGACGAGGATCGGGTTCTCGGGATAGGTCATGTCACACCAGCCTGTTCTGCACGAGGTACTCCACCAGCTTCTCGGCGGCATCGCCCTCGTCGACGATCTTCACGCCCGCCGCACGCGGCGGCTTCTCGGCCACCGCGGTCATGATCGTGCGCGGCGCCGCCGCAGGGTCGGCAGAGACACCCAGGTCTTCGAGGGTGAGCACTTCGAGAGGCTTCTTCTTGGCCGCCATGATGCCCTTGAAGTTCGGGAAGCGCGCATCCGGAAGCGCCTCCGTGATCGAGATGACAGCGGGAAGGGATGCCGAGACCGGCTGCGCTCCCGCATCCGCCCCTCGGGTTCCCGAGATGCCCTCCGGCGTGATCTCGACGCTCGTGAGCGCGGTCGCCTGGGCCCAGCCGAGGTGCTCGGCGAGCATGGCCGCCATGACGCCGCCCGAGCCGTCGGTCGACAGGTTGCCGGTGATGACGAGATCGGGCTCGGCACGGCGGATCGCCGCGGCCAGCGTCTCGGCGGTGAGCCCGAGGTCGGCTCCGGCGAGCTGCTCGTCGGCGATGTGCACGGCAGAGCCCGCCCCGATCGCGAGCGCCCGTCGCACCGACGCCGTCGAGCCGCCGGGGGCCATCGCGAGCGCGACCACCTCGGTGCCCTCGTTCTTGTCGGCGTGGCTCAGCGCGACCTCGAGGGCCCGCTCGGTGATCTCATCGAGAACCACGTCACCGGCGCCGCGGTCGGCGAGTCCGGTCTCGAGGTCCAGCTTGCGATCGCCATAGGTGTCCGGCACCTCTTTGACCAGGACGAAGATCTTCATCGATTGCTCCTCACGACTGCGTCGATTCTAGCGCGTTGATACTGAGTCCCATCCGAGCAGCGACTGAGAACCAGGAGGCCGTCCCGCACCGCCTCCCCGCTCGTGCGAGCGGATGCCCTACCGTAGAACCGTGGTCCGACCCCGCCCTCTGCCCGTGGATCCGCTCGCCGAGGCGAAGCGGCAGTGGCTCGCGCACGGGTGGACCGATGCCGCCGACGGCATGACCGTGGTCACCTCCGTCATGAGGGCGCAGCAGTTGCTGCTCGCGAGAGTGGATGCGGCGCTGAAGCCCTTCGCGCTCAGCTTCGCCCGCTACGAGATGCTGCGACTGCTGGCGTTCAGCCGGTCCGGACGCCTGCCGCTGTCGAGCGTCGTGGCCCGACTGCAGGTGCATGCGACGACCGTCACGAGCACCGCCGAGCGACTGGTGCGCGACGGGCTGATCGTGCGCGAACCTCACCCGCACGACGGACGCGCAGCCCTGCTCGCGCTCACCGAGGCCGGTCGCGAACTCGTCGACCGTGCGACCGTCGCGCTGAACGACGACGTCTTCGCCGACCCGGGGATCAGCAAGGCCGACGCCGCCGAGCTCGTCGCGATCGTCGCGCGGATGCGCAAGGCCGCCGGCGACTTCAGCGACCCGCGGCCGCAGCCGGACGCGCTCTGACATGGTCGAGTTCGTGCTCGAGCGAGTGGTCGCCGCCACTCCCGAGCGCGTCTTCGCCGTCGCCCTCGACCCCGGGCTGCACCTGCGGTCGATGGAGCGATACGGCGAGACGATGGTCGAGGCCCCGGCCGGCGGTACGTTCAGCGAGGGAACGACCGTGACGTGGAGGGCGCGGCACTTCGGCATCCCGTTCCGTCTGCGGTCGATCGTGTACGACGTCGACCCACCGCGCGGGTTCCGCGACCGGCAGATCTCGGGGCCCTTCGGATCCTTCTGGCACGAGCACGTGTTCGAGGAGCATCCGCAGGGCACGCTGATGCGTGACACGATCCGATTCCACTCTCCGTTCGGCCCGATCGGACGAGTGGTCGACCGTCTCGTCCTGGGCGCGTACATGCGGCGGCTGATCGAAGAGCGCAACGATCGGCTGGCGATCGAGGCCGAGGGGCGCGGGCGTACACTGCCCGCATGAGCGAACTGCGCCTGCACACCACCCTCGAAGGTCGGGGCCCCGCCGCCGCCATCATCCTCACCGACGAGCAGGTCGCCTCGTTCGGTGCCGGCAAGGCCTTCCCCGTCGCCGTCACGATCGACGGACGCACCGCCCGGCTGCGTCTCGCCCGCATGGGCGGGCAGAACATGATCGGCTTCAGCAAGGCCGTGCGGGCCGACCTGGGAGTCGAGATCGACCAGGAGGTCGACGCGGTCATCCGGGTGGACGCCGCCGAGCGGGAGGTCGAGATCCCGCCCGCACTCGCGACGGCGCTCGATGCGGACCCCGCTCTGCGCGCCGCCTTCGACGCCCTGTCGTATTCGGTGCGCAAGGAGCATGCCCGCACGGTCGCCGAGGCCAAGCAGGACGCGACCCGCGATAGCCGCGTCGAGAAGATCGTCGAAGCGCTGCGCGGCTGAGCCGCCCGACGCGCGTTCACAATTCAGCAGGAAGCGGGGCGCTGCGCTCCGATTCGGCACCGACGGGCGGGCTCTGCGGCTTCTGTGCTGAGTTGTGCACGGCAGCTCGGCGCGCACTGCCCCACAACTCCGGAGATTCGGTCGACCCGGACGCGCCGCAGTCACCTGCGCACCCGCACTGGGCCGTTCCTCCGGAGTTCTGGAGCGGAGGTCAGCGGTTCTGGAAGTCGGGCGCACGCTTCTCCCGGAAGGCCGACATGCCCTCCTTCTGGTCTTCGGTGTCGAACAGCGCGGCGAACGCCTTCTTCTCGTGGGCCAGGCCGTCGGCGAGGGTCATCTCCATCGCCGCGTCGAGCGCGGCCTTCGCGGCGAACACCGACGGCAGCGACTTCGAGGCGATCGTCTCGGCGAGAGTCGTGGCTTCGGCGAGCAGGTCGGATGCCGGCACGACCCGTGACACGAGGCCTGAGCGCTCGGCCTCCTCGGCGCCCATGAACCGGCCCGACAGCACGAGCTCTGCGGCCTTGTAGTAGCCGACCGCACGAATCAGACGCTGGGTACCGCCCATGCCCGGGATCACGCCGAGGTTGATCTCGGGCTGACCGAACTTCGCGGTGTCGGCAGCGAGGATGATGTCGCACATCATCGCGAGCTCGCATCCTCCCCCGAGCGCGAAGCCCGAGACGGCGGCGATCACGGGCGTGCGCACCGCGGCGAACTCGTGCCACACGCCGAAGTGGTCGGTCTCGAGCATCTCGGAGGCCGACATGCCCTCCATCTCCTTGATGTCGGCACCGGCGGCGAACGCCTTCTCGGACCCGGTGACGACGATCGCGCCGACGCCGTCATCGAGGTCGAACGCCAGTGCCGCAGCGGTGACCTCCTCGGCGAGCCGGCTGTTCAGGGCGTTCAACGCCTGCGGTCGATTGAGCGTGATCCATCCGACGCGTCCGCGCTGCTCGACCAGGATCGTCTCGTACTCGGTCATGAAGGGTTCCCTCTCCCGTTTCGAATCGCGCACTTTGCACATCAGAGGTCTGAATCACTGCAAAGTGCGCGATTCGAAACCCGATGGAACGATCGTCACACACGACCGTCGCGGATGTCGGTGATGATGCCCGAGAAGTCCCTGGTGGCCCCGTCGCCCGCGGCGAACTCGGCGTAGAGCTGCTGCGCGAGGCGCCCCATCTTCGCGTCGGTCGACGTCTGCTCGATCGCCTGCAGCGCGAGACCCAGGTCCTTGGCCATCAGGGCACCGGCGAATCCCGGCTGGTAGTCGCGGTTCGCGGGGCTCGTCGGCACCGGTCCCGGCACCGGGCAGTTCGTCGTGATCGACCAGCACTGACCGGATGCCTGCGACACGACGTCGAACAGCGCCTGATGCTCGAGTCCGAGCCGCTCTCCGAGCACGAACGCCTCGGCCACGGCGATCTGCGAGACCGCCAGCACCATGTTGTTGCAGACCTTCGCCGCTTGCCCGAGCCCCGGCCCACCGCAGTGCACGATGCGCTTTCCCATGATCTCGAGCACGGGGAGAGCTGCGGCGAAGTCCTCGTCGGAGCCGCCGACCATGAAGGCGAGCGTGCCGTTCTCGGCGCCGACGACTCCGCCCGAGACCGGGGCGTCGATGTTGCGGTGCCCGGCCGCGAGGGCGAGGGCATGGGCCGCGCGAGCCTCGTCGACCGCGATCGTCGACGACTCGATGAACAGGGTGTCCGGACGCGCGGCGGCGAGCAGCTCGGTGCGGTAGGCGTCGATCACGTGCCTGCCCGCGGGGAACATCGTGATGACGACGTCGGCGTCGGCGACGGCATCCGCCCCGCTCGCAGCGATCGGGATGCCGACGGCCAGCGCCGCATCTATCGCCGCAGGTACCAGATCGAACCCGTGCACCTCATGACCGGCCGCGACCAGATTCTTCGCCATCGGCAGCCCCATGTGGCCGAGGCCGAGGAACGCGATCCGCGCCTTCGACGCCTCGGTCATGATGCGCTCCGCATCCGGTCTCCGCCGCTCCGCATGGAGGCGGATCCCGCGGGTCGCAGCATCTCGCGACCGACGATCAGGCGCATGATCTCGTTCGTGCCCTCGAGGATCTGGTGCACCCGGAGGTCACGCACGACCCTCTCGATGCCGTAGTCCTGCAGATATCCGTAGCCGCCGTGCAGCTGCAGCGCGCGGTTGGCGACGTCGAAGCCGGCATCCGTCGCGAAGCGCTTGGCCATCGCGCAGCGCATCGTGGCATCCGGAGCATGTTCGTCGACCGCCAGCGCTCCGTCGCGGACCATGAGACGCGCGGCCTGCAGGTCGGTGCGCATGTCGGCGATCGCGAAGAGGATCGACTGCTTCTCGGCGAGGGGCTCACCGAACGCCACGCGCTCGTGCACGTACTGCACCGCACGGTCGAGTGCCCACTGGGCGCCGCCCAACGAGCAGGCGGCGATGTTGAGGCGACCGCCGTTGAGCGCCGACATCGCGATCGCGAAACCGCGACCCTCGTCGCCGAGCATGCCGGATGCCGGAACGCGGACGCCGTCGAGGATGACCTGACGGGTGGGCTGGGCGTGCCAGCCCATCTTCTTCTCGGGGGCGCCGAAGCTGAGCCCCTCGGCGTCACCCGGGACGAGGAAGGCGCTGATGCCGCGGGCACCCGGCTCGCCGGTGCGGGCCATCACCACGTAGACCGCGGCCTCACCGGCGCCCGAGATGAACTGCTTGACGCCGGTCAGCAGATAGTCGTCACCGTCTCGCACCGCGCTCGTGGCGACGTTCGCAGCATCGGATCCGACTCCCGGCTCGGTGAGGCAGTAGCCGCCGAACTCCGCCATGGCGGTGAGCTTCGGCAGCCACTCGCCACGCTGAGCGTCATCGCCGTAGGTGTCGATCATCCAGACGACCATGTTGTGGATCGAGATGTAGGCGGCGACCGCCGGGTCGCCTTTGGCGAGCTCCTCGAAGATCGCGACCGTGTCGGAGCGGCTGAGGCCGGTGCCGCCGAAGTCCTCGCGCACGTAGATGCCACCGAGCCCGAGTTCCCCTGCCTTGCCGAGCGACTCCCGGGGGAAGATGTGCTTCTCGTCGCGCTCGGCGGCGAACGGAGCGAGCTCGGTGTCGGCGAACTCCCGGACCGCGTCGAGGATGGCCTCGCGTTCTTCGGCGGTGGTGGTGACGGTGGTCATGGTCATCGTGGTTCCTTGTGGGATGTCGCGGCGGATCAGTGCATGGTGGGGATCACGAAGCTGGCACCCTCGCGGATCCCCGCGGACGGCCAGCGGCTCGTGACCGTCTTGGTCTTCGTGTAGAAGCGGAACGCGTCTGCACCGTGCTGGTTCAGGTCGCCGAATCCGCTGCGCTTCCAGCCGCCGAACGTGTAGTACGCGATCGGCACGGGGATCGGCACGTTCACTCCGACCATCCCGACCTCGACCCGGGCGGCGAAGTCGCGGGCTGCATCCCCGTCGCGCGTGAAGATCGCGACGCCGTTGCCGTACTCGTGCTCGGATGCCATGCGCAGCGCCTCTTCGTAGTCGGCGGCGCGCGCGATCACGAGCACCGGGCCGAAGATCTCCTCCCGATAGATCGCCATGTCGGTCGTGACGTGGTCGAACAGCGTCGGTCCGAGGTAGAAGCCCTGCTCATGCCCCGGCACCGAGAACCCGCGCCCGTCGGCGAGGAGGGTCGCTCCCTCGTCGATGCCCTGCTGGATGTAGCCCTCGACGCGCTCCACCGCCGCGCGCGTGACGAGCGGCCCGTAGTCGACGTCGGCCGCGAGCGACGGGCCGACCCGCAGCTGCGCCACGCGCTCGGCGAGCTTGGCGGCGAGAGCATCCGCCGTCTCCTGCCCTACCGGCACCGCGACCGAGATCGCCATGCAGCGCTCGCCCGCCGAGCCGTAGCCCGAGCCGATGAGAGCGTCGACGGCCTGATCGAGGTCGGCGTCGGGCATCACGATCATGTGGTTCTTGGCACCGCCGAAGCACTGCGCGCGCTTGCCTTGGGCGGCCGCCGTCGAGTAGATGTACTCGGCGATCGGGGTCGAGCCGACGAAGCCGACGGCTCGGATGCGGTCATCGGTCAGCAGCGCATCGACGGCCTCTTTGTCTCCGTGCACGACGTTGAGGACGCCGGCGGGGAGGCCCGCCTCGAGGAACAGCTCGGCGATGCGCACGGGGACCGAGGGGTCGCGCTCACTGGGCTTGAGCACCACGGCGTTGCCCGCCGCGAGAGCGGGGCCTGCCTTCCAGAGCGGGATCATCGCGGGGAAGTTGAACGGGGTGATCGCGGCGACCACTCCCAGCGGCTGCCGCATCGAGTAGACGTCGATGCCCGCACCGGCTCCGGTGGAGTACTCGCCCTTCAGCAGATGCGGGGCTCCGGCTGAGAACTCGATGACCTCGAGACCGCGCTGGATGTCGCCCTTCGCGTCGTCGACGGTCTTGCCGTGCTCGCTCGCGAGGAGCTCGGCAAGAGAGGTCATCTCGCGCTGCACCAGATCGAGGAACCGCAGCAGCACCCGAGCGCGCTTCTGGGGATTGGTCGCGGCCCACTCGACCTGCGCGGCCTCTGCGTTCGCGATCACGCGGCCCACGTCTTCCGCCGAGGCCAGCGGAACCCGCGCCTGCACGGATCCGGTGCTCGGATCGAACACGTCGGCGAAGCGGCCGCCTTCGGGGGTGAGATGCGATCCGCCTACGAAATGGGGAATGGTACGAGTCATTGTGCGATGTCCCTTCATGCCGTCGTTGGCACTATGACGATAGTACTTCGGCATCCTGGGATTTACTAGGGCGTCCTTGCATCTGCCCTTTCGAGTCGCGCACTTTGCAGTTTCCGGGATGCGACTTCTGCAAAGTGCGCGATTCGACCATGTTCCGGCGAGAAAAGTCCTTGCCTGATCCGAAGATCCGGTTGTAGAGTCTGAAACGTTTTAAACACCTGAAACGTTTAAAGTAACGCTTCGGCCCTTCGACAATGAGGTTGATCATGGCACTCGCCGCTGACCAGGACTTGGCTCTCCACGCTCGCAACATCTCTCGCCGTTACGGCGCGGTCACCGCTCTCGCCGACGCCTCGCTCACCCTGCGCCGTGGCGAGGTCATGGGCCTCGTGGGCGACAACGGCGCTGGCAAGTCGACCCTGCTGAAGGTGCTCTCCGGCGCCGTGATCCCCGACGGCGGCACGATCGAGGTCGAAGGCGCAGCCGTCGACTTCCGCCGCCCGACCGACGCCCTCGCCGCAGGGATCGAGACCGTCTACCAGGACCTCGCCCTCGTCGACACGATGTCGGCCGTGCAGAACGTGTACCTCGGCCGCGAGGAGCTGTCGACCAACCCGATCCTCAAGGCGCTGAACATCGTCAACGATCGCGGCATGCGCGCACGGTCCCGCGAGGTGCTCGCCGAGCTCGGCGTCGGCATCCAGTCGGTCAACGTCTCGGTCAAGGGCATGTCGGGCGGACAGCGCCAGTGCCTGGCGATCGCTCGCGCCCTGCTCTGGGGCCGCAGCATCGTGATCCTCGACGAGCCCACCGCCGCTCTCGGCGTGCGCGAGTCGCAGCAGGTGCTCGACCTGATCGGTCGTCTGCGCGAGCACGGCGTCAGCGTGATCCTCGTCAGCCACAACATGCAGCAGCTGCACACGGTCGCCGATCGCGTGACCGTGATGCGCCTCGGGCGCTCGGTCGCCGTGCGCGACATCGCCGACGTCACCGCGCAGGACATCGTGGGCCTCATCACCGGGGCGATCCCCGCAGACGTGCCCACCCCGGAAGACACCGAGACACTCGTCAGCTGACGAGACCAGACTTCACCACCCGCACGACCCGAACACCGCACCACCCGAACACATCCATTCAAGAGGAGCACTGCAATGACGCATAACTCATCCCGCACCGCCCTGCGCCTTCTGGGCGCGAGCGTCGCACTCGTCGCCGGCATCGCGATGGTCGGCTGCGCCGATCAGGCATCCGGCGGCTCAGGCTCAGGCGGAGACGACGACACCTTCACCCTCGGATTCGCCGTCGGCGGCCAGGCCGACGCCGACTGGCAGGACTACCAGGGCGACGTCGCCCAGGCACTCGCCGAGCAGCGCGGCTGGAAGTACGTCGAGCTCAGCAACGACGGCGACGAGGCCACGGCCGTGAAGAACGCCGACCTCTTCGTGCAGCAGGGCGTCGACGCCGTGATGATGTTCAACGGACGACCCGAGGCGAACCCGGTCATCGCGAAGAAGTACAAGGACGCCGACATCCCGGTGATCACGTTCGACATCGCTCAGGAGGGCTGGTACTTCGTCGGCATCGACAACGCTGCAGCCGGCACCGAGGGCGGCACAGCTCTCGGCGAGCTCGCCAAGAGCGAGTGGGACTGCGACGTCGACCTGGTCATCTCGGCGCAGGGCACCGCAGCCGGACAGATCGACACCTGGCGCACCGGCAACGCCGCGACCGCCATCGGCGAGGTCTGCCCCGACATCCCCGAAGACGCGTACGTCGCGTACGAGGCAGACGGCAACCTCACCACCTCGCTGCAGAACGCCCCCGGCGTCTTCGCCGCACATCCGGATGCCGAGAACATCCTCGTCGTCGGACTCAACGACCAGGCGGTCGTCGGCGCCCTGCAGGCGGCGACACAGCTCGGCCGCGACGCGAACATCATGGGCTGGGGTCAGGACGGCGGCCTGATCACGGGCGACAACGTCGACCCGAACCTCGCAGGCAGCGTCATGTACTTCCTCGAGGGCTACGCGGCGTACGCGTTCGAGATCCTCGACGCGATCGCCGCAGGCGATGCCCCCGCCGTCAAGGACTCCGGTGACGACGCGGCCGTGAGCGTGCAGCCGTGCGCCGTGACGCAGGAGGAGGCCGCAGCGATCCCCGGCATCGAGGAGCGCGTCGCCGAGATCTCCCAGGCCGACGAGGGCACGACCCTCTACGACCTCTACTGCAAGAACTAGCCGTTCCTCCCGGATCGGTCTCGAGAAGAACGAGACTCTCATGACGACTCCCACCCTCACGGCCGATCCGGCCGCCCCGCGTCCGAGCGCACGCACCGCGCGCTCGGACGCGGGGACCCGCACCACGCTGCGCGATGCGCTGAGCATCGCCGCAGTCTGGTTCCTGCTCGCGGCGGCGACCACCATCGTCCGCCCCGACTTCCTCTCCAGCCAGTCCCTGCTCGCCATCACGTTCACGATGGCGATCTCGGGCGTGCTCTCGGTCGCGCAGGGCATCGTCGTCATCGGCGGCGGCCTGCTCGATCTCAGCCTCCCCGTCTCGCTCGTGGTCAGCGCCTGGGCGACGGTCACGCTGCTCGGTGCGGGCATCCCCGACCTCATCGCGGTGCTCTGCGGCATCGCGGCCGGTGGCGCATGGGGCCTGCTGAACGGCCTCATCATCGTCTACGGCAAGCTCAACCCGATCATCGTGACCCTCGCCACCGGCTTCGGCGGCCTCGCGATCATGATGATCGGATTCAAGTCGGCGCAGATCCCCTCGGGGTCAGCGCTGCGCGCCTTCGGCCTCGGCCAGTTCCTCGGTCTCCCGAACATCTTCTGGCCGATGCTCGTGATCGTCGTCCTCGCGGGGCTCGCCATCGCCTGGACCCGCTGGGGCCGTCGCCTCACCGCGGTCGGCGGCAACCCGCAGGCCGCCCGCGCTCGCGGCGTCTCGCTGCGTCGGGTGCGGCTGGCCACGTTCTCGGGGGCGGGCGCGGTCGCCGGCATCGCCGGAGTGCTGTTCGCCTCGGTGACGCCGAGCTTCACCCCCAACGCCGGCGCGAGCTACCAGCTCATCGTGATCGCCGCGGTGATCCTCGCGGGCATCAGCCTCTCGGGCGGCAAGGGCAATTTCCTGGTGCTGCTGCTCAGCGTCGGATTCCTCTCGACCATCCCGGTGTCGATCGCGTTCTTCGGGCTCCCCCCGGCATTCGCGCTGATCTTCCAGGGCGCTCTCCTCATCATCGCCGTCGGCATCGACGGCTTCCGCATCAAGAGAGGTGCACGATGACCACGGCACTCGCCCCGGCATCCGACGTCGAGTCGCCCCGGGCCCTCCCCCAGCTGCTCTCGTACCTCAAAGGTCCCGTCGGCAGCATCGCCCTGATGCTCGCCGCCGTCGTCGTCATCGGCGCGATCTCGGTCGGCCCCGCCTTCTTCTCGGCCTCGAACGTGCGCATCGTCGGCGTCGCCGTCGCGATCCCGCTCATCGTGGGCGTGCTCGCCTCGTTCGCACTGCTCGCCGGCGTGGTCGATCTGTCGATCGGCTCGATGGTGGGCTTCGGCGCCGTCGCGTTCAACCAGATCGTCGCCTCGGGCGTGAACCCGTGGATCGCCGCGGGAATCACGGTCGTGCTCGGCGTCGTCGTCGGCTCGATCAACGCGTTCGTGATCGTGGGGCTCGGCGCCGAACCGCTCGCGGTCACCCTGGGAATGCTGACGCTGCTGCGCGGTGTCTGCCAGGCGATCGTCGTGCAGGCCCCGCCGACCACCCTGATCGAACCGCTCTACGACGTCACCCAGGGCGCCACCTTCGGCATCCCGACTCTGCTGCTGATCGGCGTCGGACTGACCCTGGTCGCCGCCGGCGTGGTCTCCAAGACCCGCATCGGGCGCAAGATCCAGGCCGTCGGCGGCGACCCGCGGGCCGCCCAGCGTGCGGGCATCTCGGTCGTGAGGGTGCGCACTGTCGCGCTGATCGTGAGCGCGGTCGGCGCGGCGATCGGCGGCATCTTCTATGTGGGGCAGCTCGGCTCGGCATCCAACATCCTCGGCACCGGACTGGAGTTCCAGATCTACGCGGCCCTGATGATCGGCGGATACTCCATCACCCGCGGTGGCGTCGGCAACCCGATCGGCGCGCTTCTGGGCCTGTTGGTCGTGGCGGGCATCACGAACATCCTGAACGTGAGCTTCATCGACCCCGACTACCTCGACCTCATCGTCGCGGTGATCCTGCTGGCCGCGGTGCTCGTCGACCGCTTCCGCGGTGGGGACGCCTTCGAATGAGCGCGCATCCATCGACCGCGCTCGCGACGAGGACGCTCGGCCGCACCGGCCTGTCGGTCTCGCCGATCTGCATCGGCACCGCCGCCTGGGGAGTCTCCTCTCCCGTGCACGGGTTGACCGTGCCGGAGGAGGATGCGGTACAGCTCGCCCTCGCAGCATTCGAGAGCCCCGTCACCTTCATCGACACCTCGAACAACTACGGCGACGGCGAGAGCGAGCGCCGCATCGGCCTGGCCGTTCGACGGGCGGGCGGCGTTCCCGAGGGCTTCGTGATCCAGACGAAGCTCGACCGCGACCCCGAGACCGACTCGTTCGATCCCGACCGCATGCGCCGGTCGCTCGATGAGAGCCTCGACCGGCTCGGCATCGACCGGGTGCCGATCCTGCACCTGCACGACCCCGAGCACATCGGCTTCGAGGCCGCGATGGCACCGGGCGGCCCCGTCGAGGTGCTGCGGGCACTGCGCGACGAGGGCTACGCCGACTTCATCGGGATCTCGGGAGGGCCGGCGCGGATGCTGACGCGGTTCGTCGAGACCGGCGTCTTCGACGTGCTGATCACGCACAACCGCGCCACGCTCGTCGACCGCACCGCCGACGCCCTGCTCGACGCGGCGGCAGCGGCCGACATCGGCGTGGTGAACGCCGCCGTGTACGGCGGAGGCATCCTGGCGAACTGGCCGCGCACCTCCGACCGCTATCACTACGCCACGGCGTCGACCGAGATGCTCGCGGCGATCGACGCGATGGGGGCGGCGTGCGAACGCCATGGCATTCCGCTGATCGTCGCCGCACTGCAGAGCTCGCTGGGCGATCCTCGCATCCATTCGACCCTGTGCGGACTGGTCACCCCGGCACAGCTCGACCAGACTGTCGGCATGGCCGAAACCGTCGTCCCCGACGCGCTCTGGGAAGAGCTCGAGGCCCTACGCCCGTCGAAGGAGACCTGGATCGATGACTGACCGCCCGGCCCTGATCGTCACCGGAGTCGGCGCGCACGCCGACCCGTGGCACGGTCTCGCAGCCACCAGCGCCGCCCTCGCCGGAGTGCTCGCCGAGCGGATGCCGGTGCACCACCTCGACACGGACGAGATCGCGAACCGTGGGACGCTGACGGATGCCGCACTGATCGTCATGAACATCAGCGGCGACCTCGCGACGGAGGCGTCTGCGGCGAGCGCGGTGCTCGATCCGCTGCTCGACGCCGTGGCTGCCGGCATCCCGCTGCTCGCTGTGCATTCCTCGTCTCTCGCCTTCCGTGACGACCCGCGCTGGGCGGAGCTGCTCGGCGGGCGTTGGGTGCCGGGGGTGACCATGCATCCGCAGATCGGATGGAGCCTGGTGCAGCCGACCGCGCCGCTTTCGCCGTTCCGCGTCTACGACGAGCGGTACTCGCACCTCGAGGTCGACGACGACTCCGCACTGCGTGCGATCCACACCGACGACGGCATCACCCACGCCCTGGCCTGGTCGCACCGCGGAGCCGACGGTCGCGGCGGCGTGGCCTACTCGGCGCTCGGCCACGGGGTCGAGGCCTATCGCACGGCGGGGACGCGCGCGCTCATCCATGCGCTCATCGACGAGCTGCTCGGAACCGCACATGCTCCGAGCGGGACGCCGGACGGATCCTCCCCCTCGCGTGATCTCGCAGCCGCCGCGCTCGACTACGAACTCATCGCGCTCGCGCCAGCAGCGACCGAGATCGCCACCACGGGGTTCGCCGATCGCTTCGACGACGGCGAGCTGCTGGCCTCCGGCTACCTGCTTCTCGAGCGTCTGCCGACCGGCGGCGCCGCCCTGCACAGCCACGGTCGAGAGGTCGGCCGCGTCGCCTCCGTCGACGGAGGGCTGCGCGTCGACCTGCCCGGAGCCGAGATCGAAGGACGGCTGCTGCGCTCAGCCGAGGCCGGCATCGCACTCGTCGCCGAATCGGGCGACTGGCGGAGCGACGGTGCGGGATCTGCGATCCTGCTCGGAGAGGACTGGCGCGTCGTGGTGGTGCACGGCCCGGCCCCCGCCAAACTCGACAATCGCGTGCGGCTGCTCGACGACCTGCGCGCGGTGACCGCGACGCAGAGGGAGCAGCAGCATGCCTGACATCGGTCTGAAAGACGTCGCCGAGCGGGCGGGAGTCTCGATCGGCACCGTCTCGAACGCCTTGAATCGCCCGGAGCTCGTCTCGGAGTCGGCGGCCGCCCGCGTCGCCGAAGCCGTGGACGAGCTGGGCTACGTGCCCAACATCGCCGCCCGCCAGCTCAAGGCGGGTCGCAGCGACGCGATCGGCTTCTCGGTGATCAACATCACCAACCCGTTCTTCGCCGACCTCGCGTTCGGCGCCGAAGAGCAGGCGCTGACCGCCGGATATTCGGTCATCGTCGGCAACGGGTTCGACTCGGCCGAGCGCGAGTCGCGGTACCTCGACCTGTTCGAGCGGCAGCGGGTCGACGGCGTGCTCATCGCCCCGGTCGAGTACCACGAGGAGTATCTTGAGCGCTTTCGCCGCAGGGGCGTGCCCGTCGTGCTCGTCGACCAGCGGCATCCGCGCGGCGAGTTCTCATCGGTCTCGGTCGACAACCGCCTCGGTGGTCGCATCGCGGCGCAGGCGCTGCTCGACGGCGGATGCCGGCACCTGGCCTTCGTCGGAGGTCCCCGGTCACGAGAGCAGATGAACGAGCGTCTCGCCGGGTTGCACGAGGTGGCGGACGCCGCGGGCGTGCGCACCACGCTGATCGAGACGACCACGCTGAACACCGGCCTCGGCCGTGAGATCGGCGAGCAGATCGCCGATCTGCCCGCGGCCGAGCGCCCCGACGGCATCCTCGCCGGTAACGACCACCTCGCCCTCGGACTGCTGCAGGGCCTCGTCGGACGCGGCCTCAGTGTGCCCGAAGACATATCGCTCGTCGGCTACGACGACATCGAGTTCGCCGGAGCCGCCGTCGTGCCCCTCACATCGGTGCGACAACCCGCCCGAGAGATGGGCGCGCGGGCCGTCGAGCTGCTCATGCACCACCTCGCGGGATCCGACGATCCGATCGAGGCCCGCTTCCTCCCCGAACTCGTCGTGCGGGCCTCGACCCGCTCTCTCTGACCTTCCCACCCACCCGGTCATCGCGACCACCGACCCAGGAGATCCATGCATTACGGCGCCGACTACAACCCCGAGCAGTGGCCACGAGAGGTGTGGCCCGAAGACGTGCGGCTCATGCGCGAAGCGGGTGTGACGCTCGTGAGCCTCGGAATCTTCTCGTGGTCGCGGATCCAGCCCGCAGAGGGCGAGTTCGAATGGGAGTGGCTCGACGAGATCATCGGGCTGCTGCACGAGGGCGGCATCCAGGTCGACCTCGCCACCGCGACCGCATCCCCTCCCCCATGGGCCTCCGCCGCGTATCCCGAGATGCTGCCGCAAGATGCCGACGGCTCGACCTTCTGGCCGGGCAGTCGCCAGGCGTACGCGCCCGCCTCGCCCGTCTACCGTCGCCTCGCGTCCGAGCTCGTCACGGCACTCGCGGAGCGCTATGCGCAGCATCCTGCGGTCGTGCTCTGGCACGTCAACAACGAGTACGGGTGCCACCTGCACTACGACTACTCCGATGCGGCGCGCGACGCGTTCCGCGTGTGGCTCCAGCGCAAGTACGAGACGATCGACGCCCTCAACCACGCGTGGGGCACCGACTTCTGGTCGCAGCGCTACACCGCGTTCGACCAGATCGTGCCGCCGCGCAAGGCGCCGTACAGCATCAACCCGACCAGCGTGCTCGACTTCAAGCGGTTCACCTCCGACACCCTGCTCGAGCTGTACGTGATGGAGCGCGACATCATCCGCGCCTCCGGAGCGACGCAGCCGATCACCACGAACTTCATGGGTGCGTTCCCGCCGGCCGACTACTGGAAGTGGGCGGACGAGGTCGACGTGATCTGCGACGACAACTACCCCGACCCCAACGACCCCGAGTCGTTCCGCGGGGCCGCGTTCGCGCGCGAACTCATGCGCGGCCTCAAGCCGGGCGTGCCGTGGATCCTCACCGAGCAGTCGACCAATGCGCTCAACTGGCGCCCGACGAATGCGCCGAAGGCGCCGGGACAGATGGCGGCGATCAGCGCCCAGGCGGTCGGGCGCGGTGCCGACGGCATCATGTTCTTCCAGTGGCGGCAGTCGCGCCGCGGCAGCGAGAAGTTCCACTCGGCGATGGTGCCGCAGGCGGGGCTCGACACCCGCACCTGGCGGGAGGTCACAGAACTCGGCGGCCAGCTCGCCCAGCTGCCCGACCTGCCGGATGTGACCTCGGGGGCGAAGATCGCGCTCGTGTTCGATTGGGAGAACTGGTGGGCCATCGACGGTCGCGACCACCCCATCGTGCTCGACTACCTCACGCTCTCGCACCGCTGGCACGCGGCGCTGCACCGGCAGAACCTCGCCGTCGACATCGTGAACACGACCAGCGACCTCAGCGGATACTCGCTCGTCGTGGCACCGCAGCAGTACCTCCTCGGCGACGAGGGCGCAGCCAACCTCACGTCTTATGTGAGCCAGGGCGGCAACCTCTTCGTCTCGGCATTCAGCGACGTCGTCGACCAGGACGACGCGTTCCGCGACGGCGGATTCATCGTCTCGCTGCGCGACGCGCTCGGTGTGGCGCTCGAGGACTTCGGGGCGCTCGTTCCCCCCGAGTCCGTGCGCTCGGCCGACTCGGCCGGCGAGATCGCGAGCCACGCGGTGCCCGACGGCCCCGGTCAGTCGGAGGCTCCGCTCGACGGGCCCGCGGGCCGGATCCTCGGACAGTACTTCGCCGAGGAGCTGCTCGTGCAGGATGCCGAGGTGCTCGGTCGTTTCACCGAGGGCCGCACCGAGGGCCGAGCCGCGTTCACGCGCAAGGACTTCGGCGCAGGTCACGGCTACTACCTCGCGACCATCCCCGATGACGCGGGCATGACCGCCGTGCTCGGCTGGCTCGCTGCCGAAGCCGGAGTCACCGCCGAGATCGAGGGGCTTCCCGAGCACGTCGAGATCGCCCGCCGCGGCAGCATCCTCACCGTCATCAACCACAGTGCCGAGCCGTTCGCCGTCGAGGTGGCCGGTGCCGATGTGCTCACCGGATCGACGGACGCGCGGCGCGAGCTCGGCGCGTACGGATGGGCGTTCGTCGACACGAGCGCTTCGCAGAACTCGCAGGAACCGCAGAAGGAGAACAGCTGATGCAGCACACACGTCTCGGACGAGCCGGCGCCCGAGTGAGCCGCCTGGCTCTCGGCACCATGAACTTCGGTCCCGTGATCGATGAGGAGGCCTCGCGCGCCATCCTGGATCGCGCTGTCGACGCCGGAATCGACTTCATCGACACCGCCGATGTCTACGGCGGCGGCCGCTGGGGCGACCACCCCGGGCAGTCGGAGGAGATCCTCGGGCGCTGGATGAAAGACCGCGGCAATCGCGACGACCTGATCGTCGCGACCAAGGTGTTCGGCGTGATGGGCCCCCGATCGAACGATCGCGGGCTGTCGGCCGTGCACATCCGCGCATCGGTCGATGCCTCGCTGCGGCGCCTCGGCACCGACCACATCGATCTGTACCAGATGCACCATATCGACCGCGAGGTGCCGATCGACGAGACCCTCAGCGCCTTCGCGACGCTGCGCGAGCAGGGCAAGATCACCTATCTCGGCAGCTCGAACTTCGCCGGGTGGCACCTCGCGCGCGTGCACGAGGTCGCCGCGGCATCCGGCTACCCGGCCCCGGTGACCGAGCAGTCGCTGTACAACCTCACCGAACGCACGGTCGAGCTCGAGGTCGTGCCGGCCGCGGAGCAGTACGGCATGGGTCTGCTGCCCTGGTCGCCACTCGCCAGCGGGCAGCTCGGCGGTGTCCTGCAGAAGACCGATCGCTCGCGATCGAGCCTCGACGCGCTCGGCGCGCGGCGCCCCGCGATCGAACGCTACGAAGAATTCTGCGCCGAGCTCGGCATCCGTCCCGGTGTGGTCGCGATCGCCTGGCTGCTGCACCAGCCGGCCGTGACCGCGCCGGTGATCGGCCCCCGGACGATCGACCAGCTCGACTCGGCGGTCGAGGCGCTCGACGTGGTGCTCGACGCCGACACACTCGCCGAGCTCGACCGCATCTGGCCCGGGCCCGGCGGCACCGCCCCCGAGGCGTACGCCTGGTAGGACGCGCGATCCGGCCGCGTGTTCGCCACCCGTTCACCGCCCGGACATGTCGACCGACTACAAATGCAGATGCGCGGACACAGACTCAGACCGGATCGGGTAGTCACGTCATCCGCGCACCACGGTGAGCGTCTGCTCCCGTAGCGGTGACACACCGCGAAAGACCCCCGCCGAATCGGGTCGGCGGGGGTCTTCTCTGTGCGCGTTCCGAATCGTGCTTCGCGCGGGGCGGCCTTTCGAATCGCGCGCTTGGCAGATCTCGGGTCGTTGTTTCTGCAAAGTGCGCGATTCGAAGCCAGTGGGAACCGGCCAGGGCTGTGGACAACGGCATCCATCGAGCGCCGCGGCATGCCACGGTGTCGACCATGACGCCGCGAGACGACCTTCCTGACGAGTTCATCGGCACCGGTTTCTCGGTGCACATCGCACGGTTGCACGGCGTGAGCCGCAATCGCCTGCGTGGTGTCGACCTCGAGGCACCGTTCTTCGGCGTGCGTGCGCCCGCCCGAAGCGTGCCGACGTTCGACGATGTCGAGGATCCGTATGAACGACAGCGCCGCGCGCGGGTACACCGCGCACACACCTACGCGCCGCGACTGCACACCGGTCATTTCTTCAGCCATCACACGGCTGCGTCCGTCTGGGGCGCGCCGCTGCCTCTCGAATTCACCGAGGACGACACGATCGCCGGGTACAGCGACCTCCACGTGCACGTCAGCGCCGCCGGTCACACGCCGTTTCCCCGGGCGACCGGCATCGTCGGCCACCGGACACTGGCGAGCATGACGGAGGTCACCATGTACGACGGCCTGCGCGTCACCTCGCCCGCCGCGACCTGGGCATCGCTCGGAGGACTTCGGCTGTTCGACATCGTCGCGATCGGGGATCACATGTGTCGCGTATGGCGTGACGGACGGGGCAGACAGACGCCCGGGCGCGCACCGCTCTCGACGCGCGAGGGTCTGCTGACGACGCTTGACGCAGGGCGACGGCGCGGAGCAGCACGTCTCAGAGACGCCCTCGAACTGGTCCGCGAGGACTCCTGGTCTCCTCGCGAGACGCGGGTGCGTTGCATCCTGGTCGCCGGCGGGCTGCCGGAGCCAGAACTCAACGTCGATCTCTACGACGACCGCAGGCGCTTCCTCGGATGCGTCGACATGGTCTACCGGGAAGCACGTGTCATCGTCGAGTACCTCGGGATGCTGCATGGGGAGCAGTGGGCGGCGGACGTGGAGAGACTCGCGCGCCTCCGCGCCGCGGGGTGGGTCGTCATCGAGGTCACCTCACCGCTTCTGCGTCGGCCGGAGGAGCTGGTGCGGCGCGTATCGGCAGCTCTCGGCGCCTGACCCCCTTTCGAATCGCCTACTTTGCAGTTTTCCAGACGCCCTTTCTGCAAAGTGCGCGATTCGAAAAGGCCGGATGCCTCCTCTACAGCCGCTCGATGATCGTGGCGTTCGCCATGCCGCCGCCCTCGCACATGGTCTGCAGCCCGAAGCGTCCGCCGACGGCCTCGAGCTGGTCGACGAGCGTTCCGAGCAGGCGCGTGCCCGACGAGCCGAGGGCGTGCCCGAGGGCGATCGCCCCTCCCCGCGGGTTGAGCTTGGCGGCATTCGCCCCGAGCTCGGTCGCCCAGGCGAGCGGCACCGACGCGAAGGCCTCGTTGACCTCGTAGGCGTCGAGGTCGTCGATCGAGAGTCCGGTGCGCTCGAGGATGCGTCGCGTCGCGGGGATCGGGCCGGTGAGCATCATGAGCGGGTCGTCTCCGACCACCGTGAACGCGTGGAACCTCGCCCGCGGCGTGAGCCCGAGGGCTTCGGCGCGCTCGGCGCTCATCAGCAGCGCGGCGGATGCTCCATCGGTGAGCGGCGAGGAGTTGCCGGGGGTGATGCGCCAGTCGACGTCGGGGAAGCGGGCGGCGAGCGCATCCGTCCGGAACGCGGGCTGAAGCCCCGCCAGGCCCTCGGCCGTCGTGCCCGCGCGGACGGTCTCGTCGGCGACGGCATCCGGGGCCTCCGCGACAGAAATGACCGTGCGGTCGAAGAACCCCTCGGTCCACGCGGCGGCTGCGCGGCGGTGCGATTCGGCCGCAAAGGCGTCGAGGGCAGCACGATCGAGGTTCCACCGCTGCGCGATCAGCTCGGCCGAGACCCCCTGGTTCACGAGCCCTTCGGGGTAGCGCGCGCGCAGACGAGGCGACATCGGCGAGCCGCCCGCGGCGGACGACCCGAGAGGCACCCTGCTCATCGACTCGACGCCGCCGACGATCACCGCGTCGTAGGCCCCGGCGATGATCCCCTGTGCGGCGAAGTGCACGGCCTGCTGGCTCGACCCGCACTGCCGGTCGATCGTCGCGGCGGGGATCGACTCGTCGAAGCCGGCCGCGAGCACGGCCTGGCGCGCGATGTTCGACGACTGATCGCCCACCTGACTCACGCAGCCGAGCAGCACGTCGTCGATCTGCCGCGAATCGAGGCCGCTGCGCTCGAGGATCGCGGCGAGCGCTCCGGCCGCGAGATCGACCGGATGCACGCCCGACAGGGCACCACCCGGCTTGCCACGTCCGACCGGGGTGCGGACGACATCGATCAGGACGGCTTCGCTGCGCGTGCTCATGCGTCCCATTCTCTCCCCCCTCGCCGAGTTCGGGACGGATGCCGCTTCGCTGCCCTGCACCAGCCTCGGCCATGCGCGCCTGCGAAGGCCGAATTCTCGGCATCCAGCCTTCGCAGGCGCGTTCGACCTTCCGAAGCACCCGGCACCCGGCGTCCGGCATCCGGCACCCGCCCCCGGCATCCGGCCTCACGCGCGCCGTCAGAACCTCGGGATGCCGCCTTCGCCCGCCGCGAAAACGAACGGCGACCCCCGGCATCCGAAATACAATCGTTGATGCGCCCGCACCCCGGCGCATCCCCCCACCGTCGAGGCGCCCGTGACCCGGGCCGACCGCTGTATCGAGGACCGCACCATGTCCAGCGAACCCATCACCGTCTCCATCCGCCGCGAGGTCGACCCCGAGCATGTGGCCGCCGCCACCGCCTGGGTGCAGACCGGCGTGAATCTCGCCCACCGGTATCCGGGCTTCCTCGGCTCCGGCTGGGTGCGCGACGGCGAGGATTCGCACGTCTGGCACATGCTCTACCGGTTCACCGACGAGAAGTCGCTGATCGCCTGGGAGCAGTCGGGCGAGCGGGAGTGGTGGAAGTCGACGGGCGACCAGTTCGTGCGCAGCGAGCGCGTGAAGCGTCGCACCGGCATCGAGGGCTGGTTCGACGAGCCGACCACCGACACGATCACGCTGCCCCGCGCCGACGGCTCGACGACGACGGTCGCGATGGTCAGCACTCCCCCGCGATGGAAGCAGGCCGTGTCGATCTGGCTCGGATTCTTCCCCGTCAACCTCGCCTTCACCTATGCGATGAGCCCTGTCCCGGGCTGGAACGAGCTGCCGATCTGGCTGCGGGTGCTCGCCACGACCGCGGTGCTGACCCCGATCATGGCTTACTGGGTGCTGCCGTTCGTCACGAGGTCGCTGCGCCGCTGGCTCACCCGCTGAGGCCGCCTGCGCACGCTGCCGCCGCTGCCAGGCGGGGTCATTTTCGCACCGGAATCGGACGTCTCGGCTGCGAAAGTGACCCCGCACCGGCGGTGGGATGCAAAAGTGACCCTGCACCGGCAGTCGGATGCGAACGTGACCCCGCATCGACGGGGAGTCTCCGTGACGCCGGTCAGAGGCCGACGACCGCCGCGCGCAGCATCCGCTCGACGAGCGCGACGCCGCCTGTCAGCGGCCCGGGGCGACGCACGAGATGCAGCGTGTTGATGGGCGGATCATCGGTCTCGCGCAGCACCACGAGTCGGCCGTCGGCGAGTTCGTCGGCGATCAGATACGTCGGCAGCACCGTCACGCCCGCGCCGGCGACGGCAGCGGCAGCGAGCGCACGCAGATCGGCGACCACGAGCGCGGGCTCACGCTCGAGACGGATGCCGAAGGTGTGGCGCCAGTACCGCCGGAGGATCGGGACATCCCGCGCATAGGCGAGCAGGGGGACCTCGGCGAGAGCATCCGGTTTCAGATCCGCCGACGGCGCGATGCTCGATGACGGGGATGCGACGAGCGCGAACTCCTCATCGAAGAACGGCACGCTGGGCAGCGAGCGCCCGCGCGGCCGCACAGCCGAGACCACGAGGTCGAGGCTTCCTGCCCTGAGCTGATCGAGCAGGTCGTCGGCAAGGCCGGCCGTCACCGCGAGCCGCAATCCGTCGGCGACAGCGCTCGCGAGAGCCGCCGCCGCCACGGTTGCCAGGAACTCCCCGGCGCCGCCCAGGCGCACGACCGGCTGCTCGACGGCCGGACGGCTGCCGAGAGCATCCGCCAACGCGTCGAGAGGACCGGCGACTCTGGCCGCGAGCTCATCGGCCCGGGGCGTCGGACGGATGCCGCGGGCATGCCGCACGAACAGCGGCTCGCCGACACTCGCCTCGAGCGTCTGGAGCTGGGTGGTCACCGACGACTGCGCGAGCCCGAGTGTCCGAGCCGCCGCCGAGACCGAGCCCGATCGGTGCGCGGCGAGGAAGGTGCGCCACAGTCCGACATCCCGCAGCCCATCGGAATTTCGATCGCTCATATCGTCAATCTATCGGAATCGGGTTTCATCGGTCCGGGTTGTCCCGGGTATCGCCAACCGCACGGCATCCGCCGTCCGACCCCTTGGGAGCATCCATGTCATCCGTCCTCTTCGTCGTCACCGGCGCCCGCACCTGGACCCTGTCCGACGGCACCGAGCACCCCACCGGCTACTGGGCCGAAGAACTGCTCGCCCCATACCGACTGCTCACCGCCGCAGGCCACGACGTCGTGTTCGCGACCCCGGGTGGCGTCGCGCCCGTCGCCGACGCGTCGAGCCTGGGTGAAGGCGATGCCGCCGCCCTCGCGTCGATCCCGCACCTCAACACACCGCTGGTTCTCGCCGACGTCGACAGCGGCGACCATGCGGCCGTCTACTACCCGGGCGGCCACGGCCCGATGCAGGACCTCGCGGTGGACGCCGACTCCGCCGCGCTCATCGCCGCGACCATCGCCGGCGGTCGCCCTCTCGCCGCGGTATGCCACGGTCTCGCCGCTCTGCTGCCCGCGCGCACCGCAGAGGGCGAGCCGATCGTCGCGGGCCGCCGCATCACCGGATTCTCCGACGAAGAGGAGCGCATCGGCGGCCTCGCGGACCGTGCGCCGTTCCTGCTCGAGACCGCGCTGCGCGACCTCGGCGCCGACATCGAGGTCACCGACCCGTGGAGCGATCACACGATCGTCGACGGGCTGCTGATCACCGGTCAGAACCCGCAGTCGTCGACCTCCGCAGCGCAGGCCCTGGTCGCGGCTCTCGCCTGATCGACGGGGTGCGGTCCGGCGGTCGCGTCCGCAGTCGCGGTCACCGTCGCGGTCACCGTCGCGGTCGCGGTCGCGGTCGCGGTCACCGTCGCCGTGCGGTGCGCACCCTTCCCTTTTCGTGCGGGGTCGAAAACGCACCGCACTCGGACGTTTCGGATGCGAAAACGACCCCGCACGGAAGATCGGAGGCGAAAGCGACCCCGCGACGCGAACGCGAACGCGAGCGCGACAACGAACGCGAGCGCGACCGCGAGCGGTACACCCGGGAACGAACGCACCGACAGGCCGAACACGGCGGGCAAAGCCCGACCCCGGCCGATGACTCAGACCGCGGAGATCCTCCAGGATGCCGCGTGCGCAGCTCCGGGTTCGAGCACGACGAGGTCGGTGCCCGAGTTGAACGCGTCAGGCGGGCAGGTCATGGGCTCGACGGCGAGACCGATGCGGTGGATCGCGTCGCTCTCGGGGTTGTCGGCCGTGTGCACCTGCACCCAGGGGCAACGCTCGTCGAAGGTCATCGCGACGCCGGTTCCGGCATCCGTCACCAGGCGCACCTCGGCGACGCCGCCCTCGCGGGCGAGGCCGGTGAAGGCGTGGTCGATGAACACGTCGGCGATCGGTCGCGCAGCGCGGAAGTCCCACTGCGGATGCTCCGCCACACCCTCGAGAGCCACCGGACTCAGCCGGTCGGGTGTCACGGTCAGCACCTCGGATGCCGGCAGGGTGAGCGTCCAGTCGTCGACCCGGCCGTCGGGGCCGGCGACGAGATAGGGATGCGGACCGGTGCCCCAGGGCGCAGCATCCGTCCCGAGGTTGTGTGCGGTCACGGTCTGACGAAGGCCGTCGGCGTCGATTCGGTATTCCGTCTCGACCTCGACGCGGAACGGGTATCCGGTCTGCGGCTCGATCACTGCCGCGAGCACGACGCGGTCGTCGAGCACGAGACGATCCTCGAACTCCGCCCACGCGAGCAGGCCGTGCAGCGCCTGGCCGCGGGCGGGTTCGGTGAGCGCGAGCTGATGCTCGGCGCCGCCGAAGGTGTAGCGACCGTCGACGATGCGGTTGGGCCACGGCGCCAGGGTGGTGCCGCGGTATCCGGGGCGCACCTCGTCGGCATCGAACGGCACGACCAGGTCGCGTCCCTCGAACGTGAGCACACGCAGCGAGGCGCCGACGCTCGCGATCACGGCCTCATAGCCGTGCCCGGCGATGCGCAGCTGGCGCCCCGACCGCGGCCGGCCCGCTTTCGTCATCACAGCCCCTGCGCGAGTCGGTAGTAGGCCTGGTTCCAGCGGACCTGCTTCTGGAACTCGGGGAGCGTGGTCGCATCGTCGATCACGAGCAGCTCGACCTCGGCCATCTCGGCGAAGTCACGGAAGGCCTCGAGCCCGACAGCCGTCGACATGACCGTGTGGTGCGCGGCACCCGCGGTGAGCCAGGCGGCGGCAGAGGTGGTGAAGTCGGGCTGCGGCTTCCAGACGGCGCGGCCGACAGGGAGCTTCGGCAGCGACTGGCGCGGCGGAACGTTCTCGACGACGTTCGCGGTGAGGCGGAACCGGTCGCGCATGTCGCTGAGCGCCACGACGATCGCGGGACCAGGGTCGGCGGTGAAGACCAGGCGCACCGGGTCGTCCTTGCCGCCGATGCCGAGCGGGTGGATCTCGAGCGTCGGCTTGGCAGTCGTGAGCGAGGGCGAGACCTCGAGCATGTGCGCCCCGAGGATCAGCTCATCGCCGGGAGTCATGTCGTAGGTGTAGTCCTCCATGAGGCTCGCGCCGCCGGGCAGTCCCGCGCCCATCACGTTGGCGACGCGCACGAGGATCGCCGTCTTCCAGTCGCCCTCGGCACCGAAGCCGTAGCCCTCGGCCATCAGACGCTGCACCGCGAGGCCCGGCAGCTGCTTCAGCGCACCGAGGTCTTCGAACGAGGTGGTGAAGGCGCCGAAGCCGCCCTCCTCGAGGAACGTCCGCAGACCGATCTCGATCGCGGCCCCGTCTCGCAGTGACTGGTGGCGGTCGCCTCCGCGGCGCAGCTCCGGCACGACCTCGTAGAGCTCTTCGTACTCGGCCACGAGGGCGTCGATCTCGGAGTCGGATGCCGTGGCGACGGCATCCGCCAGGTCGTTCACGCCCCACGTGTTGACCTGCACGCCGAAGCGCAGCTCGGCCTCGGTCTTGTCACCCTCGGTGACGGCGACGTAACGCATGTTGTCGCCGAAGCGGGCGAGCTTGAGCGAACGGGATGCCGCGAGACCGGCGGCGGCCCGCTGCCAGGTCGCGATCTCCTGGCGAACGCGCGGGTCGCTCGCGTGGCCGACGACGGTCTTGCGGGGCACGCCGAGACGGGTCTGGATGTAGCCGAACTCGCGGTCGCCGTGCGCGGCCTGGTTCAGGTTCATGAAGTCGAAGTCGATGTCGGCCCACGGCAGCTCGACGTTCGCCTGCGTGTGCAGGTGGGCGAGCGGCTTCTGCAGCGCGTCGAGACCGGCGATCCACATCTTCGCGGGGCTGAACGTGTGCATCCACGCGATCAGACCGATGACCTTGTCGTCGGCGTTGGCCTCGAGGGCCGTGCGCTTGATGGCTGCGGCATCCGTCAGCACCGGCTTCCAGACGATGGTGACCGGAACTTCTCCGGCCTCGTCGAGGATGCGGGCGATCTCCTGCGACTGCTCGGCGACCTGCGCGAGCGTCTCGGGGCCGTAGAGGTGCTGGCTGCCGGTGAGGAACCAGACCTCGTAGCCGTCGAGCGAGGTGGTGAGCGGGGTGCGGGGCATGAGAGGTCCTTCGGTGTTCCGGTCGGCGTGAAGAAGTTCGCGGGGGGTCAGAGAGCGGTGGTCGCGGCGGCTTCGATGGCGAGGCCCGCGCGGTAGCGGTCGAGGTAGGCCGTGAAGCCGGCGACGTCGGCGGGGTCGGGGTCTGCGACGGCGAGGGATGCCGAGGCGAAGACGTCGCCGTCGAGGTACTCCCCGAGGGTCTGCGTCTCGGCGTGCGCGAGGTACGACGCGAGCACGGCGATGCCCCACGCCCCGCCTTCGGAGGCGAGCTCGCCCACCGCGACCGGAGCACCGAGGGCGCCTGCGAGGAAGCGCTGCGCGACCCCGGCGGTGCGGAACATGCCCCCGTGCGCGAACATGCGGTCGAGCTCGACGCCCTCGGCGGCGAGCACCTGCATCCCCAGCGCGAGCGTGCCGAACACGCCGTACAGCTGCGAGCGCATGAAGTTGGCGAGCGTGAAGGCGCTGTCGGGGGTGCGCACGAACAGCGGACGCCCCTCGGTGAGGCCTGCGATCGGCTCGCCTGCGAGGTGGTTGTAGGCGAGCAGCCCACCGGCATCCGCCTCGCCGTCGAGCGCCTCACGGAAGAGCGTGTCGAAGACTGCATCGTCGCTCAGGGGCTGGCCCGCTGCGGCCGAGAAACGGGTGAAGAGACCCGCCCAGGCGGCCAGTTCACTGGCCCCGTTGTTGCAGTGCACCATCGCCACGGCGTCGCCCGCGGGGGTCGTCACGAGGTCGAGTTCGTGGTGCACCTCGGCGAGCGGGCGCTCGAGGACGACCATCGCGAAGATGCTCGTTCCCGCCGAGACGTTGCCGGTGCGCGGAGACACCGAGTTCGTCGCGACCATGCCGGTGCCGGCATCGCCCTCGGGCGGGCAGAAAGGGATGCCGGGCTGCAGGGCGCCCGTCGGATCGAGCAGGGCTGCGCCCGCCTCGGTGAGCGATCCGGCGGCGGCGCCCGCGGGAAGCACGGTCGGGAACAGGTTCTTCGCGCTCGCCGGTAGACGGTCGGCGGCAAGCGCGTCGTATGCCTGCAGCATCCGGTCGTCGTAGTCGCCGGTGGCCGAGTCGATCGGGAACATGCCGGATGCATCGCCGACGCCGAGGACGCGCTCGTCGGTGAGTTTCGCGTGGACGTATCCGGCGAGGGTGGTGACGAAGTCGAGCTGCGGCACGTGCGCCTCGCCGTCGAGCACCGCCTGGTGCAGGTGCGCGATCGACCACCGCAGCGGAATGTTTACACCGAGCAGGTCGGTCAGCTCGGTCGCCGCCGCGCCCGTGTTCGTATTGCGCCAGGTGCGGAACGGTGTGAGCAGCTCGCCCTGCGCGTCGAACGCGAGGTAGCCGTGCATCATGGCCGAGATGCCGATCGCTCCGAAGGTCTCGGGCCGCACGCCGTGACGGTTCTCCGCGTCGGCGACGAGCTCTGCATATGCGGCCTGGAGGCCGGCCCAGACCTCGTCGATCGCGTACGTCCAGAGTCCGTCCTCGAGCCGGTTCTCCCAGGCGAACGAACCGGTGGCGAGCACGTCGGTGGCGTTCGGACCGATCAGGCAGGCCTTGATGCGCGTGGAGCCGAGCTCGATGCCGAGGCTCGTGCGGCCGGCGGCGATGTCGTCGCGGGCGGTGGTCGCCTCGTTGCTGGGGGTGGGGGTCGTGTCGCTCATCGTCGGGCGTCCGAGTTCTGTCCGTAGACGTTCTGGTAGCGGGTGAAGAGGCTGTCGATGGCCTCCTGCGGAATCGGGATCAGGGGCCCGGCCTCGCGGGCGTAGTGCACGGTGCGGGCCACGTCTTCGACCATGACGGCGGCCTTCACGGCATCCTTTGCGTCGACTCCGATGGTGAACGGGCCGTGGTTCTGCATGAGCACCGCGCGGCTGCGGTGACCGCTGAGGGTCTGCACGATGCCGCGGCCGATCGAGTCGTCGCCGATGATCGCGAAAGGGCCGACCGGAATCGGTCCGCCGAACTCGTCGGCCATCGCCGTGATGACGCAGGGGATCTCCTCGCCGCGAGCAGCCCAGGCGACCGCGAACGTCGAGTGCGTGTGCACGACGCCGCCCACTTCGGGCATGTTCCGGTAGACGTAGGCGTGGGCCGCGGTGTCGCTCGAGGGCGAGCGCTCACTGCCGGGCGTGCCGGGGATCACGGCGCCGTCGAGGTCGCACAGGATCATGTTCTCGGGGGCGAGGTCGTCATAGCTGACGCCGGAGGGCTTGATCACGAACAGGTCGGCGCCTGGCACTCGGCCCGAGACGTTGCCGCCGGTCCAGACGATGAGGTCGTAGCGGACCAGTTCGCCGTGCAGACGGGCGACGTCCTCGCGGACGGCCTGGATGGATGCGGCGATCTCAGGGGAGAAGACGTTCTCGTCAGAGAAAGCGGGGGCTTCGTTGCTCACGGGTACCTCAGGGTCGGCGGTGGTCACTGTGACCGGTCACAGAAGTGTGTCACGAGGGTCGGCGGGCCGTCAAGACGCGGGCGACCGCTCGGCGGGGCGGTGTGGTGCGGGGCAGGGCGGTGTGCGGGGCCACTTTCGCATCTCCCGTCTCGGGCGGGGTCACTTTCGCATCGGATACGGCGTATTCACGTGCAGAACTGACCCCGCACCGCGCGACACATGCAGAACTGGCCCCGCAATCCAGCGCGGCTCAGCGCGGTGGAGCGACCGAATCGCGGGTCACCAGCACGGGCGCCACGGGAGGCAGGTCGGATGCCGCAGCCCCGGCGCTCCCCGCCAGCACCGCCGCGACCGCGCGGCGCGCCAACTCCGAGAAGTCCTGCCGCACGGTCGTGAGCTTCGGCCAGTAGTAGGCGGCATCCGGGGTGTCGTCGAAGCCCACCACGCTGATGTCGCCCGGCACGGTGAGCCCGGCCTCGTGCAGGCCACCGAGCAGCCCGAGTGCCATCTGGTCGTTCGCCGCGAAGACCGCCGTCACACCAGAGTCCCGCACGGCATCCGCCGCCGCGTAGCCTGATCCCGCGGTCCAGTCACCCTCGAACACGGGCCCTGCGGCGAGTCCACGGGCGTCGAGCTCGGCGGCGAACCCCTCGGCGCGCGACTCGGCCTCGAGCCAGTCGGCGGGGCCGGCGAGGTGTGCGATGCGCGTGTGCCCCGCCTCAGCGAGCGCCGCGACGGCGAGTCGGGCTCCGGCCGCCTGGTCGACCGAGAGACCACGCGCACCCCGGTCGGCGGCGTGCAGGGTCACGACCGGAACGCCGATGCGCACCTCGTCGAGCGCGTCGAGGGTGTGGGCGTGCGGCGCGACGACGACGATGCCCTCGACCCCCTGCATCACGAGGTGGTCGACGGCGGCGACCACGGCATCCGCATCGCCCGCATCCGCGAAGGCCGCACTGAGCCAGTAGCCGACCTCGCGGGCCGAGGCCTCGAGCTCGGCGATGCTGCGCGAGGGTCCGTAGTGCAGCGCGTCGGTGGCCAGCACTCCGAGGGTGCGGGAGCGCCGGGTGCCCAACGCACGGGCCGCGTTGTTCATGCGGTAGCCGAGCTCGGCCATCGCGGCGAGCACCCGTTCGCGGGTCTCGGCGGCGACCTCCGGGTGATCGTTCAGCACCCGCGACACCGTCTGCCGAGACACCCCGGCGAGCACCGCGACGTCGCGCACGCCGACGGTGCGGCGGGGCTCGCTGCTCGTGTCACTCACGCCGACGAGTGTATGCCGAGCGGCCCGGCCACCTCGCCTTCGTGCCACTCTGGTGACATGCGCATCGCACTCACCGGATCATCGGGCAAGCTCGGCAGCGTCGTCGCGCGGGAGCTCCGCGCCCACGGCCACGAGGTCATCGGCATGGACGTGGCGGGCACGCGCGGCCCGGACTTCGTGCAGGTCGACCTCACGGATTACGGCCAGGTCGTGGATGCTTTCACTGCCGTCGGCGACCGGCACGACGGCATCGACGCCGTGGTGCACCTCGGCGCGATCCCGGCCCCCGGCATCCGCAGTGACGTCGCCACCTTCCACAACAACATGCCGGCCACGTTCAACGTCTTCTGGGCGGCGGTGCGCCTCGGCATCCGGCGCGTCGTCTACGCCTCGAGCGAGACCGTGCTGGGGCTGCCGTTCGACGTGCCGCCGCCCTATGTGCCCGTCGATGAGGACTACCCGGCCCGCCCGGAATCGGTCTACTCGTTGGTCAAGACGCTCGAAGAGCAGCTGGCGCGAGAGCTCGTGCGCTGGCACCCCGACCTCTCGATCACGGCCCTGCGGTTCTCGAACGTCATGAACCCTGCGGACTACGCCGAGTTCCCCGATTTCGATGCCGACGCCCTGCGCCGCAAGTGGAACCTCTGGGGCTACATCGACGCCCGCGACGGCGCCCAGGCCGTGCAGCGCGCGCTCGAGGTGGCGGCCCCCGGGTTCGACAACTTCATCATCGCCGCGGCAGACACGGTCATGTCGCGCCCGAACGCCGAGCTGCTCTCCGAGGTCTTCCCCGATGTTCCGGTAGCCCGCGAGTTCGGCCCGAACGAGACTCTGCTGTCGATCGACAAGGCCCGTCGGGTGCTGGGTTTCGACCCGCAGCACTCCTGGCGCGACCACGCCTGAACGGACGGACCGCCTTCGAATCGCGCAAATGGCCCTGTTTCGCCAAGAAGAAGGGTCATTTGCGCGATTCGAAGACCCGCCAGGGCGGCTCAGCGCCGGGCGATGGTCGATCCGCGGATCACGAGCCGCACGGGCAGGTGGTGTGCACCCTCGCCGACGTCGATGCCGTCGATCGCATCGAATACGCGGAGGGCCGCCTGACGCCCCAGCTGCTGCAGGTTCGCGTCGATGCTGGTGAGCTCGGGTCTCGCGTTGGTGGCGAGCACTTCCCAATTGTCGTAGCCGATCACGGCGAGGTCGTCGGGCACTGTGCGCCCGAGATCCCGCGCCGAATCGAGCACGCCGCGAGCGATCTGGTCGGATCCGCAGAACACGGCGTCGATGTCGGGATGCCGCTGCAGCAGCATCGCCGCAGCATCCCGCCCCCAGTGCTCGGTCCACTCCGAGAACATCGGCTCGCCCACGAGCTCGAGCCCCGCTTCGCCGAGCGCAGCCCTGGCCCCGGCCAGGCGATCCTGGGCTGCGGCATACGTCGGGTCGCCCGAGATGTGCGCGATGCGCCGCCGCCCGCACGCGAGCAGGTGCTCGATCGCGAGACGCCCTCCGGCGTAGTTGTCCGGGGTCAGCGACAGGTCGCGCGGGTCGTCCGACGGCGCGTACGCGTAGACGACCGGTACAGGGATCTCCTGCCCGAGCGAGGGTCGAGGGTCGGTCTGCCGCCCCACCACGATGATGCCGTCGACCCGGCGGCTCAGCAGCTCCTTCAGATGGTGCTGCTCGCGGATCGCGTCACCCCGCGCATCGCACAGGAACACGTTGATGCGACCGGCGCCGAAGGCATCCTCGGCTCCCATCAGGATCGGGATCATGAAGCGACCCTCGAGGTCGCTGGTGAGCAGCCCGACGGTTCCCGTACGCCCGGCGAGCAGTCCGCGCGCCATGGCGTTGGGCGTGAAGGCGAGCTCATCGGCGATCGCGCGCACCTTGGCCCGGGTCGCCGCCGATACGTCGCCCCGGTCGTTCAGCGCCTTGGAGGCCGTCGAGATCGAGACTCCGGCGCGCGCGGCGACGTCGCCGAGGGTCACCGCCCGTGCTGCCGTCGTATCGCTCATCCCACTCCCTGTTGCTGAAAGGTTATCGGAACGAGGGTTGACGCCCCCGCTGAAACCACGCTATACCTTTCGAAAGGGTTTTCGTAGATTTCGGAGAACCCGATCTCCACCTCATCTCCACACCCGGCGCTGCACTGTCGAAGCGCCACACCGCACCCGCTCGAGGACGAGCCCAGAGGAGCCCCCGCCCATGAACACCACCCGTACACACGCCGCACGCCGGGCAGCAGCAGCCGTCATCGCGGCCGGCCTGCTCGTCGGCGGTCTCGCCGCCTGCGCACCCGCCGCCGACGACACCGCCGCAGACGAGCCCATCCCCGCCGAGGGCACCGACGACGGCACCACGCTGACGCTGTGGACCCGCGCGCCCATCGAGCGCCAGGCCAAGCTGCTCGTCGACGCCTACAACGCCAGCCATGAGAACCAGGTCGAGCTCACTGTCGTCCCCAACGACGACTACGTCGCCAAGGTCGGCGCCGCAGCCGGTTCCAGCGGCCTGCCCGATCTGTTCGCCGCCGACATCGTCTACGTGCCCAACTGGGCCCAGCAGGGCCTGTTCCAGGACATGTCCGAGCAGATCGATGCCCTCGACTTCAAGGATGAGATCAACCCGGGTCACCTGTCGGCCGGCACGGTCGACGGCGCCGAATACGTGCTGCCGTTCGCCCTCGACCTGTCGATGCTGTTCTGGAACAAGGAGCTCTTCGCCGAGGCCGGTCTCGACCCCGAGAAGGCACCCGCCACACTCGAGGAGTTCGCCGAGGCGGCCATGGCCGTGCAGGCGCTGAACAAGCCCGACACGTACGGCACGGCGACCGGCCTCAACTGCGGTGGCTGCCTGGTCTTCACCTGGTTCCCCTCGATCTGGGCATCCGGCGACGAGGTCATGAGCGACGACGGCACCGAATCCCTGCTCGACGGCGACTCCGCCCAGGCCGTCTACGACACGTGGGCCGAGCTGCAGGATGCCGGGGCGATCCTCCCCTCTTCCACCGATGAGGCCGGCCCCACCTGGACCGCCGCGTTCAGCGAGGGCAAGGTCGGCGTGATGCCGTTCCCGGCGACCCTCCTCCCCTCCCTCGAGTTCGACGCGGGCGTGGCCGGCATCCCCGGTGTCGACGGCGGCGCCTCGACCTTCGTCGGCGGCGATGGCATCGGCATCTCGAAGGACTCGAAGAAGGCCGCGCAGGCCTGGAACTTCCTCAACTGGATGATGTCGGAGGATGCCCAGGTCGAGGTGCTCGCGAAGGACGGCAACGCCGTCTCACGCGGCGACCTGGCCGACAACGAGTACGCCGCGGCCGACCCGCGCCTGGTCACGATCAACGAGGTCGCGGCTCAGGGCGACACCCCGGTCGCGCTGAACTTCCAGCAGGCGTTCAACGCCCCGGGCAGCCCGTGGCTGACGCTGGTGCGCAACGCCGTGCTGAACGGCGACGACTCGGTGCCGGCAGACAACGAGGAGATCACCGCGATCCTGTCGCAGTGACCCATCGCGGGGGCGACGCGCATCGCGCCGCCCCCGCCTCCCGCACGCCCCCGCACTTCTGATCGAAAGAGAACGTGATGACCTCGACCGCACCTCCGCTGCGTCGCCGCAGACGGCGCACCGCCTTCGGCGGCCCGGTGCAGGGCTGGCTGTACGCAGCCCCGACGGCGATCTTCGTCGCCCTGCTCTTCATCGTCCCGCTGGTGCTCGTGGTGCAGATGTCGGCCTCCGACTGGCCACTGCTGAGCGGCAACCAGGGCATCAACTTCCCCGAGAACTACGCGGATGCCGTCACTCACCGCCTCTTCTGGGATTCGATCCGCTTCACCCTGCTGTACACGGTCATCACGACCGTGATCCTGATCGGCCTCGGTCTCGGACTCGCCCTGCTCGTGCAGGAATCGACCCGGTGGAAGGGGTTCCTGCGCACGGCGTTCCTGATCCCCAGTGCCCTCGGTCTCGCATCCGCCTCGCTGCTCTTCTATGTGCTGTACTCCCCCATCGCCGGCCCGTTCGCGCAGCTGATGAAGTCGTGGGGCATCACCTTCCTCGGCACACCGGAGGGCGCGCTGTGGTCGACGATCTTCCTGATCGTCTGGCGCTACGCCGGCTTCTACATGCTGCTGATGCTGGTGGGACTGCAGGGCATCCCCGACGACGTCTACGAGGCCGCTCGCATCGATGGCGCGAATCGGTGGCAGACGTTCCGCGACATCACGGTGCCGCTGCTCAAGCCGACATTCGCGCTCACGACCGTGATGTGCGTGACCGGGTCGCTGCTCGCGTTCGAGCAGTTCTACATCCTCACCAAGGGCGGCCCCGACAACAGCACCATGACCGTCGTGCAGCTGATCTACAACGTCGCGTTCCAGGGGCAGAACAGCCTCGGCATCGCCGGCGCCCTCTCGGTGATCGTGCTGCTCGCACTCATCGTCGTCAACGTCTTCCAGCTGCGCGCGTTCCGCCGCACGGATGAGAACTGAGCTGAGAACCATGTCCCAGACCCTGACGCGCACCATCGTCGCCCCGAATCATCAGCCCACTGCGCCTCGGTACCGTTCGAAGGCCGCACGCGTCGTCTTCGGCATCCCGTACTGGGTGTTCACCACAGCCCTCGCGGTGATCTTCCTCTATCCGCTCATCTGGACCGGCGTCTCGTCGATCAGCCCGATGGCCGGCACCAGCCAGACCGACGGCTGGGGCTTCGGCAACTACGCCGCCCTCGGCGAGTACCAGGCCGGCATCTGGGTGTACCTCGGCAACTCGCTCTTCGTGTCGGTGCTCACGGTGGCGCTCACGCTGTTCATCTCGCTGCTGGGCGGATACGCGTTCGCACGCTTCTCGTTCCCCGGCAAGAACGCGCTGTTCCTGCTGACCCTCGCGATCCTGATGGTGCCGTACGCGACGCTGCTCATTCCGCTCTACGTGATCCTCAACGCGGTAGGGCTGCAGAACTCGCTCGTCGGCGTCGCGCTCGTGATCACCATGTTCCAGCTGCCGTTCTCGATGTTCATGATGCGCATCTCGTTCGAGTCGATCCCGAGGGAGATGGACGAGGCCGCGATGGTCGACGGATGCTCCAGCTGGGGCGCCCTGTGGCGGGTGCTGCTCCCGGCGGTCAAGCCGGGGCTCGTCACGGTCGGGCTGTTCGCGTTCCTCACGGCGTGGAACGACTTCATGGCTCCGCTGATCCTCATCAACGACACCAACCGCATGACGCTGCCGCTCGCGGTGGCCAACCTCCGAGGACAGGTGCAGGGCGTCGTCGACTACGGCGCGACCGAGGCGGGGGTCGTCGTGCTGGCACTCCCCTGCATCCTGCTCTTCCTGATCCTGCAACGACACTACGTGCGCGGCTTCATGTCCGGCGCTTTCAAGGGATGACCATGTTCGACACCACCACACCGGCCGCTCCCGTGGTCCCCACGCGCGGTCGCCTGCGCCCGCTCGGCCTGGGCGAGGTGCGCATCACCGGAGGATTCTGGGGCGACCGCCAGGCCGTCAACGGAACGGCCACGCTCACGCACATCGAGTCGCGACTCGAGTCCGAGGGATGGCTGCCGAACTTCGATCTCGCCGCCGCCGGCACCCTGCCCGCAGGACGCCGCGGGCGCGAGTTCGCCGACTCCGAGATCTACAAATATCTCGAGGCGCTGGCCTGGGAGATCGGCCGCACGGATGCCGCAGCCGACGACGACCTCGAGCAGCGGTTCCGTCGCGTGGTCGACCGGGTCGCCGCGGCGCAGGAGTCCGACGGATACCTCAACACGATGTTCGGGCGCGACGGTCAGGGCGAGCGCTGGTCGGCGCTGCAGTGGGGGCACGAGCTCTATTGCCTCGGGCACCTGTTCCAGGCGGCCGTCGCCCGGGTGCGCACGAGGCCGGATGCCGACGACGGGCTGATCGACATCGCCCGACGCGCGGCCGACCTCGTCTGCCGGGAGTTCGGCTCTGAAGGCCGGGACGCGATCTGCGGGCACGCCGAGGTCGAGGTCGGTCTCGCGGAGCTCGGTCGCGCACTCGGCGAGCAGCGCTACATCGACCAGGCCGCCCTGTTCGTCGAGCGCCACGGGCGTGGGTCGCTGGGCGAGATCGAATGGGGGCGCAGCTACTTCCAGGATGACGTGTCGGTGCGCGACGCCGAGGCTCTTCGCGGGCACTCCGTGCGGGCGAACTACCTGTCGTCGGCTGCGGCCGACGTCGCCGCCGAGCTGTCCGACGGGTCGCTGCTCGACGCGCTGCGGTCGCAATGGGATCGCACGGTCGAGCGCCGCACCTATGTCACCGGTGGCCAGGGGTCGCACCATCAGGACGAGGCGTTCGGCGACGACTGGGAGCTGCCGCCGGATCGCGCCTACTCCGAGACCTGCGCCGGGATCGGCTCGATCATGTTCTCGTGGCGGCTGCTGCTCGCCACCGGTGAGGCGCAGTACGCCGACCTGATCGAGCGGACCCTGTTCAACGTCGTCGCGACCTCGCCCGGTGACGACGGACGCTCGTTCTTCTACGCCAACACGCTGCATCAGCGCACGCCGGGGATTCCTGCGGATCCGGATGCCACGTCGCCGCGCGCCTCGTCATCGCTGCGCGCGCCCTGGTTCGAGGTGTCCTGCTGCCCGCCGAACGTGGCCCGCACCTTCGCCAGTCTCGCGGCGTATGTGGCCACGGCCGATGAGGACGGCGTGCAGCTGCACCAGTACGCACCGTCGACCGTGCGCACGACGCTGCCCGACGGCCGCGTCGCGGCGTTCGACGTGTCGACGGCCTACCCCGTCGAGGGCGATGTTCGCGTCACGATCGCCGAGGATGCCGAGTTCACGCTGACGCTGCGGGTGCCGGCGTGGGCCGAGGGCGCGCTCGTGCGAGTGCGCTCGGGCGAGGACGAGTCGTCGGAGCCCGCCGCCGTCGGCTCTGTGTCGGTGACGCGATCGTTCCGCGCCGGCGACGTCGTCGAGCTGAACCTGCCGATCGTGGCGCGGGCCACGTCACCGAATCCGATGGTGGATGCGGTGCGAGGCAGCGTCGTGATCGAACGAGGCCCCGAAGTTCTGGCGCTCGAGTCGATCGATCTCGGAGCCGATGTCGGCGACGCGATCGTTGCGGGAGAGCCCGTCGAGCGCGAGGGTCATGTGGTGCTGCCGGTGCGGCATCGCTCGACGGGCGACACTGTCGATGCCCCGCTGATCGCGTATCACGACTGGGCTCGGCGCGGTCCGTCGACCATGCGGGTCTGGATCCCGACGGAGTGATTCAGCTCCAGAGGCCGGCGACGTGGGCTTCGGCTTCGCGAGTGCGCGCTTGAGCACGGGCTGCGGCGGTCGCGGCGCTGGTGAGAGCGGTCTGCATGCCGTCGGCACACTCGCTCCATTCGCGGTGAGCGCGGGAGTAGGCGTCTTGGGCGTGCCCGGTCCACAGGTGCTTCAGCTCGGTTGCTTCGGAGTCCAGGTCTTCGAGAAGCGCTCGGATCTGCTGCGCGGTGTCGGCGAGAACGGCGATCGACTGGGCCAGCGGCTCGTGTTCGACGCGGATGCGCATCAACCTTGACCCTCGTCGGGCTCGGGCGTCGGCCAGCTCAGGTGCAGATCGCGGAGCTCGTATGGCTGAGACACCTCGTCGGTGAGGAAATACGTGTAGAAGATGACCGCCGCCTCGTCGGCGGTGAAGACCTCGTGTGGGTAGACCGTGGTGCTGTGGCGACCGTCGTCGTAGTGGATCACCTCGGTGGGCTCCCCGGTGCGGTCACCGCCGGGCTTGCCGATCGCGTACTGGTGGGGGGTGCCGTCGGCCTCGATGCGGCGAACCTCCAGTGCCAGTGCATCGGCGGTGCCGGCGCACTGCATGTACTCCTCGCTGAACGGGATGCTCTCCAGCAGGTCCGCACCTTCTGGTGCGCGCCACAGGCTCCACGCCCAGAACGACGAGCCGTTCATCCGATTCAGCGAGTATCGGATCTGCTCCGGGTACGGCCTGATGCTGTCGATCAACGCCATGCGGCTGTAGCCGTTCTGCTGTGTGACATGTGTGCGTGTGATCGCCATCAGGTGACTCTCTCTGATTCTGGAGTATTCGGTTCACGGAACATGTTTGAGGATCACGTCCACGATCCGAATGGTCTGACCATTCAACGTCGCGGTCGCAGGTCGCTCGACACTGACCATCGCGTCGAATCCCCTCTGAGCTGCATCGCGGGATCCGGTGCCGCCCTTCACCTCGATCGCCGTCCACGTCCCGTCGCCGTTGCTGAATAGACCATCGAAGTACCGGTGCTGATCGGAAGTCGCTCCGGGTTGGCGGAACCCCTCGATCGTCGCACGTACTTTGTCGCGGACGATATCTGCACCGGTGCTCTCCGCGACTCGATCCAACCCGAGCTTCTCGGTGTCGACCCAGGGGCGCTGTCCATCGCCGTTGTAGTGACCGAGGACGTCACGGCCACCATGTTCGGGATGCGGCGGCGGCCGCTGAGCGATGGAGACCGCGTCGTCACCGGTCGCCTCGTTCATCCATCGGGTCCCGGCGTGCCCGGCTGCGGCGAGTCCTGCGCCGGCGACGCCTACACCGACCCAGGCGAGACCGCCACCGGGCGCAGCTCCCACCCCGGTGAGCGCGAGCGCACCTCCGCCGCCGATCATCGTGCCGCCCCCGACCACGAGCGCGACTCCCCCGAGGAGCTCGAGGAGGATGTCGGGGTGGTTGATGAGCGCGGTGCCCATCGAGGCGATGAAGTTCAATTGCTCGATCGCCGGGTTGAGCACGGCGGTCTCGAACATGACCGTGCCGATCGCCCCCGCGACCGCCCAGTTCTTTGCGCCTTCCGCCTGCTTCGGTGTCTGCAGGGGCGCCGCATCCGCCGCATCATGGATGGCGTTCGCGGCGTCGACGGCATACCGATTCAGCACACCGCGCGCGTTCGTCAAGACGTCGACCGCCTGTGCGCGCAGGTCCGCCCCGCCATCGATGAACGGGACGTCGAGTTCGACGGGTCGCAGGTGAAGGTCGCGTTCCAGCTCGCGCACCTTCATCTGGTGCTCCTGGCGTGAAGCGATCGTCGCTGCTTCCGCCTGCTCCCACAAGTCGATGGCGCGTGCGGCTTCGTCCTGCGCCCACCGCAGAGCATCCCCATAGGCCGACAGAGCGGCGGCGCCGTTCATCAGGTGCTCACTGCACTTCTGCCAGGACGACCGCACGTACTCGGCCCGCTCGAGGTATTTCTCATACGGGTGCCCGGTCCACGCGGAATCGACTTCGAGGCGACGCAACCCGTCATGAAGCGCCGTGGCGGCCTCGGACCGAGACCGCCACGCCGCCGCGACCGTGTGCGCCGCGGCCCACGATCCGGGCACCAGCGCGACCGGATCCGTCGTCGCCCCCAGTTCGGACATCAGTAGTCGCTCTCGGCCCAGATCATCTGGTCGAGTTCGCTGCGCGACGCGTCATCGCCCCGGTCGAACACCTCGGCCGTCTGCCGCAGATTCTCCGCCACCATGTCGACGTCTCCGAGACGCCGCCCCAATGCCGTCGTCCAGGTGTCACCGAATCGAGCCACCGCCGCGGTGATCGGCCCCGCCCCCAGGCCCGACGACTGGGCAACCACCGCCGAACCGAAGTCACTCCGCAGACTCGCCGCCTTCGTCGCGAAGGCTCGCAGCTCGTCGGTCTCCACGTCCGTCATCGCACCTCCCGAAGGTCACAAATGACAACGCTACGTCCTCATACGAGTACGTAATCGGCATCGGAGTCGCGCATACCGATGTTCCGGGATGCAGTTTCGAGCGGTGCCCGACTCACGCGAATGGCCCCACCTCGATGCGAGATGGGGCCATTCGGACGAGCGGAACGGAAGAGCTCTACAGCCCGAGGCGCTCCAGGTACGGGTTCACGAGCCGGCGCTCGGGGTCGAATCGGGCGGCGAGCGCGGCGAAGTCGTCCCACCGCTGGTAGCGCGAACGCACTTCCGCCGGGTCGAGGGTGAAGACCTTGCCCCAGTGCGGGCGGGCGGTCGCCGGCAGAAGCGCCTCGAGCGTCGGCAGGAACGCACGCACCGCCGCCTCGTCGGGCTTCCACGTGAAGTGGATGCCGACGGCATCCGTCCCCTGCGACGAGCTCAGCCAGAGGTAGTCAGGGGCGACCGTGCGGATCTCGTTCACGAGCAGCAGCGGTGCGATCTGACCGGCGAGCGTGCGTACCGCCTGGATCGCGGCGACCGCGTCTGCGCGGGGCACCAGGTACTCGCTCTGGATCTCGGCGCCGGCCGACGGCGTGAACTCGAGCTTGAAGTGCGCGAGCCGCTCGAACCACGGCCCCGGCTCGCCGAGCTGCTCGGTACAGGCGACAGGATCGACGCCGAGAATCGGATGCCGCTTCGCCGTCGCCGGCTCCGCACCGAGCCGCTCGAAGAGGTCGTCGCGGACGAGCTCATGCGCCTCGGGGTGACGCTGCTTGACCCAGATCTGGTCGGCGATGTCGGTGCGGGTCCAGGTCGAGAAGATGCTGACGCTCGTGCCGATGCCCGTGACCTCGTCGAAGTCGGCGAGGATCGCATCCCACGACGGATGCTCGAACACATGCTGTGCGACGTCGTAGGTCGGCTCGACGTCAAGTGTGACCTCGACGACGGCGCCGAGCGCCCCGAGGCTCACGACCGCGCCGTCGAAGTCCGCGTCACCGCGTGAGAGCGTCCGCGCCTCACCGGCCGGGGTGATGATCGTCAGAGCGCGCACCGCTGTCGCCAGCGACCCGGTCGCATCGCCCGACCCGTGCGTGCCCGTGGCCACGGCCCCGGCGATCGAGATGTGCGGCAGCGAAGCGAGGTTCGCGAGAGCAAGCCCCTCCGCCCCGAGGCGCGGCGCGATGTCGCCGTAGCGCAGCCCGCCCGAGACGCGCACGGCGTCGCGGGCGTCATTGATCTCGAACACGACGGGCAGCCGGTCGAGCGCGATGAGCACCCCGTCGGTGTCGGCGATGTCGTTGAAGCAGTGCCGAGAGCCGAGGAACCGCACGGACCCGCCGCGCGCGAGCAGCGACTGCAGCTCCTCGATCGAAGACGGATGCTCGACCGCGGATGCGCGATAGGTGAGGTTGCCTGCCCAGTTGCGTTCGATGGTCATGGCGCCATGTTAGTCAGGCGGCCTCTGCCTCCATCGATGGAGCAGCGACGATGACGACGCGCATGGATAGGCTGACCGGATGACAGCGATGCCGCCTCCCCGCGCGACGATGAAAGACGTCGCCGCTCTGGCGGGAGTCTCGACGAAGACCGTCTCGAACGTCGTCACCCGCACGGTGGCCGTGCGAGACGAGACCCGCGTCAAGGTCGAGGCGGCGATGGCGCAGCTCGATTTCGTGCCCAACCTCAGCGCCCGAGGACTCCGCAAGGGTCGCTCCGGAATCATCGCCGTGGCTCTGCCGGATCTGGCGACCGCCTTCTCGGCAGAGCTGATGCACCGCCTCGTCGACGCCGCCCACGAACGTGGGCTCGCCGTGCAGATCGAAGAGACGGCGACCGACCCCGAGCGCGAGAGGGAGCTGGTCTCTCGCGCTCGCGCCCATCTCGTCGATGGGCTGATCCTCAACCCCATCCGCCTCGAAGACAGCGTGCTGAAGTACGCCGATCGCCTTCCTCCGCTCGTCGTGCTGGGCGAGGTCGAGCAGAACAGGGCCGACCACGTGCGCATCGACAGCCGCCGGGCAGCCGCCGACGTCACTCGGCATGTGCTCTCGCGTGGCGCGACTCGCATCGCGGTGATCGGCGCCGACGACGACCCCTCGGTCGCCACGGCGACCAGCCGTCTGCGCCTCGAGGGCGTGCACGACGCCCTGCGCGAGGCCGGCATCGCACGAGACACCGCGCTCGAGATCAACCCGATGCCGTGGTCGATGACCGGCGGAGCCGATGGCGTGCAGACGCTGCTGGGCCGTGGCGTCGCGTTCGACGCGATCGTCGCCTTCACCGATTCGCTGGCTCTCGGCGCCCTGCACGCCCTCCACGACCACGGCGTGAGCGTGCCGGGCGATGTGATCGTGACAGGCTTCGACGACGTCGAGTTCTCGCGCTACACCTCGCCGTCGCTCACGACGATCGCCTTCGATCGTCGTGCCTTCGCGGATGCGGCGCTGGGGCTGCTCGAGTCACGCATCGACGACCGGGCGACCCCACCCAGGGCTCTCACCCTCTCGCACCACCTGCTCGAGCGCGACAGCACGCAGGGCACTCCGCGCGGCTACCGCCCCTGACGCGCGCAGCCGCGCGGCATCCCGTGGCGACCGGCCCGCTCACGATCCCTCTTGCGCCCGCGATTACATCGATGTAATGATGTACCTCGATCCCGCCCGCAGTCACGAAGGAGTGACGATGACGCCCCCGCTCGATATGTCCAGACGGCAGTTCCTGACCGCAGCATCGGTCACAGCCGCAGCAGCCCTGCTCGCCGGCTGCGCCCCCGGCACCGTCCCCGGCTCGAACACCACGACCCTGCAGTTCTGGCATCTGCTCTCGGGCGGCGACGGCGTCACCATGTCGCAGCTGCTCGACACCGCGAACTCCGCGCAGAGCGCGTACCGCATCCGACCCACGGTCCTCGCCTGGGGCACCCCGTACTACACGAAGCTCGCGATGGCCGGCGCCGGTGGCCGGGCCCCCGATGTCGCGATCATGCATGCGACCCGCACCGTCGGCTGGGCTCCTGGGGGCCTGCTCGACACGTGGGACCTCGACCGGCTCTCCTCGCTCGGCGTCGACAGCACGAAGTTCCCGAAGCCCATCTGGGAGAAGGGCTTCGTCGGCGAGAACATGTACAGCATCGCGCTCGACGCGCATCCGTTCGTCGCCATGTTCAACACCGACATCTGCGACGCCGCGGGTGTGCTCGACAGCGACGGCCGCCTGATCGAGACCTCCTCCCCCGACGAGTTCGTCGACCAGTTGCGCACGATCGGCGGCCAGGCCGACGGCCATGCGCTCTCGTACGGCTACCTCGGCGACGGCGCCCAGATGTGGCGCCTCTTCTACACCTTCTACTCGCAGCACGGCGGCGCGATGGAGCTCCCGCCTGGGGGCAAGGCCGTGATCGACAAGGATGCCGCGGTCGAATCGCTCTCGCTCATGCGCACCCTGCTCGACGGCGAGATCGCCCTCGCGCAGGCCGACTACGGCAGCGCCGTCGCCGAATTCGCGACCGGCAAGAGCGGGATGCTGTTCACCGGAGTCTGGGAGCTGCGCACCATGCAGAACGCCGGGATCCCGTTCGACGCGACCATGATCCCCACTCTCTACGGCACGCCGGCGGTCTACGCCGACTCGCACTCGTTCGTGCTGCCGCACCAGACCAACGCCGACGAGAAGAAGCGCGACCTGACCTACCAGTTCGTCGCCGACATGCTGAAGGGCTCGTTCGGCTGGGCAGAAGCCGGACACATCCCCGCCTTCCTTCCCGTCACCGAATCCCCCGAGTACGACGACCTGATCCCGCAGGCGCACTATGCCGAGGCCGCTCAGCACGTCGTCTACGACCCGACCGCGTGGTTCACCGGATCAGGATCGAACTTCCAGGGCGAGTTCGGCGCCGCCGTGCAGGGCGTGCTGCTCTCGGGCGACGACCCCGCCGCCGCGATCGACCGGTTCGAGGCCCGCGTGAACACGCTCCTCAGCCAGCCGAACCCGGCTGATCCCGAGGGGAAGTTCGCATCATGACCACGGCAACCGACTCCACCCGCACGATCGTCACCGGCTCCAAGGCCGCGCTGCCGATCCGTCGCGCCGGCTCTCGCAACCGCGAGCAGCTCATCAGCTGGGCGTTCCTCGCCCCGTTCCTCATCGCCTTCGTGCTGTTCCTCGCCTGGCCGATCGTGCACGGCATCATCCTCAGCTTCACCGACCAGTCGCTCACCGGCGCAGGCGGCGCCTTCGTCGGCTTCGCGAACTACGCCGAGGCACTGGCCGACCCGGTCATGTGGCGCTCGATGGGCAACACGGTGTGGTTCACGCTGCTCTCGACTGTCCCGCTCGTCGCGATCGCTCTGATCATGGCCGCACTCGTCGACCGCGGCATCCCCGGCCAGTGGCTGTGGCGGCTGTCGTTCTTCATGCCGTACCTGCTCGCCTCGACCGTGATCTCGCAGATCTGGGTCTGGATCTTCAACCCGCAGATCGGCGCGGCCAACAACATCCTGAAGGCCTTCGGTCTCGAGCCGCTCGCCTGGCTGCAGAACCCCGACACGAACATGCTGTCGATCGTGATCGCCACCGTCTGGTGGACGGTCGGATTCAACTTCCTGCTCTACCTCGCGGCGATGCAGAACATCCCGCCGCAGCAGTACGAAGCGGCATCCCTCGACGGCGCGGGCCCGTGGCGGCAGTTCTGGTCGATCACGCTCCCGCAGCTCGGCCCCGCGACCGTCCTGATCCTGATCCTGCAGATCCTGGCGTCGCTCAAGCTGTTCGACCAGGCGTACCAGATGCTCGGCGGCGTCGCGAGCGACACCACCCGCTCGATCGTCCAGTACATCTACGAAGCCGGCTTCGTCAGCTACCGATTCGGCTACTCGGCCGCGATCTCCTATGTGTTCTTCGCTCTCATCGTCATCATCGGCGTCGCGCAGGCCTTGATCTCGCGCCGCCGGAAGGAGTCGCAGCTGTGATGTCCACCGCCACTCTCACCGAGACCATCACCACCGCCAAGCCCGCGCGCGCCCGCCGCTCGCACCTGCCGGGTCAGAAGCCGTTCGGCGCCCTCCGCATCAGCGCTCTCGTCGTGCTGATCATCCTCGCGGTCGGCTGGCTGCTGCCGTTCCTGTGGGCGGTCGCGACCGCCTTCAAGACCGAGACGGATGCCGCCAGCGGCGACCCGTCGTGGATCGGCGCCACCGGGCCGACGGTCGAGGCCTTCACGGCGATCCTGTCGCAGGGCAACGTCTACACCTGGGCGTTCAACAGCCTGTGGACCTCGATCGCCGTGACCCTGATCACGCTGACCATCTCGGCCCTGGCCGCCTACGCGTTCTCTCGACTCGACTTCACCGGTCGCAAGTGGCTGTTCGTGGCGATCATCGCCTCGATCGTGGTGCCGCCGCAGGTGCTGATCATCCCGCTGTTCTACGAGATGCTCGCGTTCAACATGATCGACACCTACTGGGGTCTGATCCTGCCGCAGGTCGTCGCCCCGGCGATGGTGTTCATCCTGAAGCGCTTCTTCGACGCGATCCCGATCGAGCTCGAAGATGCGGCGCGGGTCGACGGCGCAAGCCGACTGCGCATCTTCTGGTCGATCGTGCTGCCGCTCTCGCGGCCGATCCTGGCATCCGTCGCGATCTTCGTGTTCATCGGCGCGTGGAACAACTTCCTCTGGCCGTTCCTCGTCATCAACGACACCACACTGATGACGCTGCCGGTCGGACTCCAGACGGTCATCAGCGCCTACGGCGTGCAGTACGCCCAGGTCATGGCGCAGGCCGTGCTCGCGGCGCTGCCGCTGATCATCGTGTTCATCATCTTCCAGAAGCAGATCGTCAAGGGAGTCGCGACCAGCGGCTTCGGCGGTCAGTAGTCCCCCACCCGGCTCGAGAGCCAGAAATCTAGGAGAGCAATGTCTCAGGCCCGCATCACCATCGACCGCGACTTCACCATCGCCGACGTCCCCCGGAGGCTCTTCGGGTCGTTCGTCGAGCACATGGGGCGCTGCGTGTACACCGGCATCTACGAGCCGGGGCACCCGCAGGCCGACGAGCGCGGCTTCCGTCAGGACGTCCTCGCCCTGGTGAAGGAGATGGGTCCGACCGTGGTCCGCTACCCCGGGGGCAACTTCGTCTCCGGCTACCGCTGGGAAGACGGGGTGGGCCCCGTCGAGGATCGCCCCGTGCGCATCGACGGCGCCTGGCACACGATCGAGACCAACGCGTTCGGTCTGCACGAGTTCATGGACTGGGCGAAGGAGGCCGACGTCGAGGTCATGGAGGCCATCAACCTCGGCACCCGCGGCGTCGAAGAGGCCCGCTCGCTCGTCGAGTACGCGAACCACCCGAGCGGCACCTACTGGTCGGATCTCCGTCGCAAGAACGGCGCCGAGAAGCCGTTCGACATCAAGCTGTGGTGCCTGGGCAACGAGCTCGACGGACCGTGGCAGATCGGCGGCAAGACCGCGACCGAGTACGGACGCCTGGCCCAGGAGTCGGCCAAGGCCATGAAGCTCGTCGACCCGACCATCGAGCTCGTCGCGGTCGGCTCGTCCGGCCGGTCGATGCCGACGTTCGGCACCTGGGAGAACACGGTTCTGACCCACGCCTACGACGAGGTCGACTTCATCTCGATGCACGCGTACTACCAGGAGCACGACGGCGACGCCGAGTCGTTCCTCGCGGAGTCGGTCGACATGGATGCCTTCATCGACGGCGTCATCGCGACGATCGACGCCGTGAAGGCCGCAGGCAAGCACACCAAGCAGGTCGACATCTCGTTCGACGAGTGGAACGTGTGGGACCAGGTGCAGTTCAACGACGTCGAGTCGGTCGAGATCGCCAAGGCCGGGTGGAAGAAGCATCCGCGTCTGATCGAAGACAGCTACAACGTGACGGATGCCGTGGTCGTCGGCACGCTGCTCAACAGCCTCCTGCGCCACGGCGACCGCGTGAAGATCGCCAACCAGGCGCAGCTCGTGAACGTGATCGCGCCGATCCGCTCGGAGGAGAACGGTCCGGCGTGGCGTCAGACGAGCTTCTGGCCCTTCGAGCGCATGGCTCGTCTCGCGAAGGGCCGCATCCTGCGCCTCGCGGTGTCGGCGCCGCAGATCGAGACCAAGCGCTACGGCGGGGTCGACGCGGTCGACGCGGCAGCCACCTGGGATGAGGAGACCGGACGCGTCGTCGTCTTCGTCGCGAACCGCTCGCTCGATGAGGAGAGCGACCTGACGGTGGAGCTCCGCGGACTCACGGGGCTCCGGGTCGTGAACGCCGAGACCCTGACGATCCCCGAGGGCGGCGACCGCCACACCGCGAACCTGGAGACCACGCAGGATGCCGTGCACATGGTGCCGCTGGCGGGTGCCGAGGTCGTCGACGGCGCGGTGCGCGCGACACTGCCGCCGCTGTCGTGGTCGGTGATCGAGCTGGCCTGATCCCCTGACACAGCGATGCCCGGGTCCGCGGAGGGCCCGGGCATCTCTGCGTCTGCGGTGAGCGGTACGCGGTGAGCGGTCAGCCCTCGATGTGCCGCTCGTCGACACCGTCGTAGAACGACAGCGGGCGGATCAGCGCGTTGGCGCCGGCCTGCTCGATGACGTGGGCCGTCCAGCCGGTCACCCGCGCCGCGACGAACAGCGGGGTGAAGGTGAGAGTGTCGAAGCCGATCAGGTTGTACGCGGGGCCCGACGGGTAGTCGAGGTTCGGGTAGATGCCCTTGCGCGCCACGAACTCCGACTCGAGAGCGTCGTAGAGCTCTGCCACCTCTGCCTTGTCGTAGTGCTCGACCAGGGTGTCGAGTGCCGCCTTCATCGTCGGCACCCGCGAGTCGCCGCTCTTGTAGACGCGGTGTCCGAAGCCCATGATCTTGCGCTTCTCCGCCAGAGCCTTGTCGAGCCACGGCACGACGTTCGAGGCCTCGCCGATCTCGTCGAAGATGTGCAGCACGGCCTCGTTCGCGCCGCCGTGCAGCGGCCCCTTGAGCGCGCCGATCGCGCCGACCACGGCCGAGTACAGGTCGCTGAGGGTCGACGTGATCACGCGGGCCGTGAAGGTCGAGGCGTTGAACGAGTGCTCGGCGTACAGGATCATCGAGCGGTTGAACGCGTCGACGACGACCGCATCGGGCTCTTCGCCGAACGTCATCCAGAGGAAGTTCGCCGAGTAGTCGAGGTCGTCGCGCGGCGCGATCGGTTCCTCGCCGCGGCGTCGGCGCTGGCCGTAGGCGACGATCGCCGGAAGAGCGGCGAACAGGCGGATGCTGCGCTCGAGGTTCTCCTCGGGGCTGCCGCCGGCATCGAGCACAGACCCGCCGGCGTTCGTGTCGGAGGCGCCGATCAGGCTGACAGCCGTGCGCACCTCGTCCATCGGGTGCGCCTCGAGCGGGATCAGGTCGATCGCCGCCTTGACGTTGTCGGTCAGGGCTCGATGCGGGCGCTCCTGCGCGCGGAAGGCCGCCAGCTCTTCGAACGTCGGCAGCTCGCCGTGCCACAGCAGGTAGGCGACCGCCTCGAAAGGCTGGGTCGCTGCCAGCTCCTGCACGGGGTACCCGCGGTAGAGCAGGCTGTTCGTCTCGGGGTTGACCTTCGAGATCGCTGTCGTGTCGACGACGACCCCGGCGAGGCCCTTCTTGATGTCCGGCTCGGTCATGCTCACTCCTTCGTGACGGTGAAGCCTGCGACGCCCGAGTCGAACTCCTTGTAGGACTCGTAGTCGATCAGGTCGTAGAGATCGGCACGGTGCTGCATCTCACCGAGCTTCGAGGTGAGGTGCCCCTCCTCGTTCAGCGTATCGAGCGCACGGCCCGCCGCGCCCATCGCGATGCGCAGCAGCGAGACGGGCCAGATGACCATGTTCACACCGGCATCCCGCAGCTGGTCGACCGAGAACAGGTCGCTCTTGCCGAACTCGGTCATGTTGGCGAGGATCGGCACGTCGAGCGCCTCCGCCATCGCCTCGAACTCCGAGAGCGTGCGCATCGCCTCGGGGAAGACCGCATCGGCCCCGGCATCCACCAGCGCCTTGGCGCGATCGATCGCCGAATCGAGTCCCTCGACCGCACGGATGTCGGTGCGCGCCATGATCAGGAAGTTCGGGTCGCGACGCGCGTCGGCGGCCGCGCGGATGCGACGGATCGCCGTGCTCTCGTCGACCACGCTCTTGCCGTCGAGGTGGCCGCAGCGCTTCGGGTTGATCTGGTCCTCGATGTGCGTGCCGGCGAGGCCTGCGTCCTCGAGCTCCTGAATCGTGCGGGCGACGTTCATCGGCTCGCCGAAGCCGGTGTCGGCATCGACGATCGCGGGGATGTCGGTCATCCGCGCGATCTGCTTGGCCCGGCCGGCGACCTCGGTCAGTGTGGTGAGGCCGATGTCAGGGACTCCGAGGTCGGCAGAGAGCACCGCGCCCGAGATGTAGACCCCGTCAAAGCCCTTCTGCTCGATCAGTCGGGCGCTCAGCGGGTTGAAGGCGCCGGGGAACCGCAGCAGCTCACCGCTCTCGAGCCGCTCGCGGAACAGGCGGCGCTTCTCGGCCGGGGTGACGTGGGAGTACAGCATCAGAACAGGCCCTTCGGGGCGTCGGCACCCTCGAGCAGGCCGGGCTTGGCGATGATCGACAGCTCGCCGACCTCGGCCGCCGTGAGCTCGGGCAGACGCTGCACCAGCTCGAGGAACCGCTCGATCTCGGCGGGCTCGAGCACGGGCTCGGCCAGCAGGCGGAACTTCGCGATGTAGTTGTCCCGTGCGAACGGACGGGCGCCGAGCGGATGCGCGTCGGCGACCGCGATCTCGTCGACGACGGTCGTGCCGTCGGTCAGGCGGAACTCGACGCGACCGCCGAACGCCTTCACATCGGGATCTTCCGAGTGGTAGCGGCGCGTCCACTCGGCATCCTCGGCCGTGGTGATCTTGTGCCACAGCGCGACGGTGTCTTCGCGGCCCGCACGTTCGGGGGTGTACGAGTCGACGTGGTGCCAGCCGCCGTCCTGCAGGGCGACGGCGAAGATGTACGGGATCGAGTGGTCGAGCGTCTCGCGCGATGCGGTGGGGTCGTACTTCTGCGGGTCGTTCGCGCCCGAGCCGATCACGTAGTGCGTGTGGTGGCTGGTGTGCAGCACGACGGCCTCGATGTTCGCGGGGTCGCGCAGCGCCGGGTTCTCGGTGCCGAGCTTGCGGGCGAGGTCGATCCACGCCTGCGCCTGATACTCGGCCGAGTGCTCCTTCGTGTACGAGTCGAGGATCGCACGCTTCGCCTCGCCCGCGGCGGGCAGCGGCACCTCGTAGGCGGCATCCTTGCCGTCGAGCATCCAGGCGATCACGCCGTCTTCGCCCTCGTAGATCGGGGCGGGGCTGGTCTGGCCGCGCATCGCCCGGTCGACGGCCTCGACCGCGAGCTTGCCGGCGAACGCCGGGGCGTGCGCCTTCCAGGTCGAGATCTCGCCCTTGCGGCTCTGGCGGGTGGCGGTGGTGGTGTGCAGACCCTGGCCGACGGCCTGATAGATCGTCTCGACGTCGAGGCCGAGCAGGGTGCCGATGCCTGCTGCGGCCGACGGGCCGAGGTGCGCGACATGGTCGATCTTGTGCTTGTGCAGGCAGATCGCGCGCACGAGGTCCATCTGGATCTCGTAACCGGTGGCGATGCCGCGCAGCAGCGCGCGACCGTCGGCCTGTACGTGCTGGGCGACGGCGAGGATCGGCGGGATGTTGTCACCCGGGTGCGAGTACTCGGCCGCGAGGAACGTGTCGTGGTAGTCGAGCTCGCGCACGGCCACGCCGTTGGCCCAGGCCGCCCACTCGGGGCTGGTGCGGTGATCGAGCGCCGCGCCGAAGACCGTGGCGCCGATGCCGCCGGTCGAGACGGGGTGGCTGAACGCCTGGGCGCGGGCCGCGTTGATGGGGCCGCGAGTGAGCGATGCCGCGGCGACCGACGCGTTGTCGATGATGCGGTTGATGATCATGTCGGTGACGTCCTGCTCGACCTCGACCGGATCGGCGGCGACCTCGGCGATCTTCCAGGCGAGCTGGTCTTCGCGAGCGAGGTTCTCGTCGCTGCGGTGGACGCGGACGTGGTGGGTGACGGTCATTTCACACCTTCTGGGTTGGCTGTCAGGGAGTCGAGGATGCCGGTGAGCGCGTTGTGCAGATGCACGTGCGTGGCGTGGGCGGCGAGGTCGCCGTCTCGCGCGCCGAGGGCTGCGGCGATCGTGCGGTGCTCGGCCGCCGAGGCCGCGAGGCGGTCGGGCTTGTCGCGGGCCATGCGCCGCACCCGCACGAGGTGGGTGCGCACGGTGCGCAGCGCCGAGGCGATGTAGTCGTTGTCGACGGCCTGGTCGAGCGCGGCGTCGAACCGGGCGATCAGGGCGTAGTACGCGTCGCGGCCTTCGACGGCGGCGAGGTCGACGTGCGCGAATTCGTCGGCGAGCGCGGCGAAGAGGGAGGCGTCTCCTCGCTGGGCGGCGAGACGGGCGGATGTCTCCTCGAGCGCGCGGCGGATCTCGAACAGGGCACGGATGTCGTCGGCATCCAGGTCTGCCACCACCGTGACCCGCGGCGACTGCTGCACGACGAGCCCGTCGGCTGCCAGGCGGCGGAGGGCCTCGCGCATCGGCGTGCGGCTGATCCCGAGGCGGGCGGCCTGTTCGACCTCGCCCAGTACGAACCCGGCGGGGAGGGCGCCCGACTGGATCTCATCCAGCAACGCCGCGTGCGCTCGGTCGCTCGCGGTGATGCGATCGGCGACAGAGCTCATGCTCTCAGTGTATACACAAATGCAGTAACGCGGTCATTCGGGTGACCGACGAGTGCTTCGCGTATACATTGCACTAACGCTGCGGCTGCTCGACGGCATCCGGTATCGGCTCGACGAACTCGGCGGGCCGCGGCTCGCCCAGCTTCACCACGACCACGCCGACCAGCACCAGCACGCCACCGAGAGCCTGCAGGAGATCGGGCAGCTGACCGAGCAGCAGCCAGCCGAACAGGAGCGCGGCGACCACTTCGGAGAGCGCGACGAACGACGCGAGGCGGGAACCGAGCATCCGGGTCGAGGCGATGCCGAGCACGTAGGCGAGGGCGGTCGCGATGAGGCCGATCGCGAGCACCGGCAGGAACCACGGCACGGTGCCGAAACGATAGGTGATGTCGTCGGTCGTCCAGGCGATGGGCAGGATGCCGATGAGGCCGGCGATCGTGAGAGCGACCGCGCCGAGCAGCAGCCCTCCCCCGGCGAGCGCGATCGGCGGCAGCCCGGTGTCGGCCTTGGCCGAGAGCAGGAAGTAGGTCGCCGCCCCCACCATCGCGGCGAGCGCCCAGAGGATGCCGGCGACATTGACCTCGGCGCCGGTGATGATGTCGAGCATCAGCACGAGGCCGACGAAGGCGATGGCGGCGCCGATCACGCTGCGACGGCTGGGCCGTTCGCCCCGGCGGAGCCACAGCCAGAGGATGACGGCGATCGGCGCAGTGTATTCGATGAGCAGCGCGAGGCCGACGTCCATCACGGCGACGGCCTGGAAGTAGCAGAGCTGGGTGGCGGTCACGGCGAGCAGGCCGTAGGCGGCGACCATGCCGGCATTCTTCTTGAGCACGCCCCATCGACCCCTCAGCGACAGGATGCTCGGCACGAGCAGCACGAGCGCCGCGACCCAGACGCGGACGGTTACCGCTGCTCCCGGCGTCCACCCCGCATCGATGAGGCCGCGGGCCCAGGCGCCCGACATCCCGAACGCGAAGGCCGCGCCGATCGCCAACGGCAGACCGAGGCGCACGCCCGGCGCGGTGATGTCATTTGCAACCTTGCTCATGACAGGTGACGCTACTCGCGCAGGATGTAAGGTGTCAACATGAACTTCACCGATGACACGGAAGAGGCCCTGCGCTCGGCCGTCTGGCTGGTGAACTCGGCAGAGGAGCCTGAGACTCTCGAGACGCTCGCCGACTACGACGCCTTCCTCGTGGACTTCCCTTATTCGGGTCGGCTCGACCGGGACGAGGCCGAGCTCGCCTCCCTGCGAGACCTGCGCCCGCGTCTGCGCGCCCTGCTGCTCGCGCCCCGAGACGAGATGGCCGCACACGTCAACGCAGCCCTCGCCGAGTCCTCCCTCGCGCCGAGGCTCGTGCGCCACGACGGCATGGACTGGCACCTGCACGCCGTCGCCGACGAACGCCCGCTCGCCGAGCGCGTGCTGATCGAGACCGCCATGGCGCTGATCGACGTCATCCGTGCGGACGAGGGCTCGCGCATCTCGATCTGCGCCGACGACACGTGCGACGCTCTCGCCCTCGACCTCTCGCGCAATCGCTCGAAGCGCTACTGCTCGACGACCTGCACGAACCGCAACGCCGTGGCCGCGTACCGCGCACGGCGCGCGAGCGCCTGAGTCTCCACCCCTCGACACATCCTCCACCACCCCGCCGAGGCCAGAAGACCGTCTTACGTAAGGCACATAAACGCGCACTTCTTAACAACTTTTACCGATTGTCGATCTCAGTTGACCTTGGCCTGATTCTCCGGAAATACTGGAGTCTCCCCCGCAGCACAGCGTTTGTGCTCCTGTCCACCCCAAGGCCAAGGATGACCTAGATGACAGAAACGAGCAGTTCTACACAGTTAGACACAGGTCGCAAGCCTCGACGGCTCACCGACGGCATGTTCGCACTGCTGCTCACCGCCCCCGGCCTGGCGCTCCTCGCGGCGGTCGTGGTCTACCCCCTGATCACCGCTCTGATCACCGCGTTCTTCAAGCAGAGCCTCGTCGAGCCCGGTCGCGAGTTCGTCGGATTCCAGAACATCATCGATGTGCTGACCGGCGACTTCTTCCGCCTGCTGGGTCAGACGCTCGTTTTCACGGTCGGCACGACGATCGCCCCCTTCG
>NZ_LMOU01000003.1:13696-79698 GCF_001423615.1 Microbacterium sp. Leaf159 | reverse complement strand
CCTGATGCTCATCCCCTGGCTGATCCCCGGTGTCGTGGTGTCGTTCCTCTGGATGTGGATCTTCAACGCCAACTACGGCGTGCTGAACTCCCTGTTCGAGACGCTCGGGCTCATCGACGAGCCCCAGGCGTGGCTCGCCAATCCGACGAGCGCCATGGTGGCCGTGATCGTCGCGAAGACCTGGCAGTCGTTCCCCTGGATGATGGTCATGCTGCTCGCGGGCCTCCAGACCGTGCCGATCGAGCTTCACGAGGCGGCAGAGATCGACGGCGCCGGCACCGCCCGCCGTTTCTTCTCGATCACCGTGCCGCAGATGCAGGGCATCATCGGCCTGGTGCTGCTGCTGGAGTTCATCTGGAACTTCCAGCACTTCGACATCATCTACGTGCTCACCGGCGGTGGACCGGCCGGCTCCACCCAGACATTCGCGACAGCCGTCTACGAGACCGCGTTCGACGGATTCGACCTCGGCCATGCGGGCGCCCTCGGGCTGCTCTGGATGGTGCTGCTGATGGGCCTGGTGGTCGTCTACGTCCGCCTGTCCGAGAAGGGAGAGAAGCGATGACCGCTGTCCTGACCGAGAACCCGGTGACGGTCGCCGCCCCCGTCGCCTCTGCTCCCCGACGACGCAATCGCCGCGCCGACCGACGCGCTGTCACCATCAGCGCCTGGGTCGCCGTCGTCGTGTTCGGCGGGTTCGCGCTGCTGCCGGTGTACTGGCTGGTCGTGACCTCGCTGACGCCCCGCACCGAGGTGTTCTCGTACCCGCCGAAGCTGTTCCCCTCCGAGATCACGTTCGACGCGTACCTGTCTCTGCTGAACAACCCCGCGCTGTTCGGATACCTGCGCAACAGCATCCTGGTGTCCGTGATCACGGCCGTGCTGTCGGTGGTCGTGTCGGCCTACATGGGCTACGCGTTCTCGAAGTTCCGCTACCGCGGCCGGCGCAGTCTCATGTACTTCGTGCTCGCCTCGCAGATGTTCCCGCAGGCGCTGCTGCTCATCACGCTCTACGCGGTCTTCTCCGCCTACGGTCTGCTGAACACGTACACGGCGCTCGTGCTGTCGTTCACGACGTTCACGCTGCCTCTGTGCGTGTGGATGCTGAAGGGCTTCTTCGACACGATCCCCGACGAGCTCATCGAGGCGGCCCGTGTCGACGGAGCGTCGCGCATGCGCATCATCCACTCGATCGTGATGCCGCTCGCTGCGCCCGGACTCATCGCCGCCGGCCTGTTCGCGTTCGTCCGCGGGTGGAATGACTTCATCTTCGCCCTCACCCTCGCGGGCCCGGACAAGCAGACGCTCCCTCCCGGTCTCGTGAACACGTTCATCGGCGAGGCCTCGACCGCATGGCCCGAGCTGATGGCGGCATCCCTCGCGGTGTCGCTGCCCGTCGCCATCGCCTTCATCGCCCTGCAGCGCTTCCTCGTCGGCGGCCTCACCGCCGGCGCGGTCAAGGGCTGATCCGCGAGACACCCAGATATTCCACGAAGTCCCTCGAAGAAGAGAGAGCACATCCATGTCCGAGAACTCCATCTCCGTCTCCCGCCGACAGCTGCTCCAGTTCGCCGGCCTCGGCGCCGCCGGACTGTTCCTCGCGGGCTGCATGCCCAGCGGGGGCGGCACCGGAAGCCCGGCCGCCACGTCTGGCAGCGGCCTCAGCGCCGGCAAGTTCACCGCCACCGACTTCTCGTTCGCGAGCTGGTCGCTCACCGAAGAGGCAGCGGCACCGGCCATCCGGTCGCTGCTCGACGGCTACAAGAAGAAGAGCGACGTCGGCATCACCGAGGTCTCGTTCCCCTATAACGAGTACTTCAAGCAGCTGATGCTGCAGGTCAGAGGCGGACAGTTCACCGGCGCCGCGCACGTCGACGTCGCCTGGCTCGCCTCGCTCGCCGCCCTCGGCAAGCTGGAGGACGTCTCGGCCCTCACGAAGGGGCGCGGCTACACGGCATCCGCACTGGAGGCCGCGCAGCTCGACGGGGTGCAATACGGATTCCCCTGGACCATCGGCGCGATCGGCCTGATCAGCAATTCCGAGATCCTCGACAAGGCGGGGGTGTCGGAGTTCCCCACCACGGTCGACGACTTCGAGAAGACGCTCAAGAAGCTCAAGGGCCTCGGTGGCGGCCTGATCCCGTATGCCGCATCGACGAAGGCCGCGCAGCTCAAGGACGTCCTCATCTGGATGCAGACCTTCGGCAGCGATCTGGTCAAGAACGGCAAGGTCACGATCGGCGACGACGCGAGCGTCGAGGCGGTCACCTGGTACAAGTCGCTGTACGACCAGGGTCTGATCGCCGCAGACGTCGACAGGTTCGACGCCCGATCGCTCTTCGCCCAGGGGCGCGCTGCGATCTACGACGACGCCCCGGTCGGCCGCAGCGCCGTCACGAAGGACTCCCCCGACCCCGACCTCGACTCGAAGCTCCTTCCGCAGTCGCGCCCGGTGCTGAAGAAGGGCGACACCCCCAGGGCTCTGGTCTGGGGTGGCGCGATCGTCGTCGTCGGTGGCGGAGACGGCACTCGCACGGCCGCAGACTTCGGCCAGTGGGCGACGAGCGACCTCGACGCCGTGACCGCCGACTACGAGCTGCGCGGGCTGCCGCCGGTCACCGAGAAGGCCCAGGCGTCGGCAGCGGTGAAGGCGGATGCCTTCGGCTCGCGCTTCGCCGAGAAGATCACCGCCACCGCGACCACCAATCCGTTCTGGCAGTTCCCGGAGTACGCGCAGATCGAGACGACGATCGCCGAACGCGTGCAGGCCGTGCTCGTGGGTCAGCAGAGCGCCAAGGATGCGATGGCCCAGGCCGGCGAAGCCGCCCAGAAGCTGCTCGCCTGACCGCCGCCGCGCCCCCGCATCCGCACCCCTGAAAGGACCCCCATGCGCACCCAGACCGTCGAAGCCGACATCATCGTCGTCGGCGGCGGCCTCGCCGGAGTGAGCGCCGCCGTCGCGGCCGCTCGCCTCGGTCGTCGTACCGTGCTGATCAACAACCGGCCGGTGCTGGGTGGCAACTCCTCATCGGAGGTGCGGGTGTGGGTGTGCGGGGCGACCGCTCACGGCAATCAGCGCTGGGCCCGCGAGACCGGCATCATCGGCGAGCTCTACCGCGAGAACCAGTTCCGCAACCCCGAGGGGAACCCGGTCTACTGGGACGACGTGGTGCTCGACACCGTGCGCCGCGAGCCGAACCTGACGCTCTTCCTCAACACCGAGGTGGTCGACGCCGAGGCCGAGGGGCCGGACGACGCCCGCCACGTCCGCTCTGTCACCGGGTGGACGATGGGCTCGGAGATCCGCACGGTCTTCCGTGCACCGCTCTTCCTCGACTGCACGGGCGACGGGCTCGTCGGCGAGCTGGTCGGAGCCCGGTACCGGCTGGGCAAAGAGGGCAGGGACGAGTTCGGCGAGGACTGGGCACCGGAGCAGCCCGTGCGGGAGTTCCTCGGCTCGACGCTGCTGTTCTACACGAAGGACCTCGGTCACCCCGTCAAATACGTCGCCCCCGAGACCGCGAAGGACATCACGACGACGCCGATCCCGGCGTCCCGCATCATCCGCAGCGGGGACAGCGGTGCGCACTACTGGTGGATCGAGTGGGGCGGTCAGCTCGACATCGTCGACGACAACGAGCTGATCCGCGACGAGCTGCGCTCCGTGATCCTCGGCATCTGGGACCACATCAAGAACTCGGGCGAGTTCGATGCCGACAACCTCACGCTCGAGTGGATCGGCAACCTCCCCGGCAAGCGCGAGTATCGGCGGTTCATCGGCGACCACACTCTGCGCCAGCAGGATGTGATCGATCAGACCCCGTTCGACGACGGCGTCGCCTTCGGCGGCTGGTCGATCGACCTGCACCCGGCCGAGGGGATGTACGCCGAGGGCGCGGGGGCCGTGCAGCGGTTCTCCGACGGCGTCTTCGAGATCCCGTTCCGCTCGCTCTATTCGGCGAACGTCGACAACCTGCTCATGGCCGGGCGCAACGTGTCGGCCACGCACATCGCCTTCGGTGCCGCACGCGTCATGGCGACGTGCGCCGCGATGGGCGAGGCGGCGGGTGTCGCCGCCTCGCTCTGCCTCACCCACGACGCGACCCCACGCGAACTGTACGAGCACCACCGCGCCGAGCTGAGGCAGACGCTGCTGCGCGCGGATGCCTCGCTGATCGGCGTTCCCAACGAGGACCCGCACGATCTCGCCCGAGAGGCGACGGTCACGGCCTCCACCACGCTGCGCACGATCGGAACCGTAGAAGACGGGGCGACCCCGCATCGACTCATCGAGGATCTCGGCATCGTCATCCCCGTGCACCCCGCGCTGGAGACGACGGAGCTGCTTCTCAGCGCGGATGCCGCGACGACGCTGACCGTCGAGGTCTGGTCGACCGGGCGCCCGCAGAACGTCGTGCCGTCGCACCTCGAGCACACGACCGTCGTCGATGTGCCGGCGGGCGAGCGCGGATGGGTGCGGGTCGACACGCCCTTCGCACCGGAGGGGCCGCAGAACGCGATCGTCGTGCTGCGCGCGAACCCGCAGGTGCACGTGCACCTCACATCGCCGTTGCCCCCGGGAGCCCTGACTCTCGTGCACCGGGTCGACAACGACGACCAGAACGTCGAGGTCGACCGGGACGGCCTTCTCGTTCGGTGGCCGACCAAGCCGCTCCGCGGCCGCAGCGTCGTGTTCCGTGCCGCACCGGAGTCCGACGCGCTCGCGCCCGAGCGCTCGACCTCGGGCTTCAACCGCCCGTACGGCGGACCGAACATGTGGGCGTCCGACCCCGCGGCATCCGGCCCGCAGTGGCTGCGCCTCGACTGGACGCACCCCGTCACGGCCTCCGAGATCCGGCTCGTGTTCGACGACGACGTCGACCTCGAGCTGAACACCCTGCACCACCACCGAAGCCCCGACGAGGTACTGCCGCAGCTCGTGCGCGACTACCGCGTCGAGGTGCTGACCGCTGCGAGCGCGGAATGGCGCACTGTCGCCGAGGAGACCGACAACCACCACCGGCTGCGCGTGCACGAGCTTCCGTCGGATGTCGGAGCCATCCGCGCCGCGCGTCTCGTCGTCGACCGCACGAACGGCGCGGCCGAAGCGCGCGTGATCGCGTTCAGGGTGCAATCGTGACCCGGGGCGCTAACGTGAAGGGCATCCGTCGGCCAGCCGGCGATCATCGTCCACCCAGGAGGCCGCAGGTGACCACCTCGTCGAACGGCAGGGCGATGCCCGTCGCCAGGGCCACGCGCACCGGCCTCATCGCGCTCGCCGTGCCGCACCTCGAGGAGCCGTACTTCGCCGAGCTCGGGTCTCGACTGGTGCGCGGCGCGGACGATCGTGGACTCGCCGTGCTGATCGTGCAGACCGAGGGAGACCACGCCAGAGAGATCGATGTCGCGAACGGTGTCGGGCTGCCTCCCGTCGACGGCCTGATCCACATCCCGCGGTCGCTCACCGTCGCCGACCTCACCCGGCGCACCGCGCCAGGACCCCTCGTGCTGCTCGGCGAGCACATCCAGGTCAGTCCGTTCACGCACATCACGATCGACAACCGCGCGGCGGCGCGCACCGCCACAGAGCACCTGCTCGCGGTCGGATGCCGCCGGATCGCCTACATCGGGCGTCGTGATTCTCGCCCGTCGGATGCCGCGGACCGCCGACACGTCGGATACGTCGAGGCGCTGACAGCCGCCGACATCCCCGTCGACCCGGCTCTCACCGCGCAGGTCGACGCGTTCACCGCCGACGAGGGTGAACGGGTCGCGGCGGCGATGACCGCGGCGCTCCCCGACCTCGACGGCATCGTGTGCTCCAACGACTCGGTGGCGCTCGGTGCGCTCGCGGCGCTCCACGCGGCGGGGCGGCGGGTTCCCGACGATGTCGCGGTGATCGGTATCGACGACATCCGCGCCGCCCGGTTCTCCGTGCCCGCGCTCAGCACCATGGCCCCCGATCACGAGCAGCTCGTCGATGCGGCGTTCGCGGAGCTCGAAAGGCAGCTGACGTCTCCTCCCGGTGCCGACCTGCCGGTGCGCCACGTCACGATCCCGGCCGCCCTCGTCCGCAGGGCGAGCACCGCGAGGCGATGACGGGGATCGGATCAGTCGGTTCCGGCCGACGCCTCGGTGCCGCGCGCGGCGACCTGCAGGCTGCCGACGTGGGCCGCCAGCTGCTGTCGGGCCTCGTCGTCGAGACCGTCGTCCGTGATCAGCCGGTCGATGTCGGAGAGGTCGGCGATCGTCGTCAGGCCGACCACGCCCCAGCGTGTGTGATCCGCGAGCACGATCACCTCTCGCGCGGTCGCCATGAACGCGCGGCTGGTCTCGGCCTCGAGGAGGTTCATCGTCGTGATGCCGGCGTGCACGTCGAGCCCGTGCGCGTCGAGGAACACGAGGTCGCAGTGCAGGTGCTCGAGCGCCCGCACGGCGACGGGGCCGACGAGGGACTCGGCGGGAGTGCGCACACCACCGGTGAGCACGACGGTCTGCGTGTAGGGCGCGTCGGCGCGCTCCGGGGGCGAGAACAGATCGGCCACGGAGAGCGAATTGGTGACCACCGTGAGATCGGCGACGTCGCGCACCGCACGTGCGAGCGCGAGCCCTGTCGCGCCGCCCGAGATGCCGATCGCCATGCCGGGCTCGATCATCGTGGCCGCGGCCTCAGCGATCGCGCGCCGCTCGGCCGAGACCGCCGGAGCCGTGCTCGGACGGTGCCCTGCACGCAGTCGCATCCCGCCGCGAACGCGTTCGACGACGCCCTCATCGGCCAGCTGGTCGATGTCGCGCCGGACGGTCATCTCGCTCACCTGCAGCGCGGCTGCAAGCTCCGCGACGGATGCTGCTCCACGCTCGCGCGCGGCTGCGAGGATGCGCTCTCGTCGCTCGGTGACCAGCACGCGCTCTCCTTCCGGTGGGGCCTCCAGTCTGCCACGGCGCCGCCCGGCATCCCGCGGCTGACTCACCCTCGACACCGCCCGCTTCTCGACAGGAATCCCGCCCGCGCATGACCTTCCCCTCCCCCTACGACACCTGGTTCGCCGACGCCGAGTTCGACGCGAGCTACGGACACACGCTGAGCACGCTCCGCACGATCGCTCCGATCGCCGCCCCCGACGGGTTCGCCGAACGGTGGCAGGGCTGGCGCGAGCAGGCCGAGACGGTGGATGCCGATCCCGCCGTGCTGTCCACCGAGACCGCGCACGGCAGACGCGTGTCGATCATCGAGCACGCGGGAGTCGACGGCACTCGTCTGCGGGCCTGGCTCGTCGAGCCCCTGTCCGCTCCGGCGCGCGTCGGCGTCGTGCACAGTCACGGCTACGGAGGGCGGGATGCGATCGATCTGGCCAGGGTGCCCGACGATGCGGCCGCGATCTTTCCCGTCGCCCGCGGGCTGCCCACTCTGAACACGGGCGTCGGTGCCCCCGAGCCCAAGGCCGCGCATGTGCTGGCCGGGATCGAGACCCCGGACTCCTACGTGCTGGGCCTGTGTGCCCGTGACCTCTGGCTCGCAGCGGACGCTCTCACGACCCTCGTCGGCCCCCTGCCTCTCTACTACGTCGGCGAGAGCTTCGGCGGAGGCATCGGCGCACTCGCCCTCCCGTGGGATGAGCGCTTCATCGGCGCGACCCTCGTCGTGCCGAGCTTCGGTCAGTACGACGAGCGTCTCGCGGTGCACTGTGTGGGCAGCGGCGAGACCGTGCGCGACCACGTCGCCGCGCATCCGGAGGCCCGCGAGGTGCTGCGCTGGTTCGACGCCTCGACGGCCCTCGGCTTCGCCCGCGTTCCGGTGCGGGTCGAGGCGGCGCTATGGGACCCGTACGTGCCCCCTCAGGGCCAGTTCGGCGTCGCGAACGCGGCACGGATGCTCGAGCTCGCCGTCCTCCCGGCGGGCCATGCCGAGTATCCGGGGGTCGAAGAGGTGACAGCCGAGGCGATCAGCGGCAGCCGCGCGCACCTCGCTCGGGCGCTGCGCGCAGCATCCTGAGATTTGGGCATTCCCGCTCCGGTCGCACTTCGTGCCGCCTGATCGCCCCGTGGGCGGCATCAACTGCGACCGGAGCCTTCTCTGCGCGGCGACGCTCGCGATTCGCCGCGCACACCCGCGCTCCCACCCCCGCGCATCTGAGCACTGGACGCCACTTGTCATAACAGGTACACTCAGCTTGTCATTACAGGTTGCGCAGCGCCGCAGCACCCGTACGAGGAGCACCGATGCCCCAGTTCCACACGCCTCCGATCTCGCCGATGGCGATCGCGTTCGACGCCGAGAAGCTCACGCTCTCGCCCGAGGGGCCCACGCTCACGCGGCGCATGTCCGACCTCGAGGGGCTCTTCCTCGACGCGGACGCCTGGGCCGCCGCATCCGCCGGCGACGACCCCGTCGTCTACACCGTGGTCAGCTCTCCCGTGCCCGAGGTGGACCGTGAACTGCCGCAGTCGATCACCACGATCATGCCCGGCGACACCTCGGGCGAGCTCTGGATGACCAAGGGCCACCAGCACCCGAACCACCAGGGCGAGATCTACCTGGCACTCAAGGGTCGCGGCGGGCTGCTCATGTTCGACGGCGAGCGCACCGAATGGCTCGACATGCTGCCGGGAACGATCGGCTACATTCCCCCGGGCTGGGCCCACCGCTCGGTGAACACGGGCGATGAGCCCTATGCGTTCCTCGCGGTGTATCCGGGCGGCGCCGGCCACGACTACGGCTGGGTGCTCGAGCACGGCATGGGCTCCCGCGCCTACCGCTCGAACGAGGGCGTCGACCTGCGTCCCTATTCCGCGTCCCCCTCCGCGGAATAGGGTCGATCATGCTCATCGCGCACGACCTCGGGACCACGGGAGACAAGGCGTCCCTGCACCACGACGACGGCCGCCTCGTCACCTCGGTCACCGTGCCCTACCCGGCGCACTTCGCCGCGGGCGGCATCGCCGAGCAGGATCCGGCGGACTGGTGGGATGCCGTCGTCTCGGCGACCCGACAGTTGATCGATCGCGCCGGCGTCGGGCCCGAGACCATCGGAGGCCTCGTCGTCAGCGGCCAGATGATGGGCACCGTGCTTCTCGACGCCCACGGAGAGCCGGTGCGCCCGGCGATCATCTGGGCCGACACCCGTTCGGGTGCGCAGACCCGGACGCTCGAGCAGCACCTCGGCGCGAAGGACGCCTACCGCGTGCTCGGCCATCGCCTGAACCCCACCTACTCTCTCGAGAAGATCATGTGGGTGCGCGACAACGAGCCCGAGGTGTGGGCGCGCGTGCGCCATTTCTGCGTCGCCAAGGACTACATCGTCTACCGGCTCACCGGGCGCCTCGCCACCGAACGCTCCGACGCCTCGGGCACCAACGCCTACGACCAGCTGCGCGGCACCTGGTCGGCCGACGTTCTCGCCGCCGCCGGACTCGACGCCGCCCTTTTCCCCGAGATCCTCGAGTCGACGACCGTCGCAGGCTCACTCACGACCGCCTCGGCCGTTGCACTGGGCCTCCCGGCATCCGTTCGCGTCGTGATGGGTGGCGGAGACGGTCCGCTGGCCGCGGTGGGCTCGGGCATCGTCGCCCCCGAAGACGGCGCGTACGTGTGCCTGGGCACCTCGTCGTGGATCTCGTTCGCGAGCCTCGCTCCGCTGCACGATCCGCAGATGCGCACCATGACGTTCGACAACGTGGTGCCCGGATCGTTCGTGCCGACCGCGACCATGCAGGCCGGCGGCGCATCGGTGCAGTGGATCGCCGAAGCGCTCTCCCCCGACCCCGCGCACCCCGACACCGCGCGCCTCACGGCAGAGGCCGGCGGCGACCTCGACACCGAAGACCTCTACTTCCTCCCCTACCTGCTCGGCGAGCGCTCTCCGCTGTGGGACCCGCACGCCCGCGGAGCCTTCGTCGGCCTGGGGCGCCACCACACGCGCGCGCACCTCACCCGCGCCGTACTCGAGGGCGTGGCGTACAACCTGCTCACCTGCATCCAGGCGTTCCGCGAATCGGGAGCAACAATCGACCGCATCGATGCGGTGGGCGGCGGAGCCCAGAGCGACGCCTGGCTCGGCATCCTCGCCGACGTCTGGGGCGTGCCGATCCGTCGCCGCACGATCGTCGAAGAGGCCAACAGCCTCGGCGCCGCAGTCACCGGCGCGGTGGGACTCGGCCTCGCCGACTTCTCGGCGGCCAGGGCTCTCAGCGAGGTGACGGCAGAGTTCACCCCGGATGCCGGTCGGCACGCCGTGCACGCGCAGCGCCACACCCGTTTCGTCGACGCGTACACCGCGCTCGAGCCGTGGTTCGCCCAGGCCCCCGCCACCCGGGACGCCTGATGGGAGTCATCCTCGCCACCAGCCGCTCGTTCTCAGACGGCGACCTCGACCTCGTCGGGCGCGCGCATGCCGCCGGCCACGAGATCGTCCGCGGCCCCGCGCATCACGGGCTCACCGAGCTCGCGCCCCTGCTCGCCGCGGCCGAGGGCTGGATCGCCGGCACAGGACCCGTGACCGACGAGCACCTCGCCGCCGCCCCGAATCTCAAGGTCGTCGCCCGCTACGGCGTCGGCACCGAGGCGGTCGACCTCGATGCGGCGCTGCGGCGCGGCATCCCCGTGACCAACACCCCGGGTGCGAATGCGGATGCCGTCGCCGACCACGCCGTCGGCCTCATGCTCGCCGCTCTGCGCTTCATCCCCGACGGCGATCGACGCGTGCGCACCGGCGACTGGGCCGTGCGGCGCGGCCGCGAGCTCGGAGCAGCCACCGTCGGCATCGTGGGCTTCGGCCGCATCGGCCAGGGCGTCGCCCGGCGCCTCGGCGGCTTCGGCTCGCGTGCGCTCGCGGCCGATCCGTTCCTTCCCGCCGGCGTCATCGCCGAGCGCGGGGCCGAGCCGGTCGACCTCGATGAGCTCTTCCGCACCGCCGATCTGATCACGCTGCACGCCCCGGGCGGCCAGACTCTCGTCGATGCGGCGCGTCTCGACAGCATCCGGCCCGGGATGATCCTGGTGAACACCGCCCGCCCCGACCTCGTCGACGAGGTGGCTCTCGCCGCCGCCCTGCGCGACGGACGTCTCGGCGGATACGCGGCCGACACCCTGGCCGGCGACACCGCGGCGAGCGCGAGCCCGCTGCTCGCCGACGACCTCGCCGACCGCGTGACCGTCACCCCGCACCTGGGCGCGCAGACCACGCAGGCCGTCGACAACATGGGCTCGATGTCTCTCGACGATGTGCTCGCCATCCTCGCGGGCCGTGTGCCCACTCACCCCGTCTCTCCCCGAACCTGAAGGACCAGGCCATGACCATCACCGAGACTCCCGCGACCCCCGCGACTCCCGAGACCGGCGGCTACATGGGCTTCGTCGGCGTGAGCACCGGATCGTCGTCGATCATGAAGGTGTTCCCGAAGTGGGCCGAGGTGCTCGGGCTCCCCACCGAGAACCTCCTCGGGCACGACCTGCCGATGGATGCGACGCCGGCGCAGTACGTCGCGATGGTCGAGCAGATCCGCGACGATCCTCAGCACCGGGGCGCACTCGTCACGACCCACAAGATGAACGTCTTCGCCGCGGCATCCGACCTCTTCGACGAACTCGACCCGTTCGCGGTCTCGTGCTCCGAGATCTCGAGCATCTCGAAGCGGGGCGATCGCCTGATCGGGCGTGCCAAGGATCCCCTCACGGTCGACCTCGCCCTGAACGACTTCCTCCCGACCGACCACTTCGCCCGCACCGGGGCCGAGGTCGTGATCCTCGGCGCCGGCGGCTCGGGCACCGCGCTCAGCTGGGCCCTGGCGGAGCGAGCGGATGCTCCGGCCAGGATCACCGTGACCGCCCGCGACGACGACAAGCTCGACCACCTGCGCGAGGTGCACCGCCAGCACGGCACCCCCGACGGCCTGATCACGTACGTGCGCACCGACACGGTGCAGGATGCCGCGGCCATCGTCGCGGCAGCCCCTGCGGGCTCGCTGATCGTGAACGCCACCGGACTCGGTAAGGACCGCCCCGGCTCGCCGCTGCCCGACGATGTCGTGTTCCCCGAGGGCGCGTGGGTGTGGGAGTTCAACTACCGCGGGTCGCTCGAGTTCCTGCATCAGGCCAGGGCGCAGGAGGCCGCGCGCGGTCTGCATGTGGTCGACGGCTGGCGGTACTTCATCCACGGCTGGTCGCAGGTCGTCGCCGACGTGTTCGAGATCGACCTCACCCCCGAGATCGTCGAACAGCTCGCCGAGGCCGCCGAATCGGTGCGCTGATGCCGATCGTCCGCACGGTTCTCGGCGACATCGACCCGACGAAGCTCGGGGCGACGAACTATCACGAGCACCTGTTCCAGATCTCGCCGCTGCTGGCCGGCGACGAGCTCGACGACGAAGACCTCTCGGGACAGGAGGCCGCCCGGCTGAAGGCCAGCGGCTTCGCCGCGATGGTGGATGCGACCCCGTTCGGCCTCGGGCGAGACCCCGAGGGGGTCGCACGCATCAGCGCCGGCACCGGGATGCATGTCGTCGCGACCACCGGGCGCCATCGCGAGGCGCACTACGGCGACGACCACCCGATGCGGGTGTGGGATGTCGAGCGCCTGACCGAGCTGTTCGTCGCCGAGGTGACGCGAGGGATGCTGGTCGACGATGCGCTGGTGTTCGAGACGCCCGACGTCCCCCGTGCCGCAGCTCCGGATGGATCGCCGGTGCGCGCCGGGATGCTCAAGGCCGGCGTCGGCTACTGGAGCATCACCCCGTTCGAGCACACGACCCTGCTCGCGGTGGCCGAGGCACATCGCGCGACCGGGGCCCCGGTGATGGTGCACCTGGAGTTCTGCACCGCCGCGCACGAGGTGCTCGACGCGCTCGAGGCCGAGGGCGTCGCATCCGATCGTGTCGTGCTCGCGCACGCCGACCGCGATCCGGACTCGGGTCTGCACGCCTCGCTCGCCGAGCGCGGCGCATACCTCGGATACGACGGATTCGCGCGCCCCCGCACGAGATCGGATGCCGAGCTGCTCGCCCTGACCGAGAAGGTCGTCGCCCTCGGCGCGGTCGATCGGGTGCTGCTCGGCGGCGATGTCGCCCGCCGCACCCGCTACCTCGCCTACGGCGGCATGCCAGGCCTCGCCTATCTCGGCGAGCGCTACCTGCCGCGACTGCGCTCCGCCGTCGGCGACGACGCCGTAGAGCGGATGCTGGTCGCCAACCCGGCGCGCCTGCTCACCGTGTCATCCTGATCCCGCATCGCCTGCCCCGCATCCCGTACCCCGCATCCCGCATCCATCTCGCATTCCGTATCCACCCCGAGGAGCCCTCATGGCCGAGCCGACCATCCTGCACGCCGTGTTCACCGCACGCCCGGAGAAGGGCGACGAGGTCGCCGCCCTGCTCCGCGATTTCGCCGAGGTCGTGCGAGCCGAAGAGGGCAACGTCGTGTTCGATGCGACGCGCCTCGTCGATGACTCCGACCGGTTCTTCGTCTACGAGGTCTATCGCGACGAGGCGGCCTTCCAGGCGCACATCGCAGCCCCGGCCGGGGTCCCGTTCAACGAGGCGCTGCAGCAGCTGATCGTCGAGCCGTCGTCGATCCTGACCTTCCTCCGTCGCATCTGACGGCGCCGCACGCTCCCCTCCCCGGTATCCCCCGCCCCTCACCCCTGCATGCCCGCACGACACCTGCATGCCCAGAACACACCTGCATGCCGATTCCGCGCGTCTGGGCCTGCATCCGTGATCTGAGCATCCGTCTGTGCGCCGATGCCTCACCCGCCCCCCTCCCGCATCCACCCGTCACACCTGCAGCCGCTCACACCTGCATGCCCAGAACACACCTGCATGCCGATTCCGCGCGTCTGCGCCTGCATCCGTGATCTGAGCATGCATCTGTGCACGGATCCCGCCAGCCCCCGGCCACCCGGCACCCAGAAATCCACCCGGGCACACAGAAAGCCCCCCGCCCGAAGGCGAGGGGCTTCTGTCGATCTCAGCGGGTCACTCGTAGAGGACCGCTGCGATGTTCTCATCCTCGAGGTTCGTGCTGTCGTACCAGTACGAACCGGTGTCGTAGAACTCGTCGACGTCATCGCCGTTGGCGGCGTCGTATGCCGCCTGGACGACCTGCTTGCCGATGCCGATCGGGTCCTGCGTGATCGCGCCGGCCATGGTGCCGTCCTTGATGGCGTTGATCTGCGCGGCGCCGGAGTCGAATCCGACGATCGTGATCTTGCCCTTCTCGAGACCGAGCTCGTTCACGGCGTTCACGACGCCGATGGCCGAACCCTCGTTGGTGCCGTAGATGCCCTTGAGGTCGGGGTGGGCGGCGATCAGCGTCTTGGCGATGTCAGCCGACTTCAGGTGGTCGCCGTCACCGTACTGGATGTCGACGATGTCGATGTCGGGGTAGTCCGCCTCGATCTTCTCGACGAAGCCGTCGCGACGCTCGACACCGGTCGAGTTGATGTTCGAGTGACCGACGATGGCGACCTCGCCCTCGCCTCCGATCAGCTCGGCCATGTGCTCTGCGGCGAGCGCACCCGCGACCTTGCTGTCGGTCGCCGAGAGGCTGAGTCCGACGTCTCCGTCGCACGGGGCGTCGAAGTAGACGACCGGGATGTCCTTGGCCTTGGCCTGCTCGAGCGGGGCGACGCACGCCTCGGGGTCGAGGGCGGCGTAGGCGATGGCATCCGGGTTCTTGTCGATCGCGGTGGTCAGCATCTCGAGCTGCTGGGCGATCTCGGTCTCGGCGGCCGGGCCCTCGAACGTGATCTTCACGCCGAGCTCGTCTGCCTTCTCCTGAGCGCCCTGCTTGACTGCCTGCCAGAACTGGTGCTGGAAGCCCTTCGAGACGAGGGCGATGTACATCTCGCCGTCGCCGCTCGATCCGTCGCCACTGCCTTCTTCGATGACGTCACCGCCGCCGGCGCAGCCCGCGAAGACGAGGGCGGATGCGGCCACGAGTGCCGCGAATGCGGTCTTCTTGCCGAATTTCATGGAAACTCCATTGTTCTCTGTGTGGTGGTGGGGGGTGTAGATCTGTGTGATCAGGTGCGCTGGCGGTTGCGCAGCGAGTCGAGGAACACGGCCAGCAGCACGACGATGCCGACGACGATGTTCTGCCATTCCGACTGGATCGACATGATGCGCAGGCCGTTGACGAGCACGCTCATGATGAGCGCACCGATCACGGTGCCGAGGATGGATCCTCGTCCGCCGAGCAGCGAGGTTCCGCCGATGATGACCGCGGCGATCGCCTGCAGCTCGTAGCCGGTGCCGATCTGCGGCTGGGCCGAGTCGAGGCGGGCGGCGATCACGATGCCCGCGATGCCGGTGAAGGCTCCGGCGAACATGTAGATGAGGATCGTCCAGCGTCGCGTGTTCACACCCGAGAGGCGGGTGGCCTCCTCGTTCGAGCCGATCGCGAACGTGTAGCGGCCGAGGAGCGTCTTCGACAGCACCAGCCAGGCGATGATCGCGGCCACCGCGGTGATCAGCACGGCGTTCGGGATGCCGGGGATGATCACGCCGAGCGCGATCTTCTTGAAGTCGGGGGCCGACGTCGAGAAGTAGATCGGCGAGACGTTCGAGATGACGAGGGCGAGTCCGCCGGCGATCATCATCATCGCGAGGGTGGCGATGAACGGGGGCAGTCGGAGGAAGGTGATGTTGATGCCGTTCACGAGTCCCATGAGGACACCCGTGAGGACACCGCCGATCACGCCGACCCAGACCGGGAGCCCCATGTTCGTCACGAACACGCCCGTCATCACGGCGCAGAGCGCCATGCCGGTCCCGATCGAGAGATCGATGCCGCCGGTGATGATGACGAAGGTCGTGCCGAGGGCGAGGATGCCGATGACCGCGGTCGACAGCAGCACCGTGGCGATGTTGCTGAAGGTGAAGAAGTTCGGGCTGGCGATCGAGAAGAAGATCACCAGGACGATCAGCGTGCCGAAGGCCAGCGACTGCTGGAGCTGACGACGGAGGAATCCGCCGATGTCGCGCTTGTCGGTGTTCTCGTCGACTGCCGTCTGGATGATCGTCGTCGTCGACGATCCGGACTGCTGTGGGGTGCTCATCAGTCTTCCTCCCCGTGGGCTGCGAGTTGCATGATCTTCTCCTGGCTGGCTTCCTCGTTGCGGAGGGTTCCGGTGATGCGACCGTTCGCGAAGACCGCGATGCGGTTCGCGACGCGGAGGATCTCCGGCAGTTCCGACGAGATGACGATGATGGATTTGCCCTGATCAGCGAGCTGCTGCATCAGGCGGTAGATCTCCTCCTTCGCGCCGACGTCGATCCCTCGGGTCGGCTCGTCGAAGATGAGGATGTCGCAGTCGCGCATCAGCCACCGGGCGATGACGACCTTCTGCTGGTTCCCTCCGGAGAGGAGCTTCACGACCTGGTTCACCGAGGGCGTCTTGACCCGCAGCTGCTGCACGTACTCCTTCGTGCGGTTCTTCGCCTTGCTGTCGCCCATCCAGCCGATGCCGTTGGCGTACGACCCGAGCGAGGCGAGCACGGTGTTGAACGTCACGTCCTGCTCGAGCATGAGCCCGAGCAGCTTGCGGTCCTCCGAGAGGTAGCCGAGGCCATGCTTCACGGCATCCGCGGGCTGTCCGATGCGCACGGGATCGCCGCCGATCGCGATCGTGCCGCCGTCGCGGTGGTCGGCGCCGATGATGGCCCTCGCCGTCTCGGTGCGGCCCGCCCCCATGAGGCCGGCGAAGCCGAGGATCTCGCCCTTGTGCAGCTGGAACGAGACGTCTTTCAGGAGGTTCTTGGTCGAGAGCCCCTGCACGTCGAGCACGATCGGGTCGTTGATGTGGTCGCGGGCCTGCGGCCTGGTTCCCTCGTCGATCACGCGTCCGACCATCATCTCGATGATCTTCGGGATGCTGACCTCGGATTTCTCCAGTGATCCGATGTATGTGCCATCCCGGAGCACCGTGACGCGGTCGGCGAGGCGCCGCAGCTCGTCCATGCGGTGCGAGATGTAGACGATGCCGGTGCCCGACGCCCGCAGCTGCTCGATGAGCACGAACAGGGTCTCGGTCTCGGAATCGGTGAGCGCCGACGTGGGCTCGTCCATGATGAGCACCTTGGCGTTGAACGAGAGCGCTTTGGCGATCTCGACCATCTGCTGCTCGGCCACGGTGAGCTCACCGACGAGCTGTCGCGGGTTCACCCGGATGCCCAGTCGCTGCAGCAGCTCTGCGGTCTGCGCGTTGAGCTTGCGCTCCGAGAGGAACGGCCCGGTCGTGGGCTCGCGTCCGACGAAGATGTTCTGCGCCACGGTGAGATCGGGCATCAGGTTGAGTTCCTGGTGGATGATCGTGATCCCGAGCTGCTGCGCCTGCAGCGGGCTGGTCAGCTCGACCTCCTGGCCCTCGAACGTGATCGTGCCCTCGTCCTTGGTGTAGATCCCCGAGAGGATCTTCATGAGAGTCGACTTGCCCGCGCCGTTCTCGCCCACGAGCACCAGCACCTCACCGGCACGCACCTCGAGGTGCACGTCCTTGAGAGCCTGCACACCGGGGAATCCCTTACTGATCCCCTCGACTCTGAGAATGGGGTCACTCATGTGCTCACCTGCTTCCTTGAAGGTCGTTATCTGACATTTCCGGTCGGGCCCGTAAACATCGGATCAATTCTGCGGCCTGCGCCCCACCCTGCGCAAGTTGTATCTAAATGTAACTAAGACTTCTTCCGAAAGGAAGACCTGTAATAACAAGTTGGCCACAGGTCTGCGATTCGGCGATGAGCCGGCTCAATGCAGCCGGATCGAGTCGACGGCGACGAGCTTGTCGCGGATGTACGCGTTGGCGTGCGCGCCGAGCTCGGCGTTGTCGGTCCAGAGGTTGCGCCAGATCCCCAGCATGCGGCTGAGGTCGGGAGCCACCACGGCCGACGAGAACGACTCGAACACGATCGGGCCGTCGTATCCGATGCGCCCCAGCGCCTTGAAGAAGTTGTCGAAGTCGACGGTTCCCGTACCGAGATATCCGCGGTGGCTCTCCCCGATGTGCACGTAGCGCAGCGACGGGGCGGCGTCGAGCACCGGCGCGAACATATCCGACTCCTCGATGTTCATGTGGTACGTGTCGAGGTGGATGCCGAGGTTCGGCCGATCGATCTCCGCGAGGTAGGCGAGAGCCTGACGGGCGGTGTTCAGAACGTTCGTCTCGTAGCGGTTGACGACCTCGAGCGACACCGAGACGCCGCGCTCAGCCGCGTGATCGGCGACGCGGGCGATCGTGCGGCGGCTACTCTCGAGGCCTTCGGGGGTGACCGGGTCCATGTACTTCTGCATCGCGCTGTAGATCACTCCGCAGAAGTGCTGCCCGCCGAGGTCGCTGAGCACGTCGACCGCTTTGAGCAGTAGGGCCTCGCCCGCAGCCACGACCTCGGGGTCGGAGCTGGTGACGTCGGTCGCACCCGAGAGCCCGAGCGAGGCGCTGACCGCGAGATCGTGCTCTTCGAGCGCATCCTTCGCCGCGGCGACATCGAACGAGAACGGATCCATGAGCGGGAACTCGATGAGGTCGAATCCCGCCGCCTTCGTCTTCTCGACGGAGAGACGGATGCCGTCGGCATCGAAGTGTCCGGTCCAGACGAGCCCGTGGCATCCGATGTTCATGAGACCTCTCGGAGACGGGTGTGCGGCACCTTCGCCTCGGCAGGATTGGCACGTTGCAACCCTGCGTTCAGGTCACGGTACGGGGTGGCGGATGCGGTGTCAAGAAGTTTCTTGGCACGTGCCAATCGCTCGGCTACTGTGGAGTCGTCAGTGCCGCGCGGGCGCGCAGCAACCCTCGCGCACGCGCGCACCGACGCCGTCGACAAGGAGCTCCATGCCCGCCAGCGTCAAAGACGTCGCAGCCCTCGCCGGGGTGTCCTCCTCGACCGTCTCGAACTACCTCAATCACCCGCACGTGCTCGGGGAGTCGAGCGCCGCGAAGGTCAGAGACGCGATCGAGCGACTCGGCTACGTGCCGAACGAATCGGCTCGGCAGCTGCGAGCGGGGTCGAGCAAGGCGCTCGCACTGATCCTGCTCGACGCGTGGCTGCCGTACTTCCATGAGCTCTCGCGCGGGGTCGAAGACGTGGCGCGCGAGGGCGGCTGGTCGCTCTTCTTCAGCAACAGCAATCGCGACGCCGGCATCGAACGCCGCAACATCGACATGTTCGAGTCGCACCGCGTGCAGGGCATCGTGATCTACCCTCTCGAAGACGTCGTGCCACGGCTCGAACAGCTCGCGGAGCGCGGCATCCGCTCGGTCGTCGTGGGACCGATCCCCGACTCGCCGAGCGTCGGATCCGTACGTTTCGACGACCGCGGCGGCGGGCGCCTCGCCGGGGAGCATCTGCTGTCGATCGGCCGTCGCCGCATCCTGTTCCTGGGGGCGCCGAGCGTCAGCCAGTCGAACGACCGTCTTCTGGGGCTGCGTGACGCCGTCGTGGGTACGGATGCCACGGTCGATGTGTTCGACGTGCCGCATCTGACGACGGAGGACGGTCTGGAGATCGCCGAGCGGATCGTCGCGTCGCCCGCCGCCGACCGCCCCGACGCGATCTTCGCCGCGAACGACATGGTCGCGATCGGCGTGCTCACCCGACTGCTGCGCGAGGGGATCCGCGTGCCTGAGCAGATCGCCCTGGTCGGCTTCGACGACGTCGCCCAGGCGCACCAGACCGTCGTGCCGCTCACAAGCGTGCGTCAGCCCGGGTACGAGATCGGCCGAGCGGCCGGTGCCGCCCTGATCCGTCAGCTCACCGACCCCACCGCCGACCTGCCAGCGCCGACGCCGTTCGCCGCCGAGCTCGTGGTTCGCGAGTCCACCGTCGGGCGCTGAGCTCACGCCGGCTCAGGCCGGGATCAGCCCTTCAGCAGCCAGCTCAGCCCACAGGGCGCCGGGAATCTCGAGCGCCGCGTACTCCGCGTTCTGCGTCAGCTGCGTCGGCCGGCTGCCGCCCACGACGACGGAGCGCACCACATCGGACTGCAGCGGGAACTGGATCGCTGCGGCGGGCAGCGGCACGTCGTGCTCGGCGCACACTCGCGCGATGCGCAGCAGCCGGTCCCAGAGCTCGTCGGGAAGCTGGCCATACTCGTATCGGCCATCGCGACGCGGTTCGCTCGACGCGAGCAGCCCCGAGTTGAAGACGGATGCCGCGACGATGCCCGTTCCGGTCTCGCGGCAGGCCGGCAGCACGTCGGCGGCTGCGGGCTGTTCGAGCAGCGTGTACCGCCCCGCGACCATGATGAGGTCGAGATCTGCGGATCGCACGGAGGCGGCGAGCGCATCCGACACCATCGACCCGATCCCGACCGCGGAGACCTGGCCGTCGGTTCGCAGCTGCTCGAGCGCCGGCAGGGCTTCGGCGAGGGCGAGATCCAGGACGTGCCGCTCGGGGTCGTGCAGGTACAGCAGATCGATGCGCTCGATGCCCAGCCGTTCGCGCGACTCGTCGAGACTGGCGCGGATTCCCGATGCCGAGAAGTCCCACACGCGCTGCAGGTCGTCGGGCACGTGGAAGTCGTTCGCGGTGTCGAGGCCGCCGTCGTGGTCGGGGTTCGGCCGCAGCAGCCTTCCGACCTTCGTCGACAGCACGAATTCGTCGCGCGGCTTCGTCTGCAGGAAGGCGCCGAGGCGGCGCTCCGAGAGCCCGAGCCCGTAGTGCGGAGCCGTGTCGAAGTAGCGGATGCCGCTGTCCCACGCCGCATCCAGCACGGCCCACGACTCGTCGTCGCTCAGCTCGCGGAAGAGGTTTCCGACGTTCGCGGCGCCGTATCCGAGAGCCGGAAGCGAGAGAGATTCAGGCGCCGACATGCCGACCCGTCCACGTGTAGGCGGCGATGCTCTCGGCCTTCATCTCCATGCCCGAGCCCGCCACGGTCGGCGCCATGTAGGAGCCGCCCTGGATGTCGGTGGGAATCACGAAGTGCTCGTGCAGGTGGTCGACGAACTCGATCATCCGGCCCTCGCGCGTGCCGGTGACGGCGACGAAGTCGAACATCGACAGGTGCTGCACCGCCTCGCACAGCCCGACGCCACCCGCGTGCGGGCAGACCGGCACGCCGAACTTGGCGGCCAGCAACAGGTTGGCGATGTTCTCGTTGACGCCCGCGACGCGCACCGCGTCGATCTGCATGACCGAGATCGCCTCGGCCTGCAGCAGCTGCTTGAAGATCACCCGGTTCTGCGCGTGCTCGCCGGTGGCGACTCTGATCGGCGCCACACCTCTCGCGATCTCGGCGTGACCGAGCACGTCGTCGGGGCTCGTGGGCTCCTCGATCCAGGCGGGGTGGAATTCGGCGAGCGCGTTCACCCACTCGATCGCCTCCGACACCTCCCAGCGCTGGTTCGCGTCGATCGCGATCGGGAAGTCCGGCCCGCAGACCTCGCGGGCCTTGCGGAACCGGCGGATGTCGTCGTCGAGGTCAGCACCGACCTTGAGCTTGATCTGGGTGAAGCCGTCGGCCATCGCCTCGCGAGCGAGCCGCTCGAGCTTCTCGTCGGAGTAGCCCAGCCACCCGGGGCTCGTCGTGTAGCCGGGGTATCCGGTGGCGAGCAGCTCGCGCTCCCGCTCGAGTCGACCCGGCTCGGCGGCGCGCAGGATCTCGAGGGCGTCCTCGGGCGTCAGCGCATTGGTGAGGTAGCGGAAGTCGACGAGGCCCACGAGCTCCTCGGGCGTCATCCGCGCGAGCAGCTGCCAGAGCGGCAGGCCGGCGCGCTTGGCCTTGATGTCCCACAGCGCATTGATGACCGCTCCGATGGCCATGTGCATGACGCCCTTCTCGGGGCCGAGCCACCGCAGCTGCGAATCGCCGATGATGTCGCGGAAGGTCGTGCCCATGTCGTCGAGCAGCGGTTCGATCTCGCGGCCGACCAGGTGTCCGGCGAGCGCATCGATCGCGGCGACCTGCACGTCGTTGCCGCGGCCGATCGTGAAGACGAAGGCGTGGCCCTCGACGCCGTCCTCGGCATCCGTGCGCACGATCACGTACGCGGCCGAGTAGTCAGGGTCGGGGTTCATGGCATCCGACCCGTCCAGACTCAGCGACGTGGGGAAGCGGATGTCGGTCGTGTCGAGGGCGACGATGCGGCTCACGGGTTCCTCTCGGGCACGGGACGGATATCCGTGCAGATCTCTTGGAGTGTAAACATCCGATGTCTATACTGTCAACGAGACGGGCCGCCCCGGCGCACCCCTCTCACCCGGCATCCTCACTGATCAGGAGAGACATGAAGTTCGCACGTCTAGGCACCCCCGGTGCCGAGATCCCCGTCCTCGTCGAAGGCGACCGCTATCTCGATCTGCGGGCAGTGACATCCGATGTGAACGGTGATTTCCTCGCCGGCGACTTCCGGGCGCGCGTCGAAGCCGCCCGTGCCGCCGACGAGCTCCCCGTGCTCGACGAGGCCGCCGCGATGCGCATCGGAGCGCCGATCGCCCGCCCCAGCGCCGTCATCTGCATCGGTCAGAACTATGCGGCGCACGCCCGCGAGTCCGGCTCCGAGCCGCCGACCGTGCCGATCATGTTCCTGAAGACGCCGAACACGGTGGTCGGCCCCAACGACGCAGTCACCATCCCCCGCGGCAGCGAGAAGACCGACTGGGAGGTCGAGCTCGGCATCGTCATCGGCGCCCGCGCCGCCTACCTCGATTCGCCCGAGCAGGCCGAGGCGCACATCGCCGGCTACGTCGTGGCGAACGACGTCTCGGAGCGCGCGTTCCAGATGGAGGTCTCGGGCGGGCAGTGGTCGAAGGGCAAGATCGCCCCCGGCTTCAACCCGACCGGCCCGTGGCTCGTCACCCCCGACGAGGTCGACGTCGACGACCTGCAGCTGCGCAGCTGGGTCAACGGCGAGACCCGCCAGGACTCGAACACGAACGACATGATCTTCGACGTGCGCGTGATCGTGCACCACCTGTCGCAGTACGTCACGCTCGAGCCGGGCGATCTGATCCTCACCGGCACCCCGCAGGGCGTCGCGTTCGGGGGCAAGTTCCCCTACCTGCGGGCCGGCGACGTCGTCGAGATCGAGATCGAAGGACTCGGGCACCAGCGCCAGGAGTTCGTGGCATGGGAGGCACAGAAGTGAGCACTGCACTCGACGGACTCGTCGCGATCGTCACCGGTGGAGCATCCGGCATCGGGGCCGCCATCGCCGCCCGCCTGCACGCCGACGGAGCCCGGATCGCGGTGCTCGACCGCGACACCTCGGGTGCGGATGCCGCGTTCGCCGCGTTCACGGCCGATGTATCCGACCGCACATCGGTGGATGCCGCCGTCACGGCCGTCGCCGAGAAGTTCGGCCGCATCGACATCGTGGTGAACAACGCCGGCGTCGGAGCCCAGGGCGACATCACCGCGAACGACGACGACGAGTGGGCACGTGTGCTCTCGATCAACGTCACCGGCATCGCCCGCGTCACCTCGGCGGCACTGCCGTGGCTCAAGGAGTCGCCGAGCGCGGCCGTCTGCAACACGGCATCCATCGCGTCGTCGACCGGCCTGCCTCAGCGCGCCCTCTACAGCGCGTCGAAGGGGGCCGTCTCTGCCCTGACCCGCGCCATGGCGGCCGATCACCTGCGCGAGGGCATCCGCGTCAACGCGGTGAACCCCGGCACCGCCGACACTCCCTGGGTCGGACGCCTGCTCGACTCCGCCGACGATCCGGCCGCCGAGCGGGCCGCCCTCGAAGCCCGCCAGCCGCATGGCCGCCTGGTCTCGCCCGACGAGGTCGCCGCGGCTGTCGCCTACCTGGTGAGCCCCGCCGCGGGATCCACAACGGGAACGTTCATCGAGGTCGACGGCGGCATGGCGCAGCTGCGCCTGCGCCCCGCCGGCTGAGCCGCCGCATCCGCCTGGCTGCGCCGACCGCGACCCCGCCTACGGGCGCTCGCCGCGCAGCCAGCCCAGGATGCCGCGGCGCGGTCGCTCCTCCCGCGCATCCTGATGCGCGGGCCGCTGGCCGATCCGATAGAACTCCTCGGCGTTGCGCCAGAGGATCGCGTCGACGTCGTGTCCACGCCGCTCGGCCCAGGCGATCACCGTGTCGGCCCACCGGCTGCGCGCCGTCGGCTGATAGGTCGGCGAGCCGTCTTCCGGAGCGTGCGGGTCACCCTCCTCTGCGGGGCCGATGACCGAGACCGGCCAATCACTCCCCCACATCAGCTTCTCGACGCCGAACGCATCTGCCGCGGCGTCGAGGAACGGCTCGAGCTGCTCCGGCGACCAGTCGCCACCCGCTTCCCCCGGCAGGCCCGACAGCTTGCACCACACGTGCGGATGCCGTGCCAGATCGTCAAGATCACGCACCCACTCCATCGTCGGCGCGGCCGGAGCATCCGCCGTGCCGACCTGGGGCTTGCCGAGATGATCGAGCACCATCCGCAGTTCGGGCACGGCCCCTGCGAGGCGGGCGATCTCAGGCAGCTGCGAGGCGCGCACGCACGCGTCGAACGACCAGTTCCGGGCGGCGACCTCGCGCGCGCCGGTCACGAACGCGGCGGACACTGCGAGTCCGTCGGGTTCGCCCTGCAGGTTGTGACGCACACCGACCACCAGCGGCTCGGCGGCCAGACCCTCCAGGTGCGCTGTCGTGTCGGTGCCGCGGTCGAGCCTCGCACCGGCGACGATGCCGACGACGCCGACCTCATCGGCCTGATCGGCGACCCATCGCACCTCTGCAAGGAAGTCGTCTTCGATCGTCTCGGCCTGCACGAAGACCGACTTCTCGACCGTGGCGACGTCGATCGGCGAGTGCTCGATCTCGAGCGCCGCGAACTCCCACGCGAGCGGGCCCTCCAGCCAGGTGTAGGTCAGAGCCTCGGGTGACCACAGGTGCAGGTGCGAATCGAGTACGCGCATGCCCCCATCCTGCCGCAGACATCCGATGAATGGCTAGGATGACGCCATGGCAGTGACTGACGAGGCGATCGAGAAGATCAAGGCGATGATCGTGTCCGGCGAGCTGGCTCCCGGTGATCGACTCCCTCCCGAGAAGGAGCTGTCCGAGCGCCTCGGCCTGTCGCGCAACTCGATGCGCGAGGCCGTCAAGGCGCTCGAGGTCATCCGCGTGCTCGATGTGCGCCGCGGCGACGGCACCTATGTCACGAGCCTCGAGCCGCACCTGCTGCTCGAGGCGATCTCGTTCGTCGTCGACATGCACGACGACGACTCGATGCTCGAGATCTTCGCGGTGCGACGGATGCTCGAGTCGCAGGCCACGGGCCTCGCCGCCACCCTCGGCGACGACGACGCGATCGCGGAACTCGAACGCGAGGTCGACTCCATCGACGCGACCGTCAGCATCGAAGAGCTCGTCGAGCACGACATCCGCTTCCACAGCGAGATCGTGGGGATGGCCGGCAACGCCTACCTCGCCAGCCTCATCGAGCATCTGAGCAGCCAGACCGTGCGCGCCAGGGTATGGCGCGGGCTCACCGAGGGCGGCGCCGTCGAGCGCACCCTGTCGGAGCATCGGGCTATCGCCGATGCCATCGCCCGCCGGGACTCGGGGCTCGCGACGTCGCTCGCGACCGCGCATATCGCCGGTGTCGAACGGTGGCTGCGCCAGGCGGCATCCGCCTGACGCCGCGTCGCCCGAGAACCCGACTCAGGCCCCGAGCCGCCCCATCGCCGCGTCGAACTCGGCGGCCGAGCTGTCGCTGACCTCGTGGAACAGCACCTGCTCGATCACGTCGGGTGCTGCGGTGAAGTACGGCACCCCTGCCAGCCGCAGACCGGTGATGTCGTCGGGTGAGCGCAGGCTGGCCGCGAGCACGTTCGAGCCGCTGCCCGCGCAGACCTCCTGCATCCTCGCGATCACGGCGTCGCCGTCGATGCCGGCATCCCGCATCCGCCCCAGATAGGGGGCGATGTACTGCGCGCCGATCGAGGCGCAGGCCAGCGCCTGCGCGACCGAGTACACGGCGGTGACGAGCACGGTCGCGCCGTCGGCCACCAGAGCGGATGCCGCGGCGAAGCCGTCCCGCGTGGCGGGCACCTTCACGGCCACACGATCGCCGAGCGCGCGGATGCCCTCGGCGTTGCGGAGGAACGATGCGGTGTCGCCGCCCCATGTCTGGAAGAAGATCTCGCGGGCACCTTCGCTCGACCAGCGGGCGTACAGGTCGGGGATCTCCGCGGCGGTGCGGCCGCCCCGCTCGAGGATCGTGGGGTTGGTCGTCACCCCGTGCACGACCCCCGCGGCGAGGAGGGAGGCGACGCGATCGACGTCCGCGCTGTCGACATAGAGACGGGGGGCCAACACGGTCATCGGGTCTCCTTGTGCACAACCTGTCGTTACAGGTTCGGATTCGGCTAATGTAATGACAGCCGCGGAGGATGTCAAAGCACCCCGCATCGACGACGATCAGGAGTGCCATGACAGCCGCCACCTCGCCCGATCGCACCGGCGTCGTCATCGTCGGCAGCGTGACCGCAGATGTGACGACCTTCTCGACCCGGCTCCCGGCCCGCGGCGAGACCATCCTCGGAGACGAGTTCACCCTCATGCTCGGCGGCAAGGGCGCGAACCAGGCAGTGGCCGCTGGGCGCTCAGGGGCTCGCACGAGCTTCGTCGGATGCGTCGGCGACGACCTCTTCCACGACCTCGTCGTCGACGGGCTCAGCGACGCAGGGGTCGACCTCACCCACCTGCGCACCGTGCCGGGACCGACCGGCATCGCCCACATCCGCGTCGACGCCTCGGCCCAGAACGACATCGTGATGGTGCCGCTCGCGAACGCGGCGCTCAGCACCGAGCAGATCGACGCGGCACTCGCCGCCCTCGCGCCGACCACATCGGTGCTGCTGACGCAGCTCGAGACGCCCTCGGCCCTCACCGCGCACATCACGACGCGCGGCCGCGAGCACGGCATGACCGTCATCCTCGACCCCGCGCCCGCCGCTCCGCTCGACGACGCGGTCTGGGCGAGCATCGACATCGTGACCCCGAACGAGACCGAGGCCTCGGTGCTCAGCGGCATCGAAGTGACGGATGCCGCATCCGCCGCGCTCGCCGGACGCTGGTTCCTCGACCGTGGCGTCGGCGCGGCCGTGATCACGCTCGCAGGCCAGGGGTCGTGCGTCGTGACGGCAGACGGAGCATCCGTCGTCCCGCCTTTCCCCGTCGAGGCGGTCGACACGACCGCCGCCGGTGACGCCTACGCCGGCTACCTCGGTGCGGCGCTCGCGAACGGACGGTCGCTGACCGATGCCGTGCGCGTGGCGACCGCGGCGGGAGCCCTCGCCGTGACGAAGCAGGGCGCATCGCCGAGCCTGCCGCTGCGCGCCGAGGTCGAGGCGTTCCTGGCCGCCCGAGAAGCCCACTGACACCCTGAGGAGCACCATGCGCAAGACAGCGACGACCATCAATCCCGCCCTCTCTCGGGTGATCAGCGAGACCGGGCACACCGATCTGCTGGTCGTCACCGACGCGGGGCTGCCCATCCCGCCGGGGTCCGAGCGCATCGACCTCGCGTACCGTCCGGGTGCGCCCGCCTTCTTCGACGTGCTCGACACGGTGCTCGCCGAACTCGTCGTCGAGGGCGCGACCGTCTCGGAGGAGGTCGCCGAGAAGAGCCCCGAGGTCCTGGCCGCGCTGCGCGAGCGCTTCGCCGGCGAGGACTTCGAGATCGAGCTCATCCCGCACGTCGAGTTCAAGAAGCTCACGCATTCGGCGCGCGCGTTCGTGCGGTCGGGCGAGTTCACCCCCTATGCCAACGTGATCCTGCACGCGGGAGTGGCGTACTGACATGAACGACTCGATCGACCGCCACTCCGCCGCGCCCATGTACGACCAGCTGCGCCAGCTGATCGTCGAGGGCATCACCCGAGACGGACTGCAGCCGGGCGACCCGCTGCCGGGAGAGCACCGCCTGTGCGAGCGCTACGGCATCTCGCGCACCGTGGTGCGTCAGGCACTGGCCCAGCTCGAGCACGAAGGGCTCGTCGAGCGGGTCAAGGGCAAGGGCACGTTCGTCTCCCGTCCGCGCACGAGCGAGAGCCTCGTGCACACCCTGATCGGCCTCTACGACGACGTCGAGCGGCGCGGCGGGCACGTGCACAGCGACGTGCTGCGCCACGAGCCGACGGTCGCCGACGACGAGATCGCTGCGGCCCTCGAGGTCGAAGTGGGTTCGCCCGTCGTGGTGCTCGATCGCCTCCGCCACGTCGACGGCGAACCCTGGTCGCTCTCGACGACCTGGATGCCGGATGCCGTCGGCAGCGTCACCCTCGACGTCGATCTGTCCGAGGCGTCGCTCTATCGCGTACTCGCCGACAACGGCATCGTGGCGACGAGCGGTGTGCGGTCCGCCGAGGCGACGGTCGCGACGCACGAGCAGGCGCAGCATCTCGGCGTCAGCGCAGGTTCCGCCCTGCTGCGGCTGCGCAGCGTGAGTCGCTCTGCCGACGGCATCCCGATCGAGTACTTCGTGGCGCATCATCGCGGCGATCGCTCGCGTTTCGAGTTTCAGCTGCAGCAGGAGCAGTCGCAGGCGTCGCTGCTGCACGTCGACGGCGAGGGAAGCACCTCGCGCGCCGGCACCGTGCGGTAGGCCAGCGCGCTGATCTGACCTGGGCTGAGGCCGCTAGCCTGAAGGCGGAGCAACGCGTCGCATCGGGCGACGTGAGCAGGGGGGGCAACACCATGGTCGACGACGCGCACTCGAACGGTTCGGATCCGGATGCTGTCATCCCGCCGCCGCCTGCTGCACCCCCCGGCGACCTGGCATCCTCCGTTCCGCTGGCGCCGCCTCTGAGCGGACCGCCGACCCCTCCCGCTCCGCAGCCGCCGGCATCCGGTGGTCCGTACGGACCGCCCGCGCCGCCGCTGCCGCCTTACGCTGCGGCTCCGCAGGCCGGGCCGTCGGGCCCCTACCCGCCGGCACAGCCGACGCAGTATCCGGCAGGGCAGTACCCGACTCAGTACCCCGCCCAGCCCGGCCAGTACCCCGCTCAGCCCGGCCAGTACCCGGCGCAGCCCGGGCAATACCCCGCTCAGCCAGCGCAGTACCCGGTGGGGCAGCAGCCGTCGGCCCCCTACGGTTCCGAGTACCCGTACCCTGCGGCGCCTCCGAGCCGCCCGTCGGGCTCCGGCAGGACCGTCGGCATCGTCATCGCGGCCGTCGCGGCGTTCGTGCTGCTCGTGGTCGTCGGCATCGGGGTGGCAGTGAGCCTCCTGCTCGGCTCGAGCAGCGAACCCGTCTCCGCTCCGCTGCCGTCGGTGACGGCCGCTCCCAGCGCACCCTCCGATGACTCGACCGACGAGGAACCGCCGTCCGACGACGCCGGCGGCGCCGATGCATCCGGGATCGCCGATGTGCTGCAGTCCAAGATCGACGAGTACAAGCAGCTTCGAGACAGCGGGGCTCTGTGGGAGAAGATTCCCGACAGCGAGTTCAACCGCACCGCCGTGTCGGCGTTCCTGTACTTCCTCGTCGACATGAAGTCGGCGACTCTCTGGGGCGTCGATGAGGCACAGGCGCAGGAGTATCAGGAGCGGATGACGATGCTCGAGGAGCGCCTGCTCGCTCAACAGCCGCTCGGCGACGACATCAAGATCACTCTCGAAGACAAGGTCTTCACGTACGACGGCGAGACGGGCGAGGGCGGCTACACCGCCAAGTAGCGGGGCGTTACGCTCGAAGCATGAGCGACTGGACCAGCACCGCGATCGCCCTGCTGGAAGCCGACGCGAACCGCAGTGCCGACACGCACCTGCACCTCTTCCCGTTGCCGCCCGAGTGGGGCATCGATCTGTACCTCAAGGACGAGTCGGTGCACCCCACCGGGTCGCTCAAGCACCGCCTGGCGCGCTCGCTGATCCTGTACGGGCTGGTGAACGGACGGATCACGGAGCATTCGACGCTCGTCGAGTCGTCGAGCGGGTCGACCGCCGTCTCCGAGGCGTACTTCGCGCGGATGCTGGGGCTGCCGTTCGTGACGGTCGTGCCGCGGTCGACGAGCCAGGAGAAGATCGACCTCATCGAGTTCTACGGCGGACGCTGCCACTTCGTCGACCGTGCGGAGGACATGTCTCCCGAGGCGCAGCGCCTGGCCTCCGAATGCCACGGGCACTACCTCGACCAGTTCACGTATGCCGAGCGTGCGACCGACTGGCGGGGCAACAACAACATCGCCGAGAGCGTGTTCAGTCAGCTGTCGCAGGAGCGGCATCCGATCCCCCGGTGGATCGTCGTCGGCGCGGGCACCGGCGGCACGAGCGCGACGTTCGGCCGCTATGTGAAGTACCGCCGCCACGAGACCCAGATCGCTGTCGTCGACCCCGAGGGCTCGGCGTTCTACGACGGGTGGGCGGGAACCGTCGATCCGCCGGCCGGACGCCCCAGCCGCATCGAGGGCATCGGCCGACCGCGCGTCGAGGCCTCGTTCGTGCCGACGGTGATCGACGAGATGATCCGGGTGCCGGACGCCGGTTCGATCGCCGCGATCCGGATGCTGCGCGAACGCACGCTGCACCTCGCCGGCGGATCGACCGGCACCAATCTCTACGGCGCCTTCCAGCTGATCGCGCGCATGCGTGCGGCCGGTGAGACCGGCAGCATCGTCACGCTCATCTGCGACAGCGGCATCCGCTATGCCGGCACGTACTTCAACGACGAGTGGGTCGCGGAGCAGGGCTGGGACCTCGCCCCGCACCGCGCCCGCCTCGACCATCTCCTCGAGACCGGGGTGTGGATCGACTGACCGTGTCGCTCTCTCCCCCGCCGACCCGAGGCGCCTGCCTCACGCGCTGACGTAGCCGCCCGACGAGCTGTCCCCGCTGAGGCGGTAGAGCGGGGCGCTCCCCTTCCCGCGTGCGAGGCTCCACACGCGCGCCGGCCTCGTCCGCTCGGCATCCGTCTCTCCGTATTCGAGGACCAGCGCGGCCGGGATCCGACCGTCTGCGCACTCGACGACGACGAAGCTCGGGCGGCCGAGCCCTCCTGATTCCACGCGCCCCATGACGCGCGACGGGTCGGTGATGCGGGGCGGCGTCGAGAGGAGATCCGACTCGGTGATGTGCTGCACCACGGGACCTGCGCCGAGTGCTGCGACCGGAAGCTGAACCATCGAAGCGATCGACACTCAGATCACACTCACGGATGCGTCATGATCCGACGACCGATGCTGCAGGGCCGCGGCCCACGCCTTCGTATCCGCGAGGTCGTGTTCATCGAGATAGGCGCGGACGACGTCGTGGACCAGGCGGATCTGCGCTTCGGACCCCATCGCGGCCTGCATCATGTCGACCGTCGGCGTCGGCGCTCCGTCGATGCGCTCCAGCGCTTCGCGGACGATGCGCTCACGACCTTCGCGCCCCATCGATCGATCCATCGGCAGTGATCGGCTATCTTTGGCGTGTTCGTGACTCATGTGAGCCTCCTCAGTCAGGGGTGGTGGTGCTTCACGGACAGTGGTGCCGGGGCTGCAACCCCGGCACCACGTTGCCCTTCCAGCGTACCTTGTTTTGAATCACTCAAAACAACTCGCCACGCCTGCGAGGCGAAAGTCGTCAATCGCGCGCGTTCACCCGAGCGCGTCGGGCGGCAGCGATCTCCGTGTACTCGATCAGGAGTGTCGGGGTGTCCAGCTTCACCGCCATGCGGAAGTCGTCGCTCACCGTGAGCGCCCCCGTCACCCTGTCGTCTTTCGCGTGCACGAGGGCGAGCTCGATCCGATCACCGTCCGCGACTGCTTCTCCGGTGAATCGGTAGCCGTCGAAGCTGCGACCCCAAACGGGCAGCGACAGCGGGAACGCGAGTCGTGCGGCGAAGTGCTCGACGTTGAAGGAGTTGCGGGGGATATCCTGCACCGGCGTCTCGCTCCTGCGGGTGTGCGTGTAGCCGTCGTAGTCGTCGACCAGCTCGCCGTCTGCCCGGTGCAGGGTGTAGACGAGATCCCTCGGTGACGCATCGATGACGAAGTGCTCGACTGGCGCGTCAGCACCCTGCCGGAGGGCGACCCGAGCGTGGCACGAGGGAATCAGAGGCCCGGACATCAGCAGGGTGATCGCGCTTACGAAGCGTTCGCTGACATGAGGAACTGTGTCGTGCGGCTCCATCCGTCCACACTAGCCGCGCGTATTCGTCGGGAATCCAGAACGCACCCTACGCTGGCCGCATGACTACTCTCATCCTCACTGTCGCGGGTGCTGACCGCCCCGGTCTCGTCGCAGCCGTCGCCGATGTCGTCGATGCCCACAGCGGCAACTGGGAGAACAGCTCGCTCGCCGAGCTCGCCGGCACCTTCGCGGGCGTGATCGAGGTCTCGGTCGCCCCCGAGCACTCGGAGGGCCTGCAGACCGCACTCCGCGAGCTGCAGGGCCAGGGACTTCTGACACTCGCCGTCCTCACCGGCACGCCCACGGCAGACGCCGAGGCGCAGGTGCTCGAGATCCGGATTCTCGGCAACGACCGCTCCGGCATCGTCCGCGAGGTGTCGAACGTGCTGAACGCGCATGAACTCAGCATCGAGGAACTGGCGACCGAGACCCGGGACGCCGCCATGGCCGGCGGACGCCTGTTCGAGGCATCCGTGATCGCCCGGGTTCCGGCATCCGTCGACCTCGATGCGCTGCGTCGCGACCTCGAGCGCATCGCCACCGAGATCCAGGTCGACATCACCCTCGCCTGACTGCCGCGCATGGCCGACGGAATCACCATCTCGATCGCTGAGCACCTCACGCAGAGCGACCTCGACACGATCGAGACCCTTCTCCCCCAGCTCTCATCGACCGCTCGATTCGATGCGGAACGGGTGGTGTCGCTGCTCGATGCGCAGAACACAGACCTCTATGTCGCGCGCGAGTCAGGGCGGATCGTGGGGATGGCCACGCTCGCGACCGCGCCCCTCGTCACCGGCTGGCACGGCAGCATCGAAGACGTCGTGGTCGATCAGAGCGCCCGCGGGCAGGGCATCGCCCGTCTGCTGCTCGAGGCGATCATCGACGAGGCACAGCGGCGGGGGCTGACCACACTCGATCTGACGTCCCGTCCGTCTCGCGAATCCGCACTGCGCCTCTACGAGTCGGTCGGCTTCGTGCGCCGCGACACGAACGTGCTGCGCTTCGGCTCCCGGTCGAGCTGAAAGACCGCCCGATCAGCCGACCTCGTCCCGGACACGAGCCCAGGTCACTCGGCGTCAGGCGCAGTCACGGGCGCCGGCGCATCCGTGTCGGTGTACCGCCGCACCCAGTACTCGGTCTGCGCGACGTGAGCGGATGCCGCAGCCGATGCCGCGACCGGATCCGCCGCCGCGAGTCCGCGGAGGATCGCCCGGTGCCCGGCATCCGAGTGGAGCTTCAGCTCGGCGGCATCCGCGGCATCCGGAATCCGGTAGGCCCGCGACCGTGAGCGCAGCACGTCGATGAGGCTCGTGAGGGCGTCGTTGCCCGCGACCTCCGAGATCGTCATGTGAAAGGCGTGGTCGAGCCGCGAGTGGTCCTCGAAATCGTCGCTGGCTTCGATCTCGTCGAGAACTTCGCTGAGCTCCTCGATCGTCGACGCGTCGATGCGGGCTGCGGCGAGCGCGGCCGCGTGCGGTTCGAGCACGCGACGGAGCTCCGTGAGTTCGAGCACCCCCGCCATGGGCAGCAGCCCGACCGTGAGCGACAGGCTGCCGATGAGGTCGGCGGCGCGCAGCTCGCTGACGTAGCTGCCCGAGCCGTGTCTCGTGTCGAGCACGCCGAGGGCGGCCAGCATCCGGATGGCCTCTCGCAGCGAACCGCGTGAGACTCCGAGCGTCTCGCACAGCTCCCCCTCGCTGGGAAGGCGATCACCGGGGCGCAGAGCGCCGTCGGCGATCAGCGTGCGCAGCCCGTGCAGAGCCGTGTCCAAAGCGCTCATGGTCATCCTCCCGACACCGCCCGATCCCCCTGCTGAGTCTGTCGGATGCAGGGCCTTCATCAAATTCGTATGACAACTATGTTTCATCCTCACCTTTTCGTAGCGATTTGGGAACCTGTGTGGCAAAGTTGTGCAACAACTCCCCCTGACGCACCGACGAGGACCGATGCCCGCACCAGCTTTCCCCGCACCGCTCACGCTGAACTCCGGCATGCGAGCCCGTGACGCGTGGCCCCTCGATCCCGACGTGATCCACCTCAACCACGGCTCGTTCGGCGCCGTGCCCACGGCGGTCGTCGAGCAGCAGGATGCTCTGCGTCGCCGCGCCGACCTGAGCCCGGTCGAGTGGTTCCCCCGCATCGCCGAGCGGGTGCGCGCCGCCCGCGAGCGCACCGCTCCGTTCGTGGGTGCCTATGCCGAGGACAGCGCCTTCGTGCCCAACGCCTCCGCCGCGGCGACCGTGATCTACAACGCCCTGCGCCTCGAGCGCGGCGACGAGATCCTCGTCACCGACCAGGGCTACGGTGCGATCACAATGGGCGCGCAGCGCCTGGCCCGCCGCTTCGGAGCATCCGTCCGCGCCGTCGAGCTGCCGCTGCTCGCCTCCGACGACGAGGTCGTGCAGCGCTTCGCCGACGCGCTCACCCCGAGCACCCGCCTGATCGTGGTCGACCAGATCACCTCCCCCACCGCCCGGATGCTGCCGACCCGCCGCATCGCCGAACTCGCCGCCGAGCGCGGTGTCCGCACGCTCGTCGACGGCGCCCATGCCCCGGGCCTCGTGCCGGATGCCGCCGCGGTCGCCGGCGGCGACTGGTGGTTCGGCAACCTGCACAAGTGGCCTTGCGCCCCGCGCGGCTCGGCGCTGCTCGTCACGAACGCGCCCGACCGCGACGAACTCTGGCCGCTGATCGACTCGTGGGCGGCGAACGAGCCCTACCCCGAGCGCTTCGACACCCAGGGCACGATCGACGCGACGACCTATCTCGCCACCCCCGCCTCGATCGAGTTCATCGAGGCCGAGTTCGGCTGGCACAACGCCCGACTGGCGATGGCGCAGATGGCGGATGCCGGCGCCGAGATCATCGCCGAAGGCCTGCGCCCCTACGGCGACGAAGACCCCCTCACCCCGCTGCCCTCGCCCGTGCCGTCGATGCGCCTCGTGCGGCTGCCGCTCGGACTCGGCTCGACCCGCGAAGAGGCCGATGCCCTGCGCATGGACCTGCTCGACGAGACCGGCGTCGAGACCGCGTTCACGAGCTTCCGCGGCATCGGCTACTTCCGCCTGTCGGCGCACCTGTACACCGAGGCCTCGGACTTCGAGACCTTCGTCGAGCGCTGCATCCCGCAGATCCTCCGCCGAGCCGGCATCCGCACCGGCGCCGACTCCCTCATCGTCCCCTGACCCGCTCCACCCCGACCCACCACCATCACCACCCGACACCACCATCACCATCACCAACTGAGAGGCACCTCGTGAAGAAGAACAGAATCTTGACGACCGCCGCGGGATTCGGCACCGTCGCCGTCCTCGCGCTCACCGGCTGTTCCGCAGGCGGCGGCGAATCCGCCGACGGCACCGTCACCCTGCAGATGGTCGAGAGCCTGACCAACCCGGCGCGCACCGACCTGCTGCGCGGTCTGCTCGACGAGTTCGAGGCCGACAACCCCAAGATCAAGGTCAACCTCGTCTCGCCGCCCACCGAGCAGGCCGACGCGAAGATCCAGCAGATGCTGCAGTCCGGAAAGGGCGTCGACGTCCTCGAGGTCCGCGACATCACGGTCGGCCCGTTCGCGAACAACGGCTGGCTGCACGACATCTCGGGCGATCTCGAGAAGTGGGACCGCTGGGATGCACTGACCGACAACGCACAGTCCGCCTCGGTGGCCGCCGACGGCAAGAGCTACTTCGTGCCCTACGGCTTCTACGGCCTGTCGCTGTTCTACCGCACCGACCTGGTCGAGGAGGCCGGCTTCGACGGCCCGCCGCACAGCTGGAAGGACCTCCTCGAGCAGGCCAGCGCCATCCAGGACCCGTCGAACAACATCTACGGCTACGCGTTCCGCGGCGGTCAGAACGCGAACAGCAACGTCGTCGCGGCGATCGAGGCGTACACGATCGACGGCCTCGACGTCGATGACGCATTCCTGATGGAGGACGGCTCGACGATCTTCGCCGCCCCGGAGGCCCAGGAGGCGGTCGACGACTACTTCGACCTCTTCAAGGAGGCATCCCCGCCCTCTGCCGTCTCGTGGGGCTACCCCGAGATGGTCGCCGGCTTCACCAACGGCACCACAGCATTCCTGCTGCAGGACCCCGAGGTCATCGCCACAGTGCAGGACTCGTCGCTGACCGAGGACCAGTGGGACACCGCCCCGCTGCTCGTGGGCCCGTCGGGCAAGGCCGCGCAGCCGCTGGCCGTCGCCGGCTGGGGCGTCGCCGAGAACAGCGAGCACCAGGATGCCGCGGTCAAGCTCGTCGAGTTCCTCTCGTCGGCCGAGCCCGCCACCGAGTTCGCACAGGCGAACAGCCTCGTGCCGATCATCTCGGAGGCAGCGGATGACGAGTTCTACTCGACCGGCCCGTGGACGAGCTACGTCACGATGACCGAAGACCCCGAGACATACGTCAACGTGCAGCAGCCGCGCGGGGTCAGCTGGTGGACCGAGTGGATCCAGAAGTCCGACCAGGACGTGCAGAACGTGCTGCTCGGCAACATGTCGACCACCGAGCTGCTCGAGTCGTGGGACACCTTCTGGACCGAGAAGTACGCTGCGGAAAAGGGCTGATCCGTGACCCGGACCGCACTCGAAGGGGGCTCCGTCGGCACCGCCGGCGGGGCCTCCCCGGCATCCCGCCGGCGCCGCCCCTTCCGTGGCCGCCACGCGCTGACGCTGCTGGCCTTCATGGCCCCGGCGATCGTGTTCGTGTGCTGGTTCACCTACTGGCCCATGCTGCAGGGCGCACGCATGGCCTTCCACGACTGGAACCTGTGGGACCTCACGTCGACCCCCTGGGTGGGCTTCGACAACTTCGTCACCGTCTTCCAGGACCCGGCCTTCCCCACCGTCGCGTGGAACTCGGTGCTGTGGGTCGTCGGCTCGCTCGTGCCGCAGCTCGTGATCGGCTTCCTGATCGCGCTCGCCCTGCGCAAGCGGTTCCGCTTCCGCGGGCTCTACCAGGCGCTCGTGTTCTTCCCGTGGGCCGTCTCCGGCTTCCTGATCGGCATGCTGTTCCGCTGGATGTTCAACGCCGAGTTCGGCGTCGTGAACGACCTGCTCATGAAGGCGGGCCTGATCGATGCTCCGCTCCCCTGGCTGGCCGACCCGAAGCTCGCGATGTTCGCGGTCATCGTGGCCAACATCTGGTACGGCGTGACGTTCTTCGCGATCATGATCCTCGCAGCGCTCCAGTCGGTGCCTGACGAGATGCTCGAGGCCGCGAGCCTCGACGGTGCAGGCAAGGCCCGGCAGCTGTTCTCGATCATCATCCCGTACATCTCGATGACGCTGCTGCTGACGATCCTGCTGCGCATCATCTGGATCTTCAACTTCCCCGACATCATCTACGCGATGACGAACGGCGGACCGGCGAACCAGACGCACATCATCACGACGTGGATGATCAACTACACCCAGCAGGGCAACTACGGCATCGCGAGCGCGATCGGACTCATCGTCGTCGCGTTCCTGTTCGTGTTCTGCGCGTTCTACCTGATGGCGATGCGGAGGGTCCAGCGATGACCATCACCGGAACCACGGTCACCGAGACCCGGCGTCTCACCGTCCCCGACATCGCGAAGGCACCGCGCCCCAAGCGCAAGGCCTCGGTCGGCGGCGTCATCCGCGTCGTCGGGCTCGGCCTCTGGCTCGTCATCACGCTGTTCCCGCTGTACTGGATCGCGCTGACGTCGTTCAAGTCGCCGGGAACGATCAACTCGTTCCCGATCGAGTACTGGCCGTCAGAACCGTCGTTCGACAACTACGTCAGCCTGTTCCAGCAGAGCTCGTTCGGGGTCTTCCTCGCCAACTCCGCGATCGTGGCGACGGTCGCGGGCGCGGTGGCGACGCTGATCGCGCTGCTCAGCGCCTACGTGATCGCCCGCTTCGAGTTCCGCGGCAAGGGCACCGTGCTGGTCGCGTTCCTGCTCACGCAGATGATCCCCGCGTTCATCGCGCTGGGGCCGCTGTATTCGATGATGACCGACCTCGGACTCGTCGACACCAAGCCCGGTCTGATCCTCGTGTACATCGCGGTCTGCATCCCGTTCTCCACGGTCATGCTCCGCGGCTTCTTCGAGAACGTCCCCGACGCGCTCGAAGAAGCGGCGATGATCGACGGATGCTCGCGCTTCGGCGCTCTGTTCCGGGTGCTCGTGCCGGTGATGACCCCGGGCATCATCGCGGCGTTCATCTTCAACTTCGTCAACTGCTGGAACGAGCTGTTCCTGTCGGTCGTGCTGATGAACACCGATGCCAACCGCACGGTGCCGTCGGCGCTGAACGGCTTCATCTCGACGTTCAACATCGACTGGGGCTCGATGAGCGCCGCAGCCGTGCTGACGATCCTGCCGACCATGGTGATGTTCGCTCTCGCGAGCCGCTGGATCGTGCAGGGACTCACCGCCGGCGCCGTCAAGGAGTAGGTTTTCGAATCGCGCACTTGGCAGAAATCCTCACCGAGAAACTGCCAAGTGCGCGATTCGAAATCGGAGGCGCACCACGACGAAGGCCGCCGTTCATCTCGAACGGCGGCCTTCGTCATGCGGGCTGTCAGACCATGCGCGCCTTCGGCGACATCGAGTACGTCGCCTCGGCGTCGCGGTTGACCGTGTCACCCAGTGCGGTGTCGATCGCGGCGAGCGTGTCGGCGTCGAGCGTCACGCCAGAGGCCTTGACCGTGTCGGCGAGCTGCTCGGGGCGCGAGGCGCCGACCAGGGCCGCCGCGACGTTCGGGTTCTGCAGCACCCACGCGATCGCGAGCTGCGGCATCGAGAGGCCCGCCTCTTCGGCGATCGGCTTCAGCTTCTGCACCGCGGTGAGGATGTCGTCCTTCAGGAAGCTCTTGATGAAGTCCGCTCCGCTGTGCGGGTCGGTCGCCCGCGAGCCGTCCGGAACCGGCTGCCCAGGCAGGTACTTGCCCGAGAGCACGCCCTGCGCCATCGGCGACCAGACGATCTGCGAGATTCCCAGCTCTTCGGATGCCGGTACGACCTTGCCCTCGATCACACGGTGCAGCATCGAGTACTGCGGCTGGTTCGAGATGAGCTGCACACCGAGCTGCTTCGCGAGAGCGTGCCCGTCGCGCAGCTGCTCCGCCGTCCACTCGGAGACGCCGATGTAGAGGGCCTTGCCCTGGCGGACGACGTCGGCGAACGCCTGGAACGTCTCTTCCAGCGGGGTCTCGTAGTCGAAGCGGTGGGCCTGATAGAGGTCGACGTAGTCGGTGCCGAGTCGCTTGAGCGAGCCGTTGATCGACTCGAGGATGTGCTTGCGGCTCAGACCGGTGTCGTTCGGGCCCTTGGGGCCGGTCGGGAAGTACACCTTCGTGAAGATCTCGAGGCTCTCGCGGCGCTGGCCTTCGAGAGCCTTGCCGAGCACGACCTCGGCCGCGGTGTTCGCGTACGTGTCTGCCGTGTCGAATGTGGTGATGCCGGCGTCGAGCGCCGCATGCACGGTCTTGACGGCGGCGTCGTCGCCGACCTGTGAAGCGTGGGTGACCCAGTTGCCGTAGGTGATCTCAGAGACCTTGAGACCGCTGTTGCCGAGATAGCGATAGTTGACCATGCGACAACGCTACCGGCCGCCACAGACCTCGGGCCCGGATCTCCGTGACCGGTCTCAGCCCTGGGGGTCCGTGCCCACGGCCGCATGGCGTCCCGCTCGGGACTCGCGGGTGAATGCGGCACCGGCCCAGGCCGTCAGGCGCTCGAGCGGCCCCCGCCCGACGAGCAGTGCCCACATGGTGGTGAGCACGAGCAGGCCGACGGATGCGACTCCCCACGCGATGACCGGCTCCTCGAACAGCGACGTGAACCACCCGTTGACGAACAGCACGACGTGCGCCGCATAGGCGGTGAGCGGCATGGCGCCCAGAGCCGCGAGCGGGATCAGCACCCACCGCAGCGGCCTGGCGGCCAGGAGCATGAGCGCGAGCACGGCCATGGCGAGCCCGCCCGAGCCGATGATCTCGAGCGCTCCGCTGCTGTGCGGGGAGGCGTCCATCCAATGCGTGCCGATCATTCCCAGCGGGTCGGACGCCCAGAGGGCCTCCCAATAGTCGCCCGCCTCGCCGGCGTCGGCACCGCCCGCGAACTCGTCCGGATCTGCGCAGACGATCACCCCGCTGTCGGCCTGGCAGGAGAGGCCGTCGAAGTCGAACTGATCTGCCGGGCTCATGCCGGGAAGACCGCCCTCGGCGGATCCGCTCGGAACGTCGCTCGAGACGGAACTGCTCGTCATCGACTCGGCGGGCGGGGTCGAGGGCAGCGCCAGCGCAGCGGCACCGTAACCTGCGGTGGCGAGCACCGCGCCCAGGCCGAGGAGGGCGAGCTGGACCCGGACACGGTGCAGCGGCATCCGCCCCACTGCGAGACCGATGAGCAGGAAGGTGATCCAGACAGGGACCGGGTAGATGCCGACGAGCGCGAACGAGACGCCGGGGCCGAAGATGACGTCGGCGGACAGGACGTTCATCGTCGCCAGGGCCGCAGGTACCAGCACCGCCGAGACGACCGCCCCGATCGCCAGCGATCGCGTGCGCCACGTCAGCAACGGCGCGGCGATCACGAAGAGGAGTCCGTAGATGGTGAGGATGACGGCGATGTGCGTGCCGAGCAGTTCCAGGACGATGCCGATCGCGAACACCGCCAGGCCACGGCCGATCAGGCGGAGTCGCGCCGCCCGGACGGCATCCGCATCGTCGCGATCGAGGCCCCTGGTCATGAGAGCGAGCGAGACGCCGGCGACGATGGCGAAGAGGATCGCCGAGCGGCCATTGACGGCATCGCCCCAGGTCGCAGGTGTCGCCCAGTCGAAGCCTGCGGCGCCGAGGCCGAGATGGGCTCCGAGCATTCCCAGCACCGCGAGGCCGCGAGCCGCATCGACGCCCATCAGCCGCGGGTGCTTCCCGAAGGCGCGCAGGCGGGAGCGGATCCCGTCGGAACGCCGCAGCCCGCCCGCGGCGGACGGGTCCGGGACACGAGCGGGGTGAGGACGTCGGCTCGGGCTGGTGATCGTCATACGTCCAGCCTCGTGGAGCCGCCGGCACGACGCGTCAGCCGAAGGTGCTCCGACCGTCCTCCGAAAGGATGACATCTCCCGCGCGCAAGGATCCTGCCGATGGCGCGCGGGAGATGTCCTCGCTGTGTCAGACGCGGGGCTCGACCAGCTGCTCCTGCTCCTCGAGCGTCTGCGCCTGGGCGCGCTTGTCGGCGAGCTCGCGCTCCTCGGCCTGCGCGCGTTCCTGCGCCGCCTGCTCGGCCTCCTTGCGCTCCGCACGCGTCTGCGGTTCGGTCGGCGCGGCATCCGATTGGATCCCCTGCGACTGCACGTTCACGATCGCCGCGCGGTCGCGGAAGCCCTCGGCGGTCACCTTGTCGAGCGCGACCTGCTTGCGGATCGCCGCGGCCTTCTCGTAGAGCGACGGGTCGCCGTAGGACGTGAGCACCTTCACGAGCACCGGCAGCAGCTCGATCATGAAGAACAGCGCCGCGATCAGGATGTGCGCCCAGAGGATCGTGGGCTCCTTCTCGCTCAGCCTGTTCAGCCCACTGATCTGGCTGAGCAGTCCGATCGCCCCGGCATTGCCGGATGCCACGGACTCTGCTCGCGCGTTGTAGGCGGCGAGCGCGGTGTCGTAGCTGTCACGTGCGGCGGGGAGCTGCGACTGCGCCTCCTCGCGGTTCTGCGTCTCGGAGGTGCTGGTGTTCTCCTTCGCGGCGGTGCCGGCGGCGGCGAGCTCCTCGTTGGCGGTGCGCAGCTGGGCGGCGAGCGCGTCATAGGTCTGCTGCGCCTCGGCGAGCTGGGCCTGGGCGGCATCCGAGCTCGCGCCCTCGCCGTTGACACCGGTGCAGCCGGGAACCGTGCCTGCTCCCTCGCCGGTGAGCTCGCACTGGTACAGCACGCGCGCCTGGTCGATGACGCCCTGCTGGGCGGTCATCTTGGCGGTGAGGTCGTCGACGGTCGCCTGCGCGGCAGTTTCGCTCGCCGACGACGAGTCGGTGCCGGCGACGATGCCCGTGGCCGCCTGGTTCTCGAGCTCGGCGACGCGGTCGGATGCGGCATCCAGCGCCTTGCGCTCAGGACCCGTCTCGAGCGCATCCTGGTCGGCCTGCGCCTGCGTGATGTTGGTCGAGGCGACCTCGCGCGCGATGTCGTTGTGGAAGATCTGCAGCACCAGCGGCTCGGCGACGACGAAGCCGATGATCGCGGCCATGATCACACGCGGGATCGCGAGGCCGATGAGCCGCCAGACATTACGAGTCGACGACATGGTCGAGGTGAGGAAGCGGTCGAGGTTGAAGATGATCAGCGCCCACACGATCGCGAGCGGCACGGCCAGCCAGATCGCGGCCTGAACGCCCGTGGTCAGGGCGAACAGCATCGAGATGGCCGAGACCAGTGCGGTGCCGGCGAGCACGAAGAACATCTGCACGAATCGCGGGGTCTCACCGGGCACGCGGTCGAGGATCTCGCCCTCGGCCCCACCGAGGATCGCGAGCTTCCGCAGACGCGACCCCGGCACACGGGGAGTGCGCTCGCGCGGCTGGCGACGCGGCTTCGGCTCACGCACCGGACGAGCGGATGCTGCGGCATCCTGCTCCGGCTCCGGCTCTGACTCGGGAGTCGCGTCGGCCTGCGGCTCCGACAGATCGGCGCCGGAGGGCTCGTACGCGCGCAGGAAGTCGAGGTCGTCCGTGTCAGCGTTCGGGTCGCTGTCGAGGATGATGCGACCCTGCGAGTCGAACCGTCCTGGGCGGTGAGCGGAATAGGGCATCCCGACAATCTACGAAAGGTCGCCTGTGGATAACGTGCACGAACCCTGTGTTTCCGCCTCTGTTGTGCCCTGAGAAGGGTCAGCGAGAGAGCATGCGGGTGAGCGTATCGGCACTCGCGGCGAGCGCATCGTCGAGTGGAAAGTGGCCCGCGGCGCACAGGGTTCCGAGGCCGTGCACGAGCCCCCAGACGCCGGTGACGCCGCTCTCGCTCTCGAGGCCTGCGGCGACGGACGCGGTCGACAGCAGCTCTTCGAGCTCGAGGATCAGCGGCGCCATGGTCTCGCTCGGCTCACCGGGGATGCACACAGTCGGGTCGTAGATCACGTCGAAGCCGTGCGGATGCTCGACCGCGAAGCGGATGTAGGCGGCACCGCCCTCGATCGCGGCGGATGCAGGCTCGGAGGCACCCTCGATCGCCGTGCGCACAGCCGTGACCAGATCGGCCATGCTCCGCTCGGCGAGCACCTTGAGCAGACCCCGACGATCCGAGAAGTGGTGGTACGGCGCGTTGTGGCTCACATCCGCCGCGCGTGCGACCTCGCGCAGGCTGATCTCGTGGGCCGGCTTGTCGACGAGCAGCTGCATCGCCGCCGCCTCGAGGGCGTGGGCGAGGTCACCGTGGTGATAGGCGGATCGGGAACTTGACACAAGCAACATTGTTGCCTATCTTGACAGTGTCCACCAGTTCTTGACACTGTCAACATAGGAGTCCGCATGTCTTCCGCCCTGATCATCGATGGCCACCCGGACGCCCGGTCCCTCACCGCAGAACTCGCTCGGCGCTACGCCGCGGCACACGGCGACGCCCGCATCCTCGCCCTGCGCGATCTCGAGTTCGATCCGTCACTGCGCTTCGGCTACCGCCAGCGCATGGAGCTCGAGCCCGACCTGATCGACGCCAAGCGCGCCCTGGCCGAGGCCGCCACGGTCGTGGTGTTCACGCCGCTCTGGTGGGGTTCGGTGCCCGCGCTGCTCAAGGGTTTCTTCGATCGGGCGCTGCTGCCGCAGCAGGAGTACCGCTACTCGAAGCTCGGCATGCCCGAGGGACTGCTGCCCGCGCGCTACGGACGCCTGTTCCTGCTGGCGGACACCCCGTGGTTCCTCACGCCGTTCACCGGGCTGCCGGCGCAGACGCACGTCGCGCGAGGGACGCTGCGGTTCTGCGGCATCCGCTCGGTGCGCACCACCCGGATGCTCGGCGTCAAGGACGCGAGCCCGGCGCGCATCGAATCGTGGCTGTCACGCGCCGAGTCGCTCGGTCGTCGAGACGGCCTCCGCGATCGGAGCGGTGCCGCTGCACCTCAGGCCATCGCGGCGGAGGCAGCCTCGTCTTCGGTCGTCGCGACGAGCTGACCGCATGCTCCGTCGATCTCCTTGCCACGCGTGTCGCGGAGGGTCGTCGGGATGCCGGCGTCGTTGAGCCGGCGCACGAACTCGTTCTGCACCGAGGGCTCGGACGACGTCCAGATCGAGCCGGGTGTCGGGTTCAGCGGGATCGGGTTGACGTGCACCCAGCCGCGACCGCGCTCGTTGAGCTTGTCGGCGAGCAGATCGGCGCGCCACGCGTGGTCGTTCATGTCCTTGATCAGCGCGTACTCGATCGAGACGCGACGGCCGGTCTTCTCGTAGTAGTACCGAGCGGCATCGAGCGCCTCATCGACCTTCCAGCGCGAGTTCACCGGGATGAGCTCGTCGCGCAGGTGGTCGTCCGGCGCGTGCAGGGACAGCGCGAAGGTGACGGGGATGCCCTCGTCAGCGAGCTTCTTGATCGCCGGCACGAGTCCGACGGTCGACACCGTGATGCCTCGGGCGCTCATGCCCAGGCCGTCGGGCTGCGGTGCGACCATCGAGCGCACCGCGTCCATCACACGCTTGTAGTTGGCGAGCGGCTCACCCATGCCCATGAAGACGATGTTCGACACCCGCTCCATCGAGTGGTCGTCGGCCTTCTTGCCGCCGAGGCCGCCGTCGGCGATCAGACGGTTGGCACGGACGATCTGCTCGATGATCTCGGCGGTCGACATGTTGCGCGTGAGGCCCGCCTGGCCGGTCGCGCAGAACGGGCAGTTCATGCCGCATCCTGCCTGCGACGACACGCACAGCGTGATGCGGCCGGGATAGCGCATGAGCACCGACTCGACCAGGGCGCCGTCGTGCAGGCGCCACAGGAACTTGATCGTGTCTCCACGGTCGGTCTCGAGGCGGCGAACCTCGGTGAGAAGCGGCGGCAGCATGCCTGCGACGAGCTGCTCGCGGGTGTCGGCCGGGAGGTCGGTCATCTCGGCGGCATCCGACGTGTAGTGGCGGAAGTAGTGGGTCGAGAGCTGCTTCGCGCGGAATCCGGGCAGGCCCAGCTCCTTGACCTTCTCGACGCGCTCGGCCGGGGTGAGGTCGGCGAGGTGCACCGGCGGCTTGCCGCGCTTGGGGCTCGCGAACTGCAGCAGCGGCCGCCCCTCGGCGTCCTTCTGCTGGGTCCAGCCCTCTGTCGTGGGGCGCACCTGCGGGGTGCCTGTGGAACGGATGGCCCCCGAACGGGACGACGCGGGTGCCGTGGCGGGGCGCGTCTCGCGCGTGCGGGGAGTCTCGGTCATATCTCCAGGGTACGCGGTGCCGGGTGGGAAGGCCCTGGGGCGGGAGCGCACGCGTCCCTAGACTGAGCGGATGGACATCATCCTCGCTCTCGGCGGAGTCATCCTCGTCATCGCCGTCGGCGTGCTGATCATCGGTGCCGCACTGCGCTCGATGCGTCCGAAGGCCCCGGAGCCGCACGTGTTCACCCCGTCGCCGACGATGGCCCGGTCGGTCGCCTCCGCCTCCACGTCGACTGCCTCGGCCTCGCAGCTGACGCCCGCCGCGATCGCCGAGATCGACCGCCTCGTCGCCGCGGACAGGAAGATCCAGGCCATCAAGCTCTACCGCCAGCACACCGGCGTGCGACTGCAGGAGGCGAAGGACCGGATCGACCACTGGTCGGTCAGCACCACGGCACCACACCTCGCTGCGGTCTCGAACGCGGCGGCGGCCCACTCGTCGATCACGGCCACGCCGTCGTCGGTGCGCGGCGCACTCCCGGCATCCGTCGCGGCAGAGGTCGACCGCCTCGTCGCCGCCGATCAGAAGATCCACGCGATCAAGCTGGTGCGCGAGCACACGGGCCTCGGACTCAAGGACTCGAAGGACGTCGTCGAGGCCTGGCCGCACCCGCCCCACTTGTAATTACAGGTTGCCGTCGGGGAGAATGGGGACGAACCCCCACCCGAAGGAGCCCTCGATGCCCGACCGTCTCTCCCGTGCCCGCGCCACCGGCGTCCTCGCTGTGCTGCGCGCACCGTCGCCCGAGCTCGCGCTCGAGGCCTCCGAGGCGATCATCCGCGGCGGGGTGACCGGCATCGAGGTGACGTTCTCGACACCCGATGCCCCCGCGGTGATCCGCGAGCTCATCGCCCGCCACGGCGATGCCGCCTACATCGGTGCGGGCACGGTCACCACCGTCGAGCAGGCCACACTCGCCGCCGACGCGGGCGCGGAGTTCCTGGTCAGCCCCGGCACGCTCCCCGCCCTGACCCGCGCGATGCTCGACACCGGTCGCGTCGTGATGACCGGCGCCATGACCCCGACCGAGGTCATGGGCGCGCTCGAGCTCGGCGTCGACGTGGTCAAGATCTTCCCCGCATCCCTCGGCGGCCCCTCCTACCTCGGCGCGCTGCGCGGGCCCTTCCCCGACGCCCCGCTGATGCCGACCGGCGGCGTGACACCCGACAACCTCGCCGATTGGTTCCGCGCCGGAGCGGTCGCCGTCGGCGCGGGTGGCGATCTCGCCAACGGCGCCTCGCTCGCCTCATCCGACTGGGCCGACATCGAGCAGCGCTCGTCGCGATTCGCCGCATCGCTCGCGGCAACCCGCGGCTGAGGAGTCCTCCATGTCTGACAGCACCCGTGATCTCTTCGACGCTGCCCTCTCGGGCGACGCGGATGCCGTGCGCACCGCCCTCGACGCCGGAGCCGACATCGAGGCCCGCGGCGCCGGCGGCATGACCGCACTCGTCGCCGCGACCAAGGCCGACCACGTCGACGCGGCCCGGGTGCTCGTCGAGGCCGGGGCCGACGTGAACGCCAAGGACGACATCCAGGATTCCGCGTATCTCTACGCGGGCGCCCGAGGGCACGACGAGATCCTGCAGCTCACGCTCGAGAACGGCGCCGACCTCGCCAGTACGAACCGCTTCGGAGGCACGGCGCTGATCCCGGCATCCGAGCGCGGATTGCTGTCGACCATCGGCATCCTGCTCGAGGCGGGCGTCGACCCGAACCACATCAACAACCTGAACTGGACGGCGCTGCACGAGGCGATCGTGCTCGGCGACGGATCCGACACCTACGTCGAGGTCGTGCGCGCACTGCTCGACGGCGGTGCCGACATCACGATCCGCGACGGTGACGGAGTGCTGCCCCGCGACCTCGCCGCCGCTCGCGGCTACGACGACATCGTCGCCCTGCTCGAACGCCGATGATCCGGTGATCGACCTCGCACCCCTCGCCTGGGCGGCACTCGGACTCGCGGCCGTCACGATCGGCATCTCGAAGACCGCGCTGCCCGGCGGCAGCATCCTGGGCATCGCCCTGTTCGCGACCGTGCTGCCCGCCCGCACATCGACTGCCGCGATGCTTCTGCTGCTCATCGTCGGCGACGTGTTCGCGCTGATCACCTATCGCCGCCATGCGCATTGGCCGACCCTGCTGCGGCTCGCTCCGGCCGTGATCGCCGGCCTCGTTGCCGGGTTCGCGTTCCTCGCGCTCGCGGGCGACGGGATAGTCCGGCGCGCGATCGGCGTGATCCTGCTGGCGATGATCGCGGTGACGCTGTGGCGCCGATGGCGGCAGAACAGGGCGGATGCCATGGCGCCGGCCCCCGGCGGGCTCCTGCTCTCGGGGGTCTACGGCACCCTCGGCGGCTTCACGACCATGGTCGCGAACGCCGGCGGACCGGTCATGTCGATGTACTTCCTCGCGACCCGCACACCCGTGCAGGTGTTCCTCGGCACCTCGGCGTGGTTCTTCGCGATCATCAATCTCGTGAAGATCCCGTTCCTCGCGGGTCTCGGCCTGTTCGAGGGACACGTGCTGCTGATGGATGCCGTGCTGGCGCCGCTCGTCGTGATCGGCGCCCTCGTCGGCATCCGCCTCGCGAAGCGGATGAACCAGGTGCTGTTCGACCGGATCGTGATCGTGCTGACGATCGCCGGGGCCGTCTACCTGCTGTTCTGATCCGCGCTCCCTCGGGAGAACGCAGACGGAAGGCGGTCCGTTCGGCGCGTCATCGAACGGCGCGCGGGGCGCGGCGCATCCCGTCTCCGTTTTCCGAGCGGCGATCCCGCCTCAGTCGAGGAAGATGTCGGGGAACAGCCGGTCGTCCGGCGTTCCCGGCACTGCGGCGTAGCCCGAGAAGTCGGTCACTCCGTCGGCCTCGAGCACGTCTTCGACGATCAGCGTCTGACCGGTGTACTCGGCCGCGGGCTTGAGCAGCACCGCATAAGCGGCGTCGGCATAGATGTCGGGCGTGCGGCTCGCAGCCATCACCCTGTCGCCGCCGAGCAGGTTCTGCACCGCGGCGGTGGCGATCGTCGTGCGCGGCCACAGGGTGTTGGCGGCGATGCCGTCGCGTGCGAACTCCGCCGCGAGCCCGAGAGTGACCATCGTCATGCCGAACTTCGCGAGCGTGTATCCGGTGTGCGCACCGAGCCACTTCGGCGTCGGGTTGAGGGGCGGCGACAGCGAGAGGATGTGCGGGTTCTCGGCGTCCTTGAGCATCGGGATCGCCGCGCGGGAGAGCATGAACGTGCCGCGGACGTTGACGTCCTGCATCAGGTCGTACTTCTTCGCGCCGAGCTCGAGCGAGCGCGAGAGGTCGATGACACTGGCGTTGTTGATGACGATGTCGATGCCGCCGAATTCGCCCTGCGTCTTGAGCACGGCCTCGGTGATGTCGTCGTCGTCGCGCACGTCGCCGACGATCGGCAGCGCCTGGCCGCCGGCGGCCCGGATCTGCTCGGCCGCGGAGTGCACCGTGCCCTCGAGCTTGGGGTGCGGGGTGTCCGTCTTCGCGAGCATCGCGATGTTCGCGCCGTCGGCTGCGGCGCGCAGCGCGATGGCGAGGCCGATGCCGCGGCTGCCGCCCGACATGAGGATGGTCTTTCCTGCCAGTGTGCTCATCTGCCACCTTCTCGTTCGAATCGCGTGAATTGCAGTTTTGCGGGCTCGAATCTCACCAAGTGCGCGATTCGAACGCCGGGGAGTGTTACTTCGGCGCCATCCGGATGGCGCCGTCCAGGCGGATCGTCTCGCCGTTGAGGTAGCCGTTCTCGACGATCTGCTGCACGAGGGCGGCGTACTCGTCGGGGCGGCCGAGCCGCGAGGGGAACGGCACCTGCTGACCGAGCGAGTCCTGCGCTGCCTGCGGAAGCCCCATCAGCATGGGGGTCTCCATGATCCCGGGGGCGATGGTGCAGACGCGGATGCCGTAGCGCGCGAGCTCCCGCGCCACCGGGAGGGTCATGGCGTGCACGCCGCCCTTCGACGCGGAGTACGCGGGCTGGCCGATCTGACCGTCGAAGGCGGCGACGCTCGCGGTGTTCACGATGACGCCGCGGTCGCCGTCATCGGTCGCATCGTTCTTCGAGATCACTGCGGATGCCTGCGAGAGGACGTTGAACGTGCCCACCAGGTTGATGCGCACGATGCGTTCGAAGTCGGCGAGCACGGCCGGGTTGCCCTCACGGTCGAGCACCTTGGCCGGAGGGGCGATCCCCGCGCAGTTGACGACGACGCGCAGCGGCGCTGCGGCCTGAGCTGCGGCGGCGGCTGCGGCCGCGTCATCCGCGCTCGTGACGTCGCCGGGGGCGAACACTCCCCCGAGCTCCTCGGCGATCTCGGCGCCGGCCGAAGAGGGGAGGTCGAGGATGGTCACGACGGCGCCGGCGGCTGCCAGCCTGCGTGCGGTGGCGAGTCCGAGACCCGACGCACCGCCGGTGATGAGAGCACTCGAGCCCTGGATCTGCATGCGGTTCTCCTTCGAAGCGTGTGCGACTCAGTGTCAGTTTAGCTGATTCCGAGTTTCAGTCCATGCGCGGCGGGGTACGTTCCGATCGCGTCGACCCCCAGCGCATCGACACCGAGCCTACGCCGCACACGACGAAGGGGGAGAGCCGCACGGCCCTCCCCCCTCGTCGATGTGTCGCGCTCAGACCTCGATCTGCGCGGCGATGCCCTTCAGCTTGTGGCGGGCGAGAGCGAGGTTCGCCGCCGCGCGGTTCAGCACGAGATAGATGAACAGTCCGTTCGCGCTCTTCGTGTTGAGCACGTTGATCAGGTGGTACTGCGAGCTCAGCGTGATGAGGATGTCGTCGATCTCGTCGGTGACACCGAGGTCGCGCATCGTCGCGAGCTTCGCGCGCACGACGTTGGAGTTGCCCGCGGCGGCGATGCCGAGGTCGAACGACGGATTGCCGCCCTGGGCGAGAGCCATGCCGCTGCCGTAGTCGACGATCGCGGCGCCGGTCGCGCCCTCGATCGCCAGCAGCTGCTGCAGGGCGTCATCAAGTGAACTCATGTTGTAGTGCTCCTCTGTGGTGGTGCGTGTGTCCGCGACGGGCTCGTCTGCCGTGGAACCCTTGGCTTCTTCGGCCCAGATCCATTCGACGAACCGGTCGAGGTCCCCTTCGTCGGGCACCCGGGAAGAGATCGCCGGAGCCCTGGGCAGATCGCTCGCGACGCCCTGATCTGCGGCCGCAGCGTCGGCTGCGGGTGCGCTCGCCGAAGCGTCGACATCACTGCCATGGCGTCGCCACCACTGCGATCGGGACGAAACGCGCACGAAGACCTCGGTGTATCGGAAGGGAGGGATGAAGCGGCCGCCGACGGCGACCGGGATCGACACTAACCGCGTCCGAGCCCGCAGAACCGAGAGAATATGTGCATACCGATATACGTTTCGAAGGGGGCGATGCATGACGATTCCGGACACCGAGATCGAGATCCCGGCGGTCGTGCGCGCGCTCGCCGGGGACGCCGCCTTGACCCCTGTCTGGCTCAACGGCATCGGCGGGCTCACGTTCCGCACCGACGACGAGCGGTACATCAAATGGGGGCCGCACGACGCCGAGGCGAACATGCGCGACGAGGCGGAGCGGATGCAGTGGGCTCGGCAGTGGATCCTCGTGCCGGAGGTCCTGGAGCAGGGCCAGGATGCCGATCACGAGTGGCTCGTCACGGCGGCGCTCGCGGGTCGGAGCGCGGTGGACCCGCGGTGGCGTGACGATCCCGAGACCGCCGTGCGCGCGGTCGGCGTCGCGCTGCGCACGCTGCACGAGTCGCTGCCCGTCGAGCAGTGCCCCTGGACCTGGGACCCGGCGTGGAGGATCGCGAACGCCCGGAAGCGAGGTGTCGATGTGCCGGACCACCTGCTCACGCCGCCACCGGTCGACCGGCTCGTCGTGTGCCACGGAGACGCGTGCATGCCGAACACGCTGCTCGATGACGACGGCCGCCCGCTCGCCCACGTCGATCTCGCAGCTCTCGGCACCGCGGACCGCTGGGCGGACATCGCCGTGGCCTCGATGAGCACGACGTGGAACTTCGGCCCGGGGTGGGAGGACGCACTCATCGAGGCCTACGGCGTCACCCCTGACCGTGAGCGACTGGAATACTACCGCCGGCTCTGGAACGAGAGCTGAGCGTCACTCCCGCGGGTCGAGTCCGGCATCCTCGTGCACCGCGACCCTGATCTCCGCGATCCGGCGGCGGTCGACGGCGGTCACCCGGATCGTCGCACCGGGCACCTCGACCGAGTCGCCGACCACCGCGAGGCGTCCGAGCATCTCGGTGACGAAGCCCGCGACCGTGTCGGAAGCGCCGCGGGGCAGATCGATCCCGGTGATCTCGGAGAAGTCCTGCAGATTGAGGCGGCCGTCGAGCGCGCCGCCGGCATCCGGCATCCGCTCTTCCGTGTCGTACTCGTCGAAGATCTCGCCGACGACCTCCTCCACGAGGTCCTCGAGCGTCACGATTCCGTCGGTGCCGCCGTACTCATCGACGACGACGGCGATCTGGTGGCCCGCGGCCCGCATCCGGGTCAGCGTCGGCAGCACACCGGCCGTCGAGGGCACGTACTCGACGGGACGCATGAGGCCGAGCACCGACCGCGTCGCGTCGTCGGCGGCGGCCTCGAACAGGTCACGCACGTGCACGAAGCCGACGATGTCGTCGAGCGAGGCGTCGATCACCGGGTACCGCGAGAACGGCAGCTCCCTGACCTGGGCGATGGAGTCCTGAAGCGTCGCCGCGCCGTCGAGCGCGACGACCTCGGGGCGCGGCCGCATGACCTCGCTGACCTGGCGGCCGCGCAGCGACAGCACGTCGTCGAGGATCCGGCGCTCGTCGTCGGGCAGGCTCTGATGCGTCGCGACGATGTCACGCAGCTCCTCCTCGCTGAGTTCGTCGGCGGCCTTGTGCGGATCGCCGCCCAGCAGTCGCACCATGGCGTTCGTCGACACCGAGAGCAGCCAGATCACCGGGCGCATGACCGTGGCGAAGCCGTCGAGCACCGGCGCGACCGCGTAGGCGAACTGCGCGTTGCGCTGGATCGCGAGGCGCTTGGGGACGAGCTCGCCGAGAACGAGCGACAGGTACGCGATCACCAGCGTCAGCAGGACCGTCGCGAGGGTCATGGCCAGCGGGGCCGCGACCCCGAGGTTCTCGAGAAGCGGGGCGACAGAGGGAGCGATGGACGTCGCGCCGTACGCCGCCGAGGCGAACCCGGCGACCGTCACACCGATCTGCACGGCCGAGAGGAAGGTGTTGGGGTTGCGGGCGAGGCCGGCGACCTTCTCGCCGCGCCTGCCACGAGCCGCGATCGCGTTGATCTGGCTCTCCCGCAGTGTGACGAGGGCCATCTCGGTCGCGGCGAACACGCCGCCGACGAGGACGAAGACGAACACCAGAGCGATGTTCAGCACGAGGTCGCCCATCAGCGGGTCACCTCGCGAGGTGCAGGGGCGCCCGAGGTCGTTCGGGCGCCGGGTCTGTCAGGGTCTGCGGACGCGTCGGATCGGCGCGACTGGTTCACGAGTGTTCCTTCTGGGTGTCGGTGGTGAGGGATGCAGAGGTCGAGGAGGAGTCGTCGAGCGCATCGCGCCTGTCGTCGCGGCGCGTCTTCATGAGGCTCGCGACGGTGGCGACCGCGATGGTCGCGCCGATGAACACCAGCGAGAACCAGATGGGGATCTCGGGCGCCCACAGCATCGGCTCGCCGCCGTTGATGAAGGGCAGCTCGTTGACGTGCATCGCGTGCAGCACGAGCTTCACGCCGATGAAGGCGAGGATGACCGCGAGGCCCTGCGCGAGGTACACGAGGCGCTCCAGCAGACCGCCGATGAGGAAGTACAGCTGGCGCAGGCCCATGAGCGCGAAGGCGTTGGCCGTGAAGACGATGTACGCCTCTTCGGTCAGGCCGTAGATCGCGGGGATCGAGTCGACCGCGAAGATCAGGTCGATGAAGCCGATCGCGATGATCACGAGGAACATCGGGGTGAAGAAGCGCTTGCCGTCGCGCTGCACGGTCAGGCGGTCGCCGTTGTACTCGTCGCTCACCGGCAGGATGCGGCGCACGAAGCGGATGAATCGGCCGTTGGCGGGATCCGACTCACCGTGGGCGAAGGCCTGGCGGTATGCGAGGAACAGCAGCAGGGCGCCGAAGAGGTAGAAGATCCAGGAGAAGTTCTCGATCAGCGTGGCGCCGAGAGCGATGAACCCGCCGCGCATGATCAGGGCGATCACGATGCCGATCATCAGCACCTTCTGCTGATACATCCGCGGCACGGCGAAGCCGGTCATCACGATCAGGAAGACGAAGAGGTTGTCGATCGACAGCGCCTTCTCGGTGAGGTAGCCGGCGAAGTACTCGCCGCCGTACGTCCAGCCCGAGACGGTGCCGATGCCGACGCCGAACAGCAGCGCGAGGCCGATGTAGAAGGCCGACCAGCGGGCGGACTCGCCGATGGTGGGCTCATGCGGCTTTCGCACGTGGGCGAAGAACTCGTACACGAAGAAGGCGATCGTGACGGCGATCGTGATGATCCACACGAGGGGTGTGATGTTCAAGGAGGTCTCCAGAAGACGTAGGCGTGACGATGTCGACGCCAAGGTCTTCTCCATCCTCGAGAACGAGGACCGGGGACCCGGGATGCAGGGACATCCGTAATGACGAGCCGCCCGTGGTGGAGTACTCCCCTTGGGTTCACTCGATGCTAGCGAATACATCGGCATTCCAGCTATGAGGAAGCTGAGTATGCACTGGCAGCGTCGAGCGCCGCCGTCAGAGCGTGGGGCCTCAGGCCCTTCGTCAGGCCGTCGGGCCGAGGATGAAGTTCCAGGCCCCCGTCAGCACGGCCACGGTGATCGCGACGATCGGGATCACCGCGGCTGCGACCACGAGGAGCGCGTCGCGTCGATCCCACACCGATTCCCTGGCCCACGACCTCGGTCCGCTTCCGCCGAACCCGCGCGCCTCCATGGCGGTCGCCAACGACGACCCGCGACGGATCGCGAGCACGAACAGCGCGAACGCCATGCCGAACGCGCGACGCACGCGCCCCTCGTCGGCGACGCCGCGGGCCCTCCGGGCGAGGGCCAGCGCTCGCCAGTCCTCGACGAGCAGGCCCAGCATCCGCATGCCGGCGAGCGCCCCGACGACGAACCGAGCCGGAAGCCTGACGCGCTGGGCGAGACCGTCGGCGAGGTCGGTGGGATCCACCGTGATGAACAGCACCACCGCGGGCAGACCGATCGCGAGCACGCGCACGGCAGTCGCGGCGGCGAGCGCCAGCGATCCGTCACTGACGCGCATGACCAGCCATTCGAAGTGGATCGTGCCGCTGGTCGCGCCGTACAGGGCGATCGTGACGGCGCCGAGCGGGGCGGCGATCCACAGCACCGCGGTGCGGGTCCAGAACTCCTTCGCTCGGAGGCCGGCGAGCAGCAGGAACGGTATCTCGAGCAGCAGCGCGACGGATGCCGACACGACGTCGATCGTCAGCACGAGCGGCAGCGCGATGAGCAGAGCCGCAGCGAGCTTGGCCAGTGCGGCGCGCGGCGCGATCGGTCCCGGTCGTTCGACGCGGGCCGTGAGCGGATCGATCATCGGCCGACCTCGATGCGGCGGGCGTGGAGGGCGTCCAGCACGGCCTCGTCGTGGCTGATCGCGACGATGGCCGTCCCCTCGTCCCGGAGCCGGGCGATCAGGCCGACGAGCTCGGCCCAGGTCGTCGCGTCCTGTCCGAACGTGGGCTCGTCGAGCACCAGCATCCGGGGCCGGGTGGCGAGAGCTGCGGCGACCGTGAGCCGTCTCTTCTCGCCGCCCGACAGCGTGTAGGGGTTCGCGCCGGCGAGCGACGTGAGTCGCAGCCGATCGAGCAGGTCATCGACCCGCACGGCGATCTCGGCCTCCGGGAGCTTCAGGGCTCGCGGGCCCACCGACAGCTCATCCCGAACCGTCTTCGCGAGCAGCTGGTGCTCGGGCGTCTGCATCACCGTCGCGATGCGAGTGAGCAGAGCGCGTGACGACCAGCGGAAAGGATCGCGCTTCTCCCCCGCGGCGAGGGCGGGGCGCGCCGCGACCAGGCCGCTCTCGGCGGGGATGAGTCCCGCCAGCGTGAGCCCGAGGGTCGACTTGCCTGCGCCGTTCGCGCCCGTCACGCCCAGCGCCTCGCCGGCGCGCACGTCGATGTCGAAGGGACCCGCCACCGCCAGCCCGCGCCGTCGGGAGACCGAGAGCCCTCGCGCCTCGAGCAGGGTCTCCCCCGGGAGCTGCGACGGCGCCGGCGGGGAGGCGGGCGGGTGCCCCGGAACCCACACGCCGGATGCCGCGAGCTCCGCGCCGCGCGCGCCGAGAACCTCGTCCGGACTGCCGTCGGCGAGGACGACCGTCCCCTCGGGGGCGGCGCCGAGCACGATGACACGGGTGACCAGCGGCAGCCAGACGTCGATGCGGTGCTCGATCACGACCAGGGTCGCGCCGCTGACGTCGAGCGCGGCGGCCACGGCATCCCGCACATCCTGCACGCCCTGCGGGTCGAGGTTGGCTGTCGGCTCGTCGAGGAGGATCGCGCCGGGGCGCATCGCGAGCACCCCGGCCAGGGCGAGGCGCTGCTTCTGGCCGCCCGAGAGGGCCGCTGTCGACCGATCCAGCGCGACGTCGAGATCGACGGCATCCAGCGCCTGCCGCACGCGCTGCCAGATCTCGCCACGAGGGACGCCGAGGTTCTCGCATCCGAACGCGACGTCATCGCCGACCCTGGCGAGGATCGTCTGGGTGTCGGGGTCCTGAAGGACCATGCCGACGCGTCCGCGCGCGTCGGTGGGCGCGTGCCCGTCGACGAGCAGCGCACCCTGCGTCTCACCCTCATCGGCCCCGCCGAGCACACCGCCGAAGCCCTGCAGCAGGGTCGACTTGCCCGAACCCGATGCGCCGAGCAGCAGCACCCTCTCCCCCGGCTCGATGCGCAGGTCGACGTCACGCACCGCCCAGCGCAGCCGCGTCGCGTACCGCCACCCCCAGCCGCGGGCTTCGAGGGTGGCGGGCGTCGTGGGCGAGGTCACACCCGTGCGGTGACCTCGCGGCCGGCAGCGAACCGACCGAGAGCGCCGGTCGCCGCGAGTCCTCGGGCGATCAGCCAGGCGCCGAGCCCCGCGATGATCGCACCCGAGATGGTCGTCGAGACGATGTAGACGGTCGTGAACAGCGTGTCCGCCCCGGCGTACCAGAGGATGCGGTCGTTGATGCCGCACGCGAGGCCTGCGCCCGCTCCCGCGAGCATGACGACGGGGAGGCGCCAGACGCCGTAGAGGAAGACGAGGAAGATCAGCTCGGCACCGAGGCCCTGCACGAGGCCCGAGACGATCGTGAGCGGTCCCCAGGCGTTGCCGACGAGCGCCGAGATGATGGCGGCCACCAGCTCGGTGTAGAGCGCGGCGCCGGGCTTGCGGATGATGAGCCCGCCGAGAACTCCGGCGATCAGCCACGGGCCCGCGAGCAGGCCCTGCACGCCGGGGAGCAGAGGGGTGAGGAAGGTGCTCGGCACCTCGTACCCGACGTTCCAGAGCAGGAAGATCAGGGCGCACGCGACGGCGATGACGCTGGCCACGACGATGTCGACGACCCTCCACCGCCAGAGCTCCGGGCGACCGAGGCCCTTCGAGGGGGATGCGGTGGCGGATGCCGATTCCGTCGTGGATCCGGACGTGGATGTACTCATCAGTGACTCCTCCCTGCGCTGGCATTACCCAGATCAGGTTCGACGGTCGAAGCGCGATTCGCTCCCTCTCAGCCCGGCTCGCCGGACTCCCGTGGTTGTTCTCACGATCTTACCCAGTGCCGACACTCACGTCTGCTCCTGTTGCAGCGCCGCGGATCTGCGCGCGAGTTCGGTACCGTGAGGAGGTGACCGCTCCTGAATCCGCCGAGGCCACCGCCTCCGACGCGCCTGCAGGCGACGCGCCCGAGAGCGACGCGCCCGTGGGCGATGCGCCCGAGAGCGATGCACCCGTGGGCGACGCGCCCGAGAGCGATGCGACGGGAACCGGCGCGCTGAGCGCCACACCCGCGGCAGTCGTCGAGGGCGACGCACTCACGGTGTTCGACCACGAGCCCGAGGCGCAGTGGGCGGGCGCTGCGAGCGGAGGCACACCGCTGACCTGGGTCGATCCGGTCAGAGTCGCCGAGGAGACGACCGGCGGCTCGCTGGACGAGAGCGCGGGCACCGCGTCGGGAGCCGCCCTGCTCAAGGATGCTCGGCTGCGACCGGCGATCGCGCGGCCGGGAGTTCTGGTGCCGCTCGGCGTTCTCGTCGGACTGGTCGCCTCGTATGCGGGGACGACCCTGCTGTGGCCTCTGCACGAGGTGGCGCCGACCGTGCAGGCGGTCGAGATCACACCTACCGCCGCAGACGCGGCAGCGATCTCGTGGCCCAGTCAGGGAAGCGGGGCCGTCGGCGTCGGCGGGCTCTCCACCACCTCCTCATCTCTCGACGCCGCGGCGATCGCGAGCGTCACGAAGGTCGTATCGAGCCTGATGGTGCTCGAACGGATGCCGCTCGCCGTGGGCGAGCAGGGCCCGGAGTTCTCCTTCACCCGGGCGGACAACCTCGCGTACTGGGACTACCGGCGCTCGGACCAGTCGGCGCTCGACGTGCCCGTCGGCGGCACACTCACCGAACTGCAGTTGCTGCAGGGGACCCTGCTGGGTTCTGCGAACAACTACATCGATCGCCTCGCCAGAGAGATCTGGGGATCGGAGTCGGCGTTCTCCTCCGCCGCCACCGTCTGGCTGCGCGACCGCGGTCTCGACGGCATCACGATCGCGACCCCGTCGGGCTTCGACGCCCGCAACACGGCCACGCCCGAGTCCCTCGTCGCGCTCGCCGAGATGGCGATGCAGAACCCGGTCTTCGCGGGCATCGTGGGCACTCCCTCGATCGATCTCCCCGGTGCGGGCACCGTCACGAACACGAACGGGATGCTGGCGGATGCCGGTGTCGTCGGCGTGAAGACGGGCACGCTGGGCGACAGCTGGAACCTGCTGACCGCGAAGGACATCACCGTCGACGACGTCACGGTGCACCTGTACGCCGCTGTGCTCGGGCAGGCCGATGACGAACAGCGCCTGGCTCAGACCCGCTCACTGTTCTCGCAGGTCGAGACCGCGCTGCAGGCGCAGGCACCGGCTGTCGCGAAGGGCACGGTGGTCGGGACCGTCACGACCCTGTGGGGCACGACCACCGATGTCGTCGCGGATGCCGACGCGAACCTCGTGATGTGGAACGGAGCGACCGCGCAGGCGACCTCGACGTTCACCCTCGGGGAGAACCGCGAAGACGGCGACGAGATCGGCACGGTCACGAGCGTCGGACCACTGAACACCGTGACGACGTCGGTGTCGTTGGCAGACGACGTGGACGCGCCGAGCCCGTGGTGGCGGATGACGCATCCGCTCGAACTGTTCGGACTCACGGAAGCGCAGCGCTGAGGCCGGCCCGCACGCGGACGCCCCACGCGATTGCCCGCACGCAGACGCCCCACCCCGAATCAACGGGGCGGGGCGTCTGTCGGTTCACGCTGCGTTCGCGTCAGCCGTTCTGACCACCGGAGTCCGGTCGCTCGACGATCGCCTGGGCTGCAGCGGTCTCGGCCGCAGGCGTCTGAGCGCCGACCGACGCGCCGACCTGCGCGGCCGCCGCTTCTTCTTCGGCGTCGCCGCTCACGACGACCGGAGTCGATCCCGTGAGTGCGTCCTCGGCGTCGATGTCGGTCGCCGCCTGCTCGAACTGCGACTGGTACAGACGCCAGTAGGCGCCCTGCGCGGCGATCAGCTCGTCGTGCGTGCCCTTCTCGACGATGTCGCCGTGCTCCATCACGAGGATGAGGTCGGCGTCACGGATGGTAGACAGGCGGTGGGCGATCACGAACGACGTGCGCCCCTGCCGCAGAGCCGCCATCGCGTGCTGCAGCAGCAGCTCAGTGCGCGTGTCGACCGCCGATGTGGCCTCGTCGAGGATCAGGATCGACGGCTGGGCGACGAACGCCCGCGCGATCGTGATCAGCTGACGCTCACCCGCCGAGACGTTCGACGCGTCCTCGTCGAGCACCGTGTCGTACCCCTCGGGGAGGGCGTGCACGAAGCGGTCGACGTACGTCGCCTTGGCGGCCTCGAGAACCTCGTCGTCGGTCGCGGTCGAGCGGCCGTACCGGATGTTCTCGCGGATGCTGCCGGCGAACAGCCACGGATCCTGCAGCACCATGCCGGTGCGCGAACGCAGCTGGTCACGCGTGACCCCGGAGATGTCCTGACCGTCGAGCAGGATGCGCCCGCCGTTCAGCTCGTAGAACCGCATGATCAGGTTGACGAGCGTCGTCTTGCCTGCCCCGGTGGGACCGACGATCGCGACGGTCTGGCCCGGCTCGACGCGGAACGAGAGGTCGGTGATCAGAGGACGCTCGGGCGTGTAGGAGAACGCGACGTTCTCGAACTCCACGACGCCCTGGCCGTCTGCGAGCGCCGGAGCGTCTGCGTCATCGGCTTCCTGCTCCTCGGTGTCGAGAAGCTCGAACACCCGCTCGGCCGATGCGGTTCCCGACTGCACGACCGCGGCCATGCCGCCCAGCTCCGACAGCGGCTGCGTGAACTGCTGCGAGTACTGGATGAACGCCTGCACGTCACCGAGGCGCAGCTGGCCGTTCGCCACCATGAGCCCTCCGAGCACGGCGATGCCCACATAGGTGAGGCTGCCGACGAAGGTCATCGCGGGCATGATGATGCCCGAGAGGAACTGCGCCTTGAAGCTCGCCTGGAAGAGCTCTTCGTTCTCGTCCTTGAACTTCTCGAGGGCGTCCTGCTCGCGTCCGAAGACCTTCACGAGCGCGTGGCCCGAGAATGCCTCCTCGACGCGGGCGTTCAGACGACCGACCTTGCGCCACTGCGTGCCGAAGGCCTTCTGCGACCTCGGTCCGATGACACCGAAGATCACGCCCATCAGCGGGAGGGCCACCAGTGCGACGAGCGCGAGCTGCCACGAGATGGAGAACATCAGCACCAGCACGCCCACGACCGTGAGGACGGCCGTGATCGCACCGGACAGCGACTGCTGCATGGTCTGGGTGATGTTGTCGATGTCGTTCGTGACGCGCGAGATCAGGTCACCGCGCTGCACCTTGTCGAAGTACGACAGGGGCAGACGGTTGATCTTCGCCTCGACCTGCTCGCGCAGGCGCCACATGGTGCGCACCATGATGACGTTGATCACGTAGCCCTGGATCCAGCTCAGGAAGGCGGCGACGATGTAGATCGCGAGGACCGCGATGATGACCCACCGGAGCGCGTCGAAGTCGACGCCCTCGCCGACCTGGAAGCTGCCGAGCGCCGCGACCTGGTTCGCGTAGTCGTCCTGTCCGCCCTGGCGGAGGGCTGCGACCACGTCATCCTGCGAGGTACCCGCCGGGAAGCCGGGGAAGTCGCCGTTCGCCTGGCCGAGCTGCACCGAGATGAAGCCCTTGTAGATGAGGTTCGTGGCTTCACCGAGCACCTTCGGCGCGGCGACCGTGAGCACGACGCCGACCGCGCCGGCGATGGAGACCAGGATGAACCACACGGCCGAGGGCTTGAGCAGTCCGATCATCCGGCTGAAGCTCTTGCCGAAGTTGTCGGCCTTGCCCGGTGCGACGCTGTCCCAGCCGCCGCCGTTCTGGCGCGCCTTCTCGGCGAGTTCGGCCTCGTACTTCTCTTCGTCCGTGAGTTCCGGCTCGGCCGTCGCGGTGGCTGCCGTGGCCTGGGCGGCCGTCGCCTTGGCGCGGCCCCGACGCGTCTGGGGTTCGTTCTGCTCGCTCATGCGTCCACCCCCAGCTGCGACTCGACGATCTCTCGATAGGTCGTGCTCGTCTTGAGGAGTTCCTCGTGCGTGCCGACGCCGACCATGGTGCCCCCTTCGAGCACGACGATGCGATCCGCATCGGTGATGGACGAGACGCGCTGCGCGACCACGATCTTGGTCACGTGAGGCAGCTCGCGCCACAGCGCCTGCCTCAGATGCGCGTCGGTGGTGAGGTCGAGCGCCGAGAACGAGTCGTCGAACACGAGGATCTGCGGCTGCCGCACGATCGCACGGGCGATCGCGAGACGCTGACGCTGCCCACCCGAGACGTTCGTACCACCCTGCGTGATCCGCGATTCGAGGCCGTCGGGCATCTCCTCGACGAAGTCGCGACCCTGCGCGATCTCGAGGGCGTGCCACAGCTCTTCGTCGGTGGCGTCTTCGCGGCCGTAGCGCAGGTTCGATGCGACGGTTCCCGTGAACAGGAACGGACGCTGGGGAACCAGGCCGATGGTCGCCCACAGCGACTCGACGTCGGCCTTGCGGACGTCGGCTCCTCCGACGAACACCGCTCCGCCCGTGGCATCGAAGAGTCGAGGGATCAGCGAGACGAGCGTGGTCTTGCCCGCACCCGTCGAGCCCACGATCGCCACCGTCTCGCCGGGCTCGGCCGCGAAGCTGATGCCCGTGAGCACGGGCGAATCCGCGCCGGGGTAGGTGAACTCGACGTCGTCGAACGCGACAGCACCCGGAGCCGGGAAGTCGGTGACGCCATCTGTCGGGCGCTCCATGCTCGAGGTCGTGTCGAGGACCTCGCCGATGCGCTCGGCCGACACGGCGGCGCGCGGGATCATGATGGCCATGAAGCTCGCCATGATGACGCCGCCCATGATCTGGCCGATGTACTGCATGAAGGCGAAGATCGTGCCGACCTGCACGGTGCCGCTGTTGACCTCGATGCCGCCGAACCAGACGACCGCCACGACCGTGACGTTGAGGATCAGCATGAACAGCGGGAACAGGAGCACGAACAGCGAGCCGACCTTGCGGCCGACGACCATGATGTCGGTGTTCGCTTCGCGGAATCGCTCTTCTTCGATGCGCTCGCGCACGAAGGCACGGACGACGCGCACACCGGTCAGCTGCTCGCGCATGACGCGGTTCACGGTGTCGAGCTTGCCCTGATAGCTGCGGAACAGCGGAACCATGCGGCTCACGACGAGACCCGCGACGATCAGCAGCAGCGGCACGGAGACCGCGATCAGCCAGCTGAGGCCGATGTTCGTCTGCACGGCGAAGATGATGCCGCCGATCGCGAGCAGCGGCGCGGTGACGAGCATGGTTGCGCCCATCATCGCGAGCATCTGCACCTGCTGCACGTCGTTCGTGTTGCGGGTGATGAGCGAACCGGCCCCGAACTGCGAGACCTCGCGCTCGGAGAATCCGCTCACCTTGCCGAAGACGTCGGCGCGGATGTCGCGGCCAGCCCCCATCGACGCACGGGCGGCGAAGTAGGTGGCGATGACCGAGGCGATGATCTGGCCGAGCGACACGGCGAGCATGAACAGACCGGTGCGCCAGATGTAGTCGGTGTCGGACTGAGCGACACCCTTGTTGATGATGTCTTCGTTGAGACGGGGAAGGTACAGAGTCGCGATCGCGCTGGCGAACTGGAACACCAGAACGGCCACGAGCAACCACTTATAGCGGGACAGATATCGAACGAGGATTTTTCCCAGCACAGGCGGACTTTCTAGGAAGGATGAAGCGGCAGATCTCCCGACGGGCGGACGCGCGCCGACGATCGCGCATATGACAGAGTGCCACGAACCGCGGACATTCGTATCCCCCTGTGGGTGGACCTTCGCTGACAGCGAACCATTCCGCCTGCGGCCAGCCGTTTATGCACGGCGGCGAACAACCGCAGATATATCGATGTACGTCAGAAGAGGGGGCGATCGGGCACGAACTCGCGTGCCTCGGCACCCGCATCCGGAGCCAGGTCGGCGATCGTCGCGGGATCCCATTTCGGGTTGCGATCCTTGTCGACGAGCTGCGCGCGGATCCCCTCGACGAGATCGGGGTGACGTGTCACGAACCACATCACGCGGCGGTACTCGCCCTCGAGCGCTGCGCGGAGATTCGGCAGCGCCCGAGCCTCGCGAACCGCGTCGAGGGTCACGGTGAGGCCGGTCGGGGCGAGGCTGCCGAGCAGCTCGGCGGTGGCCGTGGCATCCGCCGTCCCCTGCTCGTGCAGGCGAGAGACGATCTCGGCGACCGTGTCTGCGGAGAACGCCTCGTCGACCCACGTGCGCGCGGCCGGAAGTTCCGACGGATCGGGGGTCTCGTCGAACAGCAGCACGATCTCGGCCGGACCCGTGGGGTCCGCGCGATACGCGAGCGCCTCGCGCAGCGCGTCGAGGCGGTCGGACGGGACGAAATGATCGGCAAAGCCCATCAGCACGGCATCCGCTCCGTTCATGGTGCCGCCCGTGAGGCCGAAGTACTCGCCCAGCCGGCCGGGAGCGCGACCGAGCAGCCACGTTCCCCCCACATCGGGCGTGAAGCCGATGCGGGTCTCGGGCATCGCGAGCTTCGAGCGCTCCGTCACGATGCGGATGGCCGCGTGGCCCGAGAGGCCGACGCCTCCGCCCATCGTGATGCCGTCGGCCAGCGACACGACGGGCTTCGAGTACTCCGCGATCATCGCGTTCAGTGCGTACTCGGCGCGGAAGAACTCCGCGGTCTCGTCGGCTCGACCGGCCACGATCTGTGCATGCAGTCCGCGCACGTCGCCGCCCGCGCACATCCCTCGCTCGCCCTCGCCGTCGATCAGGACGATCTGCACATCCGTGTCCTCACGCCATGCCTCGAGCGCCTCGGTGAGCAGCTTGATCATGCCGAGATCGAGTGCGTTGATCGCCTCGGGCCGGTTGAGCGTCAGCCTGCCGAGCGCACCTTCTGTGCGGACGAGGACCCGGGGAGCGGCGGTGGAATCGGTCACGGGTGCCACGTTACCCCTCGGCTGCAGCCTTGCATTCGGGTGGGTTTGTACGGTAAATGCGCGATCCGGCGGCTTTTCCGGCAGGATAGAGAGAACTGCCCACTGCAACGAGAGGTCGCAGATGCCCGACGGACAGGTGCTCGAGTTCACGCGCGTCACCAAGCGATTCAATGACGTGACGGCGGTGTCCGACTTCTCCGCGCGAGTCGAGCCCGGTGTCGTGACCGCCTTCCTCGGCCCGAACGGGGCCGGAAAGACCACGACGCTGCGGATCCTCCTCGGTCAGGTGCGCGCCAACTCCGGCACGGCCACGATCGGCGGGGTCGCATTCCCGGAGCTCCGCCACCCCCTGCGCACCATCGGATCCGTGCTCGAGGAGACGGTCTACCGCCCTCGGCGTTCGGCCGCGCGTCAGCTGACCATGGCGGCCAAGGCCAACGGCATCCCGCTGTCGCGCGTCGACGAGGTCCTCTCGCTGGTCGGGCTCGAGCACGAGAGCGAAGGCCGCATCGGCAGTTTCTCGCTGGGCATGCGTCAGCGACTGAGCGTCGCCCACGCCCTGCTCGGCGACCCCGGCGCCCTCGTGTTCGACGAGCCGGCCAACGGACTCGATCCCGAAGGCATCCGCTGGATGCGTCTGCTCATGCGCCGCCTCGCCGACGAGGGTCGCACGGTGCTCGTCTCCTCGCACGTGCTGAGCGAGATCGAGCAGGTCGCCGACCACGTGCTCGTGCTCTCGAAGGGGCAGCTCATGCTGTCGAGCGGCATCGAGAAGCTCGCAGACCCGTCTGCCGGATCGGTCGTCGTGGATGCCGCGGACCGCGCCGCGCTGAAGGCGGCGCTCTCGGTCGCCGGCCTCGAGGTCGAGGTGCTCCGCTCCGGACTCACCGTCCGTGGCAGCAACGCCGGAAAGGTCGGCGCCATCGCGGCATCGGCCGGCATCGCCCTCACCACCCTGGTGCAGCGCGGCCCCACGCTCGAAGACGTGTTCATCGAGCTCGTGCGCGGCGGCACGCTCGCACCGCACGCGATCGCGGCAGCCTCGCAGTTCATCGCTCCCGAGGCGGAGGCTGGGCCGTCGGATGCTTCGCTCGACGCCGCTCCTGCGACCACGCTCCTGCCCGCGGTGATCGGCGATACCGCTGCGGATGCCTCCGTCGAGACTGCGGGTGCAGAAGACGGCTCGGATGACGCTGAGGATGCGCCTGCGGACGACGCGGCGAACGTCGACGAGGGTGCGGAGATCGACGCCGAGGCCCCCGAAGCCGAGCCTGGTGAGGATGCGTCCGTCGACGGTGCGGACTCGGATGCTGCGGAATCAGATGCCGCGGAATCAGATGCTGCGGAATCTGACGCTGCTCGGACTGACGCCGCAGCGGCGGATGCCGCAGAGGCGAAGGCCGACGACGCTGCCTATGCGGCGGCGGCGGCACGCGACGTCGAGCACGCGGCGGCGGAGCTCGGCTACGCGGCAGATGCCTCAGACGCCAACGACGCCGAAGACGCGGCGGACGTCGTATCCGAGGCCGCCGAGACCCCCGAGCGCTCCGCACACGACGGGGATGCCGACGTGGCATCCGACGATGGCGATGCACCCTCCTCAGAGGGTGCACGCCCCTCGTTCGACGACATCCTGTTCGGAACCGCGCCTGCGAACGACGCGGAACAGTCCGCCGACACCGAAGCCGGTGCCGAGAACGAGCCCGCTCCCGCAGCCGAGGGCATCGACGAGCACTCCGGAGTCGA
>NZ_LMOU01000003.1:0-13682 GCF_001423615.1 Microbacterium sp. Leaf159 | reverse complement strand
GAGTCGGGGTCCGATGAGTCGGGGTCCGATGAGTCCGGGTCCGATGAGTCCGGGTCCGATGACGATGCAGACGCGGATTCCGGTGAGGGAGACCCGTCGGATGACGACCCGCGCTCCGCTGCTGTCAGCTCGATGCTCGCCGCAGCCGCACGCGCCTACTACGAGGACGAGCCGAAGGACTACCCGCTGGGCGAGCCTGAGGCATCCGACGCGCCGACCGACGCTCATGCCGAGCACCACGAGGGCGAGCACGACGAGCACCACGAGGGCCACGAGGGCGAGCACCACCAGTCCTGAGGCCGCGACGCCGGATTCCACGCGAACGCCCTCCGCGCCGAAAGGCTGCGGAGGGCGTTCGTCTCGTTCTGGGGGTGGATCAGGCCGGACGCGGACGGATCACCGGGCGACGGCTACCCTTCGACACCGGAGTCGGCGACGTGGCGACGATCTGCTCGACGTCCGCAGGCTCATCGGAGACGTCGAGCCTGAGCGCCTGAGTCAGTGCGAGACCGTGCCTGGTCGTGAGGATCAGCCGCCGATACTGCTCGTCGCCCGCGAGGTCGATGACCACGCTGGGGCGACGTCGACGGATCAGCACGAAGTCCACGCTTCCGGCGGCCTTCCACGTTCCCGCGGCGAGCACGCCGGGGATGTGCGTGCCGGGGTTCGGCACGCCGCGCAACCAGGTCCATGCGTCGTCGATCAGCTGCACCTTGGTGATGGTGTCGCGGACGAGCCGCACGTTGTCACGGTGGAAGCTCGCCGCACGCTCGATCGGCGAGAGCACGATCTCGAGTTGCGTCTGGTCGAGCAGCAACGTCACCATGCGTCCAGTCTGCCAGCGGCACCCTCCCAGATGTCTGTGTCTTGCTCACAGGAAGGCAACGATCCGTTGTCGGTTCCCACGATTCCACCCCTTTCCCATTCCGATGTTCCGCACGACTTTCGAACAAATCTACTAGACTCAGAGCATGACATCCGCCACCTCCACCGGTCTCGAGCAGCGCACGGAGCTGCTCGATTCCTGGGTCGAGAAGCGGCGGCAGATCGCCTGTCTCGAGGCGGAGGCATCTGATCTCCTCGCTGAGCGGATGCGGCTCGCCCGCTCGGATGCCGATGCCAGCCCGTTCCACCGTGATGCGATCCATCGATCGATGGTCGCGGAGTACTCAGCAGCCGGCCGCATGACCCAGGGCAGCGTCGAATACGCCTTCACCGACGCGGGTTTCCTCGACGCCAGCCATCCGCGCGTGCGCGAGGCGTTCCGGCGCGGCACCATCAGCGGTGCACACGTCCGCGAGATCGTCCGAGCTGCCGGAGTCGTGCGCGAGGCGGTGAACAACGGCCGAGCGGATGCCGACGTGCTGCCGCTGTACGACACCGTCGCCGTCATCGTCGCCGAGCGCGAGACAGCTGCGCGCACGCGTGTGCATCTACGGGAGCTGGCTGCGGTGCTGTCGGGTTCAACGACCACCGAGCGCCACGCACGGGCGGCGTCGGAGCGCACGGTGACCGTGCGACCGGCGGGAGACGGGCTCTCCGTCCTGACTGTCGTGCTCCCCGAGCACCTCGCCACGGCGATCCTCGATCGCCTCACGCAGCTCGCGCACGCCGTCATCCGCGGTCGCGACGACCGCGAGCCGGTGCTCGAACCGATCGATGACGGCGAAGATCCGGTCTACCCGGAGGACATCGCTCACGACGATCCGTCACGCGATGACTACGCGATCTTCGGCGACGGGACGTTCACGACCGACCCCACCTGCCCCGCGGGCCCCGCTGTCGAGCGCATCCCGGCAGATACGCGCACGCTCGATCAGGTGCGCGCCGATCTGCTGATCGACCTCCTGCTCGCCTCCGACCCGAGTGCCGCAAATGGCTCGGGACTCGACAACATCCAGGGGCGGATCCACGTCACGGTGGCCGCCACCACTCTCGCCGGGTGCGACGATCGTTCCGCGCAGCTCGACGGGCACGGCCCTCTTCATCCCGACATCGCTCGCGACCTCGCCGGCCGCAACGGCGGCTGGTCACGTCTGTTCCTCGATCCGACCGGCCTGGTCGTCGAGACCGACACCTACCGGCCCACCGAGCCGATGCGACGGTTCTTGCGGGCCCGGGACCAGCACTGCCGATTCCCCGGATGCAGAATGCCGGTGCATCGGTGCCAGATCGACCACACCTTCGATCATGCGAAGGGCGGCAGGACGAACATCCATAATCTGGGTCATCTCTGCGCGACCCATCACGTGATCAAGCATCCGGATGTCGCGGACGACCACAGGTGGACGGCGCACCAGCGTCCGGACGGAACGGTCGACTGGCTCAGCCCGCTCGGGCGCACCTACAGGGATTCACCGCGACGGCGAGTGATGTTCGTCTGAGCACAGCGTGCTCGTCTCAGCGAAGCGGGTTTGTGTCTGAGCGAAGTGGGGTGCCGACGGTTCGGCCGGCGACTCAGGCGGTCGCCGGCGACTCAGGCGTTCGCCTGCGCCGCTGCGCGGGCAGCGATCGGCAGTGCGGCCTCGATGCGCTGCAGCTCCTCTTCGCCGTGAGCGGCGGTGAGGAACCAAGCCTCGAACACGCTCGGCGGCAAGGCGACCCCCTGCTCGCGCATGGCGTGGAAGAAGGGTGCGTATCGGAACGACTCCTGAGCCTGCGCCTCGGCATACGTACGAGGCGCCGACGCCCGGAAGGATGCGCTGAAGAGGCTTCCCACATGGGCCACGGCGTGCGTGACACCGGCATCGGTCAGCGCGGTGTCCAGTGCAGCGGCAACGCGAGCAGCCGCCGCGTCGACCGTGGCATAGACCTCCGGCGTCGCGAGGCGCAGCGTCGCGAGGCCCGCTGCGACCGAGAGCGGATTACCCGAGAGTGTGCCCGCCTGGTAGACGGGGCCGAGGGGCGCCAGCATGTCCATGACCTCGGCACGTCCGCCGAGAGCTGCCAGGGGCATCCCCCCGCCGACGACCTTGCCGAAGGTGATGATGTCGGGCAGATAGTCCTCGCCCGCCGCAGCCTGAAGCCCCCAGAAACCTGCCGTGTGCACGCGGAAGCCCGTCAGCACCTCATCGAGGATCAGCAGCGCTCCGTGCGCGTGGGCGGTGTCGGCGAGCAGTCGGTTGAACCCGGGCACAGGCGGCACCACCCCCATGTTGGCGGCGGCCGCCTCGACGATCACCGCAGCGATGCGATCGCCGTGCTCGGCGAAGACCGCAGCCAACGCGTCGGGGTCGTTGTAGTCGATGACCAGAGTCTGAGCCGCGATCGGCGCGGGAACACCCGCGGACCCCGGCAGCGCGAGCGTCGCGACGCCCGATCCCGCCGCCGCGAGGAGGCCGTCGGAGTGCCCGTGGTAGTGCCCGGCGAACTTCACCAGCAGGTCCCGGCCGGTCGCTCCGCGCGCGAGGCGGATCGCCGTCATGGTGGCTTCGGTACCCGTCGACACGAGACGCACACGCTCGATCGGTCGGACCTCGCCGAACCGCACGCGGTCTGCGATCAGAGCCGCGAGTTCGACCTCGCCCTCGGTCGGAGCGCCGAACGAGAGTCCGCGGGTGGCGGCCTCCTGCACCGCAGCCACGACCTCGGGCTGCGCATGTCCGAGCAGCGCAGGACCCCACGAGGCGACCAGATCGACGTACTCGTTGCCCGCGGCATCCGTGACCGTAGCGCCCTTCGCCGAAGCGAGGAACCTCGGCGTACCGCCCACGGAGCCGTATGCGCGCACCGGCGAGTTCACGCCGCCGGGGATCACCGTGCGTGCAGCGGAGAACAGGTCGTCATTGCGGTCGGTCACAGCACACTCCTCAACGATGCGCGGAGCTCTCCCGGCATCCTCTCCAGGCTAGCCCGCACACCTGTGCACCGGACTCAGACGAGGACGCGATGACAGCGACTCAGCCCGAGGAGAAAGTGCTCGCTCAGCCCCGCAGCCAGCGGGCGGCTTCCGTCGCCCAGTACGTGAGGACGACGTCGGCACCCGCCCGACGGATCGACAGCAGGGACTCGAGGATCGACGCGCGACGATCGATCCAGCCGTTCGCCGCAGCGGCCTCGATCATGGCGTACTCGCCCGAGACCTGGTATGCCCAGACAGGAATATGCACGGTGTCGCGCACCTCGCGCAGCACGTCGAGGAAGGCCATGGCGGGCTTCACCATCACGATGTCCGCACCCTCTTCTTCGTCGACGACGGCCTCGCGCACGCCCTCGCGACGGTTGCCGGGGTCGAGTTGGTAGGTGCGGCGATCGCCCGTGAGCTGAGAGTCGACAGCCTCGCGGAACGGGCCGTAGAACGCGCTCGCGTACTTCGCGGCGTAGGCGAGGAGCAGCGTGTCGGTGAAACCCTCGGCATCGAGTGCCTTGCGGATCACTCCGACCTGGCCGTCCATCATGCCCGACAGGCCGAGAAGCTGGGATCCGGCGCGGGCCTGGGCGAGCGCCATCGAGGTGTACCGCTCGAGTGTGGCGTCGTTGTCGACCGAGCCGTCTGCCGCGAGGACGCCGCAGTGCCCATGGTCGGTGAACTCGTCGAGGCACAGGTCGGTCTGCACGACGAGCGCGTCGCCGACCTCGGCGGCGAGCACCTCGGTCGCGACATTCAGGATGCCCTTCGGGTCATCCGCGCCCGAGCCCTGCGCATCGCGCACGGCAGGCACACCGAACAGCATCACGCCGCCGACGCCTGCCTCGGCGGCGTCGGTCGCGACCTTGCGCAGAGAGTCGAGCGAGTGCTGAGCGACCCCGGGCATGGAGCCGATCGGCGCGGCCTCGGTGATGCCCTCGCGCACGAAGAGCGGGAGCACCAGCTGACGCGGCTCGAGAGAGGTCTCTCGCACGAGGCCGCGAACCGCCGGGGACTGACGCAGTCGGCGCAGTCGGACGTCGGGGAAGCTCACGGCGCCAGCTCGTCTGCCGCGTGCGGGAGGGTGAAGGTCGACACCGCGTCGATCAGCGCATCCACGGTCTGCTTGTCGGCGACGACCGTGATCGGGAGGCCGGCCTTTCCGGCATCCTTCGCGGTCCGAGGACCGATTGCCGCGAGAAGCGTCTCGTCGGGGATCTCGGGGAACTGCTCGCGCACCTGCGCCGCCACAGAACCGCTCGTGATCAGGATGGCGTTGATGCGGCCGTTCTCGACATCGCGCTTGATGCGATCCGTCACCGGCACGCCGACCGTGCGATATGCCACCACGCTGTCGACGTCGTGCCCGGCCTCCTGCAGCAGCACGCTGAGCACGGGCTTCGCGATCTCGCTGCGGAGGGCGAGGATGCGGCGGGGCTGCGTCTCGAGACCGATGAGCTGCTCGGCCATGCCCTCGGCCGAGTTGTCCTGCTCGGGAACCAGAGCGACCTCGTACCCGACGGCCTGCAGAGCGGCAGCCGTGGTCTCGCCGACAGCGGCGATCTTCGTGCCGCGAGGCACGACGGCCCTATGGGCGAACATCACGTCGACAGTGGTCGCGCTGGTCACGGTCAGCCAGTCGTACGACCCGCCGGCGAGCTGCGCGAGCGCCACGTCGAGTGCCGCCTGGTCGGTGGTCGGCGCGAAGTTGATCAGCGGCGCGACGACGGGCACCGCGCCCTGCGCGCGCAGGCTCGCTGCGACACCGTCGCCCCACGGGCCTCCGCGGGGTACGAGGATGCGCCAGCCGTCCAGCGGTCGGTCCTGCTTCGAATTGGTCATGATGAGGAATGCTCTCGGGAGACGAGGTCGGCCGCCCCTTGCTCGAGCAGCCGATGGGCGACAGACAACCCGAGCTCGCGCGCTGCGTGCATCGGGTCTGCACCACCGGCAGCATCCGCTCCATTGCCGCTGCCGTTCCGACGAATATACTCCCCGTTCAGGGCTTCGGTGACGTCGAGGCCGATACGCCGGGCCCCGTCGGTCGCGTAGACCACTGTCCTGACGCGGATCTCGTCGCCGTCGACGACCGCATGTGCGGCCATCGGAGCCTGGCATCCTGCGTCGAGTCCTTCGAGCACAGCGCGCTCAACCGTGACGGCCAGCCGGGTGGCCTCGTCGTCGAGTTCGGCGAGCGCCGCGAGGAGCTCCGCCGGAGCATCCGTCCTGGTCTCGACCGCGAGCGATCCCTGCCCCGGTGCGGTCGGCCACTCGGCGAGACCGAGCTCCTCGCGCCGAAGCGGCGAGTCGGAGCCGAGACGCGACAGCCCGGCGGCGGCCAGGATGACGGCATCCAGCTCCCCCGATGCGACCCGCTGCAGTCGGGAGTCCACGTTGCCGCGGATGTCGACGACCTCGGCGTGCGGAGCCCTGCGTCGCACCTGCGCGATGCGCCGCGGCGACCCGGTGCCGACCTTGCTGCCGGAACGCAGCTCATGCAGAGGCGTGCCCCCACGAGTGATCGCGACATCGCGGGCGTCCTCGCGCACGGGGGTGGCCGCGATGACGAGGCCCTCCGGGATCGCGGTGGGCAGGTCTTTCAGGGAGTGCACGAGGAAGTCGCACTCCCCCGCGAGCAGCGCCTCACGCAGACGCGTGGCGAAGATGCCCTGACCGCCGATCTCCGACAGGGAGGCACGGTTCGTGTCGCCCTCGCTCGTGATCGGAACGAGCTCGACGGTGCGACCCGAGATCCGCTCGAGGGCGGCGGCGACGTGACCGGACTGCGCCTGCGCGAGCGCGCTGCGGCGGGTGCCCAGTCGGATCGGTGTGGTCCGAGTGCTCTGAATGCTCATCGTCGACCTACTGCAGCACGTCCGCGATCTCGTCGAACCGGAGGCGACGCCCCGTGTAGAAGGGGATCTCCTCCTTCACGTACAGACGCGCATCGGTGTAGCGGAGGTCGCGCATGAGGTCGACGAGCTCGGTGACGTCATCGGCCTCGAGCGGCAGGATCCACTCGTAGTCGCCGAGAGCGAATGCGGCCACCGTATTCGCGATGACGCCCTTGAACGCGGCGCCCTTGCGACCGTGATCGGCGAGCATCTTTCGACGCTCCTCCTCGGGCGCGAGATACCACTCGGGCGTGCGCACGAACGGGTACAGGCACAGCCAGTCCTTGGGCTCGACGCCCCGCAGGAACCCGGGAACGTGAGCGCGATTGAACTCCGCGTCGCGGTGCACGCCCATGACGTTCCAGACCGGCAGCAGCGTGCGCAGCAGCTCGGTGCGACGCAGGCGCCGGAGCGCCTTCTGCAGGTCCTCTGCGGTGTCGCCGTGCAGCCAGACGAGCAGGTCGGCGTCGGCCTTCAGGCCCGAGACGTCGTAGAAGCCGCGGACGGTGACGCCCGAGTCCTCGACGTACGAGACGATCGTCTCGAGTTCCGTCGAGTCGGATTCGGTGACCGGAACGTCGGGGTTTCGTCGCCAGACGGCCCACAGGGTGAAGCCGGACGGGTTCTCTTCGCGCTCATCGGACATACGACCAGTCTGCCCCCTTTGCAGAGCGCTCGCGAACGCGAGTCAGGATGCCACGCAGTGACGCCTCGATCAGCGCGAGAGCGCCCCGAGAGATCAGCGCGAGAGAGCCCGAGCGATCACCCAGACGGCTCCGCCCACGACTGCCGCGGCGCCGACGGCCGCAGCGATCGCCGCAGCGGGGTTGCGGTCGGCGAAGACTCGCGCCTTCGCCGCTGCGCGCTTGGACGCCTTGTCGATCCGCCGCGGGAAGTTGCCCTTGACCTCGATGGCCGCGAGAGCGGCCTTCAGCTCGGCGCGGGCCGACTGCACCGGGTCGACGATCCCCGCGGGGACGGCGGTCTTCGGCAGCGACCTCGTGATGTCAGAGTTCGTCATCGCCGGCCTCCTTCACGAGTCGGATGTCCTCGCCCACCGCCTGCGCGGGGTTCTTCCGGGCGAGCACCTTGCGGAACTTCAGGATGCCGAGCAGCGCGAACAGCAGCACGGCGAGGATCAGGATGCCGAGCACTGCCAGCGCCGACAGCCACACCGGCCACCAGGACGACAACCCTGCGATCGCGAACACCAGGATCACCGGCACTGCCCAGAACAGGAAGAACAGGGCCACCAGGAACCAGACGGAACCGATTCCGGCATCCTTGGCGGTCTTCGAGACCCACGCCTTGGCTGCGTTGATCTCGGCCTTGACCAGGCTGCTGATGAGTTCGGGAAGGTCGCCGATCAGGGACAGCAGGCTGTCCTCGGCACGGTCGCGGTATCCGCGGGGCATGTCAGCTACCGGACTTCGCAGCGGTGGAGCGCGAGGAGGCCGGCTTCTTCGCAGCAGGCTTCTTGGCCGCGGGCTTCTTCGCGGCTTCCTTGGCCTCGTCGACGGCGTCCTCGGTCGCGTCGACGATGTCCTCAGCGGCCTTCTTGCCTGCGGCGACAGCCGAGTCGAGACGCTGGCCGGCAGTCTTGTCGCCGCCGCCGGCCGACTTGACGACCTTCTGCACGCCGGTCCAGATCGCACCGGGCACGGCCGCAGCCTTGTCGCCGACGTAGCCCTTGACCCGCTCGACCTGCTCCTGCACCGGGTCGAGGTTCCAGACCTTGAGCCACTGCGTCTTGATCTGCTCGTAGCGCTCGCGCCCTGCGCGCGTTCCGATGACGTATCCCACGCCGAGTCCTACGACGAGTCCGATCTTCCCCTTCATGGGGTCTCCTCACGTTGTTCCGGTGTGAACGCCTAGGGCGAACCGGCGGCTCGGCGCCGCCTGCCAGGTGTCCAGCGTAGCCCCGTATGCCGATTTCGGCATCTGTCTCGCACGGGGTTGACAGCAGAGCGACTTTCGGTTTCGCAAAGGGCGAGAGGGGCCGCATACCGCAGCTCCACGAGAGCCCACGCTCCGGAGTCAGTCCCAGAGCAGCGCGCGACGAAGGCGATCCGCCTCATCACGCGCATCCGGGATGACCTGCGCGAGACCGGTGCCGGCGAGCCACGCCCCCACCGCTGCGAGCCCGGAGACCGCCTGGATGGCGCTTCGCGCCGCCTCGCGTCGCGACGCCGAGCCGATGATCGACGCGGGCTGCGACTGCACGTATCGCGCACGGTGCGAGTCGACGAGGGCGCTCTCGGGGAGCGCGACGCCGAGCAGGGCGGATGCCTCACGCAGCGCGACTCTCGCGGCAGCGTTGTCGTCGAGGGCGGCAGTCGCCGCCGGTTCGCCCTGCGCCCCGAACGAGACGCGCAGCAGGTGCCGGCCGCCGGCCGCCTCGCGCACCCAATTCCATTTCGCACTCGAGTGGGTCAGTGCCTTGGCCGTATGACTTCCGGGGACCGTCAGCACTCCGGTGCCACGAGGAGCGCCATCGAGCGCCGACGCAGCCAGCAGCAGCGTCACGATCTCGATCTCGGGGGCGTCGGCCGCCGTGGTCTCGGCGAGCGCCGGCACGGTCGTGTCGAGGAGCCGCCGCGCGACATCCTCGGAGGTCGCGATCACGACCCCGTCCGCCGTGAGGTCAAGGTCTTCCACCTCAGCGGCACCGCGCTCATCGCTCACATCGGCACCGCTCTTCGCCTGGGCTCGCACGGCCCAGGTCTCCCCGGACTTGGTGATCTCCGTCACGCGAGCGGCGGTGCGGACCACTCCGCCGAGCTTCTCGATGTCGGCGACGAGCGCCTCGACCAGCACCATCATGCCGCCGTCGATCCCCTCGACCGCGGCGCCGGGAGCCTGGGCGGCGCGCGAAGCCTGGGCGGCACGCGCTGCACTCTGCTCGCGCAGCGCCTGGACGGCTCCGGACAACGAACCGACGCTCGTCAGCGCGGCATTGAGCCCCGGTGCGGCGATGTCGACGTCGACGTCATCGGGTGACGCGGAGTACACGCCGGTCGTCACGGGCGCCACGAGACGGTCGCGGACCTTGGCACCCATGCGCGATGACACCAGCTTGCCGAGGCTGTGGTTGTGGCCGATCGTCAGCGGCGGGCGGACTCGGTCGAGGTAGGCACGCCATGCTCCCGACCATCCGATGACGCGGCGGACATCCTCCTGGAACGGATTGCCGGGGATGCCGAGGATGCCTCCGACCGGCAGTGGCGCGGCACCGACCCCGGGGATGCCGGCGAGCCAGGCGCCTCCGGCGGCGGGGGCGACGATGCGATCGGTGAGCCCGAGCTCCTCGAGGAGCGCGCGCACCCGGCCGCCTCTGGTCGCGTAGCTCTCGGCGCCTGCATCGACCACGATCCCGTCGAGCTCGGCTCGACGGATCGCTCCGCCGACGGCATCCGACGCCTCCAGCAGCGTCACGCGCATGCCGACCTTCACGCATTCGCGGGCCGCGATCAGCCCGCCGATTCCACCGCCGACCACCACGATGTGTCGCTTCGCCGCGCGAACGGCCAGATCGGCGGGCTCGGCACGGGACGACTCACGGTTCGCGGGCTTCGGGGTCATGGGTCAATCCTTTCACCCGCAGCCTGGACGGAATCCGGTCGCCGACCGGAGAAACAGGCGCACGCGCCGGCCGAGCGCGGGCTCAGGCTTCGGCGGGAGTCTGTGCTCCGCGGCCGGAGCCGCGCTTGCGCACCTCGCGGAGCACCATCTGCTCGGGGCACACGGTCGAGAGGAAGTCGCCGACCGAGAGCGCCAGGCGCTCACCCACGAGCGAATAGAGGATGCGGTTGGCATCGCGTCGCTCACTGACGAGACCTGCCTGACGCAGCACGCCGAGGTGCCGCGAGATGGTCGGCCCGCTCGACGAGAATCGCGAGGCGATCTCGCCCGCCGCGAGCTCTCCCTCTTTGAGGTCCTGCAGGATCTGACGCCGGGTCGGGTGGGCCAACGCGGCGAAGATGTCTGACGCGCTATCTGCCATGTTTGCAATATAGCACCCGAGCTAGATACGCCTCCGGCGAGCGGAATCCGTCAGATCGAGTGCACCAGCTCGACGATGCGAGTGAGCTGATCGGGGTCGGTCTCTGGCGGCACGCCGTGTCCGAGGTTGACGATGTGGCCCCGGGCAGCGCGACCGCGCTCGACCACGTCGCGCACATGAGCCTCGAGCACCGGCCACGGAGCCGACAGCAGTGCCGGGTCGATGTTGCCCTGCACCGAGACGTCGGGTCCGAGGATCGCCGCGGCCTCATCCAGCGGCAGTCGCCAATCGACGCCGACTCCGTCTGCGATGCCACCCAGCCGCATGTCCGCGAGGAAGGGTCCGGTGCCGACGCCGAAGTGGATGCTCGGCACTCCGATGTCCTCGAGTGCCACGTGGGAGTGCGGGGCGACGAAGGCGCGATAGTCGGCGGTGCTCAGCGACCCCGCCCACGAGTCGAACAGCTGCACGACGGATGCTCCGGCATCGCGCTGGATCTCGAGGAAACGACGCGAGACCTGCGCCAGCCAGCCGGCGAGACGGTTCCACGACTCGGGATCCGAGTGCATCATGGCCCGAGCGCGCAGGTGCTCCTTCGACGGGCCGCCCTCGACCAGGTACGCGGCGAGGGTGAACGGCGCACCGGCGAAGCCGATCAGCGGGGTGTCGCCGAGCTCCGTCGTGACGATGCCGACGGCCTCGGCGATCGCGGTGCCGTCGAGCGAGAGCGGATCGATCTCCGTGATGCGGTCGACGTCCGCCGCCGTGCGCACGGGATTCGCGAAGACGGGTCCGCGACCGGCCTCGATCTCGACCTCCACACCGGCAAGCCGCAGGGGGATGACGATGTCGCTGAAGAACACCGCGGCGTCGACACCGTGACGACGCACCGGCTGCAGGGTGATCTCGGCGGCGAGGTCGGGGGTGAGGCAGGCGTCGAGCATGCGCGTTCCGACCCTCAGCTCGCGGTACTCGGGCAGTGACCTGCCCGCCTGCCGCATGAACCAGACGGGGGCATGCTCGGGTCGGGGGCCGGTGAGGGCGCGCAGCAGCGGAGCATCGGAGAGGGCCATGCATCCATCCTCCCATCCGGTCCTGGGCCGACCTGCATGAAGCCTCAGGTAGAATCGATGCGTGCTGCTGGTTGTCACGGCGAGTCACAAGACCGCCTCCTTCGAATTGCTCGAACGCCTGAGCCGCACCCCCGACGACGTCGCCTCCACTGTTGTGGACATGGCGTCCTGCGTGCAGGGTGCGGTCGTTCTTGCTACCTGCAACCGCTTCGAGGCCTACGTCGAGATGGACGAACCGGTCACCGCCGCCGGTGCGATCGGCGTCGAGGCGGTGCTCGAAGCCGTCGAATCCTCGACCGGCATCAGCACCGCAGAACTCGACGGCGCCTACGAGGTGCACTCCGGTCGCCGGGTCGCGGAGCATCTCTTCTCGGTCGCTTCAGGACTCGAGTCCGTCGTCTCCGGCGAGGGCGAGATCGCAGGGCAGGTGCGCCGCGCGCTGAAGTCCGCCCGCAAGGAGGGCACCACCTCACCCGAGCTCGAGCGTCTGTTCCAGCGCGCCAGCCAGGCGCAGCGCAAGGTCAAGAACGTCACGGCGCTCGGCCGCGCAGGTCGCTCGCTCGTGCGACTCGCGCTCGAACTCGCCGACAGCCGCATCGCCGACTGGTCGACCGAGCGCGTGCTGCTCGTCGGCACCGGCGCCTACGCCGCGGTCACGCTCGCGACGCTCCGCGAGCGCGGGGCCGTCAACATCTCGGTCTACTCACCTTCGGGTCGCGCCGAGAAGTTCGCCGCGAAGCACGGCATCCGCCCGGTCGCCGCCGAGGACTATGCTCGCGTCGCTTCACGATCGAGCCTGCTCATCACCTGCACTGCCGCCGCCGAGCCGGTGCTGACCCCCGAGCACCTGCAAGCGCCGACCGGCATCGCCCCCGAGGGGTGCCCCGTCGCGTCGCACAGCCAGATGGTCGTCGACCTCGGCATGCCCCGCAACGTCGACCCCGCCGTCGCGACCCTCGAAGGCGTCGCGCTGCTCGACCTCGAGACCATCAGCCTGCACGCCCCGCTCGAAGAGCTGCAGGCGACGGATGCCGCTCGCACCGTCGTGCGCGAAGCAGCCGACACGTTCCACGTCGTCGGCAGCCGACAGAGCGTGACTCCGTCGGTCGTCGCCCTGCGGTCGCACATGTTCGCGCTGTTGGAAGCCGAGATCGGCCGCGCCCGCGCACGCGGCGATGAAGACGGCAAGGTCGAGCAGGCGCTTCGCCACCTCACCGGCGTTCTGCTGCACACTCCGACCACGCGCGCGCACGAGCTCGCGGCCACCGGCCAGGCGGATGAGTTCGCCGCCGCGCTCTCGACGCTGTACGGCATCCAGCCGGTCGAGCCTGCACAGTCGTCGGACGCCGCCGCGACCGCCTGAGTCACCACCTTTTCTGCACGGCAGGGCGCCGGTCGGCCTCTGTCCCCCGTACTCGGGATTCGGACGACGCCTCACCCCACGCATCGCTCCTGCTTCATATCGTCGAACCCATGACAGCGTCCGACGCGCGGCGCAGACTGGGAGCATGCTCGTGGACCCGAATGTGATCGGCATCATCATCGCCCTCTTCGGCTTCACCGCGACCGTGCTCGGCGGGGTCTCCCGGATGCTCGCGAAGCAGTCGCGTGGGCTCGACGTGCGGTTCGACAGAATCGACGAACGGTTCACGAAGGTCGAAACGGAGATCGCCGAACTTCGAGTCGAACTCAAGGGCGACATCGCCGACGTGAGAATCGAGATCGCCGATCTGCGCACCGAACTCAAGGCCGACATCGCCGACGTGAAGACCGAACTCAAGGCCGACATCGCCGACATGAGAGTGTCCATCGCACGCCTCGAGGGTCCGCTTCCGAAGCTTCAGCGCATCTGATGCCCCCCCCCC
>NZ_LMOU01000002.1:680081-866189 GCF_001423615.1 Microbacterium sp. Leaf159 | reverse complement strand
AGCGCCGATGGTACTGCAGGGGGGACCCTGTGGGAGAGTAGGACACCGCCGGACTTCTTTTAAACAGAAAAGCCACCCAATGTTGGGTGGCTTTTCTGCGTTAACGTGCGTTCCCACGCAGACGTGTAGGCCCCCGGGCTGCACACACCGCAGGCCCGGCTCTCGCGTCAGCGTTTGAGGCGGGACTCGAGCACCGCGGCCGTCTCTATGACGGCATCCGCGAGCGTGCGCTCGTCGAGCTCGCCGCCCGCCCAGGTCACCGCGACTGCGGCGACCGGCCAGCCCGCGTGATCGCGGACGACGGCGCCGACGCTGCGCAGTCCGTCTGCCACCTCGCTGTCCTCGGTCGCATAGCCGCGCTCCCTCACAATGCGAAGCAGCTCACGCAGCTCGCTCGGCTTTCGTGGACCGAGTCCTGTGCGATCCGGGAAGGCGGACGCACTCGGATACAGCGCCCGCACCTGTTCACGGGGGAGCGCCGCAAGCATGGCCCGCCCCGAGGCGGTGAGGTGCGCGGGCAGGCGGACGCCGACATCCGTGACGAGAGCCTGCCTCCGTGGCGCGCGCTCCTCGACGATGTAGAGCACATCGCCGCCACTCATCACCGCCAGGTGCGTGCTTTCGCCGAGAAGATCCGACAGGGCGGCGACGAGTGGCCGCCCGATCCGCGCGAGCGGCTGCTGGCGCGCGTATCCGCCGGCGAGCTCGAAGGCCGAGGTGCCCAGCCCCCACCGCCGATCCTCCTTCATGTGCAGGACGAAGCCGTGCGCAGCGAGGGTCGTGAGCAGGTGGTAGACGGTCGACCGGGGCAGCTCGAGCTCGCGCGCGATCGCCGACGCAGCGACGGGTGCGGGTCGCCCCGCCAGATAGCTGAGGATCCGCAGGGTGTTCTGGGCCGCAGGCACCTGGGCGGCGGTCTCCGCATTGTCTGGGATCACAGACACAGGATCCCACGATCGCCTGTCGCGCGCGACCCGTCGGGTGTGGAATCGACACATGAGCGAACTGCCTTCCGTCCTCGTCGGCGATGCCCCCCTGAGCCACGCCGATGTCGTCGCGGTCGCCCGACACGGCGCCCCGGTCACCATCAGCCCCGAGGCCCTCGTCCGGGTTGCCGAGACACGCCGTGTCATCGACGGCCTCGCGGCCGACCCGCACCCGCACTACGGGGTGTCCACCGGGTTCGGCGCACTCGCCACGACCTTCATCGCGCCCGACCGCCGCTTGCAGTTGCAGGCGAGCCTGATCCGCTCCCACGCGGCCGGCACCGGCGCAGAGGTCGAGCGCGAGGTCGTGCGCGGTCTTCAGCTTCTCCGGCTGCAGACGCTCTCGTCCGGCCGCACGGGCGTCCGCCCCGTCGTAGTCGAGACGTATGCGGGTCTGCTCAACGCGGGGATCACCCCGGTCGTGCGCGAGTACGGTTCGCTCGGATGCTCGGGCGATCTCGCCCCGCTCGCCCACATCGCGCTCGCGACGATGGGCGAGGGTGACGTCCGCGACGCCGAGGCCACGCTCATCCCGGCATCCGATGCTCTGGCCGCCGCCGGCATCGAGCCGCTCACTCTCGTCGAGAAGGAGGGGCTCGCCCTCATCAACGGCACCGACGGCATGCTCGGGATGCTCGTGCTGGCGCTGCACGATCTCGATGAGCTGCTGCTCACTGCCGATATGGCCGCGGCGATGTCGGTCGAGTCGCAGATGGGAACGGATGCCGTCTTCGCCGCCGACCTCATGGCGATGCGGCCCCAGGCGGGGCAGGCCGTCTCGGCAGCCCACCTGCGCTCCTTCCTCGGCGACTCGCCCATCGTGCACAGCCACAAGGGCCCGGAGGATGGCCGCGTGCAGGACGCCTACTCGCTGCGCTGCTCGCCGCAGGTGCACGGAACCGCGCGCGACACCATGGGCTACGCGTCGACGATCGCCGACCGTGAACTCGCGAGCGTGATCGACAACCCCGTGATCACCGTCGACGGCCGCATCGAATCCAACGGAAACTTCCACGGAGCGCCGGTCGCTGCTGTCCTCGACTTCCTCGCGATCTCGGTCGCCGACGTCGCCTCGATCTCGGAGCGTCGTACCGATCGCGCCCTCGACCCCGCGCGCAGCCACGGCCTGCCGCCCTTCCTCGCCGATGAGGTCGGTGTCGACTCGGGTCTGATGATCGCGCAGTACGCCGCGGCGGGGATCGTGTCGGAGCTCAAGCGCCTCGCCGTTCCGGCATCCGTTGACTCCATCCCGTCGTCGGCCATGCAGGAGGACCACGTGTCGATGGGGTGGGCGGCGGCTCGCAAGCTCCGCCGCGCGATCGACGGACTGGGCCGGGTGCTCGCGATCGAGATCCTCACCGGAGCCCGCGCCCTCGACCTGCGCGCGCCGCTGCAGGCGGGTCCTGCGACCGGCGCCGTGCGTGATCTTGTCCGCACCGTCGCGGCGGGTCCCGGACCCGACCGCTTCCTCTCACCAGACCTGGAGGCCGTGACCGCACTCGTGCAGTCCGGCGCCGTCGCCCGCATCGCAAAGGAGCACGCGAATGACTGACACCACGACCCCCGAATCGACCGCGACCCCCGGATCCACGCCGCCCGCCGGACCCCGCACGGTCCGCGCCGCCCGCGGCAACCAGCGCACCGCCAAGAGCTGGGGTGCGGAAGCGGCGAAGCGGATGCTCATGAACAACCTCGATCCCGAGGTCGCCGAGCACCCTGAGGACCTCGTGGTGTACGGCGGCACCGGAAAGGCGGCTCGCAGCTGGGAGGCGTACGACGCGATCGTCCGCACGCTCGACGAACTGGAACCCGACGAGACTCTGCTCGTGCAGTCGGGAAAGCCCGTCGGCGTCTTCCGCACGCACGAGTGGGCGCCTCGCGTGCTGATCGCCAACTCGAACCTCGTGGGCGATTGGGCGACCTGGCCCGAGTTCCGCAAGCTCGAAGAGCTCGGTCTGATCATGTACGGCCAGATGACCGCCGGGTCGTGGATCTACATCGGAACCCAGGGCATTCTGCAGGGCACCTATGAGACGTTCTCGGCCGTCGCCCGCTCGCTCGGCCGGGACTCGCTCAAGGGCACGCTGACCCTCACCGGCGGCGCCGGTGGCATGGGCGGCGCGCAGCCGCTCGCCGTCACGCTCAACGACGGGGTCGTGCTGATCGTCGATGTCGACGAGTCGCGCCTCGCACGCCGGGTGCAGCACGGATACCTCGACGAGTACACGACCGACCTCGATGCAGCCGTCGCCCGGGTCGTCGCAGCCAAGCAGGACGGTGAGGCGCTCTCGGTCGGCGTCGTCGGCAACGCGGCAGAGGTCTTCCCCGAGCTGCTGCGCCGGGGCGTGCCGATCGACATCGTCACCGACCAGACCAGCGCTCACGATCCGCTCGCCTACCTGCCGGTCGGCATCTCGGTCGCCGACTGGAAGGCCGAGGCCGAGCGGGATGCCGAGGAGTTCACCCGCCGCTCTCGCGAGTCGATGGCGCAGCATGTGGCGGCGATGGTCGCGTTCCAGGATGCGGGGGCCGCGGTCTTCGACTACGGCAACTCGATCCGGGCAGAGGCGCAGCTGGGCGGCTTCGACCGGGCATTCGAGTTCCCCGGCTTCGTGCCGGCGTACATCCGCCCGCAGTTCGAAGAGGGCCGTGGGCCCTTCCGCTGGGCGGCTCTCTCGGGCGACCCCGAGGACATCTACAAGACTGATCGCGCGATCGCCGAGCTCTTCCCCGACGACAAGGCCCTGCACCGGTGGCTCGAGAAAGCGGGCGAGAAAGTGCACTTCGAAGGGCTGCCCGCGCGCATCTGCTGGCTCGGATACAAGGAGCGCCACCTCGCCGGCCTCAAGTTCAACGAGATGGTGGCGTCCGGTGAGCTGGCGGCGCCGATCGTGATCGGCCGAGATCACCTCGACTCCGGATCCGTCGCGTCGCCGTACCGCGAGACCGAGGCCATGAAGGACGGCTCTGACGCCATCGCCGACTGGCCGCTGCTGAACGCGCTGCTCAACACGGCATCCGGCGCCTCGTGGGTGTCTCTGCACCACGGCGGCGGAGTCGGCATCGGGCGTTCGATCCACGCCGGCCAGGTCAGCGTCGCGGACGGCTCGGCGCTGGCCGCCGAGAAGCTCGAACGGGTGCTGACCAACGACCCGGGCACCGGAGTCATGCGTCACGTCGACGCCGGATATGAGCACGCCCGCGACATCGCCCGCGAGCGCGGGCTGAAGGTGCCGATGCTGTGAGCACCTCGCTGATCACGAACATCGGAGAGCTGACGACCAACGTCGGCTTGCCCGAGGGAGACCGCTTCGGCACGCTGCACGACGCGGCCGTGCTGATCGACGGCGGACGGATCGCCTGGGTGGGCTCGGCGGATGCCGCGCCCGTGGCCGCACCTGATGCCGACGCGATCATCGACGCCGGTGGTCGCGCGGTCATCCCCGGGTTCGTCGACAGCCACAGCCACCTCGTGTTCGGCGGAGACCGCGCCGCCGAATTCGAGGCGCGGATGGCGGGGCAGAAGTACGCCGCGGGCGGCATCCGCTCGACCGTCGCTGCGACGCGAGCGGCGAGCGACGACGAGCTGCGCGCCCGCCTGCGCGGATTCCTCGACGAGATGCTCGCGCAGGGCACCACCACGGTCGAGATCAAGAGCGGATACGGGCTCAGCGTCGCGGATGAGGAGCGCCTCGTGCGACTCGCTGCCGAGGTCACGCCGGAGGTCACGTTCCTCGGGGCGCACGTCGTTCCGGCCGAGTACGCCGACCGCGTCGACGAGTACGTCGACCTGGTCACGGGTCGGATGCTCGACGCCTGTGCTCCGCATTCGAGATGGATCGACGTGTTCTGCGAGACCGGTGCCTTCTCGGTCGAACAGTCGCGGCGCGTGCTCGAAGCCGGTGTCTCGAAGGGCCTCCTGCCCCGAGTACACGCGAGCCAGCTCGGCCCGGGCGACGGGGTGCGCCTCGCCGTCGAGCTCGGAGCCGCCTCCATCGATCACGGCACCTACCTGACCGATGCCGATATCGCCGCGCTCGCCGCCTCGGACACGGTGCTCACCCTGTTGCCCGGAGTCGAGTTCTCGACCCGGCAGCCGTATCCCGACGCGCGACGACTGATCGATGCGGGCGTCACCGTCGCGATCGCGTGCGACACGAACCCCGGTTCGAGTTTCACGTCCTCCATGCCGTTCTGCATCGCGATCGCGGTGCGCGACATGGGCATGACCCCCGCCGAAGCCGTGTGGGCGGCGACCGCCGGGGGAGCGCGGGCGCTGCGACGCGACGACGTCGGCCTGATCGCGGTGGGAGCGCGCGCAGACCTCGTGCTGTTGAAGGCACCGACGCGCATCCATCTCGCGTATCGGCCGGGAGTTCCGCTCGTCGAGCAGGTGTGGAAGGACGGAGTCGCGGTCTTCGCGGCACCGTCGAAGGCACGAGGAACGGAGAACCGTGGCTCTCTCGCATGATGATCTCTGGCCGCGCGCCGGATCCTGGCCCGCCTTCGCCGCCGGAGACGACGCGGATGCCGTGCTGCTCGGCGTTCCGACCTGGCGTACCTCGTTGTCGCCGACCGGCGCCCATGCGACGCCCGCGGCGATCCGGGAGGTGCTGACCCGGTACAGCGCGACGCTGATGGGTCCGCCGGTCGTCGATCTCGGCGAGGCGCTGCGCGTGCTCGACGCCGGGGATGTGGCCGAACCCGACGGCGAGGATGGCACCGCGGCGAGCGTCGCGCGCGTGCACGAGCTCGCCGAATCCGCGCGTCTCGTGATCGCGCTCGGGGGCGACAACGCGCTGACCTACCCGGTCGCGCGAGGAGCGGGGGCCACCGGGCTGATCACGATCGATGCGCACTTCGACCTGCGCGACGGCATCTCGAACGGGTCGCCTGTGCGGCGATTGATCGAGGACGCCCCCGACGGCGAGCGGATCGACCCGACACGGATCGTCCAGATCGGCATCGCGGACTTCGCGAACTCCGCCGCCTACGCGGCGCGGGCCGCCGAGTGGGGAATCCGTGTGATCACCCTCGACGAGGTCAGGCGCCGGGGCATCGACGACGTCGTCGCCGAGGCGACGCGCATCGCGGGAGCCGCCGCCGCCGCTCGCATCCATCTCGATGTCGACGTCGACGCCACCGATCGGGCCGCGGCGCCCGGGTGCCCGGCGAGCGTTCCCGGCGGTTTCGCGGCGTGGGAGCTGCGCGCGCTCGTCCGCTCGATCGTCACGGATCCGCGCGTCGTCAGTGCAGACATCGCCGAGGTCGACGCGACCGCCGATACCGACGACATGCGCACCGTCAGGCTCGCGGCCCTCTGTGTGCTCGAGATGCTCGCGGCCCTCGCCGCGCGCTGACGGCCTCTCAGTCGCCGAGCGTCCACGACGCTCGGCGTCGTCGCGACCCCATCACCATGAAGGTCAGGAGACCGGCCAGGCCCAGGAGGCAGAAGGTCCCCAGCGTGAGCCGGATGCTCGGTGCCCACCCCCACAGCTGCATCGACGGATCCATGAGCCCGAACATGCCGTTGAGCAGCAGGAATCCCGCTCCCGCGCCGAGCAGACCGGCGAGAGCCACGAGCAGCCACAGCATCCGGCGCGTCCAGGATCGCGGGGCGAACTGGTCTGCGTAGTGCTCGGGCGAACCGAACGCCTCGAGCGGATCCTCGCCGGATTCCGCGAGGTGGCTCCGCACCTCCCGGACGATGAGATCCACCTCATCGCTCGGCACGTCGCGCAGCTCGAGCTCGTCTTCGAGAGCCGTGCCGTAGTCGTCGTCTCGTGTGCCGCTCATCGTGACTCCTTCGTGTCGCCGAGGACTGCCATCGTCCTGGTGGTGAAATCCGCCCAGGCAGCCCGGTGCTCATCCAGCGCATGTCGGCCCGCGTCTGTCATCGAGTAGTACTTGCGCCCAGGCCCTCCGGCTCCGTCCTGCCAGGTCGACGCGAGCGAGCCGTCCTGTTCGAGCCGGGCGAGCAGCGGATAGAGCGTGCTCCCCTTGACGGTGCCGAATCCGGCCGCCGCGAGACGCTGCGCGATCAGGTAGCCATAGGCATCCTCGTCACTGACGAGTGCGAGCACGGCGCCCGGAAGTGCGGCCCGTATCCACTCGCTGGGCCACTGCGTCGAATCCATGACTAGATCATGGCACGGACTAGTCCGAATCTCTACCTATCGGGTGCTGAGGCCCGCGACGCACGTCTGCGGATGATTCAGAAGGACGGCGCGACTCAGAAGAACAGCATGGCCTTGTAGGCGATGATCGACGAGACCACGCAGAGGACGATGATGAGCGCCGTCGCAGCCAGCGGCACCACCCAGACCTTCGGGCGTCGGCGCAGCAGGACGATGAGCGCCAGGCTTGCGAACTGGATGATCGCGGTGGCGATCATGAACCCTTGGAAGTTGTAGCCGAGGAGGTCCCAGTCGCAGTTCGGCGCGCAACCCGGTGTCGAGATCCCGAGGAATCCCACCCAGAACACCGCTGCCATCGCGGCGAGGAGTTGAAGGCTCCACGCGACGAGGCTCGCCCAGTACTCGGGGGCCGGTCGAGGTCGGAGTCCGAGGCCGATGGCGGTTGCGATACCGAGTGCAAGCAGGGCGATCAGCGCGGCCGTACCGAAGAGCGCGTTCACGCGCCGGTTCTCTCACGCAGGGTCCTTGGCCGTCGATCCTGACGCGGCCTCTGGCGGATGATCGTGTCGGGACCGACCGCGCGGATGGTCGCCGCGGCGAGCAGCCCCACGGGCGGGATGAGGTTGAGGCTCAGCCCGGGTTGCAGCACGGTCGCGACGATCAGCAGGACTGTCGCGACGATCCCCAGAATCCACGAGAGCGGCCCCGTAGGCACAAGGCTCAGCAGACCCACTGTCACGCCGAGCACGCTGACGAGGGCCGCGGGGCCGACCGCCTCCAGCCAGTACTCCGCGCCCGTCATCGGTGCGTACTGATCCTGAACATTCGTCGTCGACCCGTACCAGGTCAGCCCGAGGACCCACGCGGCGGACACGGCTGCGAGAATCACGAGCGCCGGACGCGCCTGTCGCGAGGGGCGGACGAGCAGAGCGATGAGGCAGCCGGAGAGCACGACAGCGAGCCACCCGATGGCGAGGATGCCTGCGATGGCGAGGTATCCGATACCGTCGCTGCAGATCCAGGTGCCCGCTCCCTCGGAGCCCGGCGGCTGCATCCCGCAGTTGTGGTGCAACTGGTCCCGCACGAGATCCAGGGCGGAGCCGGCGAGGACGAAGGCGACGACGCCGCTGACCAGCACAGACAACGCTGCGAGGGCCCGCTGCCACGGACGCCTGCCTGTTCGCCTGCGTCCTGAGCTGGTGGATGCGTCATCGGCGGCCATAGGTGAGGACCCTAGCAACTGCACCTGATGCGGGGCCGGCGGACTACGCGCCGGGGAACCGGGGATCGCGGGAGTAGTCCTGTCTCCGAAGGTCGAGCGCTGCGGCGACCTGTTCAGGAGCATCGTCGCCGATGAGCACGCGCAGGGGCCCGTCATCGGAGTCGACGTGAGCGAGGATCGCGGCTGCGGCATCCGTCGGTGTCGTGCCGCCGGCCGACTCGCCCTGGGGCCACGGAACCTCGGCTGTGCCGAACAGCTCCATCCGCTGCGCGTCGTAGACGTCGGATGGCGAACTGAACCGCATGCTCGGCCCTGCCCACGCGGTGTCGAGCCCGCCCGGTTCGATCAGGGACACGCGGATGCCGAAGCGTGCCACCTCGGCGGCCATGGCCTCGCTGAACCCTTCCAACCCCCACTTCGTGGAGTTGTAGAGCCCGAGCATCGGCATCGTGCCGACCGCGCCGACGGTCGAGATCTGCACGATGTGTCCGCCGCCCTGCTCGCGCATGATCGGGATGACTGCTTGGCTGAGCCAGAGCGGACCGAACAGGTTCGTGTCCATGATCGAGCGGATGTCGTCCTCTGAGGCTTCTTCGACGGAGCCGATCAGTCCGTAGCCGGCGTTGTTCACGAGCACGTCGATGCGCCCGAGATGTTCGACCGCGCGGCGAACGGTGTCGCGCGCGGCGCGACGGTCGCGGACGTCGAGAGCCATGACGGTCAGGCGGTCGTGCGCGGGCAGCTCATGCTCGCCGCGGACCGTCGCCACGACGGTGTGCCCCGCCTCGAGTGCGGCCTCGGTGAGAGCGCGTCCGAGCCCGCGGCCTGCGCCCGTGATCATCCAGATCTGAGGTGAAGTCATGGGGCGATCGTACTTCCCGCGCGTGCGCTGACGCGGGTGCACGGAGACCGGGACGTCAGACCCCGGGGATCAGCAGATGGGCGATCGTGAAGATCGCGAGACCCGCGAGGGCGCCCACGAAGGTGCCGTTGAGGCGGATGTACTGCAGGTCGCGGCCCACCATGAGCTCGATCTTCTCGGTCGTCTCGACCGGGTCCCAGCGCTCGACGGTGTCGGTGATGATCGACGCGATGTCGTGGCGGTAGCGGTCGACGAGGAACACCGCGGCATCCGACACCCAGGTGTCGACGCGGTGCTGCAGCGCGGCATCCGTCGTCAGCCTGTCGCCGACCTCCTGCAGAGCCTGAGCCGCACGCACGCGCAGCCCGCTCTCGGGGTCGGCGAGGGCGGTGAGGAGTCCGTTCTTGGCCGTGTTCCACGCCTCGGCCGCGAGGGCGCCCACGCGGGGGCTGTCGAACAGCGAGGCCTTGGCGTTCTCGAGCTTGGCCCTGGTCGCGGGGTCGTTCTGCAGGCTGTCGGCGAGGCGGGCGAGGTAGCCGTCGACGGCGATGCGGGCCGGATGCTTCGGATCGGCCTGCACGGCGCGTACGAACTTGACCGCCTCGTTGTAGGCGGTGTCGTCGACGAAGCGGTGCGCGAGCTTCGGCACCCACCCGGGGAGCCGCCGCGAGATGAGCCCCGAGAACGACTCGGCGTTGGCATCCAGCCAGCGGGCGATGCTGTCGGCCGCGAGGTCGACCGCTCCGTGGTGAGCATCCGCTTCGACGATCTTCTCGAGCCAGGCTCCAGCCGGCGGACCCCATTCGGGCGAGACGAGGTGCTCGCGGGCGAGATCGGTGATGAGGTCGCGCACGTCGTCGTCGCTCAGGGCGTTGAGCACGGCGGTCGCGATCGTCGCTCCCTCGGCGCCGACACGCTCGGCGTGGGCCGGCTCGCGCAGCCATTCGCCGGCGCGCTTCGCGATGGCGGTGCTGGCGAGCTTGGTGCGCACGACGCTCGCTTCGAGGAAGTTCGTCTCGACGAACTCGCCCAGCGTACGGCCGATCTCGTCCTTGCGGTTCGGGATGATCGCGGTGTGCGGGATGGGCAGACCCAACGGCCTGCGGAAGAGCGCTGTCACGGCGAACCAGTCGGCGAGAGCACCCACCATGCCGCCTTCGGCGGCGGCGCGCACGTAGCCGAGCCACGGCTGCCGCTCCTGGAACGCGAACGCGATCACGAACACGACCGCCATGAAGATGAGTGCTCCGAGAGCCACCGCCTTCATCCGGCGGAGGGCGCGAAGTCGTTCCTGGTCTGCGGGCGACAGAAGCGCCATCGGGGTTCGCGGCATGACGTCATCCTTTCATGCGTTGCTCGGTCAGATCCCATTCCGGAATGGCGGGTAGCTGGCGTGCGGGGGAGCCAATCTTGTGGGGTAGTCCCGCTACCGTCCGAGACGAGGTACGTCGTGTTCACCATCACTGCTCGAGAGCTCAAGCGATCAGTCGCGCGCGCTTTGCGTATCGCCGACGATCAGCTCGTGATGATCACGAAGCGCGGCGAGCCCGCCTACGTTCTGCTGAGCATCGGTGGATACGAACGGCTCCGGTCGCCAACTCCGGCGAAGGCCTCGCGGTCTTTCATCGATGTCATCCCGCCACTTCCTGACGGGGTCGATCCAGACCTGTTCGGCCAGATCATGGATGAGATCGCCATCGACCGGTCGCGTGACTTCGGACGGGAGGCCGACCTCGGACTCGCTGTCCTCAACCCGTTCTCGGGCTGACCGAGGCAGGACCCGAGTACCCTCGAAGCGTGATCGAAGACATCAAGAAGCGTGCCCTGCACCGCACCAGCATCCTCGAGGGTCAGATGCGCGGCGTCGCGCGGATGATCGAGAACGAGGAGTACTGCATGGACATCATCACGCAGTCCCGGGCGATCCAGCGCTCACTGGAGTCGTTGAACCGTCTGCTGCTCGAGAATCATCTGCGCACGCACGTGACGCACATGTTCGACGAGGGCGGGGAGGAGCGCGACAAGGCTGTCGACGAGCTTCTCAAGGCGTTCGACTTCGACCGCAAGTAGGGTCGAGCCGGTCGCGCTCCTCTCGCGTCACCGCTTTCCGTCGAAGACCTCGCCCTCCATGGCGTCGTAGCCCTCGGCCTGCGGGTCGCCGTGGGAGCCTCCCGACAGCGCGTACTCCTCCTCAGGCGAGAGCACGAGGCGGTGCCGGAAGAACAGGCCGAATCCGAGCAGGATGATTGCGTAGACGATCGCGATCGCGATGATCGCCGGCCCGAACGTCGGGTTCAGCAGGAAGCCGACGAAGATCAGAGCGGCGATCACCAGCGCGATGACCGCACCCGGGATCCCCCACGGGCTGACGTACGGACGATCGACGTTCGGGAACTTCTTGCGCAGGATGATGAACGACACGAGCTGCAGTCCGTAGGCGACGACAGCTCCCCAGACGGCGATGTTCAGCACGATCGCACCGGCCACGGTGCCCGCACCCTCGGAGTCGACGGCGGTGAGCACGTCGAGCACGATCAGGGCGATGAAGCCGATGGCGGCACCGACCGTGAGGGCTACCCACGGCGTCTGGCGCTTGCCGGTGAGCGAGAGGAAGCGCGGGTAGTACCCGGCCCGGGACAGCGAGTACATGTTGCGTCCGTAGGCGAACATGATGCCCTGCAGCGAGGCGAGCAGGCCGATGAGGGCGAAGAGTGCGAGCACAGCGGCGAGCTGGTCGCCCACGATCGCGCGGAAGCCGTCGAGCAGAGGTTCGCCCGCGGTGCCGGTGGCCTCGGCGCCGATCACGCCGGTGTTGAGGAACAGCACCAGGAGGCCGGTGACGATGAGCGTGCCGCGGGCCCAGAAGCCCGCCTTCGGGATGTCGCGGGTCGGGTTGTGCGACTCCTCCGCGGCGAGCGGCAGCTCCTCGATGCCGAGGAAGAACCACATCGCGAACGGCAGGGCGAACAGGATCGGCAGGACGCCGTGCGGAAGGAAAGCGGTCTGGCCCTCGTCGGGGACGATGTCCCACAGGGCATCCCACGAGAAGGCACCCGAGAACAGGGCCATGGCGGAGAACACCAGGATGATGCCGATCGAGATCACCGAGACGACGATCGCGAAGCGGAACGAGATCGCAGCGCCCGCAGAGTTCAGGGCGATGAAGACGACGTAGAGGATGAGGTACCAGACCCAGCCGGGAAGCTCGAGGCCGAGCAGCTCGCTCGTGATCCCGTTGGCATACGACGCCGAGAAGTAGACGATCACCGCCGTGGTGGCGACGTACTCGATGGTCTCGGCGGCCCCGGTGACGAGTCCACCCCACGGACCCATGGCCGATCGCGCGAACGAGTAGGCGCCGCCGGTGTGCGGCATCGCGGCCGCCATCTCTCCGATCGCGAAGATCATCCCGTAGTACATCGCGACGAGGATCGCGAAGGCGATGAGCATCCCCCCGAAGCCCGCGAAGTCGATGCCGAAGTTCCAGCCCGAGAAGTCGCCCGAGATCACCGCGGCGACCGCGAGACCCCACAGACCCCAGACTCCGGCCGATCTCTTCAGCGTGCGTTTCTCGAAATAATCACTCCCGGCGCGTGTATAGGTCGCTCCGGCGACCTTGCGGGATTCATTGCTCTGCTGGGACATCCGCTCTCCGTTCGCATGCGTGCAGGCGCCGGGTGCACCTTGCGGACGATTGTGACAGTCAATGGTGGTTTCGTCTACCTTTAAACGACGAGGTGATCTACTCTGAGGGCGAAGCCGGTCGGCCGATCGCTTCACCGCACGAGAACGGAGCGTCAGATGTCGGGCAACCTGAGCATCGAACAGCTGGATGCCGGCATCGCCGCCGGCGAGATCGACACGGTGATCGTGGCCTTCGCGGATGCGCAGGGGCGACTGGTCGGCAAACGCGTGTCGGCGCGGCTGTTCCAGGAGGACATCCTGGCTCACGGGGCCGAGGCCTGCGACTATCTGCTGTCGGTCGATGTTGACATGAACACGGTCGACGGCTACGCGATGTCGGGTTGGGACCGCGGCTACGGCGACATGGTGCTGAAGCCCGACGTCGAGACGATGCGCAACATCCCCTGGCTCGACGGCACCGCGTTGGTCATGGCCGACCTCGTCTGGCAGAACGGCGAGCCGGTCGGGCCCTCGCCCCGAGCGATACTCGACCGGCAGCGCGACCGTCTCGCCGAGCGGGGCTGGACCGCGTACTCGGGCACGGAGCTCGAGTTCATCGTCTTCGACAACACCTACCGCGACGCCTGGGCGCGCAAGTACGAGGGGCTGACGCCCGCGACGGACTACAACGTCGACTACAACCTGCTCGCCTCGACGCGCATGGAGCCGCTGCTGCGAGACATCCGCAACAGCATGGACGGTGCAGGGCTCTACTGCGAGGGGGTGAAGGGCGAGTGCAACTTCGGCCAGCAGGAGATCGCGTTCCGTTATGCGGAGGTGCGAGAGACCGCCGACCAGCACGCGATCTACAAGAACGGGGCGAAGGAGATCGCCGAGCAGCACGGCCAGGCGCTCACCTTCATGGCCAAGTTCAATGAGCGCGAGGGCAACAGCTGTCACATCCACCTGTCGCTGCGCGACGAGTCGGGCGCTCCCGTCATGGCCGGAGACGGCGAACACGGCTTCAGCCCGGTGATGGAGCACTGGATCGCCGGCATCCTCGCCACGCTCCGCGAGTTCACCCTGCTGCTCGCGCCGAACATCAACTCGTACAAGCGCTTCGCCAAGGGCAGCTTCGCCCCGACGGGAGTCGCCTGGGGCATCGACAACCGCACGTGCGCGCTGCGCGTGGTCGGGTCGGGCTTGGGGTTGCGCGTCGAGAACCGCGTGCCCGGGGGAGACGTGAACCCCTACCTCGCGATCTCGGCGATCATCGCGGGCGGTCTGTACGGCATCGAGAACGAGCTGCCGCTGCCCGAGCGTTTCACCGGCAACGCCTACGAGGACGCGGTCGACCATCTGCCGACGACCCTGCGCGAGGCGGCGAAGCTCTTCAGCGAGTCGACCGTCGCGCGGGCGGCGTTCGGCGACGACGTGGTCGAGCACTACCTGAACCAGGCCCGCATCGAGGTGGAAGCCTACGATGCCGCCGTCACCGACTGGGAGCGCATCCGTGGCTTCGAGCGCCTCTGACCCCGCGCCGCTGATCGGCGTCACGACCTACCTCGAGCGCGCGCAGCAGGGGGTGTGGGATGTCAGGGCGGCGTTCCTGCCCGAGCAGTACCTCACGAGCGTGACCTCGGTCGGCGGCATCGCGCTGCTTCTCCCGCCGCAGGATCCGGATGCTGCGGATGCCGCCATCTCGGGCATGGACGGCCTCGTGCTCTCCGGCGGCGCCGACGTCGCCCCCGAGCTGTACGGCGAGGACCGGCATCCGCTCACCGACCCCGCCCGCGTCGACCGCGACGCGTGGGAGATCGCGCTGTTCCAGGCGGCGGAGCGCCGCGGTGTCCCGGTGCTCGCGATCTGCCGTGGTCTGCAGCTCGTGAACGTCGCCCGCGGCGGCACCCTGCAGCAGCACCTGCCCGAATCGCTCGGCACCGAGAAGTACCGCATCGGCGGGGGTGTCTTCGCCGAGAACGACGTCGAGGTGTCGACCGAGACGCCACTCGCCGAGATCATCGGCGAGACCGAGATGCGGGTGCACAGCTACCACCACCAGGGCGTCGATCGCCTGGGTGAGGGTCTCGTCGCCGCAGCGCACTCCGACGATGGACTCGTGCAGGCCTTCGTCGACACGTCGGCCGGCCACATCGTCGGCGTCCAATGGCACCCCGAGGAGAACGCCGAGGATCGGCGACTCTTCACAGATCTCGTCTCACAGGCCCGTGCGTTCGCCGCACGGCGGAAGGAGGACGCCCGATGAGCGCGTTCACAGTCATCAACCCGTCGACCGGTGCGGCGATCCGCGAGATCGCACGGGCCGACATCGGTGAGACGGATGCCGCGATCGCTCGTGCCGTCGCGGCGCAGCGCCGGTGGGCGGCGCTCGCCCCTGTCGCGCGGGCCGAGGCGCTGCGTGCATTCGCGCGCACGGTCGAGGCCGCCGCGGAAGAGCTCGCACAGCTCGAGGTGCTCAACTCCGGGCATCCGATCGGCTCCGCGCGTTGGGAAGCAGGTCACGTCGCGCAGGTGCTCAACTACTACTCGGCCGACCCCGAGCGGCTGTCCGGCCGACAGATCCCGGTGGCGGGCGGACTCGACGTCACCTTCCACGATCCGTACGGAGTGGTCGGCGTCATCGTGCCGTGGAACTTCCCGATGACGATCGCGGCGTGGGCGTTCGCGCCGGCGCTCGCCGCAGGCAACGCGGTGGTGCTGAAGCCGGCCGAGCTCACGCCTCTCACAGCCATCCGCCTCGGCGAGCTCGCCCTCGAGGCGGGCCTTCCTGAAGGGCTGTTCGAGGTCGTCACCGGCTCCGGTTCGGTCGTCGGGCAGCGGCTCGTCGAGCATCCGGACGTTCGCAAGGTCGTGTTCACCGGATCGACCGAGGTCGGCATCGAGGTCGCCGCCGGATGCGCCAGGGCGCTCAAGCCGGTCACCCTCGAGCTCGGCGGCAAGAGCGCCAACATCGTCTTCGCGGACGCCGATCTCGACAAGGCGGTGGCGGCTGTTCCGGGGTCGGTGTTCGACAACGCGGGGCAGGACTGCTGCGCCCGCAGCCGACTGCTCGTGCAGCGCTCGGTGTACGACCGGTTCCTCGAACTGCTCGAGCCGGCGGTCAAGGCCTGGCGCGTGGGCGACCCGTCGAGCGCCGACACCGATATGGGCCCGCTGATCTCTGCCGCGCACCGCGACACCGTGTCGGGGTTCCTCGACGACGCAGACATCGCGTTCCGGGGCAGCGCACCCGAGGGCGACGGATTCTGGTTCGCCCCCGCCGTGGTGCTCGCCGATCCCTCTGACCGGATCGCACAGCAGGAGGTGTTCGGCCCGGTCGTCGCGGTCATGCCGTTCGAGGATGAGGCCGATGCGATCCGTCTCGCGAACGACACCGCCTACGGACTCGCCGGATCGATCTGGACCGAGAGCCTCGGCCGCGCCGTGCGCGTCTCGCGCGGAGTGGAGAGCGGCGTGCTGTCGGTGAACTCGCACTCGTCGGTGCGATACGCGACGCCGTTCGGCGGAATGAAGGCCTCGGGTCTCGGGCGTGAGCTCGGACCCGACGCCGCCGAGCACTTCACCGAGACGAAGAACGTCTTCTTCGCGACCGACGACTGATCACGCACACAGATTCCCGCATCCCCACCCTGCAACGGAGAACACACATGACCATCGATCTGACCCAGCGCCTCAAGGACCGCGTCGCCATCATCACCGGAGGCGCGAGCGGCATCGGCTTCGCCACCGCCCAGCGCTTCGCCGCCGAGGGCGCGTTCGTCGTCATCGCCGACGTCGATCCGGCCACGGGCGAAGCGGCCGCGGCCGAGGTGGGCGGTGCGTTCCGTCCGGTCGACGTCGCCGACGAGACCAAGGTCAACGCGCTCTTCGACGGGGTCGCGGCGGAGTTCGGTCGCATCGACATCGCCTTCAACAACGCGGGCATCTCACCCGCCGACGACGACTCGATCGAGACGACCGAGCTGCCGGCCTGGGATCGTGTGCAGGACGTCAATCTCAAGAGCGTGTACCTCTGCAGTCGAGCGGCGCTTCGCCACATGGTGCCGGCGGGGCGGGGATCGATCATCAACACCGCCTCCTTCGTCGCCCTGCTGGGGTCGGCGACCTCGCAGATCAGCTACACCGCGTCGAAGGGCGGTGTGCTCGCGATGTCACGCGAGCTCGGTGTGCAGTTCGCGCGACAGGGAGTGCGCGTGAACGCCCTGTGCCCTGGACCTGTCAACACCCCGCTGCTGCAGGAGCTGTTCGCCAAGGATCCCGAGCGCGCACAGCGCCGACTCGTGCACGTGCCGATGGGGCGCTTCGCGGAGCCGTCGGAGCTCGCCGCCGCCGTGGCCTTCCTCGCCTCGGACGACTCGTCGTTCATCACCGCCAGCGCCTTCGTCGTCGACGGCGGCATCACCAACGCCTACGTCACCCCGCTGTGAAGCGGGATCATGTCGCTGTGACAGGCTGAGAAGCATGAGCGAGCACCCTTCCGACGGCGATCTCGTCGCGGTGCGCCGGGCGGTCTATCGGCCGCTGCGCCGAGGCAATGCCCTCGAGGATGCGGTCGCTCGCCTCGTGCAGACCATCCGCCTCGGCGTCGTCGCGCCGGGGGAGTCGCTGCCGCCGGAGCGTGAGCTCGCGGCATCCTTCGGCGTCAGCCGCGACACCGTCCGGGAGGCGATCCGCGAGCTCGCCGACACCGGCTATCTCGTGCCCAAGCGCGGGCGGTACGGCGGCACGTTCGTCGCCGATCCGCTGCCGCAGCCCTCTGATGCCGGACCTGTGACCGCGGCCGAGGTCGATGACGTGCTCGGACTCCGTCTCGTGCTCGAGACCGGTGCGGTGCGGGCAGCCGCGAGCCGGACGCTGGATGCCGCGACCCGCGCCGACCTGCGGGCGAGGCACGAGGCCGCACTGCCGGCCGGGCCCGAGGAGTACCGCCGCCTCGACACCCTGCTGCACCTCGCGATCGCCGAGGCAGCCGGCGTGCCGTCGCTCGTCGCGCTCGTCGCCGAGAACAGGGCCGACGTCAATGCGTGGCTCGACACCTTCCCTCTGATGCCTCGCAACATCCAGCACTCGGGGGAGCAGCACGAGCGCATCGTCAGCGCGATCCTCGCCGGGCGTCCCGACGTCGCCGAGGCCGCGATGCGCGATCACCTCGCAGGTTCCGAGGCGCTGCTGCGCGGATTCCTGATCTGAACCCGCGCAGCAGCGGCTGCACCTCACGGCACCGTCAGCTCACAGAGCTGTCAGCTCGTTGCGGCCTCGTCGGCGACCGACAGAGCCTCGTCGAGCACGGCGAGACCGCGCACCAGGTCGTCCTCGCTGATCACGAGGGGCGGGGCCACGTGCATGCGGTTGAAGTGCGTGAACGGCCAGACGCCGGCCTTCTTCGCGGCGGCGGCGAAGGCCGCGACCGGCGCAGCATCCGCTCCGCTCGCGTTGAACGGGACGAGCGGCTCGCGCGTCTCCTTGTCGCGCACGAGCTCGACCGCCCAGAAGAGGCCGCGGCCGCGCACCTCGCCGACGCTCGGGTGGGTGTCGACCCAGCGGTGCAGCGTCGGCTCGACGATGCGCTCGCCCAGGTCGCGCACGCGCTCGAGGATGCCGTCGCGGCGGAACACCTCGAACGTCGCGACACCCGCGGCGCACGCGAGCGGGTGGCCCGAGTACGTCAGTCCGCCGGCGAACGGCGTGGTGTCGAACGCCTTCGCGATGCGCTCCGAGATCACGACGCCGCCGAGCGGCACGTAGCCCGAGTTCACGCCCTTGGCGAAGGTGATGAGGTCCGGGCGCCCGTCGTAGGCGTCGATGCCGAACCACTCGCCGAGACGGCCGAAGCCGACCATGACCTCGTCGGCGATGTAGACGATGCCGTAGCGGTCGCACAGCTCGCGCACGCCCTTCAGGTAGCCGGGCGGCGGCACGAGCACGCCGTTGGTGCCGACCACGGTCTCGATGATGATCGCCGCGATCGTCGAGGGTCCTTCGAGCTGGATGGTCTGCTCGAGGTGGGAGAGGGCGCGCTCGGACTCCTGCTCCGGCGTCTCGGCGTGGAACGGCGAGCGGTAGAGGTAGGGCCCGAAGAAGCGCACGGCACCTGAGTCGGGCGTACCGTTCGCCCACCGGCGGGGGTCACCCGTCAGTGAGATCGCGGTCGAGGTCGACCCGTGGTAGCTCCGGTACATCGAGAGCACCTTGTGGCGCCCCGTCGACTGGCGCGCCATGCGCACCGCGTACTCGTTGGCCTCGGCGCCGCCGTTCGTGAAGAAGACCTTCTCGAAGCCCTCGGGCGCGACCTCGACGATGAGCCGGGCGAGCTCGCCCCGCACGTCGCTGGCCATCGCGGGCTGGATGGTCGAGAGACGGCCGGCCTGCTGCTGGATCGCTGCGACCAGATCGGGATGCTGGTGCCCGAGGTTCAGGTTCACCAGCTGGCTCGAGAAGTCGAGGTAGGCGTTGCCGGCGTAGTCCCAGAACGTCGAGCCCTCTCCCGCCGCGACGGGGAGCGGATCGATCAGGCCCTGGGCGCTCCAGGAGTGGAAGACGTGGCCGCGGTCGTCCGCGCGCACCTGCGCCTCGGCCTCGGGGGCAGGCAGCGGGTGCGATGCGCCATGGCGGTCGGTGAAGTTCGTCATGTCTCGTGTCTCTCTCTGAGCGTTCAGTGGTTGCTCGGGAAGCCCAGGTCGATCTGCGAGGGCGTGTGGTCGGGCCAGCGAGTGGTGACCACCTTCGACCGAGTGTAGAAGTGCACCGACTCGGGGCCGTAGATGTGCGAGTCGCCGAACAGCGAGTCCTTCCAGCCGCCGAACGAGTAGGCGCCGATCGGCACGGGGATCGGCACGTTCACGCCGACCATGCCGACCTCGATGTCGAATTCGTACTGGCGGGCGGTGCCGCCGTCTCGCGTGAAGATCGCGGTGCCGTTGCCGTAGGCGTTCGCGTTGACGAGCTCGACGGCCTCGGAGTAGTTCTCGACCCGCACGACCGAGAGCACCGGACCGAAGATCTCGTCGTCGTACACCTTCATACCGGGGGCGACCTGGTCGATCAGGCTGACTCCGATGAAGAAGCCCTCCGAGTCGAACTGCTTCGTCGTGCCGTCGACCACGACCGTCGCACCCTCGGCGGCGGCGCCCGTCACGTACGACGCGACGCGGTCGCGGTGCTCGCGGGTGATGAGCGGACCCATCTCGCTCGCGGCATCCGTGCCCGCGCCGATCGTGAGGCCCTCGATGCGCGAGGCGATGGCTGCGACCAGGTCGTCGGCGATGTCTCCCACCGCGACCAGCACCGACACGGCCATGCAGCGCTCACCGGCCGAGCCGTAGGCGGCCGAGATCGCGGCGTCGGCTGCGGCGTCGATGTCGGCATCCGGCATCACGACCATGTGGTTCTTCGCTCCACCGAGAGCCTGGACGCGCTTGCCCGCGGTCGACGCGCGCTGGTAGATCGAGCGGGCGATCGGCGTCGAGCCGACGAAGCTGATCGCGTTCACGCGCGGCGATTCGAGCAGGGCGTCGACGGCCTCCTTGTCGCCGTGCACGACGTTGAGCACGCCATCGGGAAGACCCGCCTCCTGGAAGAGCTTCGCGAGCCAGACCGACGCCGACGGGTCCTTCTCGCTCGGCTTGAGCACCACCGTGTTGCCGCACGCGATGGCCGAGGCCACCATCCAGAGCGGCACCATGACGGGGAAGTTGAACGGCGTGATCGCGGCGACGACGCCGACGGGCTGCTTGACCGAGTGCACATCGACGCCGCGCGAGACCTGCTCGCTGCGCTCGCCCTTCAGCAGATGCACGAGACCGGCGGCGAACTCGACGTTCTCGATGCCGCGTGAGACCTCGCCCGCGGCATCCGACAGCACCTTGCCGTGCTCCGAGGTGACGATCGCCGCGAGCTCGGGCGTGCGCTCCTTGAGCAGCTGACGCAGACGGAAGAACACGTCGGCGCGCTTGATGAGGCTCGTCTCGCGCCAGGCGGGCAGAGCGGATGCCGCGGCGGCGATCGCCTGGTCGACCTCGGCGGTGGAGGCGAAGGCGACCTGCTTCGAGACCTGACCCGTGGCCGGGTCGAAGACCTCTCCCGTGCGTGCCGCGTCGGCGGTGTCTGCTCCATTGATGAGGTGACGGACGATGTCCACGGGGCTCCTTCGGGGTGGGTGATCCGTATCGAACACTCTGACCGAGTGGCGATACGCTGGCTTCCTCCCATGATCACAGAGCGCGAGGAGCAGCCACCGTGTCAGAACGTAGCGAGATCGCCGGTGATCGGACAGATCGTCCGACGGGCGCCGTCTTCCTGACGGTGGCTGATGTGCTCGCAGAGGCTGCGGTGCAGCAGGGTGAACCCGACGTGATCGTCGGCGGTGCCGCACTCGAGGCCGCCGTGCGCTGGGTGCACGTCTCCGACAGCGTCGGGGTCGCCCGACTGCTCGACGGCGGTGAGCTGCTGCTGACCACGGGCGCCGGGTGGCCGGTCGTCGATGATGAGCTGCGGGATTTCGCGTCGAGCCTGCATCGGGCGGGAATCGCCGGCATCGTGTTCGAGCTGAAGACCGCCCGTCAGGCGGTGCCGCAGCCGGTCGTCGACGTCTGCGCCACGGTGGGGCTGGCCCTCATCGCCCTCACGCACGAGGTCAAGTTCGTCGCCGTGACCGAAGCCGTGCACCATGCGCTGATCGCCGCGCAGACGCAGGCGCTGCGCGAACGGCAGCACCTGCACGAGCTCTTCACCGCGCTGAGCCTGCAGGGGGCGCCCGCCGACGTCGTGGTCGCTGAGACCGCTCGAGCGCTCGGCGCACCGGTCGTGCTCGAGAACCTCGCACGCGAGGTGATCGCGACCGAGGGGCTCGGGATGCCGATCGCCGAGGTGCTCGGCGATCGCCGCACTGCCGAGACGGTGCCCGTGCAGGCGCGCGGGGTGCGCTGGGGCACGCTTCTCGCTCTCCCGGGCCCTGCGCATCCCGCCGGTCGGGTCACGGTGCTCGAGCAGGGCGCGACGGCTCTCGCGTTCGGATGCATCGCCGACGGCGGTGACGCCGAATGGTCGCTGCTCGCTCAGCGCGGGGTGATCGACGACCTGCTCGGTGCGCGGTTCGCGAAAGCCGAGGACATCGACGCCCGGCTGCGCGCCGGAGGGTTCGCGCTCCGAGGCCGCCACTGCCACGGGATCGTGGCGCGGGGCAGCGGCTCGATCAGCGAGCTCGCCTACCGCGCGCGACAGGCAGGATTCGCCGTGATGGCTGCCCGCGTCGACGGCGACGACGTGGCGTTGCTGTCGGTGCCCGCATCCGCCGGGCTGTCCGACGAGGTGCTGCTGCGCATCGCAGGTCCCGACCGTGCCGTCTTCGTGGGGCCGGTCGCCGACGACGTGATCGGTCTGCTCGGCTCTCTGCGCGCGGCGCGCGATCTGGCCGACAGCGATCGGGCCGAGGCCGGCGCGAGAGTGCGCCGCGTCGACGATCGCCCGCTCGAGCGGCTCGTCGCCACGCTGCGCGACGATCACCGACTGCACGAACACAGCGAGCGGATGCTGGCGCCGCTGATCCGTCATGACAGGGAGCGCCGCGGCGACCTGCTCGACGTGCTCGCGGCCCTCGTCGCACACCCGGGCAATCGCTCGGCCGCAGCGGCCGCGAGCCATCTGTCGCGGTCGGTCTTCTATCAGCGCCTCACGCTGATCGGCGACCTGCTGGGGGCCGATCTCGACGACGGCGAGACGATCGCGGCGCTCCACCTCGCACTCCTCGCGAGGCGGCGCACCGCGGCATCCGGCTGAGACGATCCGGCTGGGTCAGAGCACCGACTGGGCGTCGGAGAGGACGCTCCGCAGGATCTGCCCGATCTCGCGGAACTCGGCAGGGCCCACCGTGAGCGGCGGCGCGAGCTGAATCACGGGGTCGCCGCGATCGTCGGCGCGGCAGTAGAGCCCGGCCTCGAACAGCGCGGGGGAGAGGAAGCCGCGCAGCAGCCGCTCGGACTCGTCGTCGTCGAACGTCTCGCGCGTCGCCTTGTCCTTCACCAGCTCGATGCCGAAGAAGTACCCGTCGCCGCGCACGTCGCCGACGATGGGCAGGTCGAGCAGGGTCTCGAGCTCGGCGCGGAACAGCGGCGAGTTCTCGCGCACGTGCTGGTTGAGCCCCTCTTCATCGAAGATGGCGAGGTTCTCGAGTGCGACCGCCGCCGACACCGGGTGACCGCCGAACGTGTAGCCGTGCGGGAACGACACGTCGCCCTTCGAGAACGGCTCGTAGATCCGGTCGCTGATGACGGTCGCGCCGATCGGTGAGTAGCCGCTCGTCATGCCCTTGGCGCACGTGATCATGTCGGGCACGTAGCCGAGCCCGGTGCACGCGAACGTGTGACCCAGGCGGCCGAATGCGCAGATGACCTCGTCCGAGACGAGGAGCACGTCGTGACGGTCGCAGATCTCGCGCACGCGGGCGAAGTAGCCGGGAGGGGGCGGGAAGCATCCGCCCGAGTTCTGCACCGGCTCGAGGAAGACGGCGGCGACGGTGTCGGCACCCTCGAACAGGATCATCTCCTCGATGCGGTCTGCGGCCCAACGACCGAAGGCCTCGAGGTCGTCGCTCGGGCCGCCCATCTCGGCCGCGCGGTAGAAGTTGGTGTTCGGCACCCGGAAGCCGCCCGGGGTGACCGGCTCGAACATCGACTTCATCGCGGGGATGCCGGTGATCGCGAGGGCGCCCTGCGGGGTGCCGTGATACGCGACCGAGCGCGAGATGACCTTGTGCTTGGTGGGCTTGCCCATCAGCTTCCAGTAGTGCTTCGCGAGCTTGAACGCGGTCTCGACGGCCTCACCGCCACCGGTCGAGAAGAAGACGCGGTTGAGGTCGCCGGGGGCCTCGTCGGCCAGCCGGTCGGCGAGCTCGATCGCCGCGGGGTGCGCGTACGACCAGAGCGGGAAGAAGGAGAGCTCGGATGCCTGCTTCGCCGCAGCCTCGGCCAAGCGCCGGCGACCGTGTCCGGCGTTCACGACGAAGAGCCCGGCGAGACCGTCGAAGTACTCCTTGCCCTTCGAATCCCAGATCCGGTGACCGTCGCCCTTGACGATGATCGGCACACCGCTCTTCTCCATCGTGGACTGACGGGTGAAGTGCATCCACAGATGGTCCTTGGCCATCGCCTGGAGTTCGGCCTCGGTCGGAGTCGTGCGTTGCGTGCTCATCTGGTCCCCCAGTTGTAGAGCTGCTTCTGCAGCTTGGCGTAGATGAAGGTCTCGGTCGACAGCACCCCGTCGATCGGGCGGATGCGGTCGTTGATCAGCGCGAGCAGGTCTTCGTCGTCCTCGCAGACGACCTCGGCGAGGATGTCGAAGGAGCCGACCGTGATCACGACGTAGTCGATCGCGGGGACCTCGGCGATGGCCTCGGCGACGACCCGGGTGTCGCCGGAGACGCGGATGCCGATCATGGCCTGCCGGGGAAAGCCCAGCTGCATCGGGTCGGTGACCGCGACGATCTGCATGACGCCGGACTCGGTGAGGCGCTGGACCCGCTGCCGGACGGCGGCCTCGCTCAGGCCGACCTCTCGGCCGATGTCGGAGTACGAGCGTCTGCCGTCCTCCTGGAGCAGCTCGATGATCGTCTTTGCGACGTCATCCAACGGGGGGTGCTTCTTCGAGGACGGCATGATGCGATCCTCGCACCGGAGCGGGCTCTCTTCAACCGATTCCGCAGAATTTTCGAAGCCGCAGCCGGGAAACCGCAGAATACCGGGGCTAGGAGTCGAGCGGTCCCAACCACGCGCTCGCCGCGGTCGCGTGCGCCGACTCGGGGTCGGAGGGGTGGAACGCGCCAGCCAGCACGTCGCGGTACAGCCGGGACAGCTCGTTCGATGAGAAGTACGAACCCCCGCCCGCGACCAGCATCGCCTGGTCGACGACGTGCTTCGACATGGTGATCGCCCGATGCTTGACGCCCGACAGCAGGGTGAACCACCGGGCGCCGTTGTCGGCCTTCTCATCGACGTCTCGGGCCAGCGCGGCGATCTGCGGAGGCAGGGCGTCGTACGCGAGGCCCATGTCGGCGATGCGCCAGCGAATGTCGGGGTCCTGGCTGTAGGCAGCGCCCGTCTTCTTCGAGCGGCGCTTCTGCGCGGTGAGCACGGCGAGATCCAGGGCGCGGCGAGCGATGCCCGTGTACACCGAGGCCAGCAGGATCTCGAAGACCGAGAAGATCCCGAAGACGATCGGGTCGGGGTTCGGGCCCGGATCGATGCGGCGCACGACGTGCGCGGCATTCGCGGTCGCTCCGTTCAGGCGAGTCGTCCTGCTCTGCGTCCCCCGCATGCCGAGGGTGTCCCAGTCGTCGCCCGTGACGACCGCATCGGTGCGCTCGACGAAGGCGAACACGAGCTTGGGGGCGTCGGGGCTCGTGGTGTCGAGGCCGTGCAGCCCGAGCCTGGTCCACACCGGGGCGAGGGAGGTGAAGATCTTCGTGCCGGTGAAGGAGTACCCGCCGTCGGCGGTGGGAACGGCGTCGGTGTCGCTGCCGAACAGCACGAGGTCGTTGCCGCCCTCGCTGATGCCGAACGCGAAGACCTCGCCGGCGACCGCGCCGTCCTGCACGAACTCGAGGCCCGGGACGCCACGGTCGGAGAAGACCTTGGCGACGCCCGTCCAGACGAGGTGCATGTTGATCGCGAGGGCCGTCGCGGGGGCTGCCGTCGCGAGGCGCTGCTGCAGGATCGCCGCCTCGGCGAGGCCCAGACCTGCGCCGCCGCGCTCGGTCGGCACGAGGATCGAGAGGTAGCCCGCGTCGCGGAGCTCGTCGAGGTCCTGCTCGGGGAAGGTGTTGTCGCGGTCGTGGATCGGCGCCCGGTCGCGGATGCGCTCGAGCAGGTCGTCCGGGAGGAAGGCGGTCGGATCGAACGTGCTCATGCGAGTGCCTCTTCCAGCTGTCGGATGGTCTCTTCCGGCTTGTCGCGGTGCAGCGAATGGCCTGCGCCCGCGACCACCGACATCGTGATGAGCGGGTTCGAGGCGAGCACGCCGGCCGCGACATCGCCGGTGAAGATGCTGTAGACCGCGGGGTCGGAGGCGATCACACGCGTGGGGACGGTCAGCCGCGCGGCATCCGCCGTGACGTCCCAGGGAGTGTTCTGCCGGCTCGTCTGCTCGACCGCCCAGGCGCTCGTGCGGTGCACCGCGTCGACCTTGAGCTCCCAGTCCTGCGGATGCCAGTGCGGATGCTCCTGCTGCACCAGCTCGACCCGGTTGTCGGCGAACGCGCGCTCCTGGCTCTTGCGCACGATCGTGGCGTCGCGGCCGCCGACGAGGATCGCGGGGTCGAGGAGTACAAGCCTGCGGGTCCACTCGGGGGCGGATGCCGCGGCCACCGTGGCGGAGGCCCCTCCGAGCGAGTGGCCGATGACGGCATCCCACGGTCCGCCGCCGTCGGGGAGCGTCGCGACGAGATCGGCGCCGTAGGCGGCGACCGAGTAGTCGAGCGCACGCGGCGCATCGCCGTGGCCGCGCAGATCGATCGCGGTCGCGTGCCAGCCCACGTCTGCCAGAGCGGTGCCGAGGCGCCACATGAGCGCGCCGGACGAGCCGAGTCCGTGCACGAGGAGGACGCGGCGATCAGACGCCGGGTGTCCCCAGGAGATGCGAGGCAGCGAGAGCGGTGCGGGCATGCAGCAAGCCTACGACCGGGTTGCGCGGGGCAGTCCGGTCGCGGTCACGCGAGGTCAGATCAGTGGCGGCAGATCGCCGTGCGTCGTGAGCACCAGGGCGGCGGCGGCGTGCCCGGCAGAGAGGCGCTCTGCGAGGTCGGCGCCGTCGAGGGTCGCGGCGAGGAACCCGGCGGCGAACGCGTCGCCGGCGCCGACCGGTTCGACGACGTCGACCCGGGGAGCCGGCACGAACACCGGCTCATCGTCACCCGAGAACGCGGTCGCGCCGACGTCGCCGTCCTTGACGATCAGCAGCCCGCAGTGCGGCAGGTGCGCACGGATCTCGGCGGGCGTCGCGGTGCCCCAGATGCGCTCGGCCTCGTCGCGTCCGACGAACGCGATGTCCGCAGCATCCGCGAGTCTGGCCAGCGTCTCGGCGGCGTCCTGCATGGTCCACAGCGCGCGGCGGTCGTTGACATCGAACGAGACGAGCGCGCCGGCCGCGCGGGCATCGACGAAGAGCTGATCGACCATCGCGCGGCACGACGGCGAGAGCGCGGGGGTGATGCCGGTGGTGTGGACGATCCGGACGCCGGCGAGCTGTGCGACGTCGAGGAACCCGGGACCCATCAGCGAGGCCGCCGACCCGCGGCGGTAGTAGTAGACCGAGGAGGACTCGACGCCGGGGTCCTTGAACATGACGCCGGTGGGAGCATCCGCATCCGTCGTCGCCCAGAGGTCGACGCCCCGGCGCGCGAGCTCGGTGGAGATGCGGATGCCGATCGGGTCGTCGCCGAGACGCGAGGCCCATGCCGCCCTGTGCCCCGCCGCCACGAGCCCGACGGCGACATTGCCCTCGGCCCCCGCCAACCCGAGCGCTGCCGTCTCGGTCTCGGCGAGCGGGGCGCCGAGGGCGGTGATGAGTCCCATGGACTCACCGATGCAGACGACCTCGGGGGCGGCGGATGCGGGGGAGGAGGCAGAGCTCATGAAGGGGTGACCGCCAGGGGTTCGGTGTCGGGGTGGGGGCTCGCGTCGCGGTGACGCAGATCGGGGAAGAAGCGGACGAACACGATCGAGACGACGAGACCGGCCGCCGCGAACAGGGTCGCTGCGAGGTAGGCGCCGCGGGGATCCGTCGCGTCGACGAGGAACCCGGCCACGGCGGATCCGGCGGCCGCGCCGATGAGCTGGCCGGTGCCCGCCCAGCCGAACGCCTCGGCCGTCTCGCTGAACTTGACGCTCGCGGTCGTGATGGCGAACAGCACGGCCAGCGCCGGGGCGATGCCGATGCCGGCGACGATCAGCGTGCCGCCGAGCCAGAACTCGTTGAGGGAGAACATCGTGAGGGCGAGGCCGATCGTGACGATCGTGAGGCGGCGGGCCATCGCCCAGGGGCCGATCGGGATGTGGCCGAACGAGAGGCCTCCGGCGAGGCTGCCGACGGCGAACACCGCGAGCACCAGACCCGCGGCGAGGCTCCCGTGCTCGAACGTCGCGACGACCCCGACCTCGACGGCCGAGCAGGCCCCGATGAGCAGGAAGCCGATGACGGTGGCGAGGAGCACCGGAGGCTTGAGCACGACCTTGCCGAGCGCGCTGCGACTGCGGGGGATGCGCACGCGGCCGACCTCGGGGGAGAGGATGAACCACGCCCCGCCGCCGACGAGCACCGCGGCGACGAGGAGCAGACCCTCTGCCGTGCCCACCTGCGTCGACACGAGCGTGATCACGACGGGCGCCAGCACCCAGATGATCTCCTGCAGCGAGGCGTCGAGCGAGAAGAGAGGAGTGAGCTGCTTCGAGTTCACGAGCTTCGGGTAGATGGTGCGCACGGCGGCCTGCACCGGCGGCGTCGAGAGCCCGGCGATCATGCCCAGGATCATGTAGCCGGGAACGTTCAGGGGGAGGAACGCGAGACCCAGCACCGCGACCACGCACACGCTGAGGGTGAGGGTGAGCACGCGGCGCATGCCCCAGGCACCCATCCATCGACTCGTGATCGGGCCGGCGACGGCCTGGCCGACGCTGGTCGCAGCGAGCACGAGGCCCGCCGATCCGTACGAGCCGGTCTGCTGCTCCACATGGAGCAGGATCGCGAGCGAACTCATGCCGTTGGGGAATCGAGCGGTCAGCTGCGCCGCGATCATGCGCGCCACTCCGGGCGTGCGAAGAAGGTCCCGATATCCCGCCACGGGTCAACGCTACCGGGAGCCGGCGGCGGGGGTCGAAGCGGCTCCTCGGCGACACGCCGCGACACGCCCAAACGGAGTTTCCACAGAAAATCCGATGTCCGAGGTCGGTCGTATCGTGCCACCTGTGGATGGATCTCTCACAGCTCCCTCCCAGCCGCGATTTCTCGCGGTTCGGAGGTGCCTCCGACGGGGCTCAGCCTGTGGAAGAAACGGTGGAGAACCTGTGTTGTACCAGTGGAGAGCGGTGGAAAACTACACGTATGTAACTACTACCCCTAGTGGTCACCCCGAATGTCCGTACCTATATGTAGTATTGAGATCCCGGTGAGGGTCTACCGGAAAACAGCCTGATTCAGAACCGGGCCAGAGATTTGAGGGGAAGCGAAAAGATGTCGATCACGGTCTACACAAAGCCGTCCTGCGTTCAGTGCAACGCCACCTACCGCGCGCTCGACGCCAAGGGCATCGAGTACGAAATCCTCGACCTGTCGGAGGACCCGACGGCCCTGGAGCAGGTCAAGGCACTCGGCTACATGCAGGCGCCCGTCGTCGTCACCGACGAGGGCCACTGGTCGGGCTTCCGTCCCGACAAGATCGACGAGCTCGCCTCGCGTCTGGCGTAATGAGCCATGAGCGCCGTCGCGACCGCCGCGCCGCTCCTGGTCTACTTCTCGAGCGCCTCGGGTAACACCGCGCGCTTCGTCGAGAAGCTCGGGCTTCCGGCCCGACGCATCCCGCTCCTCCGCAACGAAGAAGAACTCGTCATCGACGAGCCCTTCGTGCTGGTCACCCCCACCTATGGCGGGGGTGAGGGGCGGGGCGTCGAAAAAGGTGCCGTGCCCAAGCAGGTGGTCCGGTTCCTCAACGACGAGCGAAACCGGCGCCACATCCGCGGAGTGATCTCGGCGGGCAACACCAACTTCGGCGAGTCCTTCTGTCTCGCCGGTGACATCATCAGCCGCAAGTGCCACGTGCCTCACTTGTATCGGCTCGAGATCTTCGGCACACAAGACGATGTTGATCGCGTGAGCGACGGATTGGAGCGACGGTGGGTACCGCAGTTGACGAGCAGGCAGGAACGGACTCAGTGACCGACACGGTGGCGTTCAAGATGAACCCGACCTATGAGGGCCTGGACTATCACGCCCTCAACGCGATGCTGAACCTGTACGACGCGAACGGCAAGATCCAGTTCGACGCCGACAAGCGGGCGGCACGTGAGTACTTCCTGCAGCACGTCAACCAGAACACGGTGTTCTTCCACTCGCTCAAGGAGCGCCTCGACTACCTGGTCGAGAAGGAGTACTACGAGCCGGCCGTGATCGAGCAGTACTCGCTCGAGTTCATCCAGGAGCTCAACGACCTCGCGTACGGCAAGAAGTTCCGCTTCGAGACCTTCCTCGGCGCCTTCAAGTACTACACGAGCTACACGCTCAAGACGTTCGACGGCAAGCGCTACCTCGAGCGCTTCGAGGACCGCGTCGTGATGACGGCCCTCGGCCTCGCCGGCGGCGACGAGAAGCTCGCGGTCGCCCTGGTCGAGGAGATCATCTCCGGCCGTTTCCAGCCCGCCACCCCGACCTTCCTCAACTCGGGCAAGGCACAGCGAGGCGAGCTCGTCAGCTGCTTCCTGCTGCGCATCGAAGACAACATGGAGTCGATCGCCCGCGGCATCAACTCCGCCCTCCAGCTCTCCAAGCGCGGCGGTGGCGTGGCGCTGCTGCTCTCGAACATCCGCGAGGCCGGTGCGCCGATCAAGCAGATCGAGAACCAGTCCTCGGGCATCATCCCCGTGATGAAGCTCCTCGAAGACAGCTTCAGCTACGCCAACCAGCTCGGAGCCCGTCAGGGTGCAGGCGCCGTGTACCTCAACGCGCACCACCCCGACATCATGCGCTTCCTCGACACCAAGCGTGAGAACGCCGACGAGAAGATCCGCATCAAGACGCTGTCGCTCGGTGTCGTCGTTCCGGACATCACGTTCGAGCTCGCCAAGAACGGCGAGGACATGTACCTCTTCTCGCCGTACGACGTCGAGAAGGTCTACGGCGTTCCCTTCGGCGACATCTCGGTCACCGAGAAGTACCGCGAGATGGTCGACAACCCGCGCATCAAGAAGACCAAGATCAACGCGCGCGAGTTCTTCCAGACCATCGCCGAGATCCAGTTCGAGTCGGGCTACCCGTACATCATGTTCGAGGACACGGTGAACAAGGCCAACCCGATCAAGGGCCGCATCAACATGTCGAACCTCTGCAGCGAGATCCTGCAGGTGAACACGCCGACCACGTACAACGACGACCTGTCGTACGACCAGATCGGCAAGGACATCTCCTGCAACCTCGGCTCGATGAACATCGCGCTGTCGATGGATGCCGATGACCTGGGTCAGACGGTCGAGACCGCCATCCGTGCGCTGAGCGCGGTCAGCGACCAGAGCCACATCCGCTCGGTCCGCTCGATCGAAGACGGCAACGACCGCTCGCATGCCATCGGCCTCGGCCAGATGAACCTGCACGGCTTCCTCGCTCGTGAGCACGTGCACTACGGCTCCGAAGAGGGCATCGACTTCACGAACATCTACTTCTACACGGTGCTGTTCCACGCGCTGCGCGCCTCGAACAACATCGCGATCGAGCGCAAGCAGGCCTTCGACGGCTTCGAGGACTCGACGTACGCGTCGGGGGAGTTCTTCGACAAGTACATCGAGCGCGCCTGGGAGCCCGAGACCGACAAGGTCAAGGAGCTCTTCGCGGGCAAGCACATCCCGACGCAGGCCGACTGGGTGGCGCTGAAGTCGTCGATCCAGGAGCACGGCATCTACAACCAGAACCTGCAGGCGGTGCCGCCGACCGGCTCGATCTCGTACATCAACAACTCGACGTCGTCGATCCACCCGATCGCGTCGAAGATCGAGATCCGCAAGGAAGGCAAGCTCGGCCGCGTCTACTACCCGGCGCCGTTCATGACGAACGACAACCTGGAGTACTACCAGGACGCATACGAGATCGGCTACGAGAAGGTCATCGACACCTACGCCGCCGCCACCCAGCACGTCGACCAGGGCCTGTCGCTGACGCTGTTCTTCAAGGACACCGCCACGACGCGTGACATCAACAAGGCTCAGATCTACGCATGGCGCAAGGGCATCAAGACGATCTACTACATCCGTCTGCGTCAGATGGCTCTGGAGGGCACCGACATGGCCGAGTGCGTCTCCTGCATGCTCTGATCCCGTCACTGAATACGAGAAACGACGAAGACATGACTCCTCACCCCCCGATCAAGCTGGTTGCCGAGGTTCAGGCGATCAACTGGAACCGCATCATCGACGACAAGGACCTCGAGGTCTGGAACCGTCTGGTGAACAACTTCTGGCTGCCCGAGAAGGTGCCGCTGTCGAACGACATCCAGTCGTGGAACACGCTGACGCCCGACGAGCAGCTGCTCACGATGCGCGTCTTCACAGGCCTGACCCTTCTCGACACGATCCAGGGAACCGTCGGCGCCGTCTCGCTGATCCCGGATGCGATCACCCCTCACGAGGAGGCGGTGTACACCAACATCGCGTTCATGGAGTCGGTGCACGCGAAGAGCTACTCCTCGATCTTCTCGACGCTCGCGTCGACGAAGGAGATCGACGAGGCGTTCCGCTGGTCGACCGAGAATCCGAACCTTCAGAAGAAGGCTCAGATCATCATGGATTACTACCAGGGCGACGACCCGCTCAAGCGCAAGATCGCCTCGACGCTGCTCGAGTCGTTCCTGTTCTACTCGGGCTTCTACCTGCCGATCTACTGGTCGTCGAAGGCGAAGCTGACGAACACGGCCGACCTGATCCGCCTCATCATCCGTGACGAGGCCGTGCACGGGTATTACATCGGCTACAAGTTCCAGAAGGGTCTCGAGAAAGAGACCGAAGAGCGTCGCCAGGAGCTGAAGGACTACACCTTCAACCTGCTGTTCGAGCTCTACGACAACGAGGTGCAGTACACGCAGGACCTCTACGACGGAGTCGGCCTGACCGAAGACGTCAAGAAGTTCCTGCACTACAACGCCAACAAGGCGCTGATGAACCTCGGCTACGAAGCGATGTTCCCCTCGACCGTCACGAACGTGAACCCGGCGATCCTGTCTGCGCTCTCGCCGAACGCCGACGAGAACCACGACTTCTTCTCGGGTTCGGGTTCCTCCTACGTCATCGGCAAGGCTGAGGCGACGGAAGACGACGACTGGGACTTCTGAGTCACACGCTGAACGACACCAAGGGGGCGGATGCTGCGGCATCCGCCCCCTTCGTCGTACAGTCCGCCGCTCAGGCGGGAGCGTCGTTCGGGTCGAGTGAGCGCAGCGCGTCTTCCTCGACCTCGTTGTCGGCCGTCAGCTGGTCTTCGGTGTGCTTGTCGCCGCCGAGCGCCGCATCGCGGTCGGGGCTCGCGTCGCCCTGGATGGCGCCACGCGGGGACTCGCCGTGCGAGCTGTCGCCCTGGATCGCGCCGCCCTGGGCTGCACCCTGCGCGTTGCCGTCTTCGGCCTCGCCCTGGATGGCGCCTCGTGCCGCATCGCCGTGCGAGCTGTCGCCCTGAATGGCACCGCCCTGCGCTGAGCCCTGAGCGTTTCCGTGCAGCTCGTCGCGTTCGGTCGACGACTGTCCGTCCGGAGCGGTGTTGTGCTCCGGGTTCTGATCGGTCGAACCCTCAGCGGGCTCTTCGGCGTGCGGGGTGCGTCCTGTGTTCTGGTCCATGCAGTGACGCTACGTCCGCTGTCATCGCAGATGCAGGGCATTGACAAACCGCATCCACGCTCTCAGAACGCGGTCAGTCCTTCTTTGCCGTCCGGATCGGCGTCGTGGCGGCGACCTCGTCGCTGAACTCCGCGGGGTCAGCCTTGTCATCGAGGATCTCGGCCTCGTCGATCACGTTCAGCGGCCTGGTCTCATCGAGCGTCATCAGGAAGCGGCTGCTCTCGGACCGGTGCAGGCGACCGGAGGTGAAGACCCAGATCGCGCCGATCGCGCAGGCCACGAACCCGGCGGTGCCGCCGAGCATGATCGCGCTGCGAGGACCGAACGTGTCGGCGACCCACCCGGCGATGGGGGCTCCGACCGGGGTCGACCCCATGATGACCGCCATGTAGAGCGCGAGCACGCGGCCACGCAACGCGGGCGCGGTCGTCATCTGCACGTAGCCGTTCGCAGTCGTCAGCAGCGTGACGATCATGAAGCCGGTGAACGTGAGGGTGATGGCATACGAGATGTATGTCGGCATCGCCGCCGAGATGAAGGCCGCGATGCCGAAGCCACCGGCCGCGAGGATCACGACGCGCACCCTCGCGCGGTCGCGTCGAGCGGCCAGGAGTGCGCCGGCGAGCGAACCGATCGCGAGCACCGAGCTCAGCACACCGTAGCCGTCGGCTCCCGCCCCGAACTCCAGCGCCATGGTCGACGCGAAGATCGGGAAGTTCATGCCGAAGGCGCCGATCAGGAAGACCGTCACGAAGACCACACGCAGGTCGCTGCGCCCCCACACGTAGCGGAAGCCTTCGGCGAGCCCGCCGGGGCGGCGGTTCTTGAGACGCGGCGCCAACTGTCCGGTGCGCAGCAGGAGCAGCGCGACCAGCATCGCGAGGAACGTGACGGCATTCGCGATGAACACCCAGCCCGATCCGATCGCGACGATCAGCAGACCTCCGACCGCGGGGCCGATCATGCGGGCGAGGTTGAAGGATGCCGAGTTGAGGGCGACCGCGTTCGACGTGTCGCCCGACGAGACCATGTCGGAGACGAACGCCTGCCTGGCCGGTGCGTCGAACGCGTTGACGACACCGAAGCCCGCGGCGAAGCAGAACATCATCGGCAGGGTCATGACGCCGTTGAGCAGCAGCACACCCACGGCGATCGCGAGCAGCAACAGCGCCGACTGCGTGGCCATCAGGATGCGCCGGCGCTCGAACCGGTCGGCGACCCAGCCGGTCAGGCTCACGAGCACGAGCGGTGGACCGAACTGCAGCGCCATCGTGACGCCCATGGCCGCCGCGTCGTTGTCGGTGAGCTCGGTGAGCACGACCCAGTCCTGGGCGGTCGCCTGCATCCACCCGCCGATGTTCGAGACGAGGGCACCGGCGAACCAGATGCGGTAGTTGATGTTCGAGAACGAACGGAACATCGCGCTCATCGGTCGACCACCTTTCGCATCAGGGCGCTGGCTTCGCGCAGTGTCGCGAGTTCTTCCTCGGTGAAGTCGAGCTCGGCGAGCATCTCGGCGAGCAGCTCGTCTCGGCGCTTGATGGTCTGCGCGACGATCTCGGTGCCCGCGTCGGTGATGTCGACCTGCACGCGACGGCGGTCTTCGGCATCCGGAGTGCGGAGCACGTAGCCCTGCTCCTCGAGGCCGTTGATCATGTTCGTCATCGACGGTGCGGTGACGCGCTCGCGCTCGGCGAGGGCCGTGATCGTGCGGCGACCGTGCATGCGCAGCGTGGCGAGCACGGCGAGCTGCGCATCGCTCATCGCGTCGACGGCTCGGGCGCATCGCAGGCGCCGTGCGAGTCGGAAAGTCGCCATGCGCAGGTCTGTCGCGGTGAGGTGGAGGGATTCATCAGACGCAGACATTACTTAGACAGTCTAAGTAATTTTCGGTGAAACCGGAAACCCCATATCGGAACAGAACGTCACACACGCCAGAATGGACGGGTGACCCGAACCCCCGCCATCGAAATCGCCGTCCAGGATCCTGCCGGAGTCCGCATCGCCGGAGCCGTCGGCGCCGCCCGGGTAGAGCTCGCCCAGGCATTGCCGCTCGGTGGACTGACGCCCTCGCTCGCCACGATCGAACTCGCGGTCGAGACCGCTCGCACCGCGGGGCCCGAGGTGCACGTGCTGATCCGCCCCCGTGCCGGTGGGTTCCACTACGACGCCGACGAGATCGCCCTCTCCGAGCGTGACGTCCGCGCGGCGATCGAGGCCGGCGCTCACGGCGTCGTGATCGGGGCGCTCGACGCGCAGGGCCGCCTCGACCTCGACGCGATGGCCCGGCTGCGTGACGCCGCGGGCGGAGCATCCGTCACCCTCCATCGGGCGATCGATGTGACCGCCGACCCCATCGCCACGCTCGTCGCCGCTCGCTCGCTCGGCCTCCGCCGCGTGCTCACCTCGGGTGGGGCCTCGGTCGCGATCGATGGCATCGACACCCTGCGCGCCCTGGTAGCCGAGGCCGCCGGTGAGATCGAGATCATGGCGGGCAGCGGAGTGGATGCCGCCAGCGCTGCCGCTCTCGCCGCGACGGGCGTCGACGCCCTGCACTTCTCAGCCAAGCGCACCGTGCACGAAGACGGCGGCGTGCGCATGGGCTCGGCCGCAGACGGCGTCGGCGGCTACGAGGTCACCGACCTCGCGATCGCCCAGGGTGTCATCGCCGCGCTCGGCGCCTGACGCGCGCCGTGGTCGGGCGCCCGACGCGCGCCCGGCCACGCCGCCGACGCGGGCCTGACACGCGCCGGGCACTCTCAGTAGGGTGGGGGCGTGACGGATACGCGTGAGTTCACGGATGCTGACGGCATCGCCATCGTCTACGACGTCCACGAGGCGGCAGGGGATGCGCGAGGAGTCGTGCAGTTGTTGCACGGCGTCGGCGAGCATGCGGGTCGCTACGGCACGCTGGCCGCCGCTCTCACAGAGGCGGGCTTCCACGTCTACGCCGACGATCATCGCGGACACGGTCGCACCGGCATCCGACAGCACGGGGGCCCTGCGAAGCTGGGGCGACTCGGCAAGGGCGGTCTGATCGCCGCCAAGGATGCCGTCTGGCAGCTCACCGGCATCATCAAGGACGAGCATCCTGATCTTCCGCTCGTGCTGCTGGGACACTCGTGGGGCTCGTTCCTCGCGCAGATGCTCGTGAACGACCACCCCGAAGCGTGGGATGCCGTGATCCTGTCGGGCTCCGCTCTGCGGATGCCCGGTTCGCTCAACGCGGCACCGCTGAACGCCCGCTGGGCCGCCGACGATGCCACAGGCCTTGAGTGGCTCAGCCGTGACCCCGCGGTGTGGAAGGCGTTCGACGAGGATCCGCTGACCACCGACGTTCCGCTGTTGAAGCTGTTCGGCCCGATCGAGGCTGCGAAGCTCTACGGTCGACCCCGCAAGGACCTCGGACGAGACATCCCGATGCTGCTTCTCGTCGGGCGCGACGACTCGGTCGGCGGTCCCCGCAGCGTGCACAAGCTCGCCGACGAGTACCGCACGCGCTCTGGGCTCACCGACATCACGACTCTCGTCTATCCCGATGCGCGTCACGAGATCTTCAACGAGCTGCAGCAGGACGAGGTCCGAGCCGACATCCTCTCGTGGCTCGACACGCACATCCCCGCGCGCTGAGCCGCGCCGCACCCTCCCGCGCGTCCGCGTGTTACGCCCCGTGAACGGGTGTTACAGCGGGTGAATCCGCGTGACGTCGACCCGACATATCGGTGTCTCCTCCGCATAGATTCGCGGCGAGAGGGAGGTGCGTGGTGGGTTTCGAAGACGAGTGGCGGGCATGGCATGAGTCGCGTGAGCGCTATGCCGGCGCGGAGTACGGTCCTGCCGCGCTCGAGTCGACGAACTGGCTCATCACCGAGCCCGCTGCCGTGGAGGGGGTTCCGGGGTTGTGGGCGCTCACGGGAGACGGAGGGATCCGCGGCAGTGATCTCGGCACCGCTGGCTCGGTCGTCACCCTGCGTGGCAGCGAGTCGCTGAGGCTCGGACGCCGGGAGCTGCGCGTGTTCGACCGACGCGGCACGGTCGCCCTGCGGGTGTTCAACCCGCGGCGACCCGAGCGCGAACGGTTCAGCGCGATCGACGCATATCCGCCTCGGGAGGGCTGGCGGATCGCGGCGGTGTTCGAGCCGACGCCGGGGGAGTCGATCCCGGTCACATCGATAGACGGACACGTCCACGATTCCGACCTCGCGGGCCGGTTGCACTTCACCCTCGACGGCGTCGCCGTGACACTCGCGGCCACCCGCACCCCGCAGGGCGCTCTGACGGCGGTCTTCGCCGACGGGACGAACGGCACCGAGACCTATCGGTTCCGCTTCCTGCCGATCGAGGAACCGGCCGCAGACGGCTCCGCAGTGATCGACTTCAACCGGGCGTACCTGCCCCCGTGCGCGTTCTCGGACCAGTACGTGTGCCCGCAGCCGCCGGCCGGCAACCGCTTCTCGGCGCCGATCCGCGCCGGCGAGCGTGCGGTGGTCCTCGGGCGCTGAATCCGCGGGTTCGGCGCCTGCGCGACCCGCTCGCCTTAAGCTGTAACCGTGCACGGTGAATACAAGGTTCCAGGCGGAAAGCTCGTCGTCGTCGACCTCGAGGTCGAGGACGGCAGGATCGCTCGCTTCCACCTCGCCGGCGACTTCTTCCTCGAGCCCGACACGGCGCTCGACGACATCGACGCGGCGGTGACCGGCCTGCCGGTCGAGACGGATGCCACGGCCATCGCCGCGGCGGTGCGCGGCGCTCTGCCCGAGGGCGCGCAGCTGCTCGGCTTCACGCCGGAGGCCATCGGCACCGCGGTGCGCCGCGCGCTGGTGACGGCACCCGGCTGGAACGACTTCGATTGGGAGATCGTGCACGAGAAGGCGGTCTCTCCCCGCATGAACCTCGCGCTCGACGAGGTGCTCACCTCCCGCGTGGGCGAAGGGCGCCGACGCCCGACCCTGCGCATCTGGGAATGGGACCAGTCGGCCGTCGTCATCGGCTCGTTCCAGTCGTATCGCAACGAGGTCGACCCCGAGGGCGCTGCTCGCCACGGCTTCGATGTCGTCCGCCGCATCTCGGGCGGTGGCGCGATGCTCATGGCCGCAGGGCAGATCATCACCTACTCGCTGTACGTTCCGGCATCCCTCGTGCAGGGCATGACCTTCGCCGACTCGTATGCCTTCCTCGACGACTGGGTGCTGCAGGCGCTGCGCTCGCTCGGGATCGACGCGATCTACCAGCCGCTCAACGACATCGCCAGCTCGTCGGGCAAGATCGGCGGCGCAGCCCAGAAGCGCCTCGCGAACGGGGGAGTGCTGCACCACGCGACGCTCTCGTACGACATCGACGGTCAGATGATGACCGAGGTGCTGCGCATCGGCCGCGAGAAGCTCAGCGACAAGGGCACGACGTCGGCGGCGAAGCGGGTCGATCCGCTGCGCAGTCAGACCGGTCTCGCGCGGGCCGAGATCATCGAGCGCTTCAAGGACACGTTCCGCTCACTGACCTCTGCCGAAGACGGCGAGATCACCGCCGACGAGTACTCCGATGCCGAGGCACTGGTGGAGTCGAAGTTCGCCACCGACGCGTGGCTGCAGCGGGTTCCGTGACCGACCCCGCGCCTGCGCCGGAAGCTGCGCCGGAGGATCCCGCTCCCGTTGATCCTGCCCCCGTCATCCGCGGTGATGTCTCGATCCTCCAGGGCGACAATCTCGCCGCAGCGGCGACCCTTCCGTCTGCGTCGTTCACGCTCGTCTACCTCGATCCGCCGTTCAATACGGGTCGCGCGCAGGAGCGGCAGGTCGTCACCGCCCGGCGGACGGTCACAACTCAGCACGAGGCTGATGCCGAGGGGGTCGAAGACCCGGAATCCCGCGGATCGGATGTCACGGCAGCCCCTGTCGTGCTGAATACGGAAGCACCGACGGCGCCCTCCGAGGTGCGGCACGGGTTCCACGGCCACGCGTACGAGCGGGTGCGCGGGATGCTGCGCACCTACGACGACCGCTTCGACGACTACGGCGCCTTCCTGATGCCCCGGCTCGAGGAGGCATGGCGGCTGCTCGCCGACGACGGCACGCTGTACCTTCACCTCGACTACCGCGAGGCGCACTACGCCAAGGTCATGCTCGATGCGGTGTTCGGCCGCGACTGCTTCCTCAACGAGCTCATCTGGGCCTACGACTACGGGGCCAAGTCGCGTCGCCGCTGGCCCACCAAGCACGACACGATCCTCGTCTACGTCAAGAACCCGCGCGAGTACGTGTTCAATGCCGACGACATCGACCGCGAGCCGTACATGGCTCCGGGTCTGGTCACGGCCGAGAAGGCCGCCCGCGGCAAACTGCCCACCGACGTGTGGTGGCACACGATCGTGCCGACGACCGGGCGTGAGAAGACGGGATACCCGACGCAGAAGCCTGAGGGCATCCTGCGGCGCATCGTGCGCGCCTCGAGCCGCCCCGGCGACCGTGTGCTCGACCTCTTCGCCGGCAGCGGCACGACCGGCGCCGTCGCCTCGGCTCTCGGCCGCGACGCGGTGCTCGTCGACGACAACCCCGAGGCGGTACGCGTGATGACCGAGCGGATGCCGCACGCCGAGGTCACGCAGCTCGGCGAGTAAACGGGTCACTTTCCGCGCATCCGCGAATGTCGGATGCTCCGACTACTTTCGCAGTATGACCAGTTATACTCTTGCCATGAAGACGGCGATCTCGGTACCCGACGGCGACTTCGCACGTTTCGAACGTGTAGCTGCGCGACACGGGATGAACAGGTCGGAGTTCTTCCAGCTCGCAGGGCGCCGTCTCGCCGATGAGCTGGAAGGCTCGTCTGATCTGACCCGGATCGGGAATCAGATCCTGGCACAAGCAGGCAGCGATGCAGAGGATGAACTGTTCGTTCGTGCGAACGAGCAGCGGCTGCGCGAGAACTCCGACTGGTGATCCGCCGCGGCGACATCGTCTGGGTAGACTTCGGGATTCCGCGCGGCTCGGAGCCCGCAAAAGTGCGACCGTCCGTCGTGGTGCAGGAGGACTGGCTGCTCGACACGAACATCAACACGGTCCTCGTCGTGCCGCTCACGTCGAACACCGCTCTCGAGGGCTTTCCCGGCAACGTGCTGGTGCCGGCCGCCGCGTCAGGACTCGATCGCGACTCGGTGGCGAACGTCGCTCAGATCGGTCCGGTCACCCGAGAATTCGTCGACGCCTACCCAGCCGGCCACCTCGCGCCCTATCTGATGGCGCAGATCAGCACCGGCATCCGTCTCGTCCTGGGAGTGTGAGAGTCATGACCGAGTACATCGAAGTGCAGACCGCCGCGGGGCGGGTTCGCGGGCGCTGGCGCCCGACCACGGGTGGCACGGGGGCGCCGCGGTCGGCGGCCTTCCTCGGCATCCCGTTCGCGGAGGAGCCGATCGGCGATCTGCGTTTCCAGGCGCCGGTGCCGAAGGCGCCGTGGGGCGGCGTGCTCGACGCGCTCGAGTTCGCCGCGACCGCGCAGCGCGGCGACCCCGGTGTGACCCTGATCCCCGAGCCGAGTGTCGAGGGTGACTCGACGCTGAACGTCAACGTCTTCACCCCTGACCCCACCGCAGCTGGGCTTCCCGTGCTCGTGTGGATCCACGGCGGCGGCTACTTCGCCGGCTCGCCCGCGAGCCCCTGGTACGACGGCCGCAACTTCAACCGAGACGGCGTCGTCACCGTGTCGATCTCGTACCGGCTCGGCTTCGACGGCTTCGGCTGGATCGAGGATGCGCCGTCGAACCGCGGAGTGCGCGACTGGCTGCTGGCACTCGAATGGGTCCAGCAGAACATCGCCGCGTTCGGCGGAGACCCCGAGCGCGTGACGATCGCCGGACAGTCCGCGGGCGGCGGAGCGGTGCTCACTCTGCTCGGGATGCAGAAGGCTCAGCATCTCTTCCACGGGGTCTACGCGATCTCGGGGGCGCTCGGAGACGTCGCTGCGCCGAGAGCCGAGGCGTTCGGGCGGGCGCTCGCCGCATCGGGCGGGGTGCCTCCGACCGTGGCCGGACTCTCGACGCTGTCGGAGGACCGTGTGCTCGCCCTGCAGAAGAAGGCGACCCAGCTGGGCCCCTCCTCGCTGACGACGATGATCGAGGAGGGGCTGCCGCTCGGCCCGGCGATCGACGGCGACCTGGTGCCGCGGCCGACCCGCGAGTCGTTGCGCGCCGGCACTGGCGCCGACAAGCCGCTCGTGATCGGAGCGACCGACGACGAGTTCACCATGGCATTCGCTGGGAAGGCCGCGAAGGCGCTGCGGTGGGTGCCGCAGGCGGTGCTGCTGAATCGGTTCGGGGTGCCCAAGAGCATCCGCGCGGACTATCTCGCCGCGAATGCCGACGTCGTCCGTCTCGGCAAGGCGCGTCTCGCCGGCCGCGTGCTCACCGACCGGATGTTCCGCACCTCGGTGCCGAGGATCGCTGCCGAGCGAGGCGATGCGCCCACCTGGCTCTACCGCTTCTCCTGGCCCTCGGGGCACTTCGGCTTCGCGGAGCACTGCCTCGACGTGCCGTTCTTCTTCGACTGCCTCGACGGCCCCTCGATGGAGGCGCTCGCCGGGCCGAATCCGCCGCAGGAACTCGCCGACGACGTGCACGGCGCCGCCGTCGCCTTCATCGCGACGGGCGACCCTGGGTGGACGAGACACGACGGGGATGCCGGTGCCGTGCGGGTCTACGACCGGCCCACCCGCGACGTCGCCGACGCATACGCCTCGGTGCGGGCATTGCTCTGAGCCGAGCGGGTACGCGGTGCGGGCGACCGGCTGGCCTCAGCCCACCCGGTAGGCGCGGTAGCGCACGGCATCCGCCTGCCGCTGAGCCGCCGAGAGGAACAGCGAGCGCTGCAGGTGGGCGAGCGCCGGCGCCGCTGTCTCGATCTGCACCGTGGTGCGGAAGTAGTACGAGCCGGGGTCGACATCTTCGCCGCGTCGCAGCTGCTCGAGCACGTCGGGAGTGCCGGTGCGGAGTCCCTTCGCGTGCAGCAGCAGCAGGTCGCCGTCGCTCGTCCGCGCCGAGTAGCGTCCGTCGATCTCGATCGTGCCGTCGGGGCGGACGATCTGCCAGTCGGCGCCGCCGGGGAGGATCACGGCGTCGACGGCGCCGGTGACGCGGCCGCCGAGGATCGGCACGACGCGACGGTGACCGACGCTCGTGCCGCCGTGGTCTTCGAGCGGACCGAGATCGACGGTCACGTCGAAGGCGAACTCGAAGGTGGGCAGCGGGAGCGCATCGTGCAGGGTCATCGTGTCTTCTCCGGGAGGGTGGCGCGGCTCTCAGCGGTGGTCCGCTGCTCGGGGTCAGCGCCGCCGAGCAGGGTGCAGAGTCGTTCGAGGACGGGAAGGGCGGCATCGAGCGCGGCGAGTTCGTCGTGGCGGAGCTGCGCCGTCGCCTGAGCGACGAGCGCGGAGTTCGCGGCGTCGAAGCGGTCGAACAGGTCGAGCGCTGCGGCGGACGCGCGCACCACCACCCGGCGTCCGTCGGACGGTGCCGGTGTGCGCTCCACGAGGCCGTCGCCCTCCATCGCGGTGAGGAGGTTGCTCACGGTGGGCCTGCTCAGCCGCAGACGCTCGGCGATCTCTGCCGGGCCGCGGGAGGTTCCGCGGGGCAGCGCACGGATCACATCGATCTGCGCATCCGACAGTTCGGGCAGTCGGGCCTCGGCGCGGGTGGCGGCGAGCAGCGCCCGTCGCAGCGGAGAGATGACGGCGGCGAGGCGCGCAGCGTCGAACTCGCTCATCGTGCGATACCCGAGGGAGGCGTGAGCGAGGGGCGGTCGTTGAGGATCTCGGGCAAGAACCCGGCTGCGGTCTTGTAGTCGGCCGCGATCTGCGCACGCTCGGCATGCGGGATCACCTCGTCGATGTCGGAGAACCCCTGAGGTGCGCGTTCCCGGGCGAGCTGCATGACCCGCTCCGGCCCGGTCGCCCGAGTGCCGGCGAGCAGCGCGGTCATCGCGGGGCGTCGGGCCTGCTCGTAGGCGGCGAGGCCCGCGTCGATGCCCGGGGCCGTCGCCAGGTGGAAGGCGAGGGTGCGGGCGTCGAGGATCGCCTGGGACCCGCCATTCGATCCGTTCGGGTACATCGCGTGTGCGGCGTCGCCCAGCAGGGTCGTGCGGCCGAACGTCCACTGCGGCAGGGCGTCGCGGTCGACCATGGGGTATTCGAGGATCTCATCGGCGGTCGCGATCGCGGTCGGCACGTCGAGCCAGTCGAAGTTCCAGTCGCGGAAGAGCTCGGCGATCGGGGCCGGGTCGATGGCCCTGTTCCAATCGGCGTCTCCCGTGCCGCCGACGCGGCGTTCGGCGATGAAGTTCACCAGCATCCGTCCGTCGGCATCCGCCGGAGCGAGCGGGTATGCGACGAACTTCTGGTCGGCGTCGCCGGCCATGATCATGGTGCGCCCGTCGAGGAAGGCCGGGATCCGTGTCACCCCGCGCCACAGCGTGAGGCCTCCCCAGGGTGGTGCACCCTCGGCCGGGTAGCGCAGAGCACGCAGGGCGGAGTGGATGCCGTCGGCGCCGATGATCACGTCGGCAGTGGCCTCGACCGTGCCGTCGGCGGTCGCGAAGGTCGCCGTCTCGGTGCCGTCGTCGTTGCTCGCGACGGCAACGAGGCGGTGGTCGAGGCGGATGGGTTCGGCGAGGCGCGCCTCGGCAAGGTCGCGGAGAGCGAGCTGCAGGCGCCCCCGGTGTACCGACAGCTGCGGCCAGCGGTAGCCGGCGTCGAGGCCGCGAGGCTCGTGCCAGATCGGCTGCCCGAAGCGGTTGTAGTACGCCAGCGTGCGCGGTTCGACTCCCAGCTCGGCGATGGAGTCGGCGATGCCGAGCTCCGTCAGCTCGCGCAGTGCGTGCGGCAGCAGGTTGATGCCCACGCCGAGCCCGCGGATCGCGGTGCTTCGTTCGTAGACGGTGACGTCGTGCAGTCCGGCCTCGTGCAGGCTGATCGCTGCGGCGAGTCCGCCGATGCCTGCGCCGACGATGATGATCTTCATCGATCTCTCCTGTCCACGGCCCATCGAGAGCCGGTGTCGAATACAGTTTTGTCACAAAACCATATTCAGCGCAAGAGTCAGATCGACGACGTCCTCAGCGTGCGGCGGCGGCGCGCGCAGCCTCGATGATCACGTCGACGCCCAGCAGGAAGAGCTCGCGATCCTGCAGGTCGGAGAGGAGCGCGCTGTTCTCGGCGATCAGAGGGAACTGGCGCGGATCCGCGAGCAGGGGGGAATCGATCCACGGGCTGTCGTCCGCGTCGTGAGTGCGATCCGCTCGCGCCCTGGCGATCCCCGCGGCGGCCGAGAGCACGTGCGATGCGAGCAGCGCGTAGTGGCGCACGAGCTCCTGCCCGCGCAGCCCCGCCCGGTGGAAGGCGTCGAGCATGAGTTCTATCGCGGCGAGCTCGCCCGGGCCATGGGTGGTGAGGCTCGTCGCCTCCGCGCCGATGGCCGGGTAGCGCGTGAACGATGCGAGGGTGGCTTTGCTGAGCATGCGCAGGCGCCCGGCCCAGTCCTCGACAGGGAGGTCGACGCTCGCCGCCGCCTGGCCGTTGAGTTCGTCGAGGAGGGCGCCCATCAGCGCGTCCTTGCTCGCGAAGTGGCGATAGATCGCCGTGGGGTCGGTGCCGAGATGCGCACCGAGATCGCGCACCGAGATGGAGGCGGCTCCCGTCTCGGCGAGCTCCATGCCGGCGTCGATGATCGTCGCTCGGTCGAGCCGCACGCGCGTGGATGCCTTGTTCGCCATCGGGTCTCCGGTCTTCTCTGATCCATCGTGCCATGCGGTGGGGCGGTCGCGCGCTGTTCGCAACAGAATCGCATCGCCTCTGACAACACTGTTGACACCATAGATGACCGAGGATACGTTTGTCGCGTTCCAGCAGCATCGACGATGAGGGAAGGTCCACTATGGCGAGCGAGTTCGTCTTCCACGGAGGTCTCGTGTTCACCGGCAGCGGTGCGCCGCTCGAGGGCCATGCGGTCATCGTGCGCGATGGTCGGATCGCTGCGGTCATCGACGAGTCCGAGGTGGATCTGGAATCCATCCCCGCATCGAGTCGAGTCGACCTGGACGGTGCGCTGCTCAGCCCCGGCTTCCAGGACGCCCACATCCACCCGGTCGGCGGAGGCATCGAACTGCTGCAGTGCAACCTCACGGATGCCGAGGATGCGGCGCAGGCGGCAGCCCTCATCCGTGCCTACGCGGAGGCGAACCCCGAGGAGGAGTGGATCCTCGGCGGAGGCTGGAGCATGGACCACTTCGCCGGCGGCAACCCGCCGCGCGGTCTGCTCGACGAGGCCACGGGCGGGCGGCCGGTACTGCTCCAGAGCCGCGACCACCACAGCACCTGGGCGAGCACCGCCGCGATCGAGCAGGCGGGGATCACAGCCCAGACGCCCGATCCCGCTGACGGACGCATCGTGCGCGAGTCCGACGGGTTCCCGGCTGGAACCTTTCACGAGGGCGCCGGCGACCTCTTCGCAGGCGTGCGCCCCGCCACCTCCGGCGACCTCGCGTACCAGGGACTGCTGCGCGCGCAGGAGGAACTCATCGCCCTCGGCATCACCGGGTGGCAGGATGCCATGGTCGGTGCGGACTCCGGCGGGATCGCCGATCCGCTCGCCGCGTACGAGCGCGCAGCCGCCGAAGGACGACTTCTCGTGCATGTGGTCGGCGCCCAGTGGTGGACACGCGACGGAGGGATCGACCAGGTCGCGCGCATGACCGAGCGGCGGGAGCGTGCCGCTGCGGCGCATCCCGACCGGCGGATCGATCTCGGCACCACGAAGATCATGGTCGACGGCGTCGCAGAGAACCAGACCGCGGCGATGCTCACTCCCTACCGCGACGGTGCGGGTCACGACACGTGCAACCACGGCCTGAGCTTCATCGAGCCGGCGAAGCTGCGCGAGTACGTCGCGGCCCTCGACGCCTCGGGGCAGCAGGTGCACATGCACGCGCTCGGCGACCGAGCGGTGCGGGAGGCCCTCGATGCCCTGCAAGCGGCGCGCGACGCCAACGGCGAGACCGACGGCCGCCACCATCTCGCGCACCTCCAGGTCGTCGCCGCAGACGACACCGCCCGCTTCGCGCCGCTCGACGCGATCGCCAACATCCAGGCGCTCTGGGCCACGCATGAGGACCAGCTCGACGATCTCACCCTCCCGTTCCTGCAGGACGGTCAGGTGGACCGTCAGTACCCGTTCGGCGACCTCGTCCGAGAGGGCGCGCGCCTGGCTGCGGGCAGTGACTGGCCCGTCTCGACCGCGGATCCGCTCGCCGCCATCCACGTCGCCGTGAACCGCGCGTATCCGGGATCCGAGCGTCCGCCGCTCGGTGGTGCGCATCAGCGACTCGATCTCGAGACCGCGCTCGCCGCCTACACGTCCGGGTCCGCGTACGTGAACCGACGTGATGACGACACGGGCAGCATCCGCGCGGGCTATCTCGCCAACCTCGTCGTGATCGAGCCGAACCCGTTCCGTCTCGCGACACCCGACCTGCACCGGGCGAGAGTCACCTCGACCTGGATCGAAGGGCGACTCGTCCACGACGCCGACGCGATCGCCGCCACCCCTGCCGCATCCGACACCCACCGCAAGGAGTCCCGATGAACCGCACGCTCCGCTCCCGCCCCCTCGCCCGCGCCGGTGCCGCCACGGTCGCCGGCGTGCTCGCCGTCACCGCGCTCGCCGGCTGCGGCCCCGCCGACACGACCGGATCAGGGTCGGACGAGCCGATCGACTGGGAGCTGACCGAGACGACTGCCGCTCCGAGCGGAGACATCGACTCCTTCACCTTCGCGACCTACGCCGAGCCCTACTCGCTCGACTACGCGTACGCCTTCGACTACGCCGACAACTCGGTCCTCGCGAACACCTGCGAGTCACTGCTGCGGCTCAATCCCGACTTCTCGCTGAGCCCGGGGCTCGCCGAGTCCTTCGAGCACCCGACACCCGACACGTGGGTCTACACGATCCGCGAGGGCGTGACCTTTCACGACGGCACTCCGCTCACCGCTGCCGACGCGGTCGCATCGATGAGCCGTCACCTCGACCCCGCCGTCGGCTCGTTCTGGTTCTCCGTGTATCAGAACGTGAAGTCGATCGAGCAGACCGGCGACCGTGAGGTGACGGTCACGATGACCGGAGCCGATTCGCAGTTCAACCTCGGCATGGGCGGGTCTGCCGGCGTCATCGAGTCGGCGGCGACCCTCGCCGAGAAGGGAGCCGACTACGGCAACTCGACCGGCGGTGTGAACTGCACGGGTCCGTTCGAGCTGACATCGTGGGAGTCCGGCGAATCGATCACGATGACCCGCTACGACGACTACTGGGATGACGATCTCCGAGCCCGCTCCGGTGAGGTCGAGTTCGTCTTCATGACCGATCCCACCGCGCGGATCAACGCCCTGAAGTCCGGCAGCGTCGACGGATCGTGGATGGTGCCGATGGAGGCTGTCTCGACGCTCCAGTCCGCGGGCACGGGAGACGTGCTGTTCGGGATGAGCACGGCGGTGGGCAACATCGTCGTGAGCGACCTCGACGGCCCCCTCGGCGATGTGCGCGTGCGCAAGGCGCTGCTGCTCGCGATGGATCGGGACGGCATCCTGCAGGCCGCATACCGAGGCGTCGGCGAGACGACCGATGTGATGACGACGGAGTCGGTCTGGCAGGACGCTTCTGATGCCGCGCGCACCGCGGCGTTCGATGACGTCACCTCGTACGAGCAGAACCTGGACGAGGCGAAGAAGCTCATCGCCGACGCCGGTGCCGAGGGGGCCGAGCTGACCTACGTCACCGCTCCGATCAGCAACGACTTCGCCGTCATCTCGCAGGCCACCGTCGCCGCCGCGCAGTCGATCGGGCTGACGGTGAACGTCGAGACCGTCACCCCGAACGCCTACACCGCACTGTTCTCCGATCCCAGCGCCCGCGAGGGAGTCGACCTGTTCTACACCAGCTGGTATCTCTCGAGCCCGGATGCGCTGGAGATGTACTCGGTGCTGCGCACCGGCGACTTCAGCAACTACGGCGGCTGGTCGAACTCCGAGTTCGACGCGATCCTGCAGGAGGCCGTCACGATCGACGACCCCGCCGCCCGCAGCGAGCTGACCGCTCGGGCGCAGCAGATCGCGAACGAGGAACTGCCGTGGCTTCCGCTGTATCAGGCGCCGATCTCGCTGTACCTGGGCGAGAGGATCACCGGCGTCCAGCCGTCGATCGCCTTCATGTACTACCCCTGGGCGGCCACGATCGGCGCGCGATGACAGTCGCACGCCGCGTCGCCGGAAAGCTCGGCGGACTGATGCTGACGCTGTTCCTGGCGTCGCTGCTCGTCTTCTTCTCGCGCTTCCTGGTGCCGGGAGACCCGGTGAGCTTCCTCCTGCGCGGACGCAAGCCCAGCTCTGAGGCGGTGGCGCAGGTGACCGCTCAGTACGGATTGGACCTGCCGCCGTGGGAGCAGTACCTCCGCTGGGTTCTCGGACTGCTCCAGGGCGATCTCGGGCGCTCGCTGCAGTACCGCGAGGATGTCACGGCCGTGATCGGCGACCGGCTTCCGGTGACCCTCATGCTCGTCACGATGGCGGGGGCGATCGTGCTGGTCGCCGGCGTCGTGCTCGGCGCCGTCGCCGCGCTGAACCGGGGCCGAGTGCTCGACCGGTTCGTGCTGATCGGGCTCACGGTGCTGGGGGCGATCCCGTCGTTCGTCGGGGCGATCGTGCTCATCGCGCTGTTCTCGGTGCAGCTCGGGTGGTTCCCCTCGTTCGGCTCGGGTGAGGGGTTCGTCGACATGGTCTACCACCTGACTCTGCCGTCGATCGCGCTGGCGCTCGTCTTCATCGTGCTGGTCGGCAAGGTGACGAGGTCGGCCATGGTCGATCAGCTGGGCCGCGAGCACGTCGAGGTGTCGACGAGTCGGGGTGTGCGGCGCGCTGCGGTCGTGCGCCGGCACGTGCTGCGCAACGCCCTCGGCCCCATCCTGACTGTGAGCGGGGTGCTCGTGGCGGGGCTCATCGTCGCGAGCTCGATCGTCGAGGCGGCCTTCGGCCTGTCGGGCATCGGGTCGCTCCTCGTGCAGTCCGTCGACCGGCTCGACTTCCCCGTCGTGCAGGCCATCGTCCTTCTCGTCGTAGTCGCGTTCGTCGTGATGAACGCGATCGTCGACGTCCTCGAACCCTGGATCGACCCGCGGTCCGCTGCAGGAGCTGGTGCCCGATGACCTCCTCGCCTCCCACCGTCGCGATGCGTCTGCTGCGCGCTCCGCGCCGGCGGCGCCCTCGCATCCTCTACCTGACCAGCGTCGTCGTGCTCGGCGCGGTGGTCCTGGCAGCGATCTTCGCCCCCCTCGTGGCGCCGTACGATCCGGATGCGGTGGACTTCACGTCGTTCCTCGCACCGCCGTCGGCAGCCCACTGGCTCGGCACGGATTCTCTCGGCCGAGATCTGCTCAGCCGGCTCATCTACGGCGGGCGCACGGCTCTTCTCGGTCCGTTGCTCGTCGTCGTGTTCTCGACCGTCATCGGCATCCTGCTGGGGCTGTGGGCCGGGTGGCGCGGCGGCTGGATCGATGCGGCGCTCAGCCGGGTCTTCGACGTGCTGTTCGCGTTCCCGTCGCTGCTGATCGCGATCATGGCGGTCGCGCTGTTCGGAAAGGGGCTGGTCGCGCCGGTGATCGCGATGAGCATCGCCTACGCGCCGTTCGTCGCCCGGCTCACGAGGTCTCTCGTCACGGCTGAGCGCACGCGGCCCTATGTCTCGGCCTACCGGGTGCAGGGATTCGGGGGCGGGTGGATCGCATCGCGACGGGTGCTGCCGAACGTCACGCCGATCGTGGGCGCGCAGTCGACCCTCAACTTCGGATACGTGCTCGCCGAGCTCGCCGGACTGTCGTTCCTCGGGCTGGGCGTGCAGGCTCCCACAGCCGACTGGGGAGCCATGATCAACGAAGCGCAGTCGGGGGTGGCCGCGGGGCAGTTCCTGCCGGCGATCGCACCGGCCGTCGCCGTGGTCATCGTCGTCGTCTGCGTGAACATCATCGGCGAGGAACTGTCCGACCGAATCGGCGGAGGGATCCCCGCATGACCGCTCTTCTCGACATCCGCGACCTGACGCTCGACCTTCCGAACGGCACCAGGCTGCTGCACGGCATCTCGCTGCAGGTCGCACCCGGCGAGACCGTCGGCCTCGTCGGCGAATCGGGCTCGGGCAAGTCGCTCACAGCGCGTTCGGTGCTGGGCCTGCTTCCTGATCGAGCCCTCGTCGGCGGAACCGTCGAGGTGAACGGACGGTCTCCGCTCGCGGGCACCGCCGGGCGGCAGGAGATCCGTCGCCATGAAGCCTCGATGGTGTTCCAGGATCCGCGTGCCGGCATCAATCCGATGCGGACGATCGGCGACCACGTCACCGAGGGGCTGCGGCTCTGCGAGGGCTGGGCGAAGGATGCCGCTCGCACGCGTGCGGTCGAGCTCCTCTCCGCTGTCAGGCTGCCCGCACCGGCGGATCATCTGACGCAGCATCCGCATGAGCTGTCGGGCGGAATGCTGCAGCGGGTCATGATCGCCGGTGCGCTGAGCGCCTCGCCCGGTCTGCTCGTGTGCGACGAGCCGACGACCGCACTCGACGTCACGACCCAGGCGGAGATCATCCAGGTGCTGCGGGATCTCTGCGGCCGGAGCGGGATGGGGATGCTGTTCATCACTCACGACCTCAACCTCGCGGGTTCTCTCTGCGACCGGATCGTCGTCATGAAGGACGGCGCGATCGTCGAGCAGGGAACGGCGCGGGAAGTGCTCGTCGCGCCGGCGGCCGAGTACACCCGCCGCCTGGTCGCCGCGACGCCGCGCATCTCGGGGGAGATCACGCCGCCGACGGTCGTGCCGGGATCCGAGGCGCAGCTCGTCGTGTCGGAGGTCGCCAAGACCTACCGGCGCCGCGGCGCAGAGCCCGTCGCCGCCGTGGTCGACGCGAGCCTCACCATTCCCCGTGGAGGCTCGCTCGCCGTCGTGGGCGAATCGGGATCGGGCAAGTCGACTCTGGCGCGGATGATCGTCGGACTCGAAGAGCCGGATGCCGGGGACATCACGATCGGCGGGCGATCCATGGCCGGCATCCCGCGATCGCGTGCCGAGCGACTCGAACGCGCAAAGAGCGTGCAGATGGTCTTCCAGGATCCCTATCTCTCCCTGGATCCGCGGATCCCGGTGGGGCGAGCGATCGAGGACGTGCTGAGACTGCACACCGGCCGCACAGGGAACGACGCCGCCGGGCGCGTGCGCGAGCTGATCATCGCCGTGGGGCTGGGGGAGGAGCATCTCGCCGCCCGTCCGCGCACGCTGTCGGGCGGCCAGCGTCAGCGTGTGGCGATCGCCAGGGCATTGGCGGTCGAGCCCGAGCTGCTCGTGATGGATGAGGCGACGAGCGCTCTCGACGTGTCGGTGCAGGCGCAGGTCCTCGACCTCGTCGCCCGGATCCGTCGGGAGCAGGGGCTCACGTTGCTGTTCATCAGCCACGACCTGGCGGTCGTGCGCAGAGTGTGTGCAGAGACGATCGTGATGCGGCGTGGAGAGATCGTGGAAGCGGGGCAGACGGAGCGCCTGCTGAGCGACCCGCAACACGAGTACACGCGCCTGCTCATCGACTCCGTGCCGGTGCCGATCAGCTGATCTCGCACCGGCGACGTGCGGGGAACGTGCGTCGCCGGTGCGAGTCGGTCAGTCCCGCGTGTGCACCACGGTGCCGCCGACGACCGTGACGGCGGTGCCGACACTGATGAGGGCTTCGGTCGGGATCACGAACGGGTCGACGGTCGACACGGCGACGTCGGCGCGGGCGCCGACGCGCAGCATCCCTCCTCCGCCGAGTACGAGCTCGGCGGAGCCGCTCGTGTACGCGGCGAGAGCCTCGGTGAGGGTGAGGCGCTGGGTGGCATCGAGCGGCTCGCTCGGCTGCCCGTCGGGGCCGGGCAGAGTGCGGTTCACGGCGACGTGGATCGCGAGCCAGGGGTCGGCGGGCGACACGGGCCAGTCCGATCCCATCGCGATCGCCGCGCCGCTGTCGGCGATCGCGCGGAACGGATAGCCGGCACGCATGCGCACATCTCCGATCATCGGCACGACGGACGGATCTACCGATGCCCACAGGCCCTGGATGTTCGCGGTGATGCCGAGCGGTCCGAAGCGACGGGCGTCGTCGGGGTGCACCATCGACAGGTGCGCGAAGTGATGGCGCTGCCCGGTGCCGTTGATGCGTCGAGCGGCCTCGACCGCAGCCAGGGCGACGCGTACTCCACGGTCACCCATGATGTGCAGGTGCATCGCGAAGCCCTCGGCGTCGAGCGACACCACGAGGGCCTCCAGTGCCTCGGCATCGATGTGCAGCTCTCCGCTGCCCGCATGGCTGCAGTACGGCTCGAGCAGGGCGGCGGTCTCGCCGTGGGGCACGCCGTCGACCATCGCCTTGGCGGTCGATGTGTCGAAGCCCGCTGCCGCGTTCGCGGCACGCAGCGCGACGAAGCGCTCGACCAGCGCGGGCACCTGAGCGGCCGTCGTGCCAGGGGGCACCCACAGTGCGCCGGACGTGCGACTGCGCAGCGCTCCGTCACCGATCGTCGCGAGGTACGCCGCGGTGCAGTCGGCCTTGCCGTTGTACTCGCCGAGGATCGCCTCGTGCCAGCCCGTGATGCCGAGCGTCCACAGGAACTCCTGCGCGTTGAGAAGTCCGGCGGCGATCTCGGCATCCGTGCTCGGCGGAACGATCCGCCCCACGAGCTCTGCCGCCGTCTCGTTGAGGTACCCGGTGGGGTCGCCCTGCTCGTCGTGATGGATGTGTCCGTTCGGCGGCGTGGGCGTCTCGCGGTCGACCCCGGCGAGCTCCAGCGCGCGCGAGTTGACCCACAGAGTGTGGTGTCCGGCATCGCTCAGCGCCACCGGTCGGTCGGGCACGATCGCGTCGAGCATCTGCCTGGTCGGATGCGGGAACAGCTCATGGCTCCAGCCGCCGCCGGTGATCCACTCGGCATCGGTCGCGTCTGCTGCGGCCACGATCAGCGACAGCGTCTCATCGACGCTCGTGGCCGTGGTCAGGTCGCAGCTGAGTCGTTCGACACCGGCGAAGGCCGCGTGGATGTGCGCGTCGACGAACCCGGGCAGGATGCCGCCACCCGCCGCCTCGATGATGCGAGTGTCGGGGCCCGCGAGCGCGCGGATCTCGGCATCCGTGCCGATCGCGATGATGCGCTCGCCGCGGATGGCGACGGCCGTGTCGGCGGTGCCCACCCGGCCGTCGAACACGCGGCCGTCGACGATGCACACGTCGGCGAGGAAAGTGCGGGTCATGGTCGTGCCTCTCGTCGGTGCGGCCGCGCCGCTCGGGTTCTGCTCGTCGATCATCTCGTCACACCACTCGGAACACGCGAATGACGACCTGGTCGTCTCCGGGGCGCGCGTAGCCGACGAACTGCGACTCGGTGAGCCAGCGCAGCGATTCCTCATCCGTCTGGAAGACGAACGCGGTGCGGTAGTACAGATCCTGTTCTGCGGGGTGCCCGCCGGCCTCGAACTGCGCGATCGCGGCCTCGTTCGCGCGCCAGTAGCCGCGGTTCACGACGTCGACGAGGTGCCCGTCGATCTCGATCAGGTAGTGCGCGTCGAGCTGCGTGGTCACGCCGTGGTCGACCCACCAGTCACCGCCGCCGGGCACCACGCGTCCCTCCGCGCGAGGACCCGAGAGTACACCGCCGGTTATCGCGGTGAAGTGCAGCTCGCCGCCCTCGCCTCGACCGATCCGCTGCGGCGGGGTCACATCGACCCGCAGCTCGAAGCAGTACTCGAACGCGGGGGTCATCAGCTCGGTGTCGGTCATCGCCGTCTCCTCTTGGTCGGTCGGTCGAGCCCGATGGTCGGGATCGGGGTGGTGCGCACGGGGATGCGCCGCTGCGGCACCCAGCCGTCGCCGGGAATCGAGTCGAGCAGCAGGCGGGTGTACTCAGCCTGGGGGTTGTCGAGCACGGAGCCGGTAGCGCCGCGTTCTTCGATGCGACCGTCGCGCATCACGACCACCTCGTCGCACAGGCGGCGGATCACGGTGAGATCGTGGGTGATCATCAGCAGGGCGACGCCGGTGTCGAGACGGATGCGCTCGAGCAGCGACAGGATCTCGACCTGCGTGGTGACATCGAGCGCCGACACGGCCTCGTCGAGCACGAGGATGCGCGGCTCGGCGGCGAGCGCTCGGGCGATGGCGACGCGCTGCCGCTGGCCGCCCGAGAGCGATCTGGGGCGTGCGTCGAGCAGGGCGACGTCGAGGTGCACCGACTCCATGAGCGCCGACACCCGCGCCGAGAGTGCCGCGCGGTCGTCGTCGCGGCGGTGCACCCGGATCGCCTCGACGAGGCACTGCCGCACGGTCTGGCGTCGATCGAGTGACTGGTACGGATCCTGGAACACCATCTGGGCGGTCTTCGCGCGAGTGCGCCGTTCGGCACCCGAGCCCGCGGGTGTGCTCCAGTCGGATCCGCCGACCCGCACGGTGCCGGCATCGGCGCGCTCGAGTCCGCAGATCACGCGCGCGGTGGTCGACTTGCCGGATCCCGATTCGCCGACGATGCCGAGAGAGCCACCCGCCGCGAGCGCGAAGGACACGTCGTCGACCGCGGTGAGGATGTCGTGGCCCCGACCGTGCGCCGCGCGCACACGGAACGACTTCTTCAGGCCCTCCACGCGCAGCAGGGGTTCTGGGGCTGTGGCCGGCTCATCCGGCGCAACCGCGGGAGCCGGGGGAGTCATCGGCACCGCATCGAGAGAGGCCGACATCAGGATGCGCGTGTAGTCCTCCCGAGCATCCGCTCGCATGCTCGCACCGTGCAGCGTCTCGATCGTGCGTCCCTGCTTCATGACGACCACCCGATCGCACACGGCTCCGGCGAGAGCGAGGTCATGGGTGATGAAGAGCAGCGACAGGTCGCGGTGGCGGCGCAGGTCGCCGATCACGGCCATGACCTCCTCCTGCGTCGTCACGTCGAGGGCCGTGGTGATCTCGTCGGCGAGCAGCAGTCGAGGGTCCATCGCGAGCGTCGAGGCAATCATGACGCGCTGCAGGAGCCCGCCCGACAGCTCGGCGGGCCGCTGTCGAAGCCGCCGGGCGGGAGAGGGCACTCCGACCTCGTCGAGCAGTTCGATCGCGTGGCGCTCTGCGGCGTCGTGCGTGTAGCCGGCGACTGTGACCAGCGCCTCGGTGAGAAAGTCACCGATCGTCCGCAGCGGGTTCAGGTGCGCTCGTGGCGTCTGGAACGCCATGCCGATGCGCAGCGCCCGCAGCTCGCGGCGCCCTCGCTCGTCGAGAGACGCGAGATCCTGACCCTCGACGCGGATCGTGCCGGCCGTGGTGAAGGTCTCAGGCAGCAGGCCGGCGATCGCTCGCACACTCAGGGTCTTGCCCGAACCCGATTCGCCGACGAGGCCGACCGATTCACCGAGGGAGACGTCGAGCGTGCAGTCGTGCACCAGCGTGCGGGGGCCGTCGGGCGTCGGCATCGTGATCTCGAGACTCTGCAGTTCGAGGACGGGTGTCGTCATCGTTCCTTCTCCTCTGCCCAGGTGGTGGCGCGGGCGCCGATGATGCCGACGGCGAGCACGGTGATGACGATCAGCAGAGCGGGGAACAGCGACTGCTCGGGAGCGCCCGCGAGGATCGCGGCCTGCCCGCCGGCGATCATCGAGCCCCAGTCGGCAGCGGGCGGCTGCTCGCCGAGGCCGAGGAACGAGATCGCCGCGAGGTCGAGCATCGCGTAGCCGAATCCGATCGTGGCTTGGGCGGCGACCACCGGGATCAGCGCGGGGATCAGATGGCGGAAGCAGATCGCGGCGCTCGAGACGCCCTGCACCCGCAGTGCCGCGATGTACGGTCGACCCAATTCGCGCGAGGCTGCGGTCTGGGCCAGCCTGGCGACGACCGGGATGTACGCGATCGACAGGGCGGCCACCGGGGCGACGAGCCCCTTGCCGAACATCGCGACCGCGAGCACTGCGAGCACGAGACCGGGGATCGCGAAGATCACATCGATCACCCGGGCGATCGTTCCGCGCACGAGACCGCCGAACCACGCCGAGGTGATGGCGAGCGTCAGGCCGAGGGTCGTGGAGAGGACCACGACGATCACCGGGGCCGCGACGCTCGCAGCCGCACCGACCAGCACGCGAGACAGGATGTCGCGGCCGAGGTCATCGGTGCCGAACAGGTGGTCGAGCGAGGCGGGGCCGTTGGTCGGCCCCGCGTACAGCTGGTCGGGAGAGTACGGCGCGAGCCACCGCCCGGCGATCGCGATCACGGCGACGGCGACGAGTACGACGACGGCCACGACCACGAGGGGGTCGCGTCGGGCGAGCCGACGGGTGGCGGCGGGGATGCGCCCCGCGGCGAGTTGACCGACGCTCATGCGTTCCTCCGGGTTCCCGCGGTGTCGGGGTCGATCGCGGCGGCCAGAAGGTCGGCGATCGCGTTGAGCACGACGAACAGGGCGACGAGCAGCAATGAGACGACCTGCACGACCGGCAGATCCTTGCGGGCAGCGGCCTCGGTGAGCAGCGACCCGATTCCGCCGAGTCCGAAGGCCTGTTCGGCGATGGCCGAGGCGGCGAACAGCCCCGCGATCGTCGTTCCTGAGATCGCCAGGATCTGCGGGGCCGCGTTGTGGAAGACATGCCTGCGGAAGACACGGCCCCACGGGATGCCGCGGACGCGGGCCGTCTCGACGTGCTCGGAGTGCAGCTGGGCGACCAGCGCGCTGCGGGTCACCCGGCTGATGTACGCGATGAACATCAGCGCGAGCGACACCGCAGGAAGCACCAGATGCCAGAGCCGATCGAGGCCCTCCTCGCCCGCGCCGAACGTGGGGAACCAGCCGAGCGAGGTGGCGAAGATCCAGATCAGCAGGATCGCCACGATGAACGTCGGCAGCGCCATGCCGAGTGAGGTCGTGACCGAGACCACCATGTCGGTGCGGCGGCCGCGGACGGCGGCGAGGATGCCGGAGCCGAGGCCGAACACCGCGATGAGTGCGGTGGTCAGCAGCACCAGCTGGAACGTCACCGCGAACCGGGCCCCCACGAGCTCGGCGACATCCGTCTTGTAGACGAACGATCGACCGAAGTCGCCGGTGACGACACCGCCGAGCCAGTGGAGGTACTGCAGCCAGACCGGGTCATCCAGCCGGTACTCCGCGCGGATCGCCGCGATGAGCTCCGGGGTCGGACGTGCTCCGCCCGCCAGTGCCGTCACCGGGTCTCCCGGCGTGAGCAGCAGCGCCGAGAAGATGACGACGCTGGCGAGGAAGAGCGTGAGCGTGAGACCGCCCAGCTTGCCGAGCAACGTCCTGATCATGATGTGGTCCGTTCCGTGGTCTCTGACGACTCACTCGCCGCCGAGGTGCAGCGCCCAGGGGGAGCTGTAGATCGCGACAGAGGTGGTGATGCCTGTGAGGTCGTCAGACAGGTAGGTGAGCTGGTACGCCCCGGCGAGGGTGACCTGCAGCTGATCGGGGGCGAAGATCTCCTGAGCGCTCACGAACGCGTCGGCCGCGGTCGTGGCATCCGTCGCGGTGCGTGCCGCCTGGAGGTCGGCCGTCACCTCGTCGTTCGCGTAGCCCGACCAGTTGAAGATGCCGCCGATCTCGGCCGGCAGCATGAACAGCTGCGGGTAGCCGAGCACGCCGGGAACCTCGAGGTAGCCGGTGGTGGCGACGAAGTCGATGCCGTCGCGCAGCTCAGGGGTGTAGAAGAGCGCCCCGAAGTCGGCAGGCTGACGCTCGTCGATCGTGACCGTGAGGCCGATGTCCTTCGCCGCGCTCTGGACGATGGATGCCGTCTGCGAGAACTCCTTGGCGCCGGCAGGAACAGCCAGCACCAGCGGCACCGAGGTGTCGATGCCGGATTCGGCGATCAGCTCCTTGGCCGCATCGAGGTCGACCTCGGGGGAGGGGAGAGCGTCGTAGGCATCCTGGTAGGTGTCCTTCGCCTCCATGCCGCTCCACACGAACGGCGGGACGATCGTCTTCTGCACCTCGCCGAGGCCCTGCAGCACGGTGTCGATGTAGACGCTGCGGTCGATCGCGAGGCTCAGCGCCTGGCGCACCCGCGGGTCGGCGGCGGCGCTGTCGGCGGAGGTCGGACCGAAGCTGTACGACGCGGTGGAGGGTCCGGCGATCAGGCGGCCCTCGCCGTCTTCTGCTTCGAAGCTCTGACGCGACCCCGGGGGCACATTGAATGCTCCGTCGATCTCTCCGGCCGTGAGAGCCGAGGTGAGAGTGGCCCCGTCGGTGACGAAGACGAAGCGGATGCGCTCGGTGAGCGGCGCACCGTTCCAGTAGTCCGGGTTCGCCGTGACCGAGATCTCGGTACCGGGCTGCCACTCGTCGAGCTCGTACGGACCGGCGCACATCAGGCCTCCGCCGGAGGTGCCGAGATCCTGACCGACGGTGTCGCCGAAGGCCTTGCTCATGACGGCGCCGCCTCCGCCTCCGAGCGCGTCGCGGAACGTGGTGTCGGGTGCCGTGAAGTGCACGATCACGGTGTCGTCGCCCGAGGTCTCGATGCTCGAGATCAGTGCGAAGGCGGCGTACCACTGCGACGCGGGAGTGCGGTTGCGCTCGAGGCTGTAGGCGACATCCGCCGCGGTGACGGGGGTGCCGTCCCAGAAAGTGACGCCGTCTCGGACGGTGATCTCGAAGGTCACCGGATCGACCCACTCGGCCTTCTCGGCGATGCCGGACTCCAGAGTGAAGTCGGGTTCGACCGTGAGCAGGCTGTCGCAGAGGTTCGGGATGATGATGTTGGCCGATGACGAGGGGTCGAGCGTCTGAGGCTCGCCCTCGACGACCGCCCAGGTGACCTCATCGACGGCGGTGGTGGCTGCGGGCAGCGCGGTGACGAGGGAGGAGGCGTCGATCTTCTCCGGTGAGGAGTCGGTCGTGCCGGTGCGCGGAGCGCAGGCGGTGGCGGCGAGAACGGTCGCTGTCGCCAGGGCGGCGGCGGCGACGAGTCGGCGTCGGGTGGTGCGGGTCATGTCGGGTCCTCTCAGGTGCGTGCAGCGGGGGCGTCGTCGACCCCGCCAGGAGTGGTGGTGCAGGCAGTGCTGGTGGAGCGGTTGGTGCAGGGAGTGCGGGTGGTTCAGGCAGTGCAGGTGGTGCGGTCAGTGCGGGTGCTGCGACTCATCTGACGACGTAGACGCGGATGCAGATCTGCTCGTCTTCGTCGCGGGCCAGGCCGATGAACTGATTGCGGCTCAGCCAGCTGTGCGCCGGTGCGTCGGTCTGGAAGACGGGAGCGGTGCGGAAGTAGGACGTGCCGTCTGGTTCTTCGCGGTAGTAGCCGCGGTTGAGGATGTCGATCGCCGCACCGTCGTCGGCTCGCAGCAGGTAGCGCGCTTCGAGTTGGAAGGTGCCGTCGCGCTCGACCGACCAGTCGCCGCCGCCGGCGATCACGGTGCCGCGCAGCAGCGGGCCGTCGACGGTGCCGCCGGTGATGGGGGTGAAGGCGAGCACCTCATGCGGGCCACGACCCAGGTGGATGTCGGTGTCGACGTCGACTCGGATCTCGAAGGCGTACTCGAGGATCGGCTCGGGCAGAGCGGTGGGAGCAGTCATGACAGTTCTCCATCCAGGACGGGAAGGTGGATCGTGAGGCCTTCGGATCCACCGATCGTGAGGTGCTGCAGGTTCGTCGCCGTCGGACCCCAGGCCCAGGGGTCGGCGCCCGTGCCGGTCTGCGGCACGAACTCGGGGTAGTCGCTGCTCGACACGTGCACCCGAAGGCGGTGTCCGGCGCGCAGCCGGTACCCGACCTGACCGAGGTCGAGGTCGAGGGCCGCGGGTTCTGTGGCGCCGGTGACCTGGCGTTGCCCGCGGGCGATGCGCAGTGCGGTGCCGTCTGGTGAGACATCGAGCAGTCGGACGAACAGATCCATCACAGGGCCGTCCGAGCGGACGGTCGCGGTGGCGGTCACGGGGCCTGCGAGATCGACATCGGCCTCGACTGCAGCGGACGTGAAGACGAGCACATCATCGCGGTCACCGATCGGCGCCTCATCGGGAAGCTCGAGGAGGAACGAGAAGGCATCCTCGGCGCTCGACGGCACGAGGTCGTCGGGGTCGTGCGTCCACGTCAGCTCGGTGGGCTGCGCCACAGCATCCGTTTTCAGCTCGCCATCGGCGGTCGCGATGAGTGCGAGGGTGCGGATGCCGGTGGGCGGCCACGCCGCATCCGTCCGCTCTTCCGTCGTGCCGGCGAGGTTCCACCGCACGGCGGGGATGTCGGCGGGAGCCCCGTTGCCGCGCAGGTACACCTCGAAGAACTCGAGCGTCGGGTCGAGGGTGCGGGGGAGGAGCGCGCGCAGCTGCTCGTCGGTGCGCTCGGCGACGCGATCGGCGGGGTCGCTCAGCAGTTCGTAGCCCTCGTGGTCGATCGACTCGATGCGGAGGTGGTGGTGCGCGGCCCACGCCGGGTTCTTCGCGATGTCGGCGACGTCGGCCCACGACAGGGGCGAGCAGTTGTCCCACCAGCCGATCGTCTGCAGCGCCGGAACCGAGCGGGCGGCGAAGGGAGAGCCGAGGGGGAAGCGGGGCAGGTGCACCGGGCGCGGGTACCACTGGTCGTACGAGATCGAGCGCTCGCCGGCTTCGGCGAGGAACTCCTCGACCTGTGCCGCGAAGTCGCGTCGCGTCCAGTCGGGCTCCCACATATAGGTGTCGTTGCCATGGAAGTGACTCACCGGGTAGAGGTAGGTGATCGTCCACTCGACGTTCGAGGTGCGCTCGCCGGGAGTCTTGTGCACCGGTTCACCGAGGCGGGTGCCGGTGACGCGGGGTGCGATCGCCTTGAGGGCGGGGTGCCCGCTCGCGGCGGCCGCCCACTGCGTGTATCCGTAGTAGCTGTCGCCCCACATCGCCACCCGGCCGTTCGACCAGGGCTGCTGCACGATCCAGTCGAGGGTGTCCTCGCCGTCTCGCACCTCGTTCACGAAGAGGAGTGCCTCGCCCTCGGAGCGGAACTTGCCGCGCACGTCCTGAGCGACCACGCGGTAGCCGTGAGCCATCAGGTATTCGGCGATCAGCGGGATGTAGGTGTAGCTGCCGCTCTTGTCGTAGGGGAGGCGGATGAGGATCGTGTCGCCGGCGCTCTCGCCTCCGTCGGCGGGGAGGTAGACGTCCGCCGCGAGCAGCACGCCGTCGCGCATCCGGACGCGGGCGGGGCGTGCGAGATCGCTCTCGGGCTCCGCCGGAATGCGGGTGTAGCTGGTCATGACTCTCCTTCAGAACCTCGGCGCCGGGGAGACCGCGGTGCTCGGTGAATCACAACGTAAGTCCGCCGAAGTTAATAGTCAAGTCTGACTAGACTAAAAACTTGTAACATCTATGTATCCTGCTGATGCAGGGAAAAGGGGGACCGATGGCACGACCGACCGTGGCCGCAGAACGCCGCGACCAGATCATCGAGGCCACGTTGCAGACCGTGGCCGAGCACGGCATCGCCGGCACGTCGCTCGACCGCATCGCGGAGGCCGCGGGGATGTCGCGTGGGCACGTGCGCCACTTCGTCGGCAATCGCGATCAGCTCCTCGCCGACACCGCCCGGCACGTGTTCGCCGACGAGACCGGCGCGCTGACGATCCTGCCGTCGACCCTGGTGACGTTCACCGACGCGCTCGACTATCTCTTCGGCGAGGAGTTCACCCGATCGGATGCCGAGAACGCGGTCGTCCTCGGGTTCGTCGAGCTCTCACGCACCAACCCGGCCATCGCCGAGGTGCTCACCGAGTCGTATGGGCGCACGCGCACCACTCTGGCCGAACTCGCCGCCGCGGAGTACCCGAAGGCGGATGCCGCGACCTGCGAGCTCGTCGCCGACGGAACCCTCTCGGCCGCCCTCGGCAACGTCTTCATGGGTGACTTCAACCCCGACGAGGTGCGCACCGCACGCGTGCGCCGAGCCGTCGAGACGTTGCTCGCCGCCCTCTGAGGTTCGGTGGCAGGTGAGGTGGTCGCCGTTCTCTGCCGATGGTGATCGTTGTGGCCTGCCGAAAACGCTGATGCCGACGTTCCGGCGGATCAGGTTTCGGCGGGGAGTTCCGGCTGGCGACTGTCGGCGTGTCGCTCGGGGATACCGCCGATCAGACTGGTGCGCCGTAAACGATCGTTTTCGGTGGTAGCCCGGGCACGACATCAACAGCGAAGTCGAGGATGATTGAGTCGTGGAGATTGAGCTGCTTTATATCGCCGGTTGCCCCAGCTGGGTTGAGGCTGGCCGTCGTGTTTCTGAGGCGCTACGAGAAACAGGCCACGACGAATCGGAGGTTCACTACCGACTCATCCGGACGGAGGAGGACGCGGGCGCAGTCTCGTTCGCGGGCTCCCCCACGATCACCCTGGATGGCAACGATCTCTTTCCGGGGTCGGGGCGAAGCAATGACCTCGCCTGCCGTATTTACAGCACCCCTGCTGGGCTGGCCGGGATGCCAACGGTTGAACAGATTCGAGAGGCGCTCTCCGCTCATGGCGACTGACGAGGACGTTGCGTGCACGTGCTGCGGGCGACATCTGCCACGCAAGAAGCTGCACGCACTCGGAGACGATCGCGCTTTCATCTGTCGACGATGCGGCTGGTGGGTGGCTCTGCGCCTACATCGCGACCGCCCGCCTGCCTAAGCGTGAACTCACTCAACGGCTGCCCACGGCGATCGCGCCGATGTAGAGGGCGAGTTGATGGGTGTCCCACCACCGCACAACGGATCTCACTCGGTGCTCTCATCCCCGGCGCGGATCATGAAAACTGCTCCGGTGATCGCTGCGGCGAAGATTACGATGTCGGCGATGTTGCCGATGAACCAGTTTCCGTAGGCGAGGAAGTCCACGACGTGACCACGGGCGAATCCGGGGTCCCGGAAAAGGCGGTCGCCTGCGTGTGAGGCGGAAGCGCCGCCGAGCGCGCCGATGACGATCGCCCATCTCACGCGTTGCACTCGGAACGCGAACACGATCGCTGTGACCGTGGCGGCGACAGCGAGCAGCGCGAACACCCAGGTGAAGCCTTCCCCGAAGGAGAATGCCGCTCCGGGGTTATAGGCGAGCTGCAAACCCAGCAGGTCACCGATCAGCGGGATGCGCTCACGGTCGGTGAGGGTCGCTTCGGCCCACACCTTGGTTCCCTGATCGATCAGCACGACGACCACGGCGATCAAGAGCGCTCCACCAGTGAGCTGCCGCCGCCGGGTCGACGACAGCTTGCGCGCAGCGGGCGGATGAGCCTCTGACTGGGAGGAGGTCATGCGAGCACCTCGATCAGACGGACGATGACCCCAGATTCGATCAGGATGAACAGGCCCAGGCCGATGAACACGGCCGGTACGAGCCAGTGCTCGACGCGCTCCAGCCCCTCGGTAACAGCCTTGTTGGTGCCGATCAGCCGGCCGGCCGCGCACCAGACCGCGACGAGGATCAGGAATACGACGATCATGATCGCGACGTCGCTGGGGGCGCTGGTGCGGAAGATCGGCGTGTAGAGGGAGATGTTGTCGGCCCCGTTGGCGATCGTGATCCCTGCGACGCCCCATAGTCCGACCGCGGTGATCTTGGAGTCGTCATCATCGTCATCGCTGTTACGGCGCAGGCCGCGAATGAGCGTCCAGATGCCGATGCCGAGCGGGATCAGACCCAGGAAACCGACCCATTCGTCCGGAACGATGGTGAGACCGAGAGCGGCGATCACGCTGATCACGACGAGGGTGATGAACCCGAGATACTGGCCCGCGACGATCTGCCACGGCCGGGGCTTCCCTCGACTGGAAGCCAGGAACAGCACGGTGAGCACGACAATGTCGTCGATGTTGGTTGCCGCGAACAGGCCGATCGCTGAACCGATAGTTGCGAGCATCAGCTTTCCAGTCGTGGCGTGCGGGTGCGTGCGGCGCGCAGACCGTTGAGGATCACGATGACCTCCGCGACCTCGTGGACCAGGACGACGGCCGCGAGCCCCAGGACGCCGAAGAGCGCGAGCGGGAGCAGTGCAGTGATGATCAGCAGCGACAGGATGATGTTCTGGTTGATGATCCGTCGACCGCGGCGGGCGTGATCGAACGCTCGCGGGATGAGGCGCAGATCATGGCCGGTGAAGGCCACGTCGGCGGATTCGATTGCCGCGTCGGAGCCGGTGGCGCCCATCGCGATACCGATGTCTGCGCCAGCGAGGGCCGGTGCGTCGTTGATTCCGTCGCCGATCATCGCGACCGGCCCCGCCTTTGACAGCTCGCCGATCGCGGTTGCCTTATCCTCGGGACGCAGTTCCGCGCGCACGTTGCTGATCCCGGCCTGCGCGGCCAGTGCACGAGCGGTGCGGGCGTTGTCTCCGGTGAGCATCGTCACGCCGACGCCTTGGTTGGTGAGCGTCCGGACTACCTCGGGGACTTCAGGGCGCAGTTCGTCGCGGACGCCGATCGCGGCGACGGGGGTTCCGTCGCGGTGGACGATCACGACGGTCATGCCCTGCTCCTCCAACTCCGCGACCTGCTTCCCGAGGTCGCCCGCGTCCAGCCAGCGAGGACTGCCGACGGTGATTCTCGATCCGCCGACAGTGCCGTCGATGCCGTGCCCGGCCTGCTCGGTCACATCTGCAGCTGCCGGTGTGCCCGGGGCCGCGGCGGTGATCGCAGAGGCAAGGGGATGCGTGCTGTGCTGCTCCAGTGCGGCCGCCCAGGCCAGCGCCTGTGTCTCGGTCACGCCGTTCGCAGTGAGCACCGCGGTGACCGCAGGTTCGTTGCGGGTGAGGGTGCCGGTCTTGTCGACCGCGACGTGGCGGACCGTGCCGAAGCGCTCGAAGACGGCGCCGGACTTGATGATCACGCCGAACTTGCTTGCTGCGCCGATCGCGGCGACGACCGTCAGCGGCACCGAGATCGCCAGCGCACACGGAGAAGCGGCGACCAGCACGACAAGCGCGCGGGTGATCCACACCTCTGGATCGCCCAGCAGCGACCCGATGATCGCGACGAGCGCTGCGAGGATCAGAACGCCGGGTACGAGCGGGCGGGCGATCCTGTCCGCGAGACGTGCACGCTCGCCCTTCTCGGTCTGCGCCTTCTCGACCAGCTCCACGATCGTGGTGAGCGAGTTGTCGGTGCCCGCAGCGGTCGTTTCGACCTCCAGCGCGCCGGCGCTGTTGATCGCACCGGCCGACACCGCATCGCCGGGCTCGACCTCGACGGGGATCGACTCCCCGGTGATCGCCGAGGTGTCCAGGCTGGAGCGGCCAGAACGGACGATCCCGTCGGTTGCGATCCGCTCGCCGGGACGGACCACCATGACCTGGCCGACCGTCAGCTCTCTCGCGGGCACCTGCGCAGAGACGCCGTTCTGCAGCACGGTCGCTGTCTCCGGCACGAGCTTCAGCAGCGCCCTCAGCCCGCCCCGGGCACGGTCCATCGCCTTGTCCTCGAGCGCCTCAGCAATCGAGTACAAGAACGCCAGAGCCGCAGCCTCCTCCACGTAGCCGAGGATGACCGCGCCGATCGCGCTGATCGTCATCAGCAGCCCGATACCGAGCTTGCCCTTGAACAGTTTCCGGATCGCGCCGGGCGTGAACGTCGACGCACCGAGGAGCAGACCGGCCCAGAACAACACCAGCGCCGGGATCTCGAGGCCGGACCATTCAAGGATCAGACCGGCCAGGAATGCGACACCGGAGAAGACCGGCACCATGATCCCACGGTCCCTCCACCAGGGCCGCACAACCTCTTCGGTCTCATCCTCCGCCGCAGTGGCAGGCTGGGCAGGCTCGTGCTCGCAGCCACACGCCGCGCTCACGCGTCCGCCCCCGTCCCACAGCAGCCAGCCACCGTGCACGCAGAGTCCACGCACGGCGCGTGCTCATCGACCGCCAGCGTCACGTCCACGAGCGCGACGAGCGCAGCCGTAAGATGCGGGTCGGCGATCTCGTAACGAGTCTGGCGACCCTCCGGCTCGGCAACGACAATCCCGCAGTCACGCAGGCAGGTGAGATGGTTCGACACGTTCGAACGCGTCAGCTCCAGCTCACGAGAGAGCACAGCCGGGTAGCTCGGTCCACCGAGCAGAGACATTAGGATTCGGGAACGCGTGGGATCGGCCATGGCCCGGCCGAGCCGGTTCATGACATCGAGGCGTGAGGAAATAGTCAGCACACACTGAACTATACAGTGATTGATGACCTATTGGAACGGCTTCACCCCAGGCGACATCTCTGGGGCCTGGGTGTAAGTACATCCGGCTCACACCCCACCGAATACGCCTACCGAAACCCGCTTACGGCGCACGTTTCTGGCATTCGATCTGGTGTGCCTTCACTCACCGCGCCGCAAACGATCGTTTTCGGTGGGCGCACTAAGTTCTCGTCAGGCTCGCGCCGCTAGAAGGACCGAGTCACGCGGGAATGCGCGCAACCAACCTTGAGTTAGATACCCCCAGGGGGTATCTTCTAACCATGAACGGGTACAGCGACGGCAAGGCAGATCTCGCTAAGCGGTTGAGTCGCGTCGAAGGTCAGGTGCGAGGAATCGCACGGATGGTCGAGGAAGACAAGTACTGCATCGACATCCTCACGCAGGTATCTGCAGCGACGAGAGCGCTCGAAACGGTGGCGTTGTCGCTGCTGAGCGATCATCTAAGTCATTGCGTTGCCGAGGCCAGCGCAGAGGGCGGCGAGGTCGCCGCAGAGAAGGTCCGCGAGGCTAACGAAGCCATTGCCCGCCTGGTCCGTTCATGACCGCCACATCTGTCTACTGAAGGAGCACACGATGACTGATCGCATTGAACTCGGCCTAAAGGACGCGAACGCAGGCTGCGCGTGCTGCGCCGTCCCATCGAACACCGAGGCGTCCGCACCTGCTGCGGCCTCATCCTCATCCTCCGAAGAGGTTTTGGTTGCGGGGATGACGTGCTCGCATTGCGTATCGAGCGTCAGTAAGGAACTGGCGGCTGTGGACGGTGTCGAGTCCGTCGACGTCGACCTGAACGCCGGCGGCACCTCCCGCGTGACTATCCACAGCGCAGCACCGGTCGATCCTGCCGCTGTGAGAGCTGCGGTCGAAGAGGCCGGGTATACCCTCGCGACCAGCCAGGCCTGAGTCGCTAACCGTCTGCACCCGGGCTCAACCGGGCGCATCTGAGCAAGGAATTCCGATGAGCCAGCACGACGAACACAGCCATCGCGCCGCACACGAGAACCACGGCGCGGCGCCGACAACGGAGCATGACCACGCGGCGATGAGCCACGATCACGACGCTTCGCCAGAATATGGCGGCCATGGTGGGCACGGCGGACATGGTGGGCACGGTGATCATGTGGGCCAGTTCCGGCGGTTGTTCTGGATCATGCTGGTCCTTGCGGTTCCGGTCGTCGGGTTTTCGATGATGTTCTCGATGCTGCTCGGATACCCGCTGCCGGACGCTGCGTGGGTCGGCTGGATCTCCCCGGTTCTCGGAACGGTCATGTATGTGTGGGGCGGGGCGCCGTTCCTCACCGGTGCGGTGAGCGAACTCCGGGCCCGCAAGCCCGGCATGATGCTGCTGATCGCCCTCGCGATCACGGTCGCGTTCCTCGCATCATGGGGCGCGAGCCTGGGCCTGCTGCACCACGAACTGGACTTCTGGTGGGAGCTGGCCCTGCTGATCGTGATCATGCTGCTCGGTCACTGGATCGAGATGCGTTCCCTCGCGCAGACGACCTCAGCGTTGGATTCCTTGGCTGCGTTGCTGCCTGACGAGGCGGAAAAGATCGAGGGCGATACAACCGTCACGGTTGCCCCGTCTGATCTGCTGGTGGGTGACGTGGTGGTGGTGCGCCCGGGCGGGCGGGTCCCCGCAGACGGGCGGATCGTGCAGGGCTCGGCCAGCATGGACGAGTCGATGATCACCGGCGAGTCACGGCCCGTGCGCCGCAGCGACGGCGACCAGGTCATCGCCGGCACCGTCGCGACCGATTCTGGTGTGCGGGTGGAGATCACCGCGATCGGCGAGGACACCGCTCTCGCGGGCATCCAGAAGCTGGTGACCGAGGCGCAGAACTCGTCGTCTCGGGCGCAACGGCTCGCGGATAAGGCGGCGGGATGGTTGTTCTGGTTTGCGCTCGGCGCTGCCGCGATCACCGCGATCGTCTGGACGGTCGTCGGTCTGCCCGACGCGGCGGTGATCCGCACGATCACCGTGCTGGTGATCGCGTGCCCGCACGCTCTAGGCCTGGCGATCCCGCTCGTTGTGTCGATCGCGACGGAGCGGGCGGCTCGTGGGGGTGTGCTGATCAAAGACCGCCTTGCGCTGGAAAGCATGCGCACCGTCGACACCGTCTTGTTCGACAAGACCGGGACGCTCACCAAGGGCACCCCCGCCGTCACCGCGATCGACCCCGTGTCCGGCACCGATTCCGAGCAGTTGCTGGCCTGGGCCGCGGCTGCGGAAGCCGACTCCGAGCACCCCCTCGCTCGCGCAATCGTCAACGCAGCGAAGGAGAATAACCTCACGGCCCCTGCCTCGTCCGACTTCGAGTCCTCGCCAGCGGTTGGGGTCCGTGCGCGTGTCGACGGGCACATCGTGCAGGTCGGTGGGCCGTACATGCTCGAGCAGGAGCACGCCCAGGAGCTGGCTGTTGCCGACGAGTGGCGTGAGGAGGGTGCGATCATCCTCCACGTACTCGTCGACGGTCAGGTCGCGGGCGCGCTGCGCTTGGCAGATGAGATCCGCTCGGAGTCGCGTCACGCCGTCGAGGCCCTCCACGAGCGGGGTGTACAGGTGGTCATGATCACCGGTGACGCCGACGCGGTGGCCGCCTCCGTGGCGGGCGAGCTCGGCATCGACCGGTACTTCGCCGGGGTGCGACCGGAGGACAAAGCCTCGAAGGTGAAAGAACTGCAGGGCGAGGGCCGCAAGGTCGCAATGGTCGGAGACGGTGTGAACGACGCCCCCGCGCTCGCGCAAGCGGATGTCGGTATCGCCATCGGCGCGGGCACGGATGTCGCGATCGCCTCCGCGGGGGTCATCCTCGCCAGCGACGACCCCCGGTCGGTGCTGTCGGTGATCGAACTGTCACGGGCCAGCTACCGGAAGATGAAGCAGAACCTCTGGTGGGCCGCCGGCTACAACCTGCTCTCCGTCCCGCTCGCGGCCGGCGTGCTCGCCCCCATCGGATTCGTTCTCCCGATGTCCGTGGGGGCAGTGCTGATGTCCCTGTCGACCATCGTCGTCGCGCTCAACGCGCAGCTGCTGCGCCGGCTGGATCTCCGCCCGGACGCAGTAGCGGGCAAGTAGCAAGAAACAGTCAGGGTGACGGACGTAGGCTGAGGAGAACGGGAGGTGAGTATGTCGCTGATCAACGTCGCACAACAGGTGCGTGGACCGCGCACGCTCACCCATACCGTCGTGGCCGTCCTCGCGGTCGCCGTGGGCGTCATCGCCGGTCTGCTGGCGATGCACTCCTTCAACTCGCACGCTACAGCTGCCGGCCACCACGACACCGTCGCAGTCAGCACTCAATCCGGAGCGGCCGACCAGCACCACGACACATCCGAAGCCGCCACCCTGCAGGACTCACCGACAGCGGCAGCGGGATGCGCGACGTGTGGGGGCGGGGATCCGATGACGTGGATGGCGTGCGTCCTCGCACTCCTGGTCGCCACGATCCTGCTCGGGTGGATCGGGCTCGGCTGGCGGCATGCCACCCTGATCACGGCACTCGTGGCCGCGACGACCCGTTGGCCCGCCCGTGCCCACGCGCTTCCGCCACCGCCCTCTCTCACGGTTCTCTGCATCAGTCGCACGTGATGACGCGCTAGCCCCCTTTGCGGGCACGCACCCCTGGCACCGGCAATAGCCGGGCCTCATCACCGACCCTTGGAGAACACTCATGAAGATTCGACCCGCGGCGATCGCCGCACTCACCCTCACTGCCCTTCTCGCCCTCACGGGCTGCGCCGGAAACACCGGTTCCGGCGACGGCATGGAAGGCATGGACCACGGCGGCAGCTCGTCCGCGCCCACCGACACAGCGGACGCGAATGACGCCGACATCATGTTCGCCAGCATGATGAAGGAGCACCACGCACAAGCCATCGAGATGTCCGACGTCCTTCTCAGCAAAGACGGCGTCGATGAGCGCGTGGTCGCTCTCGCCGAAGAGATCAAGGCCGCTCAGGAGCCGGAGATCCAGAAGATGGACCAGTGGCTCGAAGACTGGGGCGCGGAGATGGACAGCATGGAGGGCATGGATCACGGCAGCGGCATGATGTCTGAGGAAGACATGCAGGCCCTCGAAGATGCCACCGGTCCCGATGCGGGGCGTCTGTTCCTTGAGCAGATGATCCAGCACCACGAGGGCGCTGTCGACATGGCGCAGAACGAAGTCGACAACGGTCAGAACAGCGACGCCGTCGCACTCGCTGAGACGATCATCGACGCGCAGACCGAAGAGATCGCCACCATGAAGGAGATCCTCGCAACTCTGTGACCCATGGGTGGGGTGCGGGATTCCCGCACCCCACCTAGAGATCTGTTGCGCACACCATCATGCGAACCCTCAAGAAATCCACCCTGCCCCCTCCCCGCCTGCGACGTCGCGGAGCACTCACGATCGCTACGACGATCGCAGCCAGCATCGTGCTGGCCGGCTGCACCGCACCCGCCGAGCCCACCACCGGACACGACCACGCCACGTCCATCAGCCACGTCCACGCAATCGTGCCAAACCCCTCCGAGGACGGATACCTCCTCGGCGCCCACGACGGGATCTACACGGCCACGCCGGATGGCGAAGTCGGCTCCCGTATCGAGACGACCGACTTCGACGCAATGGGCCTCATCACCGTCGGTGACGCTCTCCTCGCGTCCGGGCACCCCGGACCAACCACGGCCCCAGAACTCGGCTCCCCCAACCTCGGAATCATCCGGAGCGACGACAGCGCCAGAACTTGGACGCCCGTCTCATTCACCGGCGAGAAAGACTTCCACGTCCTTGCCGCCGGGAAGAACGACACCCTCTACGGGATCGCCTCGGACTCCGCGGAGCTCCTCCGCTCCGACGATCTCGGTGAGACCTGGTCGCCGGTCGGAGAAATTCTGGCGTTCAGCCTCGTCCTCGACAACGCGGGAGAACTGATCGCTGCCACCCCTGACGGGCTGCAAATCAGCACTGATGAGGGCGCCTCCTTCGCACCCCTGAACGACGCACCTGCGCTCTACCTCCTCGCCGTGTCACCTGACGGCAAACAGCTGGTCGGTGTCGGCCGCGGCGGACAGATCTGGGCCAGCACAGGATCCAATGCCGAGTGGGTTCCCGCCGGCGTCACCCACGGCTCCGCACAAGCGCTCGCGACTACAAACGACGGCGCAATACTGGTCTTCGACGACAGTGGGTTGACCGCGATAGACAACTAGACGCGACGGAGATTTCTCCAAGAGAACGGCGCTCACCACCCCAGGTCCGCCGAAAGTGCCCGCCGTTAGGAGGTTTCGACAGACCATAGCGGCGGGCCTTCGAGCGCCGAACAACTACGTCTGCCGCAAACGATCGTTTTCGGCAGCACGCCGCTCCCGTCACGGCAGGCAGAGGCTTCGCTCCGCCGAAGATGTTCAGGCGTCCAGCGCGATCGCTGAGTTACTTTGAAACCGTGACTCAACGCGCATCGAGACTGCTGGCCTTGATCGGCGCTTCAGTCGCGGTCCTGGCTGCCGCGACAGCAGTACTGTTCTTCTTCCAGCCCTGGAGAAGCTGTCCCTACGAGGACACCTCCGTCGGGTGCGCCATGCTGCCTCACGACGCCGCAGTGATGGTGACTGCGTTTGCTATTGCTGTCGTTGGTGCCGGGGTTTGCGTGTTCGGCAGGCTTAAGTCTCGTTGATCTACCCGCAGTACAGATTCAAGCAGCGTCAACGATGTCATGGTCGCCGACAGTAGGCAGTTTGCAGTGAATACGCGGGCATTCCCTCAACGGCGAGTGGCCCGGATCTTTCCGTATACGCGCATCAGCTGAGGAACGACGAGGTAGACGGCGACGGGGACCACCACGATGGTGAGGAGGAAGGCGCGCAGGATGGGGTTCCAGTCCTCCGCGAAGGGCGCGATCGCCAAGAACCCGAGGGTGACGAGTGGGAAGATCGCGATCCAAGTGATCACGGCTCTGACGTGCACGGACGGGGGCTGTGGTGCGGCGGCGGGGACTGTTTTTGGCTGAGACATCGGAATGCCCTTTCTGTGGGGCTACTGCGGTCGGGTTGCGGATGCGGTGTCGAGGTCTTGCTGGAGAAGCCATCCGTTGATGGCGATCCCGGTCGCACTGCCGTTACCTGCGGCGGTGATGACCTGAGCGGTGGGAGTGACGACGTTGCCTGCTGCCCAGACGCCGCGGACGCTGGTCTGGCCGAATCCGTCTGCGACGACGAGTCCTGTGTCGGGGTGGGTCTCGCAGCCGAGCGATGTGAGGAGTGAGTCTCGCGGCGTCTGCCGCGGAGCGACGAACGCCGCGTCGCATGCCACGACGTTCCCGTCGTGGAGCAGGACAGCTTCGAGAGCGTTGTGCGTTCCTGTCACTGCTGATGCGGAGCCGTGCACTACTGCGACCCCGAACGCGGCGAAGCGCTGCAGCTCATGGACTGTGAGATCGATGCCGTTGGTGATGAGTGTCACGTCGTCGCTGTATCGGCGAAGGAGCCCGGCTTGCTTGAGCGACATCTCTCGCTGCGGGCCTCCGATCACGGCAATGCGCTGACCGCGGACTTCGTAGCCGTGGCAATACGGACAATGGTGCACCGTCGTCCCCCAGCGCTCGGCAATGCCCGGGATCTCGGGAAGTTCGTCGACAAGACCGGTCGCCACCAGGACAGCACGTGAGCTCTCGACCGTGCCGTCGTTCAGGGTGATGCGGAAGCCGGCAGCGCCCGAGCGTTCGATCGTCCCGACTGATCCTGCGACGATCCGGGCACCATAGGTCGACACCTCAGTTCGGCTCGCTGAGAGGAATTCTCGTGGCGGCACACCATCGCGGCTGATGAAGCCATGCATGTGCTCGGCAGGCGCATTGCGAGGCTGGCCCGCATCGATCAGGAGAACATCGGCTCGCGCTCGGCTCAGGACCAGTGCTGCGCTCAGGCCTGCCGCACCCGCGCCGATGATGATGACATCGTGGTGTCGGTTCTCGCTCATATGACCAAGGTGACAGGCGGGCCCGTCATCTCGGGAATTCCGTTGCCGAAACTGGAACGGCGTGCTTCCATGACCAGGTGAGCACATTTCAGCGGATCGAAACGGAACTCAGCCAGATCGCCCCGCGTCTGCGTCATGCGCGGCAGAAGAAGAACATCACGCTGGAGGATCTTGCGAAGTCGACGGGAATCTCGAAGAGCACGCTCTCGCGCCTCGAGTCGGGTCAGCGCAAGCCCAGTCTCGAGTTGCTGCTTCCCGTCGTCGCCGCACTCGCGATCTCGCTGGATGACATAGTCACGTCCCCGAAGATCGACGACCCTCGGGTCCCGCAAAGAGCCACCCGCACGGAGGGCCGCACGCTCACCCGACTGTCGCAGCCACACAGCGAACCACAGGCATTCAAGATCACCATCCCAGCCACCGAACGCGAACCCGTTCTGCGCACTCACGACGGCTACGAATGGATCTACGTGCTCGATGGCCGACTTCGCATGGTGCTGGGTGAGCACGACATCGTGATGGGGCCCGGTGAAGCAGCCGAGTTCGATACCAAGAACCCCCACTGGTTCGGGTCCGCCGGCAACGGGCCGGTCGAGATCCTCAGCATGTTCGGCAGGCACGGTGAACGCATACATATCCGGGCGAGGGCGAAGCCCGCCCTCTGACATGACGGCCGCATCTTGAAGGCCCGCAATACGGGAGATGTCATCAGTAGCTGCCCACTGAGGGATCCACCTCAAAGGGTATCCAGTGGCGGGTGCTAGTTGAGAAGAGCCGGCGTAGCCAGCACCGCTATCAACGCTCCCAGCACGAGAGCCGTGCTCAGTCCCACGACGATCCACACCGTGGCACGCCGCCCGCGCGTCTGGTGGCCGCCGCGCAGCCCCACTAGCACGGCGGACAGCGTCAGTACGAGCCAGAAGACAAGCGCGATGATGCCCATGCCGATACCGAACGCCCGCTCGGTGTCATCCGAGTCGGAATACTCGATGACTGTGACCCCTGGACCTGCCCAGCTGAGGCCCGGACCCGTCACGCTGAGGCCGGCTGCGCCGAGCATGAGAGTGCCGAAGAGTCCGATGAGCGTCGCTGCGGCAGCGAGAGAGACACTGCCGAGGATCCGCACGGCCCCATATTGGCACGTGAGGGCGCATCAGCCCAACGCCTAACCATCCGCCGCCCAAGGCGTGCTGCACCGCGGCCAGCGTCAGGAGAACAGCTGGCGAAGCGCGCAGGGTCTTCGCGCGAGAGGATGGTTCCGTGCCGATCTCCTCCGACCGCCCGGATTGCTTCCTCCTGCCGGCCGTCGATGCTGCGGCGATCCGGACGAGCCCGGATCAGTTGCACCTCGTACCGCCCGACAGCGGAACTGACGCGTCGGCGATCATCGAGAGCCATCGGCGAGCGCGCGCCGCCCGTGGCAGGAGGGATGCGATGGGGTGTCTCGTCCCGCTCGCCGGCGGTCTCCTGCTCGCGGCCGTGGCCATCGCGGTGGTCGCGTCGCTCCGACTGCCATTTCGAGACGCGGCCATCGCCGTCGCGCTGCTGTTCGTCCTCGGCGCGATCGTCACCGCGATCATCGCCTCGCGCCGGATACCGGCCGCTCCCGTCCCGAAGCCCATGCCATCCGTGCTGATCCATCCCCGTGTGGCGGCTGGTGCCCCGGCGGATCTGCCTGCACGCGACCTCGCGCTCGCTTCGCGGGTCTTCGACGAGCGGGACCGTGCCGAGGCCGACCTCCGAAAGGCCCGCGCCGACGCGCAGCTCACTGACGAAGAGCGATACGTTTCCCCGGGCGACCGGTCGACCTGGTTCTACGGCCCGGAGGACCTGCCCCGCCTCGAGCGCACAGCAATCGACGCTGAGAGGCGGTCTCGTGATGTCGCAAACAGGCTCGGGATCGTCCTCGACGCGGACCCCGCGTAGCTGATCGTGACGAGCGCGAGGATGATGGCGGCTCCGGCGTCATCATCACCACCCTGCCCACCGATATGTTGGATGATCTGAACTCGCTCGTCGACGGAAGGCACAAACTCATGCGCGTCACCCCTCGGGTCTGGATCGGCCTCGCGATCTACGTCGGCTACGTCGCGGTCATCTTCATCGTGTCGAAACTGAGCGGAGTGGCGTACACCGAGATCGGCACTTCGGCCGAGTTCACCTGGCGCGGGGCTGTGCTCGATCTCGCGGTCGGGGCCGTGCTGCTCGCCATCACCACGTGGCTTCTGGGGTGGTGGAAGCCGGCGCTGTTCGAGCGCACGCGCTCGCACCACAAATGGCCGATCTTCGTGCCCGCGATCATGCTCGTCGTCGCTGTCGCGAACCTGTTCAACACCGACTGGTCGAAGTTCGACGCGTCGTTCCTGCTGTCGCTGCTCGCCCTCGGGCTCGCCGTCGGCTTCTGTGAAGAGCTGATGTCGCGAGGACTACTGCTGACGGCCCTCCGCTCACGCCTCTCCGAGGTGTGGGTGTGGCTGCTCACCTCCCTGCTCTTCGGCGGGATGCACATCATCAACGCCGCACTCGGAGCCCCCGTCGTGTCGACCCTCGGACAGGTCGTGATCGCCGCAATGTCGGGTACGTGCTTCTACATCGTGCGGCGGGTCACTGGCTCCCTCATCTGGGCCATGGCGCTGCATGGTCTCTGGGACATCTCGGTGTTCGCGGTCGGCTTCGCCCCGCTCGGTACAGCCTGGGCGGCCTACCTGACCCCGGTGATCGGAATCCTGGCTGTGGCGGTCGTCTACTGGGTGATCAAGGGTGCGGACGAGAAGCCGGGTGTCGTAGCGACGGCGGCAGCATCCGCGCGAGCCTGAGGCGGAGCGGAGGTACGTCGAGAGGGCGTGGCGGAGTCGTTGAATACTGGTGCGGCGTGCGTTCCTGAGTAATAGTGGATGCATCACGATCAGCCCGTAGCCGAAAGGCGCGGGCTGATTTTCTTTTGAGGGATCGCGTGGTCACACCCCCGCGCGTCAGGCGATATAGACCTTCCGCAGCGTCTCGGTGACCGTCCACACCGTGCGCTGGCCCGCGGCCAGGCGCACGACCGACCCGTGGTCGACCTCGATCGCGGGCAGCGCCGGTTCGACGAACTCGATGCGGGCGTGACCTGAGAGCACGACGAAGACCTCGTCGACCTCGACATCGGATGCCGTGCCCGGCGTCATCTCCCAGACGCCGACCTCGACCTCGCCGAGCGTCGCCAACGCATGCATCGCCGTCGTCGGGCGACCGATGACCACCTCATCCGCAGGCAGCGGTTCGTGCACGAGCGGCAGCGCCAGCGCATCCATTCCGGTTCCTGGAGCGAGTGCGCCCGGTGCGAGCTCGCTCACGAGTCGAATCCCATGCCGACGGCATCGAGCGTCTTGAGGAACAGGTTGCGCTTGCCCTCGTTGTGATCGGCCCGGTTCATCGCCGCGCGCACGAGGTTGACGCCGATCGAGGCGACCGGCTCAGGAGGGAAGGGGATGGGCTTCTCGCGCACCATCGCGAGCTCGGTGCGTTCGGTCGGCTCGCCCGACAGCTTGTCGAGCATGACGTCGGCGGCGAACCGGGCGGCGCCGACGCCGAGCCCGGTGAACCCCGTCGCGTAGGCGATGCGTCCCTTGCGGGCGGTGCCGAAGAACGCGCAGAAGCGGCTCGACGAGTCGATCGCCCCGGCCCAGCGGTGCGTGAACCGCAGGCCCTCGAGCTGCGGGAACGTCGTGAAGAAGTGCGAGGCCAGCTTGCGGTGGCTCTCGGCGCGGTCCTCGTACTCGGGGCGCACCTTGCCGCCGAAGTGGTAGACCGCGTCGTAGCCGCCGAAGAGGATGCGGTTGTCAGCCGTGAGCCGGTAGTAGTGGAACTGGTTCGCGCTGTCGGCGAGACCCTGCCGGTTCGACCACCCGATCGACGCGAGCTGCTCGTCGGTCAGCGGCTCGGTCATCAGCACGTAGTCGTACACCGGCACCGTCATCAGGCGGTTGCGCTTGAGCAGTGAAGGGAACACGTTGGTGGCGAGAGCCACGGCATCCGCTCGCACCTGCCCGCCATCGCGGGTGACGAGCGTGATCGCACTCGATCCGTCGCCGACGATCTCGCGCACGAGCGACTGCTCGTAGATCTCGACGCCCAGTTCCACGGCGACGCGCGCCAGCTCGAGGCCCAGCTTGGCGGGATGCACCAGTGCGCATCCTTCGCGCTCCCAGGCCCCGGCGAGGAACGTGTCGGAGTGCACCTCGGACTGCACCGCCTCGCGGTCGAGGAAGCCCTCCTCCTCGCGCAGCCACTCGACCTGGTGCGGTTCGACGGCCACGGCCAGCTGTCCGGTGCGCTCGAAGTCGACGTCCATGGCGTATCGCTTCACGGTCTCTTCGATGCCGTCGAGGTTCTCGAGGCCGAGCTCCTCGAGGCGATCGATCTCGTCGGGCCAGCGCGTCAGGCCGTTCTCGTGTCCGTGCGTGAGGCTCGCCTCGCAGAAACCTCCGTTGCGGCCGGACGCCGCCCACGCGATGCGCGACGCCTCGAGCAGCACCACCCGACGCTCGGGGTCGCGCTCCTTGGCGCGCACGGCCGTCCAGAGACCGGCATATCCACCGCCGACGATGGCGAGGTCGGCGGTGATGCTCTCGGTGAGTGCGGGATGCGAGACGCGCTCGACGTCATCGAGCCAGAACACGCTGAGAGCCGTGTCGCGCAGCGAGGCGTCGATCACGGCATCCGCGGGGCGGCGACGTTCGAAGACCGTTGTTCCCATGATGTGCTCCTGGTTTCCGGACCCGCGCCTCAGCGCGTGCCCCAGTTGTAGAGGTCTTTGTAGAGGCCGGCGTAGAGCAGGCTCTCGGTGTGCGTGATGCCCGGAATCGTACGGATGCGGGTCGCGATCAGGTCGAGCAGGTGGGTGTCGCTCTCGCACACGGCCTCGACGAGGATGTCGAAGGTGCCGAGCGTGACCACGACATAGGCGAGCTCGGTGATCTTCGTCAGCTCCTCGGCGATGAGCCGCGGGTCGCCGGTGACGCGGATGCCGATCATCGACATGCGGTTGAAGCCGAGCTGCATCGGGTCGGTCACGGCGACGATCTGGATGATGCCGGCCTCGGTCATCCTCTGCACGCGCTGGCGGGCCGCAGCTTCGCTGAGACCGACCTCGCGACCGATCTCGGCGTAGGGACGTCGGCCGTCCTCCTGCAGGAGTTCGACGATCCGCTTCGAGATGTCATCCAGCACAGGTTGCTTCGGCGTGGCGCTCATGTGTCGATATTGACAGGATCGTGCGCTTGAAGCAACTGATTCCATCGTTTGAGTCAGAAGACTCTTCTGTATTCGTGATCCGGTCGCTAACATGGCCGTCATGGCCACAGAACTCCTTCAGAACTTCATCGGCGGGCAGTACGTTCCCGTGAGCGGGCCGGGGCGGATGCCGCTCATCGACCCCGTGACGGAGGAGACGTACGGGGAACTCCCCGTCTCCGACACCTCTGATGTGGATGCGGCCTACGCCGCCGCATCCGCTGCCTTCCCGATCTGGCGTGACACGACTCCCGCCGATCGGCAGCTGGCGCTGTTCCGCATCGCCGACGAGATGCAGGAGCGTGCAGAGCAGTTCGCCGACCTCGAGTCGAAAGACACCGGCAAGCCGCGCGCGAGCCTCGTCACCGACGAGATCCTGCAGTCGATCGACCAGTTGCGGTTCTTCGCCGGTGCGGCGCGCAGTCTTGAAGGCCGAGCCGCGGGGGAGTACCTCGCCGGTCACACGTCGTTCGTGCGCCGCGAGCCGATCGGAGTCATCGGCCAGGTCACCCCGTGGAACTACCCGCTCAACATGGCCGTGTGGAAGATCGCGCCCGCGCTCGCCGCGGGAAACACCGTGGTGCTGAAGCCCGCCGAATCGACGCCGCTGACCACCCTGCTGCTCGCCGAGATCGTCGCGCTGCACACACCCGCCGGCACGCTCAACGTCGTGCTCGGCGACCGCGACACGGGCGTCGCTCTGGTCGAGCATCCGACCCCGCAGATGGTCGCGATCACCGGTTCGGTCCGTGCGGGCATGGCGGTCGCGCGGTCGGCGGCGAATGACGTCAAGCGCGTGCACCTCGAGCTCGGCGGCAAGGCGCCGGCGATCATCTATCCCGACGCGAACCTCGACAAGGCGGCCTCCGGCATCGTCACCGGGGCGTTCTTCAACGCGGGGCAGGACTGCACGGCAGCCACGCGAGTGCTGGTGCACTCCTCGGTGCACGACGAGTTCGTCGCGGCGTTGGTCGAGAAGGCGAAGGCGGATGCCCGGACGGGCGCCCCGCACGAAGAGGGAGTGCTCTACGGGCCGCTCAGCAGCGCCGCCCAGCTCGCCCAGGTGCAGGGCTTCGTCGACCGTCTGCCCGCGCACGCCACGATCGAGACCGGCGGTCGGCGACAGGGAGACACGGGCTACTTCTTCGAGGCGACCATCGTGTCGGGTCTGCATCAGGACGACGAGGCCGTGCAGGGCGAGATCTTCGGCCCGGTGCTGACCGTGCAGTCGTTCGACACCGACGAGCAGGCGCTCGAGATGGCGAACGATGTGCCCTACGCGCTCGCCTCGTCGGTGTGGACGACGGATCACGCCCGCGCGATGCGCTTCTCACGCGACCTCGACTTCGGATGCGTGTGGATCAACACCCACATCCCGTTCGTGTCCGACATGCCGCACGGCGGGTTCAAGCACTCCGGCTACGGCAAGGATCTCTCGCAGTACGGCTTCGACGACTACACGCGCATCAAGCACGTGATGTCGGCTCTCGACTGAGAGCGCTGCCGGGTCAGGAGTCGGCGAGGCGCTTGACCCTGCGGTGCTCCCGCAGACTCAGGCCCGGCCGCTCCTCGACCTTGCTCGCGCCGTCGGCCTCCCAGTCGCGGCGCGCGTAGAACGCGTCGGCGCGCTCGTTGCCGTCGAGCACCCACAGGTAGGCGCGCATGTGCCCTGCGCTCAGGATGCGCTGCTCGGCGGCGTCGAGCAGCGCGCGTCCGACACCTGTCGACCACTCGGCGGGGTCGGCGTAGATCCCGTAGACCTCGCCGTCGCCCGCTCCCTCCTCCTCGCGTCCCGAGCCGAAGGAGGCCCACCCGACGATCTCGCCGTCGCGTTCGGCGACCAGGATGCCGAGGCTGGTGGGCAGCGGATTCACGAAGATGCGGCGCCAGCCCTCGGCGCGGTCGGAGATCGAGAGCCCGTCGAGGGCCTCCTGATCGATGAGCCCGCGATACGCCGCCTGCCAGGAGCGCACGTGCACGCCGGCGATCTGATCGGCGTCGTCGATCACTCCGTCACGGATCACCAGTGTCGTCATCCGACCACTCTAGAAGCGGTGTTCCGGAAGCGCCGTCGAATGTGACGAAGGACCACTCGACCAGTGAGACACGATGTGTCATGCTGGGCGCACGTCGAATCCGGGGGGATCATCATGGCAAGACCACTGGCGGGCCCGCAGACCCTCTTACGCACCCTCAACGGCCGGGCGATCCTCGAGACGCTCGCTCGCCGAGGGCCACTCACACGGAACGCGCTCGTGACCGAGACCGGGCTCTCCCGCACCGCGGTGACGCAGGTGCTGCGGATGCTCGAGAGCGCGTCGGCCGTGGCCCCGGCCGGCGTCGATCGCGAGACGCGGGGACCCGCCGCCGGACGCGTGGCCCTGCATCCGCAGCTCGGACTCGCCGCCGCCGTGCACGTCGACGGCCACGCCGCCCACGTCGTTCTCGTCGACCCGACCGGCGCGGTGCGCGCCGAGCATCACGCGGCGTTCCCGGTGCGGGGCGATCGGGTGGAGCACATCGTCGAGCTCGTCACCGCCTGCCGACGCGTGGTCGCCGGGCCCCTCGAACTCGTGGTGGTCGGCATCCCCGGCATCGTGACGGCCGACGGCGGCATCCGCGACGACCAGGGCCCCGACGGCGGGGCCTTCAAGAACTCCCTGTCGGCGGGGCTCGGCTGCCCGGTGCGCGTCGAGAACGACGTCAACCTAGCGGCTCTCGCCGAACTGACCGCCGGCACCGGCGCGGAGCTCGCCAGCTTCGCGCTGCTGCTCCTCGACGACGGACTCGGAGCAGGCATCGTGATCGACGGCATCCTGCACCGCGGGTTCTCGGGAGTCGCCGGCGAGGTCATGTACCTGCCGCAGACGCCTCTGCCCATCGGTGCCCCTGTGCTCGGCGATGACGTGGTGCGCGACCTCGCACTCGGCAACGGCCGCGACCCCGAGCTCACGATCGATCAGCATCTCGACGCCGCGGCCGCCGGTGACCCTGCCGCGATCGCGATGGCCACCGAGATGGGACGCCGCCTCACCCTCGTCGCCGGCAGCGTCGCCCTCGTGCTCGACCCCGAGGCGTTCATCCTCAGCGGATCCGCCGCGCACCCCGCGATGCTCGACGCGGTCGCCGACTACGCCGAGCAGCTCGCCCCCCAGCTGCCGTTGCGATTCGTGGTGTCGTCGTTCGGACCCGAGGCGCCGCTGGTGGGAGCCGCCGGGGAGGCGGCATCCGCTCTTCGCGCAACCGTCTTCTCTCGTCTTCTCCCCGGTTCGGACAGGAGCAGCAGATGATCTCAGACCTCGCCGACCGGCTCGGACTGCCTCCGGGGGCTCGAGCCGTGATCATCAACGCCGACGACTTCGGCATGTGCCACGCGGCCAACACCGCGATCGTGCAGCTGCTGGATGCCGGGCACATCGACTCCACGACCGTGATGGTGCCGTGCGCCTGGGCGCCGGAGGCGCTGGCGTTCGCCGCCTCGCGCACCGACCTCGACGTCGGCGTGCACCTCGTGCTCACGAGCGAGTGGACCGATTATCGATGGCGCCCGCTCACCGGCACCGGCACGAGCCTGGTGGATGCCGCTGGATACTTTCCGGCCGGAGTCCTCGAGGTCGAAGAGCACGCGTCGACCGACGACGTCACCGCCGAGATCGCGGCTCAACTGCAGGCGGCGCTGGATGCCGGAGTCGACGTCACGCACCTCGACAACCACATGGGGTCGGTCTACGGGCTGCTGACGGGACGCGACTTCCTGGGGCCCGTGTTCGAGCTCGCCGCGCGCCACGGACTGCCGTTCCGACTGCCGCGGAGCATCGAGGGCACCGGCGACGACGCCGCCCTGCAGGAGAAGCTCACGACAGCCTCGGCAGCCGCGGATGCCTTCGGCGTCGTCATCATCGACCGCCTGTGGAGTCATCCGTTCGAGGCCGCACCCGACGAGTCGTACGAACAGGTGCGCGACGGCTTCATCGCGCTGCTGCGCGCGGTGCCCGCCGGGGTGACCGAGATCTACCTGCATCCGATGGTCGACGACGACGAGCTGCGCGCGGCCGTCGACTACGCCGCCGTCAAGCGAGGGCACGAGCTGCGCCTGCTCTCCGACCCTGCGGTGCTGCAGGCGATCGCCGACGAGGGGCTCGTCAGGCTGGGGTGGCGCGACCTGCGCGATCTGCAGCGGAGAGAGAGCGTATGAGTTCGCTGACAACGCGTCTGCGCGACCGGCGGTTGGATGCCGCGCCCACGAGGGCGCAGGCGATCGCGTTCGGAGCATCCGGATTCCCGACCCAGCTCATGGCGCAGACGTTCTCGGCGTTCGTCGTCTACTTCTACGTCACGCACCTGGGCGTCGAGCCGACGTGGGTGGCCGCCGCGATGATCGCGCACGGAGTGCTGAATGCGGTGCTCAACCCCGTGGTCGGGGCGCTGTCCGATCGCATCCGCACGCCATGGGGCCGCCGTATCCCCTGGATCGGACTCGGCATCGTGCCGCTGGTCGTGGCGTTCGCGCTGGTGTGGATGCCGCCGGAACTGCCCGCCGCAGGTCTCATCGTCTGGTTCCTGGTGGTCGTCGCGGTCTACGACATCGCGTTCGTGGTCGTGGTGCTGAACATCTCGGCGCTGTTCCCCGAGATCTTCCGCACCACGGAAGAGCGCGCGCGGGGCAACGTGCCGCGACAGATCTTCGCGATCCTCGGAATGGTGCTGGGCACCGCGGGGGCGCCCGCACTGTACGGATCGATCGGCTGGCCGGGCATGGCGATCGTGCTCTCGGCCGTCTGCCTGGTGCTGCTCGTGTGGTCGTTCTTCGGCGGCATGATCGAGCGCCAGGTGCCCGAGGCGGCGTCCGAGGCGATGCGTTGGGGTGACCAGCTGAAGTACACGTTCGCGAATCGGGCGTTCGTGCCCTACGTGCTCGGTTCGCTGTTCATCCAGACGGCGATCGCCGTGATCCTCGCGGCGATCCCGTTCTATGTGAGGTACTCGCTGGGGGCACCCGAGGGCGAGGGCAGCCTGCTGCTCGGCGCCATCTTCGTCACCGCGATCCCGTCGATCGTGCTGTGGAGCGCCGTCGTGCGGCGCACTTCACCGCGCACGGCGCTGCTGTGGAGCGTCGCCGTCTTCGGCGTCGCGATGCTCGGCTTCGTGCTGCCGTCGACCGTCTTGGCGGCGGCGCTCGTCGGCGTCGCGGTGGGAGTGGGAGTCGGAGGTCTGCTGCAACTGCTCGAGGTGGTGCTCGCCCAGATCATCGACGAGGACGCCACGCGCACCGGCCACCGACGAGAGGGCGCCTACTTCGGGGTCAACGGCTTCGTGGTGCGCGGCTCCGTCGTGCTGCAGGCCGTCGTCGCGGCGGTGGTGCTGACGGCATCCGGCTTCGACGCGTCGCTGGGCGATGCGCAGCCCGAGGCGGTCGACGGCGGCATCCGCGTGATGGTCGCAGTCGTGCCGATGGTCTTCGCCGCCCTCGCCTGGCTCTGCTTCTGGCTCTACCCGATTCGCACCAGAGACCTCTGACGTCAGGAGGCGGACTGACGCGCCTCCCAGCCCGTCCGCACCATCTCGTCGACCGAGTACCGCATCTTCCAGTCGAGGTCGCGGGCGGCGAGCTCGCCGGTGGCGACGATGCGGTCGGGGTCACCGGCACGGCGGGGGCCGATCTCGGGCGTGAAGTCGATGCCGGTGACGCGTGCAACGGCATCCATGATCTGCTTCACGCTCAGGCCGTCGCCGGAGCCGAGGTTGTAGGCCGCCTCGATCGACTCGCCCGCGGCGAGGCGCTTCGCCGCAGCGACGTGGGCGGCGGCGATGTCGCCGACGTGCACGTAGTCGCGCACGTTCGTGCCGTCTTCGGTGTCGTAGTCGTCGCCGTTGATGCGCGGGGTCTTGCCCGCGATCAGCGCCTCGAAGACGATCGGGAAGAGGTTGTGCGGGCTGACGTCGTAGACGGTCGGGTCGGCGGATCCGACCACGTTGAAGTAGCGAAGCGACGTGTGGCGCAGCGGGGTCGCCGAATCGGCGGTCGCGATCGCCTGGTCGCGCAGCAGCCATTCGCCGATGAGCTTGGACTCGCCGTACGGACTCGCCGGCTTCTTGGCGGTGTCCTCGACGACCAGCGCCACATCGGGGGTGCCGAAGACGGCGGCCGACGACGAGAACACGATGTTGCCGACGCCCGCGGCCTCCATCGCCTCGAGGATCACCCGGGTGCCTTCGACGTTCTGCGCGTACGTGTGCAGCGGGCGCTGTACCGAGACGCCCGCGTACTTGAACCCGGCGACGTGGATGACACCGTCGGCGTCGTGATCGCGGAGCGTCTTCTCGACGAGCTCGCGGTCGAGGATCGATCCCTGCACGAACGGCACGCCCTCGGGCACGAACGACGCGACGCCGCTCGAGAGGTCGTCGAGGATGACGGGTGTGAGCCCCGCATCCGCCAGGGCGCGTACGACGTGCGAGCCGATGTATCCGGCGCCGCCGGTCACGATCCAGGACATGGTGCTCCTCAGGTGGTGGAGAGTTCAGTATCTCAGGTCTGGTTCCGCGGACCCGGTCGCGTCAGGCGTCGCGGTGCGCGCCGGCCGACGGGGTGACGGTGAAGATCACCGGAGCGGTGAAGGAGGATGCTGCGAACGCCGCGTTCACGGCATCCGTCACCTGCTGCACGGCATCCTGCTCGATCAGCGCGATGGCCGCGCCGCCGAAACCGCCGCCGGTCATGCGGGCGCCGATCGCACCGGCCGCGAGAGCCGCCTCGACCGCGGTGTCGAGCTCGGGCACCGAGATCTCGAAGTCATCGCGCATCGACGCGTGCGAGGCGACGAGCAGGTCGCCGATCGCGCGGGCTCCCTCTTCGCGCAGCACGCGCACCGTGTCGAGCACGCGCTGGTTCTCGGTGACCACGTGGCGCACGCGACGGAAGGTCACGTCGTCCATGAGCTCCTCGGCGCGGGGCAGGTCGTCGACCGAGACGTCGCGCAGGCTCGGCACGCCCATGATCGCCGCTCCTCGCTCGCAGGCGGCTCGGCGCTCGCCGTATCCGCCGGTCGAGTGGGCGTGCTTGACGCGCGTGTCCATCACGAGGATCGCGAGGCCGGCTTCGGCGATGCCGACCTGCACGAGGTTCGCGTCGAGCGAGCGGCAGTCGAGGAAGATCGCCGCGTCGGGCTCGCCGAGCATCGAAGCCATCTGGTCCATGATTCCGGTCGGGGCGCCGACGGCCTCGTTCTCGGCGCGGCGACCGACCCGGGCGAGGGCGGTGCGCTCGAGGCCGGCCTCCCACAGCTCGTTGAGAGCGGATGCCGTGGCGCCCTCGATCGCGGCAGACGACGAGAGTCCCGCGCCGACCGGCACGTCGGAGGCGATGGCGATGTCGAGGCCTGTGCCGGTGATGACGGCGTCGGAGGCGCCCTCGGCCTGGCGCAGCGCCCACGCGACGCCGAGCGGATAGGCGGCCCACTCGGGAACTGCCGGCGCTTCACCGGTCGGAGTGGGGAACAGCTCGGCGAGCTCGTCGAGGGCGACCTCGACCGGCTCGTCGGCGAAGGTCGAGGCGACGCGGATGCGGCGGTCGTCACGGGGGCCGACGGCTGCGACCGTGCGGTGCGGGATCGCGAACGGGAGCACGAATCCGTCGTTGTAGTCGGTGTGCTCGCCTATGAGGTTCACGCGGCCGGGGGCCGACCAGACGCCGGCGGGGGCATGGCCGGTGAGCTCGGTGAAGAGAGCGGTCGCGGCGTCGTCGGTGGTGGTCATGCGGATGCCTCGTCTGCGGTGTCGGTGCTGTCTGTGGTGTCGCTGCTGTCTGTGGTGTCGGTGCTGTCTGTGTGGGCGGCGTCGGCGCTCTGTGCGTGCGCGGCGTCTGCCTTCGCGATGGCCTCGCGGATGCGAGCGGCACCCTGCTCGGGGGTGACCTCGGCGGCCCAGGCCCACATCGCGGCCTCGGAGCCCGCCAGGAACTTGAGCTTGTCGGCGGCGCGGCGGGGGCTCGTGAGCTGCAGGTGCAGGCGCACGCTGTCACGACCGACGTTGACCGGGGCCTGGTGCCAGGCGGCGATGTAGGGGGTCGGGGTGTCGTAGAGCGCGTCGACGCCGCGCAGCAGACGCAGGTAGAGCGGGGCGAGCTCGTCGCGCTCGGCATCCGTCGTCTCGGCGAAGTCCGGAACGTGGCGGTGCGGCATCAGGTGCACCTCCAGCGGCCAGCGGGCGGCGAAGGGCACGAACGCGGTCCAGTGCTCGCCGCGGAACACGACGCGCTCGGATGCCTGCTCGGACTCGAGGATGTGCTGGAAGAGCTCGGGCGCCGTGCGATCGATCGACTCGAGCACGCGGGTGGTGCGCGGCGTGACGTACGGGTACGCGTAGATCTGGCCGTGCGGGTGGGGGAGCGTGACCCCGATGGCCTCGCCGCGGTTCTCGAACGGGAAGATCTGCTCGATGCCCGGCAGCTTCGAGAGGGCGGCTGTGCGGTCGGCCCAGGCCTCGATCACCGTGCGGGCGCGGGTGACGGACTGGGTGCCGAAGGATCCGGTGTGCTCGGGGCTGAAGCACACGACCTCGCAGCGGCCGACAGACGTGCGGGTGCGGCCGAGGCCGAGAGCCGCGAGGTCGTCGAGCCCGCGGGGAGGGTTGCTCGCCTCGGGGGCGATGCCGGTCCCCTCGGCCAGGGCGGGGCCGAAGGCGGGGGAGCGGTTCTCGAACACCGCGACGTCGTAGAGCGAGGGGACCTCCGACGGGTTGGTCGGCGACTGCGGGGCCAGCGGGTCGGCGTCGGCGCTGGGCATCATGACGCGGTTCTGACGGTTCGCGGCGACCGTGATCCAGTCTCCCGTGAGCACGTCGAGGCGCATCGTGGCGGTCTCGCCGCGAGGGTCGAGGGTGCGGGAGTCGACAGCGCGCTCTTCGCCGAGCGTCGTGTCGGGGTCGTCGAAGTAGATCAGCTCGCGGCCATCGTCGAGCGTGGTCGCGCGCTTGATGATTCCGGCGGAGAGGGTCTCGGTGCGCAACTCAGCAGATTCGGTCGTGTTCACGTAAACATGGTACGCACATCGCCGTGGTAACGTCAACATTGCTGAGTTGTGAACGCGAGATGAGGTGCATGCGGTGGATGACGACCTCGTGCGCGAGCCCAGCAGGCCCCGCCGCCGACGCCCCTCGTCCGGCCGCGTGTCGATGGCGATGGTCGCCTCCCGTGCCGGGGTCTCCGGCCAGACGGTCTCGCGCGTCGTCAACGACAGTCCCCGCGTCGACCCGATCACCCGCGAGCGCGTCGAGAAGGCCATGGTCGAGCTCGGGTATCGGCCCCATCGCGCGGCGCGGGCACTGCGCACCGGCCGCTCGCAGACCATCGGACTCGTCGTCACCACGCTCGCGACGGTCGGCAACTCGCGCATGCTGCAGGCCACGGCCGAGGCCGCAGCCGAGCGTGGCTACGCCCTCACCCTCGTGACCGCGGGCGAGAACGTCGCCGACGCGTTCGAGCGCCTCGCCGAGCAGGAGGTCGACGGCGCCATCGTGCTGAACGAGGCCTCGGCCCTGATGCCGGCGGCCGAGCGGCCGGCCGGACTGCGGCTCGTGGTCGTCGACGCCCCGGGGGCGGCCGACCTCGCCGTCGTGCACAGCGACCATGTCGGCGGTGCCTCCGCAGCGACCGCGTATCTGCTGGCCCTCGGACACGAGACCGTGCACCATCTCGCGGGCCCTGTCGATTCGTTCGCCGCGTCCGAGCGCGAGCGCGGCTGGCGTGAGACCCTTCTCGCCGCGGGCCTCGAGCCCCCGATGATCGTCCGTGGTGACTGGTCTGCTGAAGCCGGGTTCGCTGCGGGCGACGCGCTCGGCGCAGCATCCGCCGTCTTCTGCGCCAACGACCAGATGGCGCTGGGACTGCTGCGCGCGCTCGCCCAGGCGGGGCGCCGGGTTCCCGACGACGTCAGCGTGATCGGCTTCGACGACGTGCCGGATGCCGCCAACTATCGCCCGCCGCTGACCACGATCCGTCAGGACTTCACCGCTCTCGCGCACCGCGCAGTCGACCTGCTCGTCGCCGAGATCGAGGGCACGCCGGGTGCGGAAGCATCCGCTGTGGTGCCGACGCTCCTGGTCGAGCGGGCCAGCACCCGCTGACGTCAGGCCGGAGGCGCCGACGACTCCCTGGCGTGCATCGTCGGGCTCAGCGACACGCGATGCACCGGACGCGTGGGGTCGGCGATGCGCTTGGCGAGAAGGTCGATCGCGGCGGCTCCGACGGCGGCACGCGGAGGGCTGACCGCGCTGAGTGCGGGGGTGAACAACTGAGCGACCTCGTCGTCGTAGGCGACGACCGAGAGGTCTTCGGGCACCGAGAGCCCGCGGTTCAGGGCGATGTCGATGAACGCCATGGCCTCCGGGTCGGAGTGGATGAGCAGTCCCGTCACTCCGGCGTCGAGTGCCTTGTCGATGGCGGCGTTGACGGCGGTCGCGAAGCCCGGCCCGTTGCGGTCCGGGAAGAGGCTCTCGAAGTGGTCGTCCGGTGCGAGCCCGAGTTCCTCGCAGGCCGTCGCCCATCCGGTGACGATCTTGCGGCCGGTGGGCGATTCCCGCGACAGGATGAGGCCGATGCGACGGTGGCCGAGGCTGGCGAGGTGGCGTGCGGCGAGCACGGCGCCCAGGGCGTGGTCGGTGGTGACGTTCTCGACGGGCGCGCGGTCGGGGAGCACCACGGCGTCGCGCTCGACGAACACCGCCGGAACGCCGGAGGCGTCGAGCCACTGCACCACGTCCTGCGCGTGGGTCACGTCGGGGTTGGGCGCGACGATCAGTCCGCGGATGTCGTCGGAGGCGATGAGGCGCTCGAGTACCGGGCGCTCGTCCTGCAGCTCGTACGAGGCTCCGCGCAGCACCAGGCGAAGCCCGCGCTTGCGTGCCTCGGCCTCCATGCCCCGTACGACGCCCGGCCAGTAGTACGCGAGCGACGGCACCAGCACGCCGATCGCACCGCCGACCTGCGCGGGCACCGGCTCCTCCGCATCCGGCGTCTGCGCCGAGACGGCGCCGCCGTGCACCCGCTCGAGACGCCCTTCCTCTTCGAGCTGCTGAAGGTCGCGACGCAGCGTCACGGGCGCGACCCCGAGCTCTTCGGTCAGGCGCGAGACCCGCACGATCCCGTCGCGTTCGAGGGCGGCGAGGATGTGCGCGTGACGCGCGGGCGCGAGCGGAGCGTGCTGCTGATCGGTCATCGGTCGTCCTCGCTGTCACCCGTCCCCGGGGTGGCGTCGTCTCTTTCTACCGTGATCCACGCGCGATCGTGCGCGCTCACGTCCAGTTCGATGCGGGTGAGTCGCTCGCCCCACACATCGCTCAGCATCGGGTCGTCGAGCAGGCGCACCGTGTGAGCGGAACGGATGCCGGCGGCCCACCGGATCACGACGGGCGTCGCCCCGTCGAGCGGCACGACACGAATGCCGTCATCGAGGGCGGATACGGTGCCGGCGACGACGAGGTTGAGGGTGGTCGGGCCGTCTGAGAGGGGGCCGTGCCACGCGTCGGAGACCCGCACGACCCTCTCCGTACGGTCGAGGGCGGCGGTCCGCCGCCACGCGAGCTCGTCGAGCGCGTACGTGGCGCCGAGGTCGAGCGACAGCGACGACACGGCATCCGTCACCGAGGCCTCGACCTCGGATGCCGCGAACTCCCGCCCCGGCGACTGATCGACGCCGGCGATCGTGGGGGTGTTGTGCCACGCGCTCTGCATGGTCCAGATCTCGTATCGGTCGGGCCCGAACGTGGCCTTCGTGTACGTCGGACGCCCCGCGTCGACGATCACGGGAACCCCGTCGGACGTCACGATGAACGAGCCGACGTCGTTGTGGTTGTGGTGCTCGGCGTTGTGCCCGCCCTTGACCACGAGGCCGAGACCAGCGGCCGATCCTGCCTGTTCGCGGGCGAGCAGCACCTGCGTCGAGGGCAGCCACACGTCCCGCGGCAGGGGAGAGGCGGCGGGGGCAGCGGCGAGCCAGTCGGCATCGGTCAGCTCCTGCACGAGACGCCCGAGACCGGCGAACTCCGACGGAGGTGCGGCGCGGTGCGAGGCGGCGTGGGCCGCGGCATCCGCATCGCCGATCCGTCGGGCGGCGCGGTGCAGGGCATGCCAGGGGAGATCTGCAGGCGGGCGAGCCTGCCCGTCTGCGAGGTTGGCGTACCAGTCGCCGCCGAGGTGGCAGCGATGCGGAAACGCGACGGTCTCGCGCAGGCCGACGAGGTCGCGGCGCGAGCGGTCCGTCGCGTACTCGAGCAGGTCGAGCGCCTCGAGCGCGCGGCAGGCCCCGTTCCACCAGTACGAATAGCCCTCGTCGATCGCGCCGTCGTCGGGCAGCGAGACGAGGTACCGGTCGAGTCCCTCGACGACCAGGTCGATGAGGTGGTCGGGGTGCTCGTGCAGTTGCACGGCCGCGGTGAGGACTGCCGAGTGGATCCACGGATTCCAGTTGTGCACATCGCCGTCGAGGCCCAGCCAGTGCCAGTCGCGGCGCTCGATGAAGGGACGGAAGACGCGCACCTGCGCCTCATGCCGGATGCGGGAGCGGATGCCGGGGGCGCGGGCATCGAGCTGCGTGCCGAGCACATGGTCGATCCACGCGAGCTGGGCGACGACCTCACCGGCGCCGAGGTCGAGGAAGGGATCGGTGACGGTAGCGAGCACGCTGCCGTGCCTGTCGAACGTGTCGTCGTGGGCCGGCCAGCACCATGAGCTCTGCTCGCACAGCAGCTGCACCCCGTCGACGACCTCGTCGATCCACTGATCGTCGAGAGTCACGGCCGCGGCGACGACGGCGCGACTGAGTCGGTGCTGGCGGGCGAAGGCCGGATTCTCCCAGGGGACGCGATCGCCGTCTCGGTGCACGCGGGCTGCCTGACTGGCGAGAGGCTGCGGCCAGGCCGTGCCGAGGTCGGCGTCGGCGCGGGCGCGCAGATCGGCCGCATCGATGTGCGACCAGGCGGCGCGATCATCGGCGGTCGGCGCGGGGAGCGTGTTCACGCACTCAGCATAACTGATCGAAAATGATCGATCTAGCTTTATTTAAGTCTTGTCTTGATCGAAATGCGGTGATAATCTCCCAACGATCGCAAAGAGACGGCATCCGTCGCGGTCCATCTCGAAGCAGTCTTCAAAGGAGAACCCTGTGGCGTACGAGCGCACCGGTGCAGCGACCGCTGTGAGCCCCCGTGATTCGGAGTGGTCTCGCGACGATCTGATCGCGTACGCCGACCGACTGCTCGCGGCCGTGCGTCCGTGGGCTTCCGAGAACAACGCCCGCATCACCCTGCCCGGCGCCTCGGGCGGATACGGCATCGATGTCGACGGCCTCGAGGGATTCGTGCGCAGCTTCCTGCTCGCGGGCTTCCGTATCGCGGGGGCACGCGGCGACGGGGTCGACGACCTCATCGACTTCTACTCGCGCGGCATCGTGGCCGGGGTCGATCCTGCGAGCCCCGACCGGTGGGTGCGACTCGACGAGCATGCACAGGCCAAGGTCGAGGCGGCGTCGATCGCCCTGATCCTCGACATGACGCGCCCCTGGATCTGGGATCGCCTCGACGAGACCACTCAGCACCGCATGATCGACTACCTCGCCCCCGTCGTGGGCGACGACAGCTACCCGAAGAACAACTGGCTGTGGTTCCGCGTCGTCGTGCAGACCTTCCTGCGCTCGGTGGGCGGCCCGTGGTCGCAGGCCGACATCGATCAGGACCTCGCGCAGCACGACTCGTTCCTCCGCGAGGGCGGGTGGATCTCCGACGGCGACGACCGCTCGTACGACCACTACGTCGGCTGGGCCCTTCACCTCTACCCTGTGCTGTGGTCGCGGATGCAGGGCGCCACCGAGCTCGCGGGCGGTCGGACCGCGGGCGATCTCGCCCGCCTCGACACCTTCCTGCAGGACGCGATCGCGCTCGTCGGTGCCGACGGTGCTCCGTTGATCCAGGGTCGCAGCCTCGTCTACCGCTTCGCCGCGGCAGCCCCCTACTGGGCCGGCGTCATCGCCGAGGTCCCGTCGGTCCCGGCCGCGCAGCTGCGCCGCGCGGCATCCTCCATCGTCCGCCACTTCGCCGAGAACGGCGCCCCCAATGATCAGGGGCTCCTCGACCTCGGGTGGCACGACGAGTGGCGCCGGCTCGCGCAGAACTACTCCGGCACCGGATCCCCGTACTGGGCATCGAAGGGCCTGCTCGGCATCGCTCTCCCCGCTGACCACCCGGTGTGGTCGGCGCCCGCCGAGCGGCTGCCCGTCGAGAGCGCAGACGTCCTCCGGGTCGTCGAAGCCCCCGCGTGGATCATCTCCGCGACGAGCGACGACGGCATCGTCCGGGTGATCAACCACGGAGCCGACCACGCCCGACCCGGTGACCTCGTCGGGGACTCGCCGCTCTACGCGCGCCTCGGCTACTCGACGGCTGCGAGCCCGCTGCTGAACGGCGACGCCTGGGCAGAGCCGCTCGAGCAGTCGGTCGCACTGCTGCACGCCGACGGCCGGGCGACGCATCGTGCCGGCATGCGCGTGCAGGGCATCCGGCGCGACGGGGATGCGGCGATCGCCGGGTCCGAGGCGACCGCGCACTGGATCGCACCGGACGCGACCCAGACCCGACACGGCTCCGGCATCACGGGCGAGGTCGAGATCGCGGGCACCGTCACCACCTGGTCGATCGTGCGCGGTGCATGGGAGGTGCGAGTCGTGCGCATCGACCGGATCGAGGCGGATGCCGCCCCCACCGCCCTGCGCATCGGAGGCTGGGCGCTCGCCGCAGATGCCGTCGACGACACCGTCTCCGAGAACGTGGCCGCCGCGAGCGCCCGCGGTCGCCACAGCACCATCGCCGCACTCACGCCCGGGGGAGCGCCCTCGATCGAGAACCGGCGCGACGCGAGCCCGCTCGGCGCAGCCGCCTCCGTGCCCGTCGTCACGTACCCGGTGTCGACGGGTGAGTGGATCGCGACCGCGGTGCACCTGTCCGACCGCGCCGCGGCATCCGCCCCCACCGTCCGCATCGACGGCGACGACGTCGCCGTCGTGTGGCCCGATTCCACCACCACCGAACACCGGCTCGCCTGAGCCGTCATCCCGACCCGTCATCCCGCCCCATCCGGGCACCCGCCATTGCAAAGGAGCAGTATCCCCATGAACCGCAAGATCCTCGCCGCCGGCAGCATCGCCGCCGTCGCGGCCCTCGCCCTCGCAGGCTGCTCCGGCAGCAGCGACGCCGGAGAGAGCACCGACCCCGACGCCCCCGTCACGCTCACGCTCTCGGGCTGGAGCATCGACACCACCCCCGAGTTCCAGACGCTCGCCGACGCGTTCACCAAGGACCACCCGAACGTCAAGATCGAGCTCAAGGAATACGACGCGGCCGAGTACAACACCCTCGTCACGGCCGACCTCGCCGCAGGGTCCGGCCCCGACATCATCACGCAGAAGGAGGTCAAGTACGTCACGACCTTCCAGGAGGGAGGCCAGCTGCTCGACGTCTCGGACGTGGCGCTGCCCGACGGCATCAGCGGCGCGGACTCCTACGAGGTCGACGGCGCCGCCTACGCCGTGCCGTACCGCCAGGACTCCTGGGTGCTCTTCTACAACAAGGCGCTCTTCGAGGCGGCCGGCGTCGCCGAGCCCGACGGATCGTGGACGTGGGATGACTACGCGGATGCCGCGGAGGCGCTCACCACCGACGCCTCCAAGGGCACGTACCTGCACCGCTGGCAGTCGACCGTGCAGGGCTTCGCGAACGCGCAGACCGACACCAGCGTGCTCGACGGCGACTTCAGCAACATGAAGGACTACTACGACAACACGCTCGCGCTGCAGGATGCCGGCGACCAGGTCGACTTCAACACCTCGACCGCCAACCAGCTCACCTACCAGGGCGAGTTCGGCACGCAGAAGGCCGCAATGATGCTGATGGGCACCTGGTACACCGCGACGCTCATCGCGCAGCAGGCATCGGGCGAGGCGAACGACTTCGAGTGGGGCATCGCGCCCGCACCGCAGCTCGACGAGAAGACCACGGGCACCGACAACACCCCGGTGACGTTCGGCGACCCGACGGGCTTCGGCATCAACGCGAACATCGACTCCGCCAAGGTCGACGCCGCCAAGGAGTTCCTCGAGTTCGCCGCATCCGAGGAGGGCGCGCAGGCTCTCGCCGAGATCGGGATCACCCCGGCGCTCACGAACGACGCCGTCGTCGAGTCCTACTTCGCGGTCGAGGGTGCGCCGACGGACGATCTGTCGAAGTTCGCCTGGTCGACGCACGAGGTGCTCCCCGAGAACCCCACGTCGAGCAAGACGGCGACGATCCAGGGGATCCTCGCCGACCTGCACACCGCCGTCATGTCGGGATCGACCTCGGTCGACGACGCCATCAAGACGGCCGAGGACCGCGTGAAGAACGAGGTCGGCTGATCCACTCGGGGGTCGGCCGCCGGCCGGCCCCCGACATCGCCCTCGCGCAGCATCCAGGAGACGAGAGACATGACCACCACCGAGGCCCCGAGCCGCGACGCGGCCCCGCCGCAGACGAAGCTGCCCCGCAGACGCTCGGCACTGCGTCGCCGCAATGCCCTGATCGGCTGGAGCTTCATCCTGCCGAACTTCATCGGATTCGGGTTCCTGACCCTGCTCCCGGTGCTGATCCTCTTCTACATGGCGTTCACGAACTGGAACGTGTTCGGCAAGGCCGACTGGGTGGGGTTCGCGAACTTCCAGCGCCTGATGGGCGACGGCAGCTTCCACATCGCGTTCTGGAACACCATCTACTACTCGGTGATGCACATCCCGCTGACGATCGTCGTCTCGCTCGGGCTCGCACTGCTGCTCAACAACAAGCTGCGCGGCGTCGCGTTCTTCCGCACCGCCGCCTTCTTCCCCTACATCACCTCGATCGTCGCGATCGCCGTGGTGTGGAACCTGCTCTTCAGTCCCGACTACGGGCCCATCAACGAGGTGCTCCGGGCGATCGGCATCTCCGAGCCTCCCGGCTGGCTCACGTCATCGGAGTGGGCGATGCCCGCCGTCGTGATCGTCAGCACCTGGCGGGACATGGGCTACTACATGATCCTGTTCCTGGCGGGCCTGCAGACCGTGCCGCGTGAGCTGCACGAAGCCGCGCGCGTCGACGGCGCCAACGTGTGGCAGCGCTTCACGAACGTCACGATCCCCTCGCTGCGGCCCACCATGTTCTTCGTCACCGTGATGCTCACCATCAACTCCTTCAAGATCTTCGACCTCATCCTCGTCATGACCGACGGCGGCCCCGGCCAGTCGACCCTGGTGCTGTCGCAGTTCATCTACAAGAAGGGCTTCGAGGAGTCGCAGTTCGGCTACGCGTCCGCCGCCGCGGTGGCGCTGTTCTTCCTCTGCATCCTCGTGACCATCGGCCAGTTCCTCTGGAACAAGAAGCGGAGCGCATGATGACCGAGACCCAGGTCCTCGTCACCGGGGGAACGCTGCGCAAGCTCAGCGACCCCGCCCCCGTCGGCCGCGCGCGCACCAGGCTGACGGTCGGTCGCACGCTCGGCTACATCGCCCTGATCATCGCGGCGGTCGGCCTGCTCGCACCGTTCTTCTGGATGGTCATGAGCTCGCTGAAGAACGCCAACGAGGTGTTCTCGGTGCCCGTCGTCTGGGTACCCGAGACGTTCGTGTGGCAGAACTACATCGACATCTGGACGAAGTCGAACATGCTCGTCTGGATCCGCAATACCCTGTTCCTGGCTGTCAGCGTGACGTTCCTCCAGGTGCTGACCGGATCGTTCGCCGCCTACGGCTTCGCGCGCATGAAGTTCGCCGGCCGCGACATCCTGTTCCTCGTCTACATCGGCACGATCGCTGTGCCGTGGCAGTCGTACATGATCCCGCAGTTCATCCTGCTGTCGAATCTGAAGGTGTCGAACACGCTGTGGGCGATCATCCTGCTCCAGGCGTTCGGCGCCTTCGGGGTGTTCCTCATGAAGCAGTACTACGAGACCATCCCGGAAGAACTCAGTGAGGCCGCGCGCCTCGACGGGCTCAGCGAGTACGGCATCTGGCGGCGCATCATGCTGCCGCTGTCGGTGCCGGCCATCGCGAGCCTCACCCTGCTCACGTTCGTGAACACCTGGAACGACTACCTCGGGCCGCTCATCTATCTGCGCAACCCCGACCTGTGGACGATCCAACTCGGACTCAAGAGCTTCGTCTCGAACCTCTTCGACACGAACTATGCGCTGCTGTTCGCCGGACTCACGATCTCGGTCGTGCCCATCGCGATCATCTTCCTGCTCGGGCAGAAGTACTTCGTCGAGGGCATCGCCACCAGCGGGCTGAAGGGCTGACCGATGAAGCGCATCTCACATGACGCCTGGGCCACGATCCTCGGAGTCGTCTACCTGGGCCTGATGGTCAACTTCCTCGTGCTCGTCGCGGCGTCACCTCTCGTGGTGCTGCTGATCACGACCGATCCCGCGCTGTCGTGGCCGCTGCTGGCGCTCGCGGCTCCGCTGGTCGCTCCGGCGCTGACCGGTGCATTCACGGCGTTCCGCGAGTTCGGCCGTGGCGAGCCCCAGGTGGTGCGCTCGTTCCTCCGGGGCTGGAAGGCCACGGCGCGCAAGGGCCTGCTGATCGGCGCGGTGGTGACGGCATCCGTGGTGGTGCTGCTCGTCGACGTGCGCGCGGTCAGTGCGTCGCCCGCCTCGGTCATGATCGTCCCGGTGCTCGGTCTGCTCACCGTGATCGCGGTGGCGACCGCTCTGGTGGCGCTCGTCGCGCTGGCCGAAGAGCCGGGTGCGCGGATGCGCGACATCGTCAAAGCCGCGCTCTACCTGTGCGTGCGGCGCTGGTACCTCACGGCGCTGTCGCTCGTCGTCCTCGGTGTGCAGATCGGACTGTTCACCACGATGCCCGCGATCGCGATCGGCCTGACCTGCGCGCCTGCCCTCTACGTGGCGTGGGCGAACAGCCGCTACACACTGCGGCCCGTGCTCGATGTCGACACCGCACGCGATTCCGACATCGTGCTCGAAGGAGTGCGCGCGTGACCGTTCGCACCGCGATGAGTCCCGAGGTGTTCGCTCTGCTCTTCGATGAGGCGCGTCTGCAGCGCCTGCGCGCGCTGGCTCCGTCGCCGCAGCTGGCGATCGATGGGGGAGACCTCGCCGACACCGAGATCCTGCTCACCTCGTGGGGAGCCCCGCGTCTCGACGCCGAGCTCCTCGACCGGATGCCGCGGCTGCGCGCCGTGGTGCATGCGGCGGGCAGTGTGCAGCAGCTGGTGTCCGACGAGCTGTGGGAGCGGGGGATCACCGTCACCTCGGCCGCCGACGCCAACGCCGTACCGGTCGCCGAGTACACGTTCGCGACGATCATCCTCGCCTTCAAACGTGCCTTCGTGCACATGCGCTCGCCGTCGACCGTGGTCGAATGGCGCGACCTGGTCGGCTCGACCCGCTACGGCAGCGTCGGTCGCACGGTCGGCATCGTCGGGTTCTCACGGATCGGACGCCGGGTGGTGCGGATGCTGGGGCAGCTCGACGGCATCCGCATCATCGTCGCCGACCCGTTCGTCGCCGCGCAGGCGGTGGCCGACGCCGGTGCGGAGCTGCTGCCCCTCGACGACATGCTCGGACAGGTCGACGTGCTCTCTCTGCACGCGCCTGCGCTGCCCGAGACCCGGCACATGATCGGCGCGGCCGAGCTTGCGGCGCTCCACGACGGCGCCACCGTGATCAACACGGCTCGGGGGTGGATCCTCGACCACGATGCGCTGCTCGCCGAGTGCGAGTCCGGACGACTGGATGCCGTGCTCGACGTCACCGAGCCCGACCCGCTGCCGACCGATTCGCCGCTGCGAACGCTGCCGAACGTCGCTCTGACCCCTCATATCGCCGGGTCCATGGGCAACGAGGCGCGGCGCCTGGCCGACTCGGCGCTCGACGACGTCGAGGCGCTGCTGCACGGCGGGGTGCCGTCGCAGGTGATCACGCGTCTCGACATGGAGCTGAGCGCATGAGGGCGGGTGTCGGGTGGAGTCAGACCTGGTAGATCCGGAGAGCGTTTTCCGCCTGCGCTTGCGCACCGGCTCGCGGCATGGCATGCTGTCGGAAAGCGCTTACCCGCACTGAATGGCACACACGAGTTTCCCCGCAGAGCATGCGGGATCTGAGAGAAGAGAACGGACCAGCAATGTCACAGGCGACAACCCGCGAGATCGGGATCATCATGAACGGCGTCTCCGGGCGCATGGGCTACCGCCAGCACCTCGTGCGCTCGATCCTCGCGATCCGCGACGCGGGCGGCATCGAGCTGCCCGACGGATCCCGCATCACGGTGAAGCCCCTGCTGGTCGGCCGCAACGAGGCCAAGCTCGCCGAGCTCGCCGCGAAGCACGGCATCGAGGACTACACGACCGATCTCGACGCGGCGCTCGCCGACCCGAAATGGGAGATCTACGCCGACTTCCTCGTGACCAAGGCCCGTGCCTCGGCCCTCCGCAAGGCGATCGCCGCAGGCAAGGCCATCTACACCGAGAAGCCCACCGCCGAGTCGCTGGAAGAGGCTCTCGAGCTCGCGCGTCTCGCCGATGAGGCCGGCGTCAAGACCGGCGTCGTGCACGACAAGCTCTACCTGCCGGGTCTGCAGAAGCTCAAGCGCCTGATCGACTCGGGCTTCTTCGGCCGCATCCTGTCGGTGCGCGGCGAGTTCGGATACTGGGTGTTCGAGGGTGACTGGCAGCCCGCGCAGCGCCCGAGCTGGAACTACCGCACCGAAGACGGCGGCGGCATCATCGTCGACATGTTCCCGCACTGGAACTACGTGCTCGAGAACCTGTTCGGCGAGGTCAAGAGCGTCTACGCGCAGGCTGCCGTGCACATCGCCGACCGCTGGGACGAGAACGGCGAGCACTACACCGCCACCGCAGAGGACGCCGCATACGGCATCTTCGAGATCGAGGGCGGCATCGTCGCCGAGATCAACTCCAGCTGGACGGTGCGCGTCAACCGCGACGAGCTCGTCGAGTTCCAGGTCGACGGCACTCACGGATCGGCTGTCGTCGGACTCTTCGGCGCCAAGATCCAGCCGCGCAACGCGACGCCGAAGCCCGTGTGGAACCCGGACCTCGAAGACAGCCACGACTACGACACCGACTGGCAGAACGTGCCCACGAACGACGTCTTCATCAACGGCTTCCGTCAGCAGTGGGAGGAGTACCTGATCTCGTTCGTCGAGGGCACGAAGTACCCCTTCGACCTGCTCTCGGGTGCCCGCGGCGTGCAGTTCGCCGAGGCCGGTCTGACCTCCAGCGCCGAAGGCCGCAAGGTCGCTCTCTCGCCGCTGACGCTGGGCTGAGCATGACCACTCTCCGACTTCTCGATGCCGCGGGCGCGGTGACGGATGCCGAGCTGCGCGAGGGTGGCGGGTACTCCCGTCCGGCCTCGCCGCTCGTGAGCCGTGTCGCGTACGCCGCCGCCCACGTGGTGCCGAAGGTGCACGCCGACAACACCCCGGGGCAACCTGCCGACATCGACTGGGACTCGACGCTCGCGTTCCGCCGCAATGTCTACTCGTGGGGTCTCGGCGTCGCCGACGCCATGGACACCGCGCAGCGCAACATGGGCCTCGACGCCGCCGCGACGCGTGAGCTCATCTCGCGCAGCGCCGAGGTCGCCCGTGAAGAGGGCGGCTCGGTCGTGGTCGGCGTCAACACCGATCACGTCGCCGAGTCGCACATCTCGCTCGACCAGGTGATCGACGCCTACAAGGAGCAGCTGCACTTCACCGAGGAGCAGGGGGCAGGGCCGGTGCTCATGGCCTCGCGTCACCTGGCTCGCGTCGCCGAGAACGCCGACGACTACCGTCGCGTGTACCGCGAGGTGCTCTCGTCGGCCACGGTGCCGGTCGTGCTGCACTGGCTCGGGACCGCGTTCGACCCGGAGCTCGCCGGCTACTTCGGAGCGGATGACTGGCAGACGGCATCCGCTGTGCTGCTCGACGTGATCGCTGAGAACCCCGACGTTGTCGCGGGCGTGAAGATGAGCCTGCTGAACGCCGAGTCCGAGATCTCGGTGCGCGAACGCCTTCCGCAGGGCGTGCGCATGTTCACCGGAGACGACTTCAACTACGTCGGCCTGATCGGCGGCGACACCGTGGGCCAGGGCGATGGACACTCCGACGCGCTGCTCGGCGCGTTCGCGGCGATCACCCCGGTGGCGTCCGCGGCGATCCAGGCGCTGGACGGCGGAGATCCCGCGCGCTATCTCGAGATCCTCGGTCCGACAGAAGAGCTCAGCCGTCAGGTGTTCGCGGCTCCGACGTTCTATTACAAGACGGGCGTCGCCTTCCTCGCGTGGCTCAACGGGCACCAGCCCGCGTTCCAGATGGTCGGCGGGCTGCACTCGGCGCGCAGCCTCCCGCACCTCAGCCGCATCGTCGAGCTGGCGAACGCCTCGCTCGCACTCGAGAACCCCGAACTCGCGCGCGAGCGCTGGCACGGGATGCTGCGCCTGAACGGAGTGGACCTGTGACCGTCGATCCTCGCCTGTCGATCAATCAGGCCACTGTCAAGCACGCCGACCTCGCGACCGCGCTGCGGGTGACGGCGGATGCCGGCATCCAGGCGATCGGTCTGTGGCGCGAGCCCGTGAACGAGGTCGGGCTCGACGTCGCGGCGCGCATGCTCGCGGACTCGGGTCTGCGGTTCACGACACACTGCCGTGGTGGCTTCTTCACGCTCCCCGAGGGGCCGGAGCGCGTCGCCGCACTCGACGACAACCGCCGCGCGATCGAGGAGACCGCAACCCTCGCCGCCGCGGGAGCCGACGGATCGACGGCCGTGCTCGTGCTCGTCGCCGGGGGACTGCCTGCCGGCTCGCGCGACCTGATCGGCGCGCGTGAGCGGGTGCGCGACGCGATCGGCGTGCTCGCGACCGACGCGAAGGCGGCGGGCGTGACGCTCGCGATCGAGCCGCTGCATCCGATGTATGCGTCCGACCGCGCCGTCGTCTCGACCCTCGGCCAGGCGCTCGACATCGCCGCCGACTTCGACGCCGATGTGGTCGGCGCGGCGGTCGACACGTTCCACATCTGGTGGGACCCGCAGGTGCTCGAGCAGATCGCCCGCGCCGGCCGAGAGGGCCGCATCGCGACCTATCAGGTGTGCGACTGGAAGACCCCGCTCGCCGCCGACGTGCTGCTGTCACGGCACTACACCGGCGACGGCGTGATCGACTTCGGCTCGCTCACCCGTGCGGTGATCGAGACCGGATACGACCGCGACATCGAGGTCGAGATCTTCAACGCCGACATCTGGGCGGATGCTCCCGAGAACGTCGTGCGACGCACGGCCGAGACTTTCGGGGCCGCGGTCTCGCCGCATCTGCGCTGACGGGACGTGCCGGGGCTGACCGGGCGACAGTCGCGGACTGCGCCCGGTCAGACTCCGGCATCCGTGTGTCTCCAGTCATCCGTGTGCCTCCGGCACCACTAGGCGGAGATCGGTCGCAAGGCAACCCCCGAGACGCCCTGCCGCCCCCTTGAGAGGATGAACCCATGACGAAGATCCGACCCGGGCTCTGCTCGGTGACCTTCCGTTCGCTCGAGGCCGAGGAGGTCATCGGACTCGCAGCCGAAGCCGGGCTCGAGGTCATCGAGTGGGGTGCCGACGTGCACGTGCCGGTCGGCGACATCGAGCGGGCAGCGCAGGTCGCCACGGACACGGAGGATGCCGGGCTGACGTCGTGCTCGTACGGGTCGTACTTCCGGGCAGGGGCCGATGAGGTGCTCACGCCCGTCCTCGACAGCGCCGAGGCGCTCGGAGTCGACCGGGTGCGCGTCTGGGCCGGGCATCTCGGGTCGTCGGAGGCGTCGGACGAGCACTGGGCCGACGTCGTCTCCCGGATGCGCGATGCGGCAGCCGAAGCGGAGGAGCGGAGCATCGGCCTGGCCCTCGAATTCCACTCGGGCACGCTCGCCGACACGGCTCCGACCACACTGCGACTGCTCGCCGACGTGAACAGCCCGGCACTCAGCACCTATTGGCAGCCGACGGTCGCCGCGACCGTCGACACCGTGCTCGGCGAGTACCGCGACCTCGCCGCGCACACGACCGCAGCGCACGTCTTCTCCTGGTGGCCCACGCAGGAGCGCCTGCCGCTTCGGGCGAGGGATGCACTGTGGACGCGCTTCTTCGCCGAGGCGCTGGCGTCCTCTCGGCCGCCCAGGGATGCACTGCTCGAGTTCGTCCCCGGTGACGACCCGGCACTGCTGCGGGGCGAGGCCGCGGCTCTCCGCTCCTACCTGTCGATCTGAGGCCCGGTGCCCGCCCTGACGCGCCGCTGCGCGATGCCTCTCCGCTCCCCGTTCCCGCGGTCCCCCCGCAGTATGCTCGGGGCATGAGCCAGCCGGAAAGCCCTTCCCGCGTGCGTCAGCCGCGTCACGCGCGAGGCGCCGCCCCGACCCTGCACGACGTCGCCCGTGAGGCCGGTGTCTCGCTCGCGACGGCATCCCGCGTCTTGAACGGATCCGAGCGCAAGGTCGCCGAATCCTTCCGCGAGAAGGTCGAGCAGGCCGCCGCAGAGCTCGGCTACACGGCCAATGCGTCGGCGCAGGCGACAGCACGTGGCTCCTCTCCTGTGATCGCGCTGCTGGTCGCCGACATCGCCGACCCGTACTTCGGCCTGATCGCCGCCGGCGTGGCCCGCGGAGCCGACGAGCAGGGGCTCGTCGTCACGATCGCGATCACCGAGCGCGATCCGGCCCGCGAGGCGCGCATCGTGCGGGCTCTCCGAGGACAGCGGCCGCAGGGGCTCATCCTCGCGGCCTCCCGCACGAACGAGCCGACCGACTCCGACACCGCGCGCGAACTGGCCGAGTACGCCCGCTTCGGCGGACGCGTCGTCACGTTCGGTGCGGGCAGCGCCGAGAACCGGCACGTCGAGATCGACAACCGCGCCGGGGCCGAAGAGCTCGGTCGGCGCATGGCGGCACTCGGCTACCGCTCGGCCATCGCGATCGCGGCGGCCGAGGGCGTGCTGACCTCCGATGAACGTCTCGCCGGGTTCCGTGCCGGCTTCGAGTCCGGCGGCGGCACGATCGACCGGGTGATCCGCGGCGACTTCCGCCGCGAATCGGGTGTGCAGGCCATGAGCGGCGCACTCGCCGACGGGGTCGAGCCGGGGACTCTCGTGTTCGGCATGAGCGACGTCGTCGCGATCGGCGCCATGTCGGCGATCCGCGACGCAGGACGCGAGATCGGCACCGACATCGCGGTGTGCGGCTTCGACGATGTCCCCTCGAGCAGCGACGTGACACCGGCGCTCACGACCGTGCGGGTGCCGCTGAGCGAGGTCGGCTACCAGGCCTTCCGCGCGACGGTCGACGCCGACTGGGAGCAGGCGGCACTGCCGCTCGAGGTCGCCGTGCGCGCGAGCACCCCGGGCCTCGCATGACCCGGGTGGTCCTCGCCCCCGACAGCTTCAAGGGCACGATCACCGCGGCGGATGCGGCGGCATCCCTCGCCGACGGCTGGGCGTCGGTCGACCCCACCGCCGACTTCGTGCACCGCCCGATGGCCGACGGAGGAGAGGGCACCGTCGCGGCCTTCGAGGCCGCGGTGCCCGGCGCTCGCCGTGTCCCGGTGGTCGTCGACGGCCCTGCCGGTGCCCGCATCGAGACGAGTTGGCTGCTGCTTCCGCCGACGACGGATGCTCCCGCCGGCACCGCGGTCGTCGATCTGGCCTCGACCTCGGGCATCGAGCTGCTCGACGAGCTGCGCCCGTGGGATGCCGACACCACCGGCTTCGGCCAGGCCATCGCCGCGGCCCTCGACCACGGCGTCTCGCGTCTCGTCGTCGGCATCGGATCGAGCGCGTCGACCGACGGCGGCACCGGGATGCTGTCATCGCTGGGTGCCCGCTTCCTCGACGTCGCGGGCGACCCGGTCGCCCCCGGCGCCCGGGGTCTCGCGGACATCGCGTCGGTCGACCTCAGCGGTCTGCGCCCGGCCCCGGAAGTGCGGGTGCTCACCGACGTGACGAATCCGCTCGTGGGCCCCCGCGGAGCCGCCGCGGTGTTCGGCCCGCAGAAGGGCCTCGCGGGCGACGACATCGCGCAGGTGGATGCCGCGCTCGCGCGCCTGGCCGACCTGCTCTCGCTCGACCCCGCCGTGCCCGGCACCGGCGCGGCCGGCGGCACGGGCGGCGCGCTGGTCGTGTGGGGTGCGACGCTTGCTCCGGGAGCAGCCGAAGTCGCAGAGCTCATCGGACTCGCGGACGCGATCGCCGACGCCGACATCGTCATCACCGGCGAGGGCTCGTACGACGGGCAGTCGGGTGATGGCAAAGTCCCCTCGTTCATCGCCGGCCTCGCGTCTGCGGCGGGGGCGACCGCACTGCTCGCTGCCGGGCGCATCACGGACGACTCCGACACGGCGCTGTTCGCGGCATCCGCTTCGCTGACCACGCTGTCCGGTTCGTCCGAGGCCGCACTCGCCGAACCCGCTCGCTGGCTGCGCGACGCCGGGGCACTGCTCGCCCGGTCGGTCTGACCGAGCGAGCATCGGCGAGACTCAGCCGCCGAGGGCGGCCGACACGACGGCTCGCGCCTCGGCCTGCACCTCGGCGAGGTGCTCGGGGCCACGCAGGCTCTCGGCGTACAGCTTGTAGACGTCCTCCGTGCCCGACGGGCGGGCGGCGAACCAGGCGTGCTCGGTCTGCACCTTGAGGCCGCCGATCGCCGCGCCGTTGCCGGGAGCGTGCGACAGCTTGGCCGTGATCTCCTCACCCGCGAGGGTCGTCGCCGAGACGGCATCCGGCGCCAGCTTGCCCAGCGTCGCCTTCTGCGCGGGGGTCGCGGGCGCGTCGACGCGCTGGTACGCGGATGCCCCGAACGCCTGCTCCAGCTCGGCGTACCGCTCCGACGGGGTCTTGCCGGTCACGGCGATGATCTCGGCCGCGAGCAGGCACAGCAGGATGCCGTCCTTGTCGGTCGACCAGACGGTGCCGTCCTTGCGCAGGAACGATGCTCCGGCCGACTCCTCGCCGCCGAACGCCACCGAGCCGTCGAGCAGCCCTGGCACGAACCACTTGAAGCCGACCGGCACCTCGAGGAGGCGTCGTCCGAGTGACTCGGCGACGCGGTCGATGATCATCGACGACACGAGCGTCTTGCCGATCGCGGCGTCGCGCGGCCACTCGGCCCGGTGCGAGAACAGGTAGTCGATCGCGACCGCGAGGTAGTGGTTCGGGTTCATCAGCCCGGCGTCGGGGGTGACGATGCCGTGGCGGTCGGCATCCGCGTCGTTGCCGGTCAGGACGTCGTAGTCGCCCTTCTTGGCGACGAGCGACGCCATCGCCGAGGGGGATGACGGATCCATGCGGATCTTCTCGTCCCAGTCGAGCGTCATGAAGCGCCACGTCGGGTCGACCTCGGGGTTCACGACGGTCAGGTCGAGGCCGTGCACCTCTTTGATGAGCGCCCAGTACTCGACCGAGGCGCCACCCAGCGGGTCGGCGCCGATGCGCACGCCGGCGTTGCGGATCGCGTCGATGTCGATGATCGTCGCGAGGTCCCGCACGTAGGCGTCACGGAAGTCGTAGCCGGGAACCGCATCCCAGTCGACGTCGGCGAAGCGCTCGCGCTTGACGTCGACCAGTCCGCCGGCGATCAGCTCGTTGGCGCGGTCGGCGATCCAGCCCGTCGCGTCGGTGTCGGCCGGTCCACCGTGCGGCGGGTTGTACTTGAAGCCGCCGTCACGGGGCGGGTTGTGCGACGGGGTGACGACGATGCCGTCGGCGCGGCCGGGAGCATCCGGTGCGAGGTCGCGGTTGAAGGTGAGGATGGCGTGGCTGAGCGCGGGCGTCGGCACCCACGAGTCACGCGAGTCCACGCGCACGTCGACGCCGTTCGCGACCAGCACCTCGATGGCGCTCCGCTCGGCCGGAAGCGAGAGGGCGTGCGTGTCGCGACCGAGGAACAGCGGGCCGGTGATGCCCTGACCCGCGCGGTAGTCGACGATCGCCTGGGTGGTGGCCAGGATGTGGTTCTCGTTGAAGCTGTTCGAGAGGGAGGAGCCGCGGTGCCCGCTGGTGCCGAAGGCGACGCGTTCGGCGGCGACCTCCGGATTCGGGACGCGGTCGTAATAGGCGGCGATCAGTTCATCGACATCGATCAGATCGGATTCTTCGGCTGGTAGACCGGCACGGCTCGTCATGCAGACAGTCTGCCCCCATCTCGGCATCCGCGCATCTTCTTGCGCCCCACCGGTGCCCTAAGGTGAAACGCGTGACTGAACGCCGCACCTACAGCTATCTCGGCCCTGCCGGAACGTTCACCGAAGCGGCGCTCGAACAGGTCGCCGAAGCACGAGGCCAGGACTGGCGCGCCGTGCACAACGTCGGCGAGGCGCTCGCCGACGTGCTCGAGGGCCGCAGCGACGCCGCGATGATCGCGATCGAGAACTCGGTCGAGGGCGGCGTCTCGACCACGCAGGATGCACTGGCCACGCTGCCGGGCCTGCGGATCGTCGGCGAGTACCTGGTGCCGGTCAACTTCGTGCTCGTGGCGCCCCGTGGCACCACGCTGGCCGATGTGCAGGTCATCGCGGCCCACCCCGTCGCCTACGCGCAGTGCCACAGCTGGCTCGGCGAGCACCTGCCGACGCACTCGCACGTGCCCGCGGCGAGCAATGTCGCCTCGGCGGTCGGCATGCTCGACGGCGGTCTTCCCGCGCAGGCGGCGATCGCCGCTCCCGGCGTCGTGAAGCATCTCGATGTCGATGTGCTGGCCCAGGACATCGGCGACAACGCCCAGGCCGTCACGCGCTTCGTGCTCGTCACCCGCACCACCACGGCACCGGCTCCCACGGGCGCCGACAAGACCTCGCTGATCGTCGAGCTGCCCAACGATCACCCCGGCTCCCTGCTCGAGATGCTCGAGCAGTTCTCGACCCGCGGCATCAACCTCTCGCTCATCCAGTCGCGTCCGATCGGCGACGAGCTCGGCCGCTACCGTTTCGTGCTCGACGCCGACGGGCACATCGAGCACGAGCGCATGGCGGACGCACTGCTCGGCATCCGCCGTTTCAGTCCCCGCGTGGTGTTCCTCGGTTCGTACCCGCGGGCCGACCGGCAGATCGTGCAGTACCCCGAGCGCTACGCCGACGACATCTTCGTCGAGGCGCGCGACTGGCTGCGCGGCATCCTCTCGGGCGAACCCGAAGACTGACCCGGGCACGCGGGCGACGCGCGGGTCGCCGGACGGTTCAGACCGCGCTGACCTGCACCAGCGCCCGCTTGAACTCCGGCATCGCCGAGTGCGGATCGACCTGGTCGCTGGTGAGCAGGTTGGCGCTCTCGGCATCGGGGTAGTGGAACGGCAGGAACACCGTGTCCGGCCTGATGTCGTGCGTCAGCTCGGCCCGCGCCTGCAGTGCGCCGCGGGAGTTCGAGATGCGGATGCCGTCGCCCTCGCCGATCCCGTGCCGGCGGGCCGTGGCGGGGTGCAGCTGTGCCACGAGGGCCGGGCGCTTCTCGGTGAGCTCGGGGATACGGCGGGTCTGCGCACCGCTCTGATACTGCTCGAGCAGGCGTCCGGTGACGAGGTTCAGCCGATCCGCGCTCGCCGTGGGATGCGAGCGCGCCCGCACGGCGACGAGCTTCGCCCGCCCGTCCGCGTGCGCGAAGCGGTCGGCGAACAGGCGCGGGGTCCCGAGGCTGCCCACGGGGAAGGGCCAGTGCGCCTCGATGCCGAGGTCGAGCAGTGCATGGCTGAGGCCCGAGTAGTCGGCGCGGCCCCCGGCAGACGCCCGGGCGAGCTCGTCGAACACCTCTGACGGGTCGAGGCTCCAGGTGCCCGGGGCGTCGAGGCGTCGGGCGAGCTCGGCCATGATCCAGAGCTCGCTGCGGGCCCCGGCGGGGGCGTCGATCGCGCGACGGCGACGCAGCACCCGGCCTTCGAGGTTGGTCATGGTGCCCTCCTCCTCGGCCCACTGCAGCACGGGGAGCACGATGTCGGCGGCCTTCGCGGTCTCGGAGAGGAAGAAGTCCGACACGACGAGCAGGTCGAGTCGACCGAGCGCCTCGCGCACTGTGGCGACGTTCGGCGCCGAGACGAAGACGTTCGAGCCGTGCACGAGCAGCGCCCGCACGCCACCGGGCAGGCCGGCGCTCTGCAGCAGCTCGACGGCCGGCACTCCGGGCCCGGGCAGGTCGTCAGGGTCGACACCCCAGACAGCCGCGACGGACGCACGCGCCGTCGGGTCGCTGATCGACTGATAGCCGGGCAGCTGGTCGGCCTTCTGCCCGTGCTCGCGTCCGCCCTGTCCGTTGCCCTGCCCCGTGAGCGTGCCGTAGCCGCAGCCGGGCGTGCCGGGCAGCCCGAGCAGCAGAGCGAGATTGATGGCGGCTGTCGCGGTGTCGGTGCCGTCGACGTGCTGCTCGACGCCGCGACCGGTGAGGATGTACGTCGAGTCGGAGCGGGCCAGCGTGCGCGCGAGCTCGCGGATGCTGCGCGCCGGAACCCCTGTGACGGTCTCGGCGCGCTCGGGCCACCACGCCGACACCGACTGGCGCAGCGCCTCGATGCCCGAGGTTCGCTGCCGCACATACCCGTCGTCGAACAGCTCTTCGGCGATCACGACGTGCGTCAGCGCCAGCAGCAGGGCGAGGTCGCTGCCGGGCACCGGCTGCACGTGGATGCCCGCGCCGTCGGCGCAGAGCCGGGCGGTGGAGCTCCGCCGCGGGTCGACGACGATGAGACCGCCCCGAGCCCGGGCACCCTGCAGGTGGGACACGAACGGCGGCATCGTGTCTCCGACGTTCGAACCCAGCAGCAGCACCGTCTCGGCGGTGTCGAGATCGGTCAGCGGGAACGGCAGGCCGCGGTCGATGCCGAACGAGCGGTTGGCGGCAGCGGCGGCCGACGACATGCAGAAGCGGCCGTTGTAGTCGATGCGCGAGGTGCGCAGCGCGATGCGGGCGAACTTGCCGAGCTGGTAGGCCTTCTCGTTCGTGAGGCCGCCACCCCCGAAGACGCCGACCGCGTCGGGGCCGTCTTCGGCGGCGATCCGTCGCAGCTGCGCGGCGATCAGGTCGAGCGTGGCATCCCACTCTGCCGGATGCAGCTCGCCGTCATCTCCGCGCACCAGGGGAGTGGTGAGGCGCCCAGTGTCGGCGAGCAGCTCGGCCGAGGTCCAGCCCTTCTTGCACAGGCCCCCGCGGTTGGTGGGGAAGTCACGCCCGGCGACGGTCACCGGCAGGGCGGTGCGGTCAGCGGTGGCGGTCGGGATGGCCGGGGCTGTGGGCGTCAGCGTCATCGCGCACTGCAGCGCGCAGTAGGGGCAGTGGGTGTCGGTCATGCGACGGCTCCCGCGTGCGCGTGCAGCAGCTCGGTGATGCGGGCGCGGCATCCACCGCATCCCGTGCCGGCGCGGGTGCAGTCGCCGACCGCGGCGACCGACGAGCATCCGTCGTCGATCGCATCCTCGATCTGCCCCACGGTGACCGCGTTGCAGATGCACAGCGTCGCGTCGCGGCCGGCGGGTGCGACCGCGTCCGCGTCGGGGTCGTCGAGCCGCAGCAGCAGCGACCGGTCGGCCGGCAGCTCGCCGCCACGCAGATACAGCACGCTCAGTTCGGCGGCGGCCCGCGGCATCCCGACCGCCACGAATCCGGTGAGGATGCCGTCGCGCGTCGCCATCTTGACGTACGTGCCGTGCTCGGGGTCGGCCCAGACCGCGACGCCGGGGGCGTCCTCCCCGGCGGGGACCGGCGCGAAGGGATCGGCTGACACGTCTCCGGCCGAGGCGATGTCGACCAGCTCGCCCTTGAGCACGACGACGCCGGGATGCTCGTCGGTGTACTCGCCCGGGTGCTCGTCGGCACTGTCGAGCTCGGCCGTGATCGACGCGGCCAGCCAGCTCGCCTGCCGCCATCCCGGACCCACGAGGCCTGCGGGCCCGCCCGGCACCTGGCGCTCGTGCAGGAACTCGGCGGGGTCGGCGACGTGCGCGCAGTCGCCGATCGCGTGGATGCGCGGATCCGACCACGACCGCAGCGAGGCGTCGACGAGCACACCGTTGCCGACGCGCAGGCCCGCCGCCTCGGCGAGCTCGGTGCGTGCCCGGACTCCGCACGAGAGCACGAGCAGGTCTCCCTCGATGCGTTTGCCGTCGGAGCTGGCGAGCGCGCGGAACCGGCGGATGCCGTCATCGCCCTCGACGCCGATCACTCCTTCTGCGCGGGTGTGCGGCACCAGGGTGACGCCGGCCGAGGCCAGTGCGGTCGACAGGATCGAGGCCGAGCCGCGATCGAGCTGGCGGGGCATCGGCATCGGACCGAAGTGCGCGACCGCGGGGATCGCCCCGGCGTCCGCGAGCAGCATCGCGAGCTCGATGCCCAGCACCCCGGCGCCCAGCACCACGACACGGCCGCCGCTCTCGACCACCGCGCGCACCTTCTCGGCATCCGACAGGTCGCGCAGCACGCAGACGCCCGTGGTGAGCCGGGTGTCGAGTCCCGTGCCGTCGGGTCCGAGCGTCTCGAGCCCGTCGAGGGAGGGGATGATCGAGCGTGCGCCCGTCGCGAAGACGAGCCGGTCGTAGCCGATAGCCGATCCTTCGGCGAGTTCGACCGTCTGCGCATCCCGGTCTATCCGCATCACGCGGGCTCCCAGGCGCAGGTCCACCCCGGGCAGGGCGGATGCGGTCGCCAGGGTCAGCTCGTCGGCGGTCGCCTCGCCGACCGCGAGCTCGGCGATCAGCACCCGGTTGTACGGGTCTGCCGTCTCGGCACCCAGCACGGTCACCGTCGCCCGTCCCTCGGCCACCAGGGGCAGGAGCTCCTCGGCGAACCGGATGCCGACGGGCCCGGCTCCGATGACGACGATGCGCTCGGACATGATCAGATCCGGTGTCCGGCGAGGGAGGGGCGCGGGATCGCGTAGACGAAGATCGTGATCAGGAGCAGCACGACGTAGGCGGCGACGAATCCGCCGAACGCCGGTGCGTACGAGCCCGTGCCGCTCTTCGCGGCGGCGAGAACCTGCGGGATCACGAATCCGCCGTATGCCCCGATCGCCGAGATCAGACCGAGGGCGGCGGCGCCCTTGCGCTGGGTGCTGACAGCGAGTGCGTCACCCGCGGTCGCGGCGCCCCGGGCGGCGAAGACGTTGGGGATCATCCGGTAGGTCGCGCCGTTGCCGACGCCTGCCGCGATGAACAGCAGCAGGAAGCATCCGAGGAACAGCGCGAAGCTGTTCGCCTCCAGGGTGACGAGCAGCGAGAGCGCCCCCACGATCATGAGCGAGAACGCGGCGATCGTCATGCGTGCTCCGCCGAACCGATCGGCGAGCTTTCCGCCGTAGGGGCGGGCGAGCGAGCCGACGAGAGCTCCGAGGAACGCGAGCGACAGCGACGCGCTGCCGATCTGGAAGGTGGAGAACTCGGGGAAGGTGTCGGCGATGAGCTTCGGGAAGACGCTGGAGAACCCGATGAACGACCCGAAGGTGCCGATGTAGAGGAGCGACAGCACCCACAGGTGGGGTTCTCGCAGTGCGGCTGCCGCCCCGGCGAAGTCAGCCTTGGCGGACGACAGGTTGTCCATGTGGCGCCATGCACCCCAGACCGCCACGAGGATCAGCGGCACCCACATCCACCCCGCGAGCGACAGGTTGAAGGTGAACGCGGCGGTGACCGAGACGACGATCGGCACCGCGAGCTGGGCGACGGACGTGCCGAGGTTTCCGCCTGCGGCGTTGAGCCCGAGCGCCCATCCCTTCTCCTTCTGCGGGAAGAAGTAGGTGATGTTCGCCATCGAGCTCGCGAAGTTGCCGCCGCCGAATCCGGCGAGGGCCGCGACCGCGAGCAGCACGCCGAACGGGGTCTCCGGGTCCTGCACGACGATGCCGAGCAGGATCGCCGGGATGAGCAGCAGCAGCGCCGAGACGATGGTCCAGTTGCGTCCGCCGAAGCGGGCCACGAGGAACGTGTACGGGAACCGCAGCGTCGCACCGACGAGGCTCGGCAGCGAGATCAGCCAGAACGACTCCGTGGTGCTCAGCGTGAAGCCGGCGGCGGGGAGCAGCACGACGACGATGCTCCACAGCTGCCAGATGATGAAGCCGAGGAACTCGGCGAAGATCGACCACCCGAGGTTGCGCCGGGCGATCGCCTTGCCCTCGGTGGCCCAGAAGGCCGTGTCCTCGGGGTTCCACCCGTCGATCCACCGGCCGGGGCGGCGCGTGAGGGTCACGGCGTGGGTGTCGACGCTGCTTCTTCCGGTGATCTGGGACATCGCGGCTCCTGCGTTCGAGAGGTGAATGCTCTGAACGTAGGCGGCGGATGTTGCAGGGCCGCACGAGTGCGATTACCGGACGATTACTTCTCGATCACATCGGGGAGGTCGCCGATGAGAGAACTTCAGGAATCCTGGTCGTCGGCACGCCAGGTCGCGGCGAGTGCGGTGATCGTCGCGGCCGCCGTGGCGGTGTTCTCGCGGCTGCCGCCGGCCCGGCCCGCCGCGAGTCCCGCGAGATAGGCGCTGAGCGGTGCGGCAGGGCGGGCGACGCCGTGCGCGACATCGCGGGCCAGGTCGAGGAGCAGCGCGATGTCGACCGACTCGCGGTCGATGTCGAGCGCTGCGCAGGCGGCGCTGGTCCAGTCCTCGAGGGCCTCGACCGGAAGATGCTGCGTGTTGTCTGTCATGTCGTCTCCTCGTCGGATGCACTCGCGATCGCGTCGTCGCGGCGGTGGGTCGACATCATCGCGCGGGCACGTTCCAGATCGTCCCACGTGTCGACGTCCATCGCCAGGTCACCGGCCGCGCGCGCCGTGAGGGCGAGGTCTGCGAGCAGCGCGCGCATCGAGGCACCGCGCCCCGCATCGGGCAGCGCGGCGACGGCCCTGCGCAGAGAGGCGGTGCGATAGCGGCCGAGCAGCCACTGCATCCGTCCCGCGGCATCGGTCAGGCAGAGGCCATCGTGGTTTTCGTTCTCGCTCGCGTTCTCGTCGTCGTCGTTGTTGTCGTCAGGCGAGAGCGGTGGATGCTGTCGCAGCACTGCGACCGCCGCCTCGGCGTTCGGCAGGTCGGCGGCGAGAACGTAGACCTCGGCGCTGTCGACCAGGGCGAGGCCGGCGGCGATGCCGGCCACGGGGCCGCCGAAGGACGGCATCTCCCGTGCCCATACGACGTCGGCGTGAAGGGGCGACGGCGGGCCGACCACGACGATCGGCTCGCAGCCGGCGACGGCGGCCACGGCCCGGTCGAGCAGGGTGCGTCCGTCGATGTCGAGCAGCGGCTTGGCCGCGCCGCCGAGGCGAGAGGCCCGGCCGCCCGCGAGGATGATCGCCGCGGTCCGTGGGGTTGCGGGCTGTGGGGTTGCGGTCCGTGGGGTTGCGGGCCGTGGCGTTGCGGGCCGTGCGGGCGCGGTGTCCGGGCTCGTGGTCACGAGAGCAGCATCACGTCGACGAGGTCGCCCGCGGTGACCGCCGATACGCCTTCGGGAACGACGGCGTAGGCATCCGCTCGCGCCAGCCCTGCGGCGAGGTGAGACCCGGACGACCCGTCCGCGGCCGCCGGGCGCACCGACCACGCGGCGGGGTCCGAGCGGTCGAGCGTCACGGGCACGTACTGCCGTCGCCCTGCCGGGCTGCGCCAGCCGGTCGTGGCGGCGAGTCGGAGCGTCGGACGGTGCCGCGGCTCGCGTCCCTGGAGCGCGAGGAGGGCCGGACGCACGAAGGCCTCGAACGAGACGGCGACGCTGGCCGGATTGCCGGGCAGGCCGAAGACCAGGGTGTCGTCGATGCGGCCGAACGCCTGCGGCCTGCCCGGCTGCATGCCCACGGCGACGAATTCGATGCGATCACGCAGCACATTCTTGACGACCTCATGGGCGCCGGCGCTGACCCCACCCGAGGTGACCACGACGTCCGCGCGGTCGAGCGCGCGTTCGAGGAGCGCCTCGAACGCGGCATCCTCGTCGGTCACCGTCTCGATCGAGATGACCTCCGCACCCGCCTGCGTGCACAGCGATGACAGGAGCACCGAGTTGGACTCGGGGATCTGGCCGTGCGCGAACGTCCCGCCGGCGGGCGCGAGCTCGCTGCCCGTCGAGATGACGGCGACGCGGGGCCGTCGTCTCACGATGATGCGGTCGACGCCGACCACCGCGAAGGCCGTCATCTGCAAGGGGCCGACGACTGTGCCGGCGGGGGAGACCTCGGCATCCGCTCGCATCTCCTCACCTCGGCGGCGGATGTGGGCTCCCTCGCGGGCGGGGGCCCTGGTGACCACGGCGGGAGCGTCGATGCCCTGCAGGCCGTCTCGGGTGTGCTCGAACGGGACGACCGCGGTCGCCATGCGGGGAACGGGGGCGCCCGTCATGATCCGGACCGCATCGCCCGGGCCGAGTTCGGGTTCGGCGGTCGACCCGGCGGGCAGATCGGTGATCACCCGCAGCGCGATCGGATGCTCGGCGGTCGCCGCGGCCACGTCCGGGTACCGCACGGCGTATCCGTCCATCGCGGAGTTGTCGAACAGTGGCGCATCCACTCGGGCGCGCACCGGCGCGGCGAGGGTTCGGCCCAGAGCATCCTCGACCCGCACGGACTCGTCCGACAGCGATGCCGTCGCGGCGAGAACCGTCGCGAGATGCTCATCGGCCGTCCGCATGGCGGGAGTCACGGCAAGAGGGGCGATACGCATGCTGTCAGCGTACGACGGTCGCGGGCGTGACCCCGCGACCGTTGCGCCTCGCCCTCCCCGTCTGGGTCAGTGCTCGCGGAACATTGGCCAGGCGCTGCCCGGCGACATGTGCGAGTGCAGCGCGCCCTTCGCCGACGCGAGATTCGGGTACGTACCCGTCGCCGCATCGGAACCCGCCATGACGACGGTGTACCCCTCATCGTCGTGTCGGATGCTGCCTGCGACACCGTTCGTGCCGTACGCCACCCAGAGTGCCAGGGTCTTGGTCGTGCTCATCATCGAACCCCTTCCGTTGCTCGTGACGCTACGCCCAGGCGCACCGGAATACCAGCCCTTGACGCGGGGTCGGGTCGCAGTCGGTCAGAGTGCCGCGGCGATGAGCTCCAGCGTCTGGGCGCGGCCGGCGGCGGAGTCGCGCGGCTCGGATTCGTAGGCACCCGCGACGGGCGACAGCATGACCTCGTCGACGCCCCACTTCGTCGCGAACGAGCGCACCTCTTCGGCGACGGATTCGCCCGTGCCGACGAACCAGCGGGAGCGGGCGGCCTCGACGACCTGGTCGGTCGCGGCATCCGACTCGGCGGCCAGTGCCTCCTCAACCGTCTCGAGCGCGATCAGCGGCTTGTTCAGGCGCAGACGCGACATCATGCGCAGCTGGGGGAGCGCGCGGGCCTCGGCCTCCTCCTGAGTGGGGGACGCGACGACGTTGACCGTCAGGAAGGTGCGGGGCTCGGGGTGCTCCTCGCTCGGCTGGTATCCGGTGCGGTAGAGGTCGAGGGCGCGCTCGAGGCCCTGCCCCGAGAAGTGGTTCGCGAAGACGTACGGCAGCCCGTGCGATGCGGCGAGCTGGGCGGAGTAGTCGCTCGATCCGAGCAGCCACACCTCGGGGCTGCCGGTGGCCGAAGGCGTCGCGTGCACGGTGTACTCGCCACCAGACGTGAAGCGCACGGTCGCGCCCTCGCCCGAGAGGAGAGCGGCGATGTCCTGCACGTTGCGAGGGAACTGCTCGACGTCGCTCGTCGTGCCCGAACCGCGCAGCAGCTGTGTGATCACGGGGTCGCTGCCGGGGGCCCGGCCGAGGCCCAGGTCGATGCGGCCGGGGGCGATGGCCTCGAGGGCGGCGAACTGTTCGGCGACGATCAGCGGAGCGTGATTGGGCAGCATGACGCCGCCCGAGCCCAGGCGGATCTGCGTCGTGCGCATCGCGGCTGCGGCGATCAGCACCGGGGGAGTGGTGGATGCCACGGCGGGCATGTTGTGGTGCTCGGCGAACCAGTAGCGGCGATAGCCGAGCCGGTCGGCGGTGGCCGCGAGGGACAGGGAGGCGGAGATCGCCTCGGCACTGGTCTGCCCGGTGCGAACCGGGACGAGGTCGAGAACGGAGAGAGCAGTCACCCCGACCCCAACGCGAGCAGGGCTCGGCGCATTCCCATCCGGACGGATCGAACGACCGGATGCCCGCCTTGCGGGTCAGGGGCGCGCGGCGCCGTGCAGCGCCTCGGTCTCCTCCTGGTTGAGTCGAGCGGCACGGACGAGGAACTCGTTGGCGAAGTCGATCTGCTCGTCGGTGAGCGTGTCGAGGTACTCGTTCCATCGCTCGGCGACCCGGCCGTACACGTGCCCGACCCGACCCATCACGGCCTCGGGGACGGCCGAGACGATCACCCGCCGTCGGTCGTTCTCGTCTCGGGCTCGAGTCACGAACCCTGCGCGTTCGAGGCGGTCGATCATCGCGGTCACGGCGCCGCCGGCAGTGAGCCCTGTGCGGGCCGCCAGCTCGCCAGGTGTGGCGGGTCCTTCGCTCAGCAGCAGCCCGACGGCCTGCAGATCGCTGCCGTTCAGGCCTCCCGAACGCGCGACGGCCTCTTGGAAGAGCACCGCTCTCGCCATGAACTCGCGCATCACCTCACCCTGGCGCGCGATCGCGGCAGCACGGGTTGACGGCTTCTCAGGCATCCGGTAGTCTCTCTAAATCAGAGAGACTCTATTTGCGAGACTCTCTCTTCTGTTCTCAGACTACCGAAGGGACGCCCCATGCCCAAGGCGCTCATCATCGGCGGTGGGGTCGCCGGACCAGCCACCGCACTGTTCCTGCAGCGCGCCGGGTGGGAGGTCGAGATCTTCGAGGCGCACAGCGCCCCCGACCCGTTCGGCGGGCTCTTCCTCAACGTCGCCACCAACGGTCTGGCTGTCCTCGACCAGCTCGGGCTGCGCGAGCGGCTCGTCGCCGACGGGCACCTGTGCCCGCGCATGGTTATGGTCAGTGGGCGGGGGCGCCCGCTCGGAGTCGTGCCGAACGGTCCCGCCGCCGACCCCGACCGGGGGAGCGTCGTGGTGCGCCGCTCCTGGTTGCACGAGGTGCTGCACGATGCCGTCGTCGCGGCCGGCATCCACCACCGCTTCGGGGCCCGGCTGCTGCGCGTCGAGGAACACGCCGACCGGGTCGTCGCGCACTTCGCAGACGGGTCCACGGCCAGCGGCGACGTGCTCGTGGGGGCTGACGGGGTCGGATCCGTCGTGCGCACGACGATCGACCCGGATGCGCCGCCGCCGGCGTCGAGCGGTCTGATCAGCGTCGGAGGGTTCTCGCGCGTGCCCGGTCTCGCACCGACCCCTGGCGAGCAGTACATGGTGTTCGGGGCGAGATCGTTCTTCGGCTACCTGGTGCGCGACGACGGCACGGTCTACTGGTTCGCCAACGTCACCGACCGGAACGCCACTCGCGACGACATCCGTGCGGTCTCCGACGACGAGTGGCTGCGACGGCTGCGCGTGCTGCACGCCGACGATCCCCAGCCCGTGCCGAGGATCCTCGACCACGTCGAGGGTGAGATCGGCGCCTATCCGCTCGCCGACCTCACTCATGTGCCGCACTGGCACCGCGGACGACTCGTGGCGGTCGGCGACGCGGTGCATGCGACGTCGCCGAGCGCCGGGCAAGGGGCCTCGCTCGCGCTCGAAGACGCGATCTCGCTCGCCAGGCACCTCCGGGACGATGTCGACCATGAGCAGGCTTTCGCCGGGTATGAGAGCGACCGACGCCCCCGCGCCGAAGAGGTCGTGGCGTACGCGCGGGCGGTCAACCGCAACAAGCGGGTGACGAAGTCGAGGCTGGGCGTCGCGCTGCGGGACGCGATGCTGCCGCTGTTCCTGCGCAACGCGGCATCCGACACCCGCAACGATCACCTCTACAACCACGTGATCCGGTGGTGACGGCGGGGGCGGATGACGGCATCCGCCCCCGCCCGCTTCGATAGCCTTTCCCCATGGATGCCGAGATCTTCTACGTGCTCGTCGGTGCTGTCATCGTGGCGGCGATCGCGCGATGGCGCGGCTGGCCGGCACCGCTGCTCGTGACGGTGGTGGCGCTCGCGGCATCCTTCCTGCCCTTCGTCCCCGACGTCGAGATCGACGGCCACCTGCTGCTCAACCTCGTGCTGCCGCCGCTGCTGTACTCGGCCGCGCTCGACGTGTCGTTCGTGGGCTTCAAGCGCAGCCTGCCGCAGATCCGTCGGCTGGGGATCACGCTCGTGCTGCTCACGACTCTCGCGGTCGGTCTCGTGGCATGGTGGATCCTGCCGTCGCTGACCCTGCCGGGCGCGCTGCTGCTGGGCGCCATCGTCGCGCCGCCGGATGCGGTCTCGGCGGCTGCGATCGGCCGCAAACTCGGGCTGCCCCGTCGCATCATGACGGTGCTCTCGGGGGAGAGCCTGATCAACGACGCGACCTCGCTGACCCTGTACCGGGTGTTCGCCGCGATCATCGCCGGAGCCACGGTGGGCATCGTCGACGGTGTCGGGCAGTTCCTGCTCGCCGTCGGAGTCGGCGTCGCGATCGGTCTCGTCTTCGGCGTCGTGCTGCACCAGCTGCGCATGCGCATCAACGACGCTGTCGTGATCGGGACGTTCGGTCTCCTCGCGCCCTTCGGTGCCTACGCGATCGCGGAGCACCTGCTCGGATCCGGTGTGCTCGCCGTCGTCGCGATGGGGCTCTATGTCGGATTCAATTCCCCTCGTACCGACTACACGACCCGCCAGCAGGAGAAGCCGCTGTGGCTGTCGGCCGACCTGCTGCTCGAGAGCTTCGTGTTCGCGTACATCGGCCTTCAGTTCCCCCGCGTCCTCAGCGACCTCGGAGGCGAGGAGGTGGGCCGAATCCTGCTGCTGTCGGGTGCCGTACTGCTGGTCGTGCTCATCACGCGGCCGCTCTACGTGTACCCGGCGAACGGGTGGGCCAACTTCCAAGACCGCAAGCGACTCGAGCGCTGGGATCGCACGGTCGAGTCCGGCGCCTTCGACGAGCGGCGCAGAGAATCGAAACGCTGGAAGGACTACAGCACGGAAGAGCTTCGCTCGAAGATCGTGCGCGACCGCATGGCCGGGCTGCAGCTGACCTGGAAGGACAATGCCGTCATCTCGTGGGCGGGAATGCGCGGCGTCGTCACGCTCGCGACAGCGCTCGCCGCGGCCGACCTCGCCGCCCTCGACACCGAACCGTCGCACGCGATCGTCGTCGTCGCCTTCATCGTGACGGTCGGCACCCTGCTGCTGCAGGGGCTCACGCTGCCGCTGCTGATCCGTGGGCTCGGCATCGCCAGCGATGTCGACGATCAAGACGACGAAAGGGCGATCGCCGAGGTCAGGGAGAAGAGCCGCAAGGCGGGCAAGGAGTTCCTGGCCGAGAAGCGCGTCGAGTGGGAGCAGAAGTACGGCGAGGTCGACCTCAGCGTCTTCGACGGATTCACCAAGCGCATGACCAGGGTCGAGAGGGACACCGACGAGGCGCAGGAGGTCGAGGATGCCGCGGCCAGACCGTCGTACGACGACCTCGTCGCCCTGTCGCGTGGGTGGCTGCAGGTGCGCCGCGACATCCTGCTCGCGGAGCGCGACGCCGGCAACCTCGACGAGGAGGTCATGCGCGAGCTGATGACCGCGATGGATGCCGAGGAGCTCGCGCTCGACACGCGCGGCGCCACTCGGCAGCAGGGCCGCGCATAGCGCCGACTCAGTTTTCGAGCGCATCCGGCGGCTGCGGAAACATCCGCCGCACGCATGCACGAACGCCCCGCCCCCGAAGAGGGACGAGGCGCTCGGGTGCTGCGGGGTCAGCGGCTGCCGACCGGTTCCTTCTCGGCGTCCGCGGTGCCGGAGGCGTCCGCCTCGGGCACGTCGTCGTCGGAGTCGTCGGCGAAGGGCAGGCCCTCGCGCGGGGCGTTGTAGAGCTCCTCGTCGAGGATGCCCTCGCGCTTGGCGACGATGGTCGGCACGAGCGCCTGGCCCGCGACGTTGACCGCGGTGCGACCCATGTCGAGGATCGGGTCGATCGCGAGCAGCAGGCCGACGCCCTCGAGCGGCAGGCCCAGCGTCGACAGCGTCAGCGTGAGCATGACCGTCGCGCCCGTGGTGCCGGCGGTGGCGGCGGAGCCGACGACCGAGACGAGCACGATCAGCAGGTACTGCACGAGGTTGAGCTCGATGCCGAAGAACTGGGCGACGAAGATCGCGGCGATGGCCGGGTAGATCGCGGCGCAGCCGTCCATCTTGGTCGTCGCGCCGAACGGGACGGCGAACGAGGCGTACGACCGGGGCACGCCGAGGTTGCGCTCGGTGACGCGCTCGGTCAGGGGCAGGGTGCCGATCGACGAGCGGCTGACGAAGGCCAGCTGCACGGCCGGCCACACGCCCGAGAAGTACTGCTTGATCGAGAGGCCGTTGGTCTTGACGAGGATCGGGTAGACGACGAACAGCACCAACGCGAGGCCGATGTAGACCGCGATCGCGAACCAGCCGAGCGAGGCGAGCTTCTCCCAGCCGTACTTGACGACCGCCGCGCCGATCAGACCGAAGGTGCCGAGCGGGGCGATGCGGATGATCCACCACAGCACGCGCTGGATGACCTTGAGCAGCGACTCGGTGAACGCGAGGAACGGCTCGGCCTTCTTGCCGGCCTTGAGGGCCGCGATGCCCACGGCGACCGCGATCACGATGATCTGCAGGATGTTGAAGTTCACGCTCGACGAGAACGTGCCCTCGGCGGCGCCGGGGTTGGTGCTGACGCTGAGGCCCAGGAAGTTCTGCGGGATCAGGCCGAGGAGGAAGTTCCACCACGTGCCCACCGTGTAGGGGTCGCTCGGCTCGAGTCCGTCGCCGGCGCGCGAACCGGGCTGGATGACGAGGCCGAGCGTGATGCCGATGATCACGGCGATGAAAGCGGTGATCGCGAACCAGAGCAGGGTCTGACCGGCGAGACGTGCGGCGTTCTGCACGCGCCGCAGGTTCGAGATGCTGGCGACGATCGCGGTGAAGATCAGCGGCACGACGGCGGTGCGCAGCAGCGTCACGTACGAGCTGCCGATCGTGTCGAGCGTGGCCGAGAGGCCGTTGGGGCTGTCTGCCGTGGCGCCCAACTGGCGGGCGATCAGACCGGCGGCGATGCCGAGGACGAGGGCCGCGAGGATCTGGAAGCCGAACGAGGTCAGCAGCTTCCGGACGGGTCCGCGGGTGTCTGGCGCCTTCGTGGCGCGGACGGTGGTGCTCATTGGATTGGGGACTCCAGAATCGATGCGCGCCGTGTGCGCGCTTCCGTCCACGCTAGGAGCCGGGCCGGAGTCCCGAGGCCGAGATGACGAAGGATGACGGATGCCGAAGCATCCGTCATCCTCGGTCTATCGGAGGGGGCGGGTCAGCCCGCGCACTCCTGGAGGTTGTCCTGCAGGATCTTCGTCGTCAGGGCCTTGTCCGCCTCGCTGGACTGCTTGTCCTCGCCGTTGGCGAGGAACGTGAGGGTCTCGTTGCTGAGCTCGGAGTCCACCAGGTAGCCGGCGAAGCACTCGGAGGCGCCGTCGGGCAGCTCCTGGCCCTGAGACGTGAAGAACTCGTCGAGGCCGTCGGCGACCATATCGGCGGTCGGGCGAGTGGATCCGCCGCAGGCGGCGAGCGAGAAGGCGAGTGCCGCGATGGGCAGCGCCATGAGGAGGCGGGAAGAGGTGCGCAGGTTCCGGTCGTTGAGCTTCATGCGCTCAACGCTATCGGCTCACAGCGAATGCATAGAAGGGGTTGTGCCGATTCGTCTCGCGCTGGTAATCCGTGTCGGCGCCCGGGCCATGGCACGATGTCCTCATGTTCATGGTGACGACGAACGACATCCCCGGCTACCGCATCACTCAGGTACTGGGGGAGGTCATGGGGCTGACGGTGCGCTCGACCGACTTCGGGCAGGGGTTCACCGCCGGGTTCCGCTCGCTCGGCGGTGGTGAGATCCCCGAGTTCACGCAGGTCATGTACGAGGCGCGGCAGGTCGTGATGCAGCGCATGTGGGCCGAGGCTCAGCAGCGCGGCGGCAACGCGATCGTCGCGATGCGCTTCGACGCCGGGTCGATCGCGAACTTCAGCGAGATCTGCGCCTACGGCACGGCCGTGGTCGTCGAGCCTCTCGCGCCGGTCGGGCAGCCTCAGCCGCCCCAGCCCCCGCAGCCTCCGGTCGCCTGAGGTCTCGCACGTCAGACGCGTCGACTTCGGCCTGTCTCGGCGACGGTCGCGATCTCACTCGCCACGCGTGATCTCCATCACCTCGGCGGTCGTCCGACCAGCTGGGAGGACGCCTCGAACGCGATCAACCGCCTGTTCGCCGCTCTGAGATCGGACGATGTGGAGATTGCGACTGTTGTCGATCAGATCCCCTCGATCTCTCACCTCGAAATCAAGACGGTGGCGCAGCTCGGCGGGGATCGTCGCCCGCCCATCGTCGTCAATGCTCATTCGGCCCACCTCCGATCGCGTGCATCACACCGTATGTCCGCTACCTGCCCCGCGCTAGTCCGCACCAGCATTCTCGAGAGTTCCTCATGCGAGGACCAGCAGGTCGCCGACCTCGCACTCGAGTGCGTCGCAGATCGCCCGCAGGGTCGAGTACCGGATGGCCCTGGCCCTGTCGTTCTTCAGCACCGACAGGTTCACGATGCTGACGCCCACGCGCGCGCTCAGCTCGGTCAGCGTCATCCCTCGTGCGGCGAGCAGCTCGTCGAGACGGCAGTGGATGCCGGTGAGCTCGTCGTCGTTCTCCGCCGGGGTCACACGAGACCCCGTGTGTCATCCTCGAGGGTGGCCTTGTCGCGCTGCAGGCGGTCGCCGACCACGAAGACCGTGCCGATGAGTGCGAGGACGAACGCCGCGAGCACGAAGGTGAAGGGTTCGACGCTCATGACGGCGCTCTCGACGCCGTTGTCGGTGATGTGGGCGATCGTCGCATTGGCGAGCATGTTGTCGAAGAAGCGGACGGCGGCGAACCCGACGAGTCCGGTGATGCCCGCGGTCGACGCGAGAGCGGTGTTACGGCGGCTGAAGACGCGGCCGGCGAGAACGCTGCGGGCCAGCACGATGAGGCATCCGATCACGACGACGATCGTCAGGATCTGCGCGATCTGTCCGATGATGCCGGGCACCGCCGCGATCGCGGGCAGTTGAGGCGCCGTGATCACGGCGCTGTCGAGCCCGACGGAGATGCTGTCGCCGGTGCTGAGCGGCAGCTCGACCGGGGTCTTCGAACCGATGAACTCGGCGAGCACCGGGACGTCGACGCCGCGGGCGAGTTCGATGATCCGGATGATCGAGAACACCGTGATGTACGCGGCGATCGCGACCCCGGCGATGCAGAAGCCGATCAGGGCTCCGGTGTCGCCGCGGGAGAGCGTGCGGTTCTTCGTCGAGGTCATCATCCACTCCTTATCGATCTTCGTTATTACCGATAATCGTTAACATAACGACTGTCGATATGTTCGTCAACCCTCGTGGCACGAGAGCGGTGTCACGGCCCGTCACGGCACTATGCCGACGGCGAACACGGGCATACCTCTCCCGTGCGGTGGTTACTCTCGATGTACAAGCGCTTCACGCGTCTTCGCCAGTGTCGAACAACACGTGCGAATAAGGAGTCACAGCATGTTCGAGAGATTCACGGACCGAGCCCGTCGAGTGGTCGTCCTCGCCCAAGAAGAGGCGAAGATGCTCAACCACAACTACATCGGCACCGAGCACATCCTGCTCGGCCTCATTCACGAGGGCGAGGGTGTCGCGGCCAAGGCGCTCGAGAGCCTCGGCATCTCGCTCGACGCCGTGCGCGAGCAGGTGCAGGACATCATCGGCCAGGGCCAGCAGCAGCCGACCGGGCACATCCCGTTCACGCCGCGCGCCAAGAAGGTCCTCGAGCTGAGCCTCCGCGAGGCCCTCCAGCTCGGCCACAACTACATCGGCACCGAGCACATCCTGCTCGGCCTCATCCGCGAGGGTGAGGGTGTCGCAGCCCAGGTGCTCGTCAAGCTCGGTGCCGACCTGAACAAGGTCCGCCAGCAGGTCATCCAGCTCCTGTCCGGTGCCCCCGGACGCGAGCCGGCAGCCGTCGGCGCGCAGTCGAACGACACCCCGAGCGCCCAGGGCGGCTCGCAGGTGCTCGACCAGTTCGGTCGCAACCTGACGCAGGCCGCACGCGACAACAAGCTCGACCCGGTCATCGGGCGCGAGAAGGAGATCGAGCGGGTCATGCAGATCCTGTCTCGTCGCTCCAAGAACAACCCCGTTCTGATCGGTGAGCCCGGCGTCGGCAAGACCGCCGTCGTCGAGGGCCTCGCCCAGGCGATCGTCAAGGGCGATGTGCCCGAGACGCTGAAGGACAAGCAGCTCTACTCGCTCGACCTCGGCTCTCTCATCGCCGGTTCCCGCTACCGCGGTGACTTCGAGGAGCGCCTGAAGAAGGTCACGAAAGAGATCCGCACGCGCGGCGACATCATCGTCTTCATCGACGAGATCCACACCCTCGTGGGTGCGGGTGCCGCCGAGGGCGCGATCGATGCGGCCAGCATCCTCAAGCCCCTCCTCGCCCGTGGTGAGCTCCAGACCATCGGTGCGACCACGCTCGACGAGTACCGCAAGCACTTCGAGAAGGATGCCGCTCTCGAGCGCCGCTTCCAGTCGATCCAGGTGAACGAGCCGAGCCTCCCTCACACGATCAACATCCTCAAGGGGCTGCGCGACCGGTACGAAGCGCACCACAAGGTGCAGATCACCGACGGCGCGATCGTCGCGGCATCGAACCTCGCCGACCGCTACGTCTCCGACCGGTTCCTGCCCGACAAGGCCATCGACCTGATCGACGAGGCCGGCGCACGCCTGCGCCTCAGCATCCTGTCGAGCCCGCCCGAGCTGCGCGAATTCGACGAGAAGATCGCCAAGGTCCGCGAGCAGAAGGAAGTCGCGTCCGAGGATCAGGACTTCGAGAAGGCCGCATCGCTGCGCGACGAGGAGAAGAGCCTCCTCGCCGAGCGCCTGCGCCTCGAGAAGCAGTGGCGTTCGGGTGACGTCGCGACCCAGGCGGTCGTCGACGAGGGTCTGATCGCCGAGGTGCTCGCACAGGCCACCGGCATCCCGGTCTTCAAGCTGACGGAAGAGGAGTCCTCGCGACTCGTCTTCATGGAGAAGGCGCTGCACCAGCGCGTCATCGGTCAGGAAGAGGCCATCGCGGCACTCTCCAAGACGATCCGTCGTCAGCGTGCAGGCCTCAAGGACCCGAAGCGTCCCTCGGGCTCGTTCATCTTCGCCGGCCCCACGGGTGTCGGAAAGACCGAGCTCGCCAAGGCGCTCGCCGAGTTCCTGTTCGACGACGAAGCCGCTCTCATCTCGCTCGACATGAGCGAGTTCGGTGAGAAGCACACCGTCTCGCGTCTGTTCGGTGCCCCTCCCGGATTCGTCGGATTCGAGGAGGGTGGCCAGCTCACCGAGAAGGTGCGTCGCAAGCCGTTCAGCGTGGTGCTGTTCGACGAGATCGAGAAGGCCCACCCGGACATCTTCAACTCGCTGCTGCAGATCCTCGAAGAGGGTCGTCTGACCGATGGTCAGGGCCGCGTGATCGACTTCAAGAACACCGTCATCATCATGACCACCAACCTCGGTGCTCGTGACATCGCCGGTGGTCCGGTCGGATTCCAGATCGAGGGCGTCAACTCGACGAACTACGAGCGGATGAAGGGCAAGGTCAACGAAGAGCTCAAGCGCAACTTCAAGCCCGAGTTCCTCAACCGTGTCGACGACATCATCGTGTTCCCGCAGCTGTCGAAGGACGAGCTCGTGCAGATCGTCGATCTGTTCACGAAGCGCCTCGGCGAGCGTCTGCTCGACCGCGACATGACGATCGAGCTCTCGCAGTCCGCCAAGGAGCGCCTCATCGAGATCGGGTTCGACCCGGCACTCGGTGCCCGACCGCTGCGTCGCGCGATGCAGCACGAGGTCGAGGACCGTCTGTCCGAGAAGATCCTGCACGGTGAGCTGAACCCCGGCGACCACGTCAAGGTCGACTCGAAGGACGGCGAGTTCCTCTTCGAGCACGGCCCGCGCGGCGAGCAGGTCGCGGTCGGCGTCAACACCGGTGGAGCGATCCCCGGCACCCCCGACCTGGCCATCGCCAGCGGAGAGTGACCTGATCAGAGAAGGGGCGGATGCTGAGGCATCCGCCCCTTCTGCGTGTCCGAGACTTTCGTTCGAATCGCGCACCTTGCAGGTTTCGGGCCGGATTGTCCGCAAAGTGAGCGATTCGAACGGGTGGGGGCCGCTTCAGCGTCTGTGGAGGTGACGGGTTCTAGGCTTGACGATGTGAGCGAGTACATCGTCCGGCCGGCGCGGAGCGCCGACATCATCGGCATCCGGAATCTTCTGCAGCCGATGGTCGAGCAGCGCATCCTCCTCGGCAAGGATCTCGCCGTGCTCTACGGCGCCGTGCAGGAATTCGTGGTGGCCGAGGCCGACGGCGAACTGGTCGGATGCGGTGCACTCCACGTCTTCTGGGAGGACCTCGGCGAGGTGCGCACCCTGATGGTCCGTGCGGACTGGCTGCATCACGGCGTCGGCGGCGCGATCGTCGGTGCTCTCGAGGAGCAGGCGAGGCAGCTGGGTCTCAGCCGACTGTTCTGCCTCACGTTCGAGGTCGATTTCTTCGGTCGACGCGGGTACTCGATCATCGGCGAGCAGGTCGTCGACCCCGACGTGTATTCGCAGCTGCTGCGCAGCGGTGACGCCGGTGTCGAGGAGTTCCTCGACCTTGCGCACGTCAAGCCGAACACGCTCGGCAACACCAGGATGCTGAAAAGGCTCAACTAACCTGGACTCATGCCCCGTCACTCCGCCGCCGTCTATCGTCGTCGGCGACTGGTGACCCTCGTCGCACTGATCCTCTTCGTCGCGTTCATCGTGACGGCGGTGTGGCTTCTCGTCGCCCGACCGTGGGCGAGTGCGACGGAGGCGACCCCGTCGCCGACGCCCTCCGCCTCGTCGACTCCGACGGCATCGACGACCCCCGACCCGACCGCTGCGGAGTCGCCCGCTCCCGAGCCCGAGCCGTCCAGCGAGGAGACGCCGGGAATCGTGGCGTGCGAAGCGCAGGACGTCGAGGTCTCAGCGGTGACGGATGCCGACACGTATCAGGCGGGAGTCCTGCCGCAGCTGTCGATCTCGCTGACGAACCGCGGAGCCACGGACTGCGCGATCGATGTCGGGTCGACGACCCAGGTGCTCACGGTGTCGAGCGGGTCCGACGTGTGGTGGCGCTCGACCGACTGCCAGGAGAACCCGAGCAGCATGATCGCCACGCTGGCGGCCGGAGCGACGGTCACGAGCAAGGTTCCGGTGACCTGGGATCGCACGCGGTCGAGCGTCGAGACCTGCGCCCAGGAGAACCGTGCGCGTGCTCCCGGTGGGGGAGCGTCGTATCACGTGGCCGTCGAGATCGGCGGCTTCAAGGGCGCGGCCACCAAGCAGATCCTGCTCTACTGAGTGCCCGGCCGGCGCCTGGTGCGTCGCGCAGTGCGCCGCTCGTCGCATCCGCATTGGCCAAAGGTCTTGAATACAGACCTGCACTCAGTTTCGGTGCTGACACCATCCGTTCTTTGGGATACCATTGAGGTGACCCTCGCAGACTTGCGGCGCATGCCATCCCCAGTGGCGTCGAACACAGCGTCCCCAGCGCTTCGACATGCCGCCCCGAGGGTCCGCGGGCCCTCTCGAGTACCCCAGTCCCCAATGGAGGACTCGAGAGGGCCCTTTTCTTTTCCTGCGCCTCTCCCGCGCGTCTCTGATTTCGCGGTGAGCGTCCGCATTCGCGGGGAGCGGCAGCCGCGGGCTGAATATGCTGGATGCATGGCATCGAAGAAGGCGAAGTCCGCGAAGAACAAGCCCGCGCCCGAGGATTTCCGGTCGGATGCTCTCGCACAGGCCCTGGAGAAGCAGGACATTGCCGCGGTCGCCCTGGCACTGCGCCACGGCACCACCGTCGTGCCGCTCGTGAAGCCCGGGGCCCGCGACAACCCGCTCGACAGCGGCGAGGTGTGGACCTACCGCGACCCGAAGTCGGGCGACTTGGCGCTTCTGCTGTTCAGCGATGCGAAGAACAAGCCCGACAACCTGCCGCCGGGGGTGGGCATCTACACCGCCGATTGGCTGCGCAAGTTCCTGGTCGCGCACCCGATCACGACGGTCTTCCTCGACATCGCGGGGCCGCATCCGATGCAGGCCTCGCCCGACGAGCTGCTCAGGGCCCTCGACGCCTGAGCGCGGTGGCGCCCGCGACCCTGCGGTCGCCGCGGACTCAGAACGGCGGGATGTCGGCTTCGCTGCGACGCGTGGTGTTGCGCGAGCGGACGTCGTTGAGCGCCGCGCGCAGCGTCTTCGAACGGTCGTCGACCACCTGCTCGTAGCCGAGTCGCGACGCCTCTGAGCGGCGCTGCGCCGACTGCGTGACCGGCCGGATCTCACCGGCGAGGCTGAGCTCTCCGACCGCCGCGACCGTGCGCGGCACGGAGATCTGCTGGATCGACCCCGCCACGGCGATCGCGATCGCGAGGTCGGCGGCAGGTTCGGTGAAGCGCACACCGCCGACGGTCGAGACGTAGACGTCGAGATTGCTGGTCTTGATGTGCGCTCGTCGTTCGAGGATCGCCAGCACCATCGCCACACGGGAGGAATCGAGTCCGTGCACCACACGGCGGGGGTTCGGCGCGGTGGTGTTGATCGTCAGCGCCTGCACCTCGACAGGGAGCGCCCTGCGGCCCTCGAGCGAGATGGCGACGCACGTGCCCGGCTCCGTCTCGCCCTGCGAGAGGAAGAGACCCGAGGGATCGGGAACCTCGGAGATGCCCGCCCCCGTCATCTCGAAGCATCCGACCTCATCGGTGGGGCCGAATCGGTTCTTCAACGCCCGGATGAAGCGCAGTGACGTCTGCCGGTCGCCCTCGAAGTGGCACACCACGTCGACCAGGTGCTCGAGCACACGGGGCCCGGCCACGGTGCCGTCTTTCGTCACATGGCCGACGAGGATGACGGGCAGGCCGCGGTCTTTCGCGACGCGGATCAGCGTCGCCGCGACCTCGCGCACCTGGCTCGGCTGGCCGGCGGCACCGTCGATCAGCGACGACGACACAGTCTGCACCGAGTCGACGATCACGAGCTGCGGTGCCACCTCGTCGATATGGCCGAGGATCGTCGCGAGGTCGGTCTCGCTCGCGAGGTAGAGCTCGTCGTGCAGTGCTCCGGTGCGCTCGGCCCGCAGACGCACCTGCGCGGGGGACTCCTCGGCGCTGGCGTAGAGCACCCGACGGCCGGAGCGCGCGGCTTGCGCTGCGACCTCGAGCAGCAGCGTCGATTTGCCGACGCCGGGCTCGCCGCTCAGCAGGATCGCCGCACCCGGCACGATGCCGCCGCCGAGCACCCGGTCGAACTCGCCCACACCGCTCGTGCGGCGGGGAGCGTCTTCTGTGGTGATCTGCGTGATCGGCCGTGCGGCCTTCGCCGCGGTCGGCGCGAGCGGGGTGATGCGGCTCAGGATGCCGGTCTGGGCGCCCTGCTCCTGCACCGTGCCCCACTGCTGGCATTCGGCACAGCGACCCACCCACTTCGCCGTCGTCCACCCGCACTCGGTGCAGACGTACGCGGGAGGGGCGGGTTTTCGGGTTGCCATGCAGCCAGGCTATCGCCGAGATCAGACATCCCTATCGCCTCGGGCATTATTCACGGCCGAATAGCTCGATGTCGCGCAGCGGCCACGGAATACTGGAGTCATGGCCAATGGCGGGCCCGTCTGCGGGCCGATCTCGACGTTCTCACGGGTGCAGCTCCTGCACCTCGTGCAGACGCGTGCGGATCGCACCATCGGCGAGCTGTGCGACGCCACGGGGCTGCATCCCAACACGGTGCGCGAGCACCTGCAGCGCCTGATCGAGGGTGGCTACGTCATCCAGGCCAGCGAGCACCGCACCACCCGCGGCCGTCCGCGCACGCTCTACAGCGCCGCGACCGGCACCGCGGATGCATCCAGTCCCATCGCCCGCAACAAGGCCAAGGCCGCAGCCGAGCGCGGCGACCTGCTGCGTCGCGTGCTCCCGGCATCCGCATCCGCTCTGGGTCGCGACGCGACCTACCAGCTGGACGCCCTGATCGAACACTTGGAGGAGAGCGGCTTCGAGCCCGTCGTCGATGACGAGCAGCTCACCGTCGATCTCAGCCCGTGCCCGCACGCCGCGGGTCGCGCCGAAGACCGTCCGATGCTGTGCACCGTGCACCTCGGCCTCATGCAGGGGGTGCTCACCGAAGCCGGTGGGCCGCTCGCTGCCGAGGCCGTGCGCGCCACCGCCCTCCCGGCGGATTGCACGGTACAGCTGCGCCTGACGGAGATGACCGCCGCCTAGGCGAGCATCTGTCTTATTCACGGTCTGCAGCCCCGCGGGGGCAGTGGGCTCGTCGTTAGCGTGGCACCCGGCGCACAGAAGAACCAGGGCATCGAAGAAGGAGTGGCACATGGAATGGCTAGACCCGCTGGTCCTGTCTCGATGGCAGTTCGGTCTGACGACCGTCTACCACTACCTGTTCGTGCCGCTGACGATCGGCATGGCTCTGGTCGCGGCGATCTTCCAGACCGCGTGGGTGCGCACCGGCAAGGTGCAGTACCTGCACCTGACCCGGTTCTTCGGCAAGATCTTCCTGATCAACTTCGCCATGGGTGTCGTGACCGGCATCGTGCAGGAGTTCCAGTTCGGCATGAACTGGTCGGACTACTCCCGCTTCGTGGGTGACGTCTTCGGCGCCCCGCTCGCCTTCGAGGGACTGCTCGCCTTCTTCTTCGAGGCGACGTTCATCGGACTCTGGATCTTCGGCTGGGACAAGCTTCCGCAGAAACTGCACCTCGCCACGATCTGGTGCGTCTCGATCGGCAGCATCCTGTCGGCGTACTTCATCATCGCCGCCAACGCGTTCATGCAGAACCCGGTCGGCTACGTCTACAACCCCGAGACGAACCGTGCGGAGCTCACCGACTTCTGGGCGCTGCTGACGAACCCCGTCGCGCTCGCCGCCTTCCCGCACACGATCTTCGGTGCGCTGATGTTCGCCGCCGGTGTGGTGATCTCCGTGTCGGCCTGGCACCTCGCTCGCGGCCAGCACTTCGACACGATGCGCATCTCGCTGAAGTTCGGGCTCTGGGCGATGATCGTCTCCACCGCCGGCGTCGTGCTCACGGGTGACCAGCTGGGACTCGCGATGTACGCGGCGCAGCCGATGAAGATGGCGGCGGCGGAAGCCACGTTCAACACCGTCTGCGGCTACGACGCCTCCTTCAGCATCTTCACGCTGGGCACCCCGGACGGCAGCTCCGAGCTGTTCTCGATCCGCGTGCCGTATCTGCTCTCGCTGCTGTCGACCCACTCGTTCGATGCCTGCGTGCACGGCATCAACGACCTCAACGCCGAGTACAGCACCACGTTCGCCGACACCGGGCTCACCGAGTTCGCCCCGATCCTCTGGGTCACGTACTGGGCGTTCCGCTGGATGATCGGCCTCGGCATCGCCGCAGCGCTCGTCGCCGTCGTCGGCCTGTGGCTGACCCGCAAGGGCGCCAAGAAGCCCCCGGCGCAGTGGATGTGGAAGCTCGCGATCTGGTCGTTCCCCCTCGCGCTCGCCGCGAACATCATGGGCTGGGTCTTCACCGAGATGGGCAGGCAGCCCTGGATCGTCTTCGGGCTCATGACCACGCAGGACGGCGTCTCGCCGGGCGTCAGCGGGCTCGAGGTGCTCATCTCGCTGATCGCCTTCACCGCGATCTATGCGGCGCTGGCCGTGGTCGAGATCCGCCTCATCATCAAGGCCGCGCAGAAGGGCCCTGACACCGACGAACAACCCCACGAGGAGACGGCCCAGCTGCCGTCTGTCGTGTACTGAGAAAGGGATCAGTCATGGAATACATGTGGTTCTGGATCGTCGCCTTCCTCTTCGTCGGCTACTTCGTTCTCGACGGATTCGACTTCGGCGTGGGCATGTCGCTGCCGTTCCTCGGCAAGAACGACGTCTCGCGTCGCCAGGTGATCAACACGATCGGCCCGATCTGGGATCTCAACGAGACCTGGGTCATCGTCGCCGGCGCCTGCCTGTTCGCGTCGTTCCCCGAGTGGTACGCGACGCTGTTCAGCGGGTTCTACCTGCCGCTGCTGCTGATCCTGCTCGCGCTGATCCTGCGCGGGGTGTCGTTCGAGTACCGGCACCAGCGCGAGTCGGCGAAGTGGAAGCGCGGCTTCGACCGGATGATCGTGATCGGCTCGGCCGTGCCGGCGCTGCTCTGGGGCGTCGCGTTCGGCAACATCGTGCAGGGGGTGGCGATCGATGAGAACCACATCTACGTCGGTGGCTTCTTCGCGCTGCTGAACCCGTATGCGCTGCTCGTCGGCGTCACGACGCTGCTGCTCTTCTTCCTGCACGGCGTGCTCTTCGTCTCGCTCAAGACCGACGGACAGGTGCACGCGGATGCTCGTCGCCTGGTGAAGCTCGCCGCAGGGCCCACGGTGCTCGCCGCGGCCGGCACCGTGATCTGGACGGTCGTCCTGGCCGCCGGGCGCGAGGCGCCGCTGCTGTGGATGGTCGTCGGATGCGGACTCGTCGCCGCCCTCGCGCTCATCGCATCGGTGCTGTTCTCGCTGCGCGGCCGCGACGGACGGGCGTTCACCGCGGGCGCTGTGACCGTGGCATCCGCTGTGGTGATGCTGTTCGCGGCGCTGTTCCCCTACGTGATGCCGTCGACGATCGACCCGGCCTTCAGCCTCACGATCGAGAACGCGTCGAGCACGCCGTATACGCTGACGATCATGAGTTGGACCGCGCTGATCGCCCTGCCCCTCGTGCTGGCGTACCAGACGTGGACCTACTGGATCTTCCGCAAGAGGGTCACCCGCAGCTCGATCGAGGGGGCTCCGGCGCACGCGTGAGACACGGCTTCTGGTCCGGTCGCAGTTCGTGCCGCCTCCCTCGTCGGGGAGCGGCACGACCTGCGACCGGAGCGACCTGTCTGATCATGGCTGAGGGGATGGAACGGTGAAGCCGGTCGACATCCGTCTGCTGCGATACGCGAGCGCGGCCCGCGGATTCCTGCTGCTGTCGGGCGCGATCGGCGTCCTGCAGACGGCGGTGACGGTCGCGTTCGCCTGGATGCTGACGGATGCCGTGACCGGCGCGCTCGCCGGACGCGACGTCACGACGACACTGCTGTGGCTGCTCGGGCTCGCGGCGCTGCGTGGAGTGCTGATCGCCGCCTCGGATGCCGCCGGAACCCGCGCTGCGGCGAAGACCGGGATGCAGCTGCGTGCCGCGCTGATCGCCGCCGTCGGCCGCCTCGGACCGGGGTGGCTCGCACAGCGCAATCAGGCAGGGCTCGCCGTGACGGCGGGGCATGGGCTCGAAGCGCTCGACGCGTACTTCGCCCGGTACATTCCGCAGCTCGTGCTCACGGTCATCGCGACGCCGGTGCTGCTCGCGGTGATGTGGTGGCAGGACTGGCCGAGCGGACTGACGGCGCTCATCACGCTGCCGCTCATCCCGCTGTTCCTGATCCTGATCGGCATCGCCACCCGCACGGTGCAGCGCAAGCAGTGGCAGACGCTGCAGCGCCTCGCGACGCGGTTCGCCGACACCGTGCAGGGGCTCTCGACGCTGCGTCTGTTCGGGCGCGAGCGCCGGGCAGCCGCGCAGATCGAGGCCACGGCCGATGAGTATCGTCGCGAGACCATGAAGGTGCTGCGGTTCTCGTTCCTCTCGGGTTTCGCGATGGAGTTGCTGGCCTCGCTCGCCGTGGCGTTGATCGCGGTCGCGGTCGGGTTCCGGCTGCTGTCGGGCGACCTGTCGCTCGAGGTCGGTCTGTTCGTGCTGCTGCTCGCTCCCGAGACGTTCCTGCCGATCCGGCAGGTCGGGGTGCAGTTCCACGCCGCGTCCGAGGGCGTTGCGGCCACGGAGGATGTGTTCGAGGTGCTGGATGCGGCCGAGGCTCGGGCCGGCGGTGTTCACGATTCAGCACGCGATGCCGACACCGGGTCGTCTGGTGGGCTGACCGCCGGTCGCGGTGGCGTTCATGCTGAATTGCGAACCGCGAACGCGCGAGACCTGGTCGTCGCCGAGCTGCGGGTGCGCGATCTGCCGCCGGTCTCGTTCACCGCAACACCCGGAACCCTCACGCTGATCGAGGGGCCGAGCGGCGCGGGCAAGTCGAGTCTGCTCGCGGCTCTGCGGGGTGCGGTCGAGTTCGAGGGCTCTGCCACGGTCGGCGGCGTCGATGTGCGCGAGGTCGCACCGTCGGACTGGTTGGCCTGGAGCGGACAGCGCCCCCAGCTGAGCCGCGGCACGATCGCGGCCAATGTGGCGCTGGGCGATGAGGCGCCGGATGCCGACGGCATCCGCCATGCCCTCGATGACGCCTGCGCGAACGACCTCGACCCGGCGCTCGAGCTGGGTGTGCAGGGGAGCGGGCTCTCGGGCGGGCAGGCGCAGCGGGTCGCGGTCGCGCGGGCGCTGTATCGGCATGCCGGGCGACCGGATGCTGTGCTGGCACTCGATGAGCCCTCCAGCGCGCTCGACCCCGACACCGAAGAGCGGCTCTGGGCGTCGCTGCGCGCGCGGGCGGATGCCGGGGCCACGATCCTCCTCGTATCGCACCGCCGCTCGGCCAGGGCGATCGCCGACCACGTCGTCGAGCTGGGGGTGAGCGCATGAGCGGCATCGGCACTCGCACCGGCGCCGGCACCGGCGCCGGCACGGGCACTGCGGCGCGGGTGCGCGGCATCCTCCGCCTTGCGCAGCCGCCGTTGCGTCGCTTCCTCCCCGGCGCGATCTGGGGCTTCGTTTCGGCGGGTGCTGCTGTGAGCCTTCTCGCCGTCAGCGGTTGGCTGATCGTCAGCGCGTCGATCGTCGACTCGCTCGTGCCACTGTCGATCGCTGTCGTGGGCGTGCGGTTCTTCGCGGTGTCGCGTGCCGTGACCCGCTACCTCGAACGGCTGAGCGGACATGACGCGGCGCTGCGTCAGCTCGCCTCGACGCGGGCCGACATGGTGCGGCGGCTGACTCCGCTGTCTCCCGCGGGGCTCGGGCGCACCGATCACGGCCGGGTGCAGTCGGCGCTCGTCGACGACGTCGAGAACCTGCAGAATCTGCCGCTGCGGGTCGTGCAGCCGCTGGCGGTGTCGGGGCTCGTCGCACTCGGAGCGGTCGGATTCCTGCTGTTCGTGTCGGTGCCCGCCGCGCTCACTCTCGCCGCGTGCCTGGTGATCGCGGCCGCCGCGGCGATCGGGCTGGGGTGGCTCTTCGGATCCCGCGCCGAGGCTGCAGTCTCCCGCCGCCGTGGCGACCTCTCGGCCGCGCTGACCGACTACTTCGGCGCGCTCGACGTGCTGCTCGCCTATGGCGCTGAACCGCAGGCGCGCGAGCGCGTGCGACAGGCGGATGCCGGTCTCCGCCGTGCCGTCAGCAGGGCCTCGCTCGCGCAGGCGATCGCCGCCGGAGTGGTCTCGGCCGTCGCCGGCGCTGCATCGGTGTGGGCGCTCGCTGTCGCGGCACCAGGGCTCGCGACCGGCGCGATAGACGGCCCCTGGCTCGCGGTCGCGGTGCTCGTGCCGATGGTCGTGTTCGAGGTGTTCGGTGCGGTGCCGATCGCCGCGGCATCCTGGCGCAGCGTGCGGTCGAGCGCCGAGCGCATCGTCGACGTGCTGCCTTCCGAGGTTCCCTCAGAGCTGCGGTCGGATGACGGTGAGGATGCCGAGATCTCCGGCGCCCCGACCATCCGACTCCGTGGCGTCCAGGCCTGGTGGCCGGGCGGCACTCCCGCGCTGCGGGGGGTCGACCTCGACCTGGAACCGGGGGAGCGCGTGCTGGTGGCGGGGCCGAGTGGGGCGGGCAAGAGCTCGCTGGCCGCTGCGCTCGTCGGATTCCTGCGGGTCGAGGGCGAGTATTCCCTCGGCGGTATGGATGCTGCGAGCCTGTCAGGCCCCACGCTCCGCCGCACGATCGGGCTGTGCGAGCAGAGTCCGCAGCTGTTCGATGAGGACATCCGCCAGAATCTGCTCTTCGCCCGTGACTCGGCGACTAACGACGAGCTGCTCGCCGTGCTCGACCGTGTGGGTCTCGGTGCCTGGGTGCGCGAGCGCGGGGGACTCGATGCCAGGGTCGGCGACCGCGGCGGGCTCGTCTCGGGCGGTCAGGCGCAGCGCATCGCCCTGGCGCGGGCGCTGCTGCGGGGCTTCCCGGTGCTCGTGCTCGACGAGCCGACGGCCGGTGTCGACCCGGATGCCTCCGATGCTCTGCTGCGCGACCTGCTGCAGGCGGCGGGGGAGCAGTCCGTGCTGCTGATCTCGCACGTCGCACCGCCGGCCGGGACGGTAGACCGCGTCGTCCGGTTGGAAGACGGGCGCACGGTCTCGGCGTAGTCGGGTGGCGCGTTTCGTCTCGCTTCGCTCGCTCAACGACCGGATGTGGTCCGTTCGTCGAGTGAGGGCGCAGCGGGGCGTTTCCGTTCGTCGAGTGAGGGCGCAGCGGGGCGTTTCCGGTCGTCGAGCGAGGAGCGCAGCGACGAGACGAAACGGGGTGACCGGCCGAGGTCAGGCGTTGAGGTCGGCGCGGGGCTCCATGACGATGCCCTGGGCCTCGAAGACGCGGCGGCGCTCTTCGATGCGGCGGTGCAGCTCGACCTGTGCGTCGTCGACGAGCTGTGGGTCGAGCGCGATGGTCGCCGGCCGCGGGTCGCCGTGGTTCGCCTCGATGTAGGCGTCGAGCTCGGGTCCCGAGGTCCACGACGTGATGAGCGCGAAGCGCGGGGCAGTGCCGCGGTGCCAGACCGCGTGCCAGAAGCGTTGGGTGTCGACGATGATCCGCGACCCCTCGCGCAGCGGCAGGCGGATCTCGGTCGCCGGATCGAACCGGTCGGAGCGCAGAAGCAGCAGTGAGTCGGAGTCGTCAGAGAGGTTGTAGTAGCCGCGCACGACCCAGCCGGTGCCGTCTTCATTGAGGCGGTTGTTGTCGTCCTGGTGCAGGTTGTAGACGGCATCCGCGTATTCGTTGGGCTGCAGCTCGATCACGCGGCAGCGGCCGACTCCGGCACCCGGCTCGAGGGCGCGGCGCTGCAGGGTCGGGGCTATCGCGACCTGCGACTCGACCCACACGCCGTCTTTGTCGGTGCGGGGCGGGGTCTGGTTCCAGAAGCCGTTGCATTCGATCTCGCCGGCGTAGCTCGCCAGAGGGGCGAAGCGCGTGACGCCCGACGAGCGCCAGCCGATGTAGTCGAGGTCGAGCCATTCGGCGGGGTCGGATGCCTGGTCGTGGTCGTCGAGGACGACGTATCCGGTCTCTGCCAGCGCCTCTGATGTGATGAAGCCCATTGCGTCCCCTCCGTGCCTCGACCTCGCGGCTCATCCCTGTCGGATGCCTTAGGCCATCCTAACCAGCGGCGTCGATGCTCGCCGGGGGCACCACCGGTGAAAAGGACCCGGCGATACCCTGGAAGCATGACTCAGCCGCAGGGTGCCCTCCTCGTGGGCAGCGTGAACTACGACGATGCCGAGACCACGATCCGCACGGCAGCGGAGGTGCTCGGCCCGCTGCTGCGCCGCATCCCCGACGGTGAGGTGGGCAAGCGATTCCACTGGATCATGTTCCAGCCCGACGTGCTCGGAGAGGCTGACGGCATCGAGCGCATCGGCGACGAGCCCATCCCGTTCAAGGCCGGGCTCGACGCCCGCGCGCTGCGCATCGCAGACGGGGTAGATGCTGCGAGGATCCAGCTCCCGCCGCTCGGATACGCGGATGCCGCGATCGAGTCCTATGCGATCTTCCGCCGCCTGCGTGATGAGGGAGTCGTGCCGGCCGGTACGCGGTTCCAGGTCTCGCTGCCGACCACGGTCGCCGTGGTCTCGTCGTTCTTCTTCGGCGACGACCGTGCCGCGATCGACCCGGTGTACACCGCTGCCCTGCTCGCCGAGGTCGACAACATACTCGCGGCGATCCCGCACGATGACCTCGCGATCCAGTGGGACGTCGCGAGCGAGATGGGCGTGATCGAGGCGGCTCCCGCCTTCGGACGCGTCATGGACGTCTGGTGGGAGGGCGACCCGTTCCCCGGCCTCGTCTCGCGTCTGGCGGCGTTCATCGATGCTGTGCCGACGGACGTCGAGGTCGGCGTCCACCTCTGCTACGGCGACGTCGCCGAGAAGCACTTCTTCGAGCCGACGGATGCCGCGAACCTCGTCCGCTACGCGAACGCCGTGACCTCGGCATCCGCTCGGGAGCTGACCTGGCTGCACCTGCCAGCGCCGATCGCGCGCGATGACGAGGCCTACTACGCACCGCTCGCCGAGCTCGAGTACCACGGCGAGCTGTACCTCGGACTCGTGCACCGCGAAGACGGCGCCGAGGGTGCTGCCCGTCGCATCGCGGTCGCGCAGCGCTTCGCCCCGGAGTTCGGCGTCGCGACCGAGTGCGGCATCGGGCGTGCACCCGAGCGGACGACCGAAGGCATCCTGCGCACGCACGCCGAAGTCGCCGCCGCGTGGTGATCGGGTGCCGCCGCTCTCGATTCGCGCAGCGGCCCCCGGTGTCGTAAGCTAGTCCGCGGTGACGTGTCCGAGCGGCCGAAGGTGCAACTCTCGAAAAGTTGTGTAGGGTAACCCCCTACCGTGGGTTCAAATCCCACCGTCACCGCCACCACGAAGGCCCCGCGAACCCTTATCAATACAGGGATCGCGGGGCCTCTTTCTTTGTCCGAAGAGCCGCTGAGAAACGGTGCGGAGTGGTCCCGGACTCACCGGTTGACGGGCCACTTCCCAGCCCGACTTGCGCCGAGCAAGGCGCAAGGTTGATCGACGCGCAATGAAGCACCTTCCATGCGTGCAGAAGCCGATGCGCGGCACCTGGGGCCTCGACACTGCCTCGTAGCACGTGACGAGGTGCGTCCACGTGAGTTCCGGTATGAGTCCCGAGCGACATCCGGTCAGTTCCGGAAAGGATCGTCGACTCCGTGACAGCCACCCCAAGATCGAATGGTCCATGGGGGTAGGTGAGGAGCAAGTCGAACGGCTCGTAGACCCGGGGCAGCGATGGTGCTGGGTCGCAAATCGTGAGAGAGCTCATGTGTCCGCTGAACGCCCACGGGCATTCGGGCGGCTGCTGTGGCGCTCACTCACCACGGCGACCTCGCCATTCCGAGCAATCGTGATCCCGCGCCCGCCACGGGCGTCGACATCGTCCGCTGACCTGCGCGCCGGGCACCCCCCCCGAGTAAAGGACGGCAGGATGTCGGCGCGCGAACAGAAGAAACCGGCATCAGGGACTGATCGGCGGGTCAAACGCCGGACATCGCGCGGCGCATACCGGCGGGTCAGTCCGACCAGGAGACAGTCGGACTATGGAATGCAGGTGCCAACTGAGCCAAACGACGGTCGCGGAAGAGTGCCACGGCGCCGAACGCCGCTGCATCCGCGCCGAGATCGCTAGGTCGCACGTGCGGCAACTGGTCGCTGCGCAGGCGCGAGCGATAGCCGAGTTCGGCGGAGATCGTGTCGGCCACGAGCTGGGCGACGTCGCCCAGAGCGCCGTCGATGACCATGGTGTCCGGTTCCATCGTCGTGACGAGGTTCGAGATCGTCTCTCCGACGGCACGACCGAAGTTCACGGCCGCGTGCTCGCGGGTCGAATCCGGACCCTGCGCGCGGACGAGCGCGGGGTCGTGGAGAACCCGCCACTCCGCCTGCCTCTCGGACGAGAGGCGGGCGAGGTCCGCATTCGTCACGCTTCCAGAGCGCAGGAGGCGGCCGTCGAGAGTGAGCCCCACGCCGACCATCGCGCGTGCCGACACATAGACGGCATTGGTGGCCGACTTCGTCGTGCCGAACCATGCCTCGCCCATCGCGGCGAGGTTAGCGTATGTCTCCACGGCGACCGGGACGCCGGAAACGGAGGGGCTCGACGGACTCTTCGGTATCGCACGGCCGGACGACGTCGCCCGGGTCGCTCCGGGTACGGCCACGACGACGGCATCGACGGAGTGCGCTCGTGCGAGCGCCTGGAATCGCAGGGCCGACGCAGGGTCGAGGTCTGTGGCCGACGGCGGGGCGCTGCGCTCGTCCGCGAAGACGAATGTCTCGTCGACATCGCTGGACGGTCCGATGTCGCCACGGCAGGTCGCCAAAGTCATCTGTGGGGACGTCGGATCGATGTCGACGAACAGGAGGCGCTTGTCGGCCAGCGTGAGTCGGATCTGATGGGACGGGCGTCCCGCCCCGGGCCCCTTCGTCAGGCCATCGGTTCCGGAGATCAACCCTCGTGCGAGGAGCGAGGTGATCGCCGAGACCAAGGTGGAGCGAGGAAGCTGGGTCTTAGCGGCCAGATCGGACCTTGACATGACGTCTGAGCGGGCCATCGTCTCGATGACGATCTGCTCGGCGAGCCGGAGAGGCTCACCGTCGAGCGAGACCCAATCTCGTGATGAACGTGTCACCGCGACGGTAGCCGCCGTCCGCGTCCTCGCCACCGATCTCGCCCGCTCTCATCCATATCGAACCGCCGTCATGTGCATCACTCATTCTGCCAGTCATCCGGGCCGAGGGAGATGGCGATCTTGCCGACCGTGTGCCCTTCCGCGGCCGCTGCATGCGCGTCAGCGAGCCCTGAGATGGGATAGACGCGGGAGATGCGGGGCGTCAGTCGTCCTGTTTCCGCGAGTGCTGCGAGGTAGTCGAGACCGGCACCGTCTGGCTCGACGAGGATGCCGGGGGTGACGGTAACCCCTTCCCGGGCGGCCGCGGCGAGCAGCACGTCGTCCGGTCCGGGTGCCACCCGCACCAGGGTGCCACCCGCCTTCAATACCGCTACCGATCGCGGTCCGACGTCACCGCCCACGAGATCGAGGACGACGTCGACTGGCCGCAACACCTCCTCGAACCGGTGGACGTGATGATCGATCACCTCGGTCGCACCGAGACTGCGGAGCCAATCGTGCTGTGACGTGCGTGCCGTCGCGACGACCTCGGCTCCGAGGCTGTGCGCGATCTGAATGGCGAGGTGCCCGACGCCACCGGCTCCCGCATGGACAAGCACACGCTGACCTGCCCGCGTCGTCGCGGCGACAGTCAGTGCATGGAGGGCCGTCAGGCCGGCAAGCGGCAGGGCAGCGGCCTCGGCGTGGCTGAGGTTCTCGGGCTTTCGTGCGAACTGCCGCGAGGGGGCTGCGACGAACTCTGCATTCGCGCGTGCGGGTCGGGGGAACCATGGGAGTCCGAACACCTCGTCCCCCACGCGGAACCGGTGGACCCCGTGCCCTATCTCCGCCACCGTCCCCGAGACGTCCCACCCCAGCACTTGGACACCCGGCGCGGCGGCGTGAGCGGCGGGTGTCCGCCATCCTCCGCGGGTTCGCCAATCGATGGGATTGATGCTGGAGGCGTGGACTCGCACGAGGACCTCGCTGGGCAGCACCTCGGGCCGGGCAAGGCGGATCTCGTGCAGCACAAGGGGGTCGCCCGGAGCGTCATAGCCGACGGCGCGCATGTCGTTCTCATCGATCTCAGCCATAAAATCCATTATCGTTTAAATTGCGGGCCGGTGGTGCGATCGCACGGAGAATGAGCGCATCCCCGTCGACTTCCTCGATGAGCTCGATACCGCTGTCGGGGCTGTACGACAGCGTGTCACCGCCCTTGGGGTGACGGCGTGCTTCGCTGAGCCCGAGAGCTACACGACGAGCGAGGCGACGGACGGAGCGACCTCGTTCGTCGTGGTCCACGGGCGGCGGCGGGTTGGCGTACTTCCTCGCTGTCCAGCTCACTCTGGCGATCTCGCAGGTGGCCAATTTCTTCGCACAGCGCAATATCACGTTCAAGTCGAACACGAACCCCTGGTGGGCCGCCCTCTGGTATGCGGTGGCATACGTGGTCATCTCGTTCGCCGCCGCCGCGCTCCAGGGTCTCTACAAGGGCCCCGTCTACGAACTGCTGATCACGACCTGGGGCATGGGGAGCGCAGGCGAGGCCGTGGCCGACGTGCTCACGATGCTGATCAACGCCCTCATCTCCTGCGCCGTGTTCTTCCCGATCTTCAAGCTCATCTTCCGGCGCACGCCGGACGAAACGACGATAGACATAGCGACTGACCAGATCCGCACGGAGGACGTGGCCGTCGTCGCGCGGCGATAGTCCCGATCCCAGGCGTTCTACCTGATCATGATCCACCACAACGACCCGGCGACGGTGGGCACGTCCATTCTGATCGCAGGCATCGTGTCGACCGGGCTTTCGCTGATCTTCGCTCCGCTGCTCGCGAAGCTCTCGGACAGGGGCGGCCGACGCAAGCCCTTCGTCATCGCTTCGGCGATCGTCTCGCAGTCGGGCTCAGCCTCACCGCGATGGCGACGACCTACCCGATGTTCCTCGTGGCGGTGGCGGTGGCAGTGATGGGGATCGGTCAGGGCGTGTACTTCGCGGTGGACTATGCCCTGATCATGGATGTCCTGCCGGACCAGCAGAACCCCGCGAAGGACCTCGGAATCATGAACCTCGCGAGCACCCCGCCGTCCTCCGTCGTGCCGGCGATCGCTCCCACGCTTCTCATGGTCGGGGCGAGAGCGACGAACCCTCAGAACTTCGCGGCGTTGTTCCTCGCGGGTGCGGCCTCGGCCGTCCTCGGGGCGCTGTTGATCCTGCCGATCAAGGGCGTGAAGTAAAGAGACCGCGAGCTTACGGCTCAGGCGATCGTGTAGCCGCCATCGATCCTGACATCCTGACCGGTGATCATCGCTGATTCTTCGCTCGCGAGGTAGGCGACCAGCCCTGCGACTTCGGCCGGTTCGGCGAATCGACCGACGGGGATCGCGGCGCGTGCGCGATCCCCTTTGTCGCCAGACCATTCCGCCGTCGCCATCGGCGTGTTCACGATGGTCGGCGACACCGTGTTGACGGTGATGCCGGCGGACGCCCACTCCAGTGCCAGTACGCGAGTCATGCCGAGAAGTGCTGACTTCGACGCGCAGTAGGCGACGTGCCCTTCGAGAGCGACGGTCGCGGCTTGCGAAGCGATACTGATGATTCGCCCGCTTCCGCGCGTGAGCATCAAACCGCCGATCGCCTGAGAGAGGAAGAATGCGGCGTTGAGATTCACATCGATGACGCTCTGCCACTCCGAGGCCGAGATATCGATGGCCGGCTTCACGACAGCGATGCCGGCGCAGTTCACGAGAATGTCGGGAATCGTTCCCGTGGCCTCGAGCTGTGCGGCGATGGCGACGGAAGCGGTGGCATCGGTGAGATCTGTGCGGATGAAGGTGTGCCCGTCTCCAGGCAGAGCGTCGCAGACAGACGCGGTTCGGTCAGACCGGTCGACCGCGACGATGGTCGCTCCTCGTTCGGCCAGCAGCTGCGAGATCGCCTCTCCGATGCCGCTCGCCGCGCCTGTGACGAGAGCTGTCTTGTCGCTGAAGTCAGAAGTCATGATTGTGGTCCTTCCCGAGGGTTCGGCTGACTGTAGACGCTTGGTGGCGTGGATGCGGGGAATGCCAGCTGGGCGCGCCCGTCGGCGAAGGCCAACTCCGCGCCCTCATAGTCGACGATGCGTACGAGGTCCGCCGTCGTCGATGACTCGTGAATGCCGCGAACGACGACCTGCGCTCCCGATGCCAGGCCGGAGCGGATTCCCGCTTCGGCGTCCTCGAAGACAAGGCAATCGTCGGGCGGTGTCCCGAGCAGCGAAGCGGCGTGCAGGTAGGGATCCGGCGCCGGCTTGCCGTGTGAGACGTCTTCGGCCGAGACGAGGACTCCGGGTATGGGCACACCAGCGTGGGTCATTCGCGCGATGGCGAGGTCTCGCGTGGCGCTGGTCACAACCGCGACCGGCACCTTGTGATCGAGCAGCGCGGTCATCAACGAGGCGGCACCCGGCACCTCCACGGCGGAGGATGCTTCTTCGATCTCCTGCTCGAGGAGCCGTCGTGTGATGGTGACCTGCTCGGCCGGTGACAGGTCGGAGAGGAAGCGGGCGACGCTGTCGACGATCTGCCGTCCGTGTGAATAGTCGATTACGTCGCGTGGCGGAGCATCTGCATAGGCGGCGAGTCGGGTCCATGTCGCTTCCGCGGCCGAGAGGGAGTCGACCAGAGTGCCGTCCATGTCGAAGAGGACGGCGGTGAAGCTGAGATGGTGTGCTGACATCATGTCTGCGCCGTGCTTCCTTCTGAGGCTTGTCATGGCTCGTCGCGCATCGTCGGGTGGCCGAACGGTCACACGAGCCCGGGTGGTGACCGTGGCACGGACGCAGGAGGCCCGTGCCACGGTGATCGGTACGTCAGGGGACGGTGACGAGCACCTTCACCTGCTCGGGGTCGTCGGACGCGGCGAACGCCTTCGCGGCGTCCTCGAGCGAGAAGGTGGCCGTGACGATCTCCTCGATGGGGAAGGGGCGACGTTCGAGGAGGTCGATCGCGTGGAGGACATCTTCCCGGACGTACATGAGGTTCCCGAAGATCTCGAGTTCCCGGTCCTGCACGAGGTCGAGTCTGATGGGCGTCTCGCCGGCGGGGACTCCCACCGTCATGAGCTTGCCGCCCTTCGCGAGCACGTCGATCGCCAGGGCGACCGTCGACGCGCGAGACACACCGTCGAACACCACGTGTGCGTGCCCGCCGAGGAGTTCGGTGGCGGTGGCGGCGGCATCCGGCAGCGTGGGGTCGAACGAACCGGCCGCGCCGAGACGTTCGGCGCGCGCACGCTTGGAGGGCAGAAGGTCGGCGACGACCACACGCTCAGCGCCCGCGTCCAGCGCCGCGACGGTCAGGAACAGGCCGATGGGTCCGGCCCCGAACACCACCACGCGTTTGCCGGACAGATCACCGGCTCGGCGGACGGCGTGCACGGGAGTCGCCAGCGGCTCGATGAGTGAAGCCCACAGGTCGTCGATGCTGTCGGAGAGCGGGATCACCCGGTCCGCGGCGATGACGAACCGGTCGGTCATGCCGCCGGGGGTCTGGCAACCGAAGACATCGAGAGTCGAGCAGATGTTGTATCGGCCTTGGAGGCACTGCTCGCAGTGCCCACAGGCCAGGTTCGGCTCGATCACGACCCGCTGGTCGCGAAGCGATTCGGAGACGCCTTCGCCCACCTCTGTGACGACACCTACGACCTCGTGCCCTGGCCAGAAGGGCAGGGACATGAAGGGGTGGCGTCCGTGAGCGGCGTGCATGTCGCTGCCGCAGATGCCGACGACGGTGCTCTTGACCAGCACCTCGCCCTTCTGCGGAGCGGGCGCCGGAATCTCCTCGACGCGGATGTCGTCGATGGAATTGACGACGATACGGCGAATGTCAGTCATGACTGTGTCCTTTCATCAGACGGCGGTGTAGCCGCCGTCGGCGACGAGCACGGACCCGGTGATGAACGACGCGGCGTCGCTCGCCAGGAAGACGACGCTCGGTGCGATCTCCTCGGGGAGGGCGAATCGCTGCTGCGGAGCATCCTCGACCCAGTAGCGCTGGAAGTCCGGACGATCGACCGGAGCCATCTCCGTCTTCACGTACCCGGGGGCGAGGGCATTCACACGGATGTTGTACGGTGCCCACTCGACCGCGAGCGACTTGCTGAGGTGGTGCACGGCCGCCTTGGAGGCGTTGTACGCCGGCTGCCACTGCGGGCGGTTGACGATCAGGCCCGACATGCTTCCGATGTTGACGATCGAGCCGCCTCCGGAGTCACGCATGTGCTCGCCCACCGAGATCGTGGCCTTCCACAGCGCACGGACATTCAGGTCCCACACGTTCTGCCATTCTTCATCAGTGACCGCGAACGACTCGTTGTGGTAGCAGGTTCCCGCGTTGTTGACGAGAACGTCGATCCGGCCACCGAGCCCGTCGAGGGCTTCCTGGGTCATCCGAGACACCTGCGCGTCGTCGGTGATGTCGGCGGCGATGGTGACGAACTCGTGACCGGCTGCTGCCGCTTCGTCAGCGACGAGCGCGTTGCGTTCTGCACTGCGGCCGACGATGGCGACGCGCGCGCCGGCCTCTGCGAGACCGAAGGCGAAGGCCTTGCCGAGACCCTGGTTGCCGCCGGTGACGACGGCGGTACGGCCGGTGAGGTCGAAGGGGGAAGTCATAGTGATGCCTTTCTTTATGACGGCGGTCAGCGCCGCGGGTAAACGATCGACTTGAGGCTGTCCGCGTCCAGGTCGCTGTCGAGCGCATCGCGGACGTCTTCGAGTCCGAAGCGTCCTGTGACGAGCGAGTCGAGCTCGACCTGGCCTGAGGCGACCATGTGGATGGCAGCGGGCCACGTATCGGTGTAGCGGAAGATGCCGGTGACAGAGACCTCGAGGTTCTGAATGTGCTCTACGGGCAGGTTCATCTCGGAGTTGCCCAGGCCCACCAGGACCGCGTAGCCGGCGGGACCCACAGCCTTGATTCCGGAGAACACCGCGCGCGGGGCGCCGGATGCATCGATGAATGCATCCACATCGAGGCCGGCCGTGGCCACATCCGTCTGCGCAGGGTCGATGACGCTGGTCGCCCCGTACCGAAGCGCGCGCTCGCGGCGCTCGGGCACCAGATCGCTGACGATGATCTCGGCAGCGCCGAAAGCCCGGGCCGCCTGGGCGCAGATGATCCCGATGGGGCCCGCGCCGGCGATCAGCACTCGTGATCCTGGAACGATATGTGCCTTCCGCATCGTCGTGATGGCGACGGAAAGAGGCTCGAGCAGCGCTGCTGCCTCATCCGAGAGAGAGTCAGGGACGGAGTGAGCGAACGCGGATTCGATCGTCACGTAGCCGGCAAAGGCTCCGTCGATCGGCGGGGTCGCGTAGAACTCCATGAAGGGGCAGAGGTTGTAGCGTCCGGCGAGGCACTGACGGCAGCGGTGGCAGGGCTTCTGCGGTTCGACTGCGACTCGCTGGCCCACGCGATCCGCGGACACATGGTCGCCGACTGCGACGATCCGGCCGGAGATCTCATGGCCGAGCACGATCGGGCGATCTACGACGAAGTCCCCGATCTTGCCGTGGCGGTAATAGTGGACATCTGAGCCGCAGACTCCCACGGCAGCGACTTCCACGAGGACCTCGTGCGGACCGGGTACGGGGACGTCGCGCTCCTCGATGGTGAGCTCGTTCTGTGCCAGAAGAACGCTGGCGCGCATCTTCTGCGGAGTTTCAGTGGTCATGGTGTTCCTTTCAGTCAGCTGGTGGTGAGCAGGGCGCGGCCCGAGATGATCGGGGACGCTCCGAGATCTGCGCACTCGCGTGCGAGGGTTTCTGTGACCCCGCCGTCGACGCCCACCGGCACTCGCCCGGCCAGGGCGCGCACTGTCGTGAGTCCCGCGGGGTCTGCGGCTTCGGTGGTGCCTGGGCGAATGAGCATGATCAAGAGTCCGTCGGCCCCGGCGACGGGGTCCGCAGGAGCATCGTGCGGAAGTTCACACCACACAGCAAGTCCCCTCTGCCGCGCGTCTTGGAGGGCGGAGTGATAGCAGTCCAGCAGTTCTCGGGAGAGACTGATCCGCTCGACACCGAGATCCAGGCCCATGTGAATGGCCTCCTCGATCGCTGCGTGGGTGTGAGAGTCGCGGGGGTCGCCTTCGACGATGAGATGCAGGTCGATACTCGCGTGCGGAAGCTCCGACCGCACAGCTCGGACCTGAGCAGGTGTGACGCCCCGGTGTGTTCCGTCCTGTCGCACGATGAGATCGACATGCACCGCGAGCCCCTCTGCATGAAGAGCGTGAGCGGCGTCCAGACGTTCGTGGGCTGGCGCCGCGAACAGGCTCCCGGCCAGTCCCCGCCCACTCAAGCTTCGACCCCATGGCGCGACCTTGACTTTCACGACCGGTCCAGGGCGCGCAGACCGGCGACTCGGTCGTAGGCGTCTCGAATCGAACGAGAAGTGGTGCGCGGGGTCGAGAGGACGCGTCGGCGCGGCGCCCATGCGTCGCGCTGAGCAGCGACGTCGATTCCGTGGGCGACGGCGGCAGCCTGCACCGCTGCACCCGCTGCTGTCGCTTCGGTGACGTCGGCCGTGAGAACGTCGCGGCCCAGCAGATCGGAGAGCAGCTGCGGGTATGCCTCCGAACGGGCACCGCCACCCACGATCAGGATGTCTGCGCCGGTGGCGACATTCATACGCTCGATGGCCTGTTGGCCCTTCACCAAGCCGAGCAGCACGCCCTCATACACCGCGCGGGCCACCTCTTCGCGAGTCGTGTCGGTGGTCAGGTGCGCGAGAATCCCCGTCGCGCCGGGCAGGTCGGGAGTGCGTTCACCGTCGAGATACGCAGCAAGCATCGGACCCACACGGTCAGAGGGCGCGGCGAGTGCGAGACGCGAGAGCTCCTCGTGTGGTGCGCCGAGGATCCGGCTGAAGGTATCTGTGACCTTCGCCGCGTTGAGAGTGCTCACCAGCGGCATGAAGCCGTCGGTCATGTCGGCTACGCCGTCGACCCATCCGGTCTCGTCTCGCACGGCCTCGTTCGTGACGGTGGATACGACTCCGCTGGTGCCGATGGAGTACACGACGTCCCCGGTGCGAACTCCCAATCCGAGCGCCGCTGCATGCTGGTCGCCGCCCCCCACGCCTACGGGGATCTGACCGGTGATCCCGAGCTCCGCAGCGGCAGCTGGTGTCACATAGCCGGCCACGTCATCCGGCCGGCCGACCTGGGGGAGCATCTGCTCCCACGGAGTATTGCTGCTGATCTCACGCAGGAACTCCGGAAGGTACACGTTGCGATCCGCGTCGTAGTAGCCGGTTCCCGAGGCTTCGGACCGGTCTGTCACGAAGTTCCCCGTGAGGCGGAAGGTCAGGTAGTCGTGGGGGAGGAGAATGTGCCGCGTGCGCGCGAAGTTCTCTGGCTCCTGCTCGGCCAGCCAGGCGATCTTCCCGATCGTGAAGGCAGCGGTGGGCAGTGTTCCGACGCGGTCGATGACGTTCGTGGACCCGAGGCGCTTCAGAAGCTCGCGCAGCTGCGGGGTGGAAGTGGTGTCGTTCCACAGCTTCGCCGGGCGGATCACCTCGTTCTCGTCGTCGAGCGCGACCAGCCCGTGGCATTGCGCCGCGACCGAGACCGCTTGCACCCTGCCGCCGGGGACCTGGGCGATGGCATCGCGGAACGCGGACACGAGCGCCGACCACCATGCCTGTGGCGACTGCTCGCTGACGGGGGGAGTCACCGGCGGGTGCGGCGCGCTGCCCCGGGCGACCACGCGGCCGGTGTCCAGGGCACGCAGCTCGACCTTGGTCGACTGGGTGGAGGAGTCGATGCCGGCGACGAGTGGGAAGCCGGTCACGAGTCGAGTCCTTGGTCTTCGGGAAGTTCATGCTGAACTCCCACGTAGCCTCCGGGGTGGATGTCGACGACGTCTTCCCACGAGTGGTCACGGAGGCGCATCAGAGTGGCTGCCAATGCATCCCCCCAGGCTCCCACGACGAGCGTGGACCCCATGGCGATGAGTCCACCCGGGTCGGCGTCGACCGGATCCGTGCGAAGCCGAACCACCGTGCTGGCGGCCGCCGCGAACGGCGAATCAGGCTTCTCTGTCACGGCCAGGACGTGCACTCCACGAGCAACGAGGCGAGAGGTGAGCTGAATCAGTTCGTCACTCCGTCCGCCCTTCGAGAAGGCGATGACGTAGTCCGAGGCCGAGATGGCTCCCATGCCGCCGTGGAGCGCGTCCAGGCAGGGCAGGTAGAACGCGGGCGTGCCGGAGACAGCGAGGAGGTGTGCGAGGCGTTCGGCCATGATGCCGGATGTTCCCGTGCCGGTGGTGACCACTTTTCCCTCGAGCGCGAGGACGGCCTGAACGATCTGGGCGAAGTCGGGGCCGATCTGGGCGGGGACTCCGCTGAGCGCTCGGGCTTCGCGTTCGATCACGCCGCGAGCGGTGGACACGATGCGCGAATCGACATCGTCGTGGAGGTCTTCGAGAGACGACACGGTGTTCTCCTGATGGATCGGGGTGGGGAGGACGGGAGGCGGCCGATCGCTCGACCGCCTCCCTCGGTGGTTACTCGCGGGTCTGGCCCGGGAGATCCTCGAAGGCGATGTCGCCGGTCTTGAGGTTCTCTTCGATCAGCTCGGACAGGCCTGCGAGGAAGGTCTCGCGGTCGGAGACGACGTGCTCGATGGCTGCATCGACGTTCTCCGAGGTGATCGGAGGCATCAGGTAGACGGTGTTCTTCTCCACGTCCTCACCGCGCGCGATCTTCGCGGCGACGGCGACTCCGGTGGCAAGCTGCACCGTGCCGTTCTGCAGCGAGGTGCCGATGAAGGTGCCGTCCTTGACGGCGTTCAGACCGTCCTCGATGCCGTCGATCCCCACAACGGGAACATCTGCCATACCGGCCTCGCGGAGAGCCTGGAGGGCACCGAGTCCCATGTCGTCGTTCTGGGAGATGACACCGTCGATGTCGTCTCCGAAGGCGGAGATCCAGTTCTTCACTTTGTTGACGGCCTCATCGCGGCTCCAGTTCGCGGTGTCCTTCGTGAGCACCTTGATGTCCGGGTTCTCGGCGAGCACCTTGTCGATGCCGGCGCCGCGGTTGATCTCACCGGATCCGCCGAGGGGGCCCTGCAGGATGACGACATTGCCCTTGCCGCCGAGCTTGTCGACCATCATCTGGGCTTCCTGGGAGCCGGCTGCGACGTCGTCGGGCTGCACACTCGCGGTGATCTCATCGTTGTTGAGCGTTGCGTTGACGTCGAGGATCGGGATTCCAGCCGCGACGGCGGCCGATACCTGTGGCGCCAGCGTGTCGGCCTGCACGGGCACGACGACGATCGCATCGACGCCTGCCTGGATGTACTGGTCGACCTGCGAAGCCTGCGTGGTGACATCGTTGTTCGCCGAGTTCCAGAGGATCTCGATGTTGTTCTCCTCGGCGTAGGTGTCGATCCCCTCCTTGCCCTCCGTGATGAAGGAGGACATGTTGTAGACGGTGACGCCGACGGTGACTCGCTCAGGGCCGTCTCCGTTGTCCTGCTGCGCGGACGGATCGCCAGCTCCGCAGGCGGTGAGGGCTACCAAGGCGGTTGCTGCGATGCTGACGCCGGCGATGCGGCGGCGCATGCTGTGTGAGATCTTCATTGATTTCCTTTCTCAGGTGTGGTGCAAGGTCAGGATCGCCGCTTGGCGGCCCAGACGTCGACGGCGACGGCCGCGACAATGAGGACACCCTTGATGACGTCCTGCCAGTAGGCGGGAATGGTCAGGATGTCGAGTCCGTTGTTGAGTGTCTGGATCAGAAGGAGTCCCAGTGCGGTGCCCCATACGGTGCCGCGTCCGCCCAGGAGGCTGGCGCCACCGATCACGACGGCGGCGATCGCGTCGAGCTCGTAGCCCTGACCGAGGGTCGGCGCTCCGGTGATGACTCGAGATGCGAGCATGATTCCCGACAAGCCGGCGAGAGCGCCGCTGATGGCATAGACGGAGAAGAGGACGCGCCCGGTCTTCACTCCGGCGATCCGCGCCGCGAGTTCGTTTCCACCGACGGCGTAGACGCGCATGCCCCACGCTGTGCGACGCATGACGATTCCGAGACCGATGATGCCCACGATCATGAGGATGACCGGGATGGTGAGACCGAAGAACTGGGTGTTCGCGATGGCGCCGAACTCCGAAGGCAGGCCGTTGATCGGGGCACCGCCTCCGATGACGTAGGCGAGACCGGAGGCGAGAGTGAGCATTCCCAACGTGGCGATGAACGGCGGGACCTTCATCACCGAGACCACGAAGCCGTTGATGGACCCCGCAGCGAGTCCGACCAGCACGGCGACGACAAGGGCCAGCCAGATCGAATCAGGGAAGGTCTTGGCCGCCAATGCTCCTGCCATCGCGCTCAAGGCGATCACGCTGCCGACCGAAAGGTCGATGCCACCGGTGAGGATGACGAGTGTCTGTCCGAGGGCGATGAGGGCGAACGGTGCGGCGGCCACCAGGATGGTCACCACGTTGTCCGTCGTCGCGAACCGGGCGCTGCGGTACATGAAGTACCCGATCACCACGAGCAGGACGAGCACCATGGCATAGCGCACCGCGATGTACTTGGCGAGCGCGATTACTCTGTGTCGACCGCTCTGGGCGGTCAGTGTTTCGGTGCTCATGCGGAGCGTCCCTTCTTGTGGTGAAGCTGCTCATCGTGCTTGGTGTCGACCAGTCCGCTGGCCAACCGGAAGATGGTGTCCTGTACATCGGGATCGCCGAGCTCGGCGCGAGTGAGCGCTCCGACGAGGCGTCCTTCGCGCATCACGTAGGCGCGGTGCGAAAGGCTGAGGATCTCCGGCATGTCGCTGGACGCCATGACGACTGCCATGCCTTTGGATGCGAGGTCGAGAATGATCCGATAGATCTCGCTCCGTGCTCCGACGTCGACGCCTCGGGTGGGCTCATCGAGAAGCAACACGTCCACATCTCCGACGAGCCATCGGGCGAAGACGACCTTCTGCTGGTTGCCGCCGGAGAGCGTCTCCATGCTCTGCTTGAGTCCTCGGCTCTTCAGCCTGACCGCAGTCGTCGCCTGCTGAACCGCTTCGCGGCGGCGTCCTTGACGCAGCCATCCCGCGATGGTGAAGGACTTGAGTCGAGGCAGGCTCCCGTTGTCGAGGATGTCCATGCTGAGGACGCCTCCCGCGCCTTTGCGATCCTCCGGCACGAGTGCCATGTTCGCGGCGATGGATGCGTCGGGGCGGTTGCGGCGGACCTTCTTGCCGCGGACCAGGATCTCGCCGTCGAGGGTGCGGCGCATGCCGAAGATCCCTTCCATCAACTCGGTCCGGCCGGCTCCCACGAGCCCGGCGAGGCCGACGACCTCTCCGGCGCGTACGGTGAGGCTGACGGGCTCCTCCGCGCCGTCCACCTGCAGATCGCGGACTTCGAGGATGACGTTCTCGCCATGCTCGGGCAGCTCGGGGAACAGATTCTCCAGTTCTCGGCCGATCATCGCCGTGACGATCTCATCGTCTTTCACGGCCTTCATCTCGGTGTCGAGGACCAGCCGGCCGTCGCGCAGCACGATCACGTGGTCTGCGAGCTCCCGCATCTCTTCCATCTTGTGCGTCGTGAACAGAAGAGCGACGCCTTGATCGCGCAGCTTGCGCATGACGCTGACCAGTCGCTGAACCTCCCGCACCGCGATGGCGCTGGTCGGTTCATCCAGCAGGACGACTCGCGCTCCCGTCCTCGTCGCCTTGATGATCTCGATGATCTGGCGGATGCCGACGGGGAGCGTGCCCATCCGACGATTCGGGCTGATGTCGACGCCGAACTCTTCCAAGTCGCGGGCGGCCTCTTCAGCCATGGCCTGGCGACGGAGCCCCGTCGGGCCCTTCAGCTCACGACCGATGAAGATGTTCTCGTACACCGTCATCTCGAGCATCGACGCGAGTTCCTGAGGAACGATAGCCACGCCGTGACGGGTCGCAGCGGCAGAGTCCCCGGTGGGCAGCTCGTCTCCGCGTACAAGGACAGTGCCGGCGTCGGCCCGATACTGACCGGAAGCGATCTTCATCAGAGTCGACTTCCCTGCGCCGTTCTCGCCGGCGAGGGCGGTGATCGTTCCGGGCCTCAAGCTGAGCGACACGCCTCGTAGAACGGGGATGCCGGAGAAAGCCTTCTCGACGTCACGTACCTCGAGGGCGACGGGGTGCTCGCCCATCCCCGTAGGAACGGCGGCCGACTCGGTGTAGTCCATCATTTCGTCCTCCTGCGACGGGTCATTCCGTCGCGGTTCTCGGCCCGACCCTGGGCCGCTTGCGACAACGATAGAACACGATTCTCAAATGGGCAACCCTTGCGCTCAATTGAGCGCTAGGGTGGCTTGAGACTAGATTGATCCTGTTGAGGGGAAGCCAATGAAGCCAGACGAGCTGGTCCAGCTGACGCATGCGGCGCGACGTTTCTACATCGACGGTGACAGCCATGTAGGGATCGCTGCTGAACTCGGCGTCTCTCGATTCAAAGTCGCGAGGATGATCGAGAAGGCGCGCGAGCTGGGCATCGTGCGCATCGAGATTCAAGAGCCATCGGATGTCGACACCCACCTCTCGATGGCGCTGACGAGGAAGTTCGGACTGAAGCGAGCCGTCGTCGTGCGCACGCCCAGCCCTGAGCCTGAGGCGATCCAGGAGGTGCTGGGTCGTGCTGCCGCCCAATTGCTGGAAGAGATCGTCGTCGAAGGGGACATGCTCGGCTTCACTTCCGGGCGGACACTGAACGCGATGGCGCGTTACCTGAATCACCTTCCGACCTGTGACCTCGTCGCTTTGGGTGGTGTGGCGGGGCCCGTCAAGGAGCACTCGGTGGAGATCATCCGTCGCGTGTCCACCACCAGTCGCGGCGCGAGCTATCCGATCTTCGCGCCCCTGATCGTTCGGAGTGCGACGACAGCGGCGGCGCTTCGTTCGGACCGTCTGATCGCCGACGCCTTCGCGCACTTTCCGCGCGTGACCAAGGGTGTCGTCGCGGTCGGATCCTGGGTTCCACCGAACTCGCAGCTCTACGACGCAGCCGACGAGCTCGGACTGGCGCAGAAACTCGTGCATCGGGGGGTCGTCGGTGAAGTGGCCGCGACCCTCTACGACGCCAACGGCGCGATCGTGCCTGATCTCAACGACTTGACGATCGCGATCACAGCCGAGCAGCTGAAGCAGATTCCGGAGGTCATCGCAGTGGCTGGAGGTGCGTCGAAGACGAACGCCGTGCGCGGTGCGCTGCGGTCGGGGCTCATCCACTCGGTCGTGACGGATTCTTCGCTGGCAACGCGGCTTCTGGCTTCGAGCTAAACGCTCCGGCTGTACGTTCGGCGCCCCGGGAACTCGATTCCCGGGGCGCTGCGTGCGTGAGGCGTGAAGTCATCTCATCGGGCGCCGGGGGAAGCGTAGCAATTCCGAAAGCGCTCACTTGAGCGACGATGTTTGACAATTGAGCTATTTCGATGGCAGGGTCATTCTCGTTCCCGAGCGACCGGTCTCGACCGGCTCCTGCTCACCGCCATCGTCGGCGGAATCGTCAATGCCGACACCGCGAATCCATGGAGACCTGCAATGAAGCACAAGAACATGCGTCTGATCACGCTGAGTCTGGGGGCCGTCGCGGCTCTCGTCCTCTCGGGTTGTTCCGCCACGAACGACAGCGGAGACGAGGCCCTCACGATCGCTTTCCTGATGCCGGAATCGAACACCACTCGGTACGAAGCTTTCGACAAGCCTCTGTTCGAAGCGGCCATCGAAGAGCTGGCCCCGGGGTCGAAGGTGCTCTACTCGAATGCCAACGGCGACCCGACTCTGCAGCAGTCGCAGTTGGAGTCCGTTCTCGCCCAGGGGCCCGACGTGGTGGTGCTCAACGCCGCCGACTCCGTTCAGGGGGAGGGGCTGGTCGACACGGCAAACTCCGCAGGGGTCCCCGTGATCTCGTACGACCGACTGATCGACAACGAGAACGTCGGCTACTACGTCTCCTTCGACAACCCTCAGGTCGGTGTCCTGCAGGCGCAGACGCTGGTCGATCACCTCACCGAACAGGGCGTGACCACCGGGGATCTGCTCATGGTCAACGGTGCGCCGACCGACCCGAATGCTGCGCAGTACAAAGAAGGTGCGCACAAAGTCATCGACGGCACTGATTTCACCATCGTCGGTGAGTTCGATACTCCGAACTGGGCGGCCGCCGACGCGCAGCAGTGGGTGGAGGGGCAGCTGGGAACGATCGATCGAGACTCGCTGATCGGCGTGTACGCCGGCAATGACAGCACCGCAAGTGGGGTTGTAGCCGCCCTCATCGGAGCGGGAATCTCTCCGGTACCGCCGGTGACCGGCCAGGATGCCGAGCTCGAGGCCGTCCAGCGCATCGTCGCCGGAACTCAGTACATGACCGTGTACAAGTCGATCAAGCAGCAGGCCACGGACGCCGCCGAGGCTGCGGTCGCACTCGCGCGCGGTGATGAGCCGAAGAGCAGCTCCGAGACGAACGGCATCCCCACGACGCTGCTCACCCCGGTCGCCCTGACCGCTGAGAACATCTCGGACACGGTCATCGCGGACGGCGTCTACACCGCCGAAGAGATCTGCACCGCAGAGCTCACCAGCGCTTGCGCTGAGCTCGCTCTCAAGTAACGCGAAGGGGGCGGCGCGCTCATTGCGGTCGCCCCCTTCTCTCCGGCTGCTCGCCACCCATCAAGGAGCCCGAACGAATGTCTTCGATTTCTACCAACCCACAGGCGGATGCCGCCACTCCGATCCTCGAACTCCGCGGGGTCAACAAGAGGTTCGGCGCTGTCCAGGCGCTGTCCGACATCACCCTCTCTGTCGGCCGAGGCGAAGTGGTCGCCCTGGTCGGCGACAACGGCGCAGGCAAGTCCACTCTCGTGAAGATCATCGCCGGCGTGTACCAGCATGATGGCGGCCAGATCCTTCTCGATGGCGAGCCTGCGCACTTCGGGGGCCCCGGCGATGCACAGCAGGCCGGAGTGGCCACCGTCTTCCAGGACCTGGCGCTCTGTGACAACCTCGACGTCGTCGCCAATCTCTTTCTCGGCAAGGAGATGAAGAGAGGACGCATGCTCGACGAGGCGGCCATGGAGCATCAGTCCTGGAATCTGCTCAAGCAGCTCTCGGCGAAGATTCCCTCTGTCCACATTCCGATCGCCTCACTTTCGGGCGGTCAGCGTCAGACCGTGGCGATCGCTCGCTCTCTCCTGGGTGAGCCGAAGCTGATCCTTCTCGATGAACCGACCGCTGCGCTGGGAGTCGCACAGACCGCTGAAGTCCTGAATCTGATCGAGCGCATCCGCGACCGGGGCCTCGGCGTGATCGTCATCAGCCACAACATGGCCGACGTGCAGGCTGTCGCGGATCGCATCCTGGTTCTCCGCCTGGGCAAGAACAACGGCATCTTCGATGCGACGACCCCGACGGAGACGCTCGTCGCCGCCATCACCGGAGCCAGCGACAACGTCGTGACTGCGCGAAACAAGCGCATCGCGGACACCGCGACCATCCGAACCACCACGTCGGAAGGACGACGAGCATGACCATCACGAGCACCAATGCCACCACCCCACTCGATCTTCAGGATGAGCGCCTCATCGCCGGGCGCGGACTCGCAGGCGCCATCTCCACCGCAAAGGACCGGATCTCCAGCGGCCAGCTCGGCCCCTTGCCGGTCATCGTCGGATTGCTCGTCATCGGGGGGATCTTCCAGATCCTCAATCCGAACTATCTCTCGGCGTACAACGTGTCCAACCTTCTCTGGCAGTCGGCGGCGGTCGGCCTCATGGCCCTCGGCGTCGTCGTCGTCTTGCTACTCGGAGAGATCGATCTCTCCGTGGGATCGGTCGCTGGACTCTCGAGCGCGGTCTTCGCTGTGGGCGCAGTCAACCAGGGGTGGCCTGAGGTGCTCGCCCTCGTCGCAGCGTTGGTCTCGGGCGTCGTCGTGGGGATGATCTACGGGTTCTTCTACACGCGGTTCGGTGTTCCCAGCTTCCTCATCACCCTCGCCGGCCTTCTCGCGCTGCAGGGCCTTCAGCGACTGGTCATCTCCACGGGGCCCGCCAACTCGATCGCGCTTCCGCGAGACACCTTCCTGGTTCAGGTCGGCCAGACCTTCGTGCCGCTCGGAGTCGCACTCGGACTGCTCGCGCTCACGATGATCGGTCATCTCGCCGTCGGTCTGTCCGGGCGGCGTCGGCGTCTTTCCTTCGGGTTGTCCGCACCCTCGATGAAGTCCCTGGTCATCACATCCGTCGTGATCTTCGTGGTTCTTTCACTGCCGATCCTGTTCACGTACAGCGATGGCGGGCGCGGTATCGCCGTTCCCGTTCTGATCTTCGTCGGGTTGACGATCGTCTTGGACATCGCCCTGCGTCGCACCGGATGGGGGCGGTCCGTCTACGCGATCGGTGGCAACGTGGAGGCTGCACGTCGCGCGGGCATCAAAGTCGACCGTGTGTACATCTCGGTGTTCGTGATCTGCTCCACCCTTGCCGCAATCGGCGGACTCATGCTCGCTGCGCGTGCGGGATCTGCCTCTGTCGCCACCGCTGCGGCGGATGAGAACCTCAACGCCATCGCTGCCGCCGTCATCGGCGGAACCAGTCTGTTCGGCGGCCGTGGGCGGGCGTGGTCGGCGTTGCTCGGAATCCTGGTGATCTACGCGATCTTCAGCGGACTCAACCTGCTCTCGCTGCCTGATCCCGTCAGATACATCATCATCGGAGGAGTTCTCCTCGTGGCCGTCGTGACAGACAGCCTGTCTCGACGCACGCGGCAGGCCTCCGGCCGCGCGTGATCGGAGGGGCACCGGGGCCGCGCGCGACGTGATCGTCCGCGCGGCCCCGTTCAGGAGCGCCTGACGATGGGGCGAGCAGGCGTACCTGCCCTACAAGCGCCCGACTGACGGCGCTGTCCGCGACTGCTGAGGGCAGAGCTTGGCGCGGGTCAGCGTCGAGCAGAAGTGTAGTTCTCGATGTCGGCGTTGAACCGGTGGAGCATGTCTGCGAACTGCGACACCTCGTCGTCGGTCCACTTGGTGAGGATCCGCTCGAGAGCTGTCACAGATCGCTCGCGCACGGTCGCGAGCCGATCTCGGCCGTCTGGGGTGATCTGGAACTTGCGCGCGATCCCGCCTGCGGGGTCCGGGATGCGATCGAGGAGCCCGGCGCGCATCGCTGAACCGGTCTGACGCTGGACGGTTGACGCGTCGAGCCGGAAGATCTCACTGAGTTCGCCGATCGACTTCGGGCCCTCGGCGTCGATGCGGCTGAGCAGGAGATAGGCGCTTCGCTCGAGCTCCTCATCGGTCTTGCGCTGCAACTGGGCGATCGCGTATCGGCTCTGCACCATCTGCTCGTACTCGATGTCTGCGATACGACGTTCCATGGTTCTCCTCATCCGGTTCCAAGCCTACTGCATCTTGTGTATAGTACATATGCACTATGCATACGCAGTGCATGATGCACGTCGCCCCGATGGGAGCCCTCATGTCCGCACCCACCCGAACTCGCCGCCCGGGCGTGATCGTCGCCGTACTCGCGTTTGCGGGCATCGCCTCGTCGATCACCCAGACGATGGTGACGCCGCTGATCGCCCAGTTCCCGGTCATCTTCTCGACCTCGTCGGCGAACACGGCGTGGATCGTCACGGCGACCCTGCTCGCCGCAGCAGTCGCCGTACCGATCTCCGGACGGCTCGGCGACCTGTTCGGAAAGCGACGGATGATCCTGGTGCTTGCCGTGCCGCTGATCGTCGGCGGGATCGTCTGCGCGGTCGCGCCGACTGTCGAGGTCATGATCGTCGGGCGTGCGCTGCAGGGGATCGGATCGGGAATGGTCCCGCTGGGAATCGCTCTGCTGCGCGACGTAGTGCCGCGCGAGAAGCTCTCGTCGTCGATCGCGACCGTGAGCGCCACGCTCGGGGTCGGCGGTGCCATCGGAATACCGCTGTCGGCCGCCGTCGTGGAGTTCGCACACTGGCGGGTCCTGTTCTGGGCCGGCTCGGCCATCACCGTTCTCGTGGTCGTCGCTGTATGGACGCTCGTTCCCGTCCTGCCTCCAGGGGCGAGAGGCCAGCGCTTCGACTGGGTCGGCGCCTTGGGCCTCGCCGCAGGATTGGTCGCTCTGATCCTCGCCATCTCGAAGGGAACGGAATGGGGCTGGTCATCCTGGATCACGCTCGGACTGCTGGGCTTCGCGCTCGTCGTCTTCGTGCTGTGGGGTCTCTGGGAGACCAAGACGCGGGACCCGCTCGTAGACCTCCGAACCACCGTTCGCCCTCGCGTGCTCCTCACCAACATCGCCTCGATCTTCGTCGGCTTCGGCATGTACGCGAGCATGCTCGTGATGCCGCAGCTCCTGCAGCTACCCGCGGCGACCGGTTACGGGCTTGGGCAGTCCGTCCTTGCCGCGGGGCTGTGGATGGCGCCCGCCGGACTCATGATGCTGCTGCTCTCGCCTGTCGGTGGGCGGATGACCGACGCGCGGGGCCCCAAGTTCACTCTCGTCGTAGGCGTCGGGATCCTCGCCGTCGGATACGGCGTCGCACTTCTCGGCATGGGAAGCACATGGGGGTTGCTGGTCACAGGCATCGTCATCAACAGTGGCGTCGCTCTCGCCTACGGCGCAATGCCGGCGCTGATCATGGGTGTGGTTCCGCGCAGCGAGACCGCCGCGGCGAACGGCTTCAACACACTGATGCGCTCGCTCGGCACAACGATCGGCGCTGCGGTGATCGGTGTCGTTCTGGCGCAGATGACCAATCCGATCGGCGGCGTCGATGTTCCGTCGGAGGAGGGCTTCAGAGTCGCGCTCATCGTCGGTGCCGGCGTCTCCGTGGTCGCGGCAATCGTGTCGGCGTGCATCCCCGCACACAAGGGCAAGACTGCAGCGGCGGCACCCTCGGTGAAGGAGCGAGAACTCATCCGCGTCGCCACCGACTAGCCATCGCATTCTGCGATGACCTCGAACGTCATTGCGGATCGGCAGATGCCGGTCGGTCAACCTGCCGGCATCTGCTGAGCGAACGCGCGTGCTCCTGCCGGGTCGTTGGTCAGCACGCACCCGGAGTCGACGAGCGCCTGAGCCTCGTCGATCGAGTAGCCCAGGTCCGTGGTGAGAACCTCGAGCGAGTGCGCACCCAGCTCCGGCGGATACGTTGCGGGCTGCTCCTCGACACCGGCGAAGGTGATGGGCGTCGCGACGTTCTCGAACGCATGGGACTCCCCGGCGACGTCGATGAGCGACCCGTCGTCCGCACTCCTCGCGTCGCCGAGCGCTTCGAGCACGTCCTTCACCGGGGCGACCGGCACCGACGCGTTCGTCAGCGCCTCGACCCAGTGGGATGACGGCGCGGACGCGAACGCACTCTCGAGGATCTCCCACAGAGCGTGTCGGTTGTCGAGTCTGTGTGCGGCATCGATGAAGCGCGCGTCGGATGCAAGCTCGTCGTGCCCGACCACGGTGCAGAGAGACTCCCACATCTTCTGGGTGTTGGCGGTGACGACGAATTCCTTGCCGTCGCCTCCCCGGAACGAACGATAGGTCGCGATCGAATCATGTCCGGCGCCCTGCGGGGCCGGTGCGACCCCGGTGACCAGGGTGTACAGCGCTTGGTAGGACAGCATGGCGAGCTGGCCCTTCAGCATCGAGACATCGATCAGGCGGCCGGTTCCGGACACGTCACGCGCACGGATGGCCGCGAGAATACCGATGACGGCGTACAGACCGGCCACGACATCTCCGGCAGGGATGCCGAGCCTCGCGGCCGGCGCTCCGGGATGCCCCGTCAGACTCATGACGCCGCTCATCGCCTGCACGACCATGTCGTAAGCGGGGCGGCCGCTGAGGGGTCCCTCTTGGCCGAAGCCGCTGATCGACGCCCAGATGAGGTCCGGTCTGCGGGCGAGAGCATCGCTGGGGGCGAGGCCCAGCCTCGCCATCACACCCGGGCGGAAGTTCTCGATCACGATGTCGGCCGAATCGACCAGACGGTTCAGCACAGCCATTCCCGCGTCGGACTTCAGATCGATCGCGATGCTCCGCTTGTTCCGATTGTTCGCCAGGAAGTACGCGCTCTCGTCGCCGATGCTCGGCCCGGCGATCCCGCGGCTCGAATCACCGGTGATCGACTCGACCTTGATGATGTCGGCGCCGAGGTCGCCGAGGAGCTGGGTGGCGGACGGCCCCGAGAGGAACGTCGTGAGATCGACGACCCGCAGTCCGATCAGCGGCTGGTCCGCACTGTTCATCTCGCTCCCTCGAAGATATGGATGGTGCACGCGCCATGATCCAGGCCGGCAGTGCCCCCGCCCGTGACGTGGGTCATCGCCCACTTCGCGTCATCGATCTGGCGCCGTCCGGCCTGCCCGGTGAGCTGCCAATAGGCTTCGGCGATCTGTGCCACGCCGCTCGCACCGACCGGGTGACCCTTCGAGAGGAGCCCGCCGCTCGGGTTCACGACGACATCGCCCCCGAAGGTCGTCCTGCCGTCTCGGATGAGGTCCGCTCCGTGCCCGCGCTCAGCCAGACCGAATGCTTCGTAATAGATCAGCTCAGCGATCGAGAAGGCGTCGTGGAGCTCGATCATGTCGAGGTCCTTCGGCTCGATGCCCGCCTGTGCGTAGGCGTCGCGAGCGGAGTCGTAACTGATCTCGGGTTTCGTCATATCGCGGAAGCCCTCTGCGACATGGCCCGAGTGCAGCACGGACGCCGCGACCCGGATGCTGGGCGAGCGATCGAGCTTCGCGCGGGCGCGGTCGGAGGCGAGGACGACGACCGCCGCGCCGTCTCCGGTCGGGCAGCACATGAGCAGGGTGAAGGGGTCTGCGACGGGCCGCGCCTGCAGCACCTCGTCGACCGTCACCTCTTTCTGGAACTGTGCGAACGGGTTGAGCGCTCCGTGCTTGCGGGCCTTGACGCTCACCAGCGCCAGGTCCTCCGCGGTCGCGTCCGTGTCGTAGAGATAGCGCGTGGCGCGCATCGCATAGACCGCGGGCATGATGATGCCCTGCTTCACCTCTCTGTCTTCTGGGGAGAGAGGCAGGGTTCCACCGCCGAACTGCGTCAGCTTCTCGACGCCGATGACGACAGCGACGTCGATCACGCCTTCCCTGATCGCCGACCACGCCTGGTGCATCGCCGTGGCGCCGCTCGAACAGGCGTTGTCGACGTTGACGGTCGGGATGGTTCCGAGGCCGATCTCCTTGCAGATCCGCTGCCCCGTCATCATTCCACCGTAGGAATGGCCGACGAAGACGGCGTCGATGTCGGACTTCTCCACCCCGCCCTCGCGGAGGGCGTCGATCAGCGGCGGAACTGCGAGTCCGACATACGAAGAACTGCGGTGTTTGCCGAAGGGGATCATCGCGGCCGAGATCACATGCACATTGTCACTCATGGTGAGCCTTTCTTCGGGTTACTTGTCGGCGATCGGCGTGAAGTGCCATGCGTCACCATCGGTGACGAGGCGGACTGTCGTATCGGGTCGCAGATCGCCGGCCGCATCGCTCAGATCCGTCAGCGTCCGCACATCGACGCCGTCGAGATCGACATACCCGATCGCGCGGGGCCTGTCGCCGCCGACATGGATTCGGGTGAACGAATAGAGCGTGCCCGTCTCCGGCAGGCCCACGCGAGTCACGTCCTCGCTCACGCAGTTGCTGCAGACGATCCGCTCGCCGAGCATCGCGGTGCCGCAGCGGTTGCAGCGGGTACCGACCAGGCGCAACCCCTCGGGGAACCGCCCGATCGGGTGGTCGGTGTCGAGGTCGGCGATCGGTACCGAGACCGAGCCGTCCAGTGTGGTGTTCATTGAGTTCTCCTGAGTGGGTGGCGGTCAGTAGAGCAAGAGCGGATTGATGATCACACCGGTCGAGCGGTGGATGGCCGTGGGGGCAGCGATGAGCTGGCCGACGCTCGTCCCCGCCGCGCGGAGTGCGGCGGCGGCCGGTCCGATGAGGGAGTTGTCGACGAGGCACAGCCCGATCGCCCAGATCAGGTCGTGCACCTCGAGACGATGCATCGAGTTGCTCCGCCCGTCATGGAAGTCCCACACGACGAGGCCCGCGCCGGCCGAGGCGATCCATCGAGCTCCCGACTCGCCGACTCCGGGGCGCGGCTGCAGCACGGCGCCTGGCGTGTACGAGTTTCCTGCTGCCTCGAAGCGGTCTCGCCCCTGGTAGATGATGAGCGCATCACCGGGTTCGATCTCGACCCCGGTGGCGGCAAGCGCGGCGTCGAGGTCTTCCGCCGTCACGGGTTCTTCGGCGGTGACCCACTCGGTGCCCCGGACGGCGGGGATGTCCAGGAGCACTCCGCGGGTCGCGATGCCGTGCTGCGCCCAGGCGACCATGGTGTCCTCGTCGGTCTGCGAGTCCTCGATGGGGATGCCCCCGTGCCACGTGCCGTCGGCGCCGATGTGCGCCAGGCCGTCCATGTGCGTGTTGTGGATCCCATGGGCGTCGTACCTGATGATGTCGCCGCCGTGAGCGCTTCGACCATGCGCGCCGGCCATGACCTCCAGCTCGACGCTGCCATGGCCGTCGGGGAGTTCGACGACGGCCAGCGCCTGCCACTGCTCCTTCTCTCTCGCCATCGCATCCGCCAGCTTCGCGAGCTGCGCGGGTCTCGTCTCGATCTCGCGCTCCAGCGACACCGCGCGGCCCATTCGCACGGCTGCGACGCCTCGCAGCCGTGCGGCCTCGTCGATGAGCGCGATCGAACCGCGGCACTTCCGGCCGTCGGTGTGCCGCTCGGCTGCATGCTGCGCGGCGATCTCGTGTGCCCAGGGGAGAAGGGGATCGGGCAGTCGTTCTGCCATGTCGTGCTCCTTGCGGTGAGAACTCGGGTGATGGTCGGGAGTGTGTCAGTCCAGCGGGAAGTGGCAGGCGGCGTACTGGCCCGGTCTCACTTCGCGCATCGCAGGCTCTTCTTGCGCGCACTTCTCCTGAGCCAGAGGGCAACGAGCGCGGAAGCGACATCCCGAGGGTGGATTCAGCGGCGAGGGGATGTCACCCGAGAGCGCAGGCCCGGTGAACCCGCCCTCCACTTCGGGGTTGGGGACGGAGTCGAGCAAGGCGCGCGTGTAGGGGTGAGCCGGACGCTCGTACACCTCGACGGAGTCGCCGAACTCGCAGGTCTTGCCGAGATACATGACCAGAACGTTGTCGCTGAAGCTGCGAACGACGCCGAGGTCGTGCGCGATGAAGATGATCGACAGGTCGTACTTCTTCTTGAGCTCCTCGAGGAGGTTCAGGATCTGGGCCTGCACGGAGACGTCCAGCGCCGAAATCGGCTCATCGCAGATGAGCAGCGTGGGCTCCACGGCGAGGGCTCGCCCGATCGCCACGCGCTGCGCCTGCCCGCCCGAGAGCTGGCGGGGGAGCATCTCCGAGAATCTCTCGCTCGGGAGTCCGACCTGCATCAGAACGTCGTGCGCTCCTGCCGATCGCTCCTTCTTGGAGGCGCCGTCGATCGCGGCTCCCTCCATCACGAGTTCGTTGACGGTGCGTCGCGGATTGAGTGAGCTGACGGGATCCTGGAAGATCATCTGCATCTCGCGTCGCAGCTCTCGCATGCGTCGAGAGCTGACCTGCTCGATCGCCTCGTTCTTGAAGCGCACGGTGCCGCCCGCGATCGGATCGAGGCGCAGGACGGCCCGACCGGTCGTCGACTTGCCGCAGCCGGATTCGCCGACGATTCCGAGAGTCTCACCCTGCAAGAGGTCGAAGCTCACCCCGGCGACCGCTTTGAACGAGCCCGACGACGTGTGGTACTCGACCTCGAGGTCTTCGACGGACAATGCCGCCGCGTCTCCACGCAGATGTGCGCTGCCACTACCGGCCAATGAGCTCACCTTCCTTCGTGTTCACAGGGTGGAAGCACGCGACCGCGTGCTCGGGGGCAGAGGCGCCGACAGCGATCATCGGCGGCTGGTTCGAGGCGCATTCCTCGGTGGCGGCAGGACACCGGGCGGCGAAACGGCATCCGGCCGGGGGATCCGTCGGGGAGGGGAGTGATCCCCTGATCACGTTGAGGGGTGCATGCCGAGCGTGCTCGATGGTCGGGGTCGCACCGAGCAGCGCGCTGGTGTACTGGTGCTGCGGCGTGGTGAACACCGTGTGGCTCCGCCCGACTTCGGCGAGTCGCCCGGCGTACATGACGGCCACCCGCTCGGTCTGTCCGGCGACCACATGGAGATCGTGGGAGATGAGCATGACGGACATGCGCCGCTCGAGCTGGATGCGTCGCAGCAGATCGAGGACCTGGCGTTGAATGGTGACGTCCAATGCGGTCGTCGGCTCGTCGGCGATCAGCAGTTCCGGTTCGCATGCGAGGGCGACGGCGATCATCACTCTCTGGCGCATGCCGCCGGACAGCTCGTGCGGGTAGGCCCGCAACCGTCGTTCGGGGTCGGGAACACCGACCTCCTGCAGCAGCTTGAGCGATCGGGTGTGCGCCTCGGACTTGGAGACTCCGAGATGGCGGCGCATCGTCTCGCTCAGCTGCCTCTCGATCCGCACGACGGGGTTCAACGACCGGCCCGGATCCTGGAAGACCATCGCGATCTGGGTGCCCCAGATCTCCGCGAGCTCCTTCTTCCGCAGACTCAGCAGCTCGCGACCTCGGAACAGCACGGACCCGGTCAACGCGGATCGCGCGGGCATGAGCCCCATGACCGCGCGGGCCATGACCGACTTTCCGGAGCCTGATTCCCCGACGATGCCGAGTGCTTCTCCGTGATCCAGAGAGAAGGTCACCCCGTCGACGGCCTTCACCACTCCGCGGGGGGAGCCGATGTAGGCGTGGAGGTCGGTGACCTCGAGCAGCTTGCTGTCGCTCATCGCGTGCCTTTCTTCGTCGAGTCTTGCGGATGATGCGGGGTGCTCCGCGGTCGGAGCACCCCGCTCGGGTCTACTGCTGCAGCCAGATCTCAGCGACACGCGGTGTGGTGTAGCCGTACATCACGACACCCTGAACCTTGTCGGTGGTGATCAACCCGTTGTAGTAGGCGCTGACGAGCGCATAGGGCACGAGCTCGGCGAGACGTTCCTGCACGATCTCGTACTGGGCGGCCTCCTCCTCGGGGGACTGCGCCTTTCCTGCGGCATCGAGAGCCGCGTCTGTCTCCGGGTCGCTGAAGCGCGAGTAGTTCGAGGCTCCTGCCTTGCTGTGCAGGGCACCCCACAGGCGACCGGTGGGCTCGGTGAACGCCATCGACGACGTGGTCAACTGGTAGTCACCGGCGGTGGTGAACACTCCGGCCTCGTTCGCAGGCTTCTGATCCGCCTGCACGGTGACGTTGTCGTACTGCTTCAGCTGCGACTGGATCGAATCGAACGTGCCCTGCGCGGACGGTCCTGGAGTCATCGAGTAGGAGAAGTTCAACGGATTGCCTTCGGCGGCCAGCTCGTCGAAGAGCTCCTGTGCCTTCTCGGGGTCGTGCTGCGAGAGAGGCACGTCAGCGTAGAGCGGAGAGTCCTCCGGGAAGAGTGTCGTCGGGACGGAGGGGTAGCCGCCCGTTGCCGCGTCCGAGATGGCCGCCAGATCGAGCGCGTACACGACAGCCTGGCGTGCGCGCAGATCGTCGAACGGCGCCTTCGAGGTGTTGAACATCAGTCCGGTGCCACCGTTGAACTGGTACTGGTGATTCACGAAACCCGCGGCCTCGGCGTCGTTGAACGCGAAGGCATCGGAGTTCAGAATGGCGTCGACGTCTCCGGAGATCAACGAATTGAGCCGCTGCGTCGTGTCGGACACGCCCTGCACCTCGATCGCATCGAGGTACGGGCGAGGAGAGTCGAAGTAGTTGTCGTTGCGGACGAGCTTCGTGATGCCGTTCGGCGTCCAGCTCTCGAGGGTGAACGGCCCGGCGCCGATCGGGTTCTTGTTGAACGCCTCCGGGCCCGCCTCCAGGGCTTCGGGTGACGCGATCCACTGCAGTGCGTAGACCATGAAGTTCGAGACGAAGCCAGGGTTGGGCGCCGACATCGTGAGCTTGAGTGTGAGGTCGTCGACCACCTCGGTCTCAGCGATCTGGCCGGCGAATCCGGCGCTCGCAGAGCCGTTCGTCGGATCCTTGATGCGGTCCCAGTTGTACTTGACCGCTTCGGCGTTGAAAGGGGTGCCGTCGGAGAACTCGATCCCCTCCTTCAGGACGATGTCCCACGATGCCCCGTCGTCCGAGGTCGTGAAGCTCTCGCACATGTTGCAGTCGGACTCGCCCGTTTCAGGATTGGGCACGAGGAAGTCGCCGTAGAGCGCGCTGTATGTGATCGGCGTCGACGTCGAGCTGAAGACCTGCACGGGGTCGAATCCGTTGGTGGGGAACGCCTCGACGGCACGGAGGGTACCGCCGCTGATGGGGTCCCCGACGGGAGCGCCGGCATCGGGGCTGCCGGAGTCGGCGCCACCGCATCCGGCCAGGGCGAGCACCGTTGCAGTCGCGAGTGCGACCAGCGCGGATTTCCTCTTTGAAATCACAATGACCAGCTTTCTTTCTCAGGGTAGGACGGGTTGGTGAAGGGGTGGTATGAGGGTCAGGCGCCGCGATCGAACCGCTGCCGAAGGTGCTCTCCGGCCTGGTTCAGCGCGAAGACCGTGAGGAACAGGACCGCTGCGGGAACGAAAGTCATGTAGGGCTGTGCGCGAAGCACTGCGGCTCCGGCGTTGATCATTCCGCCCCAGCTCGGAGTGGGCGGCGGGACACCGAGGCCGAGGAAGCTCAGCGAACCCTCGGCCACGATGAGAGCGGCGATGACGAGCGGAAGATACGCGGCGATCGAGGGGACGACGTTCGGAAGGATCTCCCGGACGAGGATCCGGCTGCTGCTGGCGCCCATGTTCTTCGCTGCGCGGACGAAGTCGCGACTCGCCCATGCCATGGTGTTGGCGCGGGTCAGGCGAGTGAACGTCGGGATGCTGCTGACTGCGAGGCCAACCAGAAGGACCCAGATGCTCGGCGAGAAGATCGCGGTGATCGCGAGGAGGAGCACGAGCACCGGGAACGACAGCACGACGTCAGCGATGAGCGTGATGACCCAGTCGACGCCGCCACGGAAGTACCCGGCGATGAGACCGAGGAACATCCCGACCGTGACGCCGATGGCGGCCGCGCAGGTTCCGACGACCAGGGAGATCTGAGCTCCGAAGATCAGTCGCGACATGAGCGATCGACCGACTGCGTCCGTGCCCAGCCACAGAGCGAACGGTTCGCTCAATGACGGCGCCTGACGGCCCGGACCCGCGATCTCGTCGTAGCTCGGGATCGGAAGCGCCGGCGCGAAGATCGCCAGGAGCACGATGAGAGTGATCCAGATGTAGGAGAACCAGACCAGCACGGAGAACTGCTTGCGCAGTGGAGCGATGACCGGCTTGCCGCTGTGGGCGACTGTGCGACCGATCTTCCTGCCGGGGCGTGTCGTGATGCTGATGGTGGGAATCATGCGACGACCTCCAGGGTCTTCGGGCGTGCGCGCTTCCTGGCCCTGGGTCCGCGGCGGACCCGGGGATCGATGAGTCCGTAGCTGATGTCGACGACCATGTTGACGACGACGAAGACGAGTGCGATGAAGGCGACCACGCCCTGCACGGCGATGACGTCGTTCGTGGTGACGGCATTCGCGATGAACTGTCCCAGGCCGGGGAGCACGAACAGCATCTCGACGATGATGGTTCCTCCGATCAGGCGCGCGAGGCTCAACCCGGAGATGGTGAGGAGTGAGAAGGATGAAGGGCGGAAGGCGTGCCGGAACATGACGTAGCCGCCGGACAGGCCCTTCGCTCGAGCAGCGGCGATGTAGTCCTCACGGAGGGTGCTGATCAGGTCTGAGCGCAGCACGCGGTGGAAGGCGGCGATCTCGGTGATCGCTGCCGCCAGCGCGGGGAGGAAGGCCGCTCGGAGGTTGCGTCCCAGGCCGTCTTCGATGGGAACCCACCCGAGTGCGGGAAAGAGGTTCATGTTCACCGCGAAGGCGAAGATCAACAGCGGGCCGGCGACGAACGCGGGAACCGAGAGGAAGACGGATGTGATCGCGCTCACCGTTCGATCCACTGTTCCGTCAGGGCGGCTCGCGGAGATGATCGCCAGCGGAATCGAGATCAGGAGCGAGATGACCAGGGCGAGGAGCGCGATCTCCAGTGTCACGGGGATGCGATCGACGATCGACTGCATCACGGGGATGTGCGTGATCGGTGATGATCCGAGATCGCCGCGTATCGCGTGCCAGAGCCAGTCGAGATACTGCACGATGAACGGGCGGTCGTATCCGAGTGACGCATTCAGTGCGGCGACGCTCTCGGGTGTCGCCTCTTCGCCGAGGATCGTCTGTGCGACGGAACCGGGTGCGAAGTTGAGCAGCAGGCTCACGCTGAACGTGACCAGCAGGACGACCAGGAGGCCGTAACCCAGCCGTCGAAGCGCGTTAGACCACATCACGACCCCCGAGGATCGTGCTCTCCGCCTCAGCGGTGCCTGCAGTGTCCGTACTCAATTCGACTCCTTCGTCGGACGGGTGCTGCTGTTCTTTATAACGGAACGCAAGTTCGGTAATACGAACAGCTTGGCCAGCATGCCCGACTCGCTCGAGCGTTGTCAAGAGCAGATGTGCCGTAGTTGTCAGGCGTGTGCAACGCGGGAGAGAGTCGAGGGCCGCGAGTGATTGACTTCCCGTGCGGCGATATGCGAATATCTATCTGTTCCTTTAAACAGTCAAGATGTTCTGTAATAAGGAACGGCCCTCATCTACATGACAAGGATGTCTTTCATATGACGGATCTACTCGGCTACCAGGGCAGAACGTGCGTCGTCACAGGCGCCGCCTCGGGAATGGCCCGCGCATTGACGGAGTCGCTCGTCGAACTCGGAGCAGACGTCTACGCGATCGATCGTGTCGCGTCCAACGTGCCGGGCGTCACGCGATCGCTCGTTGCGGACCTCAGCGACAAGGCGTCGATCGACGAGCTCTTCCGGGCGCTGCCCGACACATTCGATGCCTTCTTCGGGGTGGCCGGCCTGGCCGGTGTCCACACGTCGTTCCTCGACACGTTCACCGTGAACTTCATCGCCAACAAGTACATCACCGATCGGTATCTCGTCGATCGGATCGCGCCAGGTGGATCGATCGCATACGTCACCTCGGCGGGGGGCCTTCGATGGGAGTTCCCCGAGATCCGTGACGAGCTGACGCCCTTCACCGCTCCCGAGCGTTCTTGGGACGACCTCGTGGACCTCACCGCGCGCTTCGATGAGGAGCACGGGGGCGAGCTCGCCGGGTTCGTGGGCTACATGCTGTCCAAGCGCGCGCTCAACCTCCTGGTCGCCGAGCGAGTCGAGACGTTCGCGGCGAAGAAGGTGCGCGTCAACGCGGTTCTGCCGTCGATGACGGCGACAGGGATGCTCGGCGACTTCGCCGAGCAGCGTGGCGGTCTCGACAATCTCAAGGCAGCGAGCACTGGACCCGCCGGGCGGCTTGCCGAGCCCGGGGACATGGCGAAGGCCCTCGTCTTCCTCGGGAGCGACCTCGCCGGCTTCATCTCCGGTGTCTTCCTCGACGTGGACTACGGGATGAATGCCCTCGAGCTCGCGGGCATCAATCCCATGCGTACCCGCTGGACATTCGCACAGTCCCTGGCGAAGCAGTCGTAGTGGACGACGACGTCCGTTCACACTTTCACAGTAAGGAAATCTCGTGACCGATCCTCAGACATTCCGCAGCAGGTCAGTGGCGCTCCACAGTCCTGACAAGTTCTTCATCAACGGCGACTGGGTCTCCCCGAGGGGAGACCTGCCCCAGTTCGAGATCGTCGACTCGGCGACGGAGGACGTCTTCTACAGCGTTGCCCAGGCAGGCCCGGATGACATGGATGCGGCGATCGCTGCCGCTCGTCATGCTTTCGATCACACCGATTGGTCCTTCCTCGACCCGTCGGTCAGAGCCGAGTATCTCCGAAAGCTCGCCGCAGGACTGCGCGCGCGAAGCGAAGAGATGGCCACGTACTGGACACGGCAGACGGGGCCGACCTTCGCGATGGCCCAGATGTCGATGCAGCGGGTGCCGACTGCATACGACTTCTACGCAGATCTCGCGGAGACGTATCCCTGGGTTCGACCGGCGGAGTCGCCGATGGCGAACTGGTCTGCCGTCGTGCAGGAGCCGATCGGCGTCGTCGCGGCCATCGTGCCCTGGAACACGCCCCTCTCCCTTGCGACCTGGAAGATCGCGCCGGCGCTGCTGACCGGCTGCACGGTCGTGCTGAAGCTTCCGCCCGAGGCTCCGGGCGAACTGCTCGTCCTGGCGGAGATCGCGCAGGAGATCGGCCTGCCCCCAGGAGTGCTCAACGTCGTGACGGGACGTCGCGGGGTGACCGAGCAGCTGGTTCGTGATCCGCGGGTGAACAAGATCGGCTTCACCGGTTCGAGCGAGGTGGGCAAGAAGATCGCCGTCGCCGCGAGCGAGCACCTGGGCCGGTTCACGCTCGAGCTCGGCGGCAAGTCGGCAGCCGTTGTCCTCGACGACTACGACCTCGAGAGGGTCGCAGCCGTGATCACCGGGCAGGAGGTGTCGTTGTCCGGGCAGAACTGCTCGTCGCTGACCCGTGTGGTCGTGCCGAAGAAGAAGCACGCGGAGTTCGCCGATCTCCTCGGCGCGAAGTTCGCCGAGGTGCGCGTGGGGGATCCGTTCGCGTCGGAGACGCAAATGGGCCCCGTCGCACTGCAGCGCCAGCAGGAGAGCATCCTCGGATACATCCGAAAGGGAAGCGAAGAAGGAGCGACCCTGGTCACGGGAGGAAAGAAGCCCGAGCACATGGACCGAGGATGGTACGTCGAGCCGACCGTCTTCGCGAACGTCGACCGCAACGCGACGATCGCGCAGGAGGAGATCTTCGGCCCTGTGGTGTCGATCATCGCGGCAGACGACGAGGACGACGCGATCGAGATCGCGAACGGCACACCCTTCGGTCTCAACTCTGCGGTCTTCTCCGACGATCCGGACCGTGCGTGGAATGTCGCTCGAAGACTGCGTGCCGGCACCGTCGGGCACAACGGCTTCAAGGTCGAGTCCTTGTTGATCGGCTTCGGCGGCGTCAAGGAATCAGGCTACGGGCGAGAGGGTGGCGAGATGGGCGTCTCGGCATACCTCGAGCCGAAGACCGTACTGATGGACGCGCCCCCCGCGCAGTTCGCGTAGACGTCGAGATCCGAGCAAAGGACGATCATGAGCACTGTCGATATCAATCCACTCGAATCCGACTTCTTCACGGACCCGGAGATCGCGGCCCATGCCGAGCCGTACTTCGACTACATGGTGAAGCACCATCCGGTGTTCCGTGAACCCAAGTACGGCGTGGTGATCGTGACGGGGTACGAGGAAGCTCTCCAGGTCTATCACCAGCCCGATGTGTACTCTTCGATCAACCGCACGGGGGGCCCGATCCTCGATCTGCCGTTCGAGGTCACGGGAGACGACATCTCCGATCTGCTCGAGCAGCATCGTGACTCCTTCTCCTCGAGCGACCAGATCGTCACCTTCGACCCTCCGATGCACACGTCGCATCGCGCCGTGCTCATGGGACTCATCACGCCCAAGAGGTTGAAGGAGAACGAGGAGTTCCTCAAGCGGATGGCGGATCGCTATCTCGACGATCTCCTTCCTCAGGGGGAATGCGAGTTCATCTGGGACTATGCGAAGAAGTACACCATCCTTGCGGTGGGGGACCTTCTCGGAGTCCCCGAAGCGGACTTCCCGATGCTCATCGAGGTCTTCGCGAGCGGGCCGGCTGGACCGGTGCTCGGAAACCTCGAGCTCCAGACCAATCACCACAACAGTCTCGAGCGCATGTACGAGTACTTCGTCGAGAAGATCGAAGAACGTCGTGCCGAGCCGCAGGAGGACGTGCTCACGGGGCTCGCGCTCGGCGCGTTCCCCGACGGCACGCTTCCGCAGCCTCTGGAGGTCGCGCGCATCGCGGCGAACATGTTCGCCGCGGGTCAGGAGACGACGGTGCAGCTGATGGGCATCTGCCTGCAGCGCATCGCCGACGACGCCGATCTGCAGGACCTGTTGCGGCGTGAGCCGAATCTCGTGCCCGCATTCATCGAAGAGGTCCTTCGCGTCGAGGCGCCCATCAAGGGCTCTTTCCGCGTGGTCAAGAAGCCCACCGAGCTCGGCGGACTCACGCTTGCGCCAGGCACCAACGTGATGCTGTTGCACGGCGCCGCCGGCCGAGACGAGAAGCTCTTCGAGAACGCCGCCGAGTTCGACGTCAAGCGCTCCAACGCGCGTCAGCACCTCGCTTTCGGTCGCGGCATCCATACCTGCCCCGGTGCTCCGCTGGCTCGGGCCGAGGCGGTGTTCTCGATTCAGCGACTGCTTGCGCGCACGAGCAGCATCACCGTGGACGATGCGCACCACGGGGCGAAGGATGAGCGGGACTGGGATCTGATCCGCAGTTACAAGTTCCGGGGGCACCAGCACCTCTACCTCCGGTTCACAGAGGCGAGCGGGTCGTGAGCGAGTCGCTCTCCGTCGACCGGGATCGATGCATGGGGTCGGGGCAATGCACCTTCTATGCGCCTGCCACGTTCGACCTGGATGAGGACAGCATCGCGGTCGTCATCTCCGACGACGGAGATTCCGCGGAGAAGATCCAGATGGCCATCGACGTCTGCCCGACACGTGCGATCGCGAAGGCAGCCACCGCCGTGTCCTGAGACGACGCTTCTCAGGACACGCGAGACGCCGTGCCGACACCTCGGGTGTCGACACGGCGTCTTCTGCCGCTACCTGTGCTGCGCTACGAGGCGTGTGGAAAGTGCATCCGCTCCGGAACCGGCAGGTAGAAGGCGGAGGCGACAAGTCGCCTCCGCCTTCTACCTGCCGCCCGAGGTGGCTACCAGGTGACGGGCATCTTCTGCACGCCGAAGTTGCTGTACTCCTTCAGTGCGAGGTCGGAGACCGGAACGGAGAGCTTGAGGTCGGGGAGTCTCTTGAAAAGGATCTCCAGGACGATCACGAGCTCGAGCCGCGCGACGTTCTGCCCCAGGCATTGGTGCGGCCCGAATCCGAACGCGACGTGGTTGCGCGCGCCGCGGGTGAAGTCGATGCGGTCGGGATCCGGAAAGACCTCGGGGTCGCGGTTCGCGGTGTTGGTGAGTGCAGCCACGACCGAGCCGGAGGGGATGGTGACGCCATGGAGCTCGATGTCCTCGATCGCCAGCCGCAGCCCTCCCGTCTCGGCGATCGTGTAGTACCGCAGCAGCTCTTCGACGGCACCGGGAATCAGTGCCGGGTCGTTCTCGAGCTGTTCGCGAAGCTCAGGCTTGTCGAGCAGGGTCATGACCGAGAGCGAGATCATGTTGCTCGTGGTCTCGTGACCGGCGATGAGGAGCAGGTGTCCGAGCCCGATCGCCTCTTCGCGGCTCGCTCCCGCGGCCAGCTGACGGCTGAGGATGTCTTCTCCGGGTGCCGTGATGCGAGCATCCACGAGGGTCGCGATGTAATCGACGATGTCGGCGGAGGCCTTCTGCTTGTCGGACAGCGCACCAAGTCCGTCTGAGAAGATCCCGGCCTTCTCCTGGAAGAACGCGTGATCCTCTTCGGGGACGTCGAGGAGGTCGGCGATCACCATCGACGGGACCGGGAGAGAGAGGAGTTCGACGAAGTCTCCCTCGTTTCCGCCCGCGATCATCGCATCGATCGTCTCGTTCACGATCTGCTCGATCCGAGGTCGCATGGCAGAGATCTTCTTCACGGTGAACTCGCCCATCACCCGCCCGCGATTCGCGCTGTGCGACGGGGGATCCATCTCGATGATGCGACCGGGGTGGCTTCGCGGACTGTAGGCCGGATGGGCAGGATGCTCGGGTCGAGAGCGATCCGAGCTGAATCGCGTATCGCCCAGCATCGCTCGCACATCTTCATACCGGGCGACGGTCCAGACGTCGCCGCCCCGCTCGACCCAGTCGAGATGGGCGATCGGCTCTTCTGCCTGAAGCCGTCGATGGGCGGCGGGAGGGCCGTACGGGTCGCTCCGGCGAGTCGAAAAGGTTGTCTTCGTCATTGAACACTCTCTCTGTGGCGAGAAACAGGAAGACCACGCATGTTCCGTAAAACGGAACGGTTGGTCTTTCTAACGCAACATCAAGTATGAGTCGCTCAGACCCTTCGTGTCAATCGTCTGGCGGCGGAGCGCCAGGAGTGGAGTCGGCGCTACACGCCTGAGCGGTTGGAGAACCGGAAGGTGTCGTCTCTGTAGCCGAGCGTGAGCTCCTCGGCGCTCGACACGACGGTGGCGATCAAAGAGTCGAGTTGTGAGGCATTGAAGCGTGACTCCGGGAGCGAGACCCCCGTCGAGCCGACCACGCGTGTGTTGCTGAACACCGGCGCCGCCACTGCCACCGCGCCGCTGATGCGCTCTCCGTGGCTGACGCAGTATCCCTGGCTCTTCACCGTTTCCAAGCGCTTGAGCAGCTCTTCCGCGTCGACGCTCGTGCGATCGGTCTTCGCCTCGAGCTCGCCCTCGATCACGCGCTGCCTGACCTCCTCAGGAGCGAAGGCGAGAATCGCGAGACCGCTCGCACCCGCGTGCAGAGGGAGCCATTCGTGGAGCGGGATCACATACCGGAGTGGGTGGGGGGATTCTGCGGTCAGGGTGAACATCATCCGAGCCCGCAGCTGGCTGAAGGAGCTGAAGAACGAGGTCTCGCCGGTCGTCGCGCTGAGTCGCTCGAGTGTGCGAGACGCGAGTTCGTGGAGCGGGTGCTGAGCCGACGTGCTCCATGCGAGCCTGAGGAACTCATCGCCCAGCTGGTACGTCCCGGTCGGCGTGCGTGCGACCATCCCCAGCCGTTCGAGATCTGTGATGAGGCGATGTGCCGTGCTCGGGCTCACGTTCATGCGGCCTGCGAGTTCACGCACGCCATGGGAGTCCTGATCGCTGTCGATGATCAGTGTGAGCAGTTCGATACCGCGCGCGAGCGGCTGTCGTCTGTGCGTGGCGTTCTCGGAATCGGGCGATTCGGTGACGGGGGGCATGGCGTCCTCGCTCTTTCTGCGGTGGCCTCTCTTGACAGGAGATGCCGCTCCGGGGCAATCTGACATAAACGCGTAACGCAACGCGTGTTTCGTTTAACGAAACGCAATCCATCTGGACCACATGACTCTGAGGAGCACGCGACGTCGCGAACCCCCTGAGATCCTCTGGAGGCATACGGCGCATGTTATCAGCGGGCCGCCCGAGGTTCGCTGGCGAAGCGACGGTGGCGGCTCCTGGAGTCGAGCTAGGAGCAACCATGACCGAATCCAGGATTCCCCCGCTGCCGGCGGCGCAATGGAGCGATGAGATGTGGGACGCGATCTCTGTGATCGGGGCTCGCCGGCCTGAGTCGGGCGCGCCGACGGGGCCGACGTCCAACATCCTCGGCATCTATGCGAACCACCCCGACCTCGTGCGAGGGTGGATGCCGTTCTCGGCGCACCTCAAGCACTCATCGCTCTCCGATCGCGTGCGCGAGATGGCGATCATCCGCACCACCTGGCTCGGGGGCGGGGAATACGAGTGGGCCCAGCATCGGCTGCTTGGGCGCAACGCAGGCCTCTCGGAAGAGGAGATCGAAGCGCTCTCGAACCTCCGAGCGATCGACTGGTCGGACGAGGACGCCGTCATCGTCCGTGCGATCGACGAGATGTGCGCGCGCCGCAACATCGCCGACGAGACGTGGGCTCTTCTCGCCGAGCAGTTCGATCGGCCACAGCTCATCGACTTCGTCTTCATGGTGGCCACCTACGACATGCACTGCCTCGCGTTCAACACGCTGAGGCTGCAGCTCGATGACGGACTGGTCGGCTTTCCCGCCGACCATCCGCGTGGCGGGGCGGCCTNGCGGGGCCGCATCGGAGATCATCCGATGCGGCCCCGCCTCACGATCATTCACCGCGACTGACGATGCTCTCAACCGAGATGCGACATGAATCGCGCGGCCCATTCGTTGAGGTTCGACGGCACGTAGTAGTCGCTCGCGTCATTGATCTCGTCCCAGTGCGCCGCGATGTCCTCGACGGAGGTGGTGCCTTCGTCGGTGTCGAGCCAGCCTTCCGTCACTCCGAGGAACCACCGCGCATATCGCTTCGCGCCGGCGACGAGGATCTCGCCGTTCACCCTGCAGGACTCGTGTGCGAGATAGGCGAGCATAGGGGCGACGAATGCGGTCTCCATCGCAGCGAGGCGATCCTCGTCGGGCGAGCTGGCGGCGGCGCCCATGTCAGAGCTCTTGAGGTTCTCGCTCGGTCGCGTGATGGCGTTCGGTGCGAGGCAGTTGACTCGGATGCCGAGGGGTTCTGCGGCGACCGCCAGGCTGCGGGTGAAGCCGATCAGTGCACCCTTGGCTGTCGCGTAAGCGAGGTTGGCCGGAAGCCCGAACATGCCGGTCGACGTGGTCGTGATGACTCGGCCGTATCCGTTCTCGACCATGTGCGGCCAGGCCGCGCGAGTCGTGTGCCAGGTTCCTCGAACGTGCACGTCGAGGGTGCGCTCGAGATTGTCGGCGTCGGCCTCGGGGAAAGTCGCCCAGCGGGAGATGCCCGCGTTGTTCACGACGATGTCGACTCGATCGAACTCCCGCACGGCGGTCTCGATCAGTGCGTGGCAGCCGTCTTCCGTGCCGATGTCGCTGGTGTCGGCCACCGCTTCGCCACCGGCGGCGACGATCTCGTCCACGACGTCGTTCGCGGGGCCGCTGCTGCTTCCATCGCCTTCGTGGGAGCCACCCAGGTCGTTGATCACGACCTTGGCGCCGCGCGACGCGAGCAGGAGCGCATGCGCGCGCCCGAGGCCCCTTCCGGCTCCCGTGATCACTGCGACCCTGCCGTCGAATCGGAGTTCGCTGTTGACGCTCATGTGTCTCCCTGGGGTGTCATTCCTCGTTGAATATCAACACAGTAGCTCATAAAGATCCTCTTCACGAGGGTTCTCAGACATTGGAAAAACAGCAGACTCTTGCTTTTATTACTAACACGCGCTTAGATATGTGAAACCCGCGCGAAGCGAGACGCTGGCCGAGAGAAGGCGACTACCCATGACTGGACATACTGAAGACCACGGCATCGATGTCGACGTACTCGTGATCGGCGCCGGCGTGGTCGGCATCTACGCACTGCACAGAGCAGTGACCGAGGGCTTCAGCGCCATGGCCCTCGAGGCAGGCGATGGAGTCGGCGGTGTCTGGTACTGGAACCGCTACCCGGCCGCACGCTTCGACTCCGAGAGCTACTCGTACGGATACATCCACGACAAGGACCTCTTCGACTCCTGGAAGTGGAAGGAGGAGTTCGCGACTCAACCCGAGATCGAGCAGTACCTGAACTTCGTCGTCGACCGCTACGCCCTTCGCGACAGCATCCAGACGGGGGAGCGCGTGATCTCCGCCGTGTACGACGAGGTGGCGAGCCGCTGGACAGTGGCCACCGAGAGCGGACGCGAAGTGCGGGCGCGGTGGGTCATCTCGGCGACCGGAGGGCTTTCAGTCCCGCACTACCCGGAGCTGGAGGGGCTGGACGATTTCTCCGGACTCGCGTATCACACGGGGGCCTGGCCCCACGAGCCGCTCGACTTCACGGGCAAGCGCGTTGCGATCATCGGCAACGGGCCCAGTGGAGCCCAGCTGCTTCCTGCGATCGTCGACACGGTCGAACGAGTCGATCTCTATCAGCGGACTCCCACCTGGACGACACCGCTCAACAATGCGTTGATGGACGATGAGAAGCGGGCGTGGCTCAGCGAGAACTGGGAAGACGTCACCCGGACGCTCAGCACGTCACCGTCCGGGTTCCTGCATCCGTTCTCGGGCAAGGTCGCGAGCGACCATACGCCGGAGCAGCGCCAGGAGTTCTTCGAGTCCATGTGGCAGGCGCCGGGCTTCGGGAAGCTCACGATGAACTACCACGACATGACCACGAATCGAGAGGTCAACCGAGAGTTCTGCGAGTTCATCGCGGGCAAGGTGCGAGCCATCGTCACGGACCCGGTGACGGCCGAGCGACTCATTCCGACCGATCACCTCTTCGGTGCGAAGCGTCCGCCGTTCGTCGCGGACTACTACGAGTCGTTCAACAAGCCGACCGCCTCTCTGATCTCACTCCGGGAGACCCCGATCGTTCGCGTCGACGCAACCGGAATCGAGACGACCGACGGTCATCGGGAGTACGACATCATCGTCTATGCCACCGGCTTCGACTTCGGAACCGGTGCACTCACGCGCATGGGCGTCAAGGGGCGCAACGGCCTCGATCTGAGCACGGACTGGGAGGACGGGCCGAGCGACTTCGGAGGCTTCGCCGCGCATGACCTGCCCAACTTCTTCTTCCCCGGTGGTCCGCACGGAGCGGGAGGCGGAAACTACCCGAGATACAGCCAGTTCCAGGTCGACTTCATCGTGAACACCATCGTGTACGCACGGGAGCACAGCTTCGACACGTTCGAGCCCACCGCCGAGCAGGAGCAGGGGTGGATGGGCATGATCGAGGAGCTCGCGCCCCGATCGATCTTCTCCGCCGAGCACAGTCACTACTACGGCGCGAACGTGCAAGGGAAGGCGCGCAAGTTCCTTCTGAATCCCGGAGGCCGACAGGGACTCGCCAACATCCTCACCGAGATGACATCGACGGAGGACTACAGCGGAGCCCTTTCCACCGCTCATGCTCTGGCGGGCCGCGCATGAACGCCGGCGTGCCGACCGGTGAGGTGATCATCGCCTTCCTCAATGCGGTCGAGGGGAAGGAGGACGAGTTCAATCAGTGGTACACCGAGCAGCACCTGCCCGAGGTGGTGAGGTTGGATGGCATCCTGGCCGCCAGAAGGTACGCACTGCCTGCCGCGCTCCGAGGACACCTTCCGTATTCGTACGCGACGATCTATGAGATCGAGGGGTCGGCGGCTGAGGCGATGCAGCGGATCCACACCGCAGAGTACGAGAGCCACAGCGATGCGCTCGACGTCAGCAGCATGCTGATGAGTCCCTTCGAACCGTTCGGCGTCGCGGTACTCCCTCGTTGATTCATTCCCGACGGTTCGATCGATCAACACGATGAGGTGGCAGAGATGAAGATCGTTGCAAGACAGCAGACATGCATCGGCTCGGGCCAGTGCGTCTTCACCGACCCCGATACGTTCGACCAGGACGATGACGGCAAGGTTCTGGTGCTGAGGCCTCTGCCTGGCAACGCGTCGGAAGAGGCCCTCGCGCGCCAGGCGGTGCAGGTCTGTCCCAGTCGCTCCATCTGGCTCGAGGGCGCCGACGGCTGAGCGCATTCTCTGGTCAGCGGTGCGGGGTGCCCAGCCCTGCTGCGAGGAACCGGATGAGGTCATCGACGAGGTGGTCGATGGACTGCGGAAGGCGTTCGCGTCTGCGCTGCGCCGTCTGGTAGCGCGCGAGCGTGTGAACGGCACTCGTCAGGGTGACCCACCATCGCTCGATCAGGACCGCCTCCGGTGTCTCGGGGAGAAGCCGGAACAGCAGGGCGCGAAGGGTCATGACCTGGCCGCCGGTGTGAACGCCCACCAGACCCTGGTACCCGCCTTCCTGCGTGATCAGCATCGACAGGAACTGCAGATAGTGGTTGTCGGGACGGAAGTGGAGCGCGAGCGGGCGGACGAACGCCTCGACCACGTCTTCGACGGTCGGCGAGGTCGCGCCGAGCATGAGTTCCGCGACCATGTCGGCGCGCATCTTCTCGCTCGCGGCTCCGCGGTAGTCCGTCAGCGCTTTGACCACTTCTTCGCGTTCGCCGAAGTGGTATTGAACAACGGCATGATTCCGCTGGCCAGCAGCCTTCGCGATGTCGCGCAGTGGGACTGCGGAGATGCCGTGCGTGGCGAAGAGCTCCTCCGCAGTGATGAGAAGAAGAAGGCGCGTGGCCTGCCCGCGCGCATTGCTGCGCTCGCCGCCCTGGCGCGCTGCTGGCAGGCTCCGGGCGTCGTCTTCCGCTGCGGGGATGGTCATCCTATGAGTGTAGGAGAGCCGCTGTGATGCTGAGCGGTGCCATCTCCGCCCCGCTTGCATAGACGCTGCCGAAGTGGGTCACGGCATCATCTCTCAGCAGTGTGGGAACGGCGTCCCAGTGCAGGCCATCGGCTCGCGTCTCGGGCTCGATCGGGGCGATCTCGAGAAGCGGCAGCAGTGATTGCGGGTCCTCGGCGACATGCGTGGCGAGAACGCCCCCCGATGCGCTGACGATGACCTCCGGCGCAGCGATCAGCACATCGAGAAAGCCGTTGTGGGCCGTGAATCGGACGGAGCCGCTGAACGAAAGATGCCAACCGTCGTCCGTCAGACGGCGCGCGCGGAGAGGGAAGACGAAACGCCCGGTCGCATCGGTATCGACGCCGTCGGTTTCGACGGTGCCGCGCGCGATCACGGTGACGTACCGCAGGAAGGACTCTCGCACAGCCCACCGGAGCGCGCCGTCTGTGTTGAGTGGGGACATGCTGTCTCTCCGGGCTATCCGATGAACGAGCCGCCGTTGACGCTGATCGTCTGACCAGTGACGTAAGACGCGTCGTCCGACACCAGATACGAGACGGCAGCGGCGATATCCGAGCCCTTCCCGACTCGACCGACGGGGATGTACTTGCCCATGTCCTCTGCCGAGGGGATGAGGCCTGCTTCGCGCTTCTTCTCGACGCTGGGCGTGTCGATCGACGAAGGCACCACCGTGTTCACCGTCACGCCCTGCTTGGCGAACTCCACCGCGAGCGCCTTGGTCAGGGCGAGCTGGCCGCCCTTCGACGATGCGTAGGCGGCCATCCGCGGGGCACCGCGCTGAGCGCTGGACGACGACACGAGAACGACGCGGCCGACGCCGGCGTCGAGCAGGTCGGGCAGCCCGGACTGCACGAGATTGAAAGTGCCGGTGAGGTTGATCCGATGCGTGTTCTCCCAGTCGTCCAGCGTCGTCTCGAGGAACGGCTTGTTCGGGGCGACCGCCGCGTTGGCCACGATGACCCCCAGCGGCCCCAGGTCGCTCCGGATGGCGGCAAGTGCGGCATCGACCTGCTCTCGATCGCTCACGTCCGCTCGATACCCGCGCGCGACGCCCCCCGTCTTCTCGATCTCCTCGGCGGCTGCCTCGGCCGCGCCCTCTGTTCGCGTGAGGATCGCGACGTGGAAGCCGTCCTTGGCGAGGCGGTCGGCGATGGCATATCCGATGCCGGCAGCACCACCGGATACGACGGCTACGCGCGGGCGCGCTGCCGATGAGTCGGCGGCGGTGGAAGGCGTCTGGTTCGAGACGGTCATCAGTGGATTCCTCTGTTCCTCGGCGGCTGTTCGGATCGCCGTCGATCCGACCGCTGCACCTACGACGGGGCTTGCTGTCGCGCACGATGCATGCAGTATATTGTGTTGAACGGAACAGCTGTTCCGTAGGATTGAACTCAGACTGTCACGCACCCAGGCATACGTCAAGCGCTGCGCGGGCAATGAACGAGAGTGATGGTACGACATGGCTGACGGGGGTAGCGTCGCGAACGATCCGGCGAAGACCAGGCGTCGCAGGCATCCATTGGGCCGGGGCATCGAGCTGCTGACGGTGATGATCGACAGCGAGCAGAGCGACCATGGGGTTCGCGAGTTGGCCGGTCGGCTGGGCGTCAGTCCGAGCACCGTCCATCGGTTGATCACGGACCTCGAGCAGCTCGGTCTTGTCGCGCGAACTCGAAACGGATCGTATCGGCTCGGCCTCGAGTTCCTTCGTCTTGCCTGGTCGACGGTGGAGCGGTACCCCCTGCAGGAGGTCTCGACCGAAACTCTCGAGCAGCTCACCGAGCAGAGTGGGGAGTCGTCGTTCTTCGCCGTCTACGGCGAATCGCGACTTCACATGATGTTCTCGCTCGCCGTCGAGTCGCCCCACCCGCTGCGCTACACCTTGCCGCTCAAGCAGTGGATTCCGCTCTACGCCGGCGCAAGCGGGCTCGCGATCCTCGCCTATCTCTCGCACGACATCGTCGACGAGGTGATCGCGGGGCCGATCACAGCTCTCACGGATCGCACTCTCGTCGATGCCGTGGATCTCCGCGCTCGGCTCGAGATCGTCGCAAGAGACGGTTATGCGATCACTCACGGCGAAAGGATCGAAGGGGCGATCGCGATCGCGGCACCCGTGTTCGGCGCCTCCGGAAGCGTCGTCGGATCGATCGGGATAACCATGCCGGAGGTGCGCTTCAACGCGGCGTACTCCTCGTCACTGGCCGCGCAGGTGACGCAGGCTGCCGCGCGCATCACCGAGTATCTGATGGGACCGCGCGAAGCGAGTGACGCCCTCGGCCGCTGAGTCGGAGCGGACGGTTGACATCGCTGCCGCTCGTGCCATACTTGCCATGTTGCGTTGAAGCGATCAAGCGTTCCGTTCAGTGGTGAGCGTAAGCACTAGTCAACGCAGACTCAGAAGGCGTACGGGCGACCGCCCCACGACATGAAGGATCGACGCGATGTCCGCAACCCAGTCCGATCGACGCATCGTCATCGTCGGAGCCTCGCTCGCCGGTACTCGTCTGGCGGAGGGGCTCCGCACCTTCGGTCACACCGGACCGATCGTGCTGATCGGAGCTGAAGCCGAACTCCCGTACGACCGCCCTCCACTCTCGAAGGATGCGATGAGGTCGGACTGGTCTGATGAGGATGTCGAGCGTCTCCGTCTCGCCACTGACGAATCGCTGAGTGCGGCGTCCGTCGAACTGCGCCTCGGCGTCGCCGCGACAGGGCTCGACGTCGCAGCCCGCACGGTCATGCTCGCCAGCGGCGACATCGTCGAGTACGACGTGCTGGTGATCGCGACCGGCGCTGTCGCGCGCCCCTCGCCCTGGCGCCCTGAATCGGGAGTCATGCAGCTCCGCACGCTCGACGATGCCAGGGCCATCGCGACCCAGCTCCGAACCGGCGAGCCGGTCGTCGTCGTCGGCGGCGGTTTCATCGGCACGGAGATCGCGGCTGCGGCGGTGGGATTCGGCTGCGATGTCACGGTCGTCGATCCGGTGAGCGAGCCGATGGCGCGCATCGTCGGCCCGGAGGTCGCGGGCCACCTGGTCGAGCTCCACACGCGCAATGGGGCGAAGACACGATTCGGAGTCGGTGTCACAGACATCCGCGGGGTCCTGGGGGACCTCGAGGTCGAGCTCGCCGACGGAAGTCGACTGCGGGCAGCGGCCGCGGTGGTCGGAATCGGCTCGATCCCATGCACGGCGTGGTTGGAAGGCAGTGCGATCCTCGTGGACAACGGGGTCGTGACCGACGCGTATCTGCGCGCCGTCGGTGCACCGGATGTCTACGCGATCGGCGACGTCGCTCGGTGGCCGCACTCGGGGCGCGGCGTCGATGTGCGAGCCGAGCACTGGACCAATGCGAGCGACCAGGCTCGCTATCTCGCCGCGGCGCTGGCCCAGGGCGAGACGTCGACTTACGTGCCGACCGACTACGTCTGGTCGGACCAGTACGACTGGAAGGTGCACACCATCGGCTGGCGCGATCCCGACGGTGCCTCGATCCTGATCGGTGACCTCGCGGTGGACGGCAAGACGGCGGTGGTGCACACGTCGGCGGCCGGCACGCCGACCGGCGTCGTGACGGTGAACTGGGTGCGCGGGCTCAACCTCGCCCGCCGGCTCCTGGCTGCG
>NZ_LMOU01000002.1:679950-680060 GCF_001423615.1 Microbacterium sp. Leaf159 | reverse complement strand
GGCGAGCTCAGCGAGACCATCGCCTCGGAGTTGCGGCGCCTGGCCTGAGCCTGAGAACACGTCAGCGGGCGCCAGGCATCACGCCTGGCGCCCGCTGACGTGTTCTCAGT
>NZ_LMOU01000002.1:552065-679913 GCF_001423615.1 Microbacterium sp. Leaf159 | reverse complement strand
ACACGTCGCGCCGGTAGCGCTTCTCGCGGTGCAGCTGGTCGATGAGCGCGGCACCTGGGCCGTCTCCGAGGACCGAGGCAGCGATGTCCTGCAGCGCAGCGTCGACATCCGCGGCCATCCTCTTCCCATCGCCGCACACGTAGAAGTAGGCGCCGTCCTGCAGCCAGCGGACGATCTCGGCGGCATCCTCGCGCATCCGATCCTGCACGTAGACCTTCTGAGCCTGATCGCGGGAGAAGGCGGTCTCGATTCTTGTGAGCACACCGTTCTCGACCATCGCCTCGAGCTGCTCGCGATAGATGAAGTCGCTCGATTCGTGCTGGTCACCGAAGAAGAGCCATGCCCGACCGTGTGCACGTCCTTCTGCCCGATCCAGGAGATACGAGCGGAACGGTGCGAGTCCCACGCCGGGGCCGACCATGATGATCGGAGCCGAGGCGTCGTCAGGCAGATGGAAGGACCGGTTCGGCAGCGGGAAGACCATCACGGTCTCACCCGGCGCGACGAGATCGGCCAGGAAGCCGCTGCCGACCCCGGATGGCAGCGCGGCTCCGATGGAGTTGCGCTGCGTCGCGACGGTGAGATGCACCGTGTCCGGGTGCGTCCTCGGGCTCGACGCGATCGAGTACGCGCGATAGCGGATCGGGCTCATGACGGCGGCCAGTTCGTCCGCGGAGAGAGGGCGCTCGAGTTCCCGCAGCGTCTCGCACACGCCCCTCGTGCGCATCCACTCTTCGCCCGCTGACTGCTCGCCTGCTGCGAGCAGCCGTGCGAGCGAACTGGCCGGCGCCTGGGCTGAGACGAGGGACAGGAGTGCGCCCGAGGGGAAGCGCAGTTCCCACTGATGCGTGGCGAGGTGCTCGATGGTCTGGCCATCATGCACGGCGGACCCGCTGATGCCGGACGCCGCCAGGAAGCGCTCGACCGCCGTGGCGCTGTTGACGGGCACAACGGCGATGGAGTCGCCCGGCTGGTACGCGATCTGGCTTCCCGAGATGTCGATCTCGAAGTGCCTGATCTCTTTCGCGCTCGATGCCGCACTGAGCAATGTTGACGACAGCAGTCGTGCATTGAAGGGGTGATCACGAGTCCAGGGGGTCGTCGAGTGCAGTTTCTGGGAGACGATCGGCTGCTGCGGTTGCGCCGTCGCGTCATCTGCGGAATCGAGGGACGGTGCCGCATCCGATGCGGTGAGCTGCTCGATGCGGGCGGTGATCCAGGCGTTCGCGGGGACCTCGTAGTTCACGTCGCAGTCGACCCGCTCGGCGATCCTCGTCGCGCCGAGCTCTGCGAGGCGCTCGTCGAGTTTGACGCCGGCGCCGCAGAAGTATGTGTATCCGCTGTCTCCGAGCGCAAGCACAGCGAACTTCAGGTTCGAGAGCCGCGGTGCGTCCTCTGCGCTGAGCGCTTGCCAGAACCGGTCGGCGGTGTAGGGCAGGTCTCCTTCACCGCTCGTCGAGGTGATGAACAGTGCGACCCCGAGGTCGTCGAGCGCCGAGACCTGCTGGTCGTTCAGCTCGATGCACTCGACGGACACGCCCTGCTCCTCGAACGCGTCTTTGAGGTTGTCGGCGATGAGCTCGGCGTTCCCCATCTCGCTGCCGAAGAGAATGGGCAGTGTGGAGGGGAGGGCGATGCCGCCGAATGCGATCTCGCCCGCGGGGTGCGTCTGCGAATCGCCGGCGGGAGCCTGGGTTGCGTGTGGGACTTCGAGTTCGACCACGGACATGAGTCTCCTCTTCTCGCGCGTCGACCAAACGCGTCACCATTGACTAGAGGCGTTATGCGGAACAGATGAGCTCTACAACGCAACACCTAGTATTCGCCCAATGTTTCGACATGTCAATGGCCCGGGCAGCTTCTCGATTTGAGCGCTCCCACCAGCTCCTGAGCCGTGTGGCGATTCTCCCGAGCGCCGGGAAGACCCGGGTCACCGAGCGCTCGGCCGCTCGCGTGCTGAGGTCGGCTGCCATCAGCGGCATCCGCATGCCTGAGGGGCCGCCGCTCGTCGGCTTCGACGAATCGGGGTGGGGTGAATTCTCGACGCCGGCACTTGTCGGTTGAGCGCGCAGCGACTTTCGACGAGCGCCGTGACCGCCTGGGGGCGAACCCATTCGTTGACAGCAGGTGAGACCCTCGCTACTCTGATCTCGGGTCGGTATACCGACTGCATACAATCTTTAATCGGAGCAAGGAGGCCCCGTGAAAAGCTCGTCGAACTCACGTCCCGCAGTCACCGCCATGACCGTCGCCCTGGCGGCAGGGCTCGCGCTGACCGGCTGCGCACCCGCCAGCAGCAACGCCGAGGGCGGCTCCGGTGGTGGAGGTTCCGCCTCCGGTGACACGATCAAGGTGGGTTATATCGGCCCGCTCACGGGCGGCTCGGCATCGCTCGGCGTCCCTGCGCAGCACGGCTTCGAGCTCGCCGTCAAGCACCTGAACGACAGCGGTGAACTCGACCGCACGATCGAGCTGGTGTCGGTCGACGACGAGGCCGACCCGACCAAGTCCGCCGCTGCGGCGCAGCGGATGATCACCGAGGATGACGTCATCGCGGTTCTCGGCGGCCCGAACTCGGGTCCCGTTCTCGCGAACAACCCGGTCATCACCGAGGCGGGCGTCGTCCAACTCGTGACGATCGCCCAGGCCGACGGTCTGATCGATCCGGAGAGCCCCGGGTACGACCTCACGTTCCAGGTCACCGAGAACAACACCTACAACGTGGGCGCGACGGTGCAGTTCTTCCTCGACGCGGACTACGCGTCGATCTGCGCCGTCGCCGACACCACGGAATACGGTCAGAGCGGAATCGCGTCGATCGAGGCGGTCTTCGCCGACAACGGCCTCGACGTCACTCAGACCGTCTCGCACGAGGTCAACGCCACCGACCTCACACCCCAGGTGCTGAGCCTCCGCGACGCGGGATGCGAGTCGATCTACCTCTTCAGCTACGGCCAGGACGCCGCGGTGTTCATGAAGACCGTCAACCAGATCGGGTGGGATGTCGACGTGATCGGTGGACGAGCCCTCAACCAGGCGGCATTCCTCTCGATCGCCGGCGACGCGGGTGACGGACTCATCTTCCCGAGCGTCATCGACCTCGACAAGGCCTCGACGAAGGATTTCATCGACGCCTACACCGAGGAGTACGGCGCCGATGACGACCCTGCCCACACGTTCTCCGCACTCGCCTATGACAGCATGATGATGCTGGCCGAGGGGCTCAAGGGCAGTGACTATGAAGGCGGTCAGGCTCTCGCGGACGCTCTCGGCGAGGTGACGCTCGACGACGCGGTGTCGGGACGAGACGGCTCGAGCCTGAGCTTCGGTTTCGGCGACCATCGCGCGCCGAGCGATGACTTCCAGACGTTCTGGACGATCGAGGACGGCGAGTTCGCGATGTACCGCAACGACGTCCCTTCGACGCGTCCCTGACGCCGACCGCACCGACAGAGGGCGACCACGATGTCTACATTCCTCCAGCTCGCAGTGAGCGGGATCGCGCTCGGCTCGATCTACGGACTGATCGCGCTCGGGTTCCTGGTGATCTACCACGCCACCGGCCTGGTCAACTTCGCCCAGGGACAGCTGCTCATGGTGGGTGCCATGACGACCTACCTGCTTCTCATGCAGGTAGGGCTCGGGTACCCGCTGGTGATCCTCGGGGTCATCGTGGTCGCTCTCCTCCTCGCCCTCCTCTTCCGATATGGCCTTCATCGACCGATGGTCAAGAGGGGCGCTCCCACCACGAACATGGTGGTCGCCACGATCGCCTTCGGCATCGTTCTCACCGCGGCAGTCGAGCTCTTCATCGGCAACACGAAGTACGGCGTCGACGCCGTGTTCCCGGGCGCCCCGATCACTCTCGGAGGCATCTCGATCCAGAGCCAGTCGCTGCTCATCGTGGTCGTGTCGTGGGCGCTCGTCGGCGGGGTGTGGTTCTTCTTCACGAAGACGCTCACCGGGGTCTCCCTGCGAGCGGTCGGATTGAACCGCACTGCCGCCGCCGTCAGCGGAGTGAGGGTGTCCCGGCTCATCACTATCGCCTTCATCCTCAGCGTGGTGGTCACCGTCATCGGCGGAATGCTCGTCGCCCCGTTGATCGGCGCAGGACCCGAGATGGGTCTCTCGATCGCCGTGAAAGGCTTCGCCGCAGCAGTCATCGGCGGGATGTCGAGCGTGTATCGAGGCATGGTCGCCGGCGTCGCGATCGGTCTGATCGAGATGCTGTCGTCGTACTACATCAGCAGCGCCTACGCGCCGGTCATCGCGTACGCGATCCTCTTCCTCGCCCTGGTACTGATGCCGGCTCGAGTCCGACAGAGCGGAGCCCACGCATGAGCACCACTGCCATCCGCACCCAGGTGGAGAATCCGCGCACGCGCCGCCACGGAGTGAAGCGCACGAGCTTCTGGGTCGAGATCGCCGTCAGCGCGGTCGTCATCCTGCTGCCGACCTTCATCGGAAGCGCGTACACGATGCGTCTTCTGCAGGACGTGGCGATCTGGAGCATCCTCGCGCTGAGCCTCACACTCGTCCTCGGCTACACCGGACAGATCTCACTCGGACAGGCGGCGTTCTACGCCGTCGGGGCCTACACGTCAGTCATCCTGCAGACGAAGCTCGGCATCCCGGCACCGATCGCCTGGGTGGGTGCGATCGCACTCGGCATGGCGCTCGCGTATCTCATCAGCGTCCCGCTGCTCCGAATACACGGACACTTCCTCGCCCTCGGCACACTGGCACTCGGGCTCATCGTCGAGACGCTGCTCGTGCAGCTCGCCCCCATCACCGGCGGTCACGACGGCATTCGCATCCCCGGTGCGCAGTACCTCGGCGAATGGGTGCAGCTGCGCTTCCCCTACATCGTGCTCGGCGTGCTCGTGCTGTCGTACTGGCTGGTGCGCAACCTCACGCAGCGGAGCGCAGGGCGTTCGTTCCTCGCCCTGCGCGATGATCCGGCGGGCGCGGCAGCGCTCGGCATCCCCGTCGCGCGATACAAGACACTCGTCTTCATGATCGGAGGGGGACTGGCCGCGACCGCCGGCGTCCTCTACGCCCATCACACGCAGGTCGTCACCCCCGACTCCTTCGGCTTCGACACCTCGATCGAGGTCCTCCTCATCGTCATCATCGGCGGGATGTCGAGCCGCGTCGGCGCGATCGTCGGAGCAGCGGTGATCGTCTTCTTCCCGGAATGGCTGGTGTTCCTCGAGAAGGCCGAGAACCTCGTCTTCGGTCTGGTCGTGCTCGCGCTTCTGCTGTTCCTGCCCGGCGGCATCGTCGGCGGCATCCGCTCGCTCATCGCCAGGATCACTCGGCGACGACGCACCGACCCGACCGAGGAGGTCGCAGCATGAGCCTCATCGTCGACGGCGTCACGAAGCGCTTCGGAGGCAACACCGCGCTGTCGGATGTGAGCTTCGAGGTCGCGAGCGGAAAGCTCACGGCGCTCATCGGTCCGAACGGGGCGGGAAAGACGACGATGTTCAACTGCATCGCCGGTCTCCACCGCCCGAGCGAAGGGACGGTCACGCTCGACGGGCGGGACATCACGGGCCTCGCACCCGCGAAGATCCTCGACGCCGGCATCGCACGCACCTTCCAGCTCGTCCGGTCATTCCGGGAGCTGACGGTGCTGGAGACGATCATGGTCGCGGGGCACTGGCGCTCGGCGCAGTCGTTCTGGAACTCGATCCTCGCGTTCCCCTCGGTGCGCAGGAGCGACGAACGTCTGGAGGAGGAAGCCCGAGCGACGCTGGTGGCGCTCGGCCTCGATCATCTCGCCGACAAGCGGGTGCACGAACTCCCGTACGGCCAGCAGCGACTCATCGAGATCGCGAAGGCCCTGATGACCGGAGCGCAGACGCTGCTGCTCGACGAGCCGGCCGCGGGCCTCCACCCCGAAGAGGCGCTGGCGCTCCGCGGGCTTCTCGCGGCACTCCGCGAGCGGGGGACCACGATCCTGCTCGTCGAGCACAACATGCCCTTCGTGCTCTCGATCGCCGACCACGTCGTCGTCCTCGAGTTCGGTCACAAGATCGCCGACGGCACAGCAGTGGAGGTCGCCAAGGACCAACGGGTCATCGACTCGTATCTCGGAAAGGAGGAGGACGTTGCTTGAAGCCACAGCCCTCAGAGCCGGATACGGCAAGGGACCGGATGTCCTGCTCGACGCCGACCTGAACGTCGGAACAGGCGAGATCGTCGCCATGATCGGACTCAACGGGGCGGGAAAGTCCACGATCGCACGCACCCTGGCGGGCCTCCTGCCGGTGCGTGCCGGAACAGTCACCTTCGACGGCGAAGACATCACCACTCTCACGACAGATGAGCGCGCGCGCCGAGGACTGCTGCTCGTCCCGGAGGGACGCGAGCTCTGCGGCAGCATGACGGTCGAAGAGAATCTGACGCTGGGCACCGTTCCGCTGCCGCGCGCTGAGCGCCGACGACGTGGTGCCGAGAACCTCGATCTCGTGTACACCCTGTTCCCGATCCTCCAGGAGAAGGCGAGACAGGATGCGGGCAGCCTCTCGGGCGGCCAGCAGCAGATGGTCGCGGTCGGGCGAGCTCTCATGGGATCGCCACGACTGCTCATCCTCGACGAGCCGTCACTGGGACTCGCGCCGCTTCTGGTCCGTGAGATCTTCCAGGTCGTCGCGCAGCTCAACGCCGATGGCCTGAGTGTGCTGGTCGCCGAGCAGAACGCCGCACTGGCGATCTCCCACAGCAACAGGGCATATCACATCGAACTCGGCGAGATCGCGGAGACCGACGGCGCCAGCGAGCGGCGTTCGCTCCTTCGCGGGGGTGCGCTCGGCGGTGACGAGATCGAAGTCGCGGCCCTCGACCTGCCGGAGTACCGAGCGATGGGGCGCCGGGCGGCTCGCGGCGGATAGCCGCGTGCGCGACGACAGGCCCGAGGCGAGACCTGAGGGCTGATCCGTCGACCCCGCGACACAGACTTCCACGAACGATCAGAAAGACCAGGCAAGAGATGATCCAGGCGCAGATGGTGATAGACGGCAGGCAGGTGCCCGCCTCCGACGCCGCGACGACGGACGCCGTCAACCCCTTCAACGGACAGGTATGGGGCACGGTGCCCGTGGCCACGGCGGCGGACGTCGACGCCGCCGTGTCCGCAGCTCGTGCGGCGTTCCCCGCATGGCGGGCGACACCCGGTGTGGAGCGAGCTCGACTTCTGAACCGGCTCGCGGATGCCGTCGAGGAGCATGCCGATCGTCTCGCCGAGTGGGAGACCACCGACAACGGCAAGGTGATCCGCGAGACCCGCCCTCAGATGAGCTTCGTCGCGAGGAACCTCCGTTTCTTCGCGGGATACGCCGACAAGCTCTACGGGCGCACGATCCCCCTCGACAATCCCGCCGTCTTCGATTACACGGTGCGTCGACCCCGGGGTGTGTGCGCGCTCATCACCGCGTGGAACAGCCCGCTCGCTCTCCTTGCGAACAAGCTGCCGCCCGCACTCGCGACGGGCAACACGGTGGTGGTGAAGCCGAGCGAACACGCATCCATCACGACCACAGAGCTCGCGCGACTGGCGATCGAGGTCGGATTCCCGCCCGGAGTCATCAACGTCATCACGGGTGCCGGTGAGACAGGTGATCTGCTCACGCGCCATCCCGGGATCGACATGATCAGCCTCACGGGGGGAGGAGCGGTGGGTCGACGCATCGCCGCGAATGCGGCCGAGCGCCTGATCCCCGTGAGCCTGGAGCTCGGTGGAAAGTCGCCGAATGTGATCTTCGAGGACGCTGATCTTCGTCGGGCCGTGCAAGGTGCCGTCGCCGGGATCTTCGGCGCCGCAGGACAGACGTGCGTGGCGGGATCGCGACTGCTGGTGCAGCGGTCGGTCTACTCGGAGGTGCGGGATGCGGTCGCAGAGCGCGCCGGTCGTGTGCGACTCGGCGACCCGCGAGACCCTGCCACCGAGATGGGACCGGTCGCGAACCGGCCGCAGTTCGACCGGATCCTCGCACTCATCGACGCGGCGAAGTCGTCTGGCGCGTCGCTCGCGGCAGGAGGCGGGCGGGCGAACGGCCCAGCCCTCGACGACGGCTTCTACATCGAGCCGACGGTCTTCGCCGATGTAGACCCCGCGAGCGCTCTCGCGCAGGACGAGGTCTTCGGGCCTGTGCTGTCGATCATCCCGTTCGACGACGAAGCCGACGCGATCCGCATCGCGAACGACACCGAGTACGGGCTCGCCGCCGGCGTCTGGACGAGCGATGTGTCTCGCGCGTTCCGGATGACGGAGGCGCTCGAGGCGGGTGTGGTCTGGGTGAACACCTATCGCACGTCCGCCGCGCAGGCGCCGTTCGGGGGCACGAAGCAGAGCGGCTACGGCCGCGAACGGGGCGAAGAAGCCCTCGACGACTACACGTTCGTGAAGAACGTGATGATCGACACCTCCACCGAGGACCGCGATCCCTTCGTGATCCGCACCTGATCCGCAGCACGAGCTGCCCCACACGTCACTCATCCAAAGGAGCATCACCGATGACCGAGCACCACCCCACCACACAGACCGACGGACACCGATACGACGTGATCGTCGCCGGAGGAGGCAACGCGGCACTCACCGCTGCGCTTGCCGCCCATGACGCCGGCGCGCGCGTCCTGGTGCTCGAGGCCGCGAGCCGAGAACTCCGCGGCGGCAACAGCCGCTTCACCGGGGCGATCTTCCGCGTGACGCACGACGGCCTCGACTCGCTGAAGCCCATCCTCGACCCCTCGAACGAGCAGTGGTACCCCCGCGTCGCCGTGGCGCCGTACTCCACCGACGACTACGCCGCGGACTGGAACCGTACGTCCGAGGGACGCCAGGATCCCGACCTCGTACGCATCACCATCGAGCGCTCCTTCGAGACCGTCCAGTGGATGCACTCGAAGGGCGTCAAGTGGGAGCTCACGGCGAACAAGCTCGTCGATCCGTCGAAGGTCGATGACGGCACCACCATCACGCTGGCTCCAGGAGGGGCGCTGCGGACACTGCATGAAGGCGTCGGGCTCATCGACGATCTGTATGCGGCTGTCGAGGCGACCGACATCGAGGTCTGGTACGACTCCCCGGCGCACGACCTCATCGCGACCGGCTCGACCGTGCACGGCATCCGCGTGCGCCGCGGCGCCGAGTTCGTCGACGTCTTCGGCACCGTGATCCTCGGTTGCGGCGGATTCGAGTCCAACCCCGAGATGCGCCTGCGCTACCTCGGGCCGGGGTGGGACCTCGTCAAGGTTCGCGGCACGCGCTTCAACATGGGGCAGATGCACACCAAGTCGATCGCGGCCGGCGCTCAGCCGGTCGGGCATTGGGGAGGAGCACACGCGGTGCCGATCGACGCCGCAGCTCCCCCCATCGGCGATCTGCGCCTCACCGACAAGATGAGCCGCTACTCCTATCCCTACGCGTTGCTGCTCAACCGCGACGGACAACGGTTCATCGACGAGGGCGAGGACAACGTCTTCCTCACCTACGCCAAGACGGGATGGGCTGTGCGCGCGCAGCCGGGCGGCATCGCGTATCAGATCTTCGATCAGAAGACCGCGCACCTCCTCGAGCCTCGCTACTCCACAGGCACGCCTGTCGTCGCAGACACTCTCGGAGAGCTCGCAGACAAGCTGGGAGTCAACAAGCGCGGGATGCTGCAGACGGTCGCCGAATACAATGCCGCCGTCGCCCCCGACGCAGAGGACCGCGCCGACCCGTTCACGCTCGACGGAGTCTCAGCGGAGCCGCTGGGGCAGCCCGCGAAATCCAACTGGGCGCGCACGATCACCGAAGGACCGTTCGTCTGCTACCCCGTGATGTGCGGGATCACCTTCACCTACGGCGGAATCAAGATCGACGGCGACGCCCGGGTCATCACCCAGGAGGGTCAGCCGATGACCGGTCTCTACGCGACCGGCGAGATCACCGGTGGCTTCTTCTTCCACAACTACGGCGCGGGTGCCGGCCTCGTGCGCGGAGCCGTGTTCGGTCGCATCGCCGGGACGAACGCGGCCGCAGAATCGCGCACCGGCGGTGCCGCCGCGCAGGCTCCTGTCGCCGAACGAGAGACCGCGGGGGTCGCATCATGAGCACGACCGTCGCGATCGAGCGGATCGGCTTCATCGGGCTCGGGGTCATGGGCTCAGGGCAGGCGTCGAACGTGACCCGCCGCTCGGGGCTGCCGGTGTCGGTGTTCGACATGTCCGCCGACGCGGTGGATCGCCTGGTAGAGGTGGGCGCGGAGCGCGCGGCATCCGTCGCCGAGGTCGCGGCCCGCAGCGACGTGATCTTCCTCTCGCTCCCCGGAGGCCCTCAGGTCGAGGCGGTCGTTCTGGGGGAAGACGGGGTTCTCGCGCACGCACGAGCCGGCGCGGTCATCGTCGATCTCTCGACCATCCCCGTCGAGGTCGCCGAGCGGGTGGGCGCAGCGGCGATCGAGCGAGGCGCCCACTTCATCGACGCACCCGTCGCCCGTACGCGCCAGGCGGCGATCGACGGCACTCTGAGCATCACGGCCGGCGGCGACCCGGCCGCCTTCGCTCGGGTGGAGCCCCTGCTGCAGACGATGGCATCCGATGTCATCCTCTGTGGGCCGAATGGCGCGGGCGCCCTCATCAAGCTCGTGAACAACCTCGTCGTCTTCGAGACCGTCGTCGCGCTCTCCGAGGCCCTCACCCTGATCCGCCGGACAGGCCTCGTCGACCCGGAGCTCGCATGGACCGCGCTCGGCCAGGGCTCGGCGGCGAGCTTCACCCTCGAGAACCACGGCCGCAAGGCGCTCCTGCCCGATGTGCACGGCGAAGGCATCTTCCCGGCGGAGTACATGCGCAAGGACATCGGCTACGCGCTCGACCTCGCAGAGCACCTGGGGGTCACCTTGCCTTCGGCGACCCTGGCGCACGATCTGCTCGGCCGGACCATCGACGCTGGATACGGTAAGGCGTACCACACGGCGGTGGTGAAGGTGATCGAAGGAGAGGTCTGATGTCGCAGCCGAGCGTGCACGAGATCTACGCGGTGAAGTACGGACAGAACCTCACGGGTGTCCGCGGACATTTCTTCCTCGGCCCGGACGGAGATCCGCATGACGAGGTCATGAGACTCGACTACTACGTGTGGGTGATTCGATCGCCCGGACAGGACATCCTGCTCGACGCAGGCTTCACCGCCGACACGAATCGCACCAGGCAGCGCGACCACTGGGAGGATCCGCATCAGGCAGTGTCACGGATCGGCGTCGATCCGGCCACTGTGCCGATCGTGATCCTCTCGCACCTGCACTACGACCACTGCGGCGATCTCGATGCGTTCCCCGAGGCGACGTTCGTGCTGCAGAAGGACGAACTGGAGTTCTGGACCGGACCGTACGCATCACGGGGGGAGTTCGCCCGTCACACCGAGACCGCAGACATCGAGCGCGTCGTCAGGTTGCACGGCGAGGGACGCGTACAGCTGGTCGACGGGCTTCACGAGGTCGTCGATGGCGTGTGGGTGCAGAGGGTCGGCGGTCACACTCCGGGGATGCAGGCGACCTACGTGCGGACGGACAAGGGCGTGGTTGTGCTTGCCTCGGACTCCTCCCACTTCTTCGAGAACATCGAACAGGACAAGCCGTTCGCCGTGCATGCGGACGTCGTCGACATGTATCGCGCCTTCGACACGATGCGGGAGGCGGCGACCTCCGGGCTCGTCATCGCCGGCCACGACCCGCTCATCGAGGAACGGTTCGCCGCCGTCCCCGGACACGAAGGCCACGTGGTCCGGATCGCGTGAGCGACGGCCCGACTCGAGAGGCATCCAGTGAACGCGAGATCGATTCCCGCCGTGTACATGCGAGGTGGCACGAGCAAGGGCGTGTTCCTGCACGCATCCGACCTCCCGCCCGCCGGGGCTGAGCGCGACCGCGTGCTGCTCGGCATCATGGGGAGCCCCGACCCCCTTCAGATCGACGGTATGGGCGGCACCGTGTCGAGCACCAGCAAGGCGGTGATCGTGGAGTCGGGGCCGGGAGACGCCATCACCTACTGGTTCGCCCAGGTCGGGATCGATACCGCGCAGGTCGACTGGTCCGGCAATTGCGGAAACCTCACGACGGCAGTCGGCCCGTTCGCGATCGACGAGGGACTGGTCGCCGTCACCGAGTCGCTGACTCGGGTGCGCCTCATCAACGGCAACACCGGCGTGGAGATACTCGCCGACGTCGAGACGCCGGACGGCCGGGCGGCGACGGCCGGAGACCTGGCGATCGCGGGAGTGCCCGGCACGGGTTCGCCCGTCGTGACGCGATACCTCGACCCGGCAGGTGGAGTGCTCGGCTCGCTGCTTCCTCTCGGGGCGCCGACGAACACGATCGAGACCTCGAACGGCGGGGTGACCGTGTCGGTCGTGGACGCTGCGCATCCGAACGTCTTCGCATGCTCGGATGCCGTGGGCGAAATGGCGGAACGCTCCGTCGCCGAGCTGAACTCGGATGCGGTTTTCCTCGCGGATGCCGAACACCTGCGCGCCTCGGTCACGGTGGCCGTCGGTCGCGCCACCGACGCGGACGACGCGACACGGAACTCTCCGGCTGTGCCGAGGCTCATGCTCGTGGGTCCGTCCACCGATGCGGACGCAGACATCGAGATCATCGCGTTCTCGATGGGGCGCGTGCATCGCGGCCTGCCCATGACCGGCGCACTCTGCCTTGCCGCAGCCGCATCGATCCCCGGCACCGTCGTCGCCGACGCTGCCGGCGGTGCCAGAAGTGGACTGCGCATCCGGCATCCGCTCGGAATCACCGAGGTGCAGGCAGAGGTCGATCCCGACGGTGCCATTCGATCGCTCGGCGTGGTGCGCACAGCGCGCCGACTCATGGACGGCCGCGTCTACCCGCGCGAGTACTGATGGTGCTGTGACGGCGGCACGTACACGCGTGGCCGCGCCTGACCGCGGAGGGTGGCTGTGGCGTCCGCTGCTCGGCGCGTCGCTGACCCAGATCGTGCTCTTCGCGGTGCGACCCGCAGCCAGCTACGCAGGCCTCGAGCTCGGCGCGGATCCGGCGACCATCGGGATCATCGCAGCGTCTTTCGCCGTTCTGCCGATGCTCATCGCGCTTCCGGTGGGAGCACTGGCAGGGCGACTCTCGAGGATCGCGATCGTGCCCCTCCTCTCGGCCATGCTCCTGATCGCCGCATGCATCGTCGGAGCGATGGCCACGACTCTTGCAGGGCTCATCATCGCGTGCGCGCTGGTCGGCGTCTCGAACCTCGGCGTCCTGCTCGGCGCTCAGGCGTGGATATCGCGCTCCGCGCCCGCGGCCGCATACAACACCGGTTTCGGGTGGATGACCGCCGGCATGGCACTCGGGCAGGCGGCAGGACCGCTGCTCGCCGGGTTCACCGTAGGACCGGTGAACCCGACTCGAGAGGGCATCTCTCTCACATTCTGGCTGTGCGCGGTTCTGGCGGTGCCGGTGGCAGCGGTCTTCGCAAGCGTCGCGGTGCGACGATACGGCTCGCCGGAGGGCGACGGCGCGGCCGGCTTCGGTTCGATCCTTCGCACGCCGGGAGTGACGCGCGCGATCGTCGTCAGCGCGGCGGTGCTCACCTCGGTCGATATCCTCACCGCCTATCTTCCGGTTCTCGGCGCACAGGCAGGCATCTCTCCTGTCGTGATCGGTTGGATGCTCGCGGTGCGAGGCATCTCGTCGATGCTGTCGAGGCTGCTGCTCGGCCCGCTCGGAAGGCGATTCGGGCAGCGTGCGCTGCTTGTCACGAGCGTGCTCGGCGCGGCCATATGCCTGGTGGTGATCGCAGCCCTCCCCGCGCCGGTGGTGATCTTCAGCGCGCTCGCGATCGGCGGGTTCCTACTCGGGATGGGACAGCCGCTGACGATGACCGCCGTGGCGGTCGCGCTGCCGGCACGCCAGCGCTCGAGCGGATTGGCGATGCGGCTGCTCGGAAACCGTGTCGCGCAACTCGCGACTCCGCTGCTCGCGGGCGCCGTCGCATCGGTGTTCGGGGTTGCGTCGGTGATGGTCGTGCAAGTCGTGGCGCTGACGGCATCCGGGATCTGGGAGGCCGCAGTCCGCGAGCCTCCCGGAGAGTAGTGAGCCGATCGCGTGCGCGATGACACCCGCGGTTCAGGCAGGCGCGGTCGAGTCGCTTGAGGGAGCCGACCGTTGCTCAGATCGGACGGCCGAGCAGTCGACTGAGAGACGAGGTCCGTGCGCTAGAGGCGTGCGATGCGGCGGCGGCCCCCGCTCTCTCGGGGTCGCCGGCGATCATCGCGTCGATGATGGCGGCGTGCTCGTCGAGAACGTCGCGCATGCGCTCAGGGCTCAGCGACCGAGTGCCGAACCGGCGGATGGCGACTTCGACGGTCGCCAGCAGGCGCGACAGATATGCGTTGTCGGCCGCGACCGAGAGCAGGTGGTGGAAGTCGACGTTCGCCCGGTAGAAGTCGTCGAGGTCCGTGGCAGCTGTCGCTGCGGACATGCGCTCCTGCAGCCTCTGGAACTGTTCGAAGTGCTCGGGCTTTCCCTGTCGGGTCGCGTACTCGGCAGCCAACGACTCGAGGCTGCCACGCACCTGGTACACCGCTGACATGTCTTCGAACGAGAGTCTCGTGACCTGCGCCCCGACGCCGGGCGTGCGCGCGACGAGCCCCTCTTCCTCGAGTCGGTTGAGTGCTTCGCGGACCGGGGTGCGACTGACGCCGAGAGCCTCGGACAACACGACCTCACGCAGCCAGACGTCGGGCGCGAGCACGCCGTCGAGGATCGCCTCCCGGATCGCGTAGACGGTGTCGCCGACCGCTCCGCCGCGTGATGCGGTCGTGGGGCGGTAACCGGCGAGCAGCTCGCTCATGCCGTCTGCAGCCGTCGGGACCGACGAACTCATATCTGACTCACTCTCCTGCGCGCTTCCTCGATCGTCCTGGTCGGAGACTGAAAGCCGTGCGCACGCATTTTAGCCGGGCGGTCACCGCCGTCAGGCGATGCTTCCGGCACGTCGTCCGAACACGATTCCGGCAGCGAGGCCGGAGCCGCCCGGGTAGTTCCCGCTGAAGAGCCCGCCGAGCATCTCTCCGCAGACGAGCAGACCGGGGATGGCCGTCCCGTCTGCGCGGAGGACTCGACCATCAGAGTCGCCGCGAAGACCGCCGAAGGTGAAGGTGATCCCGCACGTCACCGGGTAGGCGAAGAACGGGGGAGTCGCGAGGGCTGATGCCCAGTTGCTCTTCGGCGGCGTGACGTTCGCTCTGCGGCCGTCCTTGATGGTCGGGTCGAGCATCCTGTTCGTGTCGATGCTCTGATTGAACGCCTCGATCGTCTCCGTCAGAGCGCCAGTGGGCACCCCGATGGAACGTGCGAGATCGCCGATCGTGGCGGCCTCGTGGACGCCGACACCCGGCATGTCGTACTCCTCCGTGCGCAGCATGGGGCGCAGTCCGGCGTCGAAGATCTGGTACGCCACTGAGCCTGGCTGCTGCAGGATGACGCCACCGTACTTCGCATACGTGTAGTTGCGGAAGTCCGCCCCCTCATCGAGAAATCGTCGGCCCTCGGCGTTGACGATGATCCCCAACGGGTAGCTCTGACGCGTGAGACGGTTGGTGAATTCTCGGTTGCTCGCGTTGTTCGGCGCTTCGGCATCCCACTGCACGCTGTGCGCCGTCGACCAATCACCGCCGCGGTCGGCTCCGATCGCGATGGCTGCTTCGAGCATTCGGCCGGTGTTGTACGGCGTGCCGCGCACGACGGCGTGCTGCCAGCCTTCGCCGAGGTGCGCTCGCCGCAGCTCTGCACTCGCCTCGAACCCGCCGGCAGCGAGGATCACACTCTCCGACCGGAACTCGACGCGCGCGCCGGCCGCATCGACGGCGCAGACGCCGATCACCCGTCCGTCTTCCGAGACGAGCAGATCGCGGACGTCGATGTCGTAGCGGACATCTGTTCCGAGCTCAGCAGCGATGCGGGTGTGGTCTGCGATGAGCCCCTCTCCGCCGTCGACGTTCCCGACGTGCAGGCCTCCCCAGAACAGGAACGATCCATCCGCGCGCTCGTATGCTTGGCGCTCGTACATCAGCCGGTATCGCAGGCCGAGACCCTTCAGCCAGCGAAGTGCTGGACCGCTCTCCTCTACGAGTACCGCGGTGAGATCCGGGTCGTTGCGGCCGCTGGTGACCTTGGCGAGGTCTGCGGCGTACTCTTCGGAGGAGTACGGCGGGACGATGGTGCGCTCATGACGATCGTCCGGTTCCAGGGTGTCACGCAGATCGTCGAGTCCGCCGTGCGCGATGCGGGTGGCACCCGCCGTGTAATAGCTGTTGCCGCCGTGCATCCCGACTGGCCCACGCTCGAGAAGAAGGACTCTGCGCCCGCGTGTGGCCGCAGCGTGCGCCGCGGTGAAACCGGCGTTGCCGCCTCCCACGACGATCACATCGTGAGGATTCTCCGTGAGGATGTCGACCATGACCTCTCATTCCCATCAGGCGAAGCACGCATTAATTGTGTGCTACCTGTATGCAATCTAAGCACAAGCGCAGCCCTGGTGCAGTCTCGCTCGCCTCGCTGTGCTTCACCGCGAATGATCGGCCGAGCCGGACAGCTGCGGTAAGTGGTCTTATCGTCGGTACACGGCTAACCGCGGGCGCTGAAAGCCACAACGGCTCCGCTACTGATGTTCGTGGGGGCGTTTCCTCAGGCCGGGCGGTTCGCCTCTAGGCGTTCCGGGGCGCGTGCGGACCTGTTCCTCCGCTGCAGGATTCAGCTCCTGCGCTCACGCGCAGGATTCGTACGGCGGCTCGTCGAGGGTCGTCGCCGTCACTCCCCAGATGATGTCGGTGCCCGCCGTGTAGGTCAGGAAGACCGAACCGGTGCCTGCTCCGGTCTCGATCGCGAGGTACCGGCGATCGCCGACGCTCTCGACTTCGACCGCGTCGGGGTAGACGGCCAGCGCCTGGTCGAGACGGGAGCCGAGACCGATTCCCTCAGCGGTCAGCGGGCCGACGGCCGGCTTGCCTTCGAGGTCGACGGGTGAGGCGGACACCTGCACGAGGTCGACCACCGCGGGGTCCTGATCCGAGACCTCGGGGCGCTGGATGGTCAGCATGTACCCGTCGGCCTCCCCGGTCGCGAGCCAGGGGCAGGCCTCGACCGGAGTCGCACCCGCCGCCGCCACGGCGTCGTCGTAGGGCGTGCCGAGTTCGACGTCTCCGATGCCCGATGGGCTGACGCCCGCGGTCGGGGTGGAGGATGCGCTGGGCGAGGGGCTCGGCGAGGGATCGGCGGATGCCGTCACCGTCTGCGTGACCGTCGGGGTGGGTGACGCGGGGGCGGCACATCCCGCCAGAAGAGCAGCGGTGACCGCTGCCCCGAACAGCGGTGAGAGGATGCGTGCACTGCGAGCCCGGGGTCGTCTGGTGTCGATATCCATGCTTCGACGCTAAGGGCGCGGTCGAGCAGTGCCCGTCGATTCGCACGGGATTCCCAGATGGCGAGGGATGCAGCATCAGCCCCAGGCATCCATCAACGAACCGAGCTCGGACGGGTGGGTCAGTCGCCACCACTCGGTGGGTGGGTCGATGCTCCCCATGATCTTCACGGGAGCGGTGACGGTGTTCGGGCCGGCCGTCCAGGTGACGCTTCCCACGACCGTGCCGTCGCGGTACGTGGGCGGGGTCTCGATGTCCATCGTCAGCTCGATCGGTGTGTCCGACCACGTGAGGATCGACGCGGTCTCGGCGATGACCAGCGTGGCGGTGGATCCCCAGGGCGTCGAGATCGATCCGACCTCCTGGCCGGCGGTCGCGACGGGCACCTGGTGGAAGCCGGAGCGGATGCTCTCGAGTGCGCCGACGACCGTGAGGTTCACCGACTCGCGAGATGCTCCTCCGAGGACGACGCCGGTGACCGAGAGCGGAGCTCCCGCGCCCACGTCGAATGTCGCCGTGTACAGGAGGCTGTGCGTGCCCTCTCCCAGATTTCCGGTCTTCAGCCCCGTGATCCCGGCGGTGCCGAGCAGGCCGTTGGTGTTGTACAGCTGGCCGGCCCCGGGGATCGAGATCGACGGTGTCGCGACGATCTGAGCGATCGCCGGATTCGCGGCGGCGAGCTTCGCGATGGCCAGCAGGTCGGCGGGCGTGCTCGTGTTGCTCGGGCTGATGCCCGTGGGCTCCGTGATCGTCGTTCCGGTGAGCCCGTGGGACGCGAGCCAGGCACGCGTCGCGCCGAGGAATGCCCCCTGTGATCCGAAGATCTGCCGTGACAGCGCCTCGGCGTAGTTGCTCGCCGAAGGGATGAGCATGGCGGCCAGGGCATCGTGCAGCGACATCGAGGTGCCGGTGGGCATCGGAGCGATGGTCGCGCCCTGCACGTAGTACACGTCGTAGAGATCGTGGTCGGCCTTGCCGAACGTGATGGTCGGTCCTGGGTCATCTGCGGAGGCGAGCGGCGACGCGTCGAGGATGACGAGGGCGGTGATCAGCTTGGTGATGCTGGCGATCGGGAACGGCTCGCCCGTGCCTGTCACCGACCAGGTCGCGCTCGCCGTCTCACCCAGATAGGCGTCGGCGCCGGCGATGCTGATCGCGGATGCCGCGACCGGAGGTGCGGCGAGGGCGACGGCGGTGCCCACCGGGACCTCCGGTGTGCGAGTTGTCACCGCCGGTGGATTCACCGGCGCCGTGAGAGCCCACCCGATGTAGCCTCCGGTCACGGCCAGCAGCAGGACGATGCAGACGGCGGTGATGATGAGTCCTCGTCGCCTGCGCCTTCTGCGCACCGCGGGATCGATCCCATCGCCGCCGAACTCCTGCTCGTGCGCCATGAGCTCCGCGAAATCTGACAGCCCGTCCACCGGCTGACCGGGTGTCGTCATCGATAGCCCCTCATCACGCCCGACCTGGCGCTCGCAGTCCACAGAAAAGACCATCCTCGTGGATGTCGAGGATCAGCGGTATCGGCCGTTCGGGGGACACGTGTGCGGAAGGCGGATGACGGCGAGCAGATGACGGTGAGCTATTCGCCGTCGGCGAGAGGTCAGGACTTCGTCGGCTGCAGTCCGCGCCAGAAGATCTCACTCGCGACCTCGACGAGTTCTTCTGCCGGAACCCCGTCGAGCCGCCCGCCCGAGGCGAGGGTCGCCACCCCGTGGAACGCGGCGAAAGCGGTGAGCGCGATCCGCTGCGGGTCGCCGGGGCCGATCGCCCCGATCTGCTGCGCCGCATCGACGACCCGCATCGTGAGCTCCATCGACGAATGTCCCGCCACGATGAGTTCTGCCCGAGCATCCGGTGCGTGCTTGAGGCCGAACATGAGGGTCAGCAGCGTGGGCTGCGCGAGCGCGAAGGCCACGTATCCGCCGGCGAGCGCGTCGAAGCGGCGCCGCACCTCGTCGGCGGTCGACACCTCGCCCTCGATCACTTCGCTGAGCGCGGCGGTCAGGCGGTGGAAACCGTCTTCGGCGAGCGCATCGAGCAGCGCCTGCTTGTCGCGGAAATGCCGGCCGGGTGCTGCATGGCTCACGCCGGCATCTCGAGCGAGCTGGCGCAGCGACAGCGCCTCGACCCCGTCGGCTTCGATGCTCGACCTGGCGGCTTCGAGGAGCGTGCGGCGGAGATCGCCGTGGTGATAGCGCTGTTCGGGCACCCGACCATCGTAGCGATTCGATGTAGACATTGACAACACCCCGGGATGCGCGCACAATGATGTCACTGACAACATACGAAAGGCAGAATCATGGCGCTGGACCTGCGCGGAGGCACCGCACTCATCACCGGAGCGAGCTCGGGGCTCGGTGTCGAGTTCGCTCGACGCTTCGCCGCACGCGGATCGAACCTGGTGCTCGTCGCCCGACGCGTCGATCGCCTCGAGCAGCTCGCCACCGAACTGCGCACGGCCGCAGGGGTCGAGGTGGATGTCGTGCCGGCTGACCTCGGCGTCCCCGGAGCCGCCGCGGCCCTGCACCGCGAGATCGCCGAGCGGGGCATCCGCATCACCTCGCTGGTGAACAACGCCGGCTTCGGCTCGCACGTCGCGTTCGATCACGCCGACCCTGCGCGCATGACCGGAGAGATCCAGCTGAATGTGCTCACACTGGTCGAGCTGTCTCGTGCCTTCCTGCCGCAGCTGCTGCAAGGGCAGGGCGCACTCGTCACGGTCGCGAGCACCGCGGCGTATCAACCGACTCCCGGCATGGCCGTCTACGGCGCGACCAAGGCGTTCGTGCTGAGCTTCACTGAAGCGCTCTGGGCCGAGGCCCGCGGCACCGGTCTGCGCGTGCTCGCTGTCAGCCCGGGGTCGACCAAGACCGAGTTCTTCGATGTGGTCGGCACCGAGGCGGCATCCGTCGGTCGTCAGCAGACCGCTGGACAGGTGATCGACACGGCCTTCCGCGAGCTGGACCGCGCGAACGGCAAGCCCAGCGTCGTCTCGGGCGTCAGGAACCACCTGCTCGCACTCGGCACCCGCCTGCTGTCGCGGCGCGCACTCGCGCAGACGAGTGCTCGCCTTCTCGGCGATGTCCGCCTGGGAGGGGCTGAGAAAGTCGCGTCCGGAGCAGATCGCCTGTGACGACCCGAGAGGATCTCGCTTCTCAGTCGGCGTCTGCCGAGAAGACGGGGCTGAGGAAGCGCCGCTCGTAACGGCGGATGCACTGGGTTCTGCGTGCGAATTCGAACGCCTCCACGCACTCGGGGTCGGTCTTCGACGCCGTGCGGTAGACCTCGTACTCGCCAAGCGAGGGGAACGTGAACAGCGCGAACGCCTCGTCGCTGTCGCCTTCGCTCGGCATGAAGTAGCCGTGGTGGGTTCCGCCGTGCTTCGCCACCAGTCGGATCCACGCGCGGCCGTACTCGGTGAAGTCGTCGAGCTTGTCCGGGTCGATCTCGTAGCGCAGATGAACGGTGATCATGTCGTTCATCCTGTCAGAGCGGCGATCTCGCTTCAGGGCGCGAGTGGATAGCGTGGGCACCATGGATATCGCATCGATGATCATGAGGGCGTCGATCGTCTCGATCGCGTGGATCGCCTTCTGGCCGTGGGCGCAGCTCAAGCGGCTCAAGGAGTTGGAGACGCGCGCGGCTGCCGGGCCCGCCCCTGACCCGTCGTCGTGACCTCGCCGCGGCCTGCGCCCCAGGTCAGGTGACGGTCATCGATCACTCGGCTGCAGCGGCGTTCCGCTCCTCCTCGGAGTTCGGGGTCCAGCCGAACCAGCCGTCGCCGGACGCCATCACGCTCCAGTCTCCGCACGCGAAGACCGTCTTCGCCTTGTAGGGGCCGGGGCGTCGTCGAGCACCCGGAGGGGGCCGAGTAGCTCTCCACCTCGACGCAGTCGTCACCGAGCATCGAGCCGGCGAGGTATCGGCATCATCCTCGAGGATGATCCGAGCCCACCGGCATCCGCGAATGTACGCTGAAGTCATGCGTGATCAATCGCCGTCTGCCGTTCGTCCCCTGTGGGCGAGCGTTGCCGACGGGTTCTACGTCGGCAGTCGGGACGGATCGTTCCTCGGCTACATCGACCGTCAGGCTGACGGCCTCTGGCGTGCATTCGACGCCGCCTCGCGCGCGCTCGGCGACCATGCGGATCACCACGGGGCGATGGCTGCCGTCACCGCCGAGGCCGATTCCGGCGACACCGGGACTCGCGAGGGGGATGCCGGATGACCGCGGCGGATCCCCTCGTCTCGCTCGTCTACTGCAGCAGTGCCGCGCGGCCGTTCGACGAGCAGGAGCTCGCCCAGCTGTTGGAGGTGAGCCGTGCGCGGAACAGTGCCCGGGACATCACCGGGATGCTGCTCTACCGCGGGGGAGAGTTCGTCCAGATCCTGGAAGGACCGCGGTCCGACGTCGAAGCGTTGATGGAGGCGATCGGTCAGGATCCGCGTCACCGGGACGTGCGTGTGCTGATCGAGGAGCCGCTGCACGAGCGTCGGTTCGACGAGTGGACGATGGGATATCAGTCCCTGGTCGCTGCGGAGCCGGGGATGGCATCGGGATATCGCGACTCGTTCGAGGATCTGCGCATGGGGGATCACGACATGATCGGCCGGGCGATCATGGAGTTGACCCTGTGGTTCCGAGTGCGTGAGTCGGCCAGCCGGCAACCGGCCGAGAGCTGAGCCGGTAGCGACTCGTCACACGATCTTCGCAGCGGAAGAGCGCAGAGGAACCGGAGCGATCGCCCCGGCCCCTCTTACTGCGCGTCTCCTCAGCCTGCGGCGGGGGCGATCTCGTTCGGCGTCACGTCGAGCTCGGTGCTGGCGAGCACCTCACCCGTGGTCAGGTCGACGGCGTGCACGCTGTTCGAGGCGGGCTCGGTGACGTAGGCGACGTTCCCGGCGACGACGATCGCGGGGTGGGCGTCTTGCCACTCGGCCGGTCCCTCCCACGCCTCGACGACGGGGAAGCTGTCGGTGATCTCACCGGTCTCCGGGTCGAGCACGTGGATCGCGCCGTCGCTGCTGAGGATGTAGGCGAGGTCCTCCGGTCCGCGGACGATGTCACGGAAGGTGTATTCGACGCCTGCAGGCAGGTTGACGACCTCGAGCGTCTTGGCCTCGGTGTCGATCAGGGTCACGGCGCTGAGCAGGTAGCCCTCGGCGTCGACGTCGTTCTTGTAGTCGCCGACGATGATCGGGCTGGTCTCGCTGACGTAGGCGTTGCCCATGCGTCCGTACGGCTGGTCGGGGGCGTCGACCTTGGTGATCTCGCCGTCCTGGAAGATCAGTGCGCCGTTCTCGCACCCGAAGACGACGGCCTCATCCTTGGCGGTGCCTTCGCCGTGCACGCCGGGGCACTGGTCGGACGAGGCGATCTCGGCGCCCTCGGCATCCTTCGCCACGATGCCGTTGCGTCCGTCGGCGTTGCCGACGGTGGTCAGGAACGTGCCGTCCTCGAGCACGACCGAGACGCCGTGGTGCGCCTCGACGCCCGGAATGGTCTCGACCTCGGGCAGGCCGTCGGCGCTCGCGAGGTCTGCGGTCTCGAAGATCGTCGTGTCGCTCGTGCCGTCGGCGTAGAGCACGGTCTTGTCGGCGTGACGCACGACGTGACCGGGGGTGTCGGCCTCGAAGACCGTATCGGTGAGCTCGGGCTCGTCGGTCGTTCCGGCCGCTGTGTCGAGAACCTGGAAGCCCTCGCTCATCGTGACCATGACGTGTCGTCCGTCGCCGGCGGCGTTGAGGCGCGTGAACGGCTCGGACTCGAAGTCGGCGACCGTCTCGAGCGTCTCGCCGTCGAGCACGAGGATGCCGCCCTCATAGGCGACCGCGACGCGAGCGCCCGCCTGCGTGTCGGAGGAGCTGCCGTCGGAGGTCGATGCCGGCGCGGTCGAGCCGCCGGCGCATGACGCCAGGGACACGACGGCGCCGAGTGCCGCGGCGCTGATCAGCGCGCGACGAAGGGGGGAGGTTCGCATGTGCATTCCTCTTTCTCTGTGGTGGGGTCTCAGGAGGTGAGACCGGTGGTGATGCGCTCGGTGTTGATGCGCATCATGGTCAGGTAGTCGGGGGCGCCCTCGTCGGGGCCGGTGAGCGATTCCGTGTACAGCTCGATGACCTCGACCTGCACGTTCGCCTCGCTCGCGAGCGCCTGGACCAGGCGGTCGGGAGACGAGGACTCGGCGAAGATCGCGGGCACGCCGGTCTCTTCGATCGCGTCGACGAGGTCTGCCAGATCGGATGCCGAGGGCGCGGCGAGCGTCGTGCCGCCGGGGATCACCGCTCCGACGATGTCGAAGTCGAAGCGCTCCGCGAGATAGCCGAAGACGTGGTGGTTGGTGACCAGGGCTCGGCGCTCGTCGGGAATCGTCGTGAACGCTTCGGCCATCTCGGCGTCCAGCGCCTGGAGCTGCCCCCGATAGTCCTCGACGGCCGCGTCGAGCACTTCCGCGTCGATGCCGTCGATCTCTGCGAGCACGGGCTCGATGGCGTCGACCACGTCGATCATGCGCTCGGGGTCGGTCCAGAAGTGCGAGTCCGGCATGCCCGTGGCATCGCCTTCGCTGTAGTCGAGGACCTCGATCACGTCTCCGGCCACGAACGCAGGCACGGTGTCGGCGGCGTCGAGGTGCTGCTGCAGCCCCTGCTCCAGGCCGAGGCCGTTCGACACCAGCAGGTCGGCGCCGCGCAGAGTCGCGGCCTCCTGCGCCGAGATCTCGAACGAGTGCGGGTCGGCGTTGGGCTTCATGAGCGTGACGACCTGCGCCTGCTCTCCGACCAGTTCTTCGACGACGTCGCCGAGGATGTTGGTCGAGACGACGATGGTCGGGCGGGTGTCGTCCGCCGTCGCGCAGGCGGTGAGGCCGATCACGGCGAGGGCGGTGGCGGTGAGGGTCGCGAAGATCCGTGGGGAGCGCATGTCAGCGTCCTGTCTCGGCGACGAACGCCGGTTCGGTGGCGGTCTCGAACGTGCGCGCGATGCGCGCGGCATCCGCGTAGTCGATCTCGTAGAGGCGGTGCTCGATCGGCGCACTCAGATAGGCGCGGTGCTGATCGGCGATGAGCGTCGGCTCCGCGCCCGAAGACAGAGACTGCGCCGCGAGCGGTGCCGTCTCGGCGAGCACCGATCCGTCGTCGCCGTTCAGCACGAGCACTCGACCGTCCTGAGCGAGTGCGAGCAGGTGGCCGTCTTCGTCGTCGACCGCCGTCACCTGTGCGAGCGGTGCGGGGTAGGGGAGCAGGGTCCACGACCTCGCGCGGGTGTCGAGCATCCAGATCCCCTCGGAGCCGGCGAGACCCGCGACGGTCGGGCGCCCCTCGCGGTTGTCGAACGATTCGGCCGGCGGAGCGGTCGTGCCGGCCGGGTAGGGGATGCGCTCGACCTGCAGTTCGTCGCCGTCGACGTGCGCGAGCAGGGCGCCGTCCTGGCATCCGATGACCGCCCCCACGCGCGTGGTGATGGTGCCGGACGGAGCGACGCACGGCACGTCGAGGCCCGTCTCCTCGCCGTCGGCCGTGTACCCGCGCACACTCGTTCCCACGCCATCGGAGGCCTCGGTGACGAGCGCGAACGAGCCGACCGGCACGACGAGGCCTGCGTGCGGCTCGCGCTCGATGCGGAACAGCTCGCTTATCTCGCCCTTCGACAGTGCCTGCGTGTCGAGCAGCACGGCCTCTCCGGAACCCGCGAACGAGATGCCGGTGCCCCCGGTCGTCGAGAGGTTGGTGGTCGCGACCGCCGCCATGCCCTCGCCGGGCACCGAGCCGAGCACGGCCGGAGCCGCTCGGTAGTAGTGGAAGTGATCGATGTGGTCCCAGGTCCACACCCCGCTGTCGACGATCTCGATGCCGTCGTCGGTCTGCGCGAACAGGTAGCGGCCGTCGGTCGTCAGAGCGCTCGGTGCGGAGATCTCGCCGATGTCCGTCACGCTCTCGTCGAGCAGGTCCAGGTGGCTCACGGCGCCGTCGGCATCGATCGACGTCAGCCCGAGCTGCGGCTCGGCCACCTCCTCCGCGCCGGCGACGGCGCCGTGTCCGTCATCCGAGGATTCACTGGACGCCCGGTCGACGGGGCCCGAGCTGCAGGCGACCAGGGAAACGGTGAGGGCACCGGTGAGGGCGAAGAGGGTGATGCGAGAGCGCACGGGGTCCTTTCGTGTCGTGAGTCGTGGGTCGTGTGTCGTGGGTCATGCGGGGTCGCGTCGTCGCGTCGGCGGGTTCAGGCGCGTCGCGCCCGCGATCCGAGAGAATCGGCGGCTGCTCGCACGGCCCACGAGAGGCAGGCGAGCAGGATGGCGGATGCCGCGACCGATGCCCCCGCGGCCGTCGCCGCGTACCACGAGGCGAGCAGGCCGAGGAAGACCGCGGCGACGCCGAAGAGCGCGGCGAGCGCCATGCGGGTCGGGATGCGGGTGGTCCAGTGCCCTGCGGCGACGGCCGGTGCGAGCAGCAGGCCGACGACGAGCATCGATCCGACGGCCTGATACGACGCGACGACCGCGAGAGTCACGAGTCCGACGAGCGCGGCCTGCGCGATCTGCGGGCGAAGTTCCAGCACCGAGGCGATCCGCGCATCGAGCGACAGGGCGACGAACGAGCGATGGAGCATGGCGGCGGTGATCAGTCCGACGGTCGCTGCCGCGGCGAGCAATGCGATGTCGGTCCCGCTGATCGCGAGGATGTCGCCGAAGAGGATCGCCGTCGCGTCGGTGGCGAAGCTGCCGGAGTGGGAGATGATGATGACCCCGAGCGCGAGCATCGAGACGAACAGCAGGCCGATGCTCGTGTCGTACGACAGCCGTGCTCGGCGCTGCAGCGCGCCGATGCCGAGGCTCATGGCGATGGCGCTGAGAGCGCCGCCGACCAGCACCGGCAGCGACAGGACGGTGGCGAGGGCGACCCCGGGGAGCATCCCGTGTGCGAGTGCCTCGCCGAGGAACGCCATGCCGCGGATGACCACCCAGGTGCCGACGACGGCGCAGAGGATCGCCACGAGTGCGCCGCCGAGCATCCCGCGCTGCAGGAAGTCGAGGGCGAAGGGGGCGAGCACGCCGGAGGGGTGGGAGGTCACGTTCAGGGAGCCTAGGGCTTTTTGATAATGATTATCAAACTCATAAGATGTAGGGGTGCTCGACCTTCCCCTCACCCCGCGTGCGACCGCTGACCTCGCGGGAGTCACCGTCTCGTTCGCAGACCGCGCGGCGCTCGTGGGCGTCGACGTCTCGATCGCCTCCGGCGCGGTCACCGTCATCACCGGGCCGAACGGCGCCGGCAAGTCGACTCTTCTCGAAGTGCTCGGGGGCACGCGCGCGATGACCTCCGGCATCCGCACCGTGCGCGGTGCTGTGGCGTTCGTGCCTCAACGAGCCGCCATCCCGGTCGGCCTTCCCGTGTCGGTGAGAGACGTCGTCAGCGTCGGCGCGTGGGGTCGGCTCGGGCTGTGGCGACGCATGGATGCCACAGCGCGCGAGCTCATCGAGAGATCGATGGAGCGCCTCGAGATCCGTGCGCTGGCACGTGAGCCGTTCTCCTCGCTCTCCGGCGGCCAGCAGCAGCGGGCACTGCTGGCGCAGGGGTTGGCTCGCGATGCCGACCTTCTGCTGCTCGACGAGCCGACGACCGGCCTCGACGCATCGAGTGCCCGTCGGATCCGCGCGGTGCTGCGCGAGGAGTCGGCACGCGGGGTCGCGGTCGTCTGCGTCTCGCACGACCCCGCCGTCATCGGCGATGCGGACTGCACGATCCCGCTTCTCGACGGGCGCGTGCGCGTCGGGGCGTGACCCTTCAGCGCGCGCGGGTCACTGGTCGCCACTCCGCCCTGCCTGGTCCACGATCGAGGGCCACGCGGGGAACGGGTCCGAGAACCTCCACCACGCGGTGGGTCCTGCCGTCAGCTCGTCATCGGTGACGGTCGCGTCGTCGAGTGCGGTCCGAAGCCCCGCGTGGTCGAGATCCAGTCCGGTGACGGCGAGATCCTGCACCGTGGATGCGGTCTCGACGTCGGTGGAGACGGGATCGATCCAGAGGGCGGAGCCGACCTGATCCCAGCGCGCGAGGATGCCGGTGCGGCTGGCCAGCCGACGGAATCCGGCGGAACGCAGCACGACCCCGTGATGACCCGACTCGATGACGTCGAGCGCGGTGTGCAGCCGTGCCGGGTGGAACGGGCGGGGCTGCTCGTAGCGCACCGTCGTGACCCTGGAGTCCGTCATGTGCGGGTCGTGCTCGTCGTTCAGGGAGTGGACCCATCCGGCCCGTTCGAGCAGTGGCGGCGCGAAGCGCGGCGAGGCACGCAGGGCATGGAGGTCCTCGGCGGGGCCCCGCGACAGCCGCACGCGGGCCGTCGGGTTGAGGTGGGAGGCGAGTGCCATGAGCAGCGAGAGTTCGGCGGTGGGTGTCGACTCCCAGTTCACGAAGGCGATGAGAGTCGCGCCCTCGATGTAGGAGACCGCCCGGCGGGCGCGCGAGCCGAAGTCCCGGCGGTCGTCACCCTCGGGTGCGCCGACGATGAGGGGCGCGCCGTCGCGGAGGTCATGCCCGAGGTGCACGGTGTCGACCACGCAGATGACCGACGCGTCGGGGCCCTGGGCCAGGGCGAGGTGGGGGAGGTCGAGCTCGCTCGCGAGGTCGGCGACGATCTCCACGGGTCTCCGTGCGATCGACGGATGTTCGAGTGAGAACTCGACGGGATGCCGCCCTCGCGCCGGCCGCCCGTCGACCAGAGGCAGCAGGCGTCCGTCGGTGGCCTGCGCCAGTCGCTCCGCGTATGACCGACGCTCCGGTGCGCACACTCCGACGACGATGACGGGATTCCTGGTGTCCACGAACGACCTGCTCTTCCTCTTTGACCGGATGCTGCTCCTCACCCTACAGTGTTAATGAGAAGCATTATCAATAAGGAGATCGTCATGAAGGTTCGCGCGTCGCTCAAGTCCCTGAAGAATCAGCCCGGCGCCCAGGTCGTGCGCCGACGGGGCAGGGTGTTCGTGATCAACAAGCTCAACCCGCGGTTCAAGGGCCGGCAGGGCTGACCCGGGTCAAGAACGGGGCTCGGGTGGAGGGGCGCCGTGGCCTACGCGGTCCGAGCGGCCGACCCGGTCACGCGGACAGGCGTCCGAGCGGACCGTCGAGTCCGTCCCCGACCGTCTCGCCCGTCGTCGCAGTGGCGTCCGCCGCGAGCACGCGCTCGTCCGCGCGACGTCGGGCGATCTCCGAGATCCACTCACAGGGGCTGCCTCGGAACGCCGTGAACTCCCGCGCATGCGACCAGGCGTGCACGTAGGTGTCCTGGAGGATCTCCTCCGCAGCCGCCTTGGCATCGATCACGCTGAGGATGAGGCCGAAGACGCGAGTGCACGTGAGGTCGTACAGCTGGGCGAAAGCCGTCTGGCTGCCGCCGGCGATGTGCGTCATGAGATCGGCCTCGGCGCCCCACGACGCATCCCCGCCGAGGCGAGGAGGATCGTGGTGAATGCTCATGTGCTGATGGTGGCATGCGAGTGGATAACGGGGATGGCTCTTGCGCGAGAGGTCGACGAAGTGCTAGCGGCAGCTGCTCATCGGCAGGGGTCCTCTCGTGCCGCGCGAGCTCAGCCGAGCAGCGTCACACCGAAGCCCGAGACGACTGTCCGGAGCTCCGCGAGGTAGCGCTGCGCCTGCTCGGTCAGCGGGATCGCGGAGTGGCCGATCCAGCCGATCTCGATGCGCTCGTCGACGTCGAGCGGGATGGCGACGATCTCGGGGTCGAGATCGTCGCTGATGATGCCTGTCGAGATGGTGTATCCGTCGAGCCCGATCATCAGGTTGAAGATGGTCGCGCGGTCGGAGACCCGGATCTCCTGCGGGCTCGAGAGCGTGGAGAGGATCTCCTCGGCGAAGTAGAAGGAGTTGTTCGCGCCCTGGTCGAAGGTGAGCCGCGGCACCTCGGCGAGATCGTCGAGGGTCACGCGATCACGAGATGCCAGAGGATTCTTGCGCGAGATGAAGATGTGCGGTTCGGCGACGAAGAGCGGGCGGAAGGCGAGCCCGGAGTCTCGGAGCAGCTTGTCGATGACGTTGCGGTTGAAGTCGTTGCGGTACAGGATGCCCAGTTCGCTGCGGAGGGTGCGGACATCTTCGATGATGTCCCACGTGCGCGTCTCTCGCAGCGAGAACTCGTATTCGGCGGCCGAGGTCGCCTTCACCATCCGCACCAGTGCATCGACGGCGAACGAGTAGTGCTGCGTCGACACCCCGAGCAGGCGTCGTGACGGCGGGCGCCCGAGGTAGCGCTGCTCGAGGAGCGCGACCTGCTCGACGACCTGCCTCGCATACCCGAGGAACTCCACGCCGTCGGTGGTGAGCGTCACTCCGCGGGCGGAACGCAGGAGCAGGACGCGCCCCACGCGGCTCTCGAGGTCTTTCATCGCCGCCGACATCGTGGGCTGCGCGACGTAGAGCAGATCCGCTGCCGCACTGATCGATCCTTCTGCGGCGACCTCGATGTAATACGTGAGCTGCTGCAGGGTGATCCCACTCGATCGTTTGGCCATAGGCACAGACTATGCCATCGCATAGTCGTGGAGCATTACCCGATGGAGGTGCTCTCGGCGCACCATGGAGGCATCCCCTTTCGCGAGGCCGAGCCCGGCCGATCAGTTCACCGATTGGCACCTCATGGCCCACGAATTCACGTTCCGCATCACGACGACCCGCTTCGACGAGGACTATTCGCCGTCGCACGATTCCCGCATCACCACGAACTTCGCCAACCTGGCGCGCGGGGAGCACCGTCAGCAGAACCTGCGCAACGCGCTGACGATGATCGACCGTCGGTTCAACGACCTGGCCCGCTGGGACAATCCGGGCGGTGACCGCTACACGCTCGAACTCGAGATCATCTCGGTCGCTGTGCAGTTCGCCGCGGAGGGCGAGGACCGGGAGTTCCCCCTGCTCGAGGTTCTGGACATCCAGATCGTCGACCGCCTGACCGGAAAGCGCACCCACGGGATCGTCGGCAACAACTTCTCGTCGTACGTGCGCGACTACGACTTCAGTGTGCGACTGCCGGCCGCCAGCGAAGCCGCGGGTCGATTCGCCCTTCCCGACGACTTCGGCGATCTGCACGGCAAGCTCTTCCAGCACTTCCTCGACTCCGAGGCCTACCAGGAGCGGTTCTCCCTCTCGCCGGTGATCTGCATCAGCGTCTCGACGAGCAAGACGTACCGTCGCACCGACAATCATCACCCGGTCCTCGGGGTCGAGTATGAGCAGAAGGACTCGTCGCTGACCGATGCGTACTTCGCCAAGATGGGTCTCTCGGTTCGGTACTTCATGCCGCGCGGCAGCGTCGCGCCGCTGGCGTTCTACTTCCGCGGCGATCTGCTGAACGACTACACGAACCTCCAACTCATCGGCACGATCAGCACGATGGAGACGTTCCAGAAGATCTACCGCCCGGAGGTCTACAACGCGAACTCGGCCGCGGCGGGCATCTATCAGCCGAGTCTCGAGCAGCAGGACTACTCGGTGACCAAGATCGCGTACGACCGCGACGAGCGGAGTCGACTTGCAGCCGAGCAGGGCAGGTTCACGGACGAGCACCTGATGCAGCCGCACGGCGAGCTTCTCGAGCAGTGGGCCGCCAGTTACGGCGACACGGCCGACGACCGTGTGCCTGCCGACGACCTCGCCCCCGTCGCCTGACCATCTTTCTCGCCCGACCGACGGAGAACTCCACACCATGACCACGCTTCTTCCCACGTCGATCGTCGGCAGCCTGCCCAAGCCGTCCTGGCTCGCCCAGCCCGAAACCCTCTGGTCGCCCTGGAAGCTGGAGGGCGATGCTCTGGTCGAGGGCGTGCAGGATGCTCTGCGCATCACCGTCGAGGAGCAGCATCAGGCCGGCCTCGACATCATCAGCGACGGCGAGCAGAGCCGCCAGCACTTCGTCACGACGTTCATCGAGCATCTCTCCGGCGTCGATTTCGACCAGCGGGAGACCGTTCGGATCCGCGACCGATACGACGCCAGCGTGCCGACCGTCGTCGGAGCTGTGAGCCGCGAGAAGCCCGTGTTCGTCGAGGATGCCAAGTTCCTCCGCCAGCAGACCGATCAGCCGATCAAGTGGGCCCTGCCCGGTCCGATGACGATGATCGACACTCTGTACGACCGCCACTACAAGAGCCGCGAGAAGCTGGCCTGGGAGTTCGCGACGATCCTCAACCAGGAGGCGCGGGAGCTCGAGGCGGCGGGGGTCGACATCATCCAGTTCGACGAGCCGGCGTTCAACGTCTTCTTCGACGACGTGAAGGACTGGGGCGTCGCGGTTCTCGAGAGAGCGGCCGAAGGACTGCGTGCCGAGACCGTGGTGCACATCTGCTACGGCTACGGGATCAAGGCGAACACCGACTGGAAGGCGACTCTCGGGGCGGAATGGCGGCAGTACGAGACGTCGTTCCCGCTGCTGCAGCAGTCGAGCATCGACACCATCTCACTGGAGAGCCACCACTCGCACGTCCCGCTGGACCTCATCGAGCTCATCCGGGGCAAGAAGGTCATGCTCGGAGCCATCGACGTCGCCAGTGACACGATCGAGACCCCCGAAGAGGTCGCCGACACCCTGCGCGATGCCCTCCGCTTCGTCGACGCGGACAAGTTGATCCCGAGCACGAACTGCGGCTTGGCGCCGTTGCCTCGTGACGTCGCGCGAGGCAAGTTGCGTGCGCTCAGTGCTGGGGCCGCGCTGCTCCGCGAGGAGCTCGCCGCCGTCAGGGTGTGAACCGCGGTTCACCGCCGCCCACAGTGGAGGGACTCTCTCTCGGCGGGCGTTTCGCAACCGTCGGCACAGAGCCCCTCGACCGGAGCCACTCCGGGGGCGATCCCCATGACGCCTACGGCGCCGGCTCTCAGGTCGTGACGATACGCGCGATCCGCTCGCCACGGCATCCCATGGCGGATGCTGTCGGGTGGGCGTACCCTTTTCTCGTCTGCGCGCCGAGGGGGCGCCGCCGCTAGCATCCACCCGTCGGGCGGGCAAGGGGCGCGGGTATCCGGCCGTGGTGGCATAGAACGGCACTATGCAATTGATCCTGTATGGCGGCGACGAGTTCCTGACCGGTGACGACATCGCGGACGCGCTGTTGGCCTACGGGCGCGCGCTGGGCGATGAGGAGCGTGCCGAGATCGTCGAGATACCCGTGCGGGAGCACGACGGCACCGTCGTGACGGCGAAGTTCCTGATCGGTCCGGCCAGCCAGATCGTGGCGAAGACGGTCACCGAGACCGGGCCGGAGCTGGAGGACGCCGAGTTGGTCCGTCGATTGCAGGCGCTCACCCGCGGAGTCGAATCTCCCTCGGGGCCGCCGCTCGAGGCCCCCGAGGGTCCGGAGTACCAGGTCGACTAGACCGGATCGATGCGGATAGGGAAGATCAGCCTTCGAACTCCGCGGAGAGGTCGCCCGCGATCTGCGCGGCGCTCTGCTGTGTCTCAGCCAGTTGCGCGGCGACGACTCGCAATTCGGCCAGGTCCGCTGCCGTCGCGTGATGCGCGCGAGCAGTCCGGAGGTTGGCACGCAGATTGATCGAGGACCCTGAGAGACCCGCGCTGAGCGCAGCGGCTGCGACGGCGAGGTCTGCCGACAGGCTCCGGTTCCCGATCTCGCGAAGCACGCGCAGCTCGCTCAGCAGTGCCATGCCGGATGCTCCGAGTCGCGCCGCCGACTCCGCCGCGCGCACGGCTGCGTCGCGCACTCGGGCGTCGCGATCCTGGTCGTCCTCGGGCAGGGCGAGCGCGCTGCCGAAGTCGGCGGAGACGATTCCGTCGCTCTCCGCGCCGCGAAGCGCCTCGCCGCGCAGACCTGCCACTCGCCGCCCGCACTCCGCTGCGCGTGGATCATCGGGCGTGTATGCGGCGACCATGCTCAACAGTGATGCGGCGATGCCGAGCATCACACCGGACGCAGCGCCGCCTCCCGGCGCCCCGGTGGACTGACCGAGCTTCGCGAGCCAGTCGTCCAGTGGGATCGACGTCGGGATATCGGTGGGTGACTCCACGTGGCCGAGCACTCAGCGCGAGGTCGGCGGCAGCTTGTCGACGCCGTGGCGGTTCGGCTTGTCGGGCTCTGCAGCCGTCTCGGGTGATGCGTGCGCGGGGCCGGTCGGTGCCTCGGAGGTCGGATAGCTCGGCTCGTCGATGTCGATCGCCTTGTCGCGCTCATCGAGCGGCGGCAGATGGTCGAGGGGCTGTTTGATGTCGTCGGGGTGGCTCATGCCCATAGATTCCGCCATGGCCGTGCACGGGTACAGGGGGTTGAGATCGCGAGAGTCCTGTGGTTCGGGAGCGTAGTGTCGGAGCCATGCCCACCGAACCGCTGCTCGTCTTCGATGGCGACTGCGCCTTCTGCACGATGTGGGTGCGGCGACTCGAGAACGCCTTCGACAGATTTCCGGACGCGCAGCCGTGGCAGTGGCTCGACCTGGACGAACTCGCGCTCAGCCATGATGACGTGACCCATTACGTCTGGCTGCTGGCCGGCGGGCGACGATTCCGTGGCCACGCGGCGTTCGCCGCACTGCTGCAACTGCAGCCGCAGGGGATCCTTCGCTTCCTCGGCCATCTGCTCGTGACCCCGCCGTTCTCGTGGGCGGCATCGCTCGGCTATTCGTTGATCGCCCGCTTCCGGCATCGCCTCCCCGGCGGCACGGCGGCGTGTGCGATGCCGCGCGCGGCGGGCTGATCAGGCAGCTCTCGCCGGGGTGAGGTCGGCTCAGCGCCGACGGGCGTCGATCAGATGCCTGGTCGAGTGGGCGACGAACGTGCCCTCCGCCTGGATGAGCTCGTGCAGATCGCGGAGCCGGTCGAGGTGCGTCTCGACCGTGAAACCCGGAACCCACCAGATCACCTTGCGCAGCAGATAGACCACGGCGGCGACGTCGTGGATCTCGATCCGGAGTCTCGCGGTGCGGAGGTCGACGACCTCGAGTCCTGCAGCCTCGGCCGCGAGGACCTCGTCATCGTGGTGTCGGCCGCGGCGGGCCTCCGGCTGCGGCCCGAGGAAGAACTCGATCAGCTCGAAGGCGCTCGCTGGCCCCACGTGCTGCGCGAGATAGGTGCCGCCGGGGCGGAGCACGCGCGCGATCTCGTTCCACCAGATCGTGGCGGGGTGGCGGCTCGTGACCAGATCGAATGCGGCATCGGCGAACGGCAGCGGGGGCTCGTCCTGATCGGCCACGACGGCCACGCCCCGCGGATGCAGCAGACGGGTGGCGTGCGCGATGTTCGGTGGCCAGGACTCCGTCGCGACCGCGACGGGCGGGAACGATGCGGCTTCAGAGAGCACCTCGCCGCCGCCGGTCTGGATGTCGAGGGAGGCGGATGCTGCGCCCAGGCGCTCACCCAGCAGGCGCGCGTAACGCCACGGAGGGCGTTCCTCGGTCGCCCGCCCGTCGAGCCAGGAGAAGTCCCAGCCCGAGACGTCTGCGGTCGAACCGGCCTCGATCAGAGCGTCGAACGGATCGGTCATCCCTCGATTCTGTCATCGCGGAACCGTCGGATTCCGTCTGCGGCGCCCCGCGAACGAGGTACCGTCAGGGCCTCCCTCGTTCCGGTCGTCCCGCCTAGCGTCGAAGGGACGGATGCGGCGACCTGCCGGTGCCGCGACGCTGAATGAGGAAGAAGGACACCATGACCGGAGACAATCCCCGTGTCGCACCCCAGCTCGTGCGCGACCTCGCCCCGAAACTCGCCGACCTCACCGACGGCGTGCTCTTCGCCGATGTCTGGGAGCGTCCGGAGCTCTCGCCGCGGGAGCGGAGCCTGATCACGGTGGCGACGCTGATCGCCCTCGGGCGGGATGCTCAGCTGGTGTCGCACATGAACAAGGCGATCGCCAACGGCATCAGCCGCGAGGAGCTTGCCGAGGTGGCGACGCATCTCGCTTTCTACGCCGGCTGGCCCGCGGCGATGAGCGCCGTGTCGGTGCTCGCGACCATCGAGGAGTGAGTGGAGCTGGTCGGTGAGGGCCGCGGTCAGCGGGGGAGCGACAGCGTCGCGATCGCCGATTGGATCGCCACCGCGGCGGCTCCGCGCGCCCAGGCGGTGAACCCGGGCTCGTCGATGTAGAGCTCGATGGGATCCGCGAGCGGGTCGCGGTCGGCGGCGATCGCTCGTCGGATGGCGGGTTCGGCGACCGAGAACAGACCTATGCCATCGCCGGCCAGAACCGTGGCTGGCTGCATCGTGAGGTTCGCGGCGAGGGCGATGAATCGGCCGAGCGCTTCGCCGGCGGCATCCGCCACTGCAGCCGCTGCAGGGTCGCCGCCTGCGGTGAGCGCCAGGAACTCGTCGTAGTCGACGGTGCGTCGCAGGGCGCCGGAGACCTGGGCGGTGATCGATCCCGATGTGAGCATCGCCTGTGCGCACCCGCGATGTCCGCGGTCGCAGAGGGGGCCGTTGGCTGCGAGAGGGATGTGTCCGCCGAGGCCGGCGCCGACCTCGCGGGTGCGCACGACCTCGTTGTGTGCGACGACGGCGTAGCCGATTCCCTCGCCGATCGTGATCACCGAGAACCCGGGCAGGCCGCGGCCCATGCCGAACCACCTCTCGGCCTCGGCGAGCGCGACCAGGTCGTTCTCGACGGCGACCGGCAGTCCGGTCGCATTGGCGAGCATGGCGGCGAACGGTACGTCGTGCCAATCCAGGAAGGGGGCGAACTCGACGACTCCCTCGTCGACCGAACCGCCGAGGCTGACGCCGATGCCACGGAGGTCGCCGTCGAAATCGTCGATCGCGGCGCGGATGTCCGCGACCACGCTCGATGGATCGGACGCAGTGAGCGGGCGGGTGAAAGAGTCGACGAGAGCGGCCCTGACGTCGGTGAGAACCGCGTGCAGGGTGTCGCCTGTGAGCTTGACCCCGACGAAGAAACCCCGGTCGGGGGCGATGTCGAGCGGTCTGGTCGGGCGGCCGACGGAGCCGTCCACGACGTCGTCGAGTTCGACGAGAAGACCGGTGTCGAGAAAGGGCTTCGCCAGGCGGGTGAGGCTCGCGGCGGAGAGACCGAGTCGGGACGTCAGCGCCGAGCGGGAGATGGGGCCGTGGATCAGTACCGCTTCCGCAAGCGCGTTCTCGCTCTCTGTGAGCATGTCCACCTCCTCGTTCGTTCCATTGTGGCACTAAAACAGCGGTGGATTCGGGATTCGAGGTTTCCAGAACCACTCTTGGCATGCCTTTACTTTCGTGATAGAACTAATCCATGCATTTCAGCAATGAGGCTCTGCAGGAGAGCGTGATGGATGAACTCGAGTCCCCGGCCACCAGCGATCGCGTGATCCACCTTCACCGCGGCGGGACGAGTGTCGTCATCGACCTCGAGTCCGAAGAGGTGCCCGTCATCGTCCACTGGGGCGAGGAGCTCGTCGGCTCGACTCCGGAGACCCTGCGCAGCCTCGCCGTCGCCGCGCGTCCGCAGCGGGTGTCGGGCGGTCTCGACCACACGGCACGTCTCAGCGCCGTCGCCACCGAGGCCTCGGGCTGGCTGGGAACGCCGACCATCGAGGGGCACCGCGGGGGAGCCGGCTTCAGCATCAAGCCCGAGGTCGTCGAGGTGCGCGTCGAGCACCATGCGGCCGCGGTCGAGCTGAAGGACGCGGAAGCGGGGATCCACCTCCGCTGGGACGTCGAGGTGGGTGCCGCAGGGCTTCTCCACCAGCGAATGACCGTGACCAACACCGGTGACGGCGGCTACTCGCTCGATGCTCTGCAGCTCGCCTTCCCGACTCCCGGGGATGCCACGGAACTGCTCGACACCACCGGTCACCATCTTCGCGAGCGCACCGCTCAGCGGCACGTCTTCACGCTCGGCACGCACCTGCGTGAGGGTCGGCGGGGGCGGCCGGGCGCCGACGCGACCGTGCTGCTGGCGGCAGGCCGGCCCGGCTTCGGGTTCGAGTCCGGCCGGGTGCACGGCATCCACGTGGCCTGGAGCGGAAACCACCGTGTGCTCGCCGAGCGGGTCGTCACGGGCGATGCCTTCCTTGCCGGCGGTGAGCTGTTCGCCCCGGGTGAGGTCATGATCGCCCCCGGAGCATCCGTGTCGACGCCGTGGGTCATCGGCTCGTGGGGCGACGGTCTCAACCAGCTCTCGGGCCGCTTCCACGCCGAGTGGCGCGACCGCCCGCAGCATCCGCGCCGTGCGCGCCCGGTCACTCTCAACACGTGGGAAGCCGTCTACTTCGACCACGACTTCGACCGACTGGCGGCGCTCGCCGATGCCGCGGCAGAGGTCGGGATCGAGCGGTTCGTGCTCGACGACGGATGGTTCACCGGGCGCCGCGACGACACCCGAGGACTCGGCGACTGGGAGGTGGATGCCGAGGTCTGGCCAGACGGCCTGCATCCGCTCGTCCGCAAGGTCACTGAGCTCGGCATGGAGTTCGGCCTCTGGGTGGAACCCGAGATGGTGAACCCTGACAGCGATCTCGCCCGCGCGCATCCCGACTGGATCCTCCGCGGCCGCGCGTCTCTGCCGCCTTCCGCGCGGCAGCAGCAGGTGCTGGATCTTGCGAATCCCGACGCGTACCGCCATATCGCTGATCGCCTCCTCGCGCTCCTGGCCGAGTATCCGATCGCCTACCTCAAGTGGGATCACAACCGGGATCTCGTCGATGCGGGCAGTGGGCCGGGGGGATCGCCGCGGGTACGAGCGAACACGCTCGCCCTCTACCGGCTGCTCGACGAGTTGAAGGCCGCCCACCCCGATCTCGAGATCGAGAGCTGCGCATCGGGCGGCGCCCGGGTCGACCTCGGCATCCTCGACCGCACCGACCGCATCTGGACCAGCGACAGCCTCGACCCGATCGAGCGGCTCGAGAACCAGCGCTACACCGGCCTCGTCGTGCCGCCCGAAATGATGGGCATGCACCTCACAAGCCCGGTGGTGCACTCCTCGGGACGCACGGTCTCGCTCGAGCTGAGCGCCGCTGTCGCCCTCCTCGGACACTTCGGCGTCGAGTGGGACCTCACCTCCGCCGACGAGCAGACCCGGGGCCGTGTCGCCACCTGGATCGCCCTTGCCAAACGACTGCGTCCGCTGATCGCCGACGGCACCGTCGTCCATGTCGACGGTGCCGAGCCGGGCATCGACGTCCGCGGGATCGTCGCGGAGGATGCGGCGCACGCGGTGTTCACCATCACCCAGGTCGCCACCAGCGCCGCTTACCCCGCAGGGCGGGTGCGATTCCCGGGGCTGGATCCCGCGCGGTCGTACGAACTCCGCATCCTGTCGCGCCCCGCGCATGACCCGGCCCAGTCACCGCTCGCGTGGGCCGAGGAGCCCGTCGCCATGACCGGTCGAGAGCTCGGGAGCATCGGCATCCGCCCGCCCGTGCAGTTCCCCCAGCAGGCGACCGTCGTCGAGATCGTTTCACAGCACTGATCACTGAGCAGTTGTTCCGCGCAAGGAGGCGCACACATGAGAATCAGACATCGAAAGACTGCAAGGGCGGTCGCGATGGCGGCCGCACTCGGCACCGTCGCGGCTCTGGGGGGATGCGCGGCGTCGCCGGATGACGGCATCACCACTCTCAGCTTCTTCCAGTTCAAGGGGGAGGCGCTCGAGGACTTCAACGAGATCATCGCGGACTTCGAAGCCGAGAATCCTGACATCCGGGTCGTGCAGAACCAGGTCGCGGACTCCGAGACCCTCATCCGCACGCTGCTCGTCAAGGACAAGGCGCCAGACGTCATCACCCTGAACGCGAACGGCGGATTCGGGGACCTCGCTCAAGCCGGGGTGTTCTATGACTTCTCCGATGAGCCGGTGCTCGAGACCATCAACCCCGCGGTGCAGGAGATCCTCGCAGAGCTCGGCACCAAGCAGGGCGAGGTGAACGGGCTCGGATACGTCAACAACGCCAACGGAGTGATCTACAACCAGGACATATTCGAGGAGCAGGGGCTGGAGGTCCCCGAGACCTGGGATGAGTTCATCGCGGTGTGTGACGCGCTCGAGGCGGCGGGGATCACGCCGTTCTACGGCACCCTCGCCGACTCATGGACCGGCATGCCGTCGTGGAACGCCCTGGGGGCCTACGCCTCGCAGGACGGCTTCTTCGACGACATGAGGGCTGAGGGCGAGGATGTCGGTGCGGATTCGGCCGTGTCGTTCGAGAACGACTTCCCCGAGGTCATGGAACAGCAGGCGCAGCTGTTCTCCTACATGCAGGAGGGCTACCGAGGTCGCACGTACGACGACGGCAACGCGGCGTTCGCCCGCGGCGAGTCCGCGATGCTGCTGCAGGGGATCTGGGCGCTCAACCCGGTGAAGGCCATCAACCCCGACATCAACGCGGCGATCTTCCCGTACCCGGCCTCCGACGACCCCGACGATCGCCTGCTGGTCTCCGGTGTGGACGTCGTCGTCACCATGGCGAAGGACACCCCTCATCGCGAGGAGGCGCTCCGCTTCATCGAGTACCTCTTCGACGTCGGAGTGATCGAGGAATTCGCCGCCTCGCAGAACATGATCCCCTCGGTGGAGGGGGCGGAGCTGAGCGACGACCCGGCTCTGCAGTCCGTCAAGCCCTTCTTCGACGAGGGCAGGATCACCGGCTTCATCGACCACCAGGTGCCGCCGAGCATCCCGCTGGTCGCGATCGTGCAGCAGTTCCTCTTCGACGGAGACGCGGATGCGGCGCTGTCGACCCTCGACAGCGAGTGGCGCAAGGTCGCCGCCCGCACCATCCCCGTGACGGGAGAAGACGAATGAGCACTCTGACCAGCGCTGTGCGCGCCACGACACCGGGGCCTGAGGGGACGAAGCGCGCGCGGCGCGTCCGCACCGCGAACTCCCGCGCCCTACCCGCCTATTACTGGATGGTCTGGCCGGCCGTCATCGCCTTCGCGGCCTTCCACACCATCCCCGTCATCGTGGGCATCTTCTTCAGCTTCACGAACTACGCCGGCTATGGAGACTGGAACTTCGTCGGGATCTCGAACTACCTCAACCTGTTCAAGGACGACAGGGTTCTGAAGGCCTACGGGTTCTCGTTCCTGTTCGCCATCGTGGCCACGATCCTCACGAACGTGATCTCGCTGTCGATCGCGATGGGGCTCAACGCCAAGATCCGCGCTCGGAACTTCTGGCGCGGCGTGTACTTCGTGCCGTACGTCCTCGCGATCCTGGTGATCGGATACGTCTTCCAGTTCCTGTTCTCGAACTCGCTGCCGAAGATCCTGTCCGGCATCCCGCTCTTCCGCGACAACATCCTCACCAACCCCGACTGGGCGTGGACGGCGATCGTCGCACTCGCGGTCTGGCAGGCCTGCGCGTTCTCGATCATCATCTACCTCTCGGGGCTGCAGACGATCCCGAGCGAGCTGTACGAGGCCGCATCTCTCGACGGTGCCTCGTCGTGGCGTCAGTTCGGATCCATCACCTTCCCGCTCATCAGCGCGTTCTTCACGATCAACGTCGTGTTGAGCCTGAAGGGCTTCCTGCAGGTCTTCGACCCGATCGTCGCCCTCACCAACGGCGGGCCGGGCACCTCGACCGAATCGGTCACCCTGCTCGTCTTCCGCGGCGGATTCTCCGGAGGAGAGTTCGCCTACCAGACCGCGAACGCCGTGATCTTCTTCATCGTGATCACGATCGTCTCGCTCCTGCAGTTCCGGGTCCTTCAGCGCAGAGAGGCCGATATCTGATGACCACCGCAACCACGATCCTCGCCGAAGCCGAGGCGACGACACCTCGCCCCGGATGGCGCGCCAGGCGCGCCGCCGAGAACGACGACACCCGCAAGACGAACTGGTGGGCCACCGCGCTCATCGCCGTCTGCTCGCTCACCGTGCTCATCCCGCTCTACCTCGCGGTCGCCGTCGCTCTCAAGACGCCAGAGCAGCTCGCCGCCGGCAACGGTTTCGAATGGCCGAACCCGATCCGCTGGGAGAACTTCGCGGATGCGTGGGCGCGGACCGCGTTCCCGCAGGCACTTCTCAACACGGCGCTGATCACCGTCGGGGCGGTCGTCTTCACCCTGCTGACCAGCTCGGTCGTCGCCTACGCGTTGGCCCGCAACAGCCACCGGCCGTTCTTCAAGGGAGTGTTCTTCTACTTCCTCGCCGCGCTGTTCATCCCGTTCCCGATCATCATGCTGCCGCTGGTCAAGCAGACATCGCTCCTCGGGCTCGACAACCAGGTCGGCATGATCGTGCTCTACACGATCTTCGGGATCTCGCTGAACGTCTTCATCTACAGCGCCTACATCCGCTCGATCCCGATCGAGCTCGAAGAGGCCGCGCGCGTCGACGGAGCATCCACATGGCGCGTGTTCTGGCAGATCGTGTTCCCGCTGCTGACCCCCATGAACGCCACCGTCGGCATTCTCACCTGCGTCTGGGCGTGGAACGACTTCATCATGCCGCTCGTCGTGCTCACCGACCCCGGTGCGCGCACGATCCCGCTCGCGCAGTACGTGTTCCAGGGCCAGTACAACACCGACTACACGACCGCCTTCGCCTCATACCTGATGGCGATGGCACCGCTGCTGATCGTCTACATCTTCTCGCAGCGCTGGGTCATCTCCGGAGTCACCCGAGGGTCCATCAAATAGTCCGACTCGCGCCGGCGACTGCTCGCCCTTCGATCGGGAGGGGCGAGCAGTCGCCTACCCCGCGTACAGTTCTCACATGGGAACACTGGAGTACAACAGCTCGCGCCCCGCGATCGACATCGAAGACGTGACTCTGGCGCACCTGAAGATCGTCATCGGGACGAAGCTGCGCCGCAACGAGAGTTTCATGATGACCTGGCTGCCGAAACCCGAGGTGCCGTCTGGCCGGCTGACCATCTGGGTGCACCCGAGCATCCCGCTGGTGCTGGAGTTCGACCAGCCGACGGTGGCGACGATCGACCCGAAGCGCGTGACGCACATGATGGAGCAGCTGAACTCGCGCGGCGAGCTCGTGCTCGATCAGCTCTGATCAGAGACAGCTCTGATCAGAACCCGTCGTAGAACCCGCCGTACGGGAAGTCGACGTCTCCGGTGTCGCGCGCGTCGAAGAGCACCGTCGACACGCTGATGCTCACGCGGGAGTGCGGGGTGATGAGCACACTCACCTCGCGGTTGCCGACCACGACGAAGTCGACGAACCTGCCGGCGGTCTTCACAGCCTCCTCGATGCGATGCTTCACGTCGCCGAGATCCTGTATCTGTGCGAGGAGATAGCTCTCTCCGTCGAGCACGATCTCGGTCTGCATCATGGTCTCTGGTCCTGCCATGCACACCACCCTAAGATCCTGCGCCGGTTCTTCCAAAGAGGCGCCTGGGCGGTCACGCCGATCACTCGTGTTCCGGAAGGATCGGACTCGACCATCCCGCATCGCGACCGAGCTGGGCCGCGCGGGAGACGGATGCCGCGCCGAAGCGATCACGCAGGGTGTCGAGCACGGTGTCGAGTCGCTGCTTCTCACCCCAGTCGATCGGCAGCTCGGGCTGCACGCTGTCGGCCTTGTCGAGCTGCGAGAGGGAGATGCCGATCAACGTGATGCCCCGCTCGGCGATCTCGGGCCGCGCGGCGTCGAGCAGTGTCTGCGCGACCGTGAGCAGGATCGCGGTGCGGTCGGTCGGCGAGCCGAGGGTGCGAGACCGGGTGGCCTTCGCGAAGTCCCCGAAGCGCAGGCGCAGGACGACCGTGCGGCAGACCCGGTCGCCGTCGCGCAGACGCCTGGCCAGTCGGTCGATGATCTGCGTGAGGATCACGTCCAGCTCCTCGGTCGACCGCGGTCGGCTGCCGAGTGCACGCTGGGAGCCGATCGACCCTCGGCGCCGCGTCGTGTCGACGGGGCGAGGGTCGCGCAGCCGGGCGAGAGCATGCAGATGCGAGCCGACGGCCCTGCCCAGCATCCGCTCGGCCGTCGCCGCCTCGAGCTCAGCCAGCTGACCGACCGTGCGCACGCCATAGCGGTGCAGCTTCTCGGCCGTGACCGCGCCCACGCCCCACAGCCGTTCGACCGGCAGGGGGAGGAGGAACTCCTCTTCTCGCTCCGGTTCGACCACGAGCAGTCCATCGGGTTTGCCGACCGCGCTCGCGACCTTGGCGAGGAACTTCGTGCGGGCGACGCCCACCGAGATCGCGAGTCCGACCTCGGCGCGCACCCGTGCACGCAGCCGCACCGCGACCTGCTCTGGCGTGCCGACGATGTGCCGGAGCCCGCCGACCTCGAGGAAGGCCTCGTCGATCGAGAGTCCCTCGACGAGCGGCGTCGTGTCGCGGAAGATCGCGAATACGTCTCTGCTCGCCGCCGAGTACGCCTCCATGCGCGGCGGTACGACCACGGCATCCGGGCAGAGCTCGAGCGCCTGGCGGCCGCCCATCGCGGTGCGGACCCCGCGGGCCTTGGCCTCGTAGCTCGCGGCGAGCACCACTCCGCCGCCGACGATCACCGGTCTGCCGCGCAGCTCGGGCGCATCGCGCTGCTCGACCGAGGCGTAGAACGCGTCGAGATCGGCGTGCAGCACGGTGGCTTCGCCCCGCATCCCGTCCTCCGATCGACGTGCAGATGATCGCACGCACCGGGGACATCGGCTCAGGCGGCGAGGAGTCGAGACGACAGGGCGCGGATCCGCTGGAACAGGGTGTCGAAGGCGGCGTCGAATGCCGCAGGCGTGCCGATGCGGGCAGGATCGCGGATCGACCAGTGCAGATCGTCGCGGATGCGCAGCCGCTCGTGCGCGTCGTCGCACACCGTGATGACGAGATCGCCGTCGCTGCGCACGTCGTCCACATGACGGGGAGGTCGTCCCTGCTCGATCGCCAGTCCGTGTCGGGCGGCGGTCGCAGAGGCCTCGGGATTCACGGTCGCCGCAGGGCGAGTCCCCGCGGATGCGGCGTCGATGTCGCTTATGTCGCGCCAGATGACCTCGGCGAGCTGCGAGCGCGCGGAGTTCGCGGTGCAGACGAAGAGCACCCGGCGAGGTGGGGGCACGCTCGTCGGCGCGAGCGTGTCGAACACCTCCGGGCGCAGGCCGATGTAGCTGCGGCGCTTGTCGAACTCCGAACGCGTGCGGGAGACGATCTGCGCGGATTCGAGCACCCCGAGGTGGTGGGCGATCAGGTTCGACCGCAGGTCGAGTGCCGTCCCGATCTCGGAGGAGGAGAGATCCCCGAGGGTGAGGAGGTCGACGATGCGCAGGCGCGTCTGGTCGGCGAGGGCCGCGAAGATCCCCGCACGTCTCTCGAGCTCAGTCATCGTCTTCATCCATACCATGCGGTGCGAGATGTGTCCACGGCTATTGACTCAACGGTCATTGACCCTATCGTTGTCGACGCGAGACCGCAGGGGCGGTCTCGGAGAGGAACGGACAACATGGGTATCGGCAGTGGAATCGCGCTCTTCGTCATCGGAGCGATCCTCGTCTTCGCGATCAACATCGACACCGGCGGCTACGTCGATCTCGACCTCATCGGCTACATCCTCATGGGCGCGGGCGTCATCGTGTTCCTGATCAGCCTCGTGCTCGTGATGCGCAGTCGTCGCACCGAGACCGTCGACCGCACAGCTGTCGACCCCGCCACCGGTGAGCGAGTGACGCGACGCAGCATCCGCAACAACGACCCGATCGCCTGACCTGGGCGTGGTCGGCGTCTCACGATCGACCGCGGCCCTGATCGCGGGCGTCTCGGCGACCGTCGCCTTCGTGGTGCTCCGCACCTTCGTGGCGATGGGCGGACACGAGCCGCTCGCTGTCGACGTCTGGTGGCACGACCTCACGGTGTCGCTGTCCAGCGACGTGTGGGTGGTCGTGGCCTGGGTGCCCGCAATCGTCGGAGGCACCCTGGGCATGATCGTGGTCGGCGCCGCCTTGATCGCGTGGCTGGTGTGGCGCACGCGCCGGTGGGATGCCGCGACGCTGGCGATCGCCATGGTCGCCGTCGTCGCGATCGGCGCGACGATGGCTGCCGTGATCGGTCGTACCCGACCTGAGGACTCCCTCGCCGAGAGCGTGGCGACGTCGTTCCCGTCGGGGCACACCGCAGTGGCGACCACGGTCGCGGTGATCCTCGCGCTGACCTTCCGTCGCTGGTACGTGTGGGTGCTGGGGGCGGCCTGGGTCGTCACGATGATGTGGAGCCGCACGTACCTGCACGCGCACTGGCTCAGCGATGTGGTGGCCGGCCTGCTCGAGGGCATCGCCGTCGCCTGCTTCGTGTGGGTCTGCGTCGAGGCCGCGAGGGCTCGGCACGCCAGCAGGACCGCAGCGGCATCGGCCGGCGGAGAGACGATCGAAAGCAGTGTGACTCCATGAACACCCGAAACTCCGCAGCCTCCGCAGCCAGCGCCGCTCAGGACTCCACGACCTTCCGAGTCCTCGCCCGGATCGGCTATGTCGTGCTCGGCATCCTGCATCTGCTCATCGGCGGCATCGCGATCTCGATCGCGACCGGCGGGGGCGGCGAGAACGCCGACCAGGGCGGCGCGATGCAGCAGATCCAGCAGTCGCCCGCCGGCGTCTTCCTGCTGTGGCTGATCGTGATCGGGCTCCTGGCGCTCGCGATCTGGCAGATCGCGGAAGCCGTGATCGAGCGCGACCCCGACACGAAGAAGAAGTGGGGGCACCGGGTGAAGTTCCTCGGCACCGCCGCGGCATACCTCGCGATCGGCGCCACAGCCCTCGTGTACGCCCTCGGCGGGCAGTCGCAGTCGTCCGAATCATCGCAGTCGTTTAGCGCCAAGCTCCTGGCGGCGCCCGCAGGCGTCGCGCTGCTGGTGCTCGTGGGCCTGATCGTCGCCGCGATCGGCATCGCCTTCGTCGTGCGCGGCATCACCCAGGCGTTCATGAAGAACCTCTCGGCGCCCGGGGGAGCAGCGCGTTCGGGCATCGTCGCGTTCGGTGTGGCCGGCTACATCGCCAAGGGCATCGCCGTCGGAGTCGCGGGTGTGCTGTTCGTCATCGCCGCGCTGACGCACGACCCCGAGACGGCGGGCGGCCTCGACTCGGCCCTCCGCACCCTGGCAGGGCTGCCCTTCGGCGCGGTCATCCTCTGGGTCGTCGGTGCGGGGCTCGTGCTCTACGGCCTGTTCTGCTTCGCCCGCGCCCGCTACGCCCGCATGTGATCCTGCGGCCCCGGCTCTGCGCACTATCGAACGACGGGCACCCCGTGCAACCCCGATCCCGATTTCGTCGGATCGGGCGATGATCGACTCATGAAGATCGTCTCGTACGCAGGTCAGCAACTGGTCACCACGGATGACGTGGCGGATTCGCTCGTCACCCTCGCCGCGGCCATCGCCAGCGAGGGCGAGTCGGATGCTGTCGAGATCCCCATCGTCCTGAACGGCCGTCAGGACGCCGCCGACCTGGTCGTCGGCGTCGGGAACGACCTGCTCGTCGGTCCGCACGATTCGGATGACCCCGAGCCGGACTTCAGCGCGCACGCGGCGAGGCTGCGGGCGCACCGCCTGTACCCCGCGCGGGACGCCGCCGAGGATGCCGACGGTGACGACGGCGATTGGCACCTCGACGTGGATCTGGACCTCGACGGCTCCGGGGTTGCCCGCGCCTGACGCACCCCTCGGTCACACCGGGACGGAGGAGCGTGAGGCGCGCAGGGTGAGGAGCAGGGCGCCGGCCGCGAAAGCAGCAGCCGCGACGGTGACGACGCCGAGCGGAAGGATGCTCAACGAGCCGGCGACGCCGACCAACGGGGCCGCCACGCCGCCGAACCCGAACCGGATCATGCCGAGCAGCGACGATGCCGTCCCTGCGATCTGCGGATATCCGACGAGAGCGAGAGTCGTCGCCGGCGGAGAGGAGATCGACACTCCGATCGCCAGGGCGAACAGGGACGCGAGCACCACCCAGAGCGGCATCGGAGCGAGGCCCGCCACCAGCAGACCAGCGGCACCCAGCGCGACGACCAGGACTCCGATCGCGAGGGTCGCCCGCACATGGTCGTGCTCCGACGCCTTGCCTGCGAGATGGCCGAAGAGCATGAAGCCGGCCGAGTTCGCCCCGAAGGCGAGTGCGTACTCGAGTGGTGAGAGCCCAAAGATGTCCTGCAGCACGAACGTCGCGCCGGACAGATACGCGAACAGCGCCGCATACAGGAAGCCCTGGTTGAGGACCGCGCCGACGAAGACCCGGTCGCTCAGCAGCGTGCGGTAGTCGTGGAGCAGGCGGGTCAGCCCGCCGGTCGTGCGCTCCTCGGCAGGCAGGGTCTCTCCGAAGCGCTGCAGCGTCAGGGCCAGGATGCCGGCGCCGACGACCGCCAGGAAGAGGAACAGCCCTCGCCAGTCGACGACGGTGTTGAGCAGACCACCGAGCAGCGGACCCACGACCGCCGCGAAGCCGCCGACGACCGTCAGGCGGGCGTAGAAGCGGATCAGGTGTCGGCCGGCGAAGACGTCGCGACCCGCCGCCTGGGCGATCACTATGCCGACGCCACCGGCGAGACCCTGTACGAAGCGGGCGAGGATCAGGAGCTCCACCGTCGGGCTCGCTGCGCAGAGCAGCGACATCGCGATGTACGCGACGATGCCGATGAGCAGGATGCCGCGGCGTCCGTGCCTGTCGGACACCGGGCCGGCGATCAATTGCCCCGCGGCGAGGCCGATCAGGCACGCCGTCACGGTGAGCTGCGCCACAGAGGTGGCAGCGCCCAGCTCTGCCGTGAGCGCGGGGAGCGCCGGCAGATAGAGATCCATCGAGATGGGGCCGAACACGGTCAGCAGAAGGAGAAGCGCGGGAAGCGCCTTGCTGGCGGGGTGCGGGGTGGCGGTGGTCATGCATCCAGCGTCCGCCAGCCCGGCAGTCGGGGGGAGTCCCTGGTGAGAGGTGTACTGCGAGAGCCTCCCCCGCGGCTCCTCTGCGGGGTAGCGTCCTCATCATGGACAACAGATCCGAGGTCCGGGAGTTCCTGATGAGCCGGCGCGCTCGCGTCACCCCGGAGGCGGTGGGGCTCGTCGGCGGTGCAAACAGGCGCGTCGACGGACTGCGACGCAGCGAGGTGGCGGCGCTCGCCCGAGTCAGCGTGGAGTACTACGCGAAGCTCGAGCGCGGCGCGATCGCCGGTGCCTCCGCCGCGGTGCTCGATTCCCTGGCATCCGCTCTCCAGCTCGATGACGCCGAGCGTGCGCATCTGCTCGACCTCGCCCGGGCCGCCGACGGCATCCCCTCCAGCGGCCGCACTCGTCGCCGCACCACGAAGCCCGAGCTCACCAGGCCCAGCCTGCAGTGGGCGTTGGCCTCGATCACCGATGCGGTCGCGTTCGTGCGAGACCCTCGGCAGAACCTCGTCGCGGTGAACGATCTGGGCCGTGCGTTCTATTCACCCGTGATCGGCGAGGCGGGGCGCACGCCGAACCTCGCCCGGTTCCAGTTCCTCGACCCCGCGTCGCACGACTTCTATCCCGACTGGGATCTGTTCGCCGAGATGTGCGTGGCCATCATGCGCGCAGAGGCCGGGCGCGACCCTCACGACAAGGGTCTGCAGGATCTCGTCGGCGAGCTGTCGACGCGCAGCGAGACGTTCCGGCACCTCTGGGCGGCGCACGACGTGCGCATCCACGGTGCGGGGACGAAGAGGTTCCAGCATCCGCTCGTCGGCGAGCTGACCCTGGCGTACGAAGAGCTCGCGATCACCGCAGAACCCGGGAACGTGCTGCTGATCTACTCGGCGGAGCCGGGCTCGCCCTCGGCCGAGCGGCTCGCTCTGCTCGCATCGTGGGTCGCGGATCGCACGGGTGCGGCGGCCGTCTCCGAGGGGAGCGCCGGCTGATGGCGCTGGTGCTGGTCACCGGTGCCGCGTCGGGGATCGGCCGGCTCGCGGCGGAGGGCCTGGCTCGGGCCGGACACGATGTCGTGGTCCACGCGCGCAGTGCCGACAGGCTTCCCGGCGATCTCGTGCGCGTCGGCGAGGTGATCGGGGATCTGTCTGAGGCGGATGCCGTCAGAGGCGTCGCCGAGCGCGCGGACAGGTTCGGAGCCTTCGACGCGGTGATCCACAATGCCGGGGTGATCGACGGCCCCGACGTCTTCGCGGTGAACGTGGTCGCCCCGTATCTCCTCAGCGCCCTCATGGTGCCGCCCGCGCGGACGATCGTCATCAGCAGCTCCATGCACCGATCAGGGACGCCGGATCTCGCGAATCTGGACGTCGCGCGTCCTGAGGTCCGGAGGCGACCCTACGACGATTCGAAGCTGTTCGTCACCGCCTTGGCCCTGCATCTGGCCGTCGTGCGACCGGGTGCGCTCGCGCACGCCGTCGACCCCGGATGGGTGCCGACGCGGATGGGTGGAGCCCACGCCTCGGACAGCCTCGACGAGGGGAGTCGCACGCAGGAGTGGCTGGCGACCGCGCCGGTCGAGGAGATCGATCCGCGTACGGGTGGCTACTGGTTCCATCGCCGCACGCAGAGCCCGCATCCCGCAGTGCTGGATCCCTCGTTCCAGGCCGAGCTGATCGAGATGCTCGCCCACCACACCGGAGTCGTGCTGCCCCAGGATGGTTGACCCGAGTCGATAGTTGCACTTTGGCAACCATAAGCGTATAGTTGACACTAATCAACTTTCTACGCAGGAGCTCTTCCACTGTGACTACGCCTTCTTCTTCCTCCATCGCTGAGCCTGTGCGCTCACCGCGCGAGGTCTTCACCGCGATCTCCGGCCTCGTCGTCGGCATGTTCGTCGCCGTGCTCTCGGGCACCGTGGTGTCGACCTCGATGCCCGTCATCATCGCCGACCTCGGCGGCACGCAGTCCCAGTACACCTGGGTCATCACCGCGAGCCTTCTGGCGACCGCCGTCTCGACGCCCATCTGGGGCAAGCTCGCCGACCTCGTCGATCGCAAGATCCTCGTGCAGCTGTCGCTCATCATCTTCACCGTCGGCACCGTGATCGCGGGCTTCTCGACCGACACCAACATGCTCATCGCCGTCCGTGTCATCCAGGGCATCGGCGTCGGCGGTCTGATGTCGCTCGTGATGATCGCCGTCGCCCTCATCATCTCGCCGCGCGAGCGCGGCAAGTACATGGGTGTCGTCGGTGGCATCATGGCCCTCGGCACCATCGGCGGCCCGCTGCTCGGCGGCCTCTTGACCGACGTCTGGGGCTGGCGCTCCAACTTCTTCGTCGGCGTGCCCTTCGCGATCCTCGCGATCGTGCTGCTGCAGTTCACCCTGCACCTGCCCAAGCCCCAGCGCGACACGAAGGTGTCGATCGACTACTTCGGCATCGTGCTCCTCGCCGTCGGCGTCTCGACCCTGCTGATCTGGGTCTCCATGGGCGGCAGCCAGTTCGACTGGGACTCCTCGACGAGCATCATGCTCGCCGTCATCGCCGGTGTCGCGATCGCCGCCTTCATCACCGTCGAGTTCTTCGTCAAAGAGCCGATCGTGCCGATGTCGCTGTTCCGCAACCGCACCTTCACGCTGTCGGTCATCGCCTCGATCGCCATCGGCGTCTCGATGTTCGCGACCTCGGTGTTCCTCGCGCAGTACTTCCAGCTCGCCCGTGGCGCCACACCCACCGAGTCGGGCCTGATGACCATCCCGATGATCATCGGTCAGATGGGCGCGTCGATCATCATCGGTCAGCTCGTCAGCCGGTTCGGCAAGTGGAAGGGCTGGATGCTCACGGGCTCCGTCCTGACCACGGTGGGCGTCTCGCTCATGGCCACGCTGCGCTACGACACCCCGTTCCCGCTGGTGGCGACCTACATGTTCGTCCTCGGCGCGGGCCTCGGCATGGTCATGCAGAACCTCACCCTCATCGTGCAGAACGACACGGCTCCGCAGCAGCTGGGCGCCGCCTCGTCGAACGTGAATTTCTTCCGCACGATCGCCGGCACCATCGGCGTCACGGTCATGGGTGCGTCGCTCTCGACGAGCGTCGGCAACTACATCTCCGACGCGCTCGAGGGATTCACGCCGACCACTCCTGATGAGGTCGACGCTCTGCAGCACCTCGCCTCGGGTGACGTCCCCAAGGTCACCCAGCTCCCCGACACGATCCGCGCGATCGTCGAAGGTGCGTACGGACACGGGATCGCCGACGCGTTCATCATCGCCATCCCGCTGGCCGTGATCGCCATCATCGCGATCGCGTTCATCCGCAACAAGCCGCTGTCGACCAAGAACGCCGCCGAGCAGCTGCGCGAGCAGGCAGAGGAGTCGGTCATCGAGGTCTCCGAGGCAGAGGTCGGTGCGACGATGTCGACCGGCACCATCCGGATCTCGGGCGTCGAGTCCGCGTCGCCGAGCACGAACACGAACTCGGTGACCGTGCTCGAGCGCGAGGACCCGGACTCGAGGCGCTGACATGGTCACCACGGACGCGGTGTCGACGTCTCCCGACGTCGACACCGCGCTCGGCGATCTCCAGACGCACCTGAACCTCATCTTCGCGAGGACCAGGACGCTCTGGAAGGAGTCGGCGGCGCGGATCGACCCCGAGCTGCAGGTGGGCGGCTACAAGCTGCTCACCTTCATCGAGCGGGCCGAGACCGCCAACGCCCACGAGCTCGCCGAGCGATTCGAGATGGACAAGTCGGTCATCAGTCGGCAGGTGCGGATGCTCGAGGAGCTGGGGCTGATCGAGTCGCGGCCCGACGCGCGCGACGGGCGGCTTCGGGTGCTGACGCCGACACCGGCCGCCTGTGCCGCGCTCGTCGAGCTGCGCCGCGACCACGCCTCGCGCCTGCGCACCGTCGTCGCCGAACTCACCCCCGATGAGATCCAGGCAGCGTCGAAGGTCTTCCGCCTCCTCGCCGAGGTCTGATCGCGGTACCGCCGATCACCCCGCGTGTCGTCGCGGCTTGTCGAGCGCGATATTCTGTGGTTCAGTCGGAGTCTGGGCTGCGCGATTCGGCGTACCAAGACCGGACGGGACGGTGCTTCGGTGAACTGGATCGCCTCCAACCTCGGCCTGATCTTCGATCTGACGATCAACCACGTCCGTCTGGCTATCATCCCGATCGTCCTCGGCTTCGTGATCGCGGTGCCCCTGGGCTGGGTGGCCAGTCGCAATCGTGTCGCCAGGACCTTCATCATCACCACGGGCAGCCTGCTCTACACGATCCCGTCCCTGCCGCTGTTCGTCATCCTGCCGGTCATCCTCGGCACCAGGATCCTCGATGACACGAACCTGGTCGTGGCGCTCACGATCTACGCGGTCGCGATCATGCTGCGCTCGGCGACCGATGCCTTCGGCTCGGTCGATCGGGCGATCATCGACTCGGCGAAGGCCATCGGCTTCTCCCGCAGCGGCCGGTTCTGGCGTGTCGAGTTCCCCCTCGCGGGTCCGGTGCTGATCGCCGGCCTCCGCGTCGTCTCGGTGTCGACCATCGCCCTCGTCTCGGTGGGGGTGATCATCGGCTCGGAGAACCTCGGCTACCTCTTCCAGAACGGCAAGCAGCGCGGCATCCTCGAGGAGGTCGTCGTCGGGATCGTCATGAGTCTGCTCATCGCTCTCGTCTTCGACCTGATCCTGGTGGCGATCGGGCGGCTCCTGATGCCCTGGAGCCGTACCGCCGACGGGCGCGCGCAGCGCGGCGAGCCCACTGACGGCGATGCCGATGCCGATGCCGATGCCGCCAGCGCCGACATCCGTCGAGTGCTTCCGCATCCGGGAACGGGTGTCTGATGAACTTCTTCCTCGACGCCGTCGCCTGGATCTTCGACCCGGCCAACTGGGTGCCCGGCTCGCAGAGCCCGCTGCCCATCGGTGACCGACTCGTCGAGCACCTCCTGTACTCGGGCGTCTCGCTCGTCATCGCGATGCTCATCGCCCTGCCGCTCGGCTTCTACATCGGGCACACCGGGCGCGGTCGGCAGTTCGTGATCGGCTTCACCGGCGCGATGCGCGCCCTCCCCACGCTCGGGCTCCTGTTCTTCCTCACCATGGTGCTGCGCTCAGGGCTCAGCACGACTCCGGCCGTCCTCGTCGGCTCCGTCATCGCCTTCGTCCTGCTGGCGATACCGTCATTGCTCGCCGGTGCCTATGCCGGGCTCGAGAGCGTCGGTCGCGAGTCGATCGATGCGGCGCGCTCCATCGGGATGACCGAGATGCAGATCCTGCGCAAGGTCGAGATCCCCCTCGGACTGCCGGTGATCATCGGCGGCATCCGCTCGGCCACGCTGCAGGTCATCGCGACGGTGACGATCGCCTCGTACGTCGGACTCGGCGGCCTCGGGCGCATCATCTCCTCCGGCATCGGCCTCAACGACTACACCGTGATCCTCGGTGGAGCGCTCCTGGTGACTGTCCTCGCGCTGAGCGTCGACGGCGTCTTCGCGCTTCTCCAGCGACTCACCCGCACCCGGGGGCAGGCGATGCGTCCCCTCCGCAGCTCGCAGCGACACAGATCGGATGCCGACGTGGCTCCGATCCTCGACGAAAGGACCCCCGCATGACCTCTCGAGCCCGTACCACCCGGCTGACCGCCGGCCTGCTCGCCGTCGGCACCGCCGTCGCACTCGCCGGCTGCGCGACCGCCGACCCGACGTCCTCCGGCGGTGACGCCGCCGAGGGCGACGCCATCATCGTGGGGTCCTTCGCGTTCCCCGAGAGCGAGATCCTCGGTGAGATCTACGCGCAGGCACTCGAGGCCGAAGGCTTCGACGTGTCCACCAAGTTCAACATCGGGCCGCGGCAGCAGACGATCCCCGCCCTGCAGGACGGTTCGATCAACCTCATCCCGGAGTACAACGGCAACCTGCTGGCCTACTACGACACGGCCTACGAGGAGCGCACGACGGAGGACGTCGACGCCGCGCTGCCGGATGCCGTGGGCGCAGACGACCTGCAGGTGCTCGACTCGGCTGAGGCCGAGGACAAGGACGCCTATGTGGTGACGAAGAAGACCGCCGAGGACAACGACCTCACGGCCATCGGCGACCTGAAGGCGCTGGAGCCCTTCTCGCTGGCCTCGAACCCGCAGTTCGGCGAGCTCGGATACGGCATCCCGGGCCTCCGCGACGTCTACGGCGTGGGCGTGGACGCCGGACAGGTCACGTTCGTCCCCTACGAGGACTTCGGCGGACCCGACACGGTGCAGGCGCTCGTCGACGGCACGGTGCAGGTCGCGGACATCTACACGACCTCGCCGGCGATCAAGGCCGAGGATCTCGTCGTCCTCGAGGACCCCGAGAACATGATCTCGGCGCAGAACGTCATCCCGCTGCTCTCGAAGGACATCTACACCGACAAGCTCGCAGAGGTGCTCAACGCGATCTCGGCGAAGCTCACCACCGATGACCTGATCGATCTGCGCGAACGGGTCGAGGGCGACGAGAAGGCGTCCGCTGCGACCGCAGCGGAAGAGTGGCTCACCGCCGCGGGGCTGCTCGACAAGTGACTCTCCCCGCGGATCGCGCATCCGCGATCTGCGTGGGCGAAGCCCCGCTGTCCCTCCGGCAGCGGGGCTTCGCCGTATCATGGCGAGCATGAGCGCCTCTTCCGACGAACACGCCGGACCCGACGCACCCGATGCACGCGACCAGGACGCCACGACCGCACAGAGGCTGGATCTCGACGAGGCGGTGCCGGACATCGACGAGGCGGTGGCCAGGGTCGAGCACGAGCTGGGGCGGCTCTTCGCCCGCATCCGAGTGAGTTGGCGTGAGGCGGCGCAGACCGTGCATCCCGACCTGCAGCCCCTCGGATACCAGGTGCTGACGTCGATCGCGACGGGCAAGGCCACCTCGGCAGGAGCGATCATCGAACGCCTGCAGACAGACAAGACCGCCGTCAGCCGGCAGGTGCGGCAGCTCGAACAGCTGGGCCTCGTCGAGAGCGTGCGCGACCCGGACGATCGTCGAGCGCGGGTCCTCGTCGCCACGGAGCTGGCGCAGGAACGCGTCGCTGTGGCTCGCTCGCGTTACGAGGCGAGACTCGCCGAGCGGCTCGGCCGATGGTCGCAGGCAGACCTCGATCGCTTCGCCGAGATGCTCTCGGAGCTCGGCGGCGGAGCATCCGATCGCGCGGACGGCAAGACGCCCGCTTCCTGATCGGGGAATACGCGACGAGCGGTGAGCCTTACCCCTCACTGTGAGTCTTTACGAGCCCGCCGCCTTCGGCGCCCTTCCGCTGTCCAACCGCGTCGTCATGGCGCCGCTCACCCGCACCCGTGCAGACGATGCGGGCGTGCCCACCGAGACGATGGTGGAGTACTACCGTCAGCGCGCGGGTCAGGGCCTCATCATCACCGAGGGCACGTGGCCCGCGGCCGAGGGCAAGTCGTACCCCGGACAGCCGGGCATCGTGACGCCCGCGCAGATCGAAGGCTGGCGTCGCATCGCCGATGCCGTGCACGAAGAGGGCGGCACGATCGTGATGCAGCTCATGCACGGCGGTCGCGTCTCGCACCCGGCGATCTCCGGAGAGCCCCGTGTGGTGGCACCGAGCGCGCTCGCGGCTCCCGGTCAGACCCACACGCCCGAGGGCAAGGTCGACATGCCGGTCGCGCACGCCCTGACGCTCGACGAGATCCCCGAGGTCGTCGAGCAGTTCGTGCAGGCCGCGCGCAACGCGATCGCCGCGGGTCTCGACGGCGTCGAGGTGCACGGGGCCAACGGCTACCTCGTGCAGGAGTTCCTCTCGCCCGTGTCGAACGTCCGCGATGACCAGTACGGCGGGTCGCCCGAGAACCGTGCGCGGTTCGCCATCGAGGTCACGACCGCCGTCGCCGCAGCAGTCGGCGGCGACCGCACGAGCATCCGCCTGTCGCCGCAGCACAACATCCAGGGTGTCCTCGAAGAGGACGACGCCGACGCGCTCGCCACCTACCTCGCCGTCGCCGAAGGGCTCCGTCCACTCGGACTTGCCTTCGTCGACATCCTCAACGCCGCGCCGACGAGCGAACTCGTGCAGCGCATCCGCCGCACGCTGGGTGCGCCTCTGATCATCAACTCCGGTTTCGGCGTCGCCACGAGCCGGGAAGAGGCCGAGGGCCTCGTCGCAGACGGATGGGCGGATGCCGTCGCCGCCGGCCGCCCCGTGATCGCCAACCCCGACCTGGTCGAGCGCTGGCGTCAGGATGCCGAGCTCAACGAGCCTCGGCCCGCGCTGTTCTACGGCCGCACCGCCGAGGGCTACACCGACTACCCCTCGCTCGAGACGGTGCGCGCCGGGGCCTGAGCGCGGGACGGTCGCAAGACCCCCTGTCGGGGCGGGATCGCCGGGCGTACCGTGAGCCCATGGTCACCGACGATCCCACCCTGACGAATCCCGATCACTACCGCACGCTCTGGGAGAACGACTTCGTCCGGGTGCTCGACTACACCGACGAGCCGGGCGATCGCACGACGCCGCACGACCATCCGAACAGCGTCATGGTCTCGCTCAGTGACTTCTCTCGTCGGCTCTCCGCGGGCGACAGGGTCTTCGACACCGCGCTGACGACCGGGCAGGTGGTGTGGCTGGCAGCGCAACGTCATTCGGGGGAGAACACCGGGACCACGCCCACGCACACGATCCTGATCGAGCTGAAGGGCGATGCTGCGGGCGAGGCGGACCCCTCGGCCCTCGGGCCGCGAACCTGAGCGACCAGGCGGGCCCGGGCGCGTAGCCTGAACCCCATGACGCTCACGAAAGCCCGCACCGCCGCCGAGGTCGTCGATTGGCGACGTCGCGTGTTCGCTCTCTACGACGCCGTCCGCCAGGCGGAATCACCGGAGGAGGCGCACGAGCTCTGGCGCATCGAGCGCGACGACCTGATGCTGCACCACCCGGCGACTCCGCTGCTGCCGGGCGACAGGGCTCTGTTCGAGGGGCTGCCCATCGCCTCGTACGATCCGCAGTGGCGATTCGAGCTGCCGATCCTGCCCGCCGAACCAGGCGGCTTCGACTTCGCGACCGGAACCGACGGGGTCGTGCCCTTCGAGCGCGTCGGCAGGGTCGAGATCCCCGACACCGGGTCGCTCGACATCTGGCGTCTGACGACCTACGGCGGGGGACTGTTCATCCCGGTGCGAGACGCCCTCGCCGGTCGCCCGGGCGGCACCTACGGCGGTGGTCGCTACCTGATCGACACGATCAAGGGTGCGGACCTCGGATCGGATGCCGAGCGCGGCACGATCGTGCTCGACTTCAACTTCGCGTACAACCCGTCGTGCGCCTACGACCCGGCGTGGGCCTGCCCTCTGGCGCAACCCGGCAACGTGCTGCAGGTGGCGGTGCCGGTGGGGGAGACGTATTCGGGCGGGCCTGCCTGATCGACCTCAGCGTCGGACGGCGCGCGCCCGCGTCTTCGCGACGCTGCTGAGGGTCGCGCGCACGGGCGTGCCGAGGTAGAGGCCGAGCGACGCTCCGGAGGCGAGACCGATGCCGATCACGACGGCGTCGACCAGCGATCCGCCGATCCCGACGACGCCGGCGGTGGAACCCGCGGAGTGGATCATCTCGAGGAGCCCCTGGAACACCGCGACACCGGGCACGAGCGGCACGATCGCCGCGGTCGTCACCGCGACCGACGGCACATGGAGGTTCACCGCGATCAGCATGCCGATGAAGCTCGCGAGCAGCGCGCCGATCGCGCTCGCCGCAGCCGGATGCAGGTTCAGGCCGACCATGAACGAGTAGCCGGCGATCGTGACGGCGCTGAGCAGCGCGCTCACGAGGATGATCCGGATGCCGGCGCCGTTGAACACCGCGACGGCGACCGCGATGATGATGGCCCCCGCGAACTGGTTGAGCAGCGGACCGAAGGGGGCGGGGTCGTCGGGCAGGCCCATCGTGAATCCGAGCACGCTGCCGAGTTCGAGTCCGACGAGGATGCCGATCACGACGCCGAGCGTCTGCATTGTCAGATCGAGGATGCGACCGCCCGCCGTGAGCGCGAAGCCGTCGATCGCATCCTGGGCCGCGCCGACCACCGTGAGGCCAGCGAGCATGAGCACGATGCCCGAGGCCACGATGATCGAGGGGCGGATGCCGACGAACGGCTCGATCCCGGCCGAGCCGAGTGCCGTCACCGCGACGGCGACGACCGTGGTGACGAAGCCTCCGGCGATCTGGCTGAAGAACAGGGGCACCCGAGCCCTGGCGAGACCCGCCTGGGTCAGGGCCGCGCAGAGTGCGGCGACGAAGGTGAGGCCCACGATGATCGGCGAGGCGCCGAGCATGATGCTGACGCCGACCGCGAGCAGCGCGCGGGCGACGACGACGACCGGCTGCTGATAGCGGAAGGGCACGCGTCGGAGCACGCGGAACGCGGTGCGGGCCGACTCGAGGTCGAGCCCGTCGTCGATGTCGGCGACGAGTGCCTGCACGCGCTGCAGCTTCGCGTGGTCGGGAGCGGCGACGCGGACCACGCGGACGAGGGTCTCGGGCCAGACCTCTCCGCTCAGGTGGAACGAGACGGTGATCGAGTTGTAGGTGACGTCGACCTGGACGTCGCGCATCCCGTACGCCGAACACACGCGCGTGATGGCGAGCGTGACCTCGTGGGCGGAGGCGCCGACCGCGAACATCGACTCGCCGATGCGGGTCGCGAGGTCGAGCACGCGCGGCACCGTGCGCTCGTCGATGACGGGCATGGCCTCGGTGTGGGCGACGGTCGACGGGTCGGTGTGCAGGATCCTGCGCACGGAGGCGAGCAGTCGCCGCTGGGGATTCGGGGACATCTCCCCATTCTCCCTGAGTCCGGCGTGTGCGGAGTCAGGCGTGCGCGGGAACGTCCAGGCGCTCGGCGGGAGGCGCACTGCCCTCGGCGGGCTCGTGCACCAGGTACAGGCCGCTCGGAGCGCTCGCCGTGAACGCCAGGGCCTCGACCCAGGCGCGGTTGATCGAGGGCTGTCGGCTGCCGCTGTACTTGAAGACCAGGGAGCTTCCTGCGTGGACCCAGACGGTCGTGCGTCCGCCACCGACGCTCATGTCCTCGCGCCAGGTGAAGGCGAAGGGTTCGCCTCGACGCAGCTTCGCGGTCATGACCAGCTGCAGGTGTGTGAGGGCGCGGTCCTCGATATCGGCCTTGACGCTGCCCTCGTAGACGAGCTTTCCCATGATGATCTCCTCGGTTCGCCACGACCCCGTGATGAGGCGCGATCGGATGATCATCGGTGGTGTGTCCAGTTTCCCATATATCGCTGCCGGACGGGTACGGAACGGGCGCGAAACGGGCGCGAAACGGGCTCTGAGACTGTGAGCGCATACAGCATGCAGGCGTAACGTCAGCACATGAACGCACAATTGAAGATCGCGGGGCAGAGCTCCGAACTGCTGGGTCTGGAATCCATCCTCATCGGCTCGCTTCCGGCGGCCCTGATGACCGACGAAGCTCCCGACCGCTACACCGTCGAAGCGGTGTTCACGCGCAAGACCGATCGCGACGAGGTCGCCGCGATCCAGGGCAGCGAGACGCGCGCCCACCTGTCCGCGAACGGATTCCCGACCGTCGAGCTCCATGTCGCCGATCGTCGTCTGGAGATCGCGAACACCAACCTGGAAGAACTCCGCGACGGCCTCGCTGCCGTCATCGCGGAACGCCTCGCCGAGATCAGTGCGGCCCTCGTGGCCGCTCGCGAGATCGCGGCCCTGCGTTTCCAGGACGCCACCGATCGCGAGCAGGAGCGCGCGGCATCCGTCGCGGCTCTCGCCGAATCGGTGGTCTTCGCCCGCCGTCCGATCGCCGCCGTCCTCGATGACGATGCGCGCATCGAGGACTGGGTCGAAGAGGGCGGTGCCTTCCGCTCCTAGAGCGGACGACGCCGGAGAAGAGGTCATCATGGACGGCATCCGTCCGACCGTCCGCACCCGGCCGCGCGACAGCGCCCGGGGTGGATCGAGCACCTTCACCGAGCTGGCGCAGCAGATCCGTGAACGCGGGCTGCTGCGTCGCCGGTACGGCTACTACTGGACGAAGCTGATCGCCGCTCCGCTCGTGGTCGCCGTCAGTCTCACGGCCTTCGTGTGGATCGGCGACACGTGGTGGCAGCTGTTCACCGCCGCCGTTCTCGCGATCGTCTTCACGCAGATCGCGTTCCTCGGGCACGACGCGGCCCACCGGCAGATCTTCGTGTCGGGGCGGTGGAACGACTGGGTCAGCATCATCCTCGGCGATCTGCTCGTGGGCATGAGCTACGGGTGGTGGCAGCACAAGCACACCCGTCACCACGCGAATCCGAACAAGCTCGGGGCCGACCCCGACATCGAGCTGCCGGTGATCGCGGTCACCGCCGAGACCGCGGCGCGTCAGCACAGCCCGGCGATCACCTGGCTGCAGGCTCACCAGGGACTCGCGTTCTTCCCGATCCTGTTCCTCGAAGGACTCTCCCTGCATGCGTCCAGCGTGCGCCGCGTGGTCACACGGGGCCGACTCGAACGGCGCTGGGCCGAGATCGCCTTCCTCGCGATCCGGATGATCGGATTCGTGGCGCTGGTGTTCATCGTCCTGTCCCCGGGCATCGCGGTCGTGTTCCTCGCGGTGCAGCTGGGCCTGTTCGGGTTCTACATGGGCATCGCCTTCGCGCCGAACCACAAGGGGATGCCGGTGGTGCCGAAGGGCCTGACCCTGGACTTCCTCCGTCGCCAGGTGCTGATGAGTCGGAACGTGCGGGGGAGCCGCGTGCTCGACGTCGTGCTGGGCGGCCTGAACTATCAGGTCGAGCACCACCTGTTCCCGTCGATGCCCCGGCCGCACCTGCGCAGCGCCGCGCCGATCGTCTCGGCCTACTGCGATGCGCACGACGTCAGGTACACCCAGGTCGGGCTGTTCACGTCGTACGCGATCGTCGTCCGATACATCAACCGGGTGGGTCTCGGGGAGCGCGACGTCTTCTCGTGCCCGCTCGTGGAACAGCGGGCGCACCTCGGCGTCACCGCCTCGCACTGACGGACCGCTGTCAACCCTCTGTCGCATCGGGCGCGCGCGACGGAGGGTGGGCATTCGGCATCCGATGAGGAGGACGCAGCATGAGGGCACTCACCTGGCAGGGCACGCGCAAAGTGACGGTCGAGGAGGTGCCCGACCCGATGATCGAGCGCCCGACGGACGCGATCGTGCGGATCACCTCGTCGGCGATCTGCGGATCGGACCTGCATCTGTACGAGCTCCTCGGCCCGTTCCTCGACAAGGGAGACGTCCTCGGACATGAGCCGATGGGCGTCGTCGTCGAGGTGGGCAGCGCTGTTCGGGATCTCAAGGTCGGCGACCGCATCGTCGTGCCGTTCAACATCTCGTGCGGACACTGCTTCTTCTGTCTGCGCGGTCTGCAGTCGCAGTGCGAGACGACTCAGGTGAAGGAGTACGCCAGCGGCGCCTCCCTCTTCGGCTACACCAAGCTCTACGGGCAGGTGCCCGGAGGTCAGGCCGAGTTCCTGCGGGTGCCACTCGCGGACTACAACCACATCAAGGTCGCCCCGGACCTTCCCGATGAGCGCTACCTGTTCCTCAGTGACATCCTGCCGACCGCCTGGCAGGGGGTGGAGTACGCGAACGTCCCCGACGGCGGCACGCTCGCGGTGATGGGCCTCGGTCCGGTCGGGCAGTTCGTCGCCCGGGTAGGCGCGCACCGCGGCTATCGGGTGCTCGCGGTGGATCCGGTCGCCGAGCGTCGCGAGATGGCCGCGCGTCACGGAGCCGAGGTCTTCGACCTCACCGACGACGTCGTCGAGCAGCTGCGTGATCTCACCGGAGGACGAGGGACGGATGCCGTCGTCGACGCCGTGGGCATGGAGGCGCACGGCAACCCCGGCATCTCGCTCGTGCAGAAGACCGTCGGATTGCTCCCCGACGCGGCGGCCCGACAGGTCTTCGACAAGGCGGGCATCGATCGCCTGGCCGCGCTGTATGCCTCGATCGACGTCGTGCGCCGTGGCGGCACGGTCTCGTTGAGCGGGGTCTATGCGGGCGACGCCGACATCATGCCCATGAAGACCCTGTTCGACAAGCAGGTGAGCATCCGCATGGGGCAGTGCAATGTGAAGCGCTGGATCGACGACCTGATGCCGCTCGTCGAGGACCTCAGCGATCCGCTGGGCGTCATGGATCTCACGACCCACACTGCGCCGCTCGAGGATGCGCCGGAACTCTACGAGACGTTCCAGCGCAAAGACGACGGCTGCATCAAGGTCGTGCTGCAGCCGTCGCGCGTCTGAGTCGTCGCGCGTCCGAGGGAGTCGCGCGTGTGAGGGTCAGCGTCTGAGCGTCAGCGTGTCGCGTCGAACTGCGGAACGGTCGAGGTCGGCTGGACCCTGCCGCGGATGAAGAACAGCAGGACGATGCCCACGATGATGACGGCCGGGTTGCCGAGCCCCGCGAGCGCGCCGAGTCCGCCCTCGACCGGATACTCGGTCTGCAGGAAGATGCTCGGGTCGGTGCTCGCGTGCAGCAGGATCGGGGCGATGATCGTTCCGGTGACCCGCATCGCGAGGTACATGCAGACGCCGAATCCGAACGTGTAGACCAGCTGGATGGCCGTCGCGAGCAGCGACTGCCCGGTGAGCAGATTGCCCGCGTGCAGGAGGGCGAACAGCGCGGAGGAGATCGCGGCGACGGCGATCTCGCGCTGCCCGGCCTTGCGGAGCAGGTTCACGACGAACCCGCGCGTCAGCACCTCCTCGGCGAAGCCGATGAAAACGCCGGCCAGCAGCCACGTCGCGACGACCTCGAACCCGGCAGCGCCGTAGTCGATCGAGAGCAGGTGCAGCACGTTGAAGAGCAGGACCACGGCGATCGCGATCCACATCCATCCTCGTCCGCGGATCGGCTGGGGGCCGAAGATCTCCCGCAGCCAGCCGACCGAGAGCGCGAACCCGACGAGGAGCAGGCTGCCCACGAAGATCGGGATGACGTAGAAGACGAGGATCGCTTCTGCGCTCTGCGGATCGGTGATCTGCTCTGCCAGAGGCGTCAGCAGCAGCGACAGGCCGTTGTAGAGGACGAAGTAGACGACGACGAGGACGAGCGCACGCCACCAGCCACCTTTCTCCCAGAACCTCCGCCAGCCGGACTGCGTCACATCGGTCATCGTGCATCCCTCCGCATCCGCGAAGGTCGCGGCTCTTGACCAATATATGGCTGACGGGCCGGGTCAGGAGGCGTGCCCCTCGGCGAGATAGGCGAGTCGGTGCAGGGTCTCGGCGTTGCGCACGCGCAGGATCGGCGCGGTCAGGATGCTCGGCAGCAGAGCCGCGGGTCCGCTGACGGGCTCCTCGTCGATGCGCACCATGGTGCCGCCGTCGTACGAGCGCAGGCGGAGCGTCACCCGCGCCTCTCCGATCGGCCATCCTCTCGCGCGCATGACCATGCGGTTCGGCGGTGACCACTCCTCGACCACCGTCGTATCGTCGAGCAGAGCGGGCCACACGCCGACCGAGTGATGGAGCTCGGCGCCGGCCTGCGGCCATGTCTCGTCGACATCGCGCATGCGCGAGGCCCCGACGACCCATGCCGGATAGAGCCAGCCGTTCGCGAGCACCTCGAACACGTCGGTCGGTCGACAGCTCATCGTGCGGACGTTCTTCGCCATGACGGCTCCTTCTCTCGTTCCGGCATGCTCTCGCATCCATCGGGGTTCGGCCCAGGGGGTTGACGCGGCACGATGGCCGAGGTCGGGCCTGCCCTGCGGCGCGCTACCACACGCACGGCATCCGCGCCTCCCCCTGGAACGGCGGCGGTGTCTCTGCGAACGTCGGCTCATGGCACTCATCGACATCCCCGCGCGCACCGCACGCCGGCTCAGCACCCTCGCGCACGACGACGCCCCCACTCTGCTCACCCGGGGCTACGGCTTCGGTCCGCGCATCTGGCGCCGGGTGCGACCCGGCGCGCGATCGGCGCCGATGAGGCTGCTCGGTGACGACGCCGTGCTCGTGCGCGGTGTCGAAGGTGTGGAGGTCTTCTACGACGAGAGTCGCATCGCGCGCTCCGGAGCCATGCCGCAGATCGTGCAGGAGAGTCTGTTCGGGCACCGGTCGGTCCACAGCCTCGACGGTGACGAGCACAAGCATCGCAAGGCCACGTTCGTCGAGGTCGCGTACGACGACGCGCAGGTCGATCGTCTGACGCCGTGGCTCGAGCGCGAGTGGCGGAGCGAGCGGCAGGCCTGGCTCGACGGCGGCACGCGCAGCGCCTATGACGCGGCCGTCGGCGCACTGGGCCGCGCGATCATGGGATGGGCCGGAGTGCCGGGCACCCCGGCCGCGAAGACTCGGTGGGCGGCTCGGCTCGCGCAGATCGTCGACGGATTCGGATCCCCCTATTCGCCGGAGTACCTCGCGGCCCTGACCAACCGCTGGTGGTCTGATCGGCACTCCGCCCGACTCATCGAGGCCGTGCGCCACGGGGCGCTGAGCGCCGAAGCGGGCACCGCGCTCGAGCAGTGGGCGCACCATCGCGATCAGCACGGCGAGCTGCTGCCCGCCCGCATCGCAGGGGTCGAGCTGCAGAACAGCATCCGCCCGATGATCGCGGTCGCGCGCTTCGTCGCGTTCGCGGCGAAGGAGCTGCACGAGCGCCCCGACTGGCGTGAGCGGATCGCGGCCGAGGCCACCGAGCGCGGCTCTCTCGTCGGGGGCCCGCTGTCGATCATGTTCGCGCAGGAGGTCCGTCGCACTTCCCTGTTCGTGCCGATGCTCCCCGGCTGGGCGATCGCCGACATCGAGGTCGACGGGCAGAGGGTGGATGCCGGCGGACGCGTCGTGCTCGACATCCTCGGCACGAACACCGACGAGCGCTTCTGGGCCCGCCCCCAGCGCTTCGACCCCGAGCGCTTCCGCGACGTCGGCGACGACTACGAGGCGCTCGCCGCCTTCATCCCGCACGGTGGCGCCGACGTCGCGACCGGGCACCGATGCCCGGGAGAGAAGCTCGCGATCGCCGGTCTCGCCGCCGCCATCACGGTGTTGAGCGACCCGGGCCTGCGGATCCTCGACGAAGGACTCGGCGTCGACCGCCGACGGCTCCCCACCAAGCCGCGTTCGGGCGGAAAGGTGCGGTCCGCGTCTGCGCCGGCATCCGGTGGGTGTCCCTTCCACCGGTAGGCGGGTCACTCCCGGCCGGCGGTGTCCGCTCCGTCGGGGATCCGATCCGTGGGGACGATGACGACCTCCTGCACCTTCCAGTCGAGATCCGAGATGCGCTCCGAGAGATCGGTCGTCTGCTGCAGCGACACCTTCCCTTTGTGAGGGACGACGAACGCCTCGATGTGGAAGACCTGCCCCTGGTCCCGCATGCGCAGCCCCGCCTCTTTCACCCAGGGGCGGGAACGCATCGTCGACAGCACGTCGCCGGCGAGCGGATGCGGATGCTTGCTGTCGTAGGTCCTGGCGCGCTGATCCATCAGGTCGATCACGGCGGTCCTGGTGTTGCGCGAGCCGTCCCAGATGATGCCGAGTGAGATCACGAGGGCAGCCGCGCCGTCCAGCCACCACACGCCCGCGCCGACACCGAGGACGCCGACGATCGAGGCGACCGTCGTCTGCCAATCGGCCTTGGCCATGTCGGCGTCGGCGTAGAGCAGCTTGTTGTGCAGCACGGGGGCGAGCTTGGCCTTGGCCGGGCCGTAGAAGAAGACGGGCCCGACGATCACCACGGCCATGCGGCGACCATCAGCCACCCGAGCCAGATGGTCTGCCCCCACAGCTGCACCGTGCCGATGGTCGGATGCTCGCCCGTGACGAGACCTGTCACGGCCTCGATCACGAGGTTGACGCCGACCGCCAGCAGCGCGACTCCCGCGACGAGGTGGCCGATGCCCATCACGCGATGGAGTCCGTAGGGGTGGGTGACGGTGGGGCGGCGACGCACGAAGATCAGCGCCGTGAGGAATGCGAACTGGGGGATGAGCGACAGCATGTCCTCGATCCAGGCGGTCCTCATCGCCTGCGAATTGCCGACGACCAGGGCGATGACGGCGATCGTCACCGACGTGTATCCGATCGTGAACCACTCCCAGCGGATCGCACGCCGGAGGGCATTCCGTTGCTCGTCGGGCAGCTCCGTCCGCCCGATCCTCTTCAGAGTCGTCATGAGCCGACCTCCTCGTCGAGGTATCGCTCGAGCGCGCTGAGGAACGCGTTCTCGCCCAGAGGGACGAGCATCACGATCTCACGTCCGTCCGCCCCGTCGATCCCGGCGTAGCCGCGGGTGATACCGGCCTTGTCGATCCACGGGGTGTCGGAGGTCATTCCTCCGGTGATCAGGTCCAGGTCGCCGCTCTCGAGCATCCTGACCAGGGACTCCTCGGAGCCCTCCGTCCATTCGACGTCGGCGTCGATGCCCGCGGCGAAGCCGGTGACGAGGTCGGGCAGACTCCCGGTGGGGTCTCGGCCGTCGACGGCTTCGGCGATCAGCCCGGGGTCGGGCGAGAACCCGACGCGAAGCTCCCCTCCGGAGACACTGGCCAGCGTGCCGTCGGGATCCTCCGGGATCGTCAGACCGCACCCCGCGAGTCCGAGCGCGACCAGAAGTCCTGCGGCCGAGGCGACGACTCTGCGCAGAAGCGGCATCGATGCATTCACGACGCAATGCTGCTCGCAGAGGTGAGCCCGGAGAAGGCGGTTGACGACGGCGATCGCGGGGAGTAGATCGCGCTGCCGGCACGTCTCTGACTGGCACGAGCGGCTACGGTAGGGCACATGTCTCAGGCCCTCCGGACGTTCGGGCGCATCTTCGCCAGGCACTGGCCTGCGCTCATGGCCTGGTACCTCGGCGGCGAGGCCCTGCATCGGGTGCTCGTCGAGCTCGCCGGCTTCGTCGGGGGCCACACCACGCTCGGCGGCCTGCTGCTGCTGCCGCTTGCGGTGGCCGCCCGTCTCGTCTCCTACGTCGCGATGTACCTCACGGTGCGGCCGTCGCTGCCGCACAGCCGCAGAGAGGATGCCGGCGGCATCCGCGAGTTCGGCTCGGCCACTCTCGCGGCGATCCTGCCCTTCTTCGCGTTCTACACGGCGTGGGGTCTGCTCGACGTCGATCAGATCGACTTCTTCCGGATCGCGAGTGCGATCGCGCTGGCCGATTCCGGATACGACCTCGCGCAGATCGGCGACCGGGGCGGTCTGATCGCCGTGGGCGTGCTGCCGGTGACCGTTCTCGTCGTCGCCCTGGTCGCCCGCCTGCTCTTCACCCGTTTCGCCGAGCGGCTGCCGAGGTGGACGGTCATCCTCGCCACCTACGCCGAGGTGCTGTGGACGTTCATGCTGTTCACTCTGGTCGCCCGGTGGTGGAACGGCGTTCTCGGCTGGTTCGCGGATCGACAGGCGGTCGGCTGGCTGCAGAGCTTCGGAGACTGGTTCGCCGTCAATCTCCAGCCTGTGGCCACCGTCTGGGAGGGTGCGACCTGGCTCTTCGGCATCCTCGTCGCGGCACTCATCGTTCCCGCCGCGTGGCTGACGGTCGCCGGTGTGATCTTCGGAACGACCTTCGACTCGACCCCGTCGTTCGGACGCTGGGGTGGGGGAGCGGCGCGCGGCGCCGCGATGAGCGTCGCCCGCACTCTCGTGATGCGGCTCGAAGGGCTCTGGGCGGCCGTCACGGTGATCTGGCGGGGCGGCCCGCTGCTCTTCGGCGCCTACGCGCTGGCGTACGCTGCCTGGGGATTCGCGGAGCAGGCAGGCACCCGCGGAGCGCTGCTGCTCGTGGGCGGCCACGAGTCGTCGTTCTGGGCCGGATTCTTCCCGCTCGTCACCGTCGCGGTCGCCGCGCTCGCAGAGCCCCTGCGGGTCGCGATCGTCGCGACAGCCTACGACGGCGTGATCGGGCGACCGCAGGCCGGTCTCGACACCCGTCCGTCAGGGCTCGATGACGAAGCGGGCGACGTCGGCGTCGCTCCCCTCGATGTCGAGGCGGAAGGGCCCGTCGGCGTCATCCGGAACCAGGAAGACGAGCAGGATCCGGTACGCATCCGACTCGATGGTGCATGAGCTCTCGCCCTCGTCGGAGGACACGTCGAGACCCGCTCGCGAGCTGACCCACGTGCGGGACGAGTCGGTCTCGGTGAGCGTCGCCGGTCCGCACACCGAGGCGTCGAAACCTCCGGTCGAGCTCAGGCGGACGCTGAGCGTGCGCGATCCTTCCGGGGCCTCGAACTCGCCCCACTCGGAGGGGCCCAGCGAGAGCGTCTGCCCGGCGATGTCGACGGTCGTCTCGGCCTCGATGACCCTGTCGGTCGGTCGGATGCTCGGGACGACGTCGAGCCACACGGTCGCCCCGACCACGGCGGCGGCCGCGATCACGAGGGCGATGAGCGCCGTGCGCTGCTCGCGCCACCAGGTCACGGGGCGACCAGCTCGGAGTCGGCGAGCTCGACGCTCGGTGTGTGGGGCAGGCCGTCGAGGGAGAGCGGGATCGCGACGAGGTCGTCGAGTTCGGCCGTGAAGTACGAGGTCGTCAGTCGCAGCTCGGCCGTTCCCCCATCGACGTCGGGCGGCAGCTCGAACGCGAACATGCCGACGGTGTCGATTCCGACGCGCAACGGGGTGGCCTTCAGCGACGCCGACGGTCGTTCGCTGGCCTGGAACACCCGATCGCCGACCACCAGCGTCGCGAGCTGGATCGCGGCATCCGACTCGGTGGTCGGTGCAGAGGCGACGACCGTCACGACGAGCCAGTTGCCCTCGGCGCTCCAGTCGGAGAAGGGCACGGCCACCTCGTCGGCGAAGGTCGCCTCGGAGGCCGTGGCGATGAGGGTGCGCGATTCGACAGCGTCACCGAACGAGCCGCGCTGGACGGTCGGGCCGACCAGAGACTCGTCGTCGGGCGTCACGGCGGTGACCGCACCCGCGCCGATCACGAGCAGGCCGCCGAGGATCCAGGGCAGGGCGCGTCTCATGGCGCCTCCGTCGGAGTCACGCTGATGCGCGCGAACGTCTCTGCCGCGCGCCATGTGACGACGCTCGACGACAGAATGACCGCGCCGCGGCGGATCTCGACCTCGTGGATGTCGAGGGAGACCCCTCCGTCGGGGAAGGCGTCGTCCGGCACGGTCCAGGCGAGCATGACCTCGCTCGGGACGCCGGGCTGCAGGATGACCTGGCCCGAGGAGCCGTCGGCACGCCAGACCGACACCGAGTCGGTCGCGGTGGCTCCGGTGAGCTCGATCAGCGGGTCGTCGGTGTTGACGAGGCCGGCCTTGGTGCGGTCGGCCGTGGTGCCGACGCCGATCGGGGCATCCGAGAGATTCTCCATGCGCATCGTCATGACGAGCAGCTTCTCGCCCGGCTCTGCCTCGAGGTACTCGGACTCGACCTCGTCGGTGAACTCGGCATCGAGCACGGTGACGGCGTAGACGGAGGCGCGCGCCTCGTCGTCCGCGCCGAGCGCGGCCGGAGCCGTCTGCGCCTGCGCGAAACCGCCGATCGCGACCACGACGAGGACCAGGGCGATGAGGGCGGCTACGGCGATCCAGATCCAGCGGGGGACCTCGGCGAGGGAACGCGCCCAGCGCGACACGATCGCACGCACGGCGACCTTCGGCGCGGTGCGCGCGTGATCCCCCGTCTTGCTCACGGGGCCAGCCTAGCGAGCGCGTGTCCCGCACCAGATCAGAAGTGAGCGCCGCCGGTCGCCTCCGCGCGTTCTCGGGGCATCAGCCAGAAGGCGACCCCGGCCCCCGCGAGCGAGATCGCCGCGGCGATTCCGAACGCGACCTGGAAGGTCATGAAGGCGGGTGCGCCGTCGGTCGTGATCAGCGATGCGACCACCTGGGTCGCGAGTGCGCCTCCGACAGCTCGGGCGATCGTGATCAGCGCGGTCGAGACGCCGACTTCGTGCGCCTCCGCCCCTATCGCGGCTGACGCGTAGACGACGGTGGATGCGGCTGCCGCGCCGACACCGGCGAGCAGCAGCATCAGCACGAGAGAGACGGATGCCGAGGAGAGGACGGCGACGATCGAGCCGAGCGCGAGGATCACCATCGCGACGACGCCGACGGGGCGGAGCCCGGTGGTGCGCGCCGCGCGGCCGGCGAGCACAGACGACACGACGCCCGCCGCGTATGCCACCGCGAGGAACAGCCCGGTCTGGCTCGCGGTCGCGCCCAGTCCGTACCCGGTCTCGGTGGGCTGAGCGATCAGCTGGGGTACGAGGAAGACGATCGGCGCGTAGCCTGCGCCGATCGCGACGCCCACGGCCACCGCTCCTCCGACCGATCGGGAGCGCAGAGATGCCACGTCGATCATGGGCTGCGCGACCCTGCTCTCGATCCAGATCCACACCGCGAGCAGGGCGACGGCGGCGGCGAAGAGCACCAGCGTGGGGAGAGCGAGCCATCCCGCGGACGACGTGCTCGCGAGAGCGACCACGAGCACGACGAGCGCGACGGCGAAGACACCCGCTCCGAGCCAGTCGACACCGGTGGGGGCATCGGGGTCGCGGCGCTGCAACCCGGGCCGTGCCGCGAAGAAGAGAAGAGCGCCGAGAGCGACCACGCCGGTGGGAACCGCGTAGAGCACAGCCCGCGAGGTCGCCTCGATGATCGGGCCCGCCGTGAGCACTCCGAGTCCGGCACCGGCCACGCTCATCGCCACGAGGACTCCGGATGCGGTCTTGATCGACTCCGCACGGAAGAGGTGCCTCAGCACCACGAAGCCCACCGGGATGATCCCGAGTGCGAAGCCCTGCAGCGCCTGCCCGACGATGAAGAGGGTGAAGTCGGGGGCGAAGGCGCTGGTGAGTCCGCCGGCGATCACGATCGCGACCAGGCCGGCGAGGGTGCGGCCGGCGCCGTAGACGTCGGCGAGTCGGCCGGCGAGCGGTGTGACGATCACGGTGATGACGGTCGGCACGACGCTCGCGAGAGCGCCGGTGGCCGCATCCACCCCGAAGTCCTGCTGAAGCCTCGGGAGCGCGGGGAGGACGAACCCCTCCAGAGAGGCGGCGGCGAGCACGATCACGGCGAGGCCGGTCAGTGCCCAGCGGCGGTTGCGGGTGGCTACCGCGGTGTCGGTGCGAGTGGTCATGCGATTCCTTCGGGGTGAGGATGCTGCGAGACGAGCGTGCGAGGTAGGTGGTGACGCCAGGGCGCCGCGCGCTCGATCTGTGCGCTGAGTGCGAGGAGCAGGTCGTCGCAGCCCCAGCGGGCCGTGAGCATGACGCCGATCGGGATGCCGTCGTGGGTCCAGCCGAGCGGAAGGCTGATCGCGGGGAATCCTGTCGCGTTCGCGAGGATCGTGTTGCCGGTGAACGCCGTCATCGCCGCGAGCTCGCCGGCGGGGTCGCCATCGTCACGGAGTTCCCCGACGTGTGCCGGAAGGCGTGTGATGGTCGGTTGCACCACGACGTCTGCGTCACGGAACCGCTCGGCCCATCGCCCCGCCGAGGCCTGGACCGTCAGGGCGGATGCTGCCATCGCTCCACCGTCGAGGCCACGGCCCCGCGCCCTCAGGTATCGCACGATCGGCCGGAGTCGCGCGTCGGCGTCGGCGGGCACCGGCTTCGCGGCGGCGAGTGCGCTGAACAGGTCGGAGAACGCCTCGACGAAGACCGGATCCGTGGGTTGGCTCACGGTGCTGACGATGTGACCGAGGGCTGCGAGGAGCTCTGCGGCGTCATCGACGGCAGCTGCGACCAGCGGGTCGATCGCGGTTCCCGAGACCGACTCGGCGGCGACCGCGATGCGCAGTCGAGGCACCTCCTCGTCGCAGGCGGCGAGGAAGCCGGTGCGCCGTGGCGGATGGATCGACCCGACCGGTGGGGCGTCGGCCAGCACATCGAGCAGCGCCGCCGCATCGCGGACCGACAGTGCGAGCGGGCCCTTCGTGGAGAGCCCCAGTCCGTCATGCCCGGCCAGGCCACCCGTGAGCAGCCCGCGACTGGGTTTGAGGCCGACGATCCCGCACGCGCTCGCCGGAGAGCGCAGCGACCCTGCCGTGTCGCTGCCCTGCGAGAGCGGGATGACTCGAGCGGCCACGGCAGCCGCCGCCCCACCGCTCGACCCCGCGGCCGAACGCTCGAGGTCGTGCGGCGAGCGGGCTGGCGCCGCCCCCTCTGGCTCGGTGTAGCAGGCGGCTCCGAGCTCGGGGACCGTGGTCTTGCCGATCCAGACGAGACCGGCGTCGTCCATGCTGTCGACCACGACGTCGTCGACGTCGGGCACCCATTCGGCGAACACCGCAGAGCCGAGGGTGGTGCGTACGCCTCTGGTCGGCTCCAGGTCCTTGATCGCCGTCGGGACCCCGGTCAGGACGGCGCCCTCGTCGCGGTCGATGCGGCGTTGAGCGCTCTCGGCGCGGGCGAGCGCTCGCTCGGGAGCGAGAGTCGTGAACGCGCCGACTGCCGCGCCGACCGTCTCGGCACGGGAGAGGGCGAGGGTGGTGACCTCGACGACGCCGAGTTCGCGTCGCCGCAGGGCCGACGCGAGTTCGAGGGCCGTGAGGTCGACGAGGGGGTCCATGGGTTCCTTTTCGTTACGCGTAACGGTATTGTCGAGTCATGGTAGCGGAATCGCCGAAGCGCGCAAGACCCGGTCGCCCGACGGCCGTCGATCAGACAGCCCTGCTCGAGGCGGCCACGCGTCTGGCCGATGACCGAGGGCTCGAGTCGGTGACCTTCCGCGCGCTGGCCGACGTGCTCGGTGTCTCCGCGATGGCGGTGCACCGTGCGAGCGGCGGGATCGATGCACTGCGGCACCGTCTCATCGCGGTCGTCGTCGACGAGGCGATCGATGGCATCGTCTGGCCCGCGGGGGAGTGGCGTGCGACGGTCGAGACGTTCGCCCGCGGTCTGCGTGATCTGCTGCTGCGGCATCCGCTGGTCCTCGAGGCCCACAGTCGTGCGGCGCTCGACACCCCGGCCGCCGACGACGTCGCGCACCGCGTCGTGGCGGCGCTCCGCGAGGCGGGCCTGGATGCTGAGAGCGCGGCGTACGGGTACGCCGCCGTGCACGACTTCGTCACCGGACACGTCGCGATCCGACTGGGGCGCGGCGAACTCGAGCTGATCGACATCGCGCCCGAGCGACGGGCGGCATCCGTGTTCGACTCGTTCCACGATGTCGACCGCCGCTTCGTGATCGGGCTCGACCTGCTGCTCGACGGTCTCGCGGCGTCGGCAGAGCGGCGAGCACGTGCCTGAGTCCCCGGTCGCGGCACTTCCGCCCACCCGCATCCTGACGGCGGGGCAGCGAGAGATCGCCTACTGCGAGCTCGGTGACCCGCACGGAACGCCCGTCATCGCGGCGCACGGCTCTCCGGGGTCCCGCTATCAGCTGCTGCCGCTGCACGAGGCTGCGGTGGCAGCCGGCGTGCGGCTCATCGCCCCGGATCGCCCAGGGGTCGGTGCCACCTCGCCCTCGCGCGATCGCGGATTCGACACCGGGGGTGGCGACGCCGTCGCTCTGCTCGACGCGCTCGGCGTCGCGCAGGCGGCGGCTCTGGGCTTCTCCGGTGGTGCGGGGTATTCGTTGGCTCTGGCCCTCGCGCATCCCGAGCGCATCGACCGTGTCGTGCTCGCCTGCGGCATGATCCCCGGGGCTCCTCGCTCCGCGCTCGAGGGCCGCATCCCGATCGTCTCCACCCTGTACCTCGTAGCGCGGTTCGCGCCGCGACTCGCGACGGCGATGCTCGAAGGGCGAGGACCGTTCGCCCGCACCAGGGCCGCGAACGTCGATGCCTGGCCGGCCGCGGATCGCGCGATCATGGCGGACACGGAGCTGCAGGCGCGGATCGCCCCGGACGCCGCCGAAGGGATGCGTCAGGGAGCACGCGCTGCGGTCGATGATCTGCGGCGGTACTCGACGGGCATCACCCTCGGCGACATTCGGCAGGAGGTGCGTCTCGTGCACGGCGACGCCGACGGCAACGTGCCGATCGGTGTCGCACGCTGGGCGCGCACGCAGCTGCCCAACTCCCGCCTACGGGAGCTCGGGGAGCAGGGGCACTATTTCGCCGTGACGCGGCCGGAGGCCATCATCGAGGCTCTACTCGGCAGGTGATCGTGCTCAGCAGGTGATCGTGCTCAGCGGGTGATCGTGCTCAGCAGGTGATCCGACCCGCATCGCGGAACCGGCGGTCAGGGGCACGTCTCGAACACGTACTCCTCATGCCCCGGCGTGACGAGATCGCGATCCCTCAGCACCATGGATGCGGGGGAGTCGTCGTCTGCGCACATCTCGGCGAACGTGCGCGGAAGCTCGTCGGAGTACTCGATGTCGATCACGGCGTCGCCGTAGACGTCGGTGAACGCGGCGCACTCCTCGTAGGCGGCGCACTCCTCGACCACGGCGAAGTCGAACCCGGCGCGTTCGTGCAGCACGGCAGCATCCTCCGCCGCGTTCTTCTGCCCGGCGGCGAGACCCGAATCGTGCGCGACGTCGACGAGCAGCGCCGCGAGAGCGAGGTTGTCGTCGAGGGTCAGCGCGCCGTCGGAGCGGGTGTAGGAGTCGAGGTTGTCGAACTCGACCGCGTCGAAGCCGCCATCCGCACAGCCTTCGATCCACGGGGCGACTATCTCAGCGATGCTCTCGCGGCGGTCGTCGGTCGAGGTGTCGAGCAGCGCTTCATCCGGCCAGTCGGGGTCGAAGACGGTCTCGCCGTCGCGCTGCAGCAGCAGGTGGGGCGGCCAGGTGTCGAGCTCGCCGGGCTGGGTCTGGAACCCGTTCACGTAGCAGATCGAGTACAGCCCCTCTGCCGGCTCGTCCGATCGGTCTCGGCCGATGATGCCGACGCCGTCGGCCGGGTCATAGGCACCGCCGAGCTGGTAGTCGGGGGTCGCACCGGCCGGCGGCAGCACGAACGTCGAGGTGGCATCGGAGGCCGTCGTCGCGCATCCGGAGAGAGCGAGAGTCAGGAGCGTCGTCGCTGCGAGGGCGACCGTCGCCCGCCTCAGCTGCGCGCCCCGTACAGCTCTGCGACCTCTTTCGAACCCATCCCCTGATCGTAGGTCCCATGCTGCGGCCACCCGGTCGGCGAGTCCTCCCACGCCTCCTGGCGGCCGTACGGGAGGAGGTCGACGAGGCCCTGCAGCTGGCTCAACCGCTCGGTGCCCCGCCCGCTCGTATGCCACGTGCGATAGACGGTGTCGCCGTCGCGCAGGAACACGTTCACGCCGAAGCCCTCATTCGGCCCCGCATCCATGTCGGCACCGAACGGGCTGTCGGCGCTCGAGTACCAGGTCATCCGGTTGCCGACCTTCTCGCGATACGCGAGCGCCTCGTCGATCGGGCCGTTCGTCACGATCACGAACCGGGCGTCGTAGTAGCGCTCGAGAAAATCGAGGCGGGTGAACTGCGAGGTGAAGCCCGTGCAGCCCGGACACTGCCATTCGTTGCCGTCCGTCCACATGTGGTTGTAGACGATGAGCTGCGGGTGACCGTCGAAGATCTCGGAGAGACGCACCCGCCCCTCTTCGCCGACCAGCGTGTATTCGGGCAGCTCGACCATCGGCAGCAGTCTGCGCTGTGCCGCGATCGCATCGAGCTCTCGGGTCGCGGCCTTCTCGCGCACGCGGAGTGCGTCGAGCTCGCGGCGCCAGGTGTCGGCGTCGACGACGGGCGGGAGAGGCGTCTGGGTCGTGCTCACGGTGGACCTCCGGATGCTCGGGGAGACGATGCCCCCAGTGTGCGCCCGACCGCCGACATCGTCAACCGATCGGCGAGGGTGCACCGTCGACCGGCTCGGGCGCCGGGTCCTCGGCAGGGTTGCGCCGGATGCCGATCCACGACACGACCCCGCCGAGCACGAGCAGTGCCGCCGTCACCCACGCCGCGTTGTGGAAGCCCGCGAGGTCGAGCGTGCCGCCGATGATGGTCGACAGCATGGCCACGACGAGCAGGCCCGCGACACGGGAGACGGCGTTGTTCACGGCGGACGCGATGCCCGAGCGCGACTCGTCGATCGCACCGAGGATCGCCGAGGTGAGAGGGGCGACCGTGAGCGAGAGTCCCAGTCCCAGCACGATCATGGCGGGGAGTACCTGCCACCAGTAGTCGAAGTCCTCGCCGACGAGCAGGAGCATGAGGGCGCCCACGGCCATGATGAGCGGACCGACGGTCATGAAGATGCGCGGCCCGAAGCGCCCGGCCCACGAACCCGCGCGCGAGCTCACCAGGATCATCAGGATCGTCATCGGCAGGCTCGCGAGGCCGGCGGCGGTGGCGCTGAGCCCGGCACCCTGCTGCAGGTAGACGCCGACCACGAAGCCGTTGAGCGACAGCGCGGCGTAGACGAAGAGCGTCGCGAGGTTGCCCCAGGCGAAGTCGCGCACCCGGAACAGCGACAGCGGCATGAGCGGCGCCGACGACCGCTGCTGCCGGATCAGGAACCAGGCGAACAGCGCGGCGCCGAGGATGCCCGGCAGCCAGATCGCGGGAGACTGCCAGCCCATGTTCGGCTGCTCGATCAGCGCGAACACCACCGCACCGAGCCCGATCGCGCACAGCGCGCCGCTGACCCAGTCGACGCGCACGCCGCTCGGGTGCTCCTTCAGCTTCAGCCGGGAGAGCAGCAGGAGGGTGACCGCGATCGGGAAGACGTTGATGAGGAACACGAATCGCCACGACAGGAAGTCGACGAAGAGCCCGCCGAGCAGGGGGCCGACGAGTTGCGCGGCGGTCGTGAACGCGGTCCACACGCCGATCGCCCGTGACTGCACGTCTGCGCGCATGGTCGCCGTGATGAGGGCGAGAGAGCTCGGCACCAGCAGCGCGCCGGCCGCGCCCTGCGCCGCGCGGCTGATGATCAGGATCAGCGGATCGGGAGCAGCGGCGACCGCGACGGACGCCACCCCGAACGCGATGAGGCCGACGCGCATCACCAGCACGCGCCCGTAGGCGTCCGACAGCGACCCCGCGAGCAGGATGAGCGCGCTCAGCGTGATGAGGTACGCGTCGACGACCCACTGCTGGGTGGTGATGCCGCCGCCGAGCTCCCGACTGATGGCGGGGAGGGCGACGGTGACGACCGTGCCGTCGAGGAAGGTCACGAAGGACGCGAGCACGGCGACCGAGATCACGAGCCGCTGCAGGGGTGCGAAGCGAGAGGATGCCACAGGCCGACACTACTGCCGCCCGAAGGGCTGTGGGCGGTCAGCCGGTCAGTCGGCGGTCAGCCGGTCAGCCGGTCAGCCGGTCAGCCGGTCGCGGCGCTCGTGCGGTACAGCTCGCGCAGGCCCGCTGTTCCGTTCTCGGCATATGCGTCGCGCTGGCGCTGGGCTCCGGTGCCCTCGGTGCGGGTGCGCGCGATCCCTTCCGTGACGAAGTCCTCGTCGCCCAGGTGCGCGAGCGTCGGACGCAGCCGCCGGAGAAGGTCGTCGGCGACCGTCCGGGCGGGCGTCGCGTCGCCGCTCGCCGGGTCGACGAGCAGCGCCTCGGGGCCATATCTCGCCGCCGTCCACAGCGATGCATCGATCGCGTCGGGGCCGAGCTCGGGCAGGCCGTCGAGGGCATCGCTCACGAGGAGCGTGCGAGTGAGGGCAGCGGCGAGCAGCGTGTCTTCGACCGTCAGCTGCGCGTCGAACACCCTGACCTCGACCGTGGGGAAGCGCTCGGAAAGGCGCACCGTCCACGACAGCGAGCTCGCCTCGGCGATCGCTCCCATGGTGACGAGCTGTGCGATGTGGGCGTGATAGTCGTCGAGATCCCGGAAGCGTGGCGGACTCCACGATGACGGGAGCCGCCGGATGAGGATGCTGCGCCAGCTCGCGAAGCCCGAGTCCCTGCCATGCGCGAAAGGCGAATTGCCGGTGAGGGCGAGCAGCGTCGGCAGCCAGGCGCTCACGCGGTTGACCACGCGGACCCGCTCCTCGTCGTCGGTGACCTCGACGTGCACGTGCAGGCCGTTGACCTCGTGCTCGCGGGTGATCTCGACGAGCTGGGCCGAGACGGCGTCGTAGTGCGGCGATGACGACACCGTGAAGCGGTTGGGGGAGATGAATGGTGTGCCGGTGGCGCCGATGATCGCATCCTGATCGGCGGCATAGGTGCCGATCAGGTGTCGCGTGCGGCGTAGCTGCGCTTCGGCATCCGCTCTGCTCTCGATCGGCTCCGTCGCGGACTCGAGCTGGCAGGTCAGGTATTCGGGGGTGAGCCCGGCGCCCACCTCATCTGCGAGGCGCTGTCGGGTGGACGTGCTCATGGCCGACGGGACGAGAGTCTGCTCATCGAGAAGGACGAACTCCTCTTCGATGCCGAACCGGGCCACGGAGGGAGGCCCTAATGCTCGCGCAGTGCCGAGATGAGCTCGGCCTTGCGCTTGCCGCTGTACCCGGTGAGGCCGAGTTCCTTCGCGCGCTTTCGCAGCTCTGCGACGGTCCAGTCGTCGTAATCGCCGTGCTCTCCGCCTCGGCGGCCCACGGCGCTGCGACCCTCGTTGGCTGCGGCGTTCGAGATGCGCGCCGCCTTCTCCTTCGAGGCACCGTCGCTGCGGAGCTCTTCGTACAGCTCCGGGTCCTTCAGAGAGTTGTTCCTGCGTCCTGGCATGACCTGTGCTCCTCTCGCACGTCGGGAACCCCCGCGTCAAGGGGCTCTGGGGTGCAGGGGGCGCGGGTCTAGGTTGATTCACCGTAGACGGGCGCCCCCCTGCGTCCTCAAGAAGGGAATTCCGATGAACATCCTGCTGATCATCGTCATCGTCGTCGCCGTCATTCTGGCGATCACCGGCGGACTGGTTCAGTCCCTGCAGTTCCTGCTGTGGGTCGGACTGGTGCTGCTGGCCATCGCGGTCATCGCCTGGTTGATCCGATCGATCTCGGGCAACCGCACCCGCTGATCCACGCAGTGAGGCCCGCTTCGGCGGGCCTCACTCCGTTTCGGGATCAGTCCCTGGAAGCATCCCGCAGGCCGTCGCCGACGTTGCGAGCGGCGTCCTTCACGTTCTCCCCGGCCTGCTTGACCGAAGCCTTCGTCTGGTCGGCGCGACCCTCGGCTTCGAGGCTCTCGTTGTCGGTCGCCTTTCCGACGCCCTCCTTGATCTTTCCGCCGGCCTTCTCGGCTGCGTTCTTGACGTCGTCTGCACCACTCATGGGGAGATTCCTTTCATCCGTCGATCAATGGATGACCACCGTCGCACGGGCCCGGAATCCTGCACACGGGATTGACAACGACGACCGCGCGTGACAGGACGCGACGGGGCATCGACGCGGGTCATCTCGACGGCTAACCTGGCCTCAGGCGGGTGGTCCTGCCCGCTCTCACCTCGGCTGCGGCCGACGACGGAGGCGGTACGAGATGGATTCGATGATGATGGGCGCGATGCGCTCGAACATGATGTCGATGCCCGACATGGCCATGATGGACATGTCCGTCATGCAGGCGTGCATGGATGCGTGTTCGGCCTGCGAGCAGGCGTGCACGGTGTGCTCGACGCAGATGATGGACTGCTCGCCGGCCTGCATGAACTGCGCCGACATGTGCAACACCATGATGCGCTCGATGATGCGGATGCAGGGCATGACTCCCGCGTCGATGATGGCGATGCTCGACGCCTGCATCGCGATGTGCCAGACGTGCATGGACGAGTGCATGCAGCACGCCGACAGCAGCGAGGTCTGCAAGATGTGCGCTCAGGCATGCCAGGCCTGCATGGACGCCTGCATGGCGGTCAAGAACATGATGATGGCGGCTGCCTGAGCAGCTGCCCCGGTCGTTGAGCGAGGAGCGCAGCGACGAGACGAAACGCGATCAGGCGAGCGCGACGTTGAACTGCGTGCGGCCGACGGCCAGCACGCCGTAACGCACGTGCAGGGCGATCGGCGTGCCCTCCGGAGCCTCGAGAGCTGCGCCCGCACCGTTCCACAGCACGTGGGCCGTGCCGTCGAGCGTGCGCACGATCAGGTCGCCCGACGTCGGGTCGGCGTGCTCGACGATCGCGTCGGTCCACTCGGACGGCGTCGCAGAGGCGATGCGTGCCTGGATCAGGTGCAGCGCGTGACCCGCCGCGAACGAGGAGCAGGCGAATCCGTGACGGCACATGCACGCAGAACGCTCACGCACCGAGAGGGGCGAAAGGTGGTTCAGCGGCGTGGACACGGTGGTCTCCTTCGTGAGCGGACGTTCCGGCAAGAGTAGGTCGGGGCCGCGCGAGACGGAACCCGCGCCGACACGGTGTGAAACAAACGGGCGTAGACTCGCCGGGTGCTGTTGTCGATGAGCGCTCTCCGGATGCCGGATCGAGCGCGGAATGGAGCCGTGGGCGCGTCCAGCGCCACGGACAGAGGCTGACGATCGGCCGGAGGCGGAACATCCCGTCCCCGGAGATACGTCATACCCCGGCATCCGCTCGGATGCCGTCTCCTCTTCTCCTTCTGCCGCACTCGGCGGCCTTCACGAAAGCACTCTCCTCATGCGTCCCATCGACGAGCGCACCCTGCGCGCCTCCTTCCTCAACGCCTCCCGCAAAGAGGTCTCCGACCTCACCCTGCCGCCCGGCTTCGCCGACGTCGACTTCGAGAAGCTCGACTACCTCGGCTGGGTCGATCCGAAGCTCCCTCGTCGCTCGTACGTCGTCGCGTGGGTCGACGACGTGCTCACCGGCGTGATCCTGCAGCGCGCAGAGCAGCGCGTCATCGCGAGGGCCCAGTGCTCGTGGTGCGAGGACGTCACCCTGCGCAACGACGTGCAGCTGTACGTCGCCCGCAAGGCGGGGCCGGCCGGACGCAAGGGCGACACCATCGGAACCCTCGTGTGCACGGAGTTCGGATGCTCGAGGAACGTCCGGGTGCTGCCACCCCTCGCCTACGACGGGTACGACCGCGAGCTCGCTCGCGAGATGCGGATCGTCAGGCTGCAGGAGCACGTCGCGGCGTTCATCGCCGCGGTGAAGGGCTGAGTCTCACACGATCTCGAGCCGAGCGACGGTCTCCTCCTCGTCGCAGGCTCCGCCGACCCAGAGACGGATCGTCCCCGGTTCGACCCGCTTGACTCCGTCGAGTCCCGTGAAGGCGAGCCGGTCGATCGGCACGTCGAACTCGACCAGTGCCTCGGTGCCGGGGGCGAGCGTGATCCTTCGGAAGTCCAGCAGCTGGGCGACCGGGCGGGTCACGCTCGCGACCACGTCGTGGGCGTAGAGCTGCACGACGTCGGTCGCCTCGACGCCGCCGGTGTTGCGCACCCGTACGGTCGCGCGGAATGTGTCGCCGGCGGCGACGGTCGCGGGCACGGTCAGGCCGTCGTGCTCGAACGTCGTGTAACTGAGACCGAATCCGAAGGGCCGCACGGGCGTCGAGTCGGCGCTCGTGACATCCGTGAGCCCGCCCAGCACGGGATGCAGGTACGAGTACGGCTGCGCTCCCGCCGATCGTGGTAGCGACACCGGCAGACGACCCGATGGCGCGACCCGACCGCTCAGCAGCCGCGCGATCGCGGGTCCGCCCTCCTCGCCGGGGAAGAACGTCTGCAGCACAGCCGCAGGGATGCCGGCGGCGGCCGCGTCCGCCACGGTCGAGGCGTCGACCGCGCCGAGGCCGGTCACGGTGCCGGCAGCGCCGGCGCGAGTCGGCAGCGCCCAGTCGAGGACATACGGACGCCCGGTCATGGTGATCAGGATCACGGGAGTGCCGGTCGCGACGACCGCCTCGACGAGTTCGCGCTGGATGCCGGGGAGCTCGAGGTCCTCGACGTCGTTGCCCTCGCCGACAGTGCCTCGTCCGAAGAGACCGGCGCGATCGCCCACCACGACGATCGCGACATCCGCTCCCGCTGCCGCATCGACCGCGGCGGGGATGCCGGAGCGATCGGACCCCTCGACGTCGCATCCGATCGCCGTGACGATCTCGGCCGCAGGGAACTCGACGCGCAGTGAGGCGGCGACCGTCGGCAGCTCGATCCCCGCGGGGGTGTCGGGGTGATGCGCGAGCACATGGTTGACGAACGAGTAGCAGCCCATCAGAGCTTCGGCGCTGTCGGCGTTCGGGCCGATCACGGCGATCCTCGCGGTGGCCGAGGGTGCGAGCGGCAGGGAGCCGTCGTTGCTCAACAGCACGATCGACTCCTCGGCGAGGCGACGCGCGAGCGCGCGGTGCTCGGCCGGATCCAGGTCGATCGCCGTCGGAGGGGCATCGAAGTCGGCATCCAGCAGCCCGAGTTCCTCCTTCTGCGCGAGCACCCGGCTCACCGCTCGATCCAGGATCTCCGGAGCGAGCCGTCCGTCGCGCGCCTGCTCGGCGAGGGTCGGGAAGGCATCCGGGGAGGGCAGCTCGACGTCGATCCCCGCGGTGATCGCGAGGCGTGCGGCATCGGCCGAGTCGGCGGCGACCCGGTGCATGCTGTGCAGGAAGTCGACCGAGAAGTAGTCCGAGACGACGACGCCGTCGAACCCCCACCGATCGCGCAGGATGCCCGTGAGGTAGCGCGGGTCCGCAGCGACCGGCACGCCGTCGATGTCGGCGTAGGAGTTCATCACGCTGCGCGCACCGCCCTCGCGGATCGCCATCTCGAAAGGTGGCAGCAGCACATCCTCGATCTCCCGCTGCCCGGCGCTCACCGGCGCATGGTTGCGCCCCGCCCTCGAGGCGGAATATCCGACGAAGTGCTTCAGCGTCGCGTGCACTCCCTCGGACTGCAGGCCGCGCACATAGGCGGTGCCGACCGTGCCGACCACGAGGGGATCCTCGGCGATGCACTCGTCGACTCGACCCCAGCGGGGGTCGCGGATGACGTCGAGCACGGGAGCGAGGCCCTGATGGATCCCGAGTGCGCGCATCGACGATCCGACGGCACGCCCGGCCTCCTCGACGAGTGCGGGGTCGAAGGACGCGCCCCAGGCGAGCGGCGTCGGGAAGGTCGCGGCCTTCCACGCGGCGAGACCCGTCAGGCACTCCTCGTGCACGATGGCAGGGATGCCGAGCCGCGTCTCCCGCTGCAGTCGACGCTGCTCGGCCCAGAGCCATGCGGCACGCTCCACAGGGTCGACCGGCCTGGTCCCGTACACGCGGGTGAGGTGCCCGATGCCGTTCGCCGAGGCGTCCTCGTAGCGCGAGGAGCTCTTCTTCTCGCCCGACATCGGGGCGACGACCTCGACGCCCTGATCGATCCAGTAGCCGACGAGCTGGGCCTGCTTCTCCTCGAGCGTCATCCGTGCCAGGAGCGCCTCGACGCGTGCGGAGTGGGGAGCGGGGCCTGCGGACTGCGACATCGTGTTCTCTTTCTCGTTCTCTTGCTCGTCGACGCGGGGTGACACGACGGCGACGGCGTCAGCCCTTGACGGCACCGGTCAGCCCTCCGACGATGCGTCGTTCGAACAGGCTGAAGAAGATCAGCGCCGGGATCATCGACAGCGAGGTGAAGGCGAGCACTTTCGCGGTGTCGACCGAGTACTGCGAGGCGAAGGACTGCACGCCGAGCGGCAGGGTGAACGCGGAGGCGTCGTTGAGGATGAACAGCGGCAGCAGGTATCCGTTCCAGCTCCCGATGAACGCCAGGATGCCGGTCGTGATGACGCCCGGCAGGGAGAGCGGCAGCACCATCCGCCAGAAGAATCCGATGCGACTGCATCCGTCGATGAACGCGGCCTCTTCGATCTCGTCGGGGATCGCCCGCAGGAACGGCACCAGGATGATGATGGTCGTCGGCAGGGCGAATGCGATCTGCGGCAGGATGACGCCGCCGAGCGAGTTCATCAGTCCGAGGCTGCGCACCACGATGTACAGCGGCGTGATCGCCACGGTCAGGGGGAACATGAGCCCCGCGGCGAAGAACGCGTAGAGCACGCCGCGACCGGCGAACCGGTACCGCGCGAGCACGTAGGCCGCCATCAGCGCCAGCGCCACGGTGCCGGCGGTCGTGGCCAGGGCGACGATCGTCGAGTTGCCCACCAGCCGCCAGAACACGTCGCCGGTGAGGACGTCGAGGTAGTTCGACACCACCCACGGAGACGGGAACCCGGATGGGTCGGTCGTGATCTGTGCGTTCGTGCGGAACCCGCCGGTGATGATGTACGCGATGGGCGCGAGCATGAGCCCCACGGCGATCAGCGCGACGAAGTACACGGTCGGATGCGCCCACGGCAGCCGCGGCTTGGCGTTGCGACCCGCGCGTCCGAGACGCGAGGGGCGCTGGGTGACGAGCACCGAGGTGGCGGTCATCGGACGTACTCCTTCTGTGTGGTGGCGTCTGCGTCTGAGCCGGCGTCTGCGACGGCATCCTGCGGGACGGCGTCCTGCGACGTGCGTGATCGTGAGCGGCGCGTGCGACCCGAGGCGCCGGTGAGAGCGCCGTCGGTGTCCTTGCGCAGCACCGCCCGCTGATAGATGAGCGCGACCACGAGCGAGATGAGGAACAGGACGACCGCGACCGCGTTGCCGTAGCCGTAGTTGCCGGCGTTGCGCCCCTCCGAGACCATGTACGTCGCCATGGTCGAGGTGCCGGCGGTGGACGCGATGTACTGCCCCCAGATGATGTAGACCAGGTCGAACAGCTGCAGCGAGCCGATGATCGACAGGAACGCCCAGATGCGCAGCGTGGGGGCGAGCAGCGGCAGGGTGATGCGCCACTGGATCTGCCAGTACGACGCCCCGTCGATCGCCGCCGCCTCGTGCAGCTCTTCGGGGATGCCCTGGAGGCCTGCGAGGAACAGGATGACCGCGAAGCCGATGTACTTCCACGTGATGATCGCCATCAGCGTCCAGATCGCGATGCCCGGGTCCGACAGCCAGTCGGTCGCGAGGAACCCGAGCCCCATGTTCGTCAGCATCGCGTTGATCGCGCCGTTGGTCTGCAGCATCAGGCTCCAGCCGGTGCCGACGACGACCTCGGAGATCACATAGGGGACGAAGATCAGCACGCGGATCAGCGACTGGCCGCGCATCTTGCGGTTCAGCAGCAGCGCGAGCACGATCGCGATCGGCCCCTGGAGCACGAGGGAGAACACCAGGATGAAGCCGTTGTGCGCGAGCGCATCGTGGAACAGCGGATCCTGGAGGATCGTGAGGTAGTTCTTCAATCCGACGAAGTCGGTGGGCGGGCCGTAGCCCTGCCAGCTGAAGAACCCGTAGTACGCCGCCATCAGCACCGGGAAGATGACGAAGGCGAGGAAGACGAGCAGGGCGGGGCCGGCCAGAAGGATCACTTCCAGCCGGGCACGCGTGTCACGCTTTCGCTGCGGCATCCTGCACAGCCTTGACGAGGTCTTCCGCGTTGCTGTTGCCCGCGAGCAGGTCGACCACTGCGACGTTCAGCGCGTTGCCGACGTTCTGTCCGTAGACGGTGTCGAGCCATTGCGTCGCGTACGGTGCGGCGTTGTACGCCGCGAGGATGTCCTGCAGGTACGGCTCGGTGACGGCCTCCTGCGCGACGGTGTTGACCGGCGGGGCGTTGAAGGCCTTGTAGTACTCGGTCTGCACAGCCGAGGTGCCGAGGTAGTTCAGGAAGTCGACGCAGGCATCCGGCGCGTCGACCGAGCATGAGTACCCGTCGACGCCGCCCATCATCGAACCGGGCTCGCCGTCACCGCCCTCGATCTCGGGGAACGGGAACCAGCTGAGGTCTGCCAGCGGCTTCTGGTCGGGGGTCAGCGAGCCGATCACGCCGGGGTTCCAGGCGCCCATCAGCTCCATGGCGGCCTGGTGGTTGGCGATCAGGCCCGCAGAGCTGCCGGCACCCTGCTGAGCGGGTGTCGTGAGGAAGCCGGAGTTGAACGGCTCGGTCTCGGCGAACGACTGCAGATCCTCGCCCGCGCGCACCCAGCACTCGTCGCTGAAGTCCATCTCGTCTGCGGCCTTGGCGAGCGTGTCCGAGCTGCACTCTCGCAGGGCGAGCCAGTAGTACCAGTGCGCGGCGGGCCAGGCATCCTTGGCGCCGAGGGCGATCGGATCGATGCCCGCGGACTTCAGCGCCTCGGTGGCGTCCTCGAGCTCGGAGAGAGTGGTCGGGTTCTCGGTGATGCCCGCCTGATCGAAGAGGTCCTGGCTGTAGAACAGACCGCCGGGGAGCACCGCGACCGGCATCGCGTAGACCTTGCCGTCGAGACTGTTGGCCGAGTAGGCGGCATCCGGGATCTCGTCCTTCGCCCCGCCGGTGATCACGTCCGTGAGGTCCTTGAGCTGACCGGCCTTGACCATCGCCGCCATCTTGCCGCCGCCCCGCTGCAGGAAGATGTCGGGGGCATCGCCGGAGTTGAGCGCCGTCTGCAGCTTGCCGTCGAGGTCCTCGTTCTGGATCGACTGGATCTCGATCGTGACTCCGGGGTTGTCGCCCTCGAAGTCGGCGACCGTCTTCTCCCAGAACTCCACTCCGGGGCCGGTCGTCGAGTTGTGCCAGAGGGTCATCGTGGTGTCGCCGCCGTCGCCGGTGCCGGACGAGTCCGCGGTGCAGCCCGAGAGCGCGAGTGCTCCGACGGCCATTGCTGCGACCGCGGAGGCGAGGGGGAGCCTTCTGCTGTTCATGTGATCGTTCTCCTCATCGAGTTGCGCGCCGCGTCACTGCGGGGCGCCTGCGGCAGCTCGGGTGAGACCGCAGTGGCATGAGTCTTCAGCCGGGGCACTCGATCGTCAAACGTTTTCGAAAACAGTTTCCATGGGCATGCGCGCACGGCTACGCTGGCGTCTCATGGGGGCTCGGACAACGATCCACGACGTCGCGCGCGCGGCCGGCGTCTCGGTGTCGACCGTCTCGAAGGCGGTCAACGGCCGGTACGGGATCGCGGATGCCACGGTGCAGCGCGTGCTCGACACCGTCAAGGACCTCGGCTACGAGTCGAGCCTCGTCGCGAGCAGCATGCGTGCGCGTCGCACCGGCGTGATCGGGGTGCTCCTGGCCGACTTCGAACCGTTCAGCGCCGAGATACTCAAGGGCGTCGGCGCGGCCATGCACGACATGGGATTCGACCTCCTGGCGTATGCCGGCTCGCACCACGGCGCGAGCGACGGCTGGGAGCGCAGGTCGCTCAGCCGCCTCTCCGGAACGCTGATCGATGCGGCGATCATGGTGACCCCCACTGTCGTGAGCGCGGGGGCGGAGATCCCCGTCGTCGCCGTCGACCCGCACACCGGTCGGGCAGACCTGCCGACCGTCGAGTCCGACAGCTTCGGCGGTGCGCTCGCCGCCACCAGGCACCTGATCGAACTCGGGCACCGCCGAATCGGATTCCTCGCCGGACGGCCCGACCTGCGGTCGGCGGGACTGCGCGACGCCGGCTACCGGCGCGCTCTCGCCGACGCGGGGATCCCGCTTGACCCGTCCCTGATCGGCATCGGACGCTACGAACTGGAGGCGACCCGCGACTCCGCCAGAGTCATGCTGAGCTCCGACTCGCGTCCGACCGCGGTGTTCGCCGCGAACGATCTCTCGGCGATCGCGGTGATCGACGTCGCGCACCAGCTCGGCCTGCGGGTGCCCGCGGATCTCTCGGTCGTCGGATTCGACGACGTGCCGGAGGCCACCCGTCGCGCGCTGCCGCTCACGACCATCCAGCAGCCGATGCGCCGGCTCGGGGCGGTCGCCGCAGAGATGGTCTTCACGCTGCTCTCCGGCCGGGAGGTCGACGAGATGCATGTCATCCTGCCGACCCGACTCGTCGTGAGGGCTACGACGGCCGCGCCGGCTCGGTGACCTCGCGGACGGTCGCGCGGGCGCTGCGCGCAGCTGCTCCGGTGACGTCGAGCACGCGCTGCCACGCGGCATCCGACAACTCCGTCGACAGTCGCTGGAACTCGACGACGCTGCGCCGACCCGGCCACTCGGCCGGCAGCATCGACGGGGGCAGCCCCGGATCGACGTAGGGCAGAACGCGCCAGCGGTCGAGCAGCTGCACATACGCGGCGAAAGGTGCGGTCGGCAGCGTCGCGAGCGAGGCCTGGAAGGCGAAATGCTCGGCGCGCAGCGACTCGAGATCCCACCAGGCGGCGGCAGCCTCGGGCAGTGTGCGCACCGTCGTCGGAGTGCCGGCCTGGAACAGAGTCACCCACTCGCTCGCTTCGAGTTCGTCGACGATCTCCTGCACCTCACCCTGCAGATGGCCCGGGCAGATCCACAGTGCGGGTGACACGACCCCCGCGCCGATCCACTGCAGCCGGCGTCGCAGCTGATGGCGGATGCTGCGCGCGCTCTCGGGGATCGAGAACGAGATGAGGCACCAGCTGTCGGAATCCGTCATCTCGCGCATCTCGAAGATCCGCCGATCGCCTCGTTCGAGCATCGTGGTGGCATCCGGGTTCAGCCGATACCCGATCGCGTGCCTGCGCTCGGCGAGCAGCAGGCCCTTCTGTTTGAGGCGGGTGATTCCGGTGCGCGCCTGGGCGGCGGGGATCCCGAGGTCGTCCGCGAGGGCGACGAGATCGGCCGCAGAGATCCATCCGTCGAGCGGACGCAGGTAGAGCCCGACGATCGTGCGGAGGAGGGATGCCGTGCTGCCAGGCCGCGCGTCGATGTCGTCGAGCACGGGCCCGGCGATGATGTCCGGTGCGACGGTCGGGGTCGGGGTCGCGGTCGCCGGGAATGCGGAGCGATCAGCGATCATGCGACTCCAGCGCATCGCGCACGGCGAGCACGCCGGTGAGCGTCTCGGCGTGCGAGGTGCTGAGCGGCGAGAGCCCCAGGCGGATGCCGTCGGGGAAGCGGAAGTCGGGGATGATCCCGTCGGCCCACAGTCGCTGCGTCACGGCCCGGAAGTCCGGGTGCCCGATCGTGACGTGGCCTCCGCGGAGGTCGGCATCGCGCGGACTCAGCAGTCGCACGTCGAGCGGGGCGAGCAGCTCGTCGTACGCGCGAACGGCGAAATCGGTCAGTGAGACGGCCTTCGCGCGCACTCCCTCGATCGACGCCTGCTCGATCAGGTCGAGCATCCCCTGCATCGCGAGCATCGAGGTGATGGGCGGGGTGCCGCTGAGGAGCTGGCGGATGTCGCCCGCGGGAACGTATTCGGGGCCCATCGCGAAGATGTCGGCGGCGCTCCACCAACCCTGGATCGGCTGCCGCAGCACGCCCTGGTGCTCGCGCCGCAGATACGCGAACGCGGGGGAGCCCGGACCGCCGTTGAGGTACTTGTAGGTGCAGCCGACCGCCATGTCGACACCCCAGGCGTCGAGTTGCATCGGGATGATGCCCGCCGAATGGCAGAGATCCCACATCATGAGCGCGCCCACCTCGTGCACGGCATCCGTGATCCCCGGCATGTCGGCCAGGGCACCGGAGCGGTAGTCGACGTGGCTGAGCGAGACGAGGGCCGTCTTCTCAGAGATCGCGGCGATCACATCGGCGATCTGCACGCCGTGCACCGGGTCGGGTTCGATCCAGCGCACGGTCATGCCGGTCTCGGCAGCCACGCCCTCGGCCATGAACCGGTCGGTCGGGAAGTTGCCCGCCTCGATCACGAGCTCGGTGCGGCGCTCATCGGCGGTGGCTGCGGCGCGCATCAGCTTGTAGATCAGCACGCTCGTCGAGTCGGCGACGACGGTCTGACCGGCGGCCGCGCCGAGAGTGAGCTCGGCGATGCGATCGCCGAGCTCCATCGGCAGTGCCATCCACTGTTCGTCCCACGAGCGGATCAGCCGGGTGCCCCAGTCGTCGCGCACGAACGCGGCGAGCTTCTCGGGGATGTCGCGCAGCGGACGTCCGAGCGAATTGCCGTCGAGATAGGCGCCGACACCCGGTGCGTCGGCGAACGCGTCGAGATGGGCGCGGAGCGGATCAGCCGCATCGAGAGCGTGGGCGGTCTCGAACAGAGCGGAGTCGAAGCGGGTGGAGTCGCGGGTGTCGGTCATGTCATGCCTTCAGATCAGCGCTGGTCAGCGGGCGGGCGAGTGCCGGGTCGGCGTCGGTGCCGGGGAGCCGGAGGAGAGTGGATGCGGCGTCGCGGGGGTCCTGCGGCGCGAGGGCGCGGAGCAGAGCGGTGCCGGTGATCCCGGCGTCTCGGAGAGCGGCGAGCTCGTTCGGCTTCAGACCGACGGGAGTCGGGCCGTTGCCCATGTCGGTGCCGTAGAGCACTGTTCCGCCGGACGCGTGGAAGCGACGGACATTGTCGACCGCAGTGACTCGCTCCGCGCTGTCGGCGTCGTGGATCGCGAGAGTCGAGGCCCAGGCGACGGATGCGGCCTGTGCGACGATCTCGTCATCGTCGAGCCGCTCGGTGAACGGGGCATGTGCGAGGCGGGTTGCGCCGAGCCGCGCGGCGCGCTGGGCCTCTCCGCTGCCCTGGGCGTGGGCGACGACCGGGAGCCCGCGGGCGGAGGCTGTGTCGACGATCGCGCGGAACAGGTCGTCGGTGAAGACAGGCCCGGCGTCGGCGTTGCTCGCGACCTTGATGCAGGATGCTCCGGCATCCGCCATTTCGGCCACAGCGTGCTCGGCGGCCGCAGCGTCTGCGATCTCGCGGAAGGACCCTTCCGGTGCCCAGTCCCGGTCGCTCGGGTATCCGCCGACCGGGGTGAGGAATGCGCCGGCGAACTCGACCGCGATGGGGTGCGTGGTCGGGTGCGGGGTCGTCGTCCCGTGCGGGGTCGTCGTCCCGTGCGGGGTCAAAAACGCACCGGAGAACGTCGATTCGGATGCGTTTTTGGCCCCGCAGGGATCAGCGGATGCGTTTCTGGCCCCGTCCGAGTTCTCGCACGTGTTCTCGGCCCCGCGCATCTTCGCCGAGAGGGCGGCGACGACGGCCGGGTTCGCGCCCAGATCGACGACGCCCCCGAGCGCCGACGCGTGCAGCAGCGTGTGGTCCACGAGCTGCAGGTGCACGTGGTGGTCGGTGAAGCCGCCGACGATCACGCCGTCGAGCCTCGGCAGACCGGAAAATCGCAGATCGGATGCCGGCGACTCCTCGCGCAGCAGCATCCGTCCGTCGACGAGGTCGATGATGCCGTCGCGCCATCCTTCGCCGTCGAAGAAGGTCGCGGCTCTCATCAGCCGCCGATCTCGGTGCGCACGGTGTACAGCTCGGGGAAGAACGTCAGGTCGAGCGCGCGCTGCAGGAATCCCACGCCGCTCGAGCCGCCGGTGCCGACCTTCATGCCGATCGTGCGGGCGACGGTCTTCAGATGGCGGAAGCGCCAGAACTGGAAGTTGTCCTCGAGGTCGACGAGGTCTTCGCACGCCTCGTAGAGGTCCCAGTGCTGCTGGTGATTCTGGTAGATCTCGCGGATCGCGGGCACCAGCTCGGGGGTCTCGCGGTAGGGGAGGCGCACGTCGCGGTCGAGGATCTCGGCAGGGATCGGCAGGCCGCGGCGAGACGCGTAGCGCAGGAATTCGTCGTACAGGGTGGGCTTGTGCCACTCGGCGGTGAGCAGCGCGAGATTGGCGGGGTGATCGCTGAAGACGCTCAGCATCTTCTCGTTCTTGTTGCCGAGCGCGAACTCGACAGCGCGGTACTGCACCGACTGGAAACCTGAGGAGTTGCCGAGCGCGCCGCGGAACTGCGCGTATTCGGTGGGAGTGAGCGTGGCGAGGATCGCCCACTGCTGGGTCATCACATCCTGGATGCGCTTGACCCGCGCGACGCGCTTCAGGGCTTCGCGCAGGTCATCGCTCGCGAGCAGCTCGCGGGCGGAGGACAGCTCGTGCAGCAGCTGCTTGAGCCAGAGCTCGGTGGTCTGGTGCTGGATGATGAACAACAGCTCATCGTGGTGCTCGGGAACGCTGACCGGGTTCTGCGCGGTGAGCAGCTGGTCGAGCGACAGATACGACCCGTAGGTCATGCGTCCGGACAGATCGGTGACGATGCCGGCCTCGAGCTCGCGCTCGTTGTTCTCGGTGCTCATGGGTCGCTTCCTGTCGTGGGGGACAGGAAGAATATATAACAATCGTGCCGAGCGTCACAATAGTGAAATGTCTTGCGGAGAGTCTCCTTCGACTCGCTCGCGGGCACGACGTCTGGCAGCGAGGATGCCGTCGATGACGATCCGGATCGCGACATTGATCCCGATCGGGATCAGGAGCACGATGAGGATGCCGGCGCCGATGACACCTGCCCAGAACGGCACCGTCAGCATGAACAGAATCGCTCCGTTGTCCATGCGTCAGAGCAGACCGGAGTGGGATGTGTCGCGCTGATGCTTCCGCACGTAGGCGCGCTCTCTTCGGAAACGACTGCCGGTGGCCATGCGATCCCTCATGCTGACGAGCACAGCATTGATCCCCGCTGAGGCGCCGTGCAGCAGCGCGACCGCAGCCAGGAAGAGACCCAGGCCGAAGGGCAGGAGTAAAACGAACAGAAACGCCCCGTTGTCCATGACCTCAGGGTAGACCCGGGGATCGCTGCGTCACAGTCTCGGTGTGCGTGGGGGAGCGGTGCGACGCTCCCCGGCCTCTCCCGTCCCCTCGAATGCCGCGGCGAGGCGCAACAGCGCGGAGTCGTCGTAGGCGCGGCCCGCGAACGTCAGTCCGATCGGCATGGCGATGTCGGCCATGAGGCCCATCGGCACGGTGACGGTCGGGATGCCCAGGTGCCGCACGGTCAGGTTGCCGTTGGCGATCCAGGTGCCGTTGCGCCAGCCGAGATCAGCGGACGCCACGTTCACGTCCATGTCGGCGGGCCCCACGTCGGCGACGGCCGGGAAGACGACGGCATCAAGCCGGTGCTCGTCCATCCACGACTCGAGGTCGATCCGACGTGTCTCTTCGAGTCCGCGAATCCCGTCGGGGAGCTCGGGCATGTCTTCGAATCCGACGCCCGGGTTGTCGCGCACCCAGCCCGGGTACTCGGCGATGTCGTCGTCGAAGCCGGTGTAGCGATCGGGGAGAGCTTCTTCGGGATGCGGGAAGATCGACGCTCCGTCGACCGCCGCGAGCGTGTGCAGCTGGGGGTCTCCGTTCGCCTGCAGGAAGTCCTCCCAGCCCCACGCCGACAGATCGACAATCTCGCGCTGCAGGTACTCCGGAGACACGAGTCCGCGCGTCGCGATGGTGGGTGCGCCGGGTCGGTCGCCCTCGTAGTTCGACACCACGGGGAAGTCGACCTCGACCACCGTGGCGCCGGCGGCCTCGAGGTCTCGGCGCGCAGCTTCCCAGCGAGCGATCACCGAGGCGCGGGTCTCGATGCGCTGCCCTGTCGGGCCGCCGATTCCGGGATCGTCAGCCGTGCCGGCATCCGGATCGGCGTTGATGTACATGCGAGGGATGCCGATGCGAGTGCCACGGAGCCCTGACCCCGCACCGTCAGCCAGGGCGGCGTACGACGCCGGGCGAACTTCGGACGACACGGGCAGCGTCACCCAGGGCTGCGCGCGCCAGAAGTCGCCGCGCACCTCGGCGTCGTCGGCGACGATCACGTCGAGGACCTCGAACAGGTCCGCCATCGTGCGGGCATGGGGGACGACGACGTCCATGGTCGGCACGAGCGGCCAGTTGCCGCGGGTCGAGATCACGCCGCGCGAGGGCGTGTAGGCGCAGAGGGCGTTGTTGGTCGCGGGCCCGCGGCCGCTCGACCAGGTCTCCTCGCCGAGGCCGAACGCCGCGAAGCTCGCCGCGGTGGCGGTGCCCGAGCCGTTCGACGATCCGGAAGCGAAGGGCGCGGTGAGGAAGTCGGGGTTATAGGGGCTCTCTGCGCGCCCGTAGACACCGCGCTGCATGCCGCCGTTCGCCATCGGAGGCATGTTCGTCAGCCCGAGGCAGATCGCGCCGCCCGCACGCAGCCGCTCGATCGTGAACGCGTCGCGCTGCGCGATGAGGTCGGCGAACGCGGGGCTGCCGGCGGCGGCGGTGAGTCCACGCACCAGGTAGCTGTCCTTCGCCGTGTACGGGATGCCGTCGAGGGGGCCGAGCGTCTCGCCGCGTGCCCGGCGGGCGTCGGATGCCTCGGCCTCGGCGTGCGCATCGGGGTTCGCGACGACGACCGCGTTCAGTGCCGTCTCGGTGTCGGGGCCGTCGTAGGCGGCGATGCGTGCGAGGTACGCGTCGACGAGCTCGACTGCGGTGGCTGCGCCGGCCTCGAGCGCTCGCCGCAGCTCGGCGATCGGTGCCTCGACGACGTCGATCATGAGTGCACCGCCACGCTCGGCTGCTGCTGGGTGATGCAGTGGATGCCGCCGCCGCGGTCGAACAGCGGGCGGGCATCGACCGTGACCACACGGCGACCCGGATACGCATCGGCGAGGATCTCTCTCGCTGTGGCGTCGGCCTGCTCATCACCGAAGCCGCAGGCGACGACGCCGTCGTTCGTGACCAGGTGGTTGACGTAGCTCCAGTCGACGAAGCCCTCGTCGTCGCGCAGTGTCGCAGGCGCGGGCAGATCGATGATCTCGAATCGGCGGCCGGCGGCATCCGTCTGCTGTGCGAGGTGCGCGCGCAGCTCGCGTGTCACGGCGTGGTCGGGGTGGTCGGGGTTCGGCTGGTCATGGAGCAGCAGTCGGCCGGGAGAGACGAGGGTGGCGACGATGTCGACGTGCCCGTTCGTGCCGAAGTCGTCGTAGTCGCGGGTGAGTCCGCGGGGCAGCCACACGGCCTTGGTCGCGCCGATCGTGCGGGCCATCTCGGCCTCGACGCGCTGCCTGTCGGCGAACGGATTGCGACGAGGATCGAGCTGCACGGTGTCGGTGAGCAGCACGGTGCCCTCGCCGTCGACATGGATGCCGCCGCCCTCGTTGACGAGCGTCGAGCTCACGAGCTCAGCGCCGACCGCACCGGCGATGATGCGCGCGTGCTGCGCCGCCTTCTGCCACTGCGCCCAGTCGGGGGCGCCCCAGCCGTTGAAGATCCAGTCGACGGCGCCGAGAACGCCGGGGCGGTGGTCGTCGATCACGAAGGTGGGGCCGGAGTCGCGCATCCAGAATTCGTCGACGGGCGCCTCGACGATGTCGATGTCGCTGCCCAGCAATCGCCGGGCGCGGGAGAGCTCGGCGGGGTCGACGATCATCGTGACCGGCTCGAACTCGGCGACCGCGTGGGCGACGGCCGTCCAGGTGGCATAGCCCTCCTCGCGCTCGGCGGAGGTCTCGCCCAGAGTCGGCCCCTCGGCGGGGAACGCCATCCAGGTGCGGTCGTGCGGTGCGGTCTCGGCGGGCATGTGCCAGGCCATGATTGTCTCCCTCGCTGCTGATCTCGACCTCGCGGATGAGGAGTCGTGATCGCTATTGAACACGTGTCCAACGGGTGATACGGTAGCCCGTGATGAAGACGACGTCAAGAGCTGCCGCACCTCGCCGGCTGCCGCCCGAGGAGCGCGAGCGCTCGATCCTCGACGGCGCCGTGGCGCTGGCCTCCGAGAGCGGACTCGAAGCCCTGACGGTGCGTGCCGTCGCCGCCCGAGTGGGCGTGACGCCCGCCCTCGTCGCGCACTATCGACCCGTCATGGAGTCATTCGTCGCCGAGGTGTTCACCGCGATCGTCGCCGCCGAGCGCGACGAGGTCATCGCCGCGTACGACGACGCCGTCGACCTGCGCGCGAACCTGCTGCGACTCATCGAGACGCTGCTCGACGACTCGCGCGACGACGTCGCCATGGTCTGGGTGCAGTCGTGGGCGCTCGGAGCGCGCAACGAGGCTCTCGGTGCGCGGGTGCGGGCCGAGATGGACCTCTGGCACAGCGCCCTCGAAGACCTCATCGCCCGCGCCATCGCCGAGGACCCGATGCTGCAGGTGGACGCCGGCTCCTCGGCGTGGATGCTGCTGGCCATGGTCGACGGCATGAGCGCGCACTCGCTGGTGCACTGGGCGCCACGCGACCGGGCCGATCTCGCACGCCGCACCCTCTCGGCGGTGCTCGACGTGCCGGTCGAGGCGCCGACCATCCCTCTTTCACTCGAGACGACACCGCTCGCAGCGACACCGCTCGCAGAGAGCCACAGGTAAGGACAGCTCATGGGAGCAGAACGCATGCACGCGGCATCGGCCGAATCGACGGCGATCGTCGACGCCGTGCTCGACTATTCGCGACGACGGATGCTCGCGGCCGACGTTCCGCTCGACAAGCCGCAGACCCCGGCCGAGCTCAACAGGCTGGTCGGCACCACGATCACCGATGCAGGGCTCGGCTCGCAGCGCGCACTGAGCGTGTTCGAGCACATCCTCGCCCCGGCGTGCCTCACGACGAGCCACCCGTCGTATCTGTCGTTCATCCCCACCGCGCCGACGATCGCATCGATCGCGTTCGACCTCGTGGTCTCGGCATCCGGCCTCTACGGCGGAAGCTGGCTCGAAGGAGCCGGCGCCGTCCACGCCGAGAACGAGGTGCTCTCGTTCCTCGCCTCCGAGTTCGGACTCCCCGACACGGCAGGCGGAGTGTTCGTGCAGGGTGGCACGATCGGCAACCTGTCGGCGCTGGTCGCCGCTCGCGAGGCCGCGAAGGCGAAGCTGCTCGACGCGGGCAGAGAGCTGCCGCGCCGCTGGAAGATCGTGTGCAGCGTCGAGGCGCACTCCTCGAACAAGTCGGCGGCGAAGGTCATGGATGCCGATGTCCTGCTCGTGCCCGCAGGTGACGACGGCGTGCTGCGGGCGGACGCCGTGCGCGAGGCGCTGAGCGAGCATGGCGACGAGATCTGCGCTGTCGTGGCGACGGGCGGATCCACGAACTTCGGAATCGTCGACGACATCGCCGGCATCGCCGCGCTCAAAGACGAGTTCGACTTCTGGCTGCACATCGACGGCGCCTACGGCCTCACCGCGATGCTCGCTCCCGAGGCTCGGGATATCTTCGCGGGCGTGGAACGCGCCGACTCGGTCATCGTCGACCCGCACAAGTGGCTGTTCGCGCCGTTCGACTGCTGTGCGCTGATCTACCGCGACCCCGATGCGGGCCGACGTGCACACACGCAGCACGCCGAGTACCTCGACACCCTCACCGACGCAGGAGACTTCAGCCCGTCGGACTACTCGATCCAGTTGACTCGGCGCCCTCGCGGGCTGCCGCTCTGGTTCTCCCTCGCGACCTACGGCGTGACCGCCTATCGCGAGGCAGTGAGCGCGACGCTCACCCTCACGAAGATGATCGCGGCCGAGATCGCCGCCCGCCCCGAACTGCGACTCGTGCGCGACCCTCAGCTCTCGGTCGTCGTCTTCGAACGCGAGGGGTGGGAGCGCGAGGACTACGACCGGTGGTCAGACGAGCTGCTCGACTCGCAGCGAGCGTTCGTCGTGCCGAGCTCGCACCGCGGTCGCCCCAACACGCGGTTCGCGATCCTCAACCCGCTCACGACCTTCGACGACCTCGTCGGCATCCTCGACACGATGAAGTAGGTCGAGAGGCCCGCTCAGCGAGTCGTGTGCGCACTCAGCGCGTGGTGTGCGCGTTGAGGAAGTCGATCGTCTTCTGCAGTGCGGTCTGAGCGTCGGGCATGTCGAGGTGGAATTGGTACTCGTGCGGCAGTGCCGGCTCGTGAGGCGCAGGCCAGAACAGGGTCGTCACGTCCACCCCGAGCTCGTCGAGGCGCTTCGCCATCGGAATGGACTGCAGCCAGGTGAGTCCGTCGCCGTTGCCGCCCGAGATGTAGGTCGTCGGGAAGTCCTCGGTGACCCAGTCGATCGTCGACATCGTGGAGCCCGTCGAGTCCTCCGCCCACGTCTTGGTTCCCGCATACGCCCACATCGACGTCTTGAGTCCCCAGCCGACCACTCCGTCGAGAGCTGCGAGGGCGGCGAGGTCGTAGACGCCGCAGTTGAGCACGGTCGCCACGACCTGGTCCTTCGTCAGCGCGGGAGTGATGTCCAGGATCTCGGCGTAGTCGGGACTCGTCATGAGCGTCGCCATCTGGCTGGCGAGCTGGCCACCGGCCGAGTCCCCGGCGAGCACGATCTGGTTCGGGTCGACGCCGAGCTCGTCGGCATGCTCGTCGATGTAGGCGAGCGCGTCGTTGAGCTGGTGCACGGCGAGCGGATACACGCCCTCCGGGCCGATCGTGTAGTTGACCGCGATGGTCGTGTAGCCCTCGGCGGCGAGGATGCGCATGTACGGATCGACGTTCTTCTTCGATCCCGAGATCCAGGCGCCGCCGTGGATCCAGACGACCGTCGGCAGCGGGCCGGAGGCGGATGCCGGTGTGAAGACGTCCATCGTGGTGTCGGCGCCGCCGTCGGCGTAGGCGACATCGAGCTGCTCGGTGAGCTTCGTGTCGGGCACGTGCTTGTCCATCTCGGCGGCGGTCTCGTCGCCGCCCTTCGTGAACACGGCGCGGATCAGCATGGCGGAGGGCCACGGGGTGAGCGCCCCGATGATCGCGATCACCGCGGTGACGGCGACGATCAGCGCGAGAGCGACCTTCGTCCGGTGCCACGGCCGACGGGCCTTCTTCGGGCGGACGGAATCGACTTCGGGCGCACTGGTGGTCACGGAAACCCCTCTCCGCGCCTCATCTTGGCAGTATTCCGGTCGGATTCGGCGTAGGCCCGGCACAGCCCGTCCGCTGCGCGACATCGCGTTCGCATATGTTGAATCAGGGCGCTCACCGCGATCGCGCGTGGCCCCTCGAACGTCTCTGGAGTCCCCGATGTCCCCCATCGCCCCTGCGCGCTTCGCTTCGGCGCGCTCCGTCTCTGCGCGGCCTTTCTCTGCGCGCGTCCGGTTCCGCGCGCCCCATACGGGCACCGATCACCGGAGAACGGCGAGGCTCCGGTGACCACGACCGTAGGAGGGGTCTTCCGCGAGGGCGTCTGGGGGCGAGGCCGTCGGGCACGCGCCGTCGTCTCGATCGCCGGATTCTGCGGGCACCAGCTCGCCGAGGTGATGGTCCCGGTGGCGGTCGGCGTCGTGATCGATCGCGCGATCGCGCCGGGCGATCCGGTGGCTCTCGGGTGGGCGCTCGCTTTCCTCGTCGTCGTGTTCGCGGTGCTGATCGTCTCGTGGCAGTTCGGCGATCGGGCCGGCACCAAGGTGTACGCGCAGGGTGAGCACGTGCTGCGTCAGGGCATCCTCGGTCTCGCGCTGCGGCGCCGCACGCGGCGGCCAGCCGGCGAGGTGCTCACGATCTCCTCTTCGGACGCAGGGGAGACGGCCGGCTTCTTCTGGGTCATCGCCGAGCAGGCCGCCGCCGCGACCGCCGTGCTCGTCGCGTGCATCACCCTGCTGCTGATCGCCTGGCCGCTCGCCGTCGCGGTCGTGATCGGCACGCTCGTGCAGGCCCTGCTCGTGCACCTGGTGAGCGGCGGGCTGCGACGCCGAGGGTACGAGGCGCAGAAGCAGGCCGCACGACTCGATGCGGTCAGCACCGACTTCGCCACCGGCCTGCGCGTTCTCGGCGCACTCGGTGGCGCGTCGCGGGCGGCCGATCGCTACGTCGCGGAGAGCGCCGTCGCCGCCGAGGCTGCGTATCGCGCCGAGAAGGCGGCGGCAGGTCTCACGGCTCTGAATCTGCTCATCAGTGGCCTCGCCTTCACCGGCATCGCTGTGCTCGGCGGCTGGCTGGCGCTCGACGGCGCCATCACGATCGGCGGATTCGTCACCGCGATGGGGCTGGCCCAGACGATCCGCGGTCCCCTGCAGTCGCTCGGCTACCTGCCCGCACAGATCGCTTCGAAGCACGGTTCGGCGACCCGCATCGCGGAGTTCTCGACGGAGGCGGGCGCGGTGACGGATGCCGTCGCGACGCCGGCTTCCGCGATCGGCGAGACGGCGGCGGAGAGCACGCGGACGCGCGGCGATTCCGCCATCGTGGCCCGCCTGGCGGTCGAGGGAACGACGATCGACATCGCGCACGGCCAGGTGACGGGCATCCGTGCGGATCCCGATCGGATCGTGGATCTCGCGCGTCTCTTCGGTGGGCTCCGCACGCCCGCGGCAGGCGAGCTCGTCATCGGCGACATCGATGCGACCCACCTCGGTCACGACGGGCTGCGTGTCGAGGTCTTCGCGCCGCCGCACGATGCCGCCGTGTTCACCGGAACCGCGGCCGAGAACATCGCTGCGCACATCGATCACGCGCACCTCGAAGCCGCAGCCTTCGACGAGGTCGTGCACCGGTTGCCCGACGGGCTCGACGAGATGGTGGGCGAGCGCGGGCTGCGGCTCTCGGGCGGCCAGCGCCAGCGCCTGCTGCTCGCACGTGCTCTGCATCAGCCGCAACGGCTGCTGGTGCTGCACGAGCCGACGACCGCGATCGATCCGATCACCGAGGCCCAGGTGGCCGCGGGGCTCGCGGCCGAGGGGCGCACGATCGTGCTGCTCACCGACCGGGCGTCACTGCTGTCGAGCTGTCACAGCGTGCATGATCTGAGGGGAGTGGGCGCATGAGCGACTCGAAGCTGCCCATCGCGACGCGTCGAGACACTGCCCGCGGTCTGCTCGCCGCACTCGGCCATCGACGTGCACTCGCCGTGTCCGCGGTTCTGACCCTGTGCGCGGGCGTCGGCGCCGCGCTCGTCGCGCCGTGGATCATCGGTCTGATGGTCGATGACATCGTCGCCGGAGGTGCATCGATGCTGCCGTTCGGGCTGGCGTTGACCGCCTCGATCGCGGCCGGGGCCGGATTGACCTGGGCGGGCCGCATGCTGCTCGCGCGACTCGGGCAGGGCACGATCCGCGAGGTCCGCGAGGCGGCGTTCCGCACGGCGCTCGCCCAGCCGACGGCGCGCATCGAGGCCGCGGGCACCGGCGACCTGGTCGCGCGGCTCTCGGGGGATGTGCGAGCCGTCGGACAGGTCGTCGAAGAGGCGCTCCCCGCGTTCCTCTCGGCGCTGTTCAGCATCGTGCTGAGCCTGCTCGGGATGGGCCTGATGGACTGGCGCTTCGCGCTCGCCGCGCTCGTCGCAGCACCCATCCAGTACTTCTCACTCCGGTGGTTCCTGCGTCGCTCGGCGCCGGTCTACCGCGAGCACCGTGTCGTCGTGGCCGAGCGCAGCCAGCGCACGATCGAGGCCGTGCGGGGAGTCGACACGGTCCGGGCCCTGCGCACGGAGGAGCAGCACCTCGACAGCATCGGCGAGGCGAGTGAGCAGGCCATCGCGCTCGAAGTGCGAGCCACCAGGGTGCGCAACGACTTCAACGTGTTCCTCAACGGTGCCGAGCTCGTCGGCCTCGCCGCAGTGCTCGTGGTCGGCTACCTGCTGGTGACCGGCGGGCAGGTCGAGCTCGGCGCGGCGACCGCCGCGTCGCTGTACTTCCTCGGACTGTTCGGACCGATGGGCGCTCTGCTCTTCCGCATCGACGAGCTGCAGGATGCCGGAGCCAGCCTCGCGCGTCTCTTCGGCGTCATCGGCATGCCGTCACCGCGCCCTCGCGGAGCGGGCGAGTCGGAGTCCGAGGCCGCGGTGGCGCGCCGGGGAGCGATCGAGGTCGACGGGCTCGGTTTCGCGCACCGTCCCGACCAGCGCGACCTCGACGCGGTGTCGATGTCGGCCGCGTCGGGCGAGAGGATCGCGATCGTGGGTGCGAGCGGCGCGGGCAAGACGACGCTCGCCCGCGTGCTCGCCGGGGCGCTCCCGGTGGGCGAGGGAGCCGTGCGCCACGACGAGATCGGCATCGAGCACTGGCATCCGCACGACCTGCGCGATGCCGTCGTGATGCTCAGCCAGGAGCCGCACGTCTTCGCAGGCACCGTCCGAAACGATCTCGCGCTGTTCAGCGATGCCGACGACGAGCGGATGCGGGCCGTGATCGCGCGGCTCGGTGCGCACTGGATCCTGCGGCTGCCCGAGGGCCTCGACACCGAGATCGGTGAGGCGGGGCATCCGCTCACTCCAGGGCAGTCCCAGCACCTCGCCCTCGTGCGCGTGGCGCTGTCGGCGGCATCCGTCGTGATCCTCGACGAGGCGACGGCCGAGGCGGGCTCTGCGGACTCGGAGGTGCTCGACGAGGCGTCCTCGGGCGCGATCGGCGACCGCACCGGCATCGTGATCGCGCACCGGCTGAGTCAGGCCATGACCGCCGACAGGATCCTCGTGATGAGCGACGGGCGCGTCGTGCAGTCCGGAACCCACGATGATCTCGTCGCGACGGCCGGCCCCTACGCCGAACTGTGGAAGGCGTGGACCGCCTGGTGAGGGCGGCGATCAGGCGGCGGTCAGCCCGACGATGATGCGGCCCAGCGCGTAGTCGAACGCCTCATCCACGTCTCCGCCCAGACGGAAGGCGCCGGCGAGCTCCATCTGCAGGAACCCGGTCGCCCAGGCGGTGAACAGTCGGGCAGCGTCCAGTGCGTGCTCGGGGCCGACGAGGTGGGTGCAGGCGCGCAGAACCGGAGCGGAGGTGCGATGCAGCGACTCTTCGGGGGCCGCAGCGGTGAAGAGCAGACGGAACGACTCCGGATGCTCGTGCGCGAAGCCGCGGTACACGGCGGCGAGAGCGGCGAGTTCGTCGCCGGCGCTCTCGAGGCGACTCGTGAGCTCCTCGGCTGATGCCTCCGCGACCGCGGTCATCAGCGCGTCACGATCTCGGATCCGCTTGTAGAGCGACGGCGCCCGCACACCCACGCGCTCCGCGACCGCCTGCATCGTGAGGCCCGCGGGCCCGGCGGATTCGAGGATGTCCCGGCCGGCGGCGACGATGGCGACCAGCGAGGTTCGTTCGGGCGTCGGCATCCTGAGCTCCTTCATGGCTATTGACAGTAGCCATGATAGCTACGTAAGGTAGCCATCGTCAACATCCTCTGGAGGGAACGGTCATGAAGCTCGCACCGCACCTGTATCGGCTCGGCAACGACATCGTCGCGTCGTACCTGATCGACCTGCCCGAGGGGATCACGCTCGTCGACGCCGGTCTACCAGGGCACTGGAACGACCTGCGGCGGACGCTGGCAGAGCTCGGTCGCCCGCTGTCCGACATCCGAGGGCTCGTCCTCACCCACGGTGACAGCGACCACATCGGGTTCGCCGAGCGGCTGCGCAGCGAAGCGGGGGTGCCGGTCTTCATCCACTCAGCCGACGCGCACCGGGTGCGCACGGGGGAGAAGCCGAAGACTCCGATGGGGCCTGCCCGGATCGGTCCGATGCTGGGCTTCCTCGCGTACGGGGTGCGCAAGAACGCGCTGCGTACACGTCATGTCTCGGAGGTCGTGGTGGTCGAGGACGGGCAGGTCCTCGACCTGCCCGGATCCCCGGTCGTCATCGGGATGCCGGGGCATTCGCCCGGCAGCATCGCCGTGCATGTTCCCGGTGCGGACGCGGTCTTCGTCGGCGATGCGCTGACCACCCGACACGTGCTGACGGGGCGAGTCGGTGCGCAACCTGCGCCGTTCACGGATGAACCCGAACGGGCGCTGGCTTCCCTCGACAGGCTGGCAGGTGTCTCGGCGTCCTGGGTGCTGCCGGGGCACGGAGCGCCGTGGAAAGGGTCGCCCGCCGACATCGCCGCGGCCGTGCGCGCGGTCTAGGTCGCATCCGTCAGCGCGCCGCGAGCACCGCAGCGGTGTCGCTGATCGTGATCTGCGGCGGGTAGAGCCCCATGACCTGCATCGCGGCGTCGTGATTCGACGCCGTCGAACCTGCGCACGCGTCGGCGACGACCGTGACGTGCGCTCCGGCATCCGCAGCGGCCAGCGCCGTCGAGATGACGCAGCAGTCCGTCGAGACGCCCGTGAGCACCACATGGGCGCCACGACCCACGATCGCCTCGATGTCGCCGCCCCACTTGCCGAACGTCGGCAGATCGAGCGTCGGATGCGGCGACAGCTCGACCGCATCGGGAACGAGATCGAACAGAGGATCACCCGCGGGCCGGTCTGCGAACGGCCAGGCCGCGAAGTACGCGCCCCAGGATGTCGCGCGGTCTGCGGTCGGCATCCAGCGCGTCACGATCACCCGATCGCGGAACGACTCGGCGAGCTCGCGGATGCGGGGCATCACGTCGGCGAAGAACGGCGATCCCCACGCCGAGTCGGGCGACGCGAAGATCGCCTGCGGGTCGATCACGACCAGCCAGGAGGGCCGCTCCGACTCGGTTGTGCCGAAGGTCACGCCGTCTGCTCCTGGCGACGGATCCTGCCGGCACGGGCGAACCACGTCACGACGAACGACAGCACCAGCGCGAAGAAGACCCCGAGGTTCGCGTACGCCCAGTCGCCGTCGACTCCGCCGACGAGACCGAGCAGGTATCCCTGCCAGTTGTTCCAGGGCGCGGCGTCGGCGAAGCCGTTGAGCACGAAGCCCCAACCGATCACGCTGGCGACGACCATGGTGCCGATGGAGGTCCAGTCCCAGGCTCCGTAGCGGCCGCGGCTGTCGAACAGGGCCTCGTCGTCGTAGTCCTTCTTGCGACGCAGGATGTCGGCGATCAGTATGCCGGCCCACGACGCCAGCGGCACGCCCAGCGTGATCAGGAAGCTCTGGAACGGGCCGAGGAAGTCGGTGGCGAAGAACACGACGTAGATCGTGCCGATGGTCAGGATCACACCGTCGATGGCCGCGGCGGACGGGCGGGGGATCCGGATGCCGAGGCTGAGCAGCGTGAGGCCAGACGAGTAGATGCCGAGCACGGCGCCGGAGACGAGTGCGAGCACGGCGGTCAGCAGGAACGGCACCAGGACCCAGACGGGGAGGATCGTCGCGAGCGCGCCGATCGGGTCGGCCTGCACCGCGGCGAACAGGTCGTCGTTCGAACCGGCGAGCAGCAGACCGAACACCACCAGGATCACCGGGGCGACGGAGCCGCCGATCGTGTTCCATGCGACGATCGCCCCGTCGGATGCCGTGCGCTTCTGGTAGCGCGACCAGTCGGCGGCGATGTTGATCCAGCCGAGGCCGAATCCGGTCATCACCATGACGAGCGCGCCGACGACCTGTCCGATGCCGCCGTCGGGTCGGGCCATGACGGCGGCGATGTCGATGCTCGGGGCGGCGAGGACGATGTAGAGGATCGTCACGGCGCCGGTGACCCAGGTGAGCACCGACTGCAGCTTCATGATCGTGTGATAGCCGAGCACGGAGGCTGCCACGATGAGAGCCGCGACGATGACGGTCGCGGTGATCTTCAGTGCGATGCTGTCGCCGTCGCCGCCGAGCTGGGTGATGACGGTCGCGGTGGCGAGAACGGCCATGATCGCGAGGAACGTCTCCCAGCCGATGGACGTCAGCCACGAGACGATGCCGGGTACCTTCTGCCCCTGCACGCCGAAGGCGGCACGGGAGAGCACCATGGTCGGCGCCGACCCGCGCTTGCCCGCGATCGCGATCAGTCCGCACAGCAGGAACGACACGACGATGCCGATGACCGACACGACGGTCGCCTGCCAGAACGAGATCCCGAAGCCGAGCACGAACGATCCGTACGACATGCCGAACACCGACACGTTGGCCGCGAACCACGGCCAGAACAGGTCGCTCGGCTTCGCCGTGCGCTCGGATTCGGGGATGATCTCGATGCCCGCGCGCTCGATGAGAGCAGGCTTGATGTCCGTCATGCCATCATCCTGGCACTGCGGATGCCGTGCAGGGCTCAGCCGGCGAAGAATGCTCCGGCGACGCGTGCGAGGTCGTGCAGGTCCGAGACTCCGGCGAGCTCGCGCGCCGAGTGCATCGACAGGATCGGGATGCCGACGTCGACCGTGCGGATCCCCAGGCGCGTCGCCGTGATCGGGCCGATCGTCGACCCGCAGCGGACGTTGTTGTTCGAGACGAACTCCTGCGTGACGACGTCGGCCGCGTCGCACCAGTCACGCCAGGCGGCGGAGCCGAGGGCATCCGTCGCGTACCGCTGGTTGGCGTTGAGCTTGAGGATCGGCCCCGAGCCGAGCACGGGCTGCACGACGGGATCGTGCTTGTGCACGTAGTTGGGGTGCACCGAGTGGCCCACGTCGCTCGACAGGCACCACGATGCCGAGAGGGCCCGGCGGCGCTCGGAGGCGTCGGCGCCGAGGGCGTCGTACACGCGCCCCAGGATGTCTTCGAGGAAGGGCCCTGCCGCTCCGGAGCGGGAGTTGGAGCCGAGCTCCTCGTGGTCGAAGGCGGCGAGGATGGCGATCGGGCCGGTCGAGGGGGTGCCGAGCGCCTCGAGCGCCGCGACTCCCGCGTGCACGGAGGCGAGGTCGTCGAGCCGCCCCGAGGCGAAGAACGCATCGTCCTTGCCGAACACCGCACCGCGAGCGGTGTCGGCGATCACCACGTCGTAGCCGCGGATGTCGGATGCCGAGACGCCCGCCGAGTCCGCGAGCTCCGCGAGGATGTCCTCCTGGGTCGGGTCGCCGAGGCCCCAGACGGGCTGTGTCTGGAACTGCTTGTCGAGCGCCAGACCGCTGTTCGCCTCACGGTCGAGGTGCACCGCGAGCTGCGGCAGACGCAGGAGCGCCCCCGTGTCGGCCAGCACGACGCGGCCGTCGGCGAGGGCGAGTCGTCCGGCGAGGCGCAGCTCGCGGTCGAGCCAGGAGTTCAGCAGCGGACCCCCGTAGACCTCGACGGCCGCCTGCAGCCAGCCCTTCGACCCGATGGTGGGCTGTGGCTTGAGCTTGAAGCCGGGGGAGTCGGTGTGCGCGCCGAGCACGTGCGCGGGGGTGACGGCCGTGGCATCCGCCGGAATCGTCCACGCGATGGCGGCGCCGTCTCGGACGACGAGGTAGCGGCCCCCGGGTGTCACGTCCCACGCGTCCTCCTCGGCGAGGGGTGCGAATCCGGCATTCTCCAGGCGCCTGGCCACCTCGGCGGCGGCGTGGTAGCTCGAGGGCGAGGCGGCGACGAAGTCGGCGAGGTCCTCGGCGTGGGCGAGTGCATCCGGGGTGACGGGCATGAGCGGCCTTCCTGAAGGGGGTCCTTCGATCGTAATCGGCTCGGTCGACCGTAGATCCCGGTCGTCCGGTCGACGGCGTCCACTCCCTCCCATCCGATATGACCGGAATACCGGTATCGATCAGATATCGGCGTTCGATACGACACTGAATCCAAGCGACCTCCGCGGCTAGGGTCGAGGCGCGAGGTGTGTCGTTCCGAACGATGCGGGGAGACCTCGGGGGAGAAAACCGGGGACGGCAGTGTCTGTACACGCTCACTCATCCATTCGTCGCGCCATCGCCGGGGCGACGGCAGCACTTCTGATCGCGGTCGGACTCACGGTGGTCACAGACACCGTGGCGCCGACTGCGGCGTCGGCCGCTCAGAACCCCACGCAGTGCGCGGGGTCGCTGTCGCTCGACAACGGCAGCTTCGAGCAGCCCGTGTTCGCCTCGGGGGTCATCATCGCCGACGAGGCGCTCGTGCCCGGCTGGTTCACGACCGCGACGGACAATCAGATCGAACTGTGGCGTTCCCCCGGCAATCCGCGCAACTATCCGGCAGGCCAGGGCTCGCAGTTCGCCGAGCTCAACGCCACCCAGGCGAGCATGCTCTACCAGGACGTCGCGACGACGCCGGGGCAGACCCTGTACTGGTCGCTCAAGCACCGCGGTCGTGAGGGCAACGACACGATGCGCGTGATGATCGGCGTGCCGGGGGGCACGCTCGTCAACGTCAGCGGTTCGCTCACCGACGGCACCGCGGCCTGGGGAACCCACACGGGCTCGTACACCGTGCCCGCGGGCCAGACCACGACGCGCTTCGGATTCCAGGCGGTCAGCAGCGCGACCGGCAACGCCTCCGTCGGCAACCTGCTCGACGACATCTCCTTCGGCACCGGGCCCTGCCTCATCTCGACGAAGTCGGTGGCGAACCTCACCCGCGGCGGCACCTCGGCCGAGATCGGCGACACTCTGCGCTACACCGTCACCACCCGCAACGACGGCGGAAACCCGGCTCTCCAGTCGGTTTCTACCGACGTCCTTCCCGCGGGGATCGACTTCGTGCCCGGCTCGATCCGCATCGTGAGCGGCCCCGGCGCCGGCGCTCTCACCGACGCCACGGGCGATGATCGGGGCGAGTACACGGGCGGCACCCGCACGCTGCGGGTGCGCCTCGGCGACGGCGGCACAGCCACGGCCGGCGGCTCGGTCGGCGTCGACGCGGTCACGTCGTACACGTTCGACGCCAAGGTCAGGACAGAGGCCGCCGGCACCACGATCGTCAACGAGGCGCGGGTCGCGTTCCGCGAGCCCGTCACGAACGTCGATCGCACGTCGACGACGCAGGAGGCCCTGACGCCGGTGAACCAGGCGGCCGATCTCGCGATCACCAAGACCCTCGCCACGAGTCCGCTGGTCGCGGGGCAGCCTGCGACCTTCACGATCGGGGTCACGAACAACGGACCCCAGACGGGGACAGGGGTCACGGTGACGGATGCGGTGCCCGCCGGATTCACGGCGGTGCAGGCCACGCCGAGCGGCGGAACCTGCACGGTCGGCGGCACGATCACCTGTTCCCTTCCCGACCTCGCGGTCGGCGCCAGCGCGACGATCACCGTGACCGGAACGGTCTCGCCCTCGTTCGAGCCGGGAGCAGCACTCACGAACACCGCGTCGGTGTCGGGGTCGCGATTCGACGTCAACCTCGCCAACAACACCGCGACCGCGTCGGGCACCCTGACCGCGATCAGCGATGTGTCGGTGACCAAGACCTTCGCTCCGGCGGTTCCCGTCGCAGGGCAGAACGTCACCTACACCCTCATCACCCGCAACGACGGTCCGTCCGAGGCGCGGGATGTGCGCCTCACGGATCCGCTCGACCCCGAGACCACATTCGTGAGCGTCGTGTCCGATCAGGGCGCCTGCACCGTGGCATCCGGCATCGTCGACTGCGCGATCGGCACCCTCGCTCCCGGTGCCGAGGTGACCACCACCATCGTCGTCGAGATCGCCTCCGGCGCTGACGCCGTCGTGCAGAACTCGGCGACCGTCACGAGCAGCACACCCGACTCCGACCCGAGCAACAACGTCGACTCGACCAGCTTCCAGCCCGACATCATCGCCGACCTGGCGGTGACCAAGACGGCCTCCGCCGCCCAGGTCGCCGCAGGCGGCACCGTCGACTTCACCCTCGCCGTGAGCAATCTCGGCGACTCGGATGCCGTCAACGCGGTGCTCGACGACACCCTGCCCGCCGGGTTCACCGTGACCGGGGTCACCGGACCCGCCGGGGCCGTCTGCTCGTTCACCACCGGTTCGATCCGCTGCACCTGGGCGGATCTCGTGGTCGGCGGCCCCGTCAACGTGGTCGTCTCGACCGTCGTCGACGCGGATGCACCCGCAGGGCTCGCGACGAACACCGCGTCGATCGCCTCGCCGGCGGATGACGTCGACACGACGAACAACTCCGACTCGGCCGACGTCGAGATCGTGCAGAGCGCCGACCTGAGCATCCAGAAGTCCGCTCCGGCGACGGCGACACCCGGCAGCGCGTTCACCTACACGCTCGTCGTGACCAACGGCGGCCCGTCGGTCGCCCGCGGCGCGACTCTCGCCGACACCCTGCCCGCCGGGTTCACGGCCATCTCGGTCGACGACGCGGACTGCGCCATCGGCACAGGCGCAGTGACGTGCTCGTTCGGAGACCTCGCACCGGGCGCGTCCACCACGGTGAACATCGCCGGCACCTGGGCGGCGACCGCCTCCGGCACGATCCGCAACACGGCGACCACCACCTCGGCGACGCCCGACCCTGTGACGGCGAACAACACCTCCAGCGTCGACGTGGCGCTCACCCCGAGCGCGGACGTCAGCGTCGTGAAGACGACGTCGACCCCGAGCATCCCGCTGGGAGGGGTGGCGAGCTTCGTGATCACGGTGCGCAACGACGGGCCGTCCGCCGCAGCGGGCGTCGTCGTGACCGAGGTCGCGCCGGCCGGGCTCGTGGTCACCTCGGCCACGCCGAGCGCGGGAACCTGGTCGCCCGCCGACCACCAGTGGACCGTCGGCACCCTGCTCCCCGGCGAATCGGCGACGCTGACCGTGACGGCCACCGCGACCGCAGTCGGCACGCTGACCAACAATGCGACGGCGACCTCGCCGACACCCGATCCCGATCCTTCCGACAACACCGGCACCTCGACGGTCGTCGTGACGCCGTCGGCCGACCTGTCGATCGTCAAGACGAGCTCGGCGAACCCGGCTGCGGTGAACTCGCCGATCACGTACACGATCGTCGTGACGAACAACGGTCCGAGTCCGGCATCCGCTGTCGCGATCTCGGACTCCCTGCCCGTCGGCCTGTTGAACCCGACGACGCCCACCGCCGGATGCACGATCACCGCGGCGCAGCTCGACTGCGCGGTCGGCGCTCTCGCCGTCGGCGCGACCTTCACCACGACGGTCAGCGGCACGGTCGACCCGGCGATCGCGAGCGCGACACTCTCGAACACCGCGACCGTGACGTCGACGACGCCGGACCCCGATCCGTCTGACAACACCTCGACGGTCGAGGTCCCCGTCTCCGGCACCCCGCAGGTCGAGCTCGTGAAGACGGCAGCGGCCCCGGTCGACGCGAACGGCAACGGCCGCACCGACGTCGGCGACACTGTCGCCTACACGTTCACGGTGCGCAACACCGGCACCGTCACCCTCACGAGCGCAGCGATCACAGACCCGCTGCTCGGGGGAGCGGTGGCCTGTGCGGCATTCGGCGCACCGCTCGCACCCGGTGCCTCGGTGACCTGTGCGCCGGTGGTCTACGCGCTCACACAGCAGGACATCGATGCGGGCACGGTGCACAACGAGGCATCCGTCACCGCCCAGTCCGCTCTGGGCACGGCGACCGATGGCGCGGAGGCCGACGTGACGGTTCCCGCCGTGAACAGCATCGTGCTGACGAAGTCGCCGAGCACGGTGATCGACGTCGACGGCGGCGCGCAGGTGACGTCCGGCGACACCATCGCCTACACGTTCACCGTCACGAACACCGGCACCATGACCCTGACGAACGCGCAGATCACCGATCCGATGCTGGGCGGACCGGTCGTGTGCACGGCGCTCGCAGGGGCCTCGCTGGCTCCGGGCGCATCCGTGACCTGCGCGCCGGTCGAGTACACGCTGACCCAGGACGACATCGACGCGGGTGTCGTGCGCAACACGGCAGCGGTCACGGCCGACGCCCCGGTCGGGACGGTGTCCGACACGGCATCCGCCTCCGCCGACATCGACCGGACGGCAGGCATCGACCTGCAGAAGAATGTCGGTCTGGTGCAGGACGCGAACGGCGACGGGTTCATCGGCGCCGGTGACACGGTCCAGTACACGTTCACGACGAGCAACACGGGCAACACGACTCTGAGCGACGTGGAGATCACCGACCCGCTGCTCGGAGCCGGAGTGCTGTGCACGATCGGCGAACTCGGCGTCGGAGCCTCCAGCGACTGCGGGCCGTTCACCTACACGCTCACGCAGGCGGACATCGAGAACGGCAGCCGTCCGAACACGGCCACTGCGACCGGCACCGGACCGCTGGGTGCCGTGAGCGACGACGCCTCCGCAGAGGTGCTGTTCGCCGGTACTCCTGGCATCTCGCTGACGAAGACTCCCGGCGAGCCGGTCGACGCGAACGACGACGGGATGATCGGGGCCGGCGACACGATCGCCTACTCGTTCCGGATCAGCAACACCGGCACGACCGTTCTGACCGACATCGTTCTCGACGATCCGCTGCTCGGCGGCGTCGTGGACTGCCCCGCGCTCGACGGTCTCGCGCTCGTGCCGACCGACGACGTCGACTGCGGACCCGTCGAGTACGTGCTGACGCAGGATGACGTCGACGCCGGCATCGTGCGCAACACCGCGACGGCGACCGGTCAGTCGGTCGCCGGCAGTGCCGAGGGCACGGATGACGCCGACGTGACCGTGGTCGGCACCGATGCGCTCACGCTGCTGAAGTCGGCTGCGGCCGTCGTCGACGCGAACGGCAACGGGCGGACGGATGCCGGCGACACCATCGCCTACACGTTCACCGTGACCAACACGGGCACGACGACGCTCTCCGGCGTCTCGGTGTCGGATCCGCGCCTGAACGGGGACGTCGTCTGCGACACGACCGATCTCGCTCCGGGGGAGTCGGCGCTGTGCGACGGGCCGGCCGCGGTGCTCACCCAGGCCGAGATCGACGCGGGGCAGATCGTCAACACCGCCACGGCGACGGGGACGGGAACCGGCACTGTGCCGCCGACCGTGGACGACACCGTGGTCACGCCTCTAGAGGTGCAGCCCGCGATCGCGCTCGCGAAGACCGGTGGCGAGTACGCCGACGTGAACGGGAACGGCAAGGTGGACGCCGGTGACACGGTGCAGTTCCGCTTCACCGTGACGAACACCGGGGCACGCACGCTGACGGCCATCGCGATCGACGACCCGAAGCTCGGAGGGGTGCTGGCGTGCGACGTGCCCGACCTCGCGCCCGGTGACACCGCCGCGTGCGGCCCGATCGGCTACACGCTGACGACGGCGGATGTCGCCGAGGGGCGGGTCGTCAACGTCGCGACGGTGAGCGGTGCCGCGGGCACGATCATCGTCACGGCGGCCGCGACCGCGACGGTCGACCTCGACGTCCTCGCGACGACCGGTGGCGTCATCACCGGTCTGGGCTGGGCGCTCGCGCTGCTCGCGATCGGTGCGCTCGTGCTGCTGATCTCGCGCGTGCGTCGCCGGGAGACCACAGGCCTGATGAGCTGACGATCGACGTGAGGCGCCCGGCACGGATCCCGTGCCGGGCGCTTCGCTGCCCATCCGGCATCCGGCATCCGGCATCCGGGTTCGCGCTCGTGCGCCGTTCACCTCCCGGTCACCATCGGCCGGTACCGTGAGTCCCGATAGCGCCTAGGGTTCCGGGGTTCGTCCCGTCTGGTCCGAGCGGCGCCACGGTGTCCCTCCGCAGGGGTGCCGTCATCTGACAGGACAAAAGCCCGGAGGACCCTGTTCGTCGCGCCCCGCGATGGACGGAAGGGTCTCGCATGTCCGCTCTCGCCTTCGCCCTCGTCTTCGCCGCCGCGATCACCCACGCCGCGTGGAACGTCATCGCCCACGGGGTGAGCAAGGCCGGCATGCCGTTCCTGTGGTGGGGCGCAGTCGGGGGCACGGCCGTCTGGATCGGGGTCATCCCGTTCACCGGCGGTCTCGGCACCGATGACCTGCGCGGCTTCCTGCTGGGCGTCGGGGTGTCCGCGGTGCTCCACGTGGTCTACATGGCGGTGCTCCAGCGCGGGTACCGCGAAGGCAACCTGTCCACGGTCTACGCGACGGCGAGGGGCACCGGGCCGTTCCTGTCGGTCATCGTCGCCGTCCTGCTGCTGGGGGAGCGCCCTTCCGCCCTCGCGCTCGTCGGCGTCGCGGCGATCATCCTCGGAGTGGTCGCGATCGGCCTCGTCGACCGTGGACGCGCATCCCGCTCGCGGCCAGCCATCGACCCCGGGCTCCTGTTCGGCCTCCTCACCGGTGTCGCGATCGCGGTCTACACGATCTGGGATGCGAACGCCGTGCGCACCTGGAACCTGTCGCCCGTCGCGTTCATGGTCGGCACGATGCTGCTCGAGATCCCGTTCTACTCGATCGGCGTCCGCGGGCGGTGGGCGGCCGTCCGCACTCTCGGACGCACGCAGTGGCGACGCATCGTGGCGTTCAGCATCCTGTCGCCGCTGTCGTACATCCTCGTGCTCACCGCCATCCAGATCGCGCCTGTCGCCCTCGTCGCCCCGCTGCGCGAAGTCAGTGTCGTGCTGGTCTCGCTGTTCGGCGTCTTCGCGCTGAAGGAGAGCAGGCCGGGATGGCGGATCGCCGCATCCGCCGTCGTCGCCGCCGGAATCGTGCTGCTCGCGCTGTAGGGACTCGCATCGCCTTGCCTCGTTGCCGGCGGAGTGCGTCAGGTGGATCGGGTGATTGGATGGATGTCGTGTCAGTCGCGTGGAGTCTCAGAGCGAGCAGTTCGTCGGATGCTCCGTGGATGGCGGAGCTGCGAGCGATCGTGATGCGCCCCGATCTGGAGCGCCTGGGCAGGTACGACCCTGTGCGCGTGCGGCAGCGGTTCCTCGATGCGTTCGCTCCGGAGCACACGAGGGTGATCGTCGTGGACGGAGAGGATGTCGGACTCATCGCGGTCCGGGGCGAACCCGACGCCGTGTGGATCGAGCACTTCTACCTGGCACCGGGGTCTCAGGGGCGCGGGCTGGGGTCTGCGGTGCTCGCTGAGGTTCTGGTGGAGCGTGGTGCGGATGGGCAGCTGTTCCGCCTCAACGTGCTGCAAGGGAGCCCTGCACGACGGTTGTATGAGAGGCACGGCTTCGTGCTCGATAGCGAGGATGCGGTCGACGTGTTCCTGAAAGCGGAGTCCGTGCGGGGCTGACCGATCGGCCCTGCCCGCTTTCTCCCGTCCTGCTCACCGGCTCCGCCCCTGCCGGACCTGCCCATCGGGCTCGCCGAACCCGCCTGGTCATGCTCGTCTCATCCGCTTGGCGTGCCGACGGTCTCACTCCCGTTCCATTCACCGTCTCGTTGACTGCTCCGAGCCGTGACGCCGGCCTGGTCTCGCTTCGTCGCGACGACGGCTTCAGCCGCTGTCTCGGCGAGTCGCTCCGAGTCGCTCCGAGCCGTGCCGCCTGCGTGGTCTCGTTTCATCCGGACGACAGCTTCAGCCGCTGTCTCGGCGAGTCGCTCCGAGCCGTGCCGCCTGCGTGGTCTTGTTTCGTCCTGACGACAGTGCCCAGCCGCTGTCTCGGCGAGTCGCTCCGAGCCGCTCCGAGCCGTGACATCTGCCCGGTCTTGTTTCGTCGTGACGACAGCTTCCAGCCGCTGTCTCGCCGAGCCGTTCCGAGCCGTGACATCCGCGTGGTCTCGTTTCATCCGAACGACAGTGCCCAGCCGCTGTCTCGCCGAGCCGTTCCGAGCCGTGATATCCGCCTGGTCTCGCTTCGTCCCGACGCACCGCAGATCCCGCTTCGACGCACCATTCTGGGAGATTGGAATACGGCTCTGATCTGGGGTAAAACGGGGCGGTTTCGGGTCTTGAGTGTCGGTGGTTCCGGGTTGACTTACGGGTATGAACAGCACCGTGGAGCTTCTGGATCGGGTCATCGCCGACCTCGACACGGTGCTGTCCGACGACGCGCTCGCCGGGCTGACCGACGCGGATCGGGTCACGGTGTTGCAGGGTGCGGGTGCGGTCTTCCGCCGTGCGGAAGCCNATCGCGACGGGCGATGCAGTGGACTTCCCGCACTCGGCGGGGTGTCGGGGGTTGAACGAGTTGTTGCAGCGGACGGTGCGGGTGGATGTGCGGGGAGCGTCCCGGGTCGACACGGTCGTCGATCTGGTGCGGCGCCCGACGAGCCTTTCGGGGGAGCGGATGCCGGCCCGCTGGTCCGAGCTGCGGCTCGCGCTGCTGGACGGGGTGGTCGGGGTGGCCGGGTTTCTCGCGGCGACGGGTCCGATCGAGAAGGTGTGGGATCGGCTCACGGTCGATCAACGTCTGGCGGCGGATGTCGCTTTGGCGGGCTGCGCGCGCGGGCACGGTGTCGTGGTCGACGATGACCCGGATGCTGACGATGCCGATGCTGACGATTTCGGGGCTGATGCGCCGGGTCCGGCGCCGACGGCGCAGGACTTGAAGGCGCTTGCGGAGGATCTCGCGTCGATGTTCGACCCGGACGGCGAGGAACCGAAGGATGAGGACTCGAAGCGTCGGCGGGGCATCACGATAGGCCGTCTCAAAGACGGTGTGCATGCGATCCGCGGGTATATGACCCCGGACGTCGCGGCGCAGTTGCAGCTGATCATCGACGCGATCCTCAACCCGAAAGGCGACGGCCCACCCATGCCCGGCGTGCACTTCGCACCCAGCGATGGGGCGGATGCCGACACTGACACTGACGTCGATGCGGATGCGGATGCGGACGGGGGAGCGGAGGCGAACGCAGAGGCGCAGGCGGAGGGTGGCGCCGACGGTGACGGCGCGGATCCGTTCAACTCGGACCCCCGGTGCGTGCTCGACGACCGCACCGCGGCCCAGAAGCGCCACGATGCCCTCGCGATGATCTGCGCGATCGCCGCCCGACACAACGACATGCCCACCCTCGGTGGGTCATCACCCGTCCTCGTCGTGAACGTCGATGCGAAAGACCTCGCCGCTCACCTTGGTCACGGCTCCGGGGCGGCCTTCGGGCCTGCTGCCGGCGAAGCGGGCGGTAATGGCGGGNGTCTCCGTCGCCGCGCACATCGGATGCGCCGGGACGATCCAACGAGTCCTGTTCGATGAGGGCAGGATCATCGGGATCTCGACAACGGATCGGGTGTTCACCGTGCATCAACGCCGGGCGATCGTCGCCCGCGACAAGGAATGCCTCATCCCCGGATGCCACGTCCCGGCGTCGTGGTGTGAGATCCATCACGTTGTTGAGCATGCGAGAGGTGGGCCGACGCATACGGATAACGGTGTGCCGTTGTGCTGGTGGCATCACCGATCCCTCGGGAGCTCGGGGTGGGAGATCCGGATGGACGCCGGTCTCCCGCAGGTGCGGGGCCCGAAGTGGTGGGATCCCGAGCAACGATGGCGCACCCCGAGACTCAGCCTCCCGCGGATACGCCACGGATCGCTGACCCCCGCACGTATCGGCCGAAAAGCACCCTCGCATCAGCCGAAACCCGCGCCCTCACCGGCTGAACAACCCGCCCTCACCGGCTGAACCTTGCTCGCATCGGCTGGAACGCGCGAACACCGAGTGATTCGGCATGCACCGCGCCGCACCGCACGGCGTTCGCGGTCATCGATGTGTCTTCTTGGCGCCCGGATCAGCAGGATCAGCAGGAGCAGCAGGAAGCGCCGAGCAACTCCCGCTCAGGAACCACCGTGACGGGTCAGCTGATGCAGGCGGGCCACCCTGCTCAGCGAATCAGCGAATCAGCGAATCAGCGAATCAGCGAATCAGCGAATCAGCGACTCAGCGGAACTCGACGAGCCCGGCGTGCGCTGCGGTGACGAGGATCTGCACGCGATCGCGCACGTGCCACTTCGACATGATGCGACCGAGGTGGGCCTTCACTGTCCCCTCCGAGACGATGAGCGTCCGCGCGATCTCGGCATTCGACATGCCCTGGGCCAGACGCTGCAGCACCTCCTGCTCACGCTCGGTGAGCACTTCCAGGGTGCCGTCGCTACCGACCGGCTCGGTATCGCGCACATGCTTGATCAGCAGCGACGCGATCCTCGGAGACAGCGAGCTCGCACCGCTGTACACCTCACGCACGCCTTCGAGGATGCTGGCCGCACTCGAGTCCTTCAGCAGGTAGCCGGACGCGCCGGCGCTGAGCATCGGAAGCACCGTGTCGCTGCCATCCAGCGTGGTCACGGCCAGGATCTTGATCTCGGGCCAGCGCTCGCTGATGATCGCAGTCGCCTCGATCCCGTTCATCTCGGGCATCTGCACGTCCATCATCACGACGTCAGGGCGCTCGCGTTCCACCACCTCGATGCCCTCCAACCCCGACTCGGCCTCGGCGATCACCGTGATTTCGGGGTCTCGCGAGACGAAGTGGGAGAGCGCGGAGCGCACCAGGGGATCGTCATCGACGATCACAACGCGGATTTGCGACATGCAGGAAGCCTAACCGGGGGCGACCTCAGACGCGATGTATTGGACTTTTGGCTAGTGAGGTCTAGACGAGAGACAGATGTGCGGCGTGCAGATCACCGAGAAGATGAATGCATCGCTAGTCAAAAGTGCAATAAAGGAGGTGAATCTCTATGTCTTTCTGGAACCAGGTTGGACTCTTCTTCGGCTTCTACCGTTAATATATCTGGCGGAAAGGAGATACTGAAGTATGGCTTCAAGTCTTTCTGCGGGTGATCGCACAGACGTCACCCGACTCGGTAAGGGCGAGAAGCTCAGCACGATCGAACGCATCGCCGTACTGGTGGTGATCGGGACGATCTTCATCTTCGACTTCGTCGGACTGTTCCTCCCTCCGGGGTTGGAGCCGCTGACGGCGGCAATCGGGCTCGCATCCACAGCGGTCCTGGCCTTGTATCTCTGGTCCCCACTGATCGCGACATACGCCCTCGGCGTGGTGTTCGCACTCTCCTTCATCCCCGGCATCGAAGCTCAGGTGCTCACGGTCGCCGCTTTCGCGGCAGGCTTGATCGTGCGTCTGGGGTGGACCTCCTTGGTCCTGTCCTATGCCGGTGTCTTCCTCCTCGCATCCGCACTGGTCGTCACTGGCGACTCGAGGGATGCCTTCAACATCGCGATCTTCCTCGTCGGCGCCGCAGTATCCGGTGCCGTCGGCTTCGCACTTCGCATCGCGTTCGCCCGAGGGCGGACCCTCGAAGTGCAGCTGGCCGAGAAGGCCGAGCAGGAGCGTCAAGCAGTACTCGCCGAACGACGTTGGATCGCCGGCGAGCTGCACGACAGCATCGCGCACCACCTCACCGTGGTGTCGTTGCACGTGCAGATGCTCGACGACGATCGCACCAGCACCGATTCGCAAGAGGCGATCCGGATCGCCGCCCGCAAGGCGATGACCGATCTCCGCTTCGTGATCGACCTCGCCGACGACGGCCCTCGCTCCGAGGGCATGCCGACCGGCGACCTCGCCGCATCCATCGATGAGGCGAAGCAGGAATTCGAATCCGCCGGGCACTCGGTACTGCTCGACGGAGATCCCGCGGACGAGCGCATCCCCCGGGCCGCTGAGATCATCTTCGCGCGCATCATGCGCGAATCCGCCACCAACATCCTCAAGTACGCCGGCCAGGGCGAGATCGAGATCAGACTCGATGTCGACGACGACATGGCGCGGATGACCGTGAGTAGCCCCCTGTCGGTGACGCCGCGGCGTGAGCTCTCCTCCAGCCGCACCGGAATCGGCCGTATGGCCGAGCGGGTGCTCGGCGCGAGCGGTGAGTTCAGTGCCGGAGAAGTCGATGGTCGATGGGTCGTGGCCGCACGTCTGCCGATCGCCCGATCCGTCGCGAAGCCCTGACGAACGGGCACTCGCGAGCACTTCCGGCGTCAGGCATATACCGGCACTCGTCGTGAAAAACCGCGGAAATCCGGGCCTCGATCGCGAAATACTAGACGAAGGTCTAGGGGATGTCTCGACATTAGGCCGTGTTCCATGGTGTAGCCGGACGCTTACATTGGGTATACCCCAGAAATAGCGCATCCCCAGCGCTGTGATCGCGAGCGCGGTCCTTGGAATCTGATCCCCATCGCGCTCGCGATCGGCTTCTCTCCCCCACGGATGAGAAGTCGGCTGCCCCGGCTCTTAGCCGCCCACTGCGCGCATGTAGTGACCGTCTGTCGATATCCCGGACGCTGCGACCGTGAAGCGCACGACCTCACTCAGGTAGCGATCCTCCGACGCCTCGAAGATGCGTCCGTCGGCGTCGCGCGAGATGCGGCTCAACCGCAGGATCGGCGTCCCCTGAGGTACCCGCAGCAACGCGGCATCCTGCTCGTCTGCGGCGACCGCATCGATCTGGTGCTCGAGTCCGACGATGGGGTGTCCGACAGAGCCGAGGTATTCCGTGATCGAGATCTCGTCGGTGTCCACGTCGAACAGTCGGCGTCCGACGGCCTCGGTGTAGAACAGCCGCTCGAGCATCGTGGGCCGCCCGTCGAGCAGGCGCAGCCGCACGACGCCGACGATGATGTCGTCCGCCGCGACACCGAGCATGTCTGCGCGATCGCCTGCCCGGCGAAGGCTCAGCTCCTGTGTCTGTGCCCCTGGGGTGACCCCGAGATCGCGCGCCCAGCGCGTGAACGGCACGGACATGTCGACAGCCTGGCTGGCCTTGCGCGCCACCACGCGTGCGGGGCGCCCTCGTCCTGTCTCGATCAGGCCTTCGCGCTTCAGCGCCGCCAGTGCATTGCGGATGGGGCCGCGCGAGGTCTGCCATCGCGCCGCGAGATCCGCCTCGGTCGGCACATCGTCGCCGGGGCGCAGGATGCCGACGGCGATCTGCGCGCGCAGGTCGTCGGCGATCTGGGTGTATACAGCTTCGGCCACATAGGCATACTACTTCGCGCACGAATGAGGCTCGCGACCGTTCCGCGCGTGTTCATCCTGGGAAATCGCGGGTGAACGACGCCTGAACTCTTCCGAGTTAGGTACATATCTCGACGTTCGGACTGTCAGAGTTGCTCGTGGATCACCCCTCCCACCTCGAAAGGTCCTCATGAAGCTCCGCGCTCTCCCCGTACTCGCCGGCGCCGCGATCCTCGCGCTCGGCCTCGCTGCCTGTTCCGGCTCCGCAGAGGCCACCGGCTCGTCCGGTGCTGACGAGTCGTCCACCGCCAGCGGATTCGCGGTCGACGAGAACACGCTCGTCTTCGGCGTCGTGCCCGACTCGGTCGACACCGAGACGAACTACCAGCCCCTGATGGACTACATCGCCGACCTCACAGGCAAGACCGTCGAGTACCACGAGTCCACCGACTACGCGGCTCTCATCGAGGCCGCCGTGGCCGGCAAGGTCGACGTCGCCTCGTTCTCGGGCTTCACCTACGTGACCGCGACCAACAACGGCGCGAAGCTCACTCCGATCTCCTCGATCGTGACCGAAGAGGGCCAGGAGCCCGGGTACTACTCCCAGGCGATCGTCCCCGCCGACAGCGACATCTCGAGCATCGAGGACTTCGCGGGCAAGAAGGTCTGCTTCGTCGACCCGTCGTCGACGTCGGGCTACCTCTTCCCGTCGTACAACCTGCTCGAAGCGGGCATCGACCCCAAGACCGACATCACGCCGGTCTTCGCGGGCAAGCACGACGTCAGCGTGCAGAAGGTCGGCGAGGGCGTCGAGTGCGAGGTCGGCTTCGCGGAGGACTCCGAGGTCGAGAAGTCGGATGCCGTGAAGGTCATCGACGAGACGATGGTCCCCGGTGCGCCGCTCGTCTACTCCTCGACTCTTCCCGATGACGTCTCGAAGAAGCTCATCGACGGACTCTCCGAGATCACGATCGACGACATCATCGCCGCGGGCATCGACAGCGCCGACACGGACTCGTTCCGCAGCGTCTTCTACGCCACGAAGCCGGTCGACGACGCGTACTACGACCTGATCCGCGACATCTGCAAGGAGACCGAAGCGGAGCAGTGCCAGGGCTGACGCCCGACGTCCGCTTCGCTCCCGTTCGTTGAGCGAGGGAGCGAAGCGAGCGAGACGAAACGCGCTGGAGACTCACCGCGTTTCGTCTCGCTTCACTCGCTCAACGATCGGACTTCAGAGATTCACGAGGAGAATGCAATGAATGCGGCATCCGATGCCCTGATCCGCCTGGCGGGCGTGACCAAGAACTTCGGTTCGACGGCGGCGCTCAAGGACGTGTCGCTGCAGGTGTCACGCGGCGAGATCGTCGTGCTGCTCGGCCTCTCGGGCTCGGGCAAGTCGACGCTGCTGCGGCACCTCGACGGCCTCGAGACTCCGACCTCCGGTGACATCGAGGTGCTGGGCTCCCCGGTTCCCGCGCTGAAGGGCAAGGCTCTTCGTCGGCTCCGCAGCCGTGTGGGCTTCATCTTCCAGCAGTTCGAACTCGTGCCCTCGCTCACGGTTCTCGAGAACGTGCTGACCGGATCGCTGTCCGAGGTCCGCGGGCCCCGACTCGGTCTGTGGGGCTACTCGAAGGGAGCGAAGCTGCGCGCCCTCGGCCATCTCGACCGGGTCGGCCTGCTCGATCGCGCCTACCAGCGCAGCGACACCCTCTCGGGCGGACAGCAGCAGCGCGTGGCGATCGCCCGCGCACTGATGCAGAAGCCCGACATCCTGCTCGCCGACGAGCCGGTCGCATCTCTCGATCCCGAGTCCAGCGACCAGGTCATGGCGCTGATCCGCGAGATCGCCGCGGACGAGGGGCTCACCGTCGTCTGCAGCCTGCACCAGGTCGACCTCGCGATCTCGTGGGCCGACCGCATCGTGGGCCTGCGGCACGGCGAGGTCGTGCTCGACGTGCCCACCACCGACCTGACGAAGTCCGAGGTCATGGAGATCTACGGACGTGTCGCGACGACGACCGCCGAGATCCAGGCCGTGCGGGCCGAACTCACCGACGTCACGGCGGATGTCGTCGTCGAGGCAGCCGAGATCGACGCCGCGCTGACCGAGAGGGCGCGCGTCTCGTGACTCTGCTCTCCGGCCCACCGGCCGCACGTTCGGCATCCGGCGCCATCACGGGCGCGGTCTCTGCGGGCGTCGGCGACCGCGCCCCCCGACGCCCCGTCTCGCCCGAGCGCATCGCCGCCGGACTCACGCTGCTCGCCCTGCTGGTGCTCGGCGTCCTCGCGGTCAACGAGGTCGGCATCTCGATCCCCGCGATGGTGCAGAGCTGGGGCAACGCCGAGAACTTCATGGCCCGCGTCGGGGGCCTCTCATTCCCCGAGCCCGGCGATCTCGCCTGGCTGATCGCCCTCACCGTCGGACTCGTACTGGTCGGAACCCTGCTCGCCGCGGTGCTCTCGGTGCCGATCGCGTACCTCGCCGCATCGAACACGACGCCGGGCAACGGATGGCGTGCCGCAGCGCGATTCGTGGGAGTGCTCACTCGCGCGCTTCCCGACGTGGTGCTCGCCATGGCTTTCGTGCTCATGTTCTCGCTGGGCACTCTGCCCGGCATCCTCGCGATCGGCATCCACTCGATCGGCATGATCTCGAAGATGTTCGCCGATGCGATCGAGCAGATCGACGAGGGACCCCGTCTCGCGATCCGCGCCGCGGGCGGGTCGAAGATGCAGGAGTTCGCCTCCGGCATCCTGCCGCAGGTGCTCCCGAGCTGGGTCGCGACCGTGCTGCACCGCAACGACATCAACCTGCGCGGCAGCGTCGTGCTCGGCTACGTCGGCGTCGCGGGTCTCGGACTCGAGATGTCGTATGCGTTCAAGGCGCTCAACTACGGCAAGGGCCTCGGCATCGCGCTGGTCATCTTCATCCTGTGCGTCGTGATGGAGATCGTCTCGAGCATGGTGCGTGGCGCGATGCTCGGACAGCAGAAGCACACCCGCTCGTGGATCGACCGGCTCATCCACCCGCGCCTCGGCGTCCGGGCGAGCGACGCAGCGCGCATGAGCCCCGCGTGGGCGGCCACTCCGCAGACCGCCGTGCGTCGGCCGTGGACGGCCGAGCGCGTGCGCAACACCGCCGGGGTCGTGATCGCCGTGTTCGTGGTGGTCGGCAGCGTCATCGTCAGCCAGATCAACTGGATGGACTTCTTCACGTTCTGGGCCAAGCTCCCCGAGGTCGCCGCCAAGTTCTGGCCACCGTCGTTCGGCAGCTACGACGCCTCGGCGATGTTCACCGCCATGCGCGACACCGTCGCGATCGCACTCGCCGCCACCGTGCTCACCCTGCTGCCCTCGCTGATCCTCGGGTCGCTGGCTGCGAGCAACGTCGCACCGAGCTCGGGAGCGCGAGGCGTGGCGCGCTTCCTGCTCGTCGGCATCCGCGGCATCCCCGAGCTCATCCTCGCGATCGTGCTCGTCGTGATCACCGGGCTCGGCGCGCAGGCCGGAGTCATCGCCCTCGCGATCGGCGGCATCGGACTGCTCGGCAAGCTGATCGCCGACTCGTTCGAAGAGGTCGATCGAGGGCCGGAGCGCGCGCTCCGCGCCGTCGGTGCCACGCGTCTGCAGACCTACACCTCGGCCACGGTGCCGCAGGGCATGCAGGCACTCATCGGCCACAGCTTCTACATGCTCGACACGAACATCCGCGCGGCGACGATCCTCGGCATCGTCGGGGGCGGCGGGGTCGGCTACTACCTGCTCAACGCCAGTCAGGGATCGCGCTACGAGACGGTCACCGCGATCGTGCTGATGATCCTCGTGACGGTGCTCGTCGTCGAAGGGCTCGCGATGTGGATGCGCAAGGTGTTCCGATGACCCGCGCTGCGCTCACGACCGACTCCGCCGATCTCGTGGTCGTCGGCTCCGGCATCGTCGGTCTCGGCGCAGCCTTCGCGGCCGTGCGACGAGGCCTGAGTGTCATCGTCGTCGACAGAGCGGATGCTCCGGTCGGCGCGACCATCCGCAACTTCGGCCACCTCTGCATCGGGGCGCAGACCGGGGAGGCACGCCGCTATGCGGACGCCTCCCGCGACCTGTGGCTGCGCCTGTCGCGCGACGCCGGCTTCTGGCTGCGCGAATCCGGCACCCTGGTCGCAGCCCGTCACGCCGACGAGATCGCGGTGCTCGAACGGGCGGCGGCCGATGGCGGCATCCGCATGCTCGAGGCCGACGAGCTGCTGCGACTGGCACCGCTGCGCGCGGACGGGCTGGTCGGCGGAGCCCACATCGAGACGGACCTGCAGACCGACCCTCGCACTGCGGCCGCGGCCATCGTCCGCCACCTCGCGAGCCTGGGTGTCGAGTTCCGCTTCCGCACCGCCGTGACCGCGGTGGCGCGCGGACGCGTCGACACGACCCGCGGTGCGATCACGGCCGGTGCGGTCGTCGTCGCGGTGAACCACGACATCGACCAGTTGCTGCCCGAAGTCGCCGAGCGGGTGGGGGTCGTGCGCTGCGCACTCGACATGATGCGCGCGGCGGTGACGTTCCGGCATCCGCTCTCGGCGCCGATGCTGACGGGCTGGTCGCTCGTGCGGTACGGGCGCTTCGCCGACGGCGAGGCGACGGCCGCGCTGCGGGAGCGCCTGCATGCCGAGCGCCCCGATCTCGCAGCCCTCGACCTCAACCAGATGTACACGCAGCTGCCCGACGGCACGCTCATCATCGGCGACTCGCACGCCACGTCGACGGTGCCTGCGCCCTTCCAGCCCGAAGCCGCATTCGCCGCCTTTCTCGCCGAGGCCGAGGCGCTGTTCGACATGCCGGCACCTCGGGTGCTGGAACGCTGGCAGGGGGTCTACGCCAAGGCGTCGCAGGACTTCCTCATCGACAGGGCCGACGAGGGCGTGCTGGTGCTCGCCGCGACCACCGGCATCGGAATGACCACGGGTCTGGGGCTCGCCGAAGAGAATCTCACCACCGCCTTCGGGTGGACACCCGCAATGGAAGGAACACCATGACCACTCCGCGCGACGAACCCCGTGCACTCGAACTCGTCGTCCTCGACATGGCCGGCACGACCGTGCTCGACGACGGGGTGGTCGAGACTGCCTTCCAGCGCGCGGCCGAGCGCACCGGAGTCGCCGACCGGATGCCGTGGGACGACGCCCTCGCTCACGTGCGCGCGACGATGGGCCAGTCGAAGATCGACGTGTTCACGCATCTCGCCGGGGGCGATCGCGTCGCTGCGGAGCGCGCCACTGCCGCGTTCGAAGGGGCGTACGCCGAGATCGTCGCCGAACAGGGAGTCACCGAGATACCCGGGGCGGCCGATGCGATCCAGGGCCTGAAGGATGCAGGCCTCGCCGTCGTGCTGACGACGGGATTCGCACCTGTGACGCGGGATGCGCTGATCGACGGTCTCGGCTGGAACGGTCTGGTCGATCTCGCTCTGTCGCCGGTCGATGCCGGCCGAGGGCGCCCCGCGCCCGACCTCGTGCTCGCCGCCGTCATCCGCACACAGACGTCTTCGGTCGCAGCCGTCGCGGTGGCGGGCGACACCGTCAGCGACGTCGAATCCGGTCGCTGTGCCGGGGCGGGGTTCGTCGCCGGCGTGCTCACCGGTGCCCACGACCTCCGCGCGCTCACCGGGGCCGGGGCCGACGCGGTTCTCGCCGATGTGACGGGGCTGCACGGCGCATTGGCCGAACGCGGTCTGCTGCCCCTCGTCGCCACCGTCTGAGTCGGGCGAGGACATGGGAACGCTGCTGATCCGTCCGCCCGGCCACCGTCGGGACGTCGCCCTGCGCCCGGCCGCGACCGCGATGGTGTGGATCGGCGAGGGGCACGCCCACGAGATGATCGCGGTGCCCGGCGTCGCCTTGGCCGACCACGATGTGCTCGTCGCGGTGGAGATGTCGACGATCTGCGGATCGGACGTGCACACCGTGCAGGGTCGTCGGTCGGCTCCCGTGCCGCTGGTGCTCGGTCACGAGAGCGTCGGGCGGGTGATCGCGACGGGCGATGCGGGCGCGACCGCGGTCGACGGCAGTCCGCTGCGCATCGGCGATCGTGTCGTCTGGTCGGTGACGATCTCGTGCGGCACGTGCGATCGCTGCTCGAGCGGCCTCACGCAGAAGTGCCGCACCCTCGGCAAGTACGGCCACGACCGGATCGGCGTGCACGGAGACCTCACCGGCGCCTTCGGCACCCATGTGCAGGTGCGAGCCGGCACGGCGATCGTTCGGGTGCCCGAGTCGCTTCCGGCATCCGTGCTCGCACCCGCCTCCTGCGCCACCGCCACCGCCTGGGCCGCCGTGGCCAGAGCGGCGCGCGACCATGACCTCGACGGCGCCACTGTGCGCATCCACGGTGCGGGCCTCGTCGGGCTCTCCGCCGCGGCGATCGCGGTGGAGCACGGGGCGACCGTCGAGGTTCTCGACCCCGCGCCCGCCCGTCTCGCGCTCGCCGCGCGGTTCGGAGCGGGGCAGCTCGACCGCGATCCCGACGTCGTGATCGAGGCATCGGGGCATGCCGTGTCCGAGGCCCTCGCGGGCGTGGGCACCGGAGGGACGGTCGTGCTCGTCGGCAGCGTGTTCCCCGCAGACCCCGTGCCCTTCGACGCCGAGAGCATCGTGCGACGTCTGGTCACGGTCACCGGAGTGCACAACTACACGGGCGCCGAGCTGGCCGAGGCCGTCGCCTTCCTCGCCGGTCGAGGGCGCGCCTATCCCTTCGCAGACGCGGTGGGCGAGGTGCGTCAGCTGGCAGCGATCGATGAGGCGATCGCCGCCGCATCCGCGCCGGGGGCGCCGCTGCGGATCGGCCTCGTACCCGGGCGCTGAGCACAGCAGCACTCAGCGCTCGGGCACAGCCGAGTTCAACGTCCGCGCACGAGCGCGCTCAGACGGATGCCGCAGCCGACCCCGCTCGCCGGGGCCCCGCGGGGCGGATCCCCTCGGCGTGGAACGCGAGCAGCCGCGTCGCGGTGTCGACGGCCTCGTCGAGGATCTGCTGAGGGTCGCCGGTCAGCGCCAGCATCCGGTGGCCGACGCCGTCGCCCGTCGCCCACCCGACGTAGACGGTTCCCGGCTCATGACCCCCCTCGGCATCCGGACCGCCGACGCCGGTGGTCGAGACGCAGAGGTCGGCGTCGAACAGGCGTCGCGCGCTCTCGGCGAGATGCTCCGCGCACTCGGCCGAGTACGGGTCCGTCCCGGGTGTCAGACCGAGCAGGCGCTCCTTGACGTCGGTGAGATACGCGACGATCCCGCCGGCGAACCATTCCCCGGCATCGTCACCCGCCCCGATCGTGCTCGCGAGGCGTCCGGACGTGAGCGACTCGACGACGCAGACGCGCAGTCCGCGCTCCGCAGCGACCTCGCTCAGACGACCCAGCGCGGACTGCTCCGTCGTCACTTCTCTTCCGCGGAGTCGGCGTGCGTCGGCGCATCCGTCTCGACGCTCGCCGCATCCTCGTAGTCGGGGCGGGGAGGCTGCAGCGGCTGATCGGAGTACTCGCCGCCCTTGCGTCCGCCATACGGGCGTCCATGGTCGGCGAACTCGTCGCGCGCGAACACGAGCTCCCACGGTCCGACCGTGAAGCGCGCTCCGGTGCGAAGGGTCTGCTTGCGCTCGCCGGGGTGCGTGGCATCCGCGTCGGGGTTGGTGTTCATCTCACCCTCGCCATGAAGCTCCACGACGTACTCATCACGGTCGTCGTGCGTGATCGTGGCGTGCACGGGGTCTGACTCGTCGAGGCGCAGCTCGTTGTCGGCCGCAGAGCCGATGCGCACCACGTCGGCCTCGAGGGCGAACTCGGAGCGCAGATCGTCGCGCGAGACGCGCAACCGCGGGTTGCCCTCTCCGAACTCCGCATGGGTCGTCGTGGGGGTGTACCCCTCATCGGATCGGTCGTCGATGTGTCGTGCGTTCATGGTGCCGCCTCCTCGCAATCGAAGTCAG
>NZ_LMOU01000002.1:431856-552051 GCF_001423615.1 Microbacterium sp. Leaf159 | reverse complement strand
CCCACGGACGAGCCGTGATCGCCATCCGACCGTCCGGTGGGAATCGTGTCATTTCTTCCCCTTATGATCGATGCGATGCACCTGGAACATGGGAGGAGAGGGCTGCATGGGCAAGTTCATCTACGAGGGCAGCGTGAAGACCGAGATCGAGGATCGCGCGCTCACCCACCTGCAGCTCGTCATCACGGCGAAGCTCCGCAGGGCTGAACCCTTCCCCTTCAGCTGGCGCGAGGACTCCAGTGTCGGCGGTGGCCGCACCACCGTGTGGGTGCAACCGGGCAGCTCGCTCGTCTTCAAGTACTTCGGCAGCCGGCAGCCGTCGATCAACAGGGCGTGGATCGAGGCGCTGGCCTTCACCGCCAACGCGCCCAGCGGTCTGTACCTCGTGCCCGAGCCGCAGGAGGCTTCCGGTTCCGCTCAGGCGGCCGATGACGTCCCGGCGGCGCCGCCCGTCTGATCAGCCTGTCCGTCTTCGGGCGCACCTGACCGGCCCGTAGGCTGGGTGGGTGCAGCAGTCCGCGTCGTCCCGTCCTCTCGTGGGCGTCGCTCTCGTCGTCTGCTCCTGCCTCTCGCTGCCGTTCGGTGCCGCCGTCGCAGCGCAGCTCTTCCCCGTGCTCGGCCCGTGGGGCGTGACGTCGCTGCGCGTGGCGATCGCCGCTCTGCTGCTGGTCGTCATCGTCCGGCCGCGCCCGATCCGCTGGAACCGGTCGCAGTGGATCGCCGCCGTGTTCTTCGGGCTGTCGCTCGCGGGCATGAACGGGTTCTTCTACGCCGCGATCGACCGCATCCCGCTCGGGCCCGCCGTCGCGATCGAGTTCCTCGGCCCTCTCGTGCTCGCCGCGGTGCTCACCCGGCGTCTCGCGGACGCCGCCTGGGTCGGCGTCGCTCTGCTCGGCATGGTGCTGCTGGGCGTCGACGGACTGATCGGCTCCGAGCCGCTGGATCCGCTCGGCCTCGTGTTCATCCTGATCGCGGCCGGCTTCTGGGCCATGTACATCAGGATGAGCGCCCGTGTGGGCGCGATCATCCCCGGAAGCAGCGGCCTCGCGGTGGGGCTCGTCGTGGCCGCCGTGCTGCTGATCCCGGTCGGTGTTCCCGCAGCCGTCACGGTCGCCGGCGACATGCAGCTGCTGCTGCTCGCCGCGATCACCGCCGTGCTGTCGTCGGTCATCCCCTACAGCTTCGAGCTCGCCGCACTCCGCCGTCTGCCGCAGCGCGTGTTCGGCGTGCTGCTGAGTCTCGAGCCCGCGTTCGCGACGCTCGCCGGCTGGCTGATCCTCGGACAGAGCGCGACCCCGCTGCGGATGCTCGCGATCGCCCTCGTCGTCGCGGCCAGTGTCGGCACCACGCTCGGTGTGCGTCGACAGCGACGCCGAGCGGATGCCGAGTCCGACCGCCGCGACGGGGCGGACCCCGACGACGAGACCGGGCCGTTCACCGCGCCGATCCCGCTGCCGGAGTGACCACGGTCGCGCGTCAGGCGGCGACCACCGCAGGTACGGGAAGAGGATAGCGGCGGCGCAGCAGCGTGCGCTGCACGAGGGTCCACACGACCGTGACCGTGAGGTAGAGCGCCGCGGCGAGCGGCACGAACACCGCGAACACCGCCGTCAGGTAATGCAGCGCGCTGGTGACGCGCAGCATGGTCGGGGAGTTCAGTGGAGAGTCGCCCTCGATCGGCGCCGGTGTGAAGACGCGACGCGTGATGTCGGCGACGACGAGCATGATGACGATCAGCACGCCGAACACCAGCAGGGTCGACGGTGATGCGGTGCCGCCGAACACCGACGAGACGAGGCTCGTGCCCAGGGGAGCGCCGAACAGATCATGCGTCAACAGGTCGTTGGGGTGCCCGGCGATCTCGGGGCGGATGAAGAGCGTGTACAGCAGGCCCACCACCGGCGCCTGCGCGAGCACCGGCAGCATGCCGGCGAAAGGAGACGTGTTCTCGGAGCGGTAGAGCTCGAGCATCTCCTTCTGCAGCCGCTCGGGGTTCTTCTTGTGGCGTCGTTGCAGCTCGCGCAATCGAGGCGCGAGTCGCGCTCTCGTCTGCTCGGCCTTGGCCTGCGAGAACCCCACGGGGATCAGCAGGGCGCGCACGAGGAGCGTGACGAGCACCACGGCGAGGGCGGCGGAGGATGCACCCGCAAGGGGTTCGAGGAAGGAGGCGAGTCCCGCGAGAGCGCCGTAGGCGGCATCGAGGAGGGCGGTCAGGGGAGGGAAGGCGAAGATGTCCATGGTTGTCCGTTCGTGTGTCGGGAAGGGTCGGCGAAAGCCGCGCAGTCCCGTACGAGGACGGGCTACGCGGGAACGGCGACTCCCGGCGCACGAGGGCGCGGGTGACCGGCGGCATCAGGATCGCTCTGGGCGAGCAGCGTCGAGACGTCGATCGCCCGCAGCGGATGCGGAGCAGTGCTCGGCGAGAGCGGTGCGACGCTGAGCGCGACGACGATGGTGAGCGTCGTCAGGGCGATCAACGCGATCGCGAGACCGAGGGTGGCGGCATCCGGCACCGTGACGACCCCGAGCGCGGACGCGACGAAGGCGAGCATCTGCCCGAACCACTCGCTCATGCGCGCCTCCTTCACAGCGAGCGTAACACCGGGATCTGGGAGCAGGATCGACTGTTGGCGCCTGCCCTCGAGCATCCCGGCGGCGCTAGCCTCGAAGCATGACTGACGTGCGTGAGCTGCTCGGCATCGAGCATCCGATCTTCCTCGGCCCGTTCGGCGGATTGTCCTCGGTCGCCCTGACCGCGGCGGTCAGCGAGTCCGGAGGGCTCGGCGGCTACGGTCTCTACGGCTACGACGGCGACCGCATCCGCTCGACCGTGACCGCTCTGCGCGAGGCGACGTCTCGTCCGTTCGCCGTCAACATCTGGCTGCCCACCGGCGATGAGGTCGCACCCAACCCGCAGCACACCGTGTTCGCTCAGGCGCTCGAGCCCTTCTACGAGGCGGTGGGCGTCGAGGTCCCGAGCCGGCCGGAGCGCTATCTGCCCCCGCTCGACGAGCAGCTCGACGCCATCTGGGAGTCGGCTCCGCCTGTGCTCAGCACCGTGTTCGGTGTGCCCTCGGTCGAGATCGTCGATGAGGCGCATCGCCGGGGCATCCGGGTCGTGGGAGCCGCCACGACCGTCGCCGAAGCCACAGCCCTCGCCGAGGTCGGGGTCGACGCCATCGTCGCGACCGGGTCGGAGGCGGGAGGCCACCGGGTGTCGTTCCTGCGCCCGCCCGAGGAATCGCTCGTAGGGACGTTCGCTCTCATTCCGCAGGTCGTCGACGCGGTCGACGTGCCCGTGATCGCGGCCGGTGGGATCGCCGACAGGCGCGGTGTCGCGGCGGCTTTCGCGCTCGGAGCCTCGGGGGTGCAGGTCGGGACCGCTTTCCTCGCGACGGCGGAGTCCGCCGCGAACGACGCTCACCGGGACGCGATCCGATCCACCGCCGCCGACGGCACCGTGCTCACCCGCGCCATGAGCGGACGTCTCGCCCGCGGTGCCCGCAACAGGGTCGTGCGCGCCATCGAGGCCGGCGGCATGATCGCCCCGTTCCCGATGCAGAACTGGCTCACCGGGCAGTTCCGCACGGCGGCAGGTCAGCAGAACCTCGGCGAGCTGCAGTCGCTGTGGATGGGCCAGGGGGCGCCGCTCGCCGACTATCCGACGGCGGCCGAGGCGTTCGCCGAGATGCTCGAGGGAGTGCCCGAGGGCCCCTGAGCCGGGTCCTGACAATTGAACCTGGCTAGGAACCTGGCTAGAATGGCCTCATGTCAACGCACAACGTGCTGGAGGCCCGGAACAGCCTCTCCCGACTGATCGCCGAATCGCAGGCCGGGGCGGACGTCGTCATCACCAAGCGGGGAACGCCCGTGGCCAGAATCGTTCCTGTCGGTCCGGTCGACGTGGTGCGAAGCGGACGGCTTCTCGTCGAATGGATCGAAGAGAACCCCCTTCCGGAGCGACTCAGCCGTGCAGCGCCCGAGCTCGATGCTCAGATCGATGACAGCCGGGACTCCTGGGAATGATCTATCTCGACTCGTGCATACTCATCTATGCTCTCGAGGACTTCGGCCCACGCGGCGACGCGGTGCGAAAGGCGCTCACCGCGGTCGACTCGCCGGTGGGATCCAGCCCGCTCGCCCTGCAGGAATGTCTCGTCGGACCTCTGCGCGAACGCAACCTCGAGGTGCGGGACCGCTACCTGGCGCTGTTCGACCGGATCGAGGTCGTCGATCTCGATGTGGCCGTGTTCGTCCGGGCCGCTGAGCTGTGCGCCGACTTCAGGCTCAAGACGCCCGATGCGGTGCATCTCGCCGCCGCTCAGCTCTCCGAGTGCACGGAACTCTGGACGAACGACAAGCGACTGGCGACCGCTTCGCGCGGGCTCGCTGTCGACGTGATCGGCTCGGTGTGACGCAGCGCGGCAGCGCCGCAGCGACGCGTGCTCCGGCTCGCTAGAGGATCACCGTCGAGCGCCCGTGCACGATCACGCGGTCCTCGGCATGCCACTGCACGGCGCGCGCGAGCACCAGGCGCTCGACGTCTGCGCCGCGGCTCTGCAGGTCGGCGGCCGACTCGGAGTGCGTGACTCGGGTCACGTCCTGCTCGATGATCGGTCCCTCGTCGAGGTCGGCGGTCGCGTAGTGCGCGGTCGCCCCGATCAGCTTGACGCCGCGGTCTTTCGCACGGGCGTAGGGGTTCGCGCCGATGAATGCGGGCAGGAACGAGTGGTGGATGTTGATGACCGGTGCGCCGAGGCCCTCGATGAAGCCGTCGGTGAGGATCTGCATGTAGCGTGCGAGCACCACGAGATCGACGTTGCCGCGCAGCAGATCGAGCTGACGCTGCTCCATCGTCTCCTTGTCGCCCGAGGGGATGTGCACGAAAGGCACGCCGAACGAACGCACCGACTCCGCGAGATCGGGGTGGTTGGACACGACCATGGTGATGTCGATGTCGAGCTGGCCGCGCTGCGTGCGCCACAGGAGCTCCATCAGGCAGTGGTCGTACTTCGACACGAAGATCGCGACGCGCTTGCGCCGGGCGGTGTCGTGCAGGGACCACTCCATGCCGAACCGCTCGCCGACCTGTGCGAGGTCGGCCTCGAGAGCGACGCGGGCGGCCGACAGGCCGGGCAGGTGGATCACGGTGCGCTGGAAGAACCGGCCACCCTCGGAGTCGGTCGAATGCTGGTCGAGCGAGATGATGTTCGCGCCGTGCGCTGCGAGCACTCCGGCGACCGCGGCGACGATGCCGGGCTGGTCGTCGCAGGCGATGAGCAGGCGGGCGGTGTCGGGCTGAGACATGGGGGCTCCTCGGGGGTGTGCATCGATTCTGCCGTGCATGCGACCCCGGGGCGAATCGCGAGCGCACTCTCGCTACTCTGAGACTGTGAACGCGGGCGATCTCGGACTGGTGCTGATCCCGCTGCTCGCTGTGGCAGCGCCGCTGCTCGCGCGCGGCATACGTCCCGTCATCCGCGTGCCGATCATCGTCTTCGAACTCGTCCTCGGGATCCTCGTGGGCCCGGCCGTGCTCGGCTGGGTCGAGCCGACGGAGATCCTCGAGAAGCTCAGCGACTTCGGTCTGGCGCTGCTGTTCTTCGTGGCAGGGTCGGAGATCGACTTCCGGGCGGTGGCAGGCAGGCCGCTGGCGCGCGCCTCGATCGGGTGGGTCATCAGCGTGGTGCTGGGCCTCGTCATCGGGTTCGCGCTCGCTCCGGGCGAGGGGATGGTCGTGATCGCGATCGCCCTCAGCTCCACGGCGCTCGGCACCCTGATGCCGATCCTGCGCGACGCGAAGGAGACGGACACCCCGTTCGGTCGCGCGGTCACGGTGATCGGTGCGACCGGCGAGTTCCTGCCGCTGATCGCGATCTCGCTCTTCCTCAGCACGCGCACCACCCCTCTCGCCACGGCGGTGCTGCTCGCCTTCGTGGTTCTCGCGGGTCTCGCGGTGTTCATGGCGCATCGGGTGTCGCACGGACGCCTGCACGCGTTCGTGCGCGCGACGCTGCACACCTCCGACCAGTTCGGTGTGAGGTTCGTGCTGCTGCTGGTCGCCGCCCTCGTCGGCCTCAGTGTCATGCTCGATCTCGACATGCTCCTCGGTGCCTTCGTCGCCGGTGCGATCTGGCGGATCATCATGGCCAGGGCGCCGAAGAAGGATGCCGAGGCGATGGAGACCAAGATCGAGGCGATCGCCTTCGGCTTCCTGGTGCCGATCTTCTTCCTCTACACCGGCGTGAACTTCGACCTCGAAGCACTCGTGACCTCGTCGTCGGCGATGCTGATGCTGCCCCTCTTCGTCGTCGCGCTGCTCGTGCTCCGTGGATCGACGGCGCAGCTCTCCGCGCCACCGCGCGCGACCCTGAAGGATCGCACCGCACTCGGACTGCTGGCAGCCACCGGCCTGCCGATCATCGTCGCGGTGACGGCGATCGGTGTGGACCACGACATGATCGACACCGGCACCGCTGCAGCCCTCGTCGGGGCGGGGATGCTGTCGGTGCTCCTGTTCCCGCTGATCGGCATGGTGATCCGCGGCGACGCGGCGCGGCTCGTCGACCCGAAGCTGGTGCGAGAGACACCCCAGGGGGAGCTGTGACGACGGCATCCGCACTGCTCACACAGGCCGTGACCGACCTGGCAGGCCTGCCGAAGGAAGGGCTCGGCGAGGAGCGGGACTCGCGCTGGCGCGGTCAGCGGATCGTCCGCGTCGGGGAGGCCTGGCACCTCGGTGTGCTGCTGCTCACCGAGACCCATGCGCTCGCGACGGCCGAGGTGCTGCGCGCCGCCGACCCCGGTCGGCGCGGGTACACGGCGGAGTCCGCACGCGAGCGCGCCGCGCGGCGGGCACTCGCGCTGCGCGGAGGCTTCGGTGAGGGCGAGGTCGCGCACATCGGGTGGACGGTGATCGACGTGGATGCCGTCGACGCGGGCGGCGAATCCGGGCCCCTGAAGCTGATCGAGGGCGTGCCGTCGGTGCACTGGAGCACCGCAGGCGGATGGATGCCGTTGGAGGCATACCTGCGCGAGCGGGTGGAGTTGCTGCGCGGCTAGGCCGCGTCCAGGTCGTGAGGCGCCGGGCTAGGCCGTGGCGAACGTCTGCGCGAACCGGCGCAGGAGCGCTGCGCCCTCGGTGACGGATGCCGAGAGCACCTGCCCCTGCACGAGGTCGAACTCGTCGGGGTCGAAGTAGCCGGTGGTGCGGTAGAACGTCATGCGGTCGGCGAAGTCGCGCGGCGTGGGTTCGGGGTGGAACTGCGCCGTGTAGAGGTGTGTCCCCACGCGGTACGCCTGCACGGGGCAGGTGGCGTTCGTGGCGAGCAGCACGGCACCCTCGGGTACGGCGGCAGCGCTCTCCTTGTGTGCCGTGAAGACGGTGAGCGCGGGGGAGCTCGGCCCGAAGACCGGATCGGCGGCGCCCGCAGCGGTCGTCGAGATCACGGTGGCGCTCGCGGACTCGGGGGTTTCGGAGGTGACCTCACCGCCGAGCATCCGCGTCACGACGCCGATGCTGAAGCAGGTGAAGAACGCCGCGATCTCGCCGGCGATCGACCGGCGGGCGATCTGCTCGAGGTCGGCCTCGACCCGCAGCTGCACCGGGGACTTGTGCTCGTCGCTCACGTTGAAGGGCGAGCCGCCGACCACGACGCCGCTGTAGCGCGCGAGGCGTGCAGGATCGAGGCGCTCGGTGAGCAGATCGAGGCGGTCGACGACGTCGACGCCGAGCGCCCGTCGGAACGAGGCGTGCTCGGCATCCGCCGCCCCGAGTTCGGGGCGCACACAGACATAGAGAAGCGAGACCACCACGAGAGTCTAACGACGACGCGACGGGGTCGATGTCGACGGCGTCACGGAGCCGTCACGGTGTCGTGCCGGTGTCGACCCCGCATCGTCACCGAGAAGAGTTCGTGGTGCGGCCGCGGACGATCCCGATGAAGGCCTCGACGTCGGGGGTCGTGTGCTCGCGACGCCAGGCGAGTGCCACGGTCGACACGGGCCCGTCGACGAGCGGGCGTTGACCCACATCCTTGCGATGATGCAGCCGGGCCAGCGACATCGGGACGATCACGACGCCCGTGCCGGCTGCCGCGGTCACGATGGCGTCGGCCACCGGAAGAGGTGCGAAGGTCGGTGCGACGGCGCCGGGGATGTCGAGAGGACCGAGCGGATCGTCGATCGGGGTCATCACGATCTCGCCGGCGAGATCCGCGATGGTCAGCTCGTCAGCTGCGAGCAGGTGCGACTCGATGGACGCCACGACGACGGGCACCTCGTCGTACAGGGTGATCAGGTGCAGCGAGTCGTCCTCGAGAGGCAGACGCACGATCGCGGCGTCGAGGTCACGGATGGCCTCGGACTGGGTTGCGACCTCGATCGGCTCGAGCTCGAGCGGGACGTGCGGCATCCGGCGCTTCCACGCGTCGATCCACTTGCCCGGCGTGGCCCCCGGCACGACGCCGAGACGGAACGTGCGGGGCTCCTCGGGTGCGGCCTCGGGGGCATCGAAGACCACCTTGGCGGTCTTCTTCGGCGGCTTGGGAGGCGGGAACCGCTGCGCCGGTGCTGCCCTGTTGCGGCGCACGGGCGAACCCTTGCCGGCGCGTCCAGCCGGTCGTCGTCCCTGAGTCGCCATGTTCACCAGGGTACCCGCCGGATGCGGCGCGCCAGATGTCGGCGTCACGGCGGGCATGGGTGGTCGGCGACGCCGGCGGGGTCAGGCTGCGAGCCAGAGCCCCTTCTGGTTGGTGGCGACGGTCAGGCCGGCCGCCACCGTCTCGTCGTCGCCGATGCGCGCGCCGCGGACGATGCGTGCTCCGGCTCCGACCTCGGTGCGGACGCCGATGTGCGCGCCGTCACCGACGGCGGCACCCTGCCCGATGTGTGCGTGCGCGTCGACGTGCGCACCCTCGCCGATCACGGCATCCGGTTCGATCCAGGCGCCGCGGGCGATGGTCGCCCCTGCGCCGATGCGCGCGCCGGGTTCGATGTACGCGCCCGCTTCGATGTGCGCCTTCGGATGGACCTTCGCGCCATGCGCGACGAGACCGCGGCCGTTCGCGTGCTTGCGGTACCGCAGCGTCGCGCCCTGGTCGTTCTCGATGTCGACGTAGTTCTTGCCCACGATTCCTCCCCGTGTTCCGGAGTTCTCCGGATATATCAATAACCACAGGACCCCCGGATTCATTCCCGAGCATGGATGCGGGTCTTCCCGAGCATGGATTCGGGTCAGCGCTGGCACACAGGGCACCAGAAAGTGATGCGTTCGCGGGTCGGATCCGCGCCCTGCTCACCGCGGCGGATGACGGTTCCGCACCGCCTGCAGGGGCGCCCGGCACGGCCGTAGACCCACGTCCCCTGGCCGGGGCGGTCGACCCCTGTGAAGGTGCGATGCCGGCGGTCCCGATTGGTGCGGATCGTGCGCACGCCGAGGTCGAGGAGGGCCGCGACGTCTACCTCTGGGGTGGGCGTCGTCGGCAGGATTCCGCGGAGGAACAGGAGCTCCGCCGCGTATTCGTTGCCGAAGCCGGCCACGTTCCGCTGATCGAGCAGGGCGACGTGGATGCTGCGCTCGTCACCGCCCAGGCGTCGCGCCGCCTCGGCAGCATCCCAGTCCGGACCGAGCGGGTCAGGACCCAGATATCCGACGAGGTCGTCTTCGTCGCGGGTCGGTACGACCTCGATCTCGGCGAGGTCGATGCCCACGGCCTCGCGCTCGGCTGTTCCGACGATCGCCCGCACCTTGAACGCCGGATGCCGCCACTTCTCGCCTGCGCGGTAGACGAGCCACGCGCCGTCCATGCGCAGATGGGAATGCAGGGTGCTGTCGCCGATGCGCAGCAGCAGGTGCTTGCCCCGCGCGATCGACGAGACGATCGGCTGCCCGGTCAGATCGAGAGTCGCGAAGCGGGGGACGCGCAGGTCGAAGCGGCTGACCTCGCCGCCGACCAGGGCCTCGTCGAGACGTCTGGCCGCGCGGAAGACGGTGTCGCCCTCGGGCATCAGACGCGTCCTGGCCCAGGAGGCGGCGGAGCCGCCTGCGGCGGGAGAAGCGGTGCGGGGGGTGTGACGGATGCGGGAGGCGGGGGGAGCGGCGCCGAACGGGAGCCCGGCGCGGGAGGCGGGGGAGTCGTGTATCCGACCGCCTGCAGGGGCGTGCGCTGCAGCATGGTGCGGGCGAGCGTCGTCGCTCCGGCCACGGCGGCCGGCATGACCGCCACCGCGCCGCCGGGGATCAGGAAGCACAGCTGCGTCGCGACGCCGAACCCGAGCACCCGCGCCCTGCTGCCGCGGAACAGCGTCGCGCGGTCGGCAGGGGTGAGGTCGCGCGCGTCGAAGGCGCGGCTCGTGAGCTCGCGCGCCAGCATCCGCCCGGAGAGCACGACGCCCGTCACCGCCGCGAGGAATCCGCCGACGAGGGGGACGAGCCCGAGGAGCAGCACGAAGAGCGCGATCAGGATGCCGAGGACCACCAGCCGTAGGCCTTCGCCCACCGCCATCCAGAAGCCGCCGCCGTCCGTGGCGGGGGCGTCGCCGAGATCCGTCTCGACGGCTCGCCAGATGCGCTGATAGAACGGGTCGCCGATCGCCAGGGCGAGGGCACTGAACACGGCGCTCGTGAGCGCGAGCGCCGCGACGAAGACGACGATGCCGACGGCCGCCCGGAGTGCGGAGCGCCAGGCGGGGATCCACCCGTCGGCGAACGGTGTCAGTGCGTCGGCGATCGTGGGGAGCGAGAAGGCGAGAGGCACGAGCGCCGTGAGCAGCACGGCACCGGCGATGACGCCGGGTACGAGGCCCAGTGCCATGAGGCCCGGACGGCGACGCCAGGTGCCGAAGCCGCGCAGCAGAGTGCGGATGCCGTCGAAGAACTCCCGGATCATGCGTCCAGCCTAGGAGCAGCGGTCACGGGCACCGTCAGATCGCCTTGCGGAGCGTGTAGCCGCGCGGGGTCGCGACGAACCCGGCCTCCTGCAGCGCCAGCGCGAGATCGGTGCCGTAGACGCCCTCGCCGTTGACCTTCTCGACCGTGAGGGTGTCGAGGCGTCGTGCACGGGCGGTCGCGGCCAGGTCCGTCGCCGCGGCGCGAAGCACCTCGGTGTCGTCGGTGAAGCACAGCACCGTGCGTCCGCCGCGTTCGAGATAGAGCACGAGGGATCCGTCGACGAGTACGACCAGGCCGCCGGCCTTCCGCCCCGGACGGTGCGACACGTCGTCGCGCTTGGGCCATCCGAGCGCTGCGCCGTAGGGGTTGGCGGGGTCGGTCGCGGCGAGCGTGACGGCCTTGCGGGGCGGCGGGTCGGCGAGGCCCGCGAACGTGCGAAGTCGGTCGACGGTGGCGGATGCCGCGAACTGCGCCGCCCCGAGTCGTTCGATCACATAGCCGCGGCGGCAGTGCCCCGCCTCCTCGAAACCGGCGAGCACGCGGTAGGTCTGGGCGAAGCCGCCGGGCACGCCCTCGGCCTGCACGGCGCCACGCGTGACGACGCCGTAGCGGTCGAGGAGCAGACCGGCGGTGACGGTGGCTCGGCGAGCAGCATCCGTCTCGACGGAGGGGAGCAGCGACCAGCGTCCGCCGATCGAGGACGGGCGCGGTGCCGTTCGGGCGAGCGACATACCCCGGTAGGCGCGCGTGCGCGGGGCCCGCCGCGTGACCCGATGCGCCTGCGAGCCTCCCGCGAGCAGCGACCGGATCGGGGCGAACGTGTCGTTCGTCACGCGTCCTGCCCAGGTGAGCGCCCACAGCGCTTCGAGGACGGACTGCTCGTTCTCGGCAGCGACCATGTCTTTGAGCTGCGCCGCGAAGTAGGCGCCACCGGCCTCGAGCGCCGCGAGCACTCGCGCCTCGAGAGAGTCGGCGGCGATCTCGTCGTCGGGTTCGGGGAGGGTGAAGGGCGCGATATCGGCGGGGTGCAGCGACACCCAGCCGTCGCGACCGGGCAGCGTGCCGTGGCCCGACCAGATGACCTCTCCTGCGGCGGTCAGCTCATCGAGCAGCGCGGGGGAGTAATCGCGCACGCGTGACGGCAGGACCAGGGACTCCCAGGCGCTTGCGGGGATCGGGACACCGGCGAACTGCTCGATCACGGTGAGCACGCCGTCGAGCCCTTCCAAGGGGCGCCCCAGGTGCTGCCAGTCGGGGAGGAAACGCGCATACGCCTCGGGTGAGACGGGCTCGACGCTGCCGCGGATCGCGGCGAGCGACCGCATCCGCAGACGGCGCAGCACCTCGGTGTCGCACCATTCGGTCTCGTTGCCGGAGCCCGAAGCCTCGGGAAGGAAGTAGCCGCTGGTGAGGCGGCCCGAGTGCTCGAGTCGTTGCAGAGTGTGGCGCGCGACGGCGGCGCCGAGCCCGAAGCGCGCAGCGACGGCATCCGTCGTGAACGGGCCGTGCGTGCGGGCGTAGCGCGCGACCAGGTCGCCGAGCGGGTCGGCGAGAGGTTCGAGGAACGCGACCGGGATGCCGGTGGGCAGCGCCGCGCCGAGCGCATCGCGCAGACGGCCGGCGTCTTCGATCGCGGCGACCCTGGTGGTGCCGGCGACCGTGACCGGGATCGCGCGTCGTGCGGCGATCAGCGCGTCGAGATGCTCGGAACCCGAACCCGTCTCGGGGTCGAGACGTGCGTCGATCTCGGCTGCGTCCATGGGGCCGAGCATCCGCAGCAGGTCGGCGACGCCCTCGAGACCGCGTGCCCGGCGCTCGGGGTCGAGCCGTTGCGCCTCGCGCTCGAACTGGGCGATGACGTCGGGGTCGAGGAGCTCGCGCAGCTCGACCGTGCCGAGCAGCTCTCCGAGAAGCGCGGGGTCGACCGACAGCGCGGCGGCACGGCGCTCGGCGAGCGGCGAATCGCCCTCGTACATGAACGCGCCCACGTAGCCGAACAGCAGGTCGCGTGCATAGGGCGAGGGCTGCGACGGCTGGGTCTCGATCAGTCGGATGCGGCGGTCGGCGATGGACACCGCGAGCTTGCGGAGCGACGGGAGGTCGTAGACGTCCTGCAGCACCTCGCGGAGCGTCTCGAGGATCACCGGGAAGGTCGGATGCCGGCGGGCCACCTCGAGCAGCTGCGCCGAACGTTGGCGCTGCTGCCAGAGCGGTGTACGACGGTTGGGGTTCGTGCGCGGCATCAGCAGCGCGCGGGCGGCGCACTCGCGGAAGCGGGAGGCGAACAGCGCGGATCCGCCGACCTCCTGCGTGACCAGCTGTTCGAGCTCGTCGGGGTCGAACACGAACAGCTCGGCGCCGGGCGGCTCGGCCTCGGCATCCGGGATGCGGACGATGATGCCGTCGTCGCTCGCCACGGCCGACCCCTCGACTCCGAGGCGTTCGCGGATGCGCGCGTTGATCGCCAGCGCCCACGGGGCGTGCACCTTCATGCCGTATGGGGAATGCAGGATGACCCGCCAGTCGCCGACCTCGTCGTGGCCGCGCTCGACCGTGAGGGTGCGGTCGGTCGGCAGCGTGCCCGTCGCCTCGCGCTGCTCGGTCAGGTGCGCCATGAGGTTCATCCGCGCCTGCTCGTCGAGTCCTGCCTCGATCAGCCGCTGCGCCGCCTTCTCAGGCGTCGCCGCCGACACCTCGCGCGAGAACCTGCCGAGGGCTTCTCCGAGCTCGAACGGACGGCCGATTCCGTCGCCGTGCCAGAACGGCACTTTGCCCGGCTGCCCGTAGGCGGGGATGACGTTGACCCTGTCGTGCGTGATCTCGGCGATGCGCCAGCTCGTCGTGCCGAGGGTGAAGACGTCGCCGACCCGCGACTCGTAGACCATCTCCTCGTCGAGCTCGCCGACGCGGGCGCCGGTCGATTCGCCGGCCACGAACACCCCGAACAGTCCGCGATCGGGGATCGTGCCACCGCTCGTCACGGCGATGCGCTGTGCGCCGGGGCGTCCGGTGAGCGTGCCCGCATCTCTGTCCCACACGAGACGAGGGCGCAGCTCGGCGAACTCATCGGAGGGGAAGCGCCCCGCGAGCAGGTCGAGGGTCGCTTCGTACGCCGACCGGGGGAGGGACTGGAAGGGTGCGGAGCGCCGCACGGTCTCGAACCACTCCTCGACGCCGATCTCGCCGAGGGCGCTGGCCGCGACGGTCTGTTGGGCGAGGATGTCGAGCGGATTGCGAGGCACCTGGATCGCCTCGATCTTGCCCGCCAGCATCCGCTCGGTGACGATCGCGGTGTGCAGCACGTCGCCGCGGTGCTTGGGGAAGAGCGCCGCGCGGCTGATCTCGCCGACCTGGTGGCCCGCTCGTCCGACGCGCTGCAGTCCGGATGCCGCAGACGGCGGGGCCTCGACCTGGATCACCAGATCGACCGCACCCATGTCGATGCCGAGCTCGAGACTGCTCGTCGCGACGACGCAGCGCAGCACGCCGGATTTGAGTTCCTCCTCGACCAGGGCGCGCTGCTCCTTCGACACCGAGCCGTGGTGGGCCTTGGCGAGCACGGGGTCGGCACCGGCCGTGGCGCCGGCCTGGGCCATCATGGCCGCAGGCACCGAGGCCTCGGGAAGCGCGACGCCGATGCGCTCGGAGTAGATCTCGTTCAGTCGTCCGGTGAGACGCTCGGCGAGGCGGCGCGAGTTCGAGAACACGATGGTCGACTTGTTCTGGAGGATGCGATCGACGATCGCCTCCTCCACGTGCGGCCAGACGGACCCCGTGACCTCCGTGTACTCGGCGTCGGCGGCATCGCCGGCATCCTTCGGTGCGCCGGGAGGCGGCGGCGGGTTCGTCATGTCGTCCATCGGCACCACGACGCCGAGCTCGAACGTCTTCGATGCGGGCGGTGCGACGATCTCGACAGGGGCGGCACCGCCGAGGAAGCGTGCGACCTCATCGATCGGGCGGACCGTCGCCGACAGCCCGATGCGCTGTGCGGCGGCTTCGTGGCCGTGCGAGCGGCGCAGTGCGTCGAGTCGTTCGAGACTCACCGCGAGGTGGGCCCCTCGTTTGGTCGCGGCGACCGCGTGCACCTCGTCGATGATGACCGTGTGCACGTCACGCAGTGTCTCGCCCGCGCGGCTCGTGAGCATCAGGTAGAGCGACTCGGGGGTCGTGATGAGGATGTCGGGAGGATCGGCCACGAGCTTGCGGCGATCGCTCGAGGTCGTGTCTCCCGAGCGCACGCCGACCGTCACCGCCGGGGCCTCGACGCCGAGACGCCGCGCGGACTGCCCGATGCCGATGAGAGGCGACCGCAGGTTGCGCTCGACATCGACGCCGAGTGCCTTCAACGGCGAGATGTAGAGGATGCGGGTGCGGGAGCCGTCTTTCTCGCGGTCGGTCTTCCGATCCTTCTTCCCTGCGGGTTCGTTCTTCCCTGCGCGCTCGATGCTCGCCGTGCGCTCGCGGAAGACGCTGTCGATGGCCCAGAGGAACGCCGAGAGGGTCTTGCCCGACCCCGTGGGGGCGACGACGAGCGCGTGCTTGCCTGCCGAGATGGCGTTCCACGCACCGGCCTGGGCCGGCGTGGGTGCGGGAAAGGCACCCCGGAACCAGTCTTGCGTGGCAGGGGTGAAGCGGTCGAGCACGTCGCTCATCCCTCAATCATCACCCGAGCCACCGACATCGGCGTCGCCATTGTCGGAGGGCGAGGGCATGCTGTAGGCATGGCAGCGCACACCACCAACTACGTGAGCACCTTCATCGAGGTCGCAGAGGACTGCCCCGTCGATCACGCCGAAGAGCCGCCGACGGGCGAGAAGCCGACGATCGCGGCCCTCCACTATCGATTGATCGCCGAGCAGCCGTATACGCACACCTCCGACGACGTGATCTTCACGACCCACGCGCTGCGCAACGGACTCGATCCCGATGACGCGGCAGCCCGAGAGACGTTCTTCTCGAAGGGTCAGCCGTGCCTGCGCTCGTCACCGCTCGGCAAGCGCTACGGCTGGGGCATCGCCCACGACGGCGAAGGGCGGGTCGCACTCGTGCCTCGCGACTCCGAGGACTACGCACTGCTCGCCGCCGACCCCGCGATCGCGCACACTCGGGCGATGAGGAGCCGGCGCGCCTGAGTTCAGACCGCCGCGAGCGACGGTTGTCGCCGGACGCACGAGGAGACCGGCCGACGACCATGCCCTGAGGGGGTCATCCTCAAGTACGACACCGCCCGGAAGGGGGTATCCCAGGCCGACGCGGTGAGTGGGGGCGCGATTTTAGCGTCGCAGTATGTCCTCCACCGATACCTCCAGCCGCTCCGTCCCGTCCACTTTCGTCGTCACCCGAGCGGCCGCCGCGATCGTCGGCAGCGTACTCGTCGGAGTGGCCCTCGGGCTCATCTGGCTCGCCCGTCTGAGCACCGACAGGACTCTGTACGTGAGCGGCCTCGGAGCGGACGGGGAACCCACCGCCGGTGCATTCGAGATCGCGCTGATACTGCTCGCCGTCGGCGGGTTCGCCGTCGCATGGGCGGCTCGCGGACTCCGCTCGACCATCCCGGTGCTCAGCCTGTGGACGCCGGCCCTCTCCATCGCGATCGCCTCGTCGCTGTTCCTCCTCGCCTCCCAGGTGCCGTGCACCTCGGGGTGCCCGCTGCCGGTGGGAGACACCTTCACCTGGCAGGATCTCGTGCACACCACGGCCGCGGTGCTCGCGTTCGCGCTCGCCGCAGTGGCGATGCTCCAGGCGTCCTTCATCGACGGTCGCCCGGTGCTGCGCAGGCTGTCGCTCGGGGCAGGCATCTCCACGGCCGTGATCGCCGGGGCGGGCGGCATCCTCTCGCTGCTCCAGTTCCGCACCGACGTCGGAAGCATTCTCGAGCTCGTCGCCACGACGATCGGGATGGGCTGGCTCATGATCCTCGGATTCGCGACCGCGCATGCGGTCGGACTCGATGCCGCCGACATGTCGACACGCCCTCTCGCGGCGCAGACCGAGGCGATCGGCGCACACGTGGATGAGCGCTCGCTCGTCTCGATGCACTGATCCGGTGGGGTGCGTAGAGTCGTTGCATGGCAGAGTCACCGTCGGGCTCGGAGGCGACCGCCGCCCTCCCACGGCCCGCAGGAGCGGTCCGCCGCTTCTGGAACGGGCATCCCTGGCTCGTCGACTCCGTGGTGGCCGGTGTCTATCTGATCCTCGCGATGTTCGCGGCGGTGCTCACGCCCCTGTCGTCGGGTGTCTGGACACCGAGCGTCGACGTCGTGTTCCCGGCGGCAGCCGCGATCGTCGGCAGCGCCTCGCTGATGTTCCGGCGCCGCCACCCCTGGGCCGCAGTGGCGGTCTTCGGGGCGATCGCGGTCGTCTCGATCATCCTCGGCGTCGTCGCGGAACCCCTGGGGGCGGCGCTCGCGCTCTACGCGGTCTTCGTCTACCGATCGAGTCGCAGCGGCTGGATCGCCTTCAGCATCCTGACGCTCGTCGTCGCACTGCTCGTGCCGTTCGTGGATGGGCTGCTGCGCGACCGTCCTGCCTTCCCGTTCGGTCCGATCGACCTCATCTCCTTCGTCTTCCTGTTGATCGCGGCGTTGATGGGGATCACCGTGGGTGACCGGCGACGGTACATCGGGGCGATCGTCGATCGCGCGAATCAGCTCGCCCGTGAGCGCGATCAGCAGGCGCGGCTCGCGACACTCGCCGAGCGGGCCCGCATCACCCGCGAGATCCACGACGTCGTCGCGCACAGCCTGTCCGTGATGGTGTCGTTGGCGGACGGGGCCGGGGCGCTCGTGGAGAAGGATCCGCAGCGCTCCCGGAGCGCGATCGGCGAGATCGGCGACGTCGGGAGGCAATCCCTCGGAGAGATGCGTCAGCTTCTCGGCGCACTCGGAGATGATCCGCAGCCGGGGGAGGAGACCGATCCGCTCCGTCCGAATCCGGGCCTGCAGGAGATCCCGGCACTGGTCGAGACCTTCCGTTCGGCAGGGCTGCCGGTGTCCGTGCGCACGCTCGGGTCTCCTCCCGTCTCGCCCGCGCTCCAGAACGCGATCCACCGGATCGTGCAGGAGGCGCTCACCAATGCCCTCCGCTATGCGAGAGAGCCGCGCGAGGTCGTCGTCACCCTGGACTTCGCCGGATCCGACGTGGTGATCGACGTGACCGACGACGGGCAGCCCGGCCCCGCAGCGGTGTCGGTCGGTTCCGGCCGAGGGCTCATCGGCATCCGCGAGAGGGTGCGGCTCTACGAGGGCACGGTCGACACGGGGGCGATGCCGGGCGGCGGCTGGCGTGTGCGTGCCGTGATCCCCGAGCAGGGTGGACCCGAACAAGAGGAGCAGCGATGAACCCGCAGCCCATCCGAGTGCTGATCGTCGACGACCACGAGCTGATCCGACGCGGCATGCGCATGGTGTTCGACGCCGAATCCGAGATGCAGGTCGTCGGAGAGGCGGCTTCTGGCGCGGAAGCCGTGCATCTCGCGGCCGAACTGACTCCCGATGTGATCCTGATGGACATCCGGATGCCCGAGATGGACGGCATCGAGGCGACGCGACGCATCGTCCGCAGCTCTCCCGGCAGCCGGGTTCTGGTGCTCACGACATTCGATCTCGACGAGTACGCGTTCGGAAGCCTGCGCGCGGGAGCGAGCGGATTCCTGCTCAAGAACACGCCTCCGGCTCAACTGATGACCGCGATCCGCTCGATAGCCGCGGGGGATGCACTCGTCTCTCCGCGCGTCACCAGAGCGATGCTGGATCTCTTCGCCGCCCAGCTGCCCCGGGAGACGGAGCCGGACGACGAGCGGGTGAGCGTCCTGACCGATCGCGAGCAGGACGTCCTGCTCGCGATCGCGAAAGGGCTCAGTAACGCCGAGATCGGAGAGGCCCTCTTCGTGTCGGAATCGACGGTGAAGACCCACGTCGGCCGCATCCTGCACAAGCTCGATCTGCGCGACCGCGTGCAGGCGGTGATCTTCGCCTACGAGGCGGGGCTGGTCTGAGCCTCGCTCCTCACCCCGCATTCCTCAGTGCGCCCTCGCCGTCGACCTCGAGTGTGAGGTCCAGATCGAGCCTGGCGAGGAACGCGTCGTCGTGACTCACGACGAGCACCGCCCCGCGGTAGGCGCGCAACGCCTCGACGAGCTGATCCACGGTGTCGATGTCGAGGTTGTTCGTCGGCTCGTCGAGCACCACGAGATGCGGTGCCGGATCAGACAGCAGCAGTTTCGCCAGTGCCACCCGGAAGCGCTCGCCGCCGGACAGCGCGGCGACCGGCCTCTCGGCGGTGGCCCCTCTGATCAGGAACCTCGCCAGTCGGTTGCGCAGCTCCTTCTCGGGCACCTGAGGTGCGGCATCCGCGATGTTCTCGAACACCGACCGGTTCTCGTCGAGCCCGTCGACGCGCTGCGGCAGGTAGCCGATGCGATCGGTGAGAGCCGTCGCCGTCAGCTCCGGTCGTTCCGTGCTGGTCGACGGCTGTTCCGGATTCAGCAGGGATTCCTCGAGAGCACCCTCCGCGCCGCCATGCGGGCGGATCGGCGGCATCCGTGCTGAATCGTGAACGCCGCCGGCATCCGCCACGAGCCGTTCGAGCAACGTCGTCTTGCCCGCGCCGTTGCGCCCGATCAGCGCGACACGATCCGGGCCCTGGATGATCCACGACCGCTCGCCGTCGCCGATCGTGGCGATGCGACGACTGCGGGACACCTGCGGATCGGGCAGTTCGATCTTCATCGACGCGTCGGATCGCAGGCGTCGCCCGGCCTCGTCGAGAGCGGTGCGAGCGGCATCCTCCTTCGCGCCGACCTCTGTGCGGAGCTTTCCTGCCGACACCTCGGCCGCCATCTTGCGGCCGTGGGCGATGATCTTCGGCACCCGCTTCTCGATCTCGGCCTTCTTCGCCGTGCGCGAGCGGTGAGCGAGCTTCACCTCCGCCTCGATGCGCTGACGCTTCTCTTTGCGGAACTCCTGCTTCGCGGTGACCTCGGCCTGTCTCGCCGCCTCCTGCTCGGCATCCAACCAGGCCCGCCATTCGGAGTACGGTCCGCCGAAGACGCTCAGTGTCTGGGCGTAGAGCTCGGCGGTGTCATCCATGAGCTCGAGCAGTGTCAGATCATGGCTGACCACGATGAGCGTGCCCTTCCAGGACCTCACCATCGTCGCCAGCTTCGCGCGGGCGTCACGGTCGAGGTTGTTGGTCGGCTCGTCGAGCAGGGTGATCGGCGCGCGCCGAAGACGGATGCCCGCGATCGCGACGAGCACCGCCTCGCCGCCGGACAGTTCGCCGACCCTGCGGTCGAGGAACTCGGGGGCGAGGCCCGCTTCGGCCAGGGACATCTCGGCTCGTGCCTCGATGTCCCAGTCGTCGCCGACCGCATCGAAGTGCGCCTGATCGACATCGCCGGCGCCGATCGCCCTGACGGCGTCCAGGGGCACGGCGACTCCGAGGAGATCGGCGACCCTGCGATCGACGTCGAGCGTGAGCTGCTGCGGCAGATAGGCGACCTCGCCGGTCGCCGCGAGCACCCCCGAGGTCGGGGTAAGCTCGCCCGCCATCAGCCGCAGCAGCGTGGACTTGCCTGCACCGTTGCGGCCGACGAGTCCGGTGCGACCCGTGCCGAAGGATCCGGACACGGCGTCGAGCGCGGGGGTGCCGTCGGGCCAGGTGAACGTGAGACGGTCGAGAGTGACCGCGGAGTGAAGAGTGGGGACTGACATGGTGTCTCCTGTCGAGTGCGAGGGTGCACTGACACCGGTCGCCCGGGGCCCCGTCTGAGCGGGGATGCCGTCGCGAAGGACGGGGGCGATGGTCTGCCGTGGAGTCGGCGATCGTCGGGTCAGCGCGCGGAATAATGAGCGCGGAGGCGACGGATCAGATCAAAGGACTTCCAGACACGGCGGACAGGACTCCACGACGATACCCGGGCGTGTCGGGGTTTCGCAACCCCGGGGCGTGTCGTGGTTCTGATCGCTCCGAGGTGCAGCTCAGGTCTTCGCTTCGCGGCTCAGCTCTTTGCTTTGCGGCTCAGCTCTTCGCTTCGCGGCTCAGCTCTTTGCTTTGCGGCTCAGTTCTTTGCTTTGCGGCTCAGCCACTTCGTGAGGAAGGCGTGCACGTCGCCGAGCTCGTCTTCGGAGATGCTGTGCGTGAGGCCGGTGTAGACGCGCCCCGACAGCTCGGAGTGCGTGGGCAGCCACTGTGCGGTGTGCACGACTCGGGCCTCGGGGATCACCTGGTCGTTCGTGCCCCGACCCCAGAACACATGGGGTTTCCGCTCGGTCAGGGACTCGTCGTTCGGCAGCTCTCCTGAGGCGACGTATCCGCTGAGTGCCACGACGGTGTCGACCCGTTCGGGGGCGAGGCGCATGGCCTGGAGGGCGACGGCAGCGCCCTGCGAGAAGCCGAGGAGAGCCACGGCCGGTGCAGCGTGCGCGGCCTCGTCGAGCCAGTGCAGGAACGCCTCGGCGGCAGCGGTCACCGAGTCCGAGCTGCGTCCGTCGAGTCCCTCGATCGCGTACCAGGATCGGCCGGGCATCGGCCACGGGGGTGAGAGAGGGGCGGCGACGGATGCCACGGCGACGCCGTCCGGCAGATACGGCGTCAGCCCGAAGAGGTCGTGCTCGTCGGCTCCATAGCCGTGCAGCAGCACCAGCAGCGGCATCCCTGCCCGATCCGCGGTGGACCAGCGGGTGAGGGTGCCGTCGATCGTCAGTTCTTCGCTCACCTGCACCATCCTGCCAGCGGGGGCGGACACGCGCCCGGTCGGCCGGAGAATCGTATGCCGGTGAGGGATGTCAAGTCAGTGTCGGGTCGAAGGTGCGGCTGGTAGAAAGGACACATGGCCGTCCGCACACCTGATCCCGACCCCGAGCCCGACGACGGGATCGAGGGCTTCGGCGCCGCTCAGCCCCCTGCTCGAGACACGAACCCGGGCTGGCTGAGCGAGTTCGAGCTCGAAGAAGCGCGTCGTCACCTGCCGATGCTCTACGTCGAGGCGATCCCGGTGCGCACCGACGGATCGGGGCAGGTGACCGAGATCGGCATCCTGCTGCGCTCCACCCCGATGGGCGAGATGACTCGCACGATCGTGTCGGGGCGCGTGCGCTTCGGCGAGACGATCCGTGACGCGCTGTTCCGCCACGTCGAGAACGACCTGGGACCCATGGCGTTCCCGCTGCTGCCGCCGCAGCCGCTGCCGTTCACAGTCGCCGAGTACTTCCCGATCCCCGGCGTCAGCGCCTACCACGACGACCGGCAGCACGCCGTCTCACTCGCGTTCGTGGTGCCGGTGACGGGCACGTGCGAGCCGCGTCAGGACGCGCTCGAGGTCACCTGGTTCTCGGCGGAGGCCGCAGGGTCTGACGCGGTGGCCGCCGAGATGGAGGGCGGGCGCGGCACGCTCATCCGTCTGGCGCTGGCCAACCTCGGGCTGCTGCGTTAGCCGCCGGCCCACCGCATACGCGAGAGACCCACCGTCACGACTGCTGACGGTGGGTCTCTTCGTGTGTCGCGGGCGCCGCGACCGGATTCTCAGCGCGAGGTGAGACGCGCGAGCTCGGCGACGAACTCGTCGACGTCGGACTCCTCGGTGTCGAACCCGCACATCCAGCGGACCTCGTTGCGAGCGGCATCCCAGTCGTAGAAACGGAACGACTCGCGCAGCTGGTCGGCGACTCCCGCGGGCAGCTGCGCGAAGACGCCGTTCGCCTGGGTCGGCTGCGTGAACGAGACGCCGTTGATCGCGCCGTCGGCGATGCCGGTCTCGATGGTGCCGCGCAGACGCTGGGCCATCGCGTTCGCGTGCCGGGCGTTGCGCAGCCACAGGTCGCCCTCGAGCAGCGCGATCAGCTGTGCCGACACGAAGCGCATCTTCGACGACAGCTGCATGTTGAACTTGCGCGAGTACTGCAGGCCGTTCGATGCCTCGGGGTTCAGCACCACGATGGCCTCGCCGAGCATGGCGCCGTTCTTGGTGCCTCCGAAGCTCAGCACGTCGACGCCGGCGTCGCGGGTGAACGCGCGCAGCGGCACGTCGAGGGCGGCTGCCGCGTTCGAGATCCGCGCTCCGTCGAGGTGCAGGGTCATGCCGCGCTCGTGCGCGTGGTCGGCCAGTGCACGGATCTCGTCGACCGAGTACAGGGTGCCGAGCTCGGTCGACTGCGTGATCGAGACCACGAGCGGCTGCGCGCGGTGCTCGTCGCCCCAGCCCCAGGCCTCGCGGTCGACGAGCTCGGGGGTGAGTTTGCCGTCGTCGGTCGGCACGGCGAGGATCTTGAAGCCGCCGATCTTCTCGGGGGCACCGCCCTCGTCGACGTTGATGTGCGCGGAGGATGCCGCGACCACGGCGCCCCACCGGGGCAGCATCGACTGCAGGCCGGTGACGTTGGCACCGGTGCCGTTGAACACCGGGAACGCCTGGACGCCGTCGCCGAAGTGCGCGCGGAAGACCTCCTGCAGGCGCTCGGTGTAGGCATCCTCGCCGTATGCGACCTGATGGCCGCCGTTCGCCGCCGCGATGGCCGCGAGGACCTCGGGGTGGACGCCGGAATAGTTATCGCTGGCGAAGCCCCGGACCGCGGGGTCATGCTGAATAGTCACCGGACAAGCCTACGGGGGCAATGCGGTCCCGATCTGCGGAGCGCGTCCGATCTGCGGACTGCTCCGCCCGTGTCGTCCGCAGTTCGGGGCCGAGTCCGCGGATCGGGACTGCCCTACCGAATGTCGGATGCTCCGCCTACCCTCGAACTCATGGAGCGCACCGCAGCGAAGACCGCCTTCGCGAACGTCCTCGTCAACACGCTCATCGCGAACGTGACGACGAGCTTCCTGTGGTTCGCCCTCACGTTCTGGGTCTACATCGAGACGCAATCGGTGCTCGCGACCGGTGTCATCGGCGGCGCGTACATGCTGTTCATCGCCTTCTTCGCGATGATCTTCGGCACGATCGTCGACCGCAACCGCAAGCACACGGTGATGCTGCTCTCGAGCGTCATCTCGGCCGCCGCGTTCCTGGTCGCCGGAGTGCTCTACGTCTGGCAGCCCGAGGCGGCGCTGCTCGACCTCGGCGGCCCGTGGTTCTGGGTGTTCTCGGCCGTCATCCTGTTCGGCGGCGTCATCGAGCAGCTGCGCAACATCGCGCTCTCGACCACCGTCACCCTTCTCGTGCCCGAAGACCGCCGTGCCAACGCCAACGGCCTCGTCGGCACCGTGCAGGGCCTCGCGTTCCTCGTGACGAGCGTGTTCTCCGGCCTGTCGATCGGGTTCCTCGGCATGGGGTGGACGCTCGCGATCGCCATCGGCGCCATGGTGCTCACATTCGTGCACCTGCTCTTCATCCGCATCCCCGAGGGTGCCCCGAAGCCCGACCCCGATGCCACGAGCGCGCTCGACTTCCGCGGCAGCGTGAAGGCCATCCGGCTCGCGCCGGGGCTCTTCGCGCTCATCATCTTCTCGACCTTCAACAACCTCATCGGCGGCGTCTACATGGCGCTGATGGATCCCTACGGCCTCACCCTGTTCGATGCCCAGATGTGGGGCTTCGCGCTCGCCTTCGCCTCGACGGGCTTCCTGATCGGCGGCGGCCTGGTCGCGAAGTTCGGCCTCGGCGCCAAACCCATGCGCACGCTGCTGCTCGTCGTGATCGCGATGGGGCTTCTCGGGTCGGTGTTCATGCTGCGCGAGTGGTGGCCGCTGTATGTGATCGGCATGTGGATCTACATGGCGCTCGTTCCCCCTGTCGAGGCAGCCGAGCAGACGATCATCCAGAAGGTCGTCCGCTACGACCGACAGGGCCGGGTGTTCGGAGTGGCCGCCGCGATGGAGGCCGCGGCCGCACCGATCACGGCGTTCCTGATCGCGCCGATCGCCGAGTTCCTGATCATCCCGTACATGAGGACCGACGCCGGTCAGCGGCAGTGGGAGTGGCTGCTCGGCGAGGGAGAGGCCAGGGGCATCGCCCTGATCTGCCTGTTCGCCGGAATCATCATGGTGATCGCGGGAACACTGGCGTTCTTCACCAAGTCCTACCGCAAGCTCACACAGCTCTACGCGAATGCGCCGGAGCAGGATCCGAACGGTGAGGATGCAGGCGAGACGGATCCCACGGAACCGGACGAGGATGCGGAGGCGGGCGCCGACGCGGACTCCGATGCCGATGCGCACGACGACGACGGGCGGCTCGTGGAGTCGCCGCCGCCGGTGCGCGGTCTGCCGCCCGAGATCCCGGAGGCGCGACGCTGACCGAGCGTTGACGCTGACCGGGCGTTGACGCTGACCGGGCGTTGACGCTGACCGGTGCTGTCGGTCGTGCCCGAGGGGTTCAGTCGAGCGTGATGATCTGGTCGTTGAGGGCGGCAGCGTCGTCGTCCCACAGTGCCAGGACCCGCGGCACGAGGGAGGCCGGATCGAGAGCCTTCGCACGGAAGACGACGGATGCCGCGCGCAGCGGCTCCCCGGCGTCCCGTGCGGCCTTCGCGAAGCCCTGCGCGACCGCGCGGGTCCACGCCTCGCTCGCCGCTTTCACCGCCGCATAGTTCGCGCCACCCGCGAGAGGGCGACCGACCGCGGTCGACGACACGATCGTGAATCGGCCGGCATCCGAGGCGCGCAGCGCGCTGTCGAACGCCCGGCTGGTCGCTCTGACCGCTTCGAGGGCGGGAAGGAGGGCGGCGAAGTCGGCATCGGTCTGCCCAGCGAGCCCTCCGCCGCCGCGCCATCCGCCGACCAGGGGAATCACGGCGTCGACGGCGCCCAGCCGCGCGGCCAGATCCGTCATCGAGTCGAGGGAGGTGGCATCCGCCACCTCGACCTCGGCGCCGATCGCTCGCAGCGGTTCCAGCCGTTCGGCGGACCGGCCGGTCGCCACCAGCCGAGCGCCCGCCTCGATGAGGGCGCGTGCGAGGGCGAGGCCGGAGTCGCTGGTGGCTCCGGCGAGGACGATCGTGCGATCCGTGACGGTCATGTGCTCAACTCTCGTGAAGAAACAGTTCTGCGGCCACCCCGGGCAGGAATGGCCGCAGACGCTGCGTCCGGTCGCACCACACGACCGGACCCCAGAAATGCGCGATTCGAGTCAGTCGTCGGTGCCCCGGATGCCGACGGTCGACTCGATGACCGTCTTCATCTTCTTGTCGAGGGTCTCGAAGAACATCGACAGCGGGAACTCGTCGTCCATCACGGCATCCGTGTACCCCTTCGGCGCGCCGGCGAGGATCTCGTCGGGCAGGCCCCGGGCCCACTGCGATGCCGGGTGCGGTGTCAGCGTTCCGCGCACGAGCTCGAACGCGGCGAGCCAGTGAGCGACCTTGGGGCGGTCGATCGAGTGCCAGTACAGGTCGTCGATCGCATCGCCCAGGGCCACGACGGCATCCGGCACGTTGTCCCAGTCGAATGCGAGAGCGGTGTCGGTCCAGTGCAGCACTCCACGCTGGTGCAGCCAGGCGAACAGCAGCTGTCCGCCGACGGCGTCGTAGTTGCGCGTGCGGGTGCCGGTGATCGAGAAACGGAAGATCCGGTCGAAGATCACCGCGTACTGCACGAGGTGCGCATAGTCATGCATCTCCTGCTCGGTCTCGGTGAGCTCCTCACCCGCGGCGATACGGGCCGCGAGGGCGCGCTCGATGTTCACCGACTCGCGGAACGCCGTCATGTCGCAGCGCATCTCCTCGAGCGAGTAGAGGAAGAACGGCATCCGCTGCTTGATCATGAACGGGTCGAAGGGCAGGTCGCCGCGCATGTGGGTGCGATCGTGGATGATGTCCCACATGACGAAGGTCTTCTCGGCCACCTGCTGGTCGTCGAGCATCGCGCTCGCGCGCTCCGGCAGGTCGAGGTTGGTGATCGCGGCGGCGGCACGGGTGACCCGGCGGTAGCGGGCGGCCTCGCGGTCCTGGAAGATCGCGCCCCACGTGAACGACGGGATCTCGCGCATCGCGACGGTCTCGGGGAACAGCACGGCCGAGTTGGTGTCGTAGCCGGGCGTGAAGTCGACCAGGCGCAGCGAGACGAACAGCTTGTTGCCGTAGTCGCCGGCCTCGAGGGCGGCGATGAACTCCGGCCAGATCGTCTCGACGATGAGCGCCTCGACGAGTCGGTCGCTCGAGCCGTTCTGCGTGTACATCGGGAAGACGACCAGATGACGGATGCCGTCGACACGGTGCTGCTGCGGCTGGAAGGCCATGAGCGAATCGAGGAAGTCCGGCACGCCGAAGCCCTCTGAGACCCAGCGGTCGAAGTCGACCACTGAGGCGGCGAGGTACTCGGCGTCGTGCGGGAAGGCGGGGGCGAGAGCGCGAATGCCGGCGGTGATCGCGGCGACGAGCTCACGGGCGGCGGCGTGGTGCGCGGCATCCGGGATGGAGCCGTCCTTGATCTGCATCTCGCGGATCGCGATGGCGGCGTCCTTGAGCTGCGCCCAGGCGGCGCTCTGCTCGGCGATCGATGCGTCCTCGACGACCTCGGGTTCGCCGACGATGGCCTGAACAGCGGTGCTGTGGGCGGAAATGATGGACATCGGGACCTCCGATCGGAGAGTTTGACGGAAAGATTCCGGCATATACGGAATCCTGACGATAATCTTACATCCATGGATGATTCTGTCGACCGCGCGATCTTGGCCGCGATCTCTCGAGACGGCCGGGCGACTCTGTCTCAGCTGTCGGACGCCGTGGGCCTGTCGGTATCGGCTGTGCAGTCGCGACTCCGTCGCCTCGAGACCCGCGGGGTCATCACCGGATACCGGGCGATCCTCGACCCCGAGCTCGTCGGCACCCCTCTCTCGGCGTTCATCGAGATCACCCCTCTCGACCCCGCCCAACCCGACAACGCCCCTGAGCTTCTCGAGCACCTCGACGCGATCGAGGCGTGCCACTCGATCGCCGGCGACGCGAGCTACATGCTGTTCGTGCGGGTCGCCTCGCCCCGTGCGCTCGAAGAGCTCGTCCGCGACATCCGCCTGGCCGCGAACGTGAGCACCCGCACCACGGTCGTGCTGCAGACCTACTACGAGCACCGGCCGATCATCGCCGTCGCACCGGAGCCGTCCGTCGAGTCCTGATCGCACTCTGGATGAACGGCGTCGCGCGGGCCATACTGTGACAGATCTCTCGTCGCAGAGGGTCCCACCGCCAACGCACACTCCCAGGAGCATCCATGTCCTTCCAGGCATACCTCGACAAGGTCGAGACCCAGACCGGCCTCACCCCTCGGCAGTTCATCGAGCTCGCCAAGGAGCAGGGGTTCGACGAGACCACGAAGTCGACGGTGGTGCTCAACTGGCTCAAGGAGGAGTACAGCCTCGGACACGGCCACGCGCAGGCGATGGTGCACGTGATCCTCAAAGGACCGAAGATCAGCGACAAGCACGTCGGCAAGGGCGGCGCGCACGGCGATGCGTCCGACACCCTCTGGCTCGACGGCAAAGACAGCAACCCGAACGCCTGACCCGAACACCTGATCGCATCACCCGGCAGCTGTAGAAGAGAGAGCATCATGGCAGTCCGCGTCGACCTCAACGTCTCCCTCGACGGATTCGCGACCACCACCGATCAGACACCCGAGAAGCCGTTCGGGGACGACTGGCCGCGTCTGGTCGCGGCGTATGCCGCCACGCGCACATTCCGCACCCGTGTGCTGGGCGACGACTCGGGTGCCGGCACGACGGGGGTCGACGAGAAGTACGCCCACGCGTACTTCGAAGGCATCGGCGCTGAGATCATGGGAGCGGGCATGTTCGGGCTGCACCAGAATCCGGATGACCCGGAGTGGCGTGGCTGGTGGGGTGACGAGCCGCCCTTCCATGTGCCGGTCTTCGTTCTCACGCACACTCGCCGCGACTCGATCGAGTTCGCGAACGGCACGGTCTTCCACTTCGTCGATGCGGCGCCGGAAGAGATCCTGCCGCGCGCGATCGAGGCGGCCGGCAGCGACGACGTGCGCATCGGCGGAGGCATCGACGTCGTGAGGCAGTTCCTGCGTGCGGGGCTGGTCGACCGGGTGCACCTCGCCGTCGCACCGCTCGTGCTGGGCAGTGGCGAGCGCATCTGGGACGGCCTCCGGGGCATCGAGAACGGCTACGACGTCGCGTCGGAGGTCGCCGAGTCCGGCGTCACGCATCTGACCTTCCGCCGCGACTGACAGCCGCGACCGCACAGGCGTTCATCGGGCGGATCGCACAGGCGTCCATCGGGCGCCCCAGTAGGATTCCCTGCGTGGCAGCATCCTCGAAGCGCAAGAAGAATCAGACCCGTGTGAGCGGCAACCCCGCGAAGCGGGCGAGTGGCAACCCGGCCCAGCGACCCGTCATCGAGGCGGGACCCGTCACGGTCGGCGACTGGATCGGCGCCGCCCGAGTGCGCACGCTTCCGCTCGCGATCGCGCCGGTCGTCATCGGCACCGGTGCCGCGCGCAGCACGGGTCCGGAGTTCCACTGGGTCATCGCCCTCGCGTGCCTCGCGGTCGCGGTGCTGCTGCAGATCGGTGTCAACTTCGCGAACGACTACAGCGACGGCATCCGCGGCACGGATGCCGTGCGCGTCGGCCCCGCCCGTCTCACGGCGTCCGGCCGAGTGAAGCCCCGCACCGTGCTCGTCATCGCGCTCGTGTTCTTCGCCCTCGCCGCGGCGGTCGGCGTCGCGATCGTCATCCGCACGGAGCAGTGGTGGATGCTGGCGATCGGCGCGGCCTGCATCATCGCCGCCTGGTTCTACACCGGGGGCAAGCGCCCCTACGGCTACAACGCTCTCGGCGAGGTCTTCGTCTTCATCTTCTTCGGGCTGGTCGCGACGCTGGGCACCACCTGGGTGCAGGCCTTCGAGTTGCCGCAGCAGGCCTGGCTCGGAGCCATCGCCGCAGGTCTGTTCGCCTGTGCCGTGCTGCTCGCCAACAACCTGCGCGACATCGACCAGGACCGTGTGGTCGGCAAGCGCACCCTGACGGTCCTGATCGGCAAGCGTGCGACGCAGGTGCTGTTCACGCTGTTCGTGCTGGCGCCCTTCGGCATCCTGGCGTTCATCGCGCTGCTGTACCCGATCGCCTGGATCGGATTGCTGGCGCTGCTCTCGGGGCTCCCGGCGATCCTGATCGTCTGGACATACCGTCAGGCGAAGGAACTGGTCATAGCGCTGGCGCTGACCTCGCTGACCGCGCTGCTCTACGCCGGCGCGTTCTTCTGGGCCCTCGCCGGCTGAGTCAGTCTTCGCGGCGGGTGACGGTGTCGCCAGCTGCGGACCCGTCGATCGCCTCGTCTTCGGCATCCGCGTCGGCCTGCTCGGCCTCGCTGCGTCCGCCCCGACGCTCGACCAGCCGCGCCGATGCGTCGGTCAGCGGTGCGCGCAGGAAGAGCATCGAGATGCTGACGCCGATGAGGGCGGCGAAGATCGCGGCCAGCCACCAGAACTCGCGGAAGATCGGGAAGAAGAACCACAGGATCGCGAGCGGCACGAGGAATGCCAGCAGTCGGAGCACGGTGTAGACGAGGAAAGGTGCGCGGTTCTTCACCCGGACAGTCTACGTTCGCGACCTGAGGCGTCTGCTGTCAGCCGTCCGAGCGCTGTCCGTCGCCGAGGCCGAGCGAGGCGAACGGGATGCCCCGCACCACTCGACGCCACGGATGCTCACCGAGCGACCACAGCAGCTTCGCGTCAAGATCGAGGGCGAGGTCTTCGCATCCGACCGGGAGAGGCACCCGGTCGCGCACAAGGGCGTCGCGGTCGCCGGTCCACAGGATGCCTGGATGCATGCGGTCGGATTGCGAGACGAAGTGCCGGTCGCCCCAGCGCACTGCGCCCTGCATGTGGCGGATGCCGGGGGTGAAGCGGCCCTCCTCGTGGAAGCCCTCGTCGTCGGACTCCGGGATGGAGAACTCCGCGACGCGCCCCTGGTCGTCCTTCGTGTACTCGCCGATCAGGACGCGGCGGAGCGGTGTGCCGTCGTCATCGAACACGCGACCGAGGTACGAGCAGCGGATGTCGACGGGATGCACGCGGGTGCGCACCGCGACGAGTGCGGTGGCGCGCACGCCCCGACCACCGGCACCCGCGAGGCGTCGTGCGTCGGTGCCTCGGACGCGGCGGATGCGGGCGAGGTCGAACTCCCAGATGCCCTTGCCGGTCGCGGCGACGAAGAGGCGGTCGTCGAACCAGGCAAGGCCGCCGGCATGGATCCGCGCGGGCTGCAGCTCGCCGTCCTCTTCGATCGCGAGCAGCACGTCGAGGTGGCGTGACCGGTCGAGGTCGACGAAAGCGACCCGCGAGGCCAGGTGGTGCCCGTCGAGCTGCTGACGGAACCAGCTCACGGCGAGCGTGCGCCGGCCGTGCCACAGTCCGAGGTCGATGCCCTGCGGGTACCAGCGGCGCGTCCACGTGCGCGCGCTCAGCCAGCGCAGGTCCACGGTGCCGCGACGCTTCTGCCGCACCGGGCGCCATGTCGTTCCGAACGGCCAGAGCATTGACCCATCGTCGCCGATCGCCGACCGAGGCGCGAATCCGCCGTGCCCGCGCTCAGCGGACGCATCGGGCCGCGTCACCGCCCGTTCACCCTCAGGTCCCCGATCGGCAACGATCGCCTGCGACCATGCCGAGACCGTCGACCCGGGGGAGTTCCGTGCGCACACCGCTCGTCACCGTCATCCTGCCCGCCAAGGACGCGGGCGCGTACATCGGCACGACACTCGAGACGCTGACCCGCCAGTTCGACGATCCGGCGGCGCTCAAGCTCGTCGCGATCGACGACGGATCCCGAGACGACACCGGCACGCTGATGCGGCGCTACGCCGAGCGCTTCCCGCACTCGACGGTCATCGAGAATCCGCAGCCCCTGGGGCTCGCGAACGCTCGCAATCAGGGACTCGCGCACGTCGAGGGCGATGCCTTCTGCTTCCTCGACGGAGACGACTGGATGCAGCCGCAGCGGCTCGACGTGCTGACGCGTCGCCTGCGCGACCTGGACTGCGACTTCCTGCGCACGGATCACGTGACCGTGAAGGCCGGTGTGCGCACGCTCGCGCCGGCCCCGTATCCGTGGCGCGAGCGAGTGGGCTCGCCGCGTGAGGCGATCCTGCCCGAGAACGAGCCGACCATGGTCGACTACCCCTTCGCGTGGGCGGGCCTCCTGCACCGCCGGCTGATCGACGAGGGTCTCGCCGCGTTCACCCCCGGACTCTTCACCGCCGAGGACCGCCCATGGATCTGGCGCCTGCACCTGCGGGCCCGCTCTTTCGCGGTGGTCGATGCCCCCGCTCTGCTCTATCGCCGAGGGGTGTCGACCTCGCTCACGCAGGTGCGCGATCGGCGGCAGCTCGACTTCGTCCGCGCCATGGATGAGGTGCTCGACATCGCGGCAGCGGATGCCGAGGCCGACCGCTTCCTGCCGAAGGCGGTGTGGACCGTGCTGGCGCTGAGTTCGCGGCACCTCGTGCGGGCGCGGCGGATGACGCCGTCGCTGCGCGCGGAGATGCGCGCGGGCATCCGCGGACTGCTCGCACGGTTGCCCGAGACCGAATCTGCAGCGGTGCTGGCGCGACTCGACGGCCCGCGGCGGCGCGTGCTCGCCCCGTTGCTGCGCACGGTCGGTCGTGCCGCATGACCCAGCTCTTCGCGCTGCACAGCGCCTACGGGCTCGCGACGGCCGCGGCCGCGCTCGACGAGGGACTCCTCGGAGAACACGGCGAGCGCATCCTCGTGCCGTTCGTGTCGTCGCGGGTTCCGGAGACGTCGGTGGGCATCCTCGCCGACCCCGCGCTCTCGAGTCTTCGGGATCGGTTCGACCGGGTCGAGGATCTGAGCGCGCTGCTCGGTCCGCTGCATCCGAGCTCATGGAAGCCGGCGGCCGCCGACATGCCGCTGCTACGCAGGTTGTTCAGCCGCACCTGGAGCCTCGACGGCGACGACCTCGAGGTGCTGGTGCAGAGCCCGCAGGTCGCCCCCGCTCGCACCCTGATGATGCTGTTCCCGCACGCCCGGCTCACGATCATCGGCGACGGGCTGATGACCTACTCGCCGATGCGGGTGCGCCTGCCGCACACGGTGACCGCCCGGATCGGCCGCGTCGTGCACGCCGACGTCGTGCCGGGGGTGACGCCGCTGGTCGGTTCTCCCACCGCGACGCCGGTGCCGGTCTCTCCTCTGCTCTTCCGCGCGGTGCTCGCCGAGACGGCAACGGGTGTGGATGACACGAACGGTCTCGTCAGCACGCTCAAGGGAGAGCCGACCGTGCTCGTCCTCGGCCAGTACCTGTCGGCACTCGGGCTCGTGAGCGAGAGCGAGGAAGTGGCGCTGCAGGTGCGCATGATCGACCGGGCCGCGGAGCTCGGGCCCGCGCACATCGTCTTCAAGCCGCATCCTGCCGCGCCACCTCGGCTGAGCGACGCGCTGCGCGATCGGGCGGCGGTGCGCGGGGCCGTCTTCCACGAATACCGGGGCGCGCTCGCCGCTGAGATGCTGGCCGAGCGGATCGACGCGCGCGCCGTCGTCGCCGGATTCTCGACTGCTCTGCCCACGGTGCAGGCGGTGTTCGGCACGGAGATCGAGGCAGTCGGTGCCGACACCGTGGTCTCTCGGCTGGCCCCGTATGAGAACAGCAATCGCGTTCCCGCGACGATCGTCGATGCGCTCACCCGGCGGGACTCGCGATTTCGGGAGCCCGAGCGGATGCAGCTGCTGATCGACGCGGTCGGCTACGCGATGCAGCCGGTCGTCGCCGGACACCTGCGGGCGCGCGCGGAGGAGCTGCTGACGAGCATCCGTCCCTCCGATCGCGACAGGTACTTCGCTTCTGAGCGGCTGTCGGAGCTGCGTCTGCCGGGGGCGCCGCCGGAGACCGCGGTGCGCCGTGCGCTGCGTCCGGCCGGCGGAATCGGTCGAGTCGAACAGGCACGGCTGACGGCGCTCGGCGCGCGGCGACGGATCGGGCGCGCGTGGCGCGCACTCAGGGGACGGTGAGGTTGACGACCATGAACACGAACACGGACGAGAACCACGAGGGCGAGAACCACGAGGGTGAGAACCACGACCATGTCGCACCCCGGGTGGTCGCGATCATCCCGGCGCGGGGTGGCTCGAAGGGCGTGCCTCGCAAGAACGTGCGACGGGTCGGCGGCGTACCGCTGATCGAGCGGGCCGTGCGCAGTGCGCAGGCAGCCGAGGGCGTCGACCTGGTGGTCGTCTCGACCGACGACGACGAGATCGCCGCGGTGAGCGCGGCTGCGGGGGCGCGGGTCGTGCGGCGGCCCGCCGGGATATCCGGTGACACCGCGTCATCCGAGAGCGCGATCCTGCACGCGCTCGACGAACTCGACAGGTCGGGTGACGGGGCCGACGTGGTGGCCTTCCTGCAGGCGACGTCGCCGTTCATCCCCAGTGGCGTGCTCGCGGATGCCGTGCGCGAGGTGCGCGCAGGCAGCGCGGACAGTGTGTTCTCGGCGCACGAGACGTACGGGTTCCTGTGGGCGCGCACCGACGCGGAGCAGACGGATGCCGGGGCGGCCGTGGCGCTGAACCACGACGCGACCCACCGGCCGCGGCGCCAGGACCGCGAGCCGCACTTCCTCGAGACGGGCGCGTTCTACGTGTTCCGGGCCGACGGCTTCCGCGAGGCGAAGCATCGCTTCTTCGGACGCATCCGCATCGCCGAGGTGCCCGAGTGGACGGCCATCGAGATCGACGACGAACAGCAGCTGCGGATCGCGCGGGCGCTCGCCGCCCTGCACGAGACACCCGAGCGGATTCCGGTGCGGGCGATCGTGACCGACTTCGACGGGGTGCACACCGACGACACCGCGAGCGTCGATGCCGACGGCGTCGAACGCGTGCGGGTCAGCCGGGAGGACGGCATGGGGGTCTCGCTGCTGCGCCGGGCCGGCATCCCGATGCTCATCCTCTCGACCGAGGTGAACCCGGTCGTGCGCGCGCGGGCCGAGAAGCTCCGTGTGCCGGTGCTGCACGGTATCGACGACAAGGAGTCGGCTCTGCGCGGGTGGGCGGAGGAGAACGGCATCCCGCTCGCCGAGATCGCGTATCTCGGCAACGACGTCAACGACCTGCCGGCGCTGCGCATCGTCGGCTGGCCCATCGCCGTCGCGAACGCGCATCCGCTCGTCCTCGAAGCTGCCCGCGTCGTGCTGGGCCGAACCGGCGGGCACGGGGCCGTGCGCGAGCTGATCGAACGGGTGTTGCCGGCCTGACCGACTCCGGTAACCCTCCTGTCGCACGCAGTTCACCCCCGGCGCGTACTCAGGGGAGAAGGCCATTTCGACGACCGGAGGAACCATGACTGTCAGCATCGGCTCACGCGTGATCGGCGGCGGTCACCCCGCCTATCTCATCGCGGAGATCGGCCTCAACCACAACGGCGACGTCGACATCGCCAAGCGTCTGATCGACGTCGCCGCCAAGGCGGGTGCCGACGCCGTGAAGTTCCAGAAGCGCACGCCCGAGATCTCGACCCCCGAGCACATGCGCGACGTGCCGCGCGAGACGCCGTGGGGCACCATGAGCTACCTCGACTACCGCCGTCGCGTCGAGTTCGGCCGCGACGAGTACATCGCGATCGGCGACCACGCCACGATGCTCGGCCTCGACTGGTTCGCCTCGCCGTGGGACGTGCCCAGCGTCGACTTCCTCGAGGACCTCAACGTCGTGGCGCACAAGGTCGCCTCGGCGAGCCTCACCGACACCGAGCTGCTGGTCGCACTGCGCGAGACGGGCAAGCCGATCATCCTCTCGACGGGGATGTCGACGATCGAGCAGATCGACCGAGCTCTCACCACTCTCGGCACCGACCGGGTCGTGCTCATGCACGCCACGTCGACGTATCCGCTCGAGCCCGAAGAGGCCAACCTCCGGGCGATCGCCACGCTGCGCGACCGCTACCCCGGGGTGCCCGTCGGCTACTCGGGGCATGAGCGCGGCCTGCAGATCTCGCTCGCGGCCGTCGCGATCGGCGCCGTCGCGGTCGAGCGCCACATCACCCTCGACCGCACGATGTGGGGCTCCGATCACGCGGCCTCGCTCGAGCCGACCGGCCTCGAGCACCTCGTGCGCGACATCCGCGTGATCGAGATGGCCCTCGGCGACGGGGTCAAGCGCGTGTTCGACAGCGAGCGCGCGCCGATGGCGAAGCTGCGTCGCGTCTCCGCCTGAGTGGATCGGGCATGAGCGGATCGGGCATGAGTGGATCAGGCATGAGTGGATCAGGCATGAGCGGATCGGGCGTGAGTGGATCGGGGATGAGCGGATCGGGCGCACTGCGGGTCGTCGCGATCGCGGACGCCGACTCGTTCGTGAAGTGGTCGGCGTCGCTGCTCGGCAGCGTGCCCGGCATCCGTCCGCACCTGCTGCTCGTGCAGACTCCGCTGACCGCGAGTGTCGAGCAGCAGCGCACGGCGCTGACCGGCACCGGGATGCTGCCGGAGAACGTCACCCGGGTGAGTTTCGCGCAGGCCGCGGGCTGGCTCGAGGGACAGCATCCTGATGTCGTGCTGCTCGCAGGCCGAGGCCCGTTCGTGCGGCTCATGGGCAGGGTGATCGACGGTCTCACCCGTCGCCCGGTCGTCGTGGCGGGGCTCCCCGGCATGGCGATCCCGGCCCAGCGCGGAGCCCTGGAGTATCGCCGCCACGCCGATCTGCTCGTCGTGCACTCGCATCGGGAGGAGCGAGCGTTCGCTGAACTCGGACGCCGGATCGGGGTGCAGGTGCCGACGGCGCTCGCGACCCTGCCGTTCGCGCGGTCGCGATCCCGGATGCTCGCGCATGACCGGGCGCGCGTGCTCGTCTCGGACTCCGCAGGCCCGACGGGAGCTCTCGTGGCCGAGCGACCCCGGTCGCCGGAACAGGTGCCGCAGTCGGAGCTGCGTCCGGTGCGGATGCCCGCCACCGACATCGTGTTCGCGGCGCAGGCGCTGGTGCCGGTCGGTCGCGATGAGCGCGCGGAGATCGCGGCGACCCTCGTGCGGGCGGCCGAGGCCGACCCCCATCGCCGAGTCGTGGTGAAGCTGCGTTCACGGCCGGGGGAGTCCGAGACCCACCTCGAACGCGATCCGTACCTCGATCTGCTGCCGCCACGGCTGCCCGACAACCTCGTGGTCTCGTACGGCTCGATGGCCCGGGCGCTGTCGACGGCTGCGGGGCTCGTGACCGTGAGCTCGACCGCAGCTGTCGAGGCGGTGGCCCTCGGCGTGCCGGTGATCGCGCTCGACTCGTTCGGGGTGAGCAAGAGCCTGCTGAACACGGTGTTCGTCGGCAGCGGTCTGCTCGGCGGGCGCAGCGAGGTCGTGGCGGGGCGCTTCCGGCATCCGCATCCCGACTGGTTGCGCGACAACTACTTCCATCCCTCGGTCGAGTCGACCTGGTGGGAGCACGTCGAGCAGCTCGTCGCGCTGCGCCGGGCCGGCGCGCTGCCTGCCAGGCAGGTGCCGGCCGCGCGGGGAGGAGCGATGCACGAGGCGTGGCACCGCGCGAGCGTGCTGGGGTCGGAGGATCACACTCTCACCGGTGCGGCTGCACTGGCGATCGGGGCCCCCGCGACGAAGGCGATATCCGCACTGCGTCGCGGACGGGCACCGGTCGACGGCGGCACCTGGGCGGATGCGTCGACCGATTTCACGCTCGAGCCGAACCCGTTCCACGATTCGATCAGGCGCTGAGCGCCGGTCTCATCGATCGAGCAGTGTCGCGACCTGGGTCCTGACATCGTCGGCGATCTCGTCGATGCTCGCTTCGGCGTTGACGCTCGCCGCCATCGTGACGAACATCGCGGCCGAGACGATCCGGGCGAGTGTCGAGGCGCGGTGCTCGTCGATCAGCGGATCGCGGCTCAGGATGCCGGTCAGCGCCGTCTCGGTCTCGCCGACGATGCGCAGAGCCTCGGCGTGATGCGAGTCGGCCGGGTTGCCGAACACCATCTCGCGGAGGTAGGTGCGGCCGTTCTCGACCTGCACCCGATTGCACTCGATGATCGGGCGGAGAAGGGCCATGGTCGCGTCGAGTGTGTCGTCCGTCGCTGCGGCCGCCGTGCGTCCGCTCTCCAGCGCCACGGCGTAGTGCGCGTTCTGCACGAGCAGAAGCAGTTCGCCCTTGGTCTTGGCGTAGAGGAAGAGCGTCCCTGTGCCGACATCCGCCTTCTCGGCGATCTGCTGGGTCGTGACGTCATCGATGCCGTGGGCGGTGAAGAGCTCGGCTGCGGCCGCCGTGATCCTCTCGAGTTTCTGCTGCTTGTTCCGCTCGCGGCGCCCGAGAGGTGCGGCCTGGTTCGACATGCGGAATCCCCTCGGAATAGAAACTGAGTACAGTCGGTTATGACTGGAGTCGCTTGTGCATGCGCTCAGCGATCATCCCTCATTGTCGCAAGAAGAAGTCGCAAAGAAGAAAGAGCGGTCCATGCCTTCACTCAACGGAGCTGTCGTCCTCGTCACCGGCGCGAACGGAGGTATCGGCACCCAGTTCGTGCACCAGGCGCTCGAACGCGGAGCGGCGAAGGTCTACGCCAGCGCGCGCACACCGCGCGAGTGGGATGACGCACGGGTCGTGCCTCTGACGCTCGACGTCACCGATGCGCAGTCCATCCGCGACGCCGTGGAGGTGGCATCCGACGTGACCGTGCTGATCAACAACGCCGGCGCCTCGGTGCCGACGGCGGGGATCCTCACGCACACGGACGACGAGATCCGCCGCAACGTCGAGACCAACTTCCTCGGCCCGCTGTTCCTGACGCGGGCGTACGCCCCGCTGTTGTCGGGTCGCGACGGAGCCACGGTCATCGACATCCACTCCGCTCTCGCGTGGTTCGCGGTCGGTGGCATCTACAGCGCCACGAAGGCGGCGCTGTGGTCGGCGACCAACTCGCTGCGTCTCGAGCTGGCACCCGCGGGAGTGCACGTCGTCGGCGTGCACGTCGGCTACGTCGACACGGCGATGGCCGAGCACGTCTCCGACCCCAAGACCGACCCGGCCGACCTCGTGCGGGCGATCCTCGACGCGACCGAACGGGGCGAGTACGAGGTGCTCGCGGATGAGATCTCGGTGCAGCTCAAGGCGGGGCTCAGTGCGCCGCTCGACGCCGTCTATCCTCAGCTGCGCACCTCGGCCGTCTGACCGGACTGGCGAGAGAACAGAGGGATCGACGATGCGCGCATTCGTGCTCACGAAGTACAAGCAGCCGCTCGAGTTGAGGGAGACCGCTGAACCCGAGGTCGGTGACCGAGACGTCCTGGTCCGGGTGGAGGCCGTCGGCCTCAACCAGCTCGACGAGAAGATCCGCCTGGGGGAGTTCGCGCAGATCCTCCCGTACTCGCTGCCGGTCGTGCTCGGCAACGACGTCGCCGGCACCGTGATCCGCGTCGGCGGACTCGTCGAGTCGTTCCGACCCGGGGATCGGGTGTTCGCCCGACCCGACGAGCGCCGCATGGGGGCGTTCGCCGAGCGCATCGCCGTCGCCGAGTCGGACCTCGCTCTCGCCCCGACGCGCATCACGGCGGCCGAGGCCGCATCCCTGCCGCTCGTGGCGCTCACGGCCTGGCAGGCGCTGGTCGAGCGGGGCCGGGTCGAGCCCGGTCAGAAGGTCCTGATCCACGCGGGTGCAGGCGGCGTCGGCTCGATCGCGATCCAGCTCGCGAAGCATCTCGGAGCCACCGTCGCGACGACAGCGAGCGCAGCCAACGCCGATTTCGTCCGCCACCTGGGCGCCGATGTCGTGGTCGACTACCGCGCCGAAGACTTCGCAGAGGTGCTCTCGGACTACGACCTCGTGCTCGACAGCCTCGGCGGGGAGAATCTCGAGAGATCGCTGCGGGTGCTGAAGCCGGGCGGTCTCGCGATCGGGATCTCGGGGCCTCCCGACCCCGCGTTCGCGAAGCGCAAGCAGGTGAACGCCGTGGTGCGGCTCGCGATCGCCGCGCTGAGTCGAAAGATCAGGCGCCAGGCGAAGCGCCTCGGCGTCACCTACGAGTTCCTCTTCATGCGGGCCGACGGTCAGCAGCTGAGCAGCCTCGCGGCGCTGGTGGATGACGGGGTGCTCACGCCCGTCGTCTCGAAGACCTACCCGTTCGAGCAGGTTCCGGCGGCGCTCGCCGATCTCGCATCCGGCGGTGGTCGAGGCAAGATCGTCGCCACGATCGAGGTGTGAGTGAGGCGCCCAGGCTCACGCGGGTAGCGACCGGCGCGCGACGATCGACGGTGGGTTCGGGTCGTCCCACCGCTGGAGCGTCTGCACGCACCAGAACGTGGCGAACAGGATCAGGGCGACGGCCTCGCCGATGAGCACGACCGGGGTCTCGCCGAACGCCTGGCGGAAGAGCAGAGCCACGACGAGCAGCAGGAGGTCGACGACCAGCAGCCCCGCGATCCAGCGGTAGATCGATCGTTGGCGAGGAGTGGGCGGGGTCTCGCCGGGCTCTAGCGGGCCGCCCGCGTAGAGGATCGGCACCGCGGCGAACACGCCGAAGAACAGCAGGGTCACCGCGAAGTGGATGCTGGCCACAGGCCAGAAGTTGAACGGGAAGTTCTCATTGAGCGCGGGCCAGAAGGCGAGGGCGACGACGACCGCGGCGGTGACGAGCGCGATGATCGACACGAGCCGGGCTGAGCGATTCGGCGTGCGGGTGCGGTGGCGGATCACCGCCATCGTGATGACCACCGCCACGACCACCACGGCGTAGACGGCGATGCCCGCCTTGGCAGTGCCGATGTCCTCCGCCGGAATGCACTCCACCATGATCGGGCAGGGAATGTGACCGACCGCACGGGTGTCGGCGAGACCGGTCGGCACGATCGCGATGAGTGGCGCGAACACCGCGCACACATCGAGGAGGGTCGTCGCGCGGCTCCGCCCGGAGAGGGCGAGGAGCACCACGGATGCCGCGAGCAGCGCTCCGACGAAGATGTCGCGCCCGGCGGTGTAGAACGTATGGCTGATCGAGGCCAGCGGGTGCCAACCGAAGATGAGCGGCTCCCAGGTCACGACGATGCTCTGCACCACGACGCTGACGATCAGCGTGAAGACTATGAGCACCAGGGAGAGACGCAGGTAGCGGTGAGTCTTCTGGGGAGTCGTCGCGAGGGAGTCTGCGGCTGCCATGAGGCGAACGTACACCGCCGGCTGCACGGAATCGGATGACGCGGCGTGACGACACTCGTCATCGTCGGACTCACTTTGTCAATCCCTGCAACGATGCTGGTCATCGAGATCACGGCGAGGTAACGTCGTTCCCATCGCGGCGATCCGGGCGGTCCCGGGCCTCAGCTCATATCTGACGGCGTTGCGGGTTCGACTCCCGCCGTCGCGTCCACTTGCGAAGGGCCGCTATCCCCGCTGCCGACTGGGATCGCGGCTATAGGCTTTCTCGGCAAAGCGTGTTTTGCCCACATTTTGCCCACACTCTTCGGGCGCTCCACGCGCACGCAAGGCCGGACGAAAGACAATTCGGCGCCCGAACACCCCGCTCGCGTCTGTCGACCGATACCGTGAGCGGCGTGTGGAGTGTGCATGCAACCTCGTGGGATCGTGCTTGGTGCCGAGCGAGCCGCTGGGAGCGACGATCGCGTCTCGAAGCTCTACTTTTGGGGCGACCGACTCGGACCGATCAGTCTGCGAGAGTGGGAGCTCCCTCGGACCACGCTCGAGCGGCTCGAGGGCGTCATCGGTGAAGAGGAGGAGTGGCTAGTCGTCAATTTACGGACGGAACGGTTGCTGTCTCGAGATGTGTTCGAGGAAGGTCGAGCTCAGGTGGCCGTGGAACGGCAGCCTCATGGCGTGTTGTCGATGTCTGTGCGTTGTTGTGCCGTGGGGATGAGCTAGCGATCACCATTTGCGCGGTCCAAGGACGGTGCGGTCATCCGCGCGCTCTTCGAGGAGACGTCGCGATGCACCGGCAGCGACATCGGAGTAGAACTTGTGGGGAGCTGAGCCAACCGGGAACTCCGAAGCGATCCGCTTCGCGTCGTCGCGGAGCGAGACCTCCGCGGGATCATCCTCGCCGATCGCTCGACTCCTCATGCCGTAGATCGCCGAACCGTGAAGACCCGCTCGGATGCGTTTCGCCCAGTCGTCCGGGTAGGACTCGATCTCAGCCAGCACAGCGGTGACGAAAGGGACGTTGGCCCGAAGAAATCCGTGCCCTGCCTTGCCAAGCAACCCCGCAGCCAGTGATATCTGAGATTCGTCACGTGACGAGATCAGCCGCCGAAGGATCTCGAGCACCTCGGCATCGAAGGCGCCGACCACGAGTTCGAACAGATCCTGCCCGTAGAACGAGCGCCGCCAATCATCCGGCTTGGCCAACCATTCGACGAGTTCCGATAGGACTGCTGGGAAGTCGGCGCTCGCTCGGAAGTTTAGGCCGGCAACCGGGCCGTGGGGAATCGGCTCGTACCGCTCGGAGGACTCCCTTGGGTTCTCGATTCGCCGCAACCACAACCGAAGAACGCTGAACGGATCGATCGCGAGCTGGCGAGCGAGTAGCTGCTCGATGCTGTAGTCGGACACGTTCGGTGCCGCGGCGAGTCCGTCAAGGACCTTGCCCCGCTGAGCATCCGAGAGCGTCTCCCACGAGATGACTCGGTCATCCGTCAGTACCGCGGCAATCTCGGCCGCAAGCCGGGAGTCATTCTCCATGCCGGTGGTCATGATGATCTCGATCGCAAGGTCGCGGTCCGCGATGTTGAACCACCTCATAGCCCCCACAAGAGCCCGCTCAACGCTCGAGTGCTCTGTACTGCGCAGCCGCCTTACTACCAATGTCCGGCTCTGGCCCAGTGGCTCCCCTTGGAGTCGGAGGACGCCGCTAGCGACGACGAGCGCTCCCTCCTCTCCCGTGTCCATCGCACGGTTCGCGGAGTTTACGGCTGCGGGCTCATCGACCGCGAAAAGTACCGCCAAGGCAACGGCTTGGGCAGCTCGGCCGACCGCGTCTAACGATTCGTCCTCGAGGAGGCGCCGCGCCGCACCAGGTCGGATCTCGAACAGATTTGCCGCGAGTTGGTCCGGGAAGATGAATCGACCCATCGCCATTTCCTCATCTCGGACAATCGACAGGAGGTGGTCGACGGCCTCGTCATCCGGCAAGCCCTCCCAGTGTGCGATCACCTTCGACACGATCCGAGCGTGCTCGCGCTGGGCGGCTTCATAGTTGAACCGATCATTGGCAGTAGCGTCATCGTCGTCGATCGCCCAGCCCCCGCGGACCATGCGCGTGACGAGGAGATCGAGGTCATCAACGAGGCGCGCTCGCATCTCTCTTGCAAGGGCCTGGCGGTCACCCTCGCCATAGTGCGCGTACCACCCGAGCGCTCGATATGCCGAGAGGCGAACTGACGGTGGCCGCTCGTCAGACGCCATCAAGTCACCGAGACGCAGCGCCACTGCTCGAAACTCGTCAGTGACAGGATCAGCTCTGTCTCCTGTACGCAGGGCTTCTTCGAGTAGGTCGATCGCCGACATGGCGACGGGCGGCGGCCCAGAGAAGGCGAGTTCGTTCGCGGCGTCGACTACGGCACGACGAACGGGCTCGGTCACGTCGAGATTGATCGGCCTGCGCGAGAACTCGATCGACAACCCACGCGATCGCGTCACGGTGATTTCGTCAGCAAGCGAGGCCTTCAGCAAGCCCACTAGTTGTGCGGCCTCGGAGTCCGATTCCGTCTCGGCGATCCACTTGACGACGACCTGCACATACTCGAGATGAACGGCGACTGGTGCCCCGTTGGCATAGTCCCCGAGTTCGCGTAGAAGGCGGGTTGCGTGTTCTGGATTCTGGTTCTCCGGTCGAGCATCATCCTTGCCAATGAGCCGTAGCAGGTCCATGCAGCGCTCGAGGTACTCGGAGTTATACGCAGCGTTGCGGATCAGCTTTGCGAGCGAGCGATTGCAGTCCTCGGAAGTTGTGAACGCCGAGTGGCCGAATAGCGCTCCGAGTTCGCTCGGCTCATCGGGCTTGGGGTCTGCAATAACGGCAGCCGCGAGCTGTAGTGCGCGTTCAGGGTAGATCGCCGCAACGTCCTCGACGCCAGCGACCAGGCTCATCCGAGCCGTGTTGCCAGCCGTGCGGGTCGCGACTTCGAGAGCTCCCCACAGAACATCTGCGAGCTGTGATTCCCCCGCACTACGCCGACGCCAGTCGACGATGCTGACATTGCGGATCGCATTCGTGAGAGCCGTGCCCCGCGCGCCGCCAGCCAGTGCAGCGGCGAATCGCCTGTCCCTTCCGCCGCTCCCAACAAGCGCTCGCTCGAGTACAGCTTCACCCAGCATGTCTGGGACCACGCGAACAGTCGCTGCACGACGAAGCACGACTCCGAGATCCTCCAGATCGTCCACACAGTCGAGAATTTCGGCTTCCCCGATACCTGTGATCGATAGGAGCGCACTGAGGGTCTCTGCTTGATCGAGGTTCGCCGGCTGAAGGGCGGCTAAAGCGTCGAGGACTATCCTGCGGGATTCTTTTCCCGCGCCGCGGACCACGACGTCTGCGAAATGAGTGAGCAGCTCCTGTCGAAGCTCGTAGCTGGAGCCGATCGAGTTCGCGCTGACGTGTCCGTTACGAAGCAGATGAGCACCGATCACGATAAGGAGCGGGCAGTCGTAGCCCACTCGACCCAGCCGCTCCACGACGTCTGCCGATGCCTCAGCTCCGAGTGCGCGACGCGCGAGCCGTTCGGCATGCTCGAGATCGAGATCTCCGACCTCGATCTTTACGTTCGCTGCGTCTTGTTCTGTCATGCGAAGACGGGCAAGCAGGTCGGGAAAAGTTCGCGGACGGGCGGCCATGACAATTGTCGCGTCTGGTCGCGCGACGCGGATTCCCGTTACCAGTTCTGACACTCGGCTGTCGAGATCACCAGCGTCATCCATCACAATGACAGGATCTCCGACGGGAAGTAGCTCGAAGGCTGGGGCAGCCAATGCCTCGCCAGATGCGTATCGGACCACTCGATTCGGCTCCGTTCGACCTAGCTCACTTAGAAGTCGAGACTTGCCGATGCCACCGCGTCCCACGACGAACGCGACCGGGGCACCTTGCGAAAGCAGCTCATGCAACTGGTCGAGCTCATTGTCGCGACCCGTGAGATCAAAGTTGCGGTCGTAACCGAGCCGCCCGGCGAGCGTCGTATCGAACTCGGACACCTGACGCCACGGTGATGGTGCACTGATTCCCAGAAACGGTTCCCGAAGGCCAGGGAAGTATGCATCGACCAGCGTGAGCTTGACATCATCGCTCAGGCCGCGCACTCTGCTCGACAGATCCTCGCCGTCCCACATCACCCAATCCGGGTTCTTGGCCACTTCCAGCCTTGCGCGCGGCGTCGCCACGCTTCGACTTAGTGCGATCACACCCTTATCGACGTGAGCCGTGGGGAGAACCGCCCGTATAGCGGCACTGACCTGACTCGGTCCAAAAGTCTCGTGACGCTTGCATTGGATTCCAATTCGCTCACCCTCACCGTCGACGATGACGTCGACACCGAACTGCTTGAAACCCGTCGATCCGTTACGGGTTGCCTCGCGGCGAGGGAACATCGCTCGCGCAAGGTCACGGCAGAAGGCCTCGAATGCTTCGTCGCTTAGAGCATCGAACGGAAGTGTTAGCAGCCTCGGCCTACCACCCTCCAGCGCTCGATGCTGTTCGTAGTCGCCGAGATCCCGGAGTTCGTCAACCTCCAGGCCAAGGAGCGTCGCCAGCGCAGGCAATTGCTTGACACGTGGGCGCGAAGTTCCTAGTTCCCAAGCGCTCACGGCTTGTTGGCCGACCTCGAGCGCCCGAGCGACGTCGGCTTGCTCGAGACCGTGCGCTCCGCGTGCTACCCGAAGAACGGGTCCGAGCTTGTCATATCGCATGTTGCGATAGTACACGCATTTAATACGTGCACGCAGTTTATAGGTGCGAAAATTGGTACCGTTCATTCGGCCCTCGCTCGCGACCATTTCGCACAGCGCCATCAGGGCGTGCGGCGGTGTGCCCCGGTGTCGAAGTAATGGTGGCAGTTCCCTCGAGGCCGACCGCGGTCGGCCAACAACACCGCACAGCTCCGAACCACCCTCTTCCCGGCATCCAAACTTGCCCACATCTTGCCCACACACTTTCGCGAACCCGACCCCCGATCGACGTGACCGGCGAGCATCGACGAAGCCTCGATATCCGCGAAATTACGCGGTTTTCGTGGCCATTCGTCGTTAACGCCGAAGTTCAGTTCGATTCCCGCCGTCGCGTCCACTCTGTCCTGGTTCTGAATGCCCGGTCAGCCCCCTGAGCGGCGATCGCGACGCAGACGCTCGACAGTCTCGCCCGCGGCGACACCGACGAGCACGAGCGCAGCCGTGATCGACAGCGTGAGAGCGTTGACGATGAAGCCCGCGAACCCGACACCCGCGAGCAGAGCGAGTGCCACCAGACCGAAGAGCTGAGCCCGGGCCCAGCGCCCCTCGAGCACTCGGCGGAACAGCACGGTACCGGTGAGGAAGAGGATCGGTGCGCCGACGATCACCACCGTGGCGGCGGGGCCGCGCTGGTCGGGAAGCGTGAGCGTCTCCTTGTCGCCCACGCTCATCAGAACGATGCCGGCGATGATCGGAAGATGCACCCAGGTGTAGACGGTGCGGGCGAGCCGTGCCGGTTCGTTCGACGCCTCGATCGCCTCGGCGCCGATGCGTTCGCCGTGATCGAAGTAGATCCACCAGGTCGCCGCTGCCGCGACGAACGCCGTCATCATCGCAGCGATGGATGCGACGGACGACTCCTTGTCGACGAACGCGAAGCCGGTCACCAGCAGGCCTTCACCGAGCGCGATGAGCACGAACAGCGACGTGCGCTCGGCGATGTGCGGACCGGAGAGGTCCCACGAGCTCAGCCGGACCTTCCCCCGTCCGGGAACCGGAAAACCGAGCACAGTGCCCAGCAGTTCGAGTGCCAGTGCCGCGGCCCACAACGGCAGCTGCCACCCGAGGGGCATCAGCGCGCCAGCGATCCACAGGGCGCCACCGGCGACCGTCCAGCACAGGATGAGCGAGAAGTCGCGGGCCACCCGCCGGTCGTGGCGGGCTGTCGCCCACACGATGAAGGCCGTGCGTCCGACCTGGAAGACGACATAGGCGATCGCGAACGCCCACGCGCGCTCGCCGAACGCCTCGGCGATCGAGACGCTCATCACGAGCGCCACCAGGGCGAGGGCGATCACCGCGCCGCGCACGGGAAGCTTCACGGGGTCGAGCCAATTGGTCACCCAGGTGGTCGACACCCACGCCCACCAGAGTGCGCACACCATGATGACCCCCTCGAGGGCACCGAGAGGCGTCTGGTTCTCGTAGAGGTAGGCGGACAGTTGAGTCAACGCGAGGACGAAGAGGAGGTCGAAGAACAGTTCGACATACGTCACTCGATCCGCGCGCGGAGAGTCCGTGGGGCGCAGCACGTCGCGGGCCATCCCGAATGCCATGGGACCATCCTGGCATCGCCGATCGAGACCGGACGCACTCGTTCAGAAACGGGTGCGTCCGCGGGGTGGAACGGTCACCGGAACTCGGCGGTCGAGCTCTGGGCGAGCCAGAAGCTGCGGTACAGCCCGTCGGTCGCGAGCAGTTCGTCGTGCGTCCCTCGCTGAGTCGCGCGACCGTCGGCGAAGACGACGATCTGCTCGGCGGTCGACACGGGCTCCAGCCGATGTGCGATCAGCACGGTCGTGCGGCCCTGACGCAGCACTCTGATCGCGGCCTCGACGGCGTCGCGGTGGTGGAGCCCGACATCGGCCGTCGCCTCGTCGAGGATCACCACGGCTGGGTCGGCGAGCAGCGCCCTGGCGATGGCGAGCTGCTGGATCCGGCCTTCGTCGAGCGGGGCAGCCTGCGCGACGGTCGCGAGGGACTCCGCGGCCCACTCCGCCCCCACCGCGATCAGAGCGGCGATCATCTCGTCGTCGCTCGCGTCGGGTGCCGCGAGACGCAGGTTGTCGGCGATCGAGCCGCGGAACTGATGGAGCTCCTGCGACACGTAGTAGGGAGTCGCCACCGCGGGGGCGAAGCGGACGCTTCCGGATGCCGTCGGGTGGTGCCCTGCGATGACTCTGGCGAGGGTGCTCTTGCCCGACCCCGATGACCCGACGAGGGCTGTGGTCGTGCCGGGCTGCACCCTCAGCGTGACGCCGTCGATGCCCCGGTCGGTCGTCGGATAGCGGAAGCCGACATCCTGCAGCTCCACCGCGACCGGCGTGTGCCCGCCGACAGGATGAGCCTCACCGACAGGGCGAGCGGCGGCGGACGTCGCCGTGTCCTTCTGCGGCGCGAGGTCGATCACGCCGACGAGCCGCGCGAGTCCGATCGCCGCCCTCTGGATATCGTCCAGACCGAAGATCAGCTGGCCGACCGGATCGAACAGGCGGTGGAAGACGAGAGCGGCGGTCGTGACCATTCCCACGGTGATCGCGCCGTTCGCGTGCAGCAGGAATCCGGTGGCGAGTATCGCACCGAGGCCGACGAGCTCTCCGCCGTTGATCCAGCGGAACAGTCGATTGCGCACCCGGACGCCCTCGATCTGCATCCTGATCGAGTCCTCCGCCCGCGCCGTGACCCTCGCGAGCGCGTGGTGCTGCTCGTTGAGTGCCGTGAGGGTCTCGATGCCCTCGACGGCTTCGAGCACAGCCTGGCTGCGTGCGGCCTCGCGCACCCGCACCTCGCGGAACACGACCCGGGAGCGTCGGAGGAACGCGCGGGTCCCGAGCACGTAGAACGGCACGGAGAGGACGCCCGCGAGTGCGAGCCAGGGGTCGAGGGCCGTCAGCGCGACGATCGACACCCCGATCGCGAAGCCCGCGGACAGCAGAACCGGCACGACGTTGCCGCCGGCCTCGGCGACCGCATCGACGTCGCCGGTGACACGCGAGAGCAGATCCGCCGTCTCTCCGTCATCGACCGTGCTCACCGGCAGCCGCATCGCCGAGGCGAACACGTCTTCGCGCAGATCGGCGAGCACGTCCTGCACGAGCCCGGTCAGCACGCGGGCCGCCCACAGCATCACCACTGCCGCCCCGATGGCGCCGGCGCCGGCGCCGAGGACCCACCCCGCGATCACGGCAAGACCCGCATCGGTCGATACGGCGTCGACGATCCGGCCCAGGCACGCGGGCAGCACGATGCCCAGAGCGGATGCCCCGAGGAACAGCACCGCCACGCCGACGGTGCGTCCGCGGTGGCGGCGCAGCAGCATCCCGATGACGATGCGCACGCGAGTGCCCGTCGCGATCGGCAGCAGAGGAGTCGGAGTGTCAGTCATGGCGGTCGTCCGATCCCTCTGGCGCCAGGTCGATCACGCGGTCGCACGCCCCGAGAAGCGTGGGGGAGCTGCTGATCACGATCGTCGTCCTGTCGCGCCGGGCGAGAGCGCGCGCGATGTGCGCCTCTGTGATGGCATCCACCGCCGAGGTCGGCTCGTCGAGCACCAGGAGCTCGGCCTCGGCGTGCAGGGCTCGGGCGATGCCGATCCGCTGCCGCTGTCCGCCCGAGAGACGCCTGCCGGCCTCGCCGACCTGCGCATCCCATCCGCCGACCTCGCTGATCGTGTCGTGCAGAGCCGCCACGTCGACGAGTTCCGACCGCGCAGATCCCGCGCCGGGTCCGCCCACGGCCTCGCGCATCGTTCCGGTCGTGATCGTGTGGCGGTGCGGCAGGGCGACGACCCGGCGGCGGTATTCCGCGGCATCCAGCTCGCTCACGTCGTGCAGAGATCCGTCGATCGCGATCGAGACCTGGCCGCGATCGGGTGGTGTCCGAAGCCCCAGCAGTCGCGAGAGCGCGCGCGCCTCGTCGCTGTCGGACGGGCGGATGCCGAGCAGCTCGCCGCGGCGCACGTCGATGTGCATCGGTCCCTCGAGGCCGAGACGGAAGGTCAGTGCGACGTCGTCGGCGACTCGGCGAGAACGATCGAACGACCGCGCCGCGGGTGCGTCGAGCAGGTCGTCGGCGTTGATCATCTCGGCCAAGCGCTTCGCGGAGGCGAGCTTGTGGATCCAGTTCGAGGGGAACGACCCGGCGTACGCGAGCGATCCGCTGAGGAACTGGGCGAGACCGAGAACCGTCACGAGTTCGCCGATGGTGATCTGCCCTTCTGCGGCGAACCACGCCGAGAGCCCGGCCAGCACGGTGGTCGCCACGGCGGCGAGAGCCGAGCTCACCGCCTCGTACACGGCGAGAGAGCGCCCGGCGGTCGTCGCGGCGATGCGGCTGGCATCGCTGGCGGCGACGTAGCGTCGCACCGCCTCTTCGCGCGCGCCGATGCCGACGAGCACCCGGAATCCCGACATGAAGTCGGCGGCGACAGCGCCCGCCTCGGTCGCCGCGTGCTGCTCGGCGGCGCCTCGGCGTTCCAGGGGACGCGAGACGACCCTCATCACCCACATCATCACGACGGTCGAGGCGAACACGACCAGCGTCGCGATCGGCGAGATCACCAGCATTGCGAGAGCCGTGCCGGCGATCGCCGCGATCGTCGCGCACTGCTGGGCGACGGACCATGCCACGCCCGCGACGCGATAGGTGTCGGAGGTCACATACGTGAGGGCTTCTCCCGGGGTGGTCGCGCGCCGAGAGAGGCGAGGGCGCAGCATCCGCGACAGCGTGAGGTGGCGCAGCGCCTGCTCGCCGTAGCCGTAGACGCCCACCATCAGTCGTGACGCCGCCTGGTAGCTCGCCGTCAGCAGGAGGAAGGTGCCAACCAGGATGCCGATCCAGAGGGCGAGCGCGGCCGCGTCCGACGGGAGCACGGCGCGGTCGATCGTCGCGCCGATGATCACCGGGATCGCGGCCTCGGCGAGCGAATGCACGATCAGGAGTGCCGTCGCCGCCGTCAGGGTGAGCCCACGACCCTGCGATGTGAGGGCCAGCGCGAAGAGCCGGCGCGGGGTGGTGATCACGGTTTCCGCCGACCGAGCGGCAGCACGAGCGGGGTGCCGGATACGGGATCGGTGATCACCCGGCACGGCAGGTCGTACACGGACTCGACGAGCTCGGCCGTGATGATCTCGCGCGGGTCGCCCTGGGCCACGATCTCGCCGTCGCGCATCGCCACGAGATGGGTGGCATAGCGGGCGGCGTGGTTGAGGTCGTGCAGCACGGCGACCAGGGTCGTTCCGTTTCGATGAAGGTCGGCGAACAGCTCCATCAGGTCGATCTGGTGGGCGATGTCGAGGAACGTCGTCGGCTCGTCGAGCAGCAGATGCTTGGTCTGCTGCGCGAGCGCCATCGCGACCCAGACCCGCTGACGCTGACCACCGGAGAGCTCGTCCACCAGGCGACGAGAGAGGTCGGTCACCCCGGTGGCGGCCATCGCCTCGGATACCGCACGTTCGTCGGCACTGCTCCAGGTGCGCATCGCGCTCTGATGAGGGAACCGTCCCCGGCCGACCAGGTCGGCGACCGTGATGCCGTCTGGGGCGATCGACGACTGGGGGAGGAGCCCGAGCCGCTTCGCCGCCTCCTTCGGCTTGAATGTGCGCAGTTCCGCCCCGTCGAGGAGCACGGCCCCGGTCGTCGGGCGCAGCAGACGGGCGAAGCCGCGCAGCAGCGTCGACTTGCCGCACGCGTTGGGTCCGATGATGATCGTGAACGAGTCATCCGGAACCTCCAGCGACAGCCCCGAGACGATGGGGGTGTCTCCGTAGCTCAGGGTGATGTCGCGGGCCAGCAGCGAGGTGGTCATCGATGTTCCTTTCAGGCGCGACGCGCGTACTGGGCGGCGAGCAGCCAGGCGAGATAGAGCCCGCCGACCGACACGGTCACGACGCCTACCGGCACGGCGACGAGCTGGGCGACAGCATCCGACACGACGACGAGTGCCGCGCCCGTGAGCATCACCGGCGCGGTGCCCATGGGTGTGTTCGAGCGGGTGAGCCGCTGCGAGATCTGCGGGGCGGCGAGGGCGATGAACGAGATCGGCCCGGCAGCGGCTGTGACCAGCGCGACCAGAGCCACACCGAACACCATCGCGGCGAGTCTCGTGCGGCCGGGGCTGATGCCGAGAGCGGTCGCCGCGTCGTCGCCCATCTCGAGCACGGGAAGGGTGCGGTTCAGGGGCAGGGAGGCGAGGGTCACGACCGCGAAGACGACCGCGGCGGGAATCAGCTGGTCGAACCCGAGGGATGCGAGCGAGCCCGCGCCCCAGGTCGCCGCCATCATGGCCTTCTCGACGCTGACCGAGATCAGGATCCATGAGGTGAGCGACCCGAGCCCCGCCGAGACGCCGATGCCCACGATGATCAGCCGGAACGACGACAGCGTGTTCTTGTGCGCGAGCACGTAGACGAGCAGGGCGGTGATCAGCCCGCCGACGAGGGCGCCGACCGCCTTGAACATGTAGGTGTTCAGTTCGAGGACGACCATCATCAGCGTCACGCCGAACTGAGCGCCGACGCCGAAGCCGATGATGTCGGGGGAGCCGAGCGGGTTGCGGGTGAGCGACTGGAAGATGCCGCCCGCCAGCGCGAGGGCCGCGCCGCAGAGCACCGCGAACAGCACGCGCGGCAGCCGCCACTCGAAGACGACCTGGCGGATGTCGGGGTCGGATGACGGGTCGAAGATCGCACGGAGGACGGACGGGAAGTCGACCTCATAGGCGCCGATCGTCATCGACGCCAGACCGGCCGCGATGATCACGACGACGAGCACCGCGCACACCAGCACCGAGCGCACCGGGACGAGCGCGGCGATGCGGGCGGTCTCGATGCGGAACAGGCGGCGACCGTGATCGACGGGGGTGAAGTCGGAGCCTCGCTCTGCCGCGGTCAACTGGTCGAGGGGATGCTGGTCGATGCTCACAGTCCGCTCACCCGCTTGCGACGCACGAGGATGATCAGGATCGGCGCTCCGAGCAGCGCCGTGACGATGCCGACGCGGAGTTCGCCGCTGGGCAGCACGATGCGACCGAGGATGTCGGCCAGCAGCAGGAAGGCCGGGCCGATGATCATCGAGTACGTGAGCACCCAGCGCTGATCGGGACCGGTGAACCAGCGCACGACGTGCGGGATCATCAGGCCGACGAAGGCGATGGGACCGGCTGCGGCGACGCTCGTGCCGGCGAGGATCGTGACGGCGATGATGACCATCACTCGGGTCACGCGCACGCGGGCCCCGAGTGCCTGCGCCAGGTCGTCGCCGAGGGCGAGCGCGTTGAGAGAGCGGGCGCACAGCAGGGCGATGAGCAGCCCGCCGGCGATGAGCGGTGCGGCCCAGGCGAGCTGGTCGAGCGTGCGGCCGCCGATGGATCCGACTCCCCAGAAGCGCATGACCTGCAGTGTGCCGAGGTCGCGCAGCACGATCGCGGTGGTGAAGCCGGTGAACGCCGCCCCGAGCGCGACGCCGGCGAGGGTCAGCTTCATCGGCGTCGCACCCGAGCGTCCGAACGAGCCGAGGACGTACACGAGAACGGTGAGGACGAAGGCGCCGAGCAGCGCGAAGGGCACGTAGGCGCCGGGGGTGGTCAGGCCGAGGATCCCCACCGCGAACGTCACGGCGAACGACGCTCCGGCGTTCACGCCGAGGATGCCGGGGTCGGCCAGGGGATTGCGGGTGAACGCCTGGATCAGTCCGCCGCAGACGGCGAGCGCCGCGCCCACGACGATGCCGAGCAGCGTGCGCGGGACGCGCAGCTCCATCACCATCAGGTGCAGAGGGTTCGCGTCGTCGTAGGCGAAGACCGCGTTCAGAACCGTCACCGGGTCGATCGCGCGATTGCCGATGGCGAGCGAGGCGATGGCGACGGCGGCCAGCACGATGGTCGCTGCGGCCAGCCCAGCCACCAGCGTCCCGTTGCGGCGCGGGGAGTCGTCTGCACGACTCCCCGCGCCCGTGATCGAGACGTCCGTGCCGTCTTCCGTCGCCAGGGACATCTCTCGGATCACTCGCCGGCGATCGTCGGCTCGCCCTGCAGCGCGGCTGCGAGGTCGTCGACGTAGGTCGGCAGGATGTACTTCAGCGAGAGCACGGTGGGAGCGCTGATCGCGGAGGCCTGGGCGTCGTCGGCGTAGATCACGTACGAGCCCGCCTCGATCGGCTCCCAGCGGGAGACGACCTTGTTCTCGACGGTGTACTCGCCCTCGTCGACGCTGCTGCCCCATGCTGCGAACAGGTCGGCCTGCACGTCGTAGAGCTTCTCGAGGCTGACTCCGGTGTACCAGTTGTCGCCCTCGGCGCTCGCCAGGAAGCTGTCCATGGCCGAGGTCGAGGTGAATCCGAGGGCCTCGGTGATGCGCACGCGCGGGTCGTACTCGAGGTAGACGCCGAGGTCCGTGCCGCCCTCGTTCAGGGTCAGGCCCCAGACGAAGCTCTTGTCGTCGAACTCGGGGTGCTCGTCGGCGAGCGAGGTGATCATCTCCTCGGTCTCGGTGATCAGCTCCTCGGCCTTCTCGTCCTCGGACATCGCCTTGCCGATCGTGCGGGTCATGTCCTCCCACGTGCTCGGGTCCCACGCGCGCTCGATGTAGGGCACGGTCGGGGCGATCTCGGTCAGACGCTCGTACTCGACGTCGGTGATCCCCGAGTAGAGGCTCAGGATGAGGTCGGGCTTGAGCGCCTTGATCGCCTCGTAGTTGGGACCGTCATCCGTGAACGGGATGATCTCGGGGGTCTCGCCGTACTCCTCGGTGACGAAGTCCTCGAACCAGGGCTGGTATCCGCTCTCATCTGCGCCCCAGACCTCTTCCATGCCGACCGGGTTCGTGCCGAGGGCGGCGACGATGTCCGATGTCATCCAGCCGAGCGTGACGATGCGCTGCGGCTTCTCGGGAATGACCGTCTCGCCGTGGGCGTGCTCGATGACCACGCTGTCGGCGGAGGCTGCGGTCGAGGCCGAGTCGGCGGACTCGCCGGATGCCGAACACCCCGCGAGCGTGAGGGCGGCGGCCAGTGCGGCCGCGACGAGCGCGGCACCACGGCGGGTCTTCGGGCGCGCAGAAGCGTGCGTCATGATTCTCCTTCAGGGAAAGGGGGGAGGGTATGCCGCGTCAACGCGGCGCGAGGTTAGGTAAGCATGTCCTAACAGATCGATGCTAGAACGCGGATGAGGGCGCGAGTGTCGTCAGGCGGACGACTTGTGTCGATGAATCGACATCATGCCGTCATCCCGGGAGCGTCACCGCCAGTAGAGCTGGTGCGCGGAGTCGGCCTGCACGCGCGCGACGTGCTGCCTCGGGGTGAGGCCGAAGCGCTCTTTGAACGCTGCCGAGAACGCGCTCGTCGTGGAGTATCCGCATCGGTGGGCGGCGGCGCCGATGGGGGTGCCGTCGACGATCAGTCGGGCAGCCAGCGTCATCCGCACCCCGGTGCGCCACCGGGCGAAGGTCATGCCGACGTCGTTCTGGAAGATGCGCAGCACCGTGCGCTCATGCAGTCCGTGCGCGAGGAACAGCTGCCGCGCGCTGCGCGGGTCGCCGGGGTCGGCGAGCACGGCCTGCACCAGTGGGCGTACGCGCTCATCGGCCGGCAACGGCACCTCGCCCCATCCGTCCGCGGCCTCGGCGGACCGATGCTGCAGCATCTCGATGAGCACGGATTGGATGCGCACTCGAAGCTCGGTCGGCATGTCGTTGATGCCGAGATGCAGCAGCATCTCCTGCACGGCTCGCGGGACGAGCACCTGTGTCACGTCGTCGATCGGAGTGATCAGCGACGAGTCGGCGATGTAGGTGTAGCACCCTGTCGAGCCGCGTTCGTGGCGCGCCGTGTGCGCAGTGTGCGCGGGGATCCACACTCCCTGCCCCGGAGCGAGGCGCCACATCGACTCCTGCAGCTGCACCCAGACCGTCCCGCGGTAGCACCACGCGAGCATGGCATCGGGGTGCGAGTGCGGCGGTGCGAGCGGACGGGTGTCGGTGTCCTCGCCGGTGACGACGCCGGTGCCCATCAGGTACGGCTCGCGGATCGTCGACGGATGCACGGGGCTCGCGTCCCAGTCGTCCTGCCGGTAGGAGTTCACGTCGTGCTCTGCGGGGCCGAGCTGCTCGACCCGCGTTCGACGACCCACGAGTGCGGTACCGGAGCATGCGGATCCGTGATGCCGAGGATGCCGCGTGCGGCTCGACGTCCGTAGTCGACCGCCTCGATGCGCACCGTGGTGAGTCCGGGGGTGGTGTGCTGCCCCCACCCGGCGTCGTCGAAGCCGATGACCGACAGATCGTGCGGAACGCGGATGCCGAGGCTGTGCGCTGCGCGCAGGACGCGTGCAGCCGAGTCGTCGTCGAAGCCTGCGATACCGGTGACGCCCCGGGAGATCGCCGCTTTCAGGGCGTCTGTGCCGGCATCCGGATCCTCGGGCATCGCGATCGTCGCTGGCGGGGCGATGTCGAGCGCCCGAGCGGACTCTCGGAGATGGCGTTCCCGGAGGCCGATCATCGCAGATATGCCGACGGTCTCGGCGGGGCGGGCGAAGGCGATGCGCGAGTGGCCGAAGCCCACCAAATGGCCCGCCTGCGTGAGCGTGTGCGAGGCGAGGCCGTCGATCCATCCGCCGTCGAGGCCGTCGCTCTCGGCGCCGGCGTAGATCGCGCCGAGGTCGATGACGGCTCGAGGCGAGATCGCATCGATCGTGCGGGCGAGGGCGTCGCCGGTCGCTCGGAGCACGGCGACGGAATGGTCGCGGCTCGAGAGCTCGATGTCGAGGCCGTCGAGAAAGGACTCGAGAGCGGTGCCCCGGGGGAGTCCGCCGGTGGCGACGACGACCGTGCGAGTCGTGCCCTCTCGCAGGGCGCGGGCGAGCGTGGTCGGATACCCGAGCTCCTGCGCCGCGCTGCGGACACGATCGCGAGTGCCGAGGGGGATCGTCTGGCCCGCGGTGTCGTTGAGCACGAAGCTCACCGTGGTCGCCGACACCCCGCTCACTCGGGCGATGTCCCGAATGGTCGGTGTCTTGCGAGAACTCCCAGCCACGGAGACAGCTTAGAGTCACTAATGTTGTTTAGTGACAGCGCAAGACTGCGTCGGCCGATGCAACCGAGGGAGAACGGCATGAAGTCAGTGGTGATCACAGGTCCCGGAACCACCGAGGTGCTCGAGGTCGAGCAGCCCACGGCGGGTCCCCGCGACGTGCTGGTGAGGATGAAGGCCTGCGGCATCTGCGGGTCGGACCACATGTACACGATGTACGGCGGCATCCCGCCCCGTCAGGGGGCCACTCCGCTGGGGCACGAGCCCGCGGGTGAGGTCATCGAGGTCGGCGCCGAGGTGGGCGATGCGCACGTCGGCGACCACGTGGTGATCAACGTCATGGCGACGGTCGACGGTCTGCTCGGCAGCGGCGGCGCACAGGGCGGATTCAGCGACGTCATCGTCCTGAAGGACGCTCGGGCCGGGGTGCAGTTCCGCGTCATCCCCGAGGAGATCCCGTGGGAGGTGGCGGCGCTGAACGAACCCATGGCCGTCGCGAGGCACGCGACCAACCGCACGGCATCGAAGCCCGGCGACAAGGTCGTCGTGTTCGGGGCCGGCCCGATCGGCCTCGGCGCGGTGCTCGGCTTCAAGGCGCGCGGCGCCGGCCACGTCGTGGTCGTCGACATCGTGCCCAACCGTCTCGAGAAGGCGCTGCTGATCGGCGCCGATGCGGTGATCAATTCGGCGGAAGAAGATGTCTTCGCCCGCCTGGTCGAGCTGCACGGTGCCGCCGCGCCGGTCGTCGGCGTGCGAGGTGAGCGGCCGGATTCGGATGTCTACCTGGATGCCGCCGGTGCGCCCGCGGTGATCGCCACGGCGACGTCGGCGGCCAAACAGGGGGCGACCCTCGGAATCGTCGCCGTGCACAAGAAGCCGGTCGAGATCGACTTCGGAGCTCTGCTCACGACCGAGCTCACCCTCGTGCTCTCGATGGGGTACCCGACCGAGATCTTCGAGGTCACCGACGACATCATCGCGAACTGGCGCAAGTACGAACTGATCATCAGCGATCGCATCCCCTTCGCGCGGGTGCAGGAGGCCCTCGCGCTGGCGGCGACTCCGGGTGCGGCCGAGAAGGTTATCGTCACGTTCCCGTGACGACAGGGAAAGAGAAGCGGATGCCGAACATCGAACTCCCGTCATCGACGGCGCTGGTCGTCGTCGATGTGCAGGCGGGAACCCTTCCGAATGCGAGAGCGGTCAGCGCCGAGAGCCTCGTGTCGCGCGTGGGCAGCCTGGTGGAGGCCTTCCGTGCCTCCGGTCGCCCGATCGCCTTCGTCGTCTCGACCGGTACCGCGCCGGGTGTCACCGAGTACGGACCCGGAGGAAGAGTGTGGCCGGAGGGCTTCGCTGAGCTCGCGCCCGGGATCCAGAGTCGTCCCGAGGAGGCCGTGCAGCGGCGGGCCGGGTGGAGCGCGTTCGCGGGCACGTCCCTCGCGGAAGAACTCGCTGCGAAGGCGATCACCGACATCGTGATCGTGGGCCTCGCGACGACCTTCGGGGTCGAGTCGACCGCACGTTCTGCCGCCGATCTGGGGTTCTCGGTGGTGGTGGTCTCCGATGCCGTCTCCGACCCTGACCCCTCCGGTCACGAGCGCTCGCTGACCCGTGTGTTCCCTGCGCTCGGGAGGGTGCGGACGACGTCGGAGGTTCTCGCCGCTCTCTGAGACCCTTCGGACTCAGTCCTGCGACTCCGCGAGGGCCGCCTCGACCGGAGCCCAGCCGTTCTCGAGCACGGCGAAGCCGGCGTCGAGGATCCCGAGCTGGTCCTCGTGCTCGTTGACGAGCAGCTGCATCTGCAGGACGAAACGGGAGTAGACGCGGATCTCGGCCGTCGGCTCGGGGAGTCCGAGCTCGTCGGCGATCGCGTCCGCCAGAGCATCCTCGTGCCGCAGCCACATCTTCGCGGCGTACTCGCTCAATGCCGGCGTCTCGTTGAGGAACGCGAGGAAGATCCGGGTCACGTCGTTGCCGTGCTCGTCGATGTTCGCGCCGACCTCAGCAGTGTAGAAGTCGCGGATCGCCCGGTTGATCGTGACGCCCTCAGCGCGGTCGCGGACGGCCGAGACGAGTCGATCGCGCTGCTCGTCGTCCTCATCGAACACGAGCGCCTCCTTCTGGGGGAAGTGCGCGAACACGGTGGTGGGGGAGACATCGGCAGCATCGGCGACCTCGCGGATGCTGACGTTGTCGAAGCCGCGCTCGAGGAACATCATCGTCGCCACATCGGAGATGTTCTTGCGGGTCGCGGCCTTCTTGCGTTCGCGGCGTCCGAGCGGCTCAGAGTTCGTCATCCCTCCACGATATCGCGAACTCGATACAAAACTGGCTTGACAACAAAACTGGTATTGATACAGTTTCGGAGTGACTTCACTTACGAACCCGCCTGCGCGCAGCGAGAAGCGCGCCTGGATCATGCTCATCGTGCTGACGATGCTCACCGTCATCGGCATGACCGTCGTCCTCCCCGTCCTGCCCTTCGTCGTGCTGCAATACGTGTCGCACGAAGGCGATCTCGCGATCTGGGTCGGTGTGCTCGAAGCGATCAACGGCCTCTGCGCCTTCCTGGTCGCTCCCTTCCTCGGCCGTCTCTCCGACCGCTTCGGTCGCCGACCCGTCATCATCGGTGCCGCGTTCGGTGCCGCTTTCGCCATGACGCTGTTCGGCATCGGCGGAGCGATCTGGGTGCTCGTCCTCGCCCGCGTCATCCAGGGCCTCACCGCGGGAGACATGCCCGCCCTCTTCGCCTATCTCGCCGACATCACCCCGCCCGAGAAGCGCGCTCAGCGGTTCGGACTGCTCGGCGCCCTGTCGGGAATCGGCATGATGATCGGCCCGGCGATCGGCGGTCTCCTCGCAGCCGTCAGCCTGCAACTCCCGGTCTTCCTCACCGCAGCGGTCGGGCTGATCATCGCGATCCTCAGCATCTTCCTGCTCCCCGAGAGCCTGAAGCCCGAGAACCGCATCCCGCGCATCGCCGTGCGCGATCTGCAGCCGTTCGCCGTCTTCAAGGACGCCTTCAGCCGCAAGGAGCTCCGGGGCCTCATGATCGGCTTCGGTCTGCTCGCGCTGCCGTTCGGGTTCTTCGTCAACAACTTCAGCGTTCTCGCCCTGGACTCGATCCAGTGGGGTCCCACCCAGATCGGTCTTCTCACGGCCGCCGTCGGCATCATCGACATCATCATCCAGGGTGTGCTGCTCGGAATCTTGCTGCCTCGTATCGGAGAGCGCGGCGTCATCGTGAGCGGCATCGTCGCGCAGACGATCGGCCTGATCGGCCTCGCGGTCGTCGCCTCGATCTTCGCGCAGCCGTGGGTGTTCATCGTCGGTGCGCTTCTGCTCGCCGCAGGTCAGGGCGCCTCGCAGGCCGCGATGGACGGAGCCATGTCGAACGCGGTCGGCGACGACGAGCAGGGCTGGCTCGGCGGGGCGACCCAGTCGCTCGCCGCGGCGATGAACACCGTCGCACCGCTGATCGCCGGCGCCCTCTACGTCACCGTCAGTCACGCGGCTCCCTATTGGCTGGGTGCGGCCATCATGGTCGTCGCCGCGATCGTCGTCGGCCGCGCGCACATCGCGAACACCGCGAAGCGCGGGTCCCTCGGCGAGGATGCCGTCGTGCCGACGGAACTCGCACGCGCCGACAACTGACCGGACGGGAGGGATGATGGATGCATGCCGTCATCCCACCGTCCGGGGCTCCGGGTCTCGTCAAGTCTGACGATCCCCGAGTCCGAGCTGTCGTGGCGCTTCTCGCGCTCGTCGGGGCCGGGTGGGCAGGGCGTGAACACGGCGGATTCCCGAGTGGAGCTCGTGTGGGATGCCGCGAACAGCACCACATTGACGCCGTATCAGCGCGACCGCATCGTCGACCGCCTGAGCGGTCGTCTCGTGAACGGGGTGCTCACGATCGCCGCATCGGAGCACCGCGCCCAGTTGCGCAACCGTGACGCCGCACGTGAACGACTCGTGGCGCTGGTCGCCGAGGCGCTGCGCCCGCCGGCCCCGCAGCGTCGGGCGACCAAGCCCAGCCGCGGATCGAAGGAGCGGCGGCTGACCGCCAAGAAGCGGCGCACCGACGTCAAGAAGATGCGCAAGCCACCGCGCGACGGCTGAGGAGGTCGAGCCGGCACCCGCCGCGTCAGGATGCCCGAAGGCTCGGGAACGACCACGTGCCGTCGAGGACCTCGGGTCGCGGGCGGTAGAGGCGAACCAGGTAGTTCCACCCTTCAGGGAGAGGGAGCGCGTTAGGAAGGGCGAGATCGCCGCCGAAGCGGATCGTGATCGAGCCCTCGGCGTCCCGCGCTCCGGTCACGCTGTTGACGCTGTACGCCCCCTGCTCGTTCGCCGCGAAATACCCGTCGCCGTCGTACAGCGACACCGACCAGAAGCCGTCGACGGGCACATCGCCGACGTGCAGCGTGTACTCGCCGAAAGGCAGGCGCGGGTCGACGTTGATGTAGTACGCCTCGTTCTCCGGTAGTCCGCCCCAGCCGGCCGCGGTGGCGAGGAGGTGGCGGATCGGATCGACGTCCTCGGCCCGGCCGAAGCAGCGTTCGAATCCGCCGAGCCCTTTCGCCAGCGTCAGGATCGCCGCGCGAGTCTCGGCGAAGCTCTCCTCGTCGTAGACCGGGGCGGGGAACTCGCCGCCTGCGACCGACGTCAACGCGAACCGGTCCTGCAGTGCGTTCACCACGGCGACGTCGTCAGCATCCTCGGAATCCACCAGCACGCGCACCGCTGCGAGGACGTGATCGGATCCGAGGTCCTGGGCCGTCAGCTCGTGAGTGCCGGGGTCGTGGAGCACGCGGTTGACGCAGTGATCCTCGTTCACGAGCATCACCGAGACGTACCTGTCGCCGACATCGGGGATCGTGATGGTCGCGCCGCGCGAGACGTCGATGATCGCGGCGCTGTACAGAGTGTCACGATTCATTCTGATCACGGTCTGCCGGTCGATCGGGGTGGGCACGCGATAGTGGTTCCATCGATTCGACCCGCCGGCGGCGGAGGCGATCGCATCGAACATGCGAGCGCTCTCGATACGGGCGAAGTTCGCGATAGTGACGGGCGCAGGAGTGTCGGTCATCGTGGTTCCTTCCTCGACGGTGCCTTCATCCTGGCGGCGAGCTCCGGAAGGCGCACCCGAGCTCACCCTTGGCGGGTGAGCGCGCATGACCGGGATCAGTCCTTGCTGCCTCGGACCAGTTCGAGCCCCGCACCCGCGAACTGCCGCAGCGTCGCATCCGGCAGGAACGCCCGGGTCAGAGCCGTGCCGATCGCCGCGAGGTCGGCCTCGTCGCGGAACAGCAGGTACATGGTCTCGTAGCGCGGGTGGAACTTCTGCTTGAAGCGGTGCAGCGATCCGAACCCGTAGACGGGCTCGAGCGCCTCGGCGAGGCGGTCGCTCAGCGCGGCGATCATGCCGGCATCCGGCGGGTAGTCGTGAGCGAGGGGTGCTCCCGACAGCGACATGATCTCGGCGCCCTCCTCCGAGAACTGCCGGGCGGATGACCCGATCAGGTACTCCATGACCGGGGCGAAGCCGCCCTCCCGCCGACGCATGAGGTCGAGCGTCCACCCGCGCACGGTGCCGTCGTCGCCGTAGACGGGAAGCCACGACAGGAAACCGTCGACGTCGCCGTTCGGAGCCAGTGCCAGAGCGAGACGCACCTCCGGATCCTCTGCCTCCTCGAGCGTTCCGAGCGTGAAGCGCATCTCTGGGAGGTCCTTGTCGCCGACCCACGCCTCGGAGATCGCCCGCAGCTGCTGCTGCACGCCCCACGACTCCGCCTTCAGGTGCGTCATCCTGAATGTCATCTCGTCACGACCCGCGCGGTTCAGCGAGGTCCGCACCGAGTTCCAGCGCTTGCCCGTGAACTCGAGCCCCGGCAGGTCGACGATCGTGTCGTCCGCGACGACGATGCTCCGCCACGTCGACGGCACGGCCTGGCGGGTGGCATCGTCCGCGCTGAAGAAGCACGGCACGAGACCTGCATTCTCCGCCGTGCGGATGAAGTCCGTCACGGCGTCTGCACGAGCATCCGCGGGGCCGATCGGATCCGCGAGTGCGAGCGCGACGCCGGCCCGCCGCTGATACGCCACGATCCCCGCGGCGCTGCGCGCGTAGCTGTTGCCCTCCCACGTCGTCATCCACGACAGGGTGCCGCCGCCGTGCGCGCGCAGCTCGGCCTTCACCTCGTCGACCGAGGGTGCGGGCTGGATGCCGAGGAGGGACTTCCGCTTCGCTCGGAACGCCCGACGCACGGCGATCAGGTAGACGAGCAGGATCAGCCAGAGGAAGCCGTTCGCGAGAGCGAGTTCGGTCTCGCCGTCCCAGCGCAGATCGATGTCGGCCTGCGAGAAGACGGTGATCAGGATGAGGACGAGCGCTCCGATCAGGATGTTGAAGAGGCCGAGCAGGATCACGAGCACCCACGACCAGCGCCGCCCCCGCAGAAGCCCGTTCACGAGCACGACGATGACGACGAGGTCGATCGCCAGATCGATGAAGCCACCGGATGCGGGTTCCGTCGGACCGAACGGGCCGTCGGTCGCCACCAGGGTCGTGATGATCTCGACCGCGCCCAGCACCAGCAGAGCGACGACGGCGATGAGGCGCTGCTCGCGCACGGTGGTCCGCTGCACGCGAAGGGTGCGGTCGGCGAACAGGATGAGCAGCACCGCGAGCAGGTGCTCGAGGTCGGCGAGTGCGCCCCAGAACAGCATCGCGATGAAGACGAACCCGAGCAGGATGAGCCAGCCGCGCACCCGCCACGGCGGGCGGAACAGTCCGACCGCGGCGGCGATGCACGCCATGGTTCCCCCGGAGGCGCCGACGTCGAGCGCCTGGGCCTGGGCATCGGCCCACGCCCACGGCAGCTGCGACGCGAAGGCCAGCACCAGCGCGGTCGCGAACATCGCGAAGAGCTGTCCGACCCAGTAGTAGGCGAGGGCGACTCGGGAACCCCGCCGGAACTCGAGATACGCCATGCCCCAGAATCCCGAGATCGTGAAGAGATAGACCCAGGGCGCGTTGACGAAGAAGGTGCCGGTGAGGGGCGTCCACCACTTGCCGTCGAGGAAGTTCGGCAGGCCGTAGGCGACGTCCGCGAACAGGTCGGTCTTCTCGAACGGACTCCACAGCCCCTGCCACACCACTCCGACGGCCAGGATCAGCGCGACCATCGTGAGGGTCGCCGGTATCCGCCGCAGAACTGCGACAGCGGGACGCGATGTGGGGGTGCTCGCCTCGGTCATGCGCTCAGCGTAGCGAGCGCGGGTCGCTCTCCGGGGTCGGCCGACGGGCGACGTAGTGACCCCAGGCCCAGCGGAACCCCACGCCGCCGAAGATCATGAACCCGGCGGCGAAGAGAAGACCGGCGACGACCCCGCATCCGATCGCCCAGCCGAAGGAGCCCCCGCCGGCGATGATCGCCGAGCCCACCAGCATCCCCACCACGCATGCATTCACCACGATCAGCAGCATGACCGAGCTGCCGAGCAGGATGCTGACGCGCCGCGGCCGGAGGAACGAGTAGGTCCGCTTCATGCCCGGCTGGTCGTCGTAGGGCGAGGCGAGGAACACGTCGGCCACGGCCGGATCGATGTCGACGTAGGCGCCGCGGATGCGGTTCATCGCGACGACGTACATCATGTCCTCCTCCGAGACGTTCATCACCCGCGCCTGCGTCATGAAGCCGATGAGCGACAGAAACGCGAGGATGGCGAGCGAGGCTCCGCCGAACCAGCCGCCGAAGTCCGATGCCTGGCCGAGGAGCCCGATCGTCACGAGGCCGGCCGACACCAGCGTCAGGAAGATCGTGATCCGAGTGAGGACCTCGCTCTGGGCGGTGCTGCGGGCGGCGAGCAGGCCCCAATGCTCGGTGGCGAGCAGCTGCGCACGACGGCCCAGCACCGCATCCGATTCGCTCGTCGGCGGCGCGACCTCGTCATCGGATGCCGGTGCCTGCCCCTCGCCGGGCACGGGCTGCTCCAGGGAAGAGCCCTCGCTCATATCCGTATTGTGCTCCTGCATCCGGGCCGCCGATACGGGTTCTGACCGCGGTTCCGAGGTCGAGGCTGTCGCTCGGTGCCGATACCGCGTTGGATGGAAGCATGCCTGCGAAATCCACACTCCGCACATCGGTCGCTTTCGTCGCGGCATCCGCGGTCGCTCTGGTCGTCGCATCGTGCTCGGCCGAGCCGACCTCGGTCTCGCCACCGGCGACCGACTCGTTCGTCGACGGGCTCGACGCGCCCTGGTCGATCGCCTTCCACGACGGCGTCGCGCTGGTGAGTGAGCGAGACAGCGCGCGGGTGCTCGAGATCGCCGACGACGGCGAGACCCGGGAGGTCGCCGTGATCGACGGCGTCGTACCCGCCGGCGAGGGCGGGCTGCTCGGACTCGCGGTGCGCGACGGCGAGCTGTTCACCTACTTCACCGCTCAGGACGAGAACCGTGTCGAGCGGCGCGAGATCACCGGGGAGGCGGGGGATCTCTCGCTCGGCGAGCCGACGACGGTGATCGACGGCATCCCGGCGGCGGGCAACCACAACGGCGGACGTATCGCGTTCGGACCGGACGGGATGCTGTACGTCACGACGGGAGACGCGGGCGACCGCGACAGCGCCCAGGACGTGGATGCCCTGTCGGGAAAGATCCTGCGACTCACGTCAGAGGGAGACATCCCCGACGACAACCCGTTCGAGGACTCGCCCGTGTTCAGCTACGGGCACCGGAATCCGCAGGGCATCGCCTGGGATGCCGAAGGCACGATGTACGCGAGCGAGTTCGGTCAGGACACCTGGGACGAGCTCAACGTGATCGAACCGGGCGGCAACTACGGGTGGCCCGAGGTCGAGGGGATCGCCGACGACGACGACTTCACCGACCCCGTGCAGCAGTGGTCGCCCGACGACGCGAGCCCGAGCGGCATCGCGGTCACCGGATCCGACATCCTCATCGCCAACCTGCGCGGTGAGCGCCTGCGCGTCGTGCCGCTCGACGATCTGACGACCGGCACCGAGCGGTTCGTGGGCGAGCTGGGCCGCCTGCGCGACGTGGTCACAGGGCCAGACGGCACGCCCTGGGTCCTCACGAACAACACCGACGGACGCGGCAGTCCCCGGCCCGGGGACGACCGCATCCTGCGCCTCGACAGCGACTGATCCCGAGACCGGCTCAGCCGTTCACGGCTCTCTCGTTCACCGCCTTCTCGATGGCGGCCTCGAGGTCGCCCCAGGCCTGAAGCGCGACGGGCTCGCCGTCGATGAAGAAGCTGGGGGTGCTGCGCACGCCGAGCTTCTCACCGTCGCTCTTGTCGGCCTGCACCCGCGCGAGCGTGGCGGGGTCGGCGACGGCCGCGTCGTAGGCCGCCATGTCGAGTCCGAGGTCTGCGGCGAATCCGCGGAAGACCTCGGGCGTCTCCTGAGGCTGCTCGCCCCACTGCGACTGCGTCTCGAACAGGCGGTGGTACATGTCCTCGAAACGGTCCTGTTGCGCCGCGGCCTCTGCAGCGAGTGCGGCCGGGGTGGAGTTGATGTGCCCCGGCAGCGGGAAGTACCGCACGACGTACGTGATGTCGCCGGCGTACTGCTCTCGCAGGTCTTCGACGATCGGGTAGAACGCGCCGCACGCCTCGCACTCGAAGTCGAGGAACTCCACGACGGTGACGGCATCCGCGCCTCCTTCGTCGAGAACGTGGGAGTCGGTGCGCACGGTCTGCAGCTTCTCGCCTTCAGGGGGAGCCGGCTCCTCGGCGCGCTGCGACATGGCGTAGACGATGCCGACGATCGCAAGGACGATGGCGACAGCGATGGCGATCAGGGTCGCCTTGACAGGGGTCTTCATGGGGTTCTCCGACGGGTGATATCAGGCAGGGGTGAGGATGCCGCGGCGCGGCCGGAGTCGCCGAGGATCGGCGTGCCTGATTCAGGTGCGGGAGAGCGAGAGCTGGGTGAGCGTGAGCGCGGGGACGTGCAGGCGAGGGCCGGCGCGTGTGGGAGCTGAGGTCAGGAACCCGCGGCTCCTCACGAGAAGGCGTGCGGCGCGACCGACGCGCAGGAACAGAAGCACGAGCAGGATGCAGCACAGTGCGGCGACCGCGGTCGTTCCGGTGTCGGACGACACCGCGTCCACGACCGTGGCTCCGCTGTCGTGGTGGTCGGATGCGGATGCCGCCGAGATCCCCGGTGCGAGACACAGGGTCGTATGCGCGTCGGCCTTGCCGTGAGACGTCGACCACGCGCCGATGACCAGCAGCAGGGCGAGGCCGAGGGCGAGACCGATCCGGACGATCAGCATCCGCTCGGCGCCGTGCGGTCGCAGGCGCATCGACGGGGTGGGCATGATCCGCGCAGTCTAACAATCGGGTGTCGGAACGCGATCCGAGCCCTCGTCATGCCGCTGCGGCCGATCCACCTCCCGTTCACCCGCCTACACTGGAGGGGTGGCGAGACTGTTGATCGTAGGCGGGTTCCTGGCAGCCATCTTCTGGGTGTACAGCATCGTCGACTGCGCCGTCCAGCCGCCGACCCGGCACCGTGGCGTGCGCAAGGCGATCTGGATCGTCATCGTCATCCTCATCCCGGTCATCGGCGGGATCCTGTGGTTCACGATCGGCCGCCGCCGTGCGAACGATAACGGCGGAGAGATCCGCATCATCGCTCCCGACGACGACCCCCAGTTCCTCCGCAGCATCAGCAAGAGCGAGCAGGATGCCCGCATCCGCCGCCTCGAAGAGGAGCTCGCGCGGCTCGAGGACGAGACCGACGACGGCCCCGCGCCGGACCCGCGTCCGTGACGGCATCGCCGGCGATGGATGCTGCGGCGTCCCTGATCGCCGACCTCATCGCCCACGGAGTGCGCGATCTGGTGCTCTCGCCCGGCTCCCGCTCCCAAGCCCTCGCGCTCGCCGCGGTGCACGCCGCGAACCAGGGGCACCTGCGCGTGCACGTGCGCATCGACGAGCGCGTCGCGGGCTTCACCGCCCTCGGCCTCTCGCGTGAGACCGGAGTTCCCACGCCGGTGCTCTGCACCTCGGGCACCGCCGCCGCGAACCTGCTGCCCGCCGCGATGGAGGCCTTCCATTCGGGTGTGCCGCTGCTGCTGCTGACCGCCGATCGTCCGCCAGAGCTCCGCGGCGTCGGCGCGAACCAGGCGACGATCCAGCCCGGCCTGTTCGGCGCATGGGTGCGCGAGCAGATCGACGCCCCCGTTCCCGGTGACGGCGACTGGTCGGGTCTCGCAGAGCGCGCCGTCACGGTGGCGCTGGGGGCGGACGCCGCGCACGGCCTGCCCGGAGTCGCCGGCCCCGTGCACCTGAACCTGCCCTCTCGCGAACCGCTCTCGGGCGAGATCCCCGCTCTCGAGATCGCCCCCGGCGACGCACCGAGGGCTCGTGTCGCCGAGTCTCTCGTTCTCGATCGCGGGCCGCGGACAGTCGTGATCGCCGGTGCGGACGCGGGAGCGGACGCCGAGGAGATCGCCCACGCAGGATCGTGGCCGCTGATCGCCGAGATCGTCAGCGGCGCCCGCTTCGGTCGTCAGATCGTGCACGGCTACCGCGCGCTGTTGAGCGCCGACGACCTCGGCGGGCGCATCGAGCGGGCGGTCGTGCTCGGGCATCCGACGCTCAGCCGCGAGGTGACCCGGCTGCTGTCGCGCGCCGATGTCGACGTGATCGCGGTCCGCCGCGGCGGCGAGGCGCTGAACCTCAACGGACGCACGACGCCCGCGGCATCGGTCTCGGTCGCGGCCGGAACCGCAGATCGCGAATGGCTCGGCGCCTGGCTCACGGCATCCGCAGCTCACACCGTCGACCTCAGCGAGCGAGCGCCCGACCAGGACGGACTCGCCTCCAGCGATTTCACCGCTCGTCGCGATGCCGTGAAGGCCGAGCTCGAGGCCGTGCGCCGACCTCTCGATCGCGCGCTGCTCGCCGACGCCGTCTGGCGGGCGACCTGGCCGCATGACCGCCTCGTGTTCGGCTCGTCTCGGCTGGTCCGGGTCGCCGATGCGGTGCTCGGTGGCAAGAAGGTGCCGGTGCATGCCAACCGCGGACTCGCGGGGATCGACGGCACCATCGCCACGGCCACCGGCATCGCCCTCGCCAGCCAGGCGGGCGGGGCTCCCGGCGTCACTCGGGTGCTGCTGGGCGACCTCGCGTTCCTCCATGATGTGGGAGCGCTGCTCCTGCCGCCCGACGAGGACGAGCCCCGGCTGCAGGTCATCGTCGGCAACGACGGCGGAGGCACGATCTTCGACGGGCTCGAGGTGGCTTCGACCGCTGATCGCGCCGACCTCGACCGCGCCTTCTACACGCCTCACACCGTGCGACTCGAGAAACTCGCCCTCGCGTACGGATGGGAGTACCAGCGCGTGACCACGCGCACGGCTCTCGACCAGGTGCTCACCACCCCCGCAGGCGGACGCCAGCTGATCGAGGTTCCGCTCACCCGCTGACCTGTTCTCCTCGCGGCGCGAGTGGGCAGTGGCAGGATGAACGCATGACAGCGCATGAGTGGGCCAAGACCCTGCAGATCGGTGACGGATTCCGTCTCGCGGACGTCGATCCCGAGAGCACTCCCGGCTATCACGGGGCCAAGGTCGATGGTGCGCGTGATCTCGCGGCGGGCCTGCACGAACTCAATCAGCTGCAGGAGCGACTGTTCGCCGAGAGCCGGGTGGGCGTCGCAAAGGACTCGGTGCTGCTGATCCTGCAGGCCATGGACTCGGCAGGCAAGGGCGGCATCGTGCGTCACGTCGTCGGCGGTGTCGACCCGCAGGGGGTGGCGCTCTCGGCGTTCAAGGCGCCGACCGATGAAGAGCTCGCCCACGACTTCCTCTGGCGCGTCACGCCGCGTCTGCCCGAACCGGGGTTCATCGGGGTCTTCGACCGCTCGCACTATGAAGACGTGCTGATCGGTCGGGTGCGCTCACTGGCTCCCGCCGACGAGATCGAGCGTCGTTACGACGCGATCAACGCGTTCGAGGCCGAGGCCGCGGCATCGGGCATCCGCATCATCAAGGTCATGCTGCACATCTCGCCCGACGAGCAGAAGGCGCGCCTGATGGAGCGCCTGGAGCGTCCGGACAAGTACTGGAAGTACAACCCGGGCGACGTCGACGAGCGGCTGCTGTGGGACGACTACATGGCCGCGTACCAGACCGTGTTCGAGCGCACCTCGACGAGCGCGGCGCCGTGGCATGTGATCCCTGCCGACCGCAAGTGGTTCGCCCGCCTCGCGGTGCAGGAGCTGCTGCTCGACGCGCTGCAGGGCATCGACCCCCAGTGGCCGGAGGCGACCTTCGACGTCGAGTCCGAGAAGAAGCGCCTCGCCGCGAGCTGAGCGCGGTGCTGAGAATCAGGCGAGCGCGTCGACCAGCGGGCGGAACTTGACCCGGGTCTCGAGCATCTCGGACTCGGGGTCCGACCCCGTGACGATGCCGGCGCCCGCGTACGCGGTGACGGCGATGTCGGTCGCGGCGGGAGAGAACTGCGCGCACCGCAGCGCGATCGCCCATTCGCCGTTGCCTGCGGCATCCACCCATCCGACCGGACCCGCATAGCGACCTCGGTCGAACGGCTCGAGCTCGCGGATCGCCGCGATCGCCGCAGAGGTCGGGGTGCCCGCGACGGCGGCGGTGGGATGTAGGGCGCCCACGAGGTCGAGCGATGAGCCCCCGTCGGCGAGCTCTCCCTCGACATCGGTCGCCAGATGGAACAGGTTCGGCAGCTTCAGCAGGAAGGGCTGCTCGCTCGCGGCGAGCACCCGGGTGTGCGGACGAAGAGAGGCGAGCACGCTCTGCACGGCGTACTCGTGCTCGTCGAGATCCTTCATGCTGGACGCCAGATGAGCGGATGCCACGGTGTCGGCGTCCGCGTCGGCTCCGCGTCCGATGGTGCCGGCCAGCACGCGCGCGGTCACGGTGCGCTGCTGCACGGTGACGAGGGTCTCGGGGCTCGCGCCGATCAGCCCGTCGACGGCGAAAGCCCACGTGTCGGGGTATCCGGTCGACAGCGCCCGCACGAGGCGACGCAGATCGGAACCGGCCGGGATGCTGCCGGTGAGGTCGCGCGCGAGCACGACCTTGCTGAGCTCGCCGTCCGCGATGCGACCGAGGGCCTGCCGCACGGAATCCTGATAGCCCTGCGGACTCTGGGCGCCGGGGCCGACCGTGCCTGCCCAGTGCGGTCCGTACTCGCGTGTCGCGGCGTCGTCTGCCGTCGCGGTGGAGGAAGAGAAGCGGATGCGGGTGAGCCAGGTGCGTCCGCTGTGACGGCCGATCACGAGTGACGGGACGATCAGCACGCTGTCGGCCGCGGAGTCCTCGTCGAAGGTCAGCGCCCCGAAGGCGACCAGGCCCGAGCCGGGGAGCCCGAGTTCGTCGCCGACCTCGGCATCCTGCGCGAGTTCTCGCCAGGCGTCGGCGATCGCGGCGGAACGCAGCGGCGCTGTGCCTGCCGGCACGCGGATGGTCTCGACGACTCCGTCGCCCACGGCGACGATCCCGTCACCACGGCGCAGCCACGCGAGGGGACGCGCCGGGTCGGCGAATGCCAGGAGATCCTCGACCGGATCGATCTCACGGGTCTCCACGACCAGCCTGCTGCTCACCTCTCCAGCCTAGTTCTTCGGTCAGGGGCAAGGTCGGGGGCGCGGCCTACGCTGAAGGCATGAGCGATGTGCGACCCGCCCCCGGCACCGAGATGATCTTCCAGTGGCGCAAGTGGGACGGCTCTCCGCACTGGCGGCACGAGTGCGTGTACCTCGGTGGCGATGAGTGGGGCGACTGGCTCGGGCAGCCCGCCGGCTGGCACAGCGCGCGCCCCGGGGCATCCTTCGTCACGGCCGGTCCGAACGTGACCCTGGTGCCGCGGCAGACCGACTATGCGCTGACGGTCAACCGCGACCACCCCAAGGCCATGCGCATCTACATCGACATCGGATGGGACGTGCGCTGGTCGGATGACCCGCTGCTGGCCGTGGGCATCGACATGGATCTCGACGTCGTGCGCGTCGACGGCGACCGCGGGATCTGGATCGACGACCGCGACGAATGGGAGGAGCACAGCGCGCAGTTCGGGTATCCGGCAGAGATCATGACGAGGCTCGAAGCACTGGCGCTCGACCTCGAGCAGCGCGTGCGCGACCAGACCGCTCCCTTCGACGATGCGACGGGAGATCTCTGGCTCGACCGCCTCGAAGCGCTGCACCTCGCGCCTAGACTGGACTCGTGACCTCGAACGAAGCAAACCGCGCCGATCTCGGCAAGGACCCCGCCCGCGTCAGCGGCATGTTCGACCAGGTCGCCGCGGGCTACGACCGCACGAACACGGCGATGACGGTCGGCAACGACGCGCTCTGGCGTGCGGCCACGACCCGCGCCGTCGCCCCGAAGCCCGGCGAGAAGATCCTCGACCTCGGAGCGGGAACCGCATCGTCGTCGGCATCCCTCGCCCGCAGCGGAGCAGAGGTCGTCGCCGCCGACTTCTCGCCCGGAATGCTCGCCGAGGGGCAGCGCCGTCACGGCAGTATCCGCAATCTCTCGTTCGTGCAGGCGGATGCCACGGATCTGCCGTTCGCCGACGGGGAGTTCGACGCTGTCACGATGTCGTACGCGCTGCGCAACGTGAACGACCCGAAGAAGGCGCTGCGCGAGCTGCTGCGCGTGACCAAGCCCGGCGGTCGCCTCGTGATCAACGAGTTCTCCACGCCTCCCGGTTCCGTGTTCCGCGCGGCGTACCGCTTCTACAACTCGCAGGTGCTGCCCCGCGTGGCCCGCGTCGCCGGCACCAACGGCGACGCCTACGACTACCTGAACGAGTCGATCCGCGACTGGCCCGATCAGAAGAAGCTCGCGGCATGGATCCGCGAAGCCGGCTGGACAGAGGTCGAGTACCGCAACCTGTCGTTCGGCATCGTCGCGCTCCACCGGGCGTTCAAGCCCGCGTGAGCACCGCGCGCGAACCCGTACGTCTGACGAAGGTAGGCTGAGCACGTGACTTCGAGCCGCGTAGCCCCGGGTTCGCGACTGGCGAGCCGTCTCGGTTTCAGCGACCGTGTCTTCATCGGCACCGCTGGGCGTCGCATCGCTCAGGCGATCGAAGACGGCCTCGAGCTGGTCGAGACCGGCCTCGCCGACGACGTGCGCGTCGCCGATCCTCTGGCCGACGCCGCGAGCCGGTATCTCTACGAGGCCGGGGGCAAGCGCATCCGCCCCGTGCTCACGCTGCTCGCCGCCCAGCTCGGCGACGGCAACACCGAGAAGGTGATCGACGTCGCCAAGGCGCTCGAGATCACCCACCTCGGCTCGCTGTACCACGATGACGTCATGGACGGCGCCGACCGCCGCCGCGGTGTGCCCGCTGCACAGACCGTGTGGGGCAACAACATCGCCATCCTCACCGGCGACATCCTGTTCTCGCGTGCGAGCCAGCTGATGTCGCGCCTGGGGGAGCGGGCCATCCGCCTGCAGGCCGACACGTTCGAGCGGCTCGTCCTCGGTCAGATGCACGAGACGATCGGCGCCCAGCCCGACGACGACCCCATCGAGTTCTACATCCAGGTGCTCGCGGACAAGACCGGCTCCCTGATCGCCGCGGCGACCCAGGGTGGTGTGATCTTCTCGAACGCCCCGTCGGAGTACGAAGAGCCGCTGCGCGTGTACGGCGAGAAGATCGGCGTCGCCTTCCAGCTGCTCGACGACGTGATCGACCTGTCGGCGAAGCCCGAGGACACCGGCAAGGTGCCGGGCACCGATCTGCGGGCCGGGGTGCCGACCATGCCCTACCTGCTGCTGAAGGCCGAGTCCGATGAGGCCTCGATCGACCTCGCAGCTCGCATCGACGACGGGGTCGCCCGCATCGCCGAGGGTGAGGACCCTGCGATCCTCGACGGACCGCTCACCGAGCTCCGCGACCACGTCGGCACTCAGAAGACTCTCGCGCTCGCGCATTCCTGGACCCAGGATGCGATCGACGCGCTCGCCCCGCTTCCGCGAGGCACCGTGCGCGAGGCGCTCACCCGTTTCGCAGAGACCCTCGTCGAACGCTCCAGCTGACCGCATGGCGGCTTCGGGCCGCGTGCATCGGGCGTGACGGCATACGAAAGGACCCCTTATGACCAAGCTCAGACTGGCCATCGTCGGAGCGGGCCCCGCCGGCATCTATGCCGCCGACATCCTGCTGAAGGCCGAGCGCAAGTTCGACGTCTCGATCGACCTCTTCGAACAGCTTCCCGCGCCCTACGGGCTGGTCCGCTACGGCGTCGCGCCCGACCACCCGCGCATCAAGGGCATCATCAACGCCCTGCGCGATGTGCTCGACCGCGGTGACATCCGCCTCTTCGGCAACGTCCGCTTCGGTGAGGACATCACCCTCGAGGATCTGAAGAAGCACTACAACGCGGTGATCTTCGCCACCGGCGCGATCCGCGACACCACGCTCGACATCCCCGGCATCGACGCGGTCGGCGCCTACGGCGCAGCGGACTACGTGAGCTGGTTCGACGGTCACCCCGACGTGCCGCGCGAGTGGCCGCTGGATGCCGCATCCGTAGGCGTGCTGGGCAACGGCAACGTCGCCCTCGACGTCGCGCGGATGCTGGCGAAGCACGCCGAGGACCTGCTCGTGACCGAGGTTCCCGACAACGTCTACGAGGGTCTGAAGGCGAGCGAGGTCACCGACGTCCACGTGTTCGGTCGCCGCGGCCCCGCACAGGTGAAGTTCACCCCTCTCGAGCTGCGTGAGCTCGGCGAGCTGCGCGATGTCGACATGGTCGTCTACGACGAGGACTTCGACTACGACGAGGCGTCGAAGGATGCCGTGGCCAGCAACAAGCAGGTCATGGTCATCGACCGCGTCCTGCAGTCGTGGCGCAAGCGCCCGTCGGTCAATGACGCCAGAGGCGATGCCGACACCGAGGGTGGCACCGCATCGCGTCGTCTGCACCTGCATTTCTGGGCCCGCCCGGTCGAGGTGCGAAAAGACGAGGCCGGCCGCGTCGCCGCTCTCGTCTACGAGCGCACGAAGCCCGACGGACAGGGCGGGGCTGTGGGCACCGGCGAGATGCGCGAGGTGCCGCTGCAGTCGCTGTACCGCGCGATCGGCTACTTCGGCTCCCCGCTTCCCGGTGTGCCGTTCGACAAGAAGCACGGCGTGATCCCGAACCGTGAGGGTCAGGTGCTGGCGAAGGACTCGAACCAGCAGATGACGGGCATCTACGCGACCGGCTGGATCAAGCGCGGACCGGTGGGACTGATCGGTCACACGAAGTCCGACGCCATGGAGACCGTGCGGCACATCATCAACGACCAGGGCTCGTGGTGGCACCCGGAGGACCCCTCGGAAGAGGCGATCCCCGCGCTGCTGCAGGAACGCGGCGTCAAGTGGACCGACCTCGACGGCTGGCACCGTCTCGACGAGCACGAGATCGCCCTCGGTGCGCCGAACGAGCGTGCGCGCGTCAAGGTGGTCCCCCGCGACGAGATGGTGCGCGTCTCCCGCGGCGAGTGACCGTCATCCGATCGTTGTCGCCCTCTCGCGTGTCCGGGCCTCTCGATCCCTAGGCTGGGCGCATGCGACTGCGCTCCTTCCTCGTGCTCGGTACGGCCGCTCTGCTTCTGATCTCCGGATGCACTCCTGAGCCGGCTCCGACCCCGAAGCCGACGGCGTCCCCGTCGGCATCCGTGACTCCGACGCCGACGCCCGACCCGATCGTCGATCCGGAGTCGGCGTTCGACGTGACATGCGACGACGTCGCCGCCGAGATGAGCGCGCTCGTGGGGGAGCCGGAGACGCCTGTCGAACCCGTGCTGTCGGTGGTGTCGACGATGAGCTGGATCCCCGGACCCGGACAGCACCTGTTCCAGCGCGCGGGAGGGATCGCCTGTTCCGCGGGGGCGACTTTCGACCGGAGCTGGGAGGTCGTGCTCGTGCCGGGCGCCGAGGCCGTGATCGCCGGTGCGACCGAGCGGCAGGGCTACTGGGGCGAGCAGGCGCGCTGTGAAGACGGGTCGTGCTCGTTCGAGTTCCCCGACGGCGACGTGCTGCTCACCGCCACCGTGCACGATCCCGGACTCGGGGGTGCGGACACCGCTCGGATGGAAGAGGCGATGCGGCGTCTCGTCGCATCGGCCGCATCGACCGTCCACGAGGTCGAGTACATCGACAGCGAGATCGTCGGCATGCCGTGCGAGCGGTTCATCACCGAGCAGGAGGTGAACACGCTGTTCGGCGTGTCGGATGCGCGGCTCATCACCGAATTCGGAGGGTGGGGCATCCCTGCGGAGGTGTACGAATACGTGAACGGATCGCGGATCTGCTATTTCCGGACTTCGGCGAGCGAATACGAAGGGGCGGCGTACCTGATGCTCACCACGCTCCCGGCGGGGGCATGGGCGTTCGAGAAGCTCGACGGCGCACCGGTCGAGGTCGAGGGAGCGGATGCGGCCAAGGCCAGCTCCGGAGAGTACGGAGAGAACATCCTCGACGTGCGGGTGGGCATCGACTGGCTCCGATTCATGACCTACGACAACGGGGCGGGGGCGGCGGATCCGGCTCCCCTGGCGGCGGTCGCCGTGCGAAACCTCACGGTCGGACACACCGCTCCGCAGTAGTCGGGGAGGGGTCGGCTAGCCTGGCCGCATGCCTGAGTGGACAGCGGACGTGCTCGGTGACGAGTTCGAGCAGCTGACGCTCGAACTCACCGCAGACGACGAGGGGCCCGTCGTCGCCACGCTCGTACGGGCTCTGCCGAGCGAGCAGGCATGGTGGAACCGCCTGCGTGGCAGCCGCCGGCTGCTGGAGGACGTCGACGTGCTGTACGTGCACGGGTGGTCCGACTACTTCTTCCAGAAACGGCTCGCGCGGTTCTGGACGGCGCGGGGCGCACGCTTCTTCGCACTCGACCTGCGCAAGTACGGTCGCAGCCTGCGAGACGGCCAGACGCCCGGCTACATCACCGACCTCGCGACCTATGACGAGGACATCGCGGCGGCTCTCGAGGCGATGGGGCGCGGCGCCGAAGGCACGGCATCCGCTCGTCGTCTCGTGCTGATGGGACACTCCACAGGAGGGCTCACCCTGAGCCTGTGGGCGTCGCGCCACCCGGACACCGCCGCCGCCGTGATCCTGAACAGCCCGTGGTTGGAGTTCCAGGTCGCGTCGGCACGGCCGCTCATCGCGCCGGTGGCGGAGCTGCAGGCACGCTGGGCACCGCGTGAGGTCGCCCCGCAGGTCGACCTCGGTTTCTACACGCGCGCGCAGCAGGAGGTCGCGGATCCCGACGACCCCGTCGAGGTCAACCTCCTCTGGCGACCGGCGCAGACGATGGCCGTGCACGCCGGGTGGTTCCACGCCGTGCTCTCGGGGCACGCCGCGGTCGCAGCCGGCCTGTCGATCGGTGCACCCGTCTGCGTGCTGCTCTCTGCACGCTTCGCGCCCCCCACCCGGTGGTCGGAGGATCTCACCCGAGCAGACTCGGTGCTGGTGGTCGACGACATCGCCCGCGCAGCGCTCAAGCTCGGGCCGTCGGTCACCGTCGAGCGCATCGACGGTGCGCTGCACGACGTCTTCCTCTCTCGCCATGAGGCGAGAGAGGAAGCGTATCGGCGCCTCGACGGGTGGGTCAGAGGGTGGTCGGCAGCGCGCTGATCGCGATCAGGCGCGGCGTCTCATCTTCTGGTCAGACGTAGTGCATCTGCCGGGCGAGACGCTCGGCCTCGTCCGCATCGGCGTTCAGCACTGCGTCCCGGAAGTCCCGATAGACCTGGAGCATGCGCTCCCGGTCGCTCTCGGGGACGCTCCAGCCCCGCAGATTGCGGAACAGTGCCAGGCTCGCGTCGTTGATCAGCACCTGGTGCTGGACGTTGCGGCTGCGCTCGCTGAGAAACGAGAACACCGCCCATCGCGAGTTGGAGATGTGCACATCGTCGTCGAGACCGATGTACATCTCCTCGATGAGAGCCGCGAGGCTCTCTCGTTCCTGTTGTGTCATTCTGGCGACGCCCATACGCGCCGCCATTCCCGCCTGGTATCCGGCGAACTCGAGCGTCTGCTCCACGGTCTCGGGTGTGACCGCGGTGACCTCGGTGTATCTGCTCGGGTACATCGTCACGAGACCGAGGCGCTCGAGGCGCTGTAACGCCTCTCGCACCGGAGTCCGCGACACATGCAGTTCTTCGGCCACATCGACATCGCGAATGCGATGTCCCGGTTCCAACACGCCGTCCACGATCTGCGCGCCGATGTGCTGGAACACCTCCTCTGCCAGAAGCTGCTTGCTTTCTCGGATACTCGTCATCGAGTTGTTGCTGTTCATGGACCGCCCCCAGTTGCTTTCCAGATCCGGGCCCCCCATGATGTGCCCGGACGGCCACTACATCACGAAGTAGATCGCGATGCCAACAATCCACAGGCGCATTTTTCAGCAGGCGCATGGGCACTCGCCGGCAGTGCGTGATCTCGGGATTTGTACAGAAGATTTTCTGTGGCCGGCGAGTGTTCAGAACACTCGCCGGCCACAGACGATGGCGTGCACGGAGCTGACTGCGCCCAGTCCCCACAAGGCGGGAACCGCGATCCGCGAAGCGCGGAACCGTGGTTCGGCAGCGCGTCATGCATCGCCGCATCGTCTGTCGCATCGGGACGCGACTCAGTCCAGTCTCGGGCACCCGCACCCATATATCAGAATGCGATTGGCGGGCACAGCGAAGGGGACGGATGTCGAGCATCCGTCCCCTTCGTCCTCCGGGCTCAGCGGTAGTTGATGAACTGCAGATCGAGGTCGAGATCGGCGCCCTTGAGCAGTGCGATCACCGACTGCAGATCGTCACGGCTCTTGGACTGCACACGCAGCTCGTCACCCTGGATCTGGCTCTTCACGCCCTTCGGGCCCTCGTCGCGGATGAGCTTGTTGATCTTCTTCGCGTTCTCCGACGAGATGCCGTCCTTCATCGAAGAGGTGATGCGGAACTCCTTGCCGCTCGCGAACGGCTCGCCGGACTCGAGGCTCTTGAGCGAGATGCCGCGCTTGATGAGCTTGGTCTGGAAGACGTCGAGAACGGCCTTCGCCCGCTCCTCGGTGCCGGCGATGATCAGGATCTGCTCGCCGCTCCAGGCGATCGATGCGCCGGTGCCCTTGAAGTCGTAGCGCTGCTCGATCTCCTTGCGCGCCTGGTTGAGGGCGTTCTCGGCCTCCTGGTGATCCACTTTCGAGACGATGTCAAAGGAACTGTCAGCCATGAGCAAATTGTATCGATCGTGGTGTTCTCCCGCGTCTTTGGAAGCGTTTCCACAACGATTCATTCGCATGATCCCGGTCACAGCTTGATATCGACGCGGGTCTCCGTTGCGATTCTCACGGATCTCGTTGCATACTGTAAGCGCTTGCAGTCCTGCAGGTCACAGCATTCAGAGAGGCACACACCAATGAAGGTGAACAAGAGGGGCATCGTTGCCGCCGGAGCCATCGCGCTCGTTTCGACTCTTACCCTTGCCGGTTGCTCGACCGGCACCGACGGAGGCGACTCGTCGTCCGACGGCGAGAGCAGCGGCACGCTGACGGTCTGGGTCGACGCCGAGCGCGTCGATGCCCTGCAGAGCGCCGCCGACTCCTACGAGGAGAAGACCGGGGTCAAGGTGGAGCTCGTCGGCAAATCGGTCGACGACATGAAGGACGACTTCATCCAGCAGGTTCCGACCGGCAAGGGCCCTGATGTGGTCATGGGTGCGCACGACTGGCTGGGCGAGCTGTCGACGAACGGCGTCGTGGCGCCCCTCGAGCTCGGCGACTCGTCGTCCGACTACCTCCCCGTCGCCCTCCAGGCGGCGACGTACGACGGCACGGTCTACATGCTCCCGTACGCGGTCGAGAACATCGCCGTGCTGCGCAACGCCGACATGGTCCCCGCAGCCCCCACGAGCTTCGACGACATGGTCGCCAAGGGCACGTTCGTCGTCGAGCAGGGCACCGAGGGCAACCCGTACCACCTGTACCCGTTCCAGACGGCATCCGGTGCCCCGGTGTTCGGCACCGACGACTCCGGCAGCTACGACTCGGCTGACCTGCAGCTCGGTGGCGACGGAGGCTTCGCGTTCGCCGACTGGCTCTCGGCGCAGGGCGCGGCCGGCACGCTGAACACCGACATCGACGGCGAGATCGCCAAGCAGCAGTTCCTCGACGGCACCGCGGCCTTCTGGCTGACCGGTCCGTGGAACGTCGGAGCGGCGACCGAGGCGGGAATCAACGTCGCGATCGATCCGATCCCCAGCCCCACGGGTGAGACCGCCTCGCCGTTCGCCGGCGTGAAGGGCTTCTTCGTGAGCTCCGAGTCCAAGAACAAGGTCGCCGCGAACGACTTCCTCGTCAACTACATCGGCACCGAAGAGGTCCAGCTCGAGCTGTTCAAGGCCGGCAACATCCTCCCCGCGCTGACGGCGGCCGCCGACTCCGCGGCATCCGACCCGATCATCGCCGGCTTCCAGGCCGTCGGTGCCGACGCCGTGCCGATGCCCGCCATCCCGGCGATGGGTGCGGTCTGGGAGTTCTGGGGCGTCGCCGAGGCGGCGATCATCAACGGCTCGGATCCCGCGACGACGTGGCAGAAGCTCGTCGACGACGTGACCGCGGCAATCAAGTAAGACACCCAGCACCATCCCTGCCGGGGCGGACATCGTCCGCCCCGGCAGCTCGACGACGGGGACGAGATGACAGAACTCGCTGAGCCCACGGCTCCACTCACCAAGCGCCAGCGCCAGGCGGCGAAGATCGCCGAGGCCGCATCCGGACCCATCGGCTGGATGCTGCTCAAGATCCTGCTGCTGGCGGTCGTCGACGCGATCGCCCTCTATGCGGCATTCGTGCTCTTCGGCCAGCAGGAGTGGCTGGTGCTCGGCCTCGTCGTCGCCGTCACCGTGCTGGTCAACTACATCTACTTCTCGCGCAAGCGGGTGGCGGCGAAGTACCTGACGCCCGGGATCATCTTCCTGATCATCTTCCAGGTGTTCACGCTGCTGTACACGGGGTACATCGGATTCACGAACTACGGCACCGGTCACAACGGCACGAAGGATCAGGCGATCTCCTCGCTCCTCGCCTCCGCCCAGGAGCGAGTCGAGGATTCCGCCACCTACCCGGTGACGGTCGTCGAGCAGCTCGGCACCTACGGTCTCCTCGTGACCGACCCCGATTCCGGTGACGCCCTGCTCGGCACGGCCCAGCAGCCGCTGCAGGAGGTCGATGCCGACTTCGAGGGCGGCCAGGCTGTGGCCGTCGATGGGTGGACGACGCTCCCGCTCGCGAAGGTCTTCACGCTGTCCGAGCAGCTCGAGAAGCTCTCGGTGCCGTTCAGCGACGACCCGAACGACGGCAGCCTGCGCGCCCCCGACGGGCAGAAGGGCTATCTGTACGTCTCCACCCTCGAGTACGACGCGGATGCCGACACCATCACCGACACCACGACCGGTGCGGTCTACACCGATACCGGCGAGGGGGCGTTCACCGCCGAGGACGGCGAGGCGCTGCTGCCCGGCTGGCAGACCACGGTCGGCTTCGACAACTTCGTGCGGGCTGTCGCCGACGACTCCATCCGCGGCCCTCTGATCTCGGTGACGATCTGGACGTTCGTGTTCGCCCTGCTGTCGGTCGCGACCACGTTCTTCCTCGGGTTGCTGCTCGCCCTGGTCTTCAACAACACGCGGATGCGGTTCCGCAACGGCTATCGGATCATCCTGATCCTCCCGTACGCGTTCCCCGCCTTCCTCTCGGCGCTCGTCTGGGCCGGGATGATGAACGAGAGCTTCGGATTCATCAACCAGGTGATCTTCGGGGGAGCGGACATCCCGTGGCTCACCGATCCGACCCTCGCGAAGGTGTCGGTGCTCCTGGTCAACCTGTGGCTCGGCTTCCCGTACATGTTCCTCGTCTGCATGGGCGCACTGCAGGGCATCCCCGAGGACGTCAACGAGGCGGCGGTGATGGACGGTGCGAACCCGTGGCAGGTCTTCCGTCGCATCAAGCTGCCGCTGCTGCTCGTGACCGTGGCTCCGCTGCTGATCTCGTCGTTCGCGTTCAACTTCAACAATTTCAACCTGATCTACATGCTGACCAAGGGCGGACCGCGGTTCGACGACGTGAGCATCCCGGTCGGGCACACCGACATCCTGATCTCGATGGTCTACAAGGTGGCGTTCACGGGACAGACCCGCGACTACGGCCTCGCATCCGCGTTCACGATCCTGATCTTCATCGTGGTCGCGACGATCTCGATCATCAGCTTCCGCAAGACCAAGGCCCTCGAGGAGCTGAACTGACATGAGCACCACGGACACCCGCGCCGCCGCCCCCGTCACGGTCGAGCGGAACCTCGGCCCCCGTCGCCGCTCCTTCGGCGGCTGGTTCGCCGACACCGGATGGCGACACGTCGTCGCCATCGTCGTCAGCGCGTTCGCGCTGTTCCCCCTGCTGTACGTCGTCTCGGCATCGCTGAACCCGCGCGGAACGCTGACGGGCTCCAATCAGCTGTTCTCCGCGTTCGGATTCGACAGCTACGTGCGCATCCTCAGCGATCCGCAGAATCCCTACGGACTGTGGTTCCTGAACACCCTGGTCATCGCCGTCGTCACCGGCGCCGTGACCGTCTTCATCGGCGCTCTCGCGGCATATGCCTTCTCGCGCATGCGCTTCGCGGGCCGTCGCATCGGGCTCGTCACGATCGTCGTCGTGCAGATGTTCCCGCAGCTGCTCGCCGTGGTCGCGATCTTCCTGCTCATGTCGACGCTGGGGGACTGGTTCCCCGCGATCGGACTCAACACGCACACCGGTCTGATCCTCGTGTACCTCGGCGGCGCTCTCGGTGTGAACACCTATCTGATGTACGGCTTCTTCAACACGCTGCCGATGGAGCTCGACGAGGCCGCTCGCATCGACGGCGCAGGTCACGCACGCATCTTCTTCACGATGATCCTGCCGCTGGTCGCGCCGATCCTCGCAGTCGTCGCGCTGCTGTCGTTCATCGGCACGGTCAACGAGTACGTGATCGCGAGCGTCATGCTCGTCGACGTAGAGCAGCAGACGCTGGTCGTCGGACTCACCAAGCTCGTGGCCAACCCGCGCTACGCGGACTGGTCGGCATTTTCGGCGGGAGCTGTGATGGCCGCCATCCCGGTGATGATCCTCTTCCTGTTCCTGCAGCGCTACATCGTGGGTGGGCTCACGGCGGGCGCCACGAAGGGCTGATCCGCGCGTGCTCCTCGGCGTTGCGACACGGCGGTCGCCGCCACCGGTCGTAGCGTGGAAGCATGGCACGGGTCGCGGGGCGCAACGTGGCGATCAGCTGGATCGCCGGAGTGCTGTGCACCGGTGTCGTGGGAGCTCTGATCTGGTTCGCCATCCCGATCATGCCCGCGATGGCCTCCTTCGTCGGAGACACTCTTCGATCCACGCTGCCCTGACTCGCAGGACCCACCGGGGATGCAGGGAGATCCGCGCGGACACGGGCTGGGCGACACGTCGGCACGCCTCCGTCAGCGGGCGCGGGGGCGGCGGTAACCTCGCAGAGCACACTTCCGATGAGAGGCGCACCCCATGAGTGACCCCGAGGTTCCACAGCCCGAGCGGCCGAAGGACGTCAACGACGTCGTCGACAGCGCGAACGCTGGACTCGACGCCGCCGCCGCAGCGGGTGCAGGTGTCTCCGGCACGCCCGCCGACACCACTGACGCCGCCGGCGAGAAGCCCGCGGCGACGACGACACCCGCCGTCGACCCTGACCTCGCCGCGTTCGAAGCGGCCGAGAACGAGCACCCCGGCACCTTCGCGACGCCGGAGCTGAACGACCCCAAATACCTGGACGACGACAAGGGCGCCACCACGACGTCCTGGAACAGCGATGCCGACGCCACCGCGGCCTACACGCCGCCCGTCGCGCACGAGCAGTCGGCTCTGGCCGGTGCCGCGTACTCCTCGGTCGATGACACCGAGACGCGCATCGTCCCGTCGGAGCCCGCGGTCGCCGAGCCCATCATCGCCCCGCCCCTGCAGCAGCAGCCGATCTTCGTGCAGGCTCCCGAGCCTCCCCGTGAGCGCGGCAACCGCGGCACGGCGGGTGCCATCGGCCTGCTCGCCACCGTCGCCTTCGCGATCCTGTACCTCGGTGCCACGCTCGGTCTCGGCGCTTTCGCCGGCGACGTCACGGGCGAGAACATCGCCGAGTCGGCGCTCGCGCCGCTCACCACGTGGGGCTATTGGGTTCCCGTCGTGGTGTTCTTCCTGGGCTTCTGGCTGCTCGGCGCATTCATCAACCGGGGTCGCTGGGGCCTCTGGGTCGTCTTCGGCATCATCGTCGGTCTGATCGCCTACGGCGGTCACATCCTCGGTGCGCTGTTCGAGGCGCCGTTCTGGCTGCTCAGCGCGCGCGAGGGCAACGAGCTCGTCGGCGCGCAGCTCTTCCACCCCCTCGCGATCGCCGCGTTCGTGTTCGCTCGCGAGCTGACGATCTGGTTCGGTGCGTGGGTCGCCCGCAGCGGAGCCCGCAAGACCGAGCTGAACGCCGAGGCGCAGCGCGAGTACGAGCGCACGCTCGAGGCCGGCCCGACGCTGTCGAGGTAGTCACGAACATGTCATCGCCGAACCCCCGTGGACCCGAGTCCGCGGGGGTTTCGGCCGTCTTGGCGCTGGTGCTCGCGGCGATCAGCTTCTTCGCCCTCGCCGTCTTCGGACTCGGTGCGGTGAGCGTGGCGACAGACAGCGACATCATCTCGGTCCCCGGTCTCGGTCAGGTACCCGGGGCTGCGGGCATGCTGGTCGCCGTGGTCGTCTTCGCCCTGACCCTCTGGTTCGCCCTGCGGCGATCGCACCCGTCTTTCCTCGCCGTTCCGGGCATCGCGCTTGCGACGGCGCTGGCGCACCTGCTCGCCGTATGGATCGGTGTGGCGACGGCGCGAGGCGATCTCATCGTCGCGACGGCCGTCGCCGGCGATCTCGTGACAGGGGGGCCGAGCGCGGTGCTCGTCCTCGCCGCCGCGATCGCGGCCTGGGGCGGCATCGCGCTTCGGCGCACGCGTGCCCAGCATCCGCAGTGGCCCTGGGAGCGCGAAGACGAGGAGTGACGCCCCGCCGTCATGCGGAAATCGCCGTGTGCACCCCGGGTGCGCCGTACGCTCTAGGTGTGGAGCGCTCGTTGGAGACGCAGGTCGACCAGGCCGTCGAGGCCTGGCTGCGCTGGGTGCCTCGGTGGGAGCCGGCCACCCATCGAGGAAGAGTCGCGCCCTGTCGCCGCTGTCTCGGCTCGCCCATCCTGTCGGCGGCGGGCATCGGCTCGAACACGCCGCACGGCGTGCAGCACGGACTCTCGACGCGGATAAAGACCATCGTCGACCACGCCGTTGCCGAGTACACGGCCAGGAACCTGCCGATGCTGCAGCGCGAGCTCGACCAGCAGGCCGCACGCAACCGGGCACGCAGCTACCGGCCCGCCGACGGGCTCGACCCCGAGTTCGACGGTCTGCCGCTGGACCCGGAGCCGATTCCCGGGGCGCCGTTCCTGTTCACGATCGCCGGCATGGCCGACGACGCGACGGCGGAGCTCCCGCCCCTCCCGCCGCTGAGTGACGAGGCGAAGGTGGCGCTGCGGCAGGAGGTGGCGCTCGCCGACGAGTACGCCAACATGGTGGGTCGCGAGATCTGCAGCATCCTGCTCCGACACCGCATCTACATCCAGGCCGCGATCTCGCAGCATGTCGAGCCGCAGATCGAGGCGCTGCTGGCTGAGCTCACCGACTCGCTCGACTCGCCGTTCGATCCCGACGTGCCGTAGGTCCGCAGCCCCCGACGGCGGTCGCCTCGCTGCCTGCATATCCGCTGAGAGGTCGATGGGGGAGTGGCGACGTCGCACGCCGATAGGTATCGTTTTTCGATAGATACCCATTGGCGATCGATAGGGCCATTCATGCATCCTCGTGTCTCCCGCGTTCTCAAGGCGCTGATCATCGTCCTGCTCGGACTGCTGCTGGCCAGCCAGACCCTGGTCATCCCCGAGGTCGCGCGCATCACTGCGATCCGCAATCCCGACGTCGCGCAGCTCGAGATCCCGGGGATCATCGGTGCCGTCGTCTTCATCGGCCTCATCGAGGTGACGCTGGTGTGCATCTGGTTCCTGCTGTCCCTCGTGCAGGAGGGGCGCATCTTCCGGGTCGAGGCGTTCCGCTACGTCGACATCATCCTCGGTGCTCTGATCGCCGCGGGCGCGATCATCCTCGTCTCCTACATCGTGATCGTCGCCAGTCGCGCGGTGTCCTTGTCGTTGTCGCTGCTGGCCGTCCTGGGGATCGTCGTGAGCGCCGCACTCGCGCTGCTCCTCGTGGTGCTGCGGGGCCTCCTGCGCAAGGCGCTCGAGCTCGAGCAGGACATGTCGGAGGTCGTCTGATGCCGATCGTCATCGACCTCGACGTGCAGCTCGCCATCAAGAAGATGAGCGTGCAGGACTTCGCGGACGCCATCGGGATCACGCCCGCGAACGTCGCCGTGCTCAAGAACGGCAGGGCCAAAGCGGTGCGTTTCACGACCCTCGAGGCGATCTGCCGCGTGCTCGAGTGCCAGCCGGGAGACATCCTGCGCTGGGTCCCCGAATCCGAGGAGCGGTCATGACCACGACATCTGTGACGCCGTCAATCCCGTCGACCCCGGGCCCGCACTCGACGACCTGGGGTGAGGTGCTCGCCCTGCAGCTCCTCGACCACACCAGTTGCCCGGTGTGTCGCGGGATGCTGGACGGCGGATGCTGCGCGCGCTGCGGCTCCGACCTGCGTGGCGCCATCGGCACCGAGGTCTGGGAGGCATCGCTGGCGGCCGCCGCGGCACTTCGCGCTCGCGACGAGACGCTCACCCGCGTCCCGCTCGTCCCCGTGCCAGCCGTATCGTCATCCGCGTCGGCAGGTGCTTCGGCATCCGCCTCCGTGTCCGTCGCCATGCCGGAGAGGGCGCAGCCCGCGGCGTCGGCCGAGTCGCAGCCGCCCCCGCCCCCGCCCCCGCCGGCGGCAGGCGGCGGGGAGAAGACCCCGGCGTCGCCGCAGAGCAGTGCGACGCTCCAGTCGGTCCTCGCGACCGCCGGTGCCGGCCTGTTCGCCGTCGCCGCGATCGTCTTCACCTACTTCAACCCCGACCTCGCCGATCGTGCCCTGCGGAGTGTGATCGTCTGGCTCATCACCCTGTTGTTCCTCGGTGGAGCCTGGTTGCTCTCCCGGCGCGGCCTGCGCTTCTCGGCCGAAGCGGTCGGCGGCCTCGGGCTGGTGTTCGCGGGGCTCGACGTGCATGCCGTCGCACAGCTCGCCGCGCCCGGGGTCGACCCCTGGCTCACGGCCGCGGTCGCCTGCGCCGTCGCCTCGATCGTGATGCTCGGTGCCGGCACGCAACGCGGCATCAGGGTCTGGCAGTGGACGGCGACGGTCACGCTGGCGCTCACCCCCGCGATGCTGGGAGCGGCGGGAGCGACCTCGCTCGCGGGCGTGGCGGGCGCGATAGGCGTCGCCCTCGCCGGAGCGGCGATCATCGAGTTCCTCCGTCCGCCGAACGTCGAGCGCGTCACCCTCGTGGCGGTGCAGCTGATCGCGACTGCGAGCGCACTCGTGCTCGTGTGGCGGATCGACCTGGGGAGCGAGACCGCGTCACTGTTCGCCATGAGCGGGATGCTCGCCCTGATCGCAGTGCACGCCGTGATCGCGGCTCGGCGGATGCTCGGTCCTCTCTGGGCCTACGTCGCCGGTGCGGCAGGCTCGGCGGCGATCGTGCTCGTCGTGTACGCCGTCCCCGGCATCCGGGAGCTCTCGATCTCGTGGTACTTCGCGATCATCCCCGCGGCGGCCGCCGTCGCGCTCGTGCTGATCGGCGCGGTGGTGCCCCTGCCTGCGCGGGTGCCGCGCGGACAGGTCGCCGGGGGAGCGCTGTCGGTACTCGCCGTGCCGGCCCTCGCTCTGCTCGCCGACGCCGTGATCACCGGCGCGACCACCGTCACCGGCTTCCTCCGGCAGAGCGACGGTGTCGATGCATCCGGCCTCGCGGGGTGGGGTACCCCCGCCGGACTCGTGGCCGTCTCTGTCGGACTCGCGGTCTTCGGCCGCCTCGCCCGCGATCGGGACGGCATCCGCACACTCTCCGTCCCCGCCGCGCGGGTGTCCCTCGTGTCCGGTGCGCTCGTGGTGCTCGTTCTCGGCTGCGGCGGTCTGCTGGTGCTCCCTGCGGCGATCGCCGTCCTCACGGGTGCCGTCGTCGCGGTCGCAGTGGTGATGGCCCGGATGCCGGAGCGCACGGCGGGCAGAGGCATCGTCCCGCTCCTGCTCATCGGCGCGTATCTCGCGCTCGTGGCCTCGGTGATCGTCGCCTGGCGCGACGCATCCGCCGTCCCTCTCGCGGGCATCGCGACGCTGATCGCGCTGGGCGCCCTCGCCGCCGTACGTCCGGCCCGACTGCGCTTCCTCTCGGTCGGCGCGGGCTTCGCCTATGGGCTGATCCTCGTCGCGACGGCACTGGCCGAGGGCGGGGTCGGCAGCATCGCGCAGCTCTGCCTGACGGCATCCGCGGGTCTGCTCGTCGCGATCTCGGCCACGTATCTTCCGCGCATCGGAGCGAGGTCGTGGCAGGCGATCCTCGTCGTCTCCGCGGTGCCCTTCGGCATCGGAGTCCTGCAGGTCGTCGAGGAGCGCAGCGGCTGGACCGCGCTCTCCACCGGGCTGATGTTCGTCCTCGCCCTGACGCTGCTGCTCACGCGCCGGCCAGGACTCACGAGACTCGTGCGCACGGCGGCGGCGGGGATGCTCGTGCCGACTCTCGCGGTCGTCGTGGTCTGCCTCGGGGCCCAGCTGCTCGCCTCGAGCGGGTCGCCGGTCGCCCTCCCGATCGTCGCGGTGCTCGTCGCCCTCGCTCTCGCGTCGTCCTCCTCGGTCCGTGGAGCGCTCGTGGCGCGAGGACACGCCCCGGCGACGGCCGACGCCGCGCGCGTCGCGATCGAATCGTCGGCCCTGCTCACCGGGCTCATCGCCACCGGCCTCGCGGTCGGTCGCGAGGCGGCGGGACTCGGCACCGCGCTGATCGTCCTCCTCGTGATCGGGCTCGGCGGCGTCGCTGCCGCGCTGTTCGCCGGTCGCCGCTACGCCTGGGCCGTCGCGGGCGCGTCGTTCACCGGGGCGCTGTGGTGTGTCTGGGGGATCGCCGGTGTCGACCTCCTCGAGGCCTATCTGCTCCCGCCGTCCCTCGGTGCCGCGCTCGTGGCCGTGCTCGTCACGGTCCGCGGCGGTCGGGCGACCGCGCTGTTCGGCGCGGGCCTGCTCGTCGCGATCGGGCCGATCCTCGCCCTCGTCGCCCTAATCGAACCCGATGCTGTCGGTCAGACGGGAGTCTCGTGGCGAGTCGGAGGACTCCTCGCCGGTGCCTGGGTGCTGCTCGCCCTCGACGCTCTGGTCCGTCGCGCCCAGCCAGGATCGAGGCTGCACCGCCTCCGCGAGCTGCGCATCCCGACCCTCATCGCCGCGGGGCTCGCGGCAGTCGTCGGACCTCTCCAGGGCATCCGCATCGGACTCGGCTGGGACTTCGGGCAGCTGCAGGGACTCGGCCTCTTCGTCGCCTGCCTCGGCGTGAGCGCGGTGGGCGCTCTGGTGCTCGCACTCACCGCCCGTGCGCTCCGCGCTTCGGCGGGCGTCGACTCTGCGCTGCGGAGAACACGTTGGCTGGGGGCTCCCGCCGCGCTCGCCCTCGCCGCCGGCACCTGGACCGCGATCGAGCGGGACTGGTTCTCGATCTGGCCGATGTGGATGCTGATGCTCGGCTACCTGATCGCGACGGTCGCGACCGCACGCAGGGTGAGCGTGCGGGCGACGACCGCCCCGCCCGTGTGGTTCCTCTTCGCCATCGCGTTCGTCACCGCCGTCGTGGCGTGGAGCCCGCGTGATCTGCGAGTCGAGTGGTTCTCGCTGCCGCTGGGCGCGTTCCTGCTGGTCGCCGGCGCGCTCGCCATGCGGCGGACCGACGGTGAGAGCATGGGAGAGCGCGGCACGCTGAACAGCTGGCCCGCACGGTGGACCGGCTCCTGGGCGCTGCTCGCGCCGGGGATCGTCACGATGATGATCGCGTCGATCGTCTCGACTTTCACGGATCCGCTCACCTGGCGGGCGATCCTGGTGATGGTGCTCGCTCTGGCGGCGATCCTCATCGGCTCGCGCAACCGCCTCGCCGCCCCGTTCCTGCTCGGCCTCATCGTGCTTCCGATCGAGAACGTCTTCGTCTTCTCGGTGCAGATCGGCCGCGGCATCGAGTCGATGCCGTGGTGGATCACGCTCGCGGTGATGGGAGCCGTGCTCCTCATCATCGCGGTGACCGCAGAGCGTCGCACGGGGGAGGGCGGCGGCGTCGCCGCGCGGATGCGGGATCTGCGCTGACGTCCGGCGTGGACACCGACGCTCATTTGACCGTCACGTTACGCGGCATTACACTTGATCAGGTGTGTGCACGTCTCGACGTGTGCGCTGGGCGTCGGCACCATGCCGGTCCGCCCCCACGGCATACCCACCACCACAAAGGCCCGTCGATTCCGGCGTGCCGGTGGGTCATGAGGTGAAACCCATCACGCTGTCACCGTGCAGCACTATGAGGAGAGAACGTGCCAACCATTCAGCAGTTGGTTCGCAAGGGTCGCTCGCCGAAGGTCACCAAGACCAAGACGCCTGCCCTGAAGTCGAACCCGCAGCAGGCCGGGGTCTGCACCCGCGTCTACACCACCACCCCGAAGAAGCCGAACTCGGCGATGCGCAAGGTCGCCCGTGTGAAGCTCCGCAACGGCTCCGAGGTGACCGCCTACATCCCGGGCGAGGGTCACAACCTCCAGGAGCACTCGCTGGTGCTCGTCCGCGGCGGTCGTGTCAAGGACCTCCCCGGTGTTCGTTACAAGATCGTCCGTGGCGCCCTGGACACCCAGGCCGTCAAGAACCGTAAGCAGGCTCGCAGCCGCTACGGCGCGAAGAAGGGCTGAGTCCAATGCCTCGTAAGGGTCCCGCCCCGAAGCGTCCCGTCGTCAACGACCCGGTATACGGCGCTCCTATCGTCAGCCAGCTGGTCAACAAGATCCTGGTCGACGGCAAGAAGTCGCTCGCCGAGTCGATCGTCTACACCGCCCTCAAGGGCGTCGAGGCGAAGAACGGTCAGGATGCCGTCGCCACTCTGAAGAAGGCGCTCGACAACGTGCGCCCCACTCTCGAGGTCAAGAGCCGCCGTGTCGGTGGCTCGACCTACCAGGTTCCGATCGAGGTCAAGCCGCACCGCGCGAACACCCTCGCGCTGCGCTGGCTCGTCAGCTACGCCAAGGGTCGTCGTGAGAAGACGATGACCGAGCGTCTCCAGAACGAGATCCTCGACGCGTCGAACGGTCTCGGTGCAGCGGTCAAGCGCCGTGAGGACACGCACAAGATGGCCGAGTCGAACCGCGCGTTCGCTCACTACCGCTGGTAAACAGCTTCGCCCGCCCCCGATCACACATCGGGGGCGGGCACCCCCCTCTTCGCAGTACGACTGCACAAAAGATAAGGACACTCCTGTGGCACAAGACGTGCTCACCGACCTGAGCAAGGTTCGGAACATCGGCATCATGGCTCACATCGATGCTGGCAAGACCACCACGACCGAGCGCATCCTGTTCTACACGGGCGTCAACCACAAGCTCGGCGAGACCCACGACGGTGCATCGACCACCGACTGGATGGAGCAGGAGAAGGAGCGCGGCATCACGATCACGTCTGCCGCCGTGACCTGCTACTGGAACAAGAACCAGATCAACATCATCGACACCCCCGGTCACGTGGACTTCACGGTCGAGGTGGAGCGTTCGCTCCGCGTCCTCGACGGTGCCGTCGCCGTCTTCGACGGCAAGGAGGGCGTCGAGCCCCAGTCCGAGACCGTGTGGCGTCAGGCCGACAAGTACAACGTCCCCCGCATCTGCTTCGTCAACAAGATGGACAAGCTCGGCGCGGACTTCTACTTCACCGTCGACACCATCATCAACCGTCTCGGCGCCAAGCCGCTGGTCATCCAGCTGCCCATCGGTGCGGAGAACGACTTCATCGGCGTCATCGACCTCGTCGAGATGCGTGCGCTCGTCTGGGCGGGTGACTCCAAGGGTGACGTCACCATGGGCGCCTCCTACGAGATCCAGGAGATCCCGGCCGACCTCAAGGACAAGGCCGACGAGTACCGTCAGCAGCTCCTCGAGACCGTCGCCGAGACCGACGACGCTCTGCTCGAGAAGTTCTTCGGTGGCGAAGAGCTGACCGTCGCCGAGATCAAGGGTGCGATCCGCAAGCTCACCGTGGCTTCCGAGATCTACCCGGTCCTCTGTGGTTCCGCGTTCAAGAACCGCGGCGTGCAGCCGATGCTCGATGCAGTCGTCGACTACCTCCCGAACCCGCTCGACGTGGGCTCGATCGAGGCGCACGACCCCAAGGACTACGACACGATCATCGAGCGTCACCCCGACGCGAAGGACCCGTTCGCGGCCCTCGCGTTCAAGGTCGCGGTGCACCCGTTCTTCGGTCGCCTCACCTACGTGCGCGTCTACTCGGGTCAGCTCGACTCCGGTGCTGCGGTCATCAACTCGACCAAGGGCAAGAAGGAGCGCATCGGGAAGATCTTCCAGATGCACGCCAACAAGGAGATCCCGGTCCCCTCGGTCACCGCGGGAAACATCTACGCGGTCATCGGTCTGAAGGACACCACCACCGGTGACACCCTCACCGACCCGGCTTCGCCGGTCGTCCTCGAGTCGATGACGTTCCCCGAGCCCGTCATCGAGGTCGCGATCGAGCCGAAGACCAAGGCCGACCAGGAGAAGCTGGGTGTCGCCATCCAGAAGCTCGCTGAGGAGGACCCGACCTTCCGCACGGAGCTCAACCCCGAGACCGGTCAGACGACCATCAAGGGCATGGGTGAGCTGCACCTCGACATCCTCGTCGATCGCATGAAGCGCGAGTTCAACGTCGAGGCCAACGTCGGAAAGCCCCAGGTGGCGTACCGCGAGACGATCCGCAAGAACGTCGAGAAGCACGACTACACGCACAAGAAGCAGACCGGTGGATCGGGTCAGTTCGCGAAGATCCAGTTCAACATCGAGCCGCTCGACCTCGACGACGAGAAGACGTACGAGTTCGTCAACGCGGTCACCGGTGGTCGCATCCCGCGCGAGTACATCGGCTCGATCGATGCCGGCTTCCAGGACGCGATGAACGTCGGCGTGCTCGCCGGCTACCCGATCGTCGGCGTCAAGGCGACGATCGTCGATGGTGCGGCTCACGACGTCGACTCCTCGGAGATGGCGTTCAAGATCGCAGGATCGATGGGTATGAAGGAAGCCCTTCGTCGGGCGAGCCCGGCACTCCTCGAGCCGCTCATGGCGGTCGAGGTGCGTACTCCCGAGGAGTACATGGGCGACGTCATCGGTGACCTGAACTCGCGTCGCGGCCAGATCCAGTCGATGGAGGACGCCGCAGGCGTCAAGGTCGTCCGTGCACACGTCCCGCTGTCCGAGATGTTCGGATACATCGGCGACCTGCGCTCGAAGACCTCGGGTCGCGCCGTCTACTCGATGGAGTTCAACAGCTACGCTGAGGTTCCCCGCGCTGTGGCGGACGAGATCGTCCAGAAGCACCAGGGCGGCGAGTAACAACTTCCTGGGAGTCGAGTTCCGGCTCGGCTCCCAGGTCCCCTACAACTTCACATTCCCTCTCTACTAAACTGAGATTCACACCCGTAGAGAACCGGTCGCAAACCAGTGCCCGGCACCCTCTACATGACGTCCTGAGGAGGACCCAGTGGCTAAGGCCAAGTTCGAGCGGACCAAGCCGCACGTCAACATCGGAACCATCGGTCACGTTGACCACGGCAAGACCACGCTCTCCGCAGCGATCTCGAAGGTGCTTGCTGACAAGTTCCCGTCTGACACCAACGTGCAGCGCGACTTCGCTTCCATCGACTCGGCGCCGGAAGAGCGCCAGCGTGGAATCACCATCAACATCTCGCACATCGAGTACGAGACCCCGAAGCGCCACTACGCGCACGTTGACGCACCCGGCCACGCCGACTACGTCAAGAACATGATCACCGGTGCTGCTCAGATGGACGGCGCGATCCTCGTGGTCGCCGCCACCGACGGCCCGATGGCTCAGACCCGTGAGCACGTTCTGCTCGCCAAGCAGGTCGGCGTTCCGTACCTGCTCGTCGCGCTGAACAAGGCCGACATGGTCGACGACGAGGAGATCCTGGAGCTCGTCGAGCTCGAGGTCTCCGAGCTGCTCGCATCGCAGGGCTTCGCCGAGGACGCTCCTGTCGTCCGCGTCTCCGCTCTGAAGGCACTCGAGGGTGACGAGAAGTGGACCCAGTCCATCCTCGACCTCATGGAGGCCGTCGACGCGAACGTCCCCGACCCCGTGCGCGACAAGGACAAGCCGTTCCTGATGCCCGTCGAGGACGTCTTCACGATCACCGGTCGTGGAACCGTCGTCACCGGCCGCGCCGAGCGTGGCACGCTGGCCATCAACTCCGAGGTCGAGATCGTCGGACTGCGTCCGACCGTCAAGACCACGGTCACGGGTATCGAGATGTTCCACAAGCAGCTCGACGAGGCATGGGCCGGCGAGAACTGTGGTCTCCTGCTCCGTGGCACGAAGCGTGAGGACGTCGAGCGCGGTCAGGTCATCGTCAAGCCGGGTTCGGTCACGCCGCACACCGACTTCGCGGGCACCGCGTACATCCTGTCCAAGGACGAGGGTGGGCGTCACAACCCCTTCTACACGAACTACCGCCCGCAGTTCTACTTCCGCACCACCGACGTCACCGGCGTCATCACGCTGCCCGAGGGCACCGAGATGGTCATGCCCGGCGACACCACCGACGTGACGGTCGAGCTGATCCAGCCGATCGCCATGGAAGAGGGCCTCGGCTTCGCCATCCGTGAGGGTGGACGCACCGTCGGCGCCGGTACGGTCACGAAGATCATCAAGTAAGCATCTGCTTCCTGACAACAGGGGTCGGACCTTCGGGTCCGGCCCCTTTTGTCGTACCCCCGAAGCGCCACGCCGGTTTATGTCATTGAATATAACGCGAAGTGTCATATATCGTTGTGAGTGCTGCGTTCCGCGCAGTACGCACGCTCGTGCCCGAGGTCAAGGTCGGTCACGACACCGCTGATGCTCGGAGAGCCCCGAAGCCCTCCTGAGCCGTATGGCGGTGCGCGTGCGGATAGGGGAGTGCCTGCACACCGGGGAGTGGCGTGCAGGGTTAAGGGGAGTTTCAGCATGCGTTCGACCCTGCGTCGAAAGAACATTCAGCGCGCCCGGAGACTGACGGCGATCACCGCCGTCGTCTCCCTGATCGCCGGGGCACTCGCCCTCGGGGTCACGGCGCAGACGGCATCCGCCGCTCTGTGGGCGCCCACCATCTCGGCGCAGAACGTCGATCCGGCCTCGGCCGGCAAAGACTTCGTGCTGGCAGGGGAGAACGTCGGATTCGACGTCGACGTCACCAACAGCGGTGGGGGAGCGCAGTTCAACCTGAGCCTCGTCGCGGCCGTTCCCGCCTCCGTCACCCTGGTCTCGGGCGGCAGCTTCGGCACGCCGACGGTGTACGCGGAAGGCGACGTCCTGCCGAACCGCTCGCGCACGGCATCCGATGCCTCCTGCGAGTCGCTCGGCCTCGTGAACGCGCCCGGCCAGCCGCTTCTGTGCGCTGTGCCCGCAGGTCAACAGGTCTGGGTGTGGTCGAACGTCAACGACCTCCCGCAGGGCGGCACTGTCTCGTCGCGCGTCACGATCGCGCCGAACGGCGACGAGTACCCCGTCGGCAGCGAGGTCGGCTTCTCGATCCGCGCCTACACGAGCGACGACCCCGCGCGTCTCCCCACCTTCGACGGATCACCCAGCGTCTCGCGCACCACCGCGCACACGTCGGGCGCTGCCCTCGCGATTGATGACGTTCCGGTGCGCGCGCTGCGCATCGTCAAGACCGAGCCGAGTGCCGAGACCGAACTCCTGCGCGGCGCTCACCGCAGCATCACGACCTACACGCTCGACGTCGAGAACACGACCCGGGGCGCGACGACGGGTGCCTCGGTCACCGACTACCTCCCCGCGGGCCTCGAGTACCTGGGTCTCGCGACCGGCGACAACTCCGCGGATGCCGAGTACGACGGCTCCGGCACCCTCGCCGGCGGCGTCACGGCCGGCGAGACGGTCGACACGGTGTCGTTCTCCGCATCCGAAGCCGCGGCGCTGGGTCTTCCCGGTGCGGGCGTCTACACGAAGGTCACCTGGTCCCTCGGCGACCTCGCCCCCGGCGCGAAGGCTCAGATCCGCTATCACGCCGCCGTCCCGCTGTTCGCGAACGCGCTCTGGCCCGAGGGCGCGGCGCCGTCGCCCGCCGGCGGTGCGCAGGCCGCGAACCTCGACAACAACACCGGTGCCTCCACGCGCCACGGCGGGGTCAGCGACCCCACGGACGCGCAGACCTTCCGGAACGTCGCCGCAGTCGCCGGCACCTATCAGGGGCCGGTGCTGAACGACGACGAGAAGCTCCGCGCCGCGCACGACGACGATGACGAGATCATCGAGGCCGTCGACGTCCGCGTCCTGAAGGGCGTGGACGACGGCAAGGCCTTCACCACCGGATCCCTCGCCACCTACTCGGTGCAGGTCGACGTCAGCGAGTACGTCGACGCACGCGGGATCGTCCTCACGGATGTCATCGCTAACGGTCTCTGCCCCGCGTTCCCCGGCTCGCCGGACGGCGTCTCGCTCATGATCGGCGACCTCGAGGTCTCGCAGCAGACGTGGAACGCCGAAGTCCCCGGCGACGCCTGCAACTTCCCGACCGAGGCGAGCGGCGCGGTGCTCTCGCCCGAGCTGCACCTCGCATCCATCCGCTACACGCCGACCGACGGAACCTTCACCGTCGTCTTCGCGGTCGACGACCTCGACGCCGGCGAGTCGTTCACGGCTCAGTACTCCGTCATGCAGCGCCCGAACTACACCGGTGCGGCCGGTGGCACCAGCTCGGGTGACAGCTTCCTCAACCACGTGACGGTGACCGCTCAGACCGAGCCGATCGCGGCGATCGCGAACGACCCCGCGCTCAGCGACCGCGTCGGCGGCACCCGTCATGTGAAGGACGACTCGTCCGCTCTCATCACGTCGAACTTCACCGACCTCAGCAAGACCGTGCTCGAGCGTGGCACGTCGTTCGAGGACGCGACCGACGCCGACTGGGTGACGGTGGCGACGCAGCCGTTCTCGCCCGGCGACGACGTCTGGTACCGCCTGATCGTGCCCTTCGCCGACGGCATCGACACCCGCAACCCGATCCTCACCGACTATCTGCCCGAGGGCGTCGCGGTGCGGGAGATCCTCTACGGCTACCAGGGCATCACCGGTTTCGCCGACGTGACCGACCCGGTCGCCTACGGCACCGGCTCCTTCCCGACGGCGTACATTCCGAACACGGCACCGACCGGCACCTCGCTCACCTGGGAGTTCGGAGCGCGCAACCGCGGCACCAGCAGCGACCGGTTCGTGCCCGCAGGCAGCACCATGACCGTCTACGTGCGCGGCGAGGTGCAGTCCCAGTCCGCATCGCGCGACGAGGTCGACAGCCCCGCGAACCAGGCGAAGTACCAGCAGGTCAACGTCGACGGCGTGCTCTCGTTCCTCCGCAAGGAGGCGACGATCGACCTCGACTGGGGTTCGACGCTGACCAAGGGCATCCGCTCGGTGAACGACGAGGTGATCGGCGCGGACTTCGGTTCTCGCGTGCCCACTCGTCAGGTCGTGCAGAACGACGAGGTCGAGTACCGCATCGACGTGCGGGCTCCGCAGAACGGCACCACCGACTACGTCGTGTGGGACGTCCTGCCCGCAGGGGTGAAGAAGGCCGATGTGGCCTCGTTCACCTCCGCGCTCTACGACGGAGGCACCGAGACGGCGACCAGCCCGACCGACCTCGACGTGTCCGTGTACGACTCCGGTGAGACTCTGCCGGACGGCATCTCGCTCAGCAGCGCCTCCACCGGACGCTCTGTCGTGGTCTGGAAGGTCGGGGCCTCGATCGCCGGCTCCACCCCCGCGACGGATGCCGCGCCCGAGGTCGTCCGCGGCCTCACGCTCGGATACACGCTCACGGTTCCCTCCGGCATCCCCGGTGGTGGCGATGCCGCGCAGCCGACCCAGAGCTACACGAACTCGGCCGGGATCGTCAGCTACGGCATCGAGAACACCGGGTCGAAGATCACGACCGTGGTCCCGCAGAGCGACGCGGGTGGCCAGCAGCTGACCACGCGCACGACTGCCGACGGCGAGGTCTCGGCATCGGATGTCGACACCGTCGGCACCGCCGAGGTGCACCTGCCCGATGTCGCGATCGCGAAGAGGCTCGTCTCGACCGAGGTCGCACCCGTCGCGGACGCCGCAGCCGGGGTCACCGACCTCGGCGACGGCAATCGCAACACGGCGGCGCAGATCGTGCAGGGCGAGTACGCGACCTTCGAGTACTCGGCGACGATCCCGGCGCACACCACCGTCAATGGTGCCGTGCTGTCCGACGGCGGTGCGCTCGCCCTGCGTAACGGCAGCGTGACCTACCAGTACGTCGCCGGAAGCGCGAAGTACCTCGGCCCCACGGGGGCGCAGCTCACGATCGGCACCGGCACGGGCGACTTCCGCGCGGCCGAGACCGCGGGGGCGGCGCACGGCGTGCTGACGTTCCCCGACACGTACACGAACGGCACCGCCTCGGCGCAGACGTTCCGCGTGCAGATCACGCTGTGGGTGAAGGATCGGGATGCCTCGGCCGCGAACAACGGCGCCGTGAACGTGCCGCCCGGCGCGATGAAGAACACCGCGAGCCTGGGCTTCCTCGACCCGAACACAGACGGAGCCACGCGCCTCACGCGCACGGCCTCCGCAGAGGTGCAGTTCGTCGAGCCCGTTCCGACGCTGACGAAGAAGGCGTCGTCCGCGACCGTCTCGGCCAGCGGCACGGTGACGTACACGCTCACGGCGAGCAATGCGGCGAACAGCCCGGCTCTCTACGACGTCGTGATCCTCGACTGCGTGCCGGCCGAGATCACACCGAGCGCTCTGGCGCCTTCGGCGGGCACCGCCCGCATCCTCGCCGACACGTGTGCGATCGGCACGGGTGACGCGATCCAGCGCGGATCGGGAACCGGCACGCTCATCGAGTGGACCATCCCCGCACTCCGCGGCGCGGGTGCGGCTCCGACCCTCACGTACCTCGGCACCGTCGAGGCTCTGGCCGGCGGTGGCTCGCAGTTCACCAACCGCGCCGAGCTCACGGGTCGCACGCTGCCGCTCGCAGTGGGCGCCGACAGCGACACGTCCGACCGCAGCGGCACCTACACCGCCAAGGCGAACGCCACCGTGCGGATGCCTGACGCAACGATCGACAAGTCGGTCAGCACGGCGTCGGCACCGGTCGGCGACACGGTCACCTACACCGTGAAGACCACGCTTCCGACGAGCACCAACTTCTACGACGTGACCCTGACCGACACGCTTCCCGCAGGCGTCGACTTCGTGGCGGCGGGCACGCACACCGAGACCGCGCAGTGGGCCGGAGCACCGGATGCTCCCGAGATCGGGCAGCCGACGGTGAACGGTCGCGTCCTGTCGTGGAAGATCAGCCAGGACGACATCATCGCCTGGGACCAGACCCGCACCATCACGGTGACCTACCAGGCGCGCATCACGACGGCGGTGACCGCCGCGTCGCTCGTCAACAACGCCACGTTCACGTGGGGCCGGGTCAACGGTTCCACGACCGATCGCACCTCGCAGAGCGACACCGCGACCGTCGGCGTCCTGAACCCGAACGTCACGATCGCCAAGGCGGTCAAGACGACCGGCGCGGCGGACAGCACGTACGGCGCGGCCTCCGCGGGCGGACCCGACCAGTCGTTCACGTACCGCGTGCGCGTCTCCAACGCGACCGGCGCGGGCACATCGCCCGCGTACGGCGTCGTCGTGACCGACACCGTGGGCGCAGGCATCCGCATCGACACCACACAGACGATGCTCGACGGGGCGACGTTCTCGGATGCGGACGCGCTGCGCGCCGGCAAGGGCGGAACGATCACCTGGACCCTCCCCGGGCCGCTCAGCAACATCGCGGGTTCCAACACGTACGACCTCGTCTACCGGGGAACGTTCGTGGAGGCCGCAGCACTCGGCACGGGCGCGCTGGGCAACCAGGTCGCCGTCACCCGCTACGAGTCCGCGACGACGGACGGCTGGGTCTACACGCCGGGCACCGCATCGCGCCCAGGCGGCGGCGCGAACCCGACCACGAACACCACGGGTGCCGCGGCCATCACGCCGCGCTTCCCGCAGGTGGCACTGAGCAAGCGCGTCACGGCAGGCTCCGAAGCATTCGTCGGCGAGACCTTCTCGTGGACGCTGCAGGCTCGGAACACCGGGACGGGCTCGGCTCAGACGCTCACCCTCACCGACACGCTCCCGGCGAACTGGCAGTACGACGCGACCGTCGTGCCGCGTCTCACCGTCGGCACGCAGGCAGCCGTCGATCTCGGGGCGCCCGTCATCGGTGTCCAGAACGGACGCGAGACCGTGACCTGGACGATCGGATCCGCGACCGGTCAGGCGCTCCTGCCCGGCACGGCGTCGGGTGCGACGGATGCTCAGCGCACACTGCTCGTGACCTTCTCGGCCACGCCGCACCCCGGTGCCGTGACCGATCCGGGCGCAGGGCTCTCGATCGACCACCGCAACACCGTCACGGGTGCCGCGACGGACGCGACCGGAGCCACGCGCAACGCGGGCGGCGCGTACGTCGGAGCGGATGCCACGGCCGACGCGCACATCGCGCGCGCCGACCTGAAGGTCGTCAAGGCGGCCATCGGCGGCGACGCCCAGGGTGCGTGGACCGCCGGCGACGCCGCGCGCTCCGGATACACGCAGCCGCAGTGGCGCATCACGGTCACGAACCAGGGGCCGGATGCGGCGAGCGGACCGTTCGTCGTCACGGATGAGTCCGTGCTCCCGGCAGGCGTCACGAACGGAGCCTTCACGGCGCGGTACTACTCCACGGCATCCGACACGACCGGTGTCGCGCTCGCGCTGACGGGCTCCGGAACCGCATCCGACCCGTTCGTGGTGGGAGACCGCGCGCGCACCCTCGCCGCCGCAGGTACCGACCGCATCGTCCTCGTGGCGAACGTGTCGATCCAGGCGCCGGCCACGGGCACCGCGACGAACACGGCCGGTGTCACCGGCCGCACGTTCGAGCGCCCGGCCGACATCACGAAGGACAACACCGCAGCAGCCTCGAAGCCGATCTCGAGCGCGGCGGACCTCGCCGTCACGAAGTCGGTGAACACAGCCGAGGTCACCGCTGGTCGTTCGCTCACCTGGAGCATCAAGGTGCGCAACAACGGTCCTTCGGTCGCCGTCTCCACCGACGCCGACCCGATCACGGTGACCGACACGATCCCCTCGGGGATCGGCGAGGTGCGCGATCCGTCCGCCGGCCTGACGTCCTGGACGGTCACGGCATCGGACGGGTGGCCGGCCGCCGCGGGCGACACCATCACCTGGACCTTCGTCGGAGAGCAGATGCCGGTGGGTCCTGCGCAGGACCTGTCGCTCACCGGAACCGTCGATTCGTCGTGGACCGGGGGAGCCATCCGCAACGCGGCATCCGTCGAGCCCGGTGCGACGACCGATCCGGTCCCCGGCAACAACACCGGCGAGGTCACGGTCACCCCTGGCGATGACACGACTCTCGCCGTCACCAAGACGCGCGTCGTGCTCGACGACGGCGACTGGAAGGATGCCTCCCAGCTCGGGGCCGCCCTGCCGGACGTCGTCGCGGGCGAGACCGTCAGCTACCGGGTCGTCGTGACGAACAACGGACCGGCGGATGCTCGGGACGTGCGTATCGTCGATGAGGTCCCGTCGATGCTCTCCTACTCCTCGGTGCAGGACGAGAACGGCACCTGGACCCGCACGGCGGGACCGGCCGCGAACGACACGTTCGCGGTGGCGGGCACCGTGCCGGCAGCGACCGGGAAGAACACGCGGTCGTTCATCGTGACGTACGCGGTGGACTCGACGCTCGCTCCGGGCTCCGAGGTGGAGAACTGGGTGCAGGCCGAGGCGACCAACTCGACGAACACCCCGCGCGACGGCGACACCACCGCATCCGACCGGGTGGCCGACCTCTCGATCGTGAAGGTGGCGCTCGACGCGGACGGTGCTCCGGTCGGAGCGGATGCTCCCGAGGTGACCGCGGGCACGCAGACGCGCTTCCTGCTGACCGTCACGAACAACGGTCCGAGCATCTCGAGTGCGCCGATCGACATCGCCGACCGCCTGCCGGCCGGGATGACGTACGTCTCGTCGACCATCGACGTCGCAGGGTCCGGCGCGGTCGCGGCCGACGCGACAGTGACTGACGGCGGCCGCTCGATCGCCTGGTCGGCGCTGGCCGAGGGGGAGACCCTGGCATCGGGTGCGACGGTGGTGATCGAGGTCACTGCAGCGGTCGCCGCGGACGTGCGTCCGCAGCGACTCGTCAACGCCGCCGACGTGACGGGCCCGGAGGACTTCGATCCGACGAACAACCACAGCGAGGTCGCGGTCGAGATCGTCACGCTCGCCGAGCTCTCGATCACGAAGACCGTCGCCGACGGCCCGTGGATCGCGGGTACCGAGGTCGAGTACACGCTGACGGTGCGCAACGACGGCCCTTCGGTGGCCGACGCGTTCGTGACCGACGTGCTTCCGGAGGGACTCAGCGCGGTCTCGATCGCCGGTGAGGGCTGGACGTGCGACGACGCGAGCGAGAGCTGCTCCCAGGCGGGGCACCCGCTGGGCGACAGCACCATCACCGTGGTCGCTCTCGTCGCGTCGAACGTCCCGACGGGGACGCAGCTGACGAACACGGCGACGCTGTCGTGGTCGGACAGCCGCTCGGACTCGCCGCACGAGGACGTCGACACGGCGGTGATCGACGTCACGACCGACGCCGATCTGCAGCTGATCAAGACGGCGATCGACAGCGAGGGCGCGGAGATCTCCTCCGCGGTGGCGGGCGAGAGCATCCGCTACCGCGTGGAGGTCGCCAACCTCGGTGCCAGCGACGCGGTCGGTCCCGTCACGGTCGTCGACCGTCTTCCCGCAGGCGTGAGCTTCACGTCACTCGCGGGCGACGCCTCGGCGGCGTGGGCGGCCGCAGTCGACGAGGCGGACCCGCAGAGCGTGACGTTCACGCTTCTGCCCGGTGACGCGGGGCTCGTCGAGGGCGCCACGACGCCCGTGATCGAATTCGATGCGCTGATCGACCCGACCGTGGTGCACGGATCGACGCTGACGAACACCGCGACGGTGTCCTCCGGCACGCCGGACTCGAACAACGACAATGACACCGACACGGCCTCCGTGGCAGTGGATCGGGAGGTCGACCTCGCCATCACCAAGACGCATGATGCGGATGCCGTGCGCATCGGCGACCTGCTTCCGTTCACCCTCGAGGTGCGCAACAGCGGTCCGTCCGAGGCGACCGGTGTCGTGGTGACCGATCTCGTGCCCGCGGGTCTCGAGGTCACCACTCTCGTGGGCGACGAGGTGGGCGATGACTGGACGATCGACTCGATCGTGCCGGCCGACGCCGAGGATCCTCTCGCCGGAACCCTGGTGACCGCGCGCTACGCGCTGCCGCTCGTGCCGGGCGAGACCGCGGCCCCGCTCGTCGTGACGACGCGGGTGCTGGTCTCGGCGTACTCGGAGGTCATCAACGTCGCGGATGTCACGGCGACCGAGATCACCGATGGGCACCCCGACCGCACGCCCGACGACAACCGCGCGTCCGACGTGGTGACAGTGCCTGGCCTCGCCGCGCTCGTGGTCACCAAGACGGCCGTCGGTGGCTTCCAGGTCGGCAAGGTCGGCGTCTACGAGATCGTCGTGCGCAACGACGGCCCGACCGCGGACCCTGGCCCCGTCACCATCACGGATGCGCTGCCCGCAGGACTCGCGTTCGACGGCTCGCCCGATCAGGGTGTGCGGGTGGACGGCCGGGTCGTGACGTGGACGCTCGAGGACGGTCTCGCCCTCGACGAGGAGGTCACTCTCACCCTGCGCGTGCGCATCGGCGAGCAGGCGTACCCGTCGGTGACCAACGCCGTCGTGGTGGATTCGCCGACCGAGCAGACCGATGAGGCGCAGCTCGTCGACGACGCGACAGTCGATGTGAAGGCGGCCGACCCGCTCGCGACGACCGGAGCCGAGACGGCCTGGAGCCTGATCGCGATGGCGCTGCTGATGCTCATCTCCGGAGGGCTGTTCCTCGCGTACCGCCGTCGACGGGACGCCGTCACCGCCGAGTAGTCGCGACAGGGAGGGGCGGTCTGTATGACCGCCCCTTTCGCGTCTCTTCCGCCCAGGCGCCGATCCGGGCAGAATGAACGTGCGTCGGGGATCCGCCGCATCCGATCGCATACAAGGGGGCCCGCATGGGTATCGAGGACACCGTCAACAAGGGCAAGGATCTGTACGAGCAGAACAAGGACAAGATCGCCGAGGCCGTCAAGAGCGAGCAGGCCGAGGACATCAGCGACAAGGTCCTCGACGGCGTCGCCGACTTCGCGAAGAAGCTCGCTCCGGGTGCCGCGGACAAGATCGACGAGATCCGCGACAGCGCCGACAAGGCCGTCGGCAACGAGTGACAGCTCGCCATTGAGACCGAGAGCGGCGGCTCCCTGAGGGGAGTCGCCGCTCTTGTGCGTCCGGAACCAAGTATTCCGGGTGGCGGTATCGCGTTTCAGCGGCCTGTTCCCGTAGAATGATTCTCGATCGCCTGGGGAACTTGCGATCAGGGATGTCGAAGGGGTTCGACTTCCCGAATTCACGCGGTTCGCCGCGTCAAACTGGGGAATACGATTTTGGGGATCATCGTGCGACGCGCGCACTCTGTGCGCTCTGACGTCTTCCCGCCCGCGCGGCGGTCGCTTCGCCGCGCCCTCGGTCGAGGATCCCGGCGTCCCTTCACGCCGGTCTCCTCGCGTTCGGTGTGCCCCCTCGCACTGAACGCCCTCCCCAAGCGGGGCGAGGCATGGGGATGCCTCGCCCCGCTCTCCTCAGCGCGCTGAGGGGTCGTCGGCGGCGTCGATCAGAGGCGCCGATCCGACGGCTGGGGTGTGCCCTCAGGAGATGCACAGCCGGCGCGACACGCCCGGGTTTGCGCAAGTGAAATCGGCCGTGGCAGAATAGACAGGTTCGACATTCCGGCGCGCTCAGCGTTGCTGGATCACCATCACGGCAGTGCATAGGCGGCGCAGGCGCGCAGGGACCTAGGCCGCGGGTGGCAGAACGATCCCGACATCTTCATCACGAGGGCTTCGCCGTGCGCGGCGGAGGTCGGACATCCGCTCGTCGAGAGACGTGCGGGATGACAGCAGAACAGTGGTGCAGCAGATCGACTCGCGAGAGCCGTTCGAGTGCCGAGGCGCGAACAGCGCCGACGTGCGTCCAATGCCCCTGGGTCACCCGGCCCAGGTCGGTAAGACGCTTAAAGAGAGAGAGCAGACAATGGCGGGACAGAAGATCCGCATTCGCCTGAAGTCGTATGACCACGAGGTCATCGACACGTCCGCACGCAAGATCGTCGACACGGTGACCCGCGCGGGCGCCACGGTCGTCGGCCCCGTGCCCCTTCCGACCGAGAAGAACGTCGTGTGCGTCATCCGGTCGCCGCACAAGTACAAGGACAGCCGCGAGCACTTCGAGATGCGCACCCACAAGCGTCTGATCGACATCGTCGACCCGACGCCCAAGGCTGTCGACTCGCTGATGCGTCTCGACCTTCCTGCCGATGTCAACATCGAGATCAAGCTCTGAGGTCGGACATGGTTGACATCAACTCCAAGATTTCCAAGGGCATGCTGGGCACGAAGCTCGGTATGACCCAGGTCTGGAACGAGAGCGGCAAGCTCGTTCCCGTCACCGTCATCGAGCTCGCCTCGAACGTGGTCACGCAGATCCGTACCCCCGAGAAGGACGGCTACAACGCCGTGCAGATCGCGTACGGCCAGATCGACCCGCGCAAGGTGAACAAGCCGCTGACCGCTCACTTCGAGGCTGCAGGCGTCACGCCGCGTCGTCACGTCACCGAGATCCGCACCGCGGATGCCGGCGACTACTCGCTGGGCCAGGAGCTCACGGTCGACGGCACCTTCGAAGCAGGCCAGCTCGTCGACGTCGTCGGCACGAGCAAGGGCAAGGGCTTCGCCGGTGTCATGAAGCGTCACAACTTCAAGGGCGTCTCGGCTTCGCACGGTTCGCACCGCAACCACCGCAAGCCCGGCTCGATCGGCGCATCGTCGACCCCGAGCCGCGTCTTCAAGGGCATGCGCATGGCCGGCCGTATGGGTGGCGAGCGCGTGACCGTCCTCAACCTCACGGTGCACGCCGTCGACATCGAGAAGGGTCTGCTGCTCGTCAAGGGCGCCGTCCCCGGTGCTCGTGGCCGCATCGTCTACGTCCGCAACGCAGTGAAGGGTGCCTGATCATGGCTGACTCCACTCTCGCGCTTGACGTCCTCAAGGCAGACGGCAAGAAGGCTGGCTCGATCGAGCTTCCCGCCGAACTGTTCGACGCCAAGACGAACATCCCGCTCATCCACCAGGTCGTCGTCGCGCAGCTCGCGGCGGCTCGCCAGGGAACCCACTCGACCAAGCGTCGCGGTGAGGTCTCGGGTGCCGGCCGCAAGCCCTTCAAGCAGAAGGGCACGGGTAACGCTCGTCAGGGCTCCATCCGCGCGCCGCACATGACCGGTGGTGGAATCGTGCACGGCCCCAAGCCGCGCGATTACTCGCAGCGCACCCCCAAGAAGATGATCGCCGCTGCCCTCCGTGGTGCACTGAGCGACCGCTTCCGCGGTGACCGCATCCACGCCATCGAGTCGTTCGGCATCGACGGCACGCCTTCGACCAAGACCGCGGTGAACTTCCTCACCAACGTCGTCTCGTCGAAGAACGTGCTCGTCGTCATCGAGCGCAACGACGACGTGACGCTGAAGAGCATCCGCAACCTGTCGAACCTGCACGTGCTGACGTTCGACCAGCTCAACGCATACGACGTGCTCGTCTCCGACGACATCGTCTTCACCCAGGCCGCGCTCGAGGGCTTCATCGCCTCCAAGTCCGGCGCCAACCAGGAGGTCTCCGCATGAGCGAGCAGGCATCTGTTCTCCAGACGGCCCTGAACAAGGACCCGCGCGACATCATCCTGAAGCCGGTCGTGTCCGAGAAGAGCTACGGTCTCATCGACGAGGGTAAGTACACCTTCCTCGTGGACCCGCGCGCTTCGAAGACCGAGATCAAGCTCGCCATCGAGAAGATCTTCGGCGTCAAGGTCGCTGGGGTCAACACCCTCAACCGCGTCGGCAAGGCTCGTCGCACCCGCTTCGGCACGGGCAAGCGCAAGGACACCAAGCGCGCCATCGTGACCCTGAAGTCGGGCACCATCGACATCTTCACGGCAATCGGCTGATCCGGGGGATAAGGACAATCATGGCTATTCGCAAGTACAAGCCCACGACCCCGGGCCGTCGCGGCTCGTCGGTGGCTGACTTCGCCGAGATCACCCGATCGACGCCGGAGAAGTCGCTGCTGCGCCCGCTCTCGAAGACCGGTGGTCGCAACAACCAGGGCCGTATCACGACCCGTCACATCGGTGGTGGCCACAAGCGCCAGTACCGCGTCATCGACTTCCGTCGCAATGACAAGGACGGCGTGGACGCCAAGGTCGCTCACATCGAGTACGACCCCAACCGCACGGCACGCATCGCGCTGCTGCACTACTTCGACGGCGAGAAGCGCTACATCCTCGCGCCGGCGAAGCTCAAGCAGGGCGACGTCATCGAGTCGGGTGCAGGTGCCGACATCAAGCCGGGCAACAACCTCCCGCTGAAGAACATCCCGACGGGTACCGTCATCCACGCGATCGAGCTCCGTCCCGGTGGCGGCGCGAAGATGGCACGTTCGGCCGGTGCATCCGTCCGTCTCGTCGCCAAGGATGGCAACTTCGCTCAGCTGCGTCTGCCCTCGGGCGAGATCCGCAACGTCGATGCGCGCTGCCGCGCGACCATCGGCGAGGTCGGAAACGCCGAGCAGTCGAACATCAACTGGGGTAAGGCCGGCCGCATGCGCTGGAAGGGCGTCCGCCCGACCGTGCGTGGTGTCGCGATGAACCCGGTCGACCACCCGCACGGTGGTGGTGAGGGCAAGACGTCCGGTGGACGTCACCCCGTCTCCCCGTGGGGCCAGGCTGAGGGTCGCACCCGTCACGCCAACAAGGAAAGCGACAAGTACATCGTGCGTCGTCGTAACGCCGGCAAGAAGCGTAAGTAGGAGTAAGAGAAGATGCCTCGCAGTCTTAAGAAGGGCCCCTTCGTCGACGATCACCTGCTTCGCAAGGTGGTCGTGCAGAACGAAGCCGGCACCAAGAACGTCATCAAGACCTGGTCCCGCCGGTCCATGATCATCCCGGCCATGCTGGGTCACACGATCGCGGTCCACGACGGTCGCAAGCACATCCCTGTGTTTGTGTCCGAGACCATGGTCGGCCACAAACTGGGCGAGTTCGCGCCCACCCGCACCTTCCGCGGCCACGAGAAGGACGACAAGAAGGGCCGCCGCCGCTGACGCGGTGGCGATAGAGGAGAGAGAAATGGTGGAGTCCATCGCACGCGTGCGACACATCCGCGTGACCCCTCAGAAGGCTCGTCGTGTCGTCGCGCTCATCAAGGGCAAGCAGGCCCAGGAGGCTCTGGCGATCCTGAAGTTCGCACAGCAGAGCGCCAGTGAGCCGATCTACAAGCTTGTCGCGTCGGCCATGGCCAACGCGCAGGTCAAGGCGGATCGTGACGGCGAGTACCTCGACGAGCAGGACCTGTACGTGGCTAACGCCTACGTAGACGAGGGCACGACGCTCAAGCGTTTCCAGCCCCGTGCACAGGGTCGCGCTTTCCAGATCAAGAAGCGCACGAGCCACATCACGGTCGTGCTCTCGACGCCTGAGGCAGCTCCGGCTGCGGCAAGCGACAGCAACAAGAAGGCGAGCAAGTAATGGGACAGAAAGTAAACCCGTACGGCTTCCGCCTCGGCATCACGACTGACCATGTGTCGCGTTGGTTCTCGGACTCGACGAAGCCGGGTCAGCGTTACGCCGACTACGTCGCCGAGGACATCAAGATCCGCAACCTGCTGAAGACGCAGCTCGACCGCGCCGGTGTCTCGAACATCGAGATCGAGCGCACCCGTGACCGCGTCCGCGTCGACATCCACACCGCCCGTCCGGGCATCGTGATCGGTCGTCGTGGAGCAGAGGCCGAGCGCATCCGCGGCGACCTCGAGAAGCTCTCGGGCAAGCAGATCCAGCTGAACATCCTCGAGGTCAAGAACCCCGAGGCCGACGCTCAGCTCGTCGCACAGGGCATCGCCGAGCAGCTCTCTGCTCGCGTGGCGTTCCGTCGTGCGATGCGCAAGGGTCTCCAGGGCGCGCAGCGCGCTGGCGCCAAGGGCATCCGCATCCAGGTCTCCGGCCGCCTCGGCGGCGCCGAGATGAGCCGTTCGGAGTTCTACCGCGAGGGTCGTGTGCCGCTGCACACGCTGCGCGCGAACATCGACTACGGCTTCTACGAGGCGAAGACCACCTTCGGCCGCATCGGCGTGAAGGTCTGGATCTACAAGGGCGACCTGACGGCGAAGGAGCTCGCTCGCGAGCAGGCCAACGCACCCAAGGCTCGTCGTGATGACCGTGGTGGCGACCGTCGTCGCGCACCGCGCAACGAGGCACCCGTCGCAGAAGGAGCGTCTGCCTGATGCTTATTCCCCGTAAGGTCAAGTTCCGTAAGCAGCACCACCCCGGCCGTAGCGGCCAGGCGACCGGTGGCACGAAGGTCTCCTTCGGCGAGTACGGCATCCAGGCGCTCACGCCTGCTTATGTGACGAACCGTCAGATCGAGTCCGCTCGTATCGCGGTCACGCGTCACATCAAGCGTGGCGGAAAGGTGTGGATCAACATCTACCCTGACCGTCCGCTCACCAAGAAGCCTGCTGAGACCCGCATGGGTTCCGGTAAGGGTTCCCCCGAGTGGTGGGTCGCCAACGTCAAGCCGGGTCGCGTCCTCTTCGAGGTCTCCGGTGTGAGCGAAGAACTCGCTCGCGAGGCACTGACCCGAGCAATTCACAAGCTGCCTCTCAAGGCACGCATCATCAAGCGCGAGGAGGGCGACGCGTAATGGCGATCGGCACCAAGGAGCTCGCTCCGGCAGAGCTCGACACGTTCGAAGACCAGCGCCTCGTTGAGGAGCTGCGTAAGGCCAAGGAGGAGCTGTTCAACCTCCGTTTCCAGTCGGCCACCGGCCAGCTGGAGAGCCACGGCCGCATCCGCGCCGTCAAGCGCGACATCGCGCGCCTGTACACCGTGATCCGCGAGCGCGAGCTGGGCATCCGTGCGACGCCCGCTCCCGTCGAGGCTCCGGCCAAGAAGGCGACCAAGTCGAAGGCGAAGAAGGCGGACTCCGCCGACGACGCCGTGAAGGAAGAGGCTGAGTGATGGCCACCAAGAAGGAAGCCGCCGTCGAGGCTGAGCACGCCGCACACGATGTCCGCGATGCGGATGCCCGTGGGTACCGCAAGTCGCGTCGTGGCTACGTCATCAGCGACAAGATGGACAAGACCATCGTGGTCGAGGTCGAGGACCGCGTGAAGCACCCGCTTTACGGCAAGGTCATCCGCCGCACCTCGAAGGTCAAGGCGCACGATGAGGCGAACTCCGCCGGCATCGGCGACCTCGTCCTGATCAACGAGACCCGCCCGCTCAGCGCCACGAAGCGCTGGCGTCTGGTGGAGATTCTGGAGAAGGCCAAGTGATCCAGCAGGAATCCCGCCTCAAGGTCGCCGACAACACCGGCGCGAAGGAGCTGCTCACCATCCGTGTGCTCGGCGGCTCGCGTCGTCGTTACGCCGGTCTGGGTGACACGATCGTCGCGACCGTCAAGGACGCGATCCCGGGCGGAAACGTCAAGAAGGGCGATGTGGTCAAGGCCGTCATCGTCCGCACGGTCAAGTCCACGCGCCGTCCCGACGGTTCGTACATCAAGTTCGACGAGAACGCCGCCGTGATCCTGAAGAACGACGGGGAGCCCCGCGGCACCCGTATCTTCGGACCGGTCGGTCGCGAGCTTCGTGACAAGAAGTTCATGAAGATCGTCTCGCTGGCGCCGGAGGTTATTTAAGTCATGGCGAAGATCAAGAAGGGTGACCTGGTTCAGGTCATCACCGGAGCGACGCAGGAGCGTGGCGGAGATCGCGGCAAGCAGGGCAAGGTCCTCGAGATCCTGGCCGACAAGAACCGCGTCATCGTCGAAGGCGTGAACTACGTCACCAAGCACACGCGTGTCGGTCAGACGCAGCGTGGCACCAAGACGGGCGGCCTCGAGACTGTCGAGGCCTCCATCCACATCTCGAACGTCGCACTCGTCGACCCCTCGACCAAGAAGCCGACCAAGGTCGGCCACCGGGTCGAGGAGCAGACCAAGGACGGCGTCAAGCGCACCGTCCGTGTGCGGTACGCGAAGAAGTCAGGTAAGGACCTCTGATGGCAACCACCGACGCTGCGGTGGCTGGCAAGATCCAGCCCCGCCTGAAGGCGAAGTACAAGGCCGAGATCCAGCAGAAGATGCAGGATGAGTTCGGCTACACCAACGTGATGCAGATCCCCGGTCTGGTCAAGGTCGTCGTGAACACCGGTGTCGGTGAAGCGGCCCGTGACAGCAAGGTGATCGACGGCGCGATCGACGATCTCACCAAGATCACCGGTCAGAAGCCGCTCGTCACGAAGGCACGCAAGTCGATCGCGCAGTTCAAGCTGCGCGAGGGCCAGGCCATCGGCGCACACGTCACCCTCCGTGGCGACCGTGCGTGGGAGTTCCTGGACCGCCTCGTCTCGCTCGCGCTGCCCCGCATCCGCGACTTCCGCGGTCTGTCGGCCAAGCAGTTCGACGGCAACGGCAACTACACCTTCGGTCTCCAGGAGCAGAGCGTGTTCCACGAGATCGATCAGGACAAGATCGACCGCGTTCGCGGTTTCGACATCACTGTCGTCACCACCGCGAAGACGGACGACGAAGGTCGCGCACTTCTGCGTCACCTCGGCTTCCCCTTCCGTACGGAAGACGCCAAGGCGTAAGCGGTTTCGGGCGGGGCGCACAGCGCCCCGCCCGATCCCGTACAATTGAAGATTGCGTGTCATCGCAGGCCGTCTGTCGTGTAACGGCAGCCGGAACCTCATGAACAAAGGAAAACAACAATGACAATGACAGACCCGGTCGCAGATCTGCTGACCCGTCTGCGTAACGCGAACTCGGCGCACCACGATTCCGTGACCCTGCCGTCGAGCAAGCTCAAGACGCACATCGCCGAGATCCTCCAGCAGGAGGGCTACATCGCTGGATGGGAGACGACTGACGCTCGCGTCGGCTCGAACCTCACCCTTCAGCTGAAGTACGGCCCCAACCGCGAGCGTTCGATCGCGGGCATCAAGCGCGTGTCGAAGCCCGGCCTCCGCGTGTACGCGAAGTCCACCGAGCTCCCCAGGGTCCTCGGCGGCCTCGGCGTGGCCATCCTGTCCACCTCCTCCGGTCTTCTCACCGACCGTCAGGCAGAGCAGAAGGGCGTGGGCGGAGAAGTTCTCGCCTACGTGTGGTAATCGAAAATGTCGCGTATTGGACGACTTCCCATCGACGTTCCCGCGGGCGTGACCATCTCGGTCGACGGCCGTCAGGTCGCGGTGAAGGGCCCCAAGGGTGAGCTCACCCTGACGGTCGCAAAGCCCATCGAGGTCGCGGTCGAGGAGAACCAGGTTCTCGTCACCCGCCCCGACGACGAGCGCGAGTCCCGGTCGCTTCACGGCCTGACCCGCACGCTCATCAACAACAACATCATCGGCGTGACCCAGGGCTACACCAAGGGTCTCGAGGTTGTCGGAACCGGTTACCGCGTCGCTCAGAAGGGCAGCTCGGTCGAGTTCGCCCTGGGCTTCTCGCACCCGGTCCTCATCGACCCGCCCGCCGGTATCACGCTGACGGTCGAGGGCAACAACAAGCTCACGGTCAGTGGTATCGACAAGCAGGCTGTCGGCGAGGCAGCTGCGAACATCCGCAAGATCCGCAAGCCCGAGCCGTACAAGGGCAAGGGTGTGCGCTACGCCGGCGAGATCGTGCGTCGCAAGGCCGGAAAGAGTGGTAAGTAACCATGGCTCTCAAGTCAAAGTCTGACGCCCGCGCGCGTCGTCACGCCCGCCTTCGCAAGAAGGTCGTCGGCACCGAGGTGCGTCCGCGCCTCGTCGTCAACCGTTCGGCTCGCCACGTCTTCGTGCAGCTTGTCGACGACAGCAAGGGTCACACCGTCGCGTCGGCTTCGACGCTCGAGACCGACCTGCGCTCGCTCGAGGGTGACAAGACCGCCAAGGCCCGCAAGGTCGGCGAGCTTCTCGCCGAGCGCGCGAAGGCTGCCGGCGTTTCCGAGGCAGTGTTCGACCGTGGCGGCAACCGCTACGCAGGTCGTGTCGCCGCCATCGCCGACGGCGCCCGCGAAGGGGGTCTGGCACTGTGAGTGACAACAAGGAGAACGAAGTGACCGAAGCGGCAGCTGCCACTTCCGAGACTGCCGCCGGCACCACGCAGGCAGAGCCGTCTCAGCGCGACAACCGCCGCGGCGGTGGTCGTGGTGACCGCAACCAGGGTGGCCGTGACCGCAACTCCCGCGACCGTGGGGACAACCAGTTCCTCGAGCGCGTGGTCACCATCAACCGCGTCTCGAAGGTCGTGAAGGGTGGTCGTCGCTTCAGCTTCACCGCTCTCGTGGTCGTCGGTGACGGCAACGGTCTGGTGGGCGTCGGCTACGGCAAGGCCCGCGAGGTCCCTCTGGCGATCTCGAAGGGTGTCGAAGAGGCCAAGCGCAACTTCTTCCGCGTTCCGCGCGTCGGAAGCACCATCCCGCACCCCGTGCAGGGTGAGGCCGCAGCAGGCGTCGTCCTGCTCCGTCCGGCCGCTGCCGGTACCGGTGTCATCGCCGGTGGTCCCGTCCGCGCCGTGCTCGAGTGCGCCGGTATCCACGACGTGCTGTCGAAGTCGCTCGGCTCGTCGAACACGATCAACATCGTGCACGCGACGGTGGCGGCTCTGAAGCAGCTCGAGGAGCCCCGTGCGGTCGCCGCGCGTCGTGGCCTCGAGTTCGATCAGGTCGCACCCGCGCGTCTCGTCCGTGCGGAGGCTGACGCCATCGCCGCACAGAAGGTAGGTGCCTGATGGCTGCGCGCCTGAAGGTCACGCAGGTCAAGTCCAAGGTGAGCGAGAAGCAGAACCAGCGTGACACGCTGCGCAGCCTCGGTCTGAAGCGCATCGGTGACAGCACCGTTCGCCCCGACGACGCGCAGACGCGCGGTTACGTCAAGACCGTCGCCCACCTCGTCAAGGTTGAGGAGATCGACTAATGGCTGAGAAGAACGAAGCCGTCGAGGCCGAGAAGGCCCCGAAGAAGGCTGCCGCTCCCAAGGCCGCAGCTGAGAAGAAGCCCGCCGCCAAGAAGGCACCGGCGAAGGCGACTGAGGCCAAGGCCGACGCCGTCAAGAAGCCGGCTGCCAAGAAGGCTGCGCCGAAGAAGGATGCTCCGGCATCCCGCCCCGGCGTGCTCAAGGTGCACCACCTGCGTCCGGTCCCCGGATCCAACACCGCGAAGACCCGTGTCGGTCGCGGTGAGGGCTCCAAGGGCAAGACCGCGGGTCGCGGTACCAAGGGTACGAAGGCTCGCAACACCGTTCGCGTCGGCTTCGAGGGTGGGCAGATGCCTCTGCACATGCGCACCCCGAAGCTGCGCGGGTTCAAGAACCCGTTCCGCGTGGAGTACCAGGTCGTGAACCTGGAGAAGCTCGCGGAGCTGTACCCCAAGGGTGGCGACGTCACCATCAGCGACCTGGTCGCCAAGGGTGCCGTTCGCAAGAACGAAAAGGTCAAGGTTCTCGGAAACGGCGACATCGCCGTGAAGCTCACCGTCGCGGTCGACAAGGTCTCGGGCTCTGCCGAGCAGAAGATCGTGGCGGCCGGCGGATCCGTCAAGTAACCACTTCATAAGAGGGGTCGGAGATTCTCCGGCCCCTCTTATGGGTTAGCCTGTTCTTTCAGCCGTCCCTCAGGGATCGGCAACCTTTTCAGGAGGACGTCCTTGTTTAGCGCCATCGCGCGGATCTTCCGCACGCCCGACCTGCGTCGGAAGATCGGTTTCACCCTCGCCATCGTCGCCATCTACCGGCTTGGCTCGAATGTCCCTGCTCCGTTCGTGAACTTCCCGAACGTCGAGGAGTGCCTCGCTCAGAACTCAGGCACGGAGGGACTCCTCGGGCTCGTCAACCTCTTCTCCGGTGGCGCGCTCCTCCAGCTCTCGATCTTCGCGCTCGGCGTCATGCCGTACATCACCGCGACGATCATCACCCAGCTCCTCCGGGTCGTCATCCCTCACTTCGAGGCGCTGCACAAGGAGGGTCAGGCCGGTCAGGCACGACTCACCCAGTACACCCGCTACCTGACGATCGCGCTGGCACTGCTGCAGTCGACGACCCTCGTCACGGTCGCCCGCAGCGGACAGCTCTTCGGCACGACCGACGTCGCCGCCTGCCAGAACCTCCTCACGAACGATGTGTGGTGGGCGCAGCTGCTCATCATCATGGCGATGACCGCCGGTACCGGCCTCATCATGTGGTTCGCCGAGCTCGTCACCGAGCGCGGCATCGGCAACGGCATGTCGCTGCTGATCTTCACGTCGATCGCCGCGACCTTCCCCGGCGCCATGTGGCTCATCTGGGAGAGCAAGGGCTTCGAGGTCTTCCTCCTGGTGCTGCTGGTCGGAATCATCGTCATGGGCCTCGTCGTGTTCGTCGAGCAGTCTCAGCGACGCATCCCGGTGCAGTACGCCAAGCGCATGGTCGGACGCCGCACGTATGGCGGCACGAACACCTACATCCCGATCAAGGTGAACATGGCGGGTGTGATCCCCGTGATCTTCGCCTCGTCGCTGCTGTACATCCCGGCACTGATCGCGCAGTTCAACACCCCGCAGGACGGCTCCGAGCCCGCCGCGTGGGTCACATGGATCAGCGCGAACTTCACCACGGGAAACCACCCGGTCTACATGGCCGCGTACTTCCTGCTGATCATCGGGTTCACCTACTTCTACGTCGCGATCACGTTCAACCCTGTCGAGGTCGCCGACAACATGAAGAAGTACGGCGGGTTCATCCCCGGCATCCGTGCCGGTCGTCCGACCGCCGAGTACCTCGACTACGTGCTCACGCGCATCACGCTTCCCGGCTCGATCTACCTCGGCCTGATCGCGCTGATCCCGCTGATCGCTCTCGCCACCGTCGGCGCCAACCAGAACTTCCCGTTCGGTGGTGCATCGATCCTCATCATCGTGGGTGTCGGTCTCGAGACGGTCAAGCAGATCGATGCGCAGCTGCAGCAGCGTCACTACGAAGGGCTCCTCCGATGACTCGATCAGCTCGTCTCCTCATCGTCGGGCCGCAGGGATCCGGCAAGGGCACCCAGGGTGTCCGCATCGCCGAGTCCTACGGCATCCCGGTCGTCTCCACCGGCGACATCTTCCGGGCCAACATCAAAGAGGGCACGCCGCTCGGCCAGCAGGTCACGGCGGTCCTCGACCGCGGCGACCTGGTCCCCGACGAGCTGACCAGCGAGATCGTCCGCGATCGCCTGTCGCAGGATGATGCGGCGAATGGCTTCCTGCTCGACGGATACCCCCGTAACTCAGCTCAGGTGGCGCACCTCGACGCGTTCCTGGCGGAGCGCGGCGAGTCCCTCGACGCGGTGATCCTGCTCGACGTTCCTCGCGAGGAGAGCATCGAGCGTCTCAAGCTCCGCGCGGCGGAGCAGGGGCGGTCGGACGACACCGACGAGGCCATCGCGCATCGCCTGGACATCTACGAGCACGAGACGGCTCCGATCCTCGAGGTCTACGGCCCGCGAGGCGTCGTCGACCGCATCGACGGCGTCGGCAGCCTCGACGAGATCACCGAGCGCGTCTTCGCGGCGCTGACCGCACGCGGTCTGCGCCTCGCGGCCTGATCTGCGCACGATGTTCCGCAAGTCGATCTATAAGAGCGCCGCACAGCTGCGCGCGATGGTCGAACCCGGCCTCATCACGGCGGCGGCCCTCGAGGCCGTCCGTCCGCTGATCCGTCCCGGCGTCACGACCCTCGAGCTCGACGCCGAGGCGAACAGGGTGATCCTTGCTCGTGGCGCGGAGTCGAACTTCCAGCTCGTCCGCGGCTACCGCCACACGACCTGCATCTCGGTCAACGAGGAGGTCGTGCACGGCATCCCCGGCGAGCGAGTGCTGCAGGCGGGCGACATCGTCTCGATCGACTGCGGTGCGCAGTACCAGGGCTGGAACGGCGACAGTGCGATCACCGTCGTCGTCCCGGATGACAGTCGCCCCGAGCTGGTCGCCCAGCGCGAGGAGCTCTCCCGGGTGACCGAGGGGTCGATGTGGGCCGGCATCGCCGCCATGGCGTCCGCTTCGCACCTCGGTGACATCGGAGCAGCCATTCAGGGCTACATCGAGGCACAGGGCCCGTCAGCGGTCTCCGGCGAGACCTACGGCATCCTCCGCGAGTACGTGGGTCACGGCATCGGCCGCAAGATGCACGAGGCGCCGAGCGTCTTCAACTACCGCACGCCCGACCCCGGCGCCGACGTCAAGCCGGGGCTCGTGCTCGCCATCGAGCCGATGGTCACAGCCGGCAGTGACGAGACCTTCGTCGAGGATGACGACTGGACGGTCTCGACGGTCGACGGCACCGACGGCTCGCACTGGGAGCACAGCGTCGCCCTGCACGAGGGCGGTATCTGGGTGCTCACTGCGGTCGACGGGGGAGCGGCAGGCCTCGCGCCCTTCGGCGTGACGCCGACGCCGATCGCCTGACCAGGCGGATGCCTGCGGTGACGTCCGTCGCAATGCAGAGCGTCGTCACAACGCGCACATAGGTTTCTCCGGGCAGAATGGGTGTATGGGTGCGCATGCGCCCGCAGACTTCAGGCCGGGTCCACCGTGAGTGGACCTCGACAGAAACGGAAAACCATGGCAGCCGCGAAAGGCAACACCAACTGGTTCGTGATCGGCGTCTCGGCGGCAGTGGTGGTCGTTCTGGCCGTCCTCGCCTTCGTCGTCGTGTTCCTGAACAACCAGGCCACGTCACCCGGCACCGCGCCGCAGAGCTCCATCGTGAACGAGGAGACCGGTGCGATCTCGTTCGGTACGGGTGAGGACGAGATCGACACGTACGTCGACTTCATGTGCCCCGTGTGCGGCCAGTTCGAGGACGCATACGGCGAGCAGCTGCAGGCGGCAGCCGCCGACAACCAGATCACGCTGAACATCCACCCGGTCTCGATCCTCAACCGGTACTCGACGACCGGCCAGTACTCGTCCCTGTCGGCAGGCTCGATGTACTGCGTCGCCGCCGAGGCTCCCGATGCGACACTGGACTACTTCAACCTGCTCTTCACGAACCAGCCGGAGGAGAACTCCGCCGGGCTCAGCGTCGCGGAGCTCAGCGCCCTCGCCGAGCAGGCGGGCGCGGGGGCCGCGGCCGACTGCATCGCTGACGGCACGTACACGAAGTTCGCCGACTCGCAGACGAAGGCCCACGAGATCACCGGAACCCCGACCGTCGAGGTCAACGGCACGCGCATCGACAACAGCGAGATCGCGACCGAGTTCGCCAAGATCCTCGGCTGATCCGCTCGCGTCCACCAACGGGAGTTCCGGTATCCTGCTCAGGTTGCCGGAACTCCCGTTGTCGGATAACATAGATCCTTGGTGCCTTGCGCCTTGATTCGGCGTGTCTGAATCGGCACAGGTATCGCAATCCAACCACCCACCGCAGATCGACCGGTCTGCAGAAGCGTCAGCGAGGCTATGGCTAAGAAAGACGGTGTCATCGAGATCGAGGGCGTGATCTCCGAGGCTCTGCCCAACGCGATGTTCCGCGTTGAGCTCTCCAACGGACACAAGGTCCTGGCAACGATCTCAGGAAAGATGCGGCAGAACTACATCCGCATCATCCCCGAGGACCGCGTCGTCGTGGAGCTCAGCCCCTACGACCTCACCCGCGGCCGTATCGTCTACCGCTACCGCTGATCGGTCGAGAAGTAACGGCCTGCCCCAGCTCGGGGCGGTACGAAGACAGCGAACAGGAAACATCATGAAGGTCAACCCCAGCGTCAAGCCCATGTGCGATCACTGCAAGGTGATTCGTCGCCACGGCCGCGTCATGGTGATCTGCAAGAGCAACCCGCGCCACAAGCAGCGCCAGGGTTGAGTGCCCGTCGGCCACGCCGACGGACTCTTCGGATCTGACTCACAACTCAACACACACAACGGCAGGATCAGATTCCACGCGAGTGGAGGACACCTCGGGACAGAGGCCCGGGCACCGATCCTGCTCCACACCTCTACCAAACACAGGAGAACCGCATGGCACGTCTTGCCGGCGTTGACATCCCGCGCGACAAGCGCGTGGTGATCGCCCTTACCTACATCTACGGCGTCGGCCGTACCCGCTCCGTCGAGATCCTCAAGGCGACGGAGATCGATGAGAGCATCCGCGTGAAGGACCTCAGCGATGACCAGCTGATCGCCCTCCGCGACCACATCGAAGGTACCTACAAGGTGGAGGGTGACCTGCGCCGCGAGGTCGCCGCAGACATCCGCCGCAAGGTCGAGATCGGCTCCTACGAGGGCATCCGCCACCGTCGTGGCCTCCCGGTCCGTGGTCAGCGCACCAAGACCAACGCCCGTACCCGCAAGGGCCCGAAGCGCACCGTCGCAGGCAAGAAGAAGGCCCGCTAAGCGCGGCCCCCAGGGACTAGGAGAACACTTTCATGGCTGCACCCAAGGCCGCCGCGCGCAAGCCGCGCCGCAAGGAAAAGAAGAACATCGCGCTGGGCCATGCCCACATCAAGTCGACGTTCAACAACACCATCGTCTCGATCACCGACCCGTCCGGAGCTGTCATCAGCTGGGCATCGTCGGGTGGCGTGGGCTTCAAGGGCTCGCGCAAGTCGACCCCCTACGCCGCTGGTCTGGCCGCCGAGTCGGCCGCCCGCCAGGCGCAGGAGCACGGCGTCAAGAAGGTCGACGTCTTCGTCAAGGGACCGGGCTCGGGTCGCGAGACCGCGATCCGTTCGCTGACGGCCGCCGGCCTCGAGGTCGGTTCGATCCAGGA
>NZ_LMOU01000002.1:422803-431849 GCF_001423615.1 Microbacterium sp. Leaf159 | reverse complement strand
CGTGCCTCAGGGCTCGAGCGGCTCGACGCCCGCCAGCGGGCATCGACTCACAAAAACTCAAGACCTCACCCCACCACATGTCATATAGCGGGCATGTGATCGAAAGGAACACAGAGTGCTTATTGCACAGCGTCCCACACTGACCGAGGAAAAGATCGTCGAGAACCGGAGCCGGTTCATCATCGAGCCTCTGGAGCCCGGCTTCGGATACACGATCGGCAACGCGCTTCGTCGCAGCCTGCTGTCGTCGATCCCCGGCGCCGCGGTCACCAGCGTTCGCATCGACGGCGTGCTGCACGAGTTCAGCACCATCCCCGGCGTGAAGGAGGATGTCACCGAGATCATCCTCAACATCAAGCAGCTCGTCGTCTCGTCGGAGCGCGACGAGCCGATCACGGCGTACCTGCGCAAGACCGGTTCGGGCGAAGTGACCGCCGCCGACATCTCGGCTCCGGCCGGTGTCGAGGTCCAGAACCCCGAGCTCGTCATCGCGACCCTCAACGAGACCGCGAAGTTCGAGCTCGAGCTCACCATCGAGCGTGGCCGTGGCTACGTCTCGGCGACGCAGAACCGCAACGAGTACGCAGAGGCCGGTCAGATCCCGATCGACTCGATCTACTCGCCGGTCCTCAAGGTCAGCTACCGCGTCGACGCCACCCGTGCGGGTGAGCGTACCGACTTCGACAAGCTCGTCCTCGACGTCGAGACGAAGTCCGCGATCAGCCCCCGCGACGCCGTCGCGTCGGCAGCCAAGACGCTCACCGAGCTGTTCGGTCTCGCCCGCGAGCTGAACGTCGAGGCCGAGGGCATCGAGATCGGCCCGGCGCCGGTGGAGGCAGTGAACTCCAGCGAGCTGTCGATGCCGATCGAGGACCTCGACCTTTCGGTCCGCTCGTACAACTGCCTGAAGCGTGAAGGCATCAACACTGTTTCGGAGCTCGTCGCCCTCTCGGAGACGCAGCTCATGAACATCCGCAATTTCGGCCAGAAGTCGGTCGACGAGGTGCGCGACAAGCTCATCTCGCTCGGTCTGTCGCTCAAAGATTCGGTGCCCGGTTTCGACGGCGCCCACTTCTACGGCGGCAGCGAAGACGAGTCCTTCTGACCCACCCGGATTGTCATCTGGCAGAGGCCAGCTGACCCGACCTTTCCTGACCAGGAGCTAGATATGCCCAAGCCCACCAAGGGTCCCCGCCTCGGAGGCGGCCCCGCACACGAGCGCCTGCTGCTTGCCAACCTCGCGGCGGCTCTGTACACCCACAAGTCGATCAAGACGACCGAGACCAAGGCCAAGCGCCTGCGTCCGCTCGCCGAGCGCCTGATCACCTTCGCCAAGCGCGGAGACCTGCACGCTCGTCGTCGCGTCCTCTCGGTCATCGGCGACAAGAGCGTCGTGCACACGCTGTTCGCCGAGATCGCACCGCTGGTCGCCGACCGTGAGGGTGGCTACACCCGCATCACGAAGGTCGGCAACCGCAAGGGCGACAACGCGCCCATGGCCGTGATCGAGCTCGTTCTCGAGCCCGTCACCCCCAAGGCGAAGTCCACCAAGAAGGCCGCCAAGGCTGAGAAGCCGGCTGAGGTCGTCGAGGAGGCTCCGGTCGAGGAGGAGGCTCCCGTCGAGGAGTCCGCCGACGCCGGTGCCGAGTCGCAGGCCGAGGGAGAGGCAGCCGAGGCTGCCGCCGAGGACGCTGTCGAGAAGAAGTCCGAGTAAGCACCTCGCTCGCATGAAGAAGCCCGCCGCCCCGAAAGGGACGGCGGGCTTCTTCGTCGTCGGGGTGTCCTACCCGGCGATCTCGATCAGCGGACGCGCAGATCCTTGCGGAGGATCTTGCCCGATGCGGACTTCGGGATCCCCTCGATGAACTCGACCTGGCGCACCTTCTCGTGCGGGGCGACATGCGCGGCGACGTGGGCCATCACCGCATCCGCGTCGAGCTCCGCGCCCGGCTGCAGGACGACGAACGCCTTCGGGACCTCCTGGCCGTCGTCGTCGAGCGCGCCGATCACAGCGGCGTCGGCGATGGACGGATGCTCGAGCAGCACCGCCTCGAGCACGGCGGGGGCCACCTGGTATCCCTTGTACTTGATGAGCTCCTTGAGGCGATCGACGATACGGAAGATCCCGTCGTGCGTGACGGTCGCGACGTCTCCGGTGTGCAGCCACCCGTCGGCGTCCAGCATCTCGGCCGTGGCATCCGGCCTGTTCAGATAGCCCTTCATCACCTGCGGTCCGCGGATCAGCAGCTCGCCGGGCGCGCTGAGGCCCTGCGCGGGCTGTTCGATGTCGCTGCCGTCTTCTGCGACCAGCCTGGCCTCGGTGTTCGCCAGCAGCATGCCGACCGAGGAGCGATCGATGTCCGCGCGGTCGTAGGGGATCGCATGCGTGACGGGGCTCGTCTCGGTCATTCCGTAGCCCTGGCAGACGATGCATCCGAGTCGGTTCGCCACGGCTGAGGCGAGTGCGCCGTCGAGAGGAGCGGCGCCCGAGAAGATGACCTTGATCGCCGAGGTGTCGTACTGGTCGACCAGCGGATGCTTCGCCAGGGCGACGGCGATCGGCGGGGCGATGAACACCCAGGTCGTGCGGTGCTCCTGGACGACGCGGAGGAAGTCGGTGAGATCGAACCGGGGCATGGTGACAAGCGCGGCGCGCTGCCGCAGTGCGAAGTTCAACAGCACGGTCATTCCGTAGATGTGGAAGAACGGCAGCACGGCGAGCACGCGATCGTCGTCGCCGAGCGAGATCGTCGATCGGCACTGGCTCACGTTCGCGATCAGGTTTCGGTGCGTGAGCATGACGCCCTTGGGGCGCCCGGTCGTTCCGGACGAGTAGGGGAGCACGGCCAGGTGCGTCGCCGGGTCGAACGAGACCTCGGGCGCGGAGTGGCCTTCGCCGAGCAGCGCGGGCAGAGACGGGTGGCCCTCCGCGCCGTCGAGGACGATCACATGGTCGTCATCGAAGCCGAGCGCTGCTGCTGCGGCCTTCGCGCCGGGAAGGAGGGGGGAGACGGTGACGAGCCAGGTGGCCTCGGCATCCGTCAGCTGGTTGGCGATCTCCTCGGGTGTGTAGAGGGAGTTGATGGTCGTCGCGGTCGCTCCGGCGCGCAGGATGCCGTGGAACACCGTGGCGAATGCCGGGACGTTCGGGCACAACACACCGACCTTCGTGCCGACTCCGACGCCACGCGCGGCGAGGGCGCCCGCGAACAGGTCGATCTGTCCGATCAACTGGCGATAGGTCGTCGTCGCGCCGCTGACCCCGTCGATGATCGCGACCGCGTCGAGCCGGTGCTCCTCGACATCGCCGAACAGGAACTCGTGGATCGAGACCGCGGGGATCTCGACATCGGGATAGGAACTGCGCACCATGAGATCTCCTTCGATCCGGTGAGGCGACGACGCCGTCTGATGCGATCCAGTGTCGCACATTAAGGCACCGAGTCCCAGGGTGTGCGTGCGACCCGTCAGTGGGGGCGGATACCCGGGAGTAGGCTGAACCGGTGACTGATGCAGAGACCCTGAGCAGAGGGCCTCGCGCCTATACGGCATTCATCGGGATCGGCCTGATCGCCGGCCTCCTCTCCGGTCTCTTCGGCGTCGGCGGCGGCACGGTCATCGTCCCGCTCCTCGTGCTCTTCCTGCACTTCAACCAGCGGCTGGGAGCCGGCACCTCCCTCGCGGCCATCGTTCCGACGGCGACGGTCGGCGTCATCTCGTACGCGATCAACGGCTCGGTGGCCTGGATCCCCGCGCTGATCCTCGCCGCAGGCGCGGTCGTCGGTGCGCAGATCGGCACCCGACTGCTGCCGAAGATCTCGCAGACGGTGCTGCGCTGGTTCTTCGTGGGCTTCCTCGTGGTCGTGATCGTGAGCCTGTTCCTCGTCGTTCCCTCTCGTGACGCCGAGTTCGAGCTGCAGCTGCTCAACGGACTCGCGCTGCTCGCGGTCGGCGTCGGCACCGGCATCCTCGCCGGCCTGATCGGTGTCGGCGGGGGCGTGATCGTGGTCCCCGTGCTCATGCTCGCCTTCGGCACGAGCGACCTCGTGGCCAAGGGCACCTCGCTGCTCATGATGATCCCCACCGCGATCTCGGGCACGATCGGCAATCTCCGCAACCGCAACGTCGACCTCCTCGCCGCGGCGATCGTCGGCGTCTCCGCCTGCACGACCACCGCACTCGGAGCCTGGCTCGCCACCCTGATCGACCCGCTCGTGGGCAACATGCTCTTCGCGGCATACCTCGTGGTGATCGCGGTGCAGATGGCGATCAAGGCGATCAAGGGGCGCAAGAAGAAGGACTGAACGGCCTTTGATCCGGCCGCAGGGCACCGCGCTCCACGACCGAGAAAGTAGGATCGAGGGGTGGCAGTGAATCAAGAGCTTGTCGGTCGTGAGTTCCCCCCGACCGCCCCCTACCTCGTCGGCCGTGAGAAGGTGCGCGAGTTCGCGCGTGCCGTCTTCGCCGACGCCCCTCAGCACACCGATGTCGAGGCCGCTCGTGCAGCGGGCTTCGATGACGTCGTGGCGCCCCCGACCTTCGCGATGGTCATCCAGGACCACACCCTTCAGCAGCTGCTCGCCGAGCCGGATTCGGGCATCGTCCTCGCGCGCACGATCCACGCCGAGCAGAAGTTCTCCTACTCGCGGCCCATCGTCGCGGGTGACGAGCTCACCGGGCGGCTCAGCGTCACCGGCATCCGCATGATGGGCGGCAACGCCATGATCACGAGCGCCGCCGAGATCACGGATGCCGCAGGCGCACACGTCGTCACCGCCACCAGCGTGCTGCTGGTCGGCGCCGAAGAAGGAGCCGCGTGATGCCGTTCGCTGTCGGAGACGTCGTCGCAGAGCGCACCGTCCACCTCACGCGGGAGTCGCTCGTCCGGTATGCCGGTGCCTCCGGCGACTTCAACCCGATCCACTACCGTGATGACATCGCCGCCTCGGTGGGACTGCCCGGTGTCCTCGCGCACGGCATGCTCACGATGGGAATCGCCTCGTCGGTGGTCGTCGCAGCTCTCGAGCCGGGCGCGCAGATCCTCGACTACGGTGTGCGCTTCACCAAGCCCGTCGTCGTCGATCCGAACGACGGAGCCGATCTGCACGTGCTCGCCACGGTGGGAGCGGTCGACGAGGCGTCGACGAGGATCGATCTCAAGGTCACGTTCGGCGAGACGACCGTGCTGGTCAAGGCGCAGCTGCGCATCGCCTCCTGATGGGCGACCGCGTGGTGCACGAGATCGAGCCGCTGCAGCTCTCGACGCTGACGACGCTCCGCACCGGGGGAGCGCCCGAGCGGATGCTCGAGGCCTCGACCACGGCAGAGCTCGTCGACGCCCTCACCGACGTCTGGTCCCGCGGCGAGGAATGGTTCGTCCTCGGTGGAGGCTCCAACCTGTTCATCGGCGATGAGCCGTTCGAGGGCACGGTGATCCGCGTCCTGACCCGCGGCATCGAAGAGCTTCCGTCTCCGCACGCAGGTCGCGTCCGGCTGCGGGTGCAGGCGGGCCACGGCTGGGACGACCTCGTCGGCTACGCCGTCGAGCACGGCTATGCCGGTCTCGAGGCCATGAGCGGCATCCCCGGCACCGTCGGCGCGGCTCCTGTGCAGAACATCGGCGCCTACGGCCAGGAGATCCAGGAGACTCTCGTCGAGGTCGAGCTGATCGACGAGGCGACGGGTGAGGTCTCCGTGGTGTCCGCCGCCGATCTGGGTCTCGGCTTCCGCACGTCCGTGCTCAAGCACCACTACGGCAGCGTGCCGCAGCGACGAGCCGTCATCCTGTCGGTCACGGTCGATCTGGTCGTGGCCGGAGAACGTGTCGTCCGCGGCGAACAGCTGCGTCGGGCTCTCGCGCTCGACTCGGACGCTCCGGTACCCCTCGCGTGGGTGCGTGAGCGCATCCTCGCCACCCGGGCGTCGAAGGGCATGCTGCTCGACGAGCACGATCCGGACACTCATGGCGTCGGATCGTTCTTCCAGAACGCGATCGTGCCCGATGCCGTCGCCCGCGCGCTGCCGCCCGAGTGCCCTCGCTGGCCCGTGGCTCCCGACCTCGATGCCGTGACGGTGATCCCGCTCGCGTCGTACGACGGATTCGTGCCGCCGGTGAAGACCGAGGCCCCGGACGTCAAGGTGAGTGCCGCGTGGCTGATCGAGCAGGCCGGGATCCGCAAGGGCTTCAAGCTGCCTCGGTCGCGTGCGTCCGTCTCGACCAAGCACGCCCTGGCGCTGACCAACCGCGGCGGCGCGACCGCCGCCGAGGTCTCGGAGCTCGCGCGCTTCATCCAGAGCCGCGTGCACGCCGAGTTCGGTCTGGTGCTGCAGCCGGAGCCCGTTCTGCTCGGCGTCGAACTGTAGGAGCCCCGTGCTCGAATGGCTCCAGGCCGAGTGGCCTCAGGTTCTCGGTTTCGTCACGGGAGCGGTCTGCGTGTGGCTCGCCGGGCGTCGGAACGTCTGGAACTACCCGATCGGCATCGCCAACAACGTGGTGCTGTTCGTCGTGTTCATCGGCGCGGGGCTCTACGCCACGGCGGCGCTGCAGGTCGTCTATCTGCTGATGGGCGTGCACGGCTGGTGGCGCTGGACGCACGGCGCTGAGCAGAGCCGTACGTACGTCGTGAACACCCCGCGCCGAGCATGGCCGTGGCTGGCGCTCGCCGCTGTTGCGGGCGCAGCTGTGCTGGTCTGGGTGCTCACGACGTTCACCGACTCGCAGGTGGCGATCCCGGATGCCGCGACGACCGCCGCGAGCCTCGTGGCGCAGTACATGCTCAACCGCAAGTGGATCCAGAACTGGTTCGTCTGGATCGGGGTCGACATCGCATTCGTCGGCCTCTCGATCGCCGCCGGGCTGTGGGTGATCGCCGCGCTGTACGCGCTCTTCATCGGACTCTGCGTGATCGGATACCGCTCGTGGCGTCGGGCTGCGAGCGCCGATCGCGATGGCGCGGCAGCGGGCACGACGTCCGCTCCCGCCCGGGCATGAGGCTACGGGCATGAGCGGTCACGGACTGGTACTCGGCAAGTTCTACCCGTTCCACAGCGGGCATTCGCATCTCATCCGTCAGGCGCAGCGCGCGAGCGACCGCGTCACCGTCCAGGTGCTCGGCGCCTCGGTCGAGTCGATTCCGCTCGAGGTGCGCGCCGACTGGATCCGGGAGTCGCACCCCGGTGTGCGGGTGGTCGCCGCGATGGACGACGCCCCGGTCGACTTCGAGTCGGAGGCCGCGTGGGACGAGCACATGGCGCTGATCGGGTCGCTGCTCGACGACCCCGTCGACACCGTGTTCTCGTGCGATGCCTACGGAGGCGAGCTGGCGAGGCGACTCGATGCCCGCTGGGTGCGGATCGACGAGGGGCGGCGCATCAACCCCGTCTCGGGGACTGCCATCCGCGCCGATGTCGCCGGCAACTGGCATGAGCTCGCTCCGGCGGTACGCGCCTGGCTGACCGCCCGGGTCGTGGTGCTGGGGGCGGAGTCCACCGGATCGACCACTCTCGCTGCGGCGCTGGCCGAGAGGCTGGGAACGCTGTGGGTGACGGAGTACGGCCGCGAGCACTCCGCGATCCGTGAAGGCGGCCTCGAGTCGCCGTGGCGGAGCGACGAGTTCGACCTGATCGTCGATCGGCAGATCGCTCTCGAACAGCGCGCTCTGCGGGAGGTGCCGGTGCCGGTGCTGGTCTGCGACACCGATGTGCTCGCGACAGCGCTGTGGCACGAGCGCTACGTCGGTACGACGGCCGCGCGTCTGTACGAGGCCGCAGCCGCGCATCGGCCGCTGCTCTACGTGCTCACGGGCGACGAGATCCCGTTCGAGCAGGACGGGATGCGCGACGGCGAGCACATCCGCCATGGCATGCAGCAGCGCTTCCGCGATGTGCTGGCGACGCAGGATGTGCCCTGGCTCGAGGTGCGTGGCGATGTGCCGACACGGGTCGAGGCCGCGGCATCCGCTCTGCAGGAGCTCCTCACCGAGCACCTGAGCTTCGCCGTTCCGCTCGAGGCACGGCCGCTCGACGAGCAACGCGCGCTCCAGCAGCACGCCCGATCGACATCGTTAGGATGATCGCATGCCCGACCGCTGGAACAGAGTCTCCGCCTCGCCCACGAACCCCGGCAGCGGACACGGCGTCGAGGCGCTGACCGCCGAAGACCTGTTCCGTCCGGCCACACGGGCCGCGGTTCCGCTCGACGAGAAGCTCCGCCAGGTCTATTACTGGATCGTCAATCGGGCGGTGATCTCGCCCTACTACGACATGGAGTTCTCGCACGGCGAGCCGCTCTCGATCGGGCTGGGGGATGCCGGGGCTGCCGTATCGCTGCCGACGCAGGCGTCGTTCTCGTCCAACGTCCTCGTGCCGCTGCTCACGTTCGCGGTCGGCGGCAAGTGCCTGCTGATCGGCGGACCCGGTCGGGGCAAGACCACCGTCGCCGTGCTCATGGGGGTGCTCGCGGGCACCTCGTCGGCGGACGTCAGGCGGGCCGTGCAGCAGGGGCAGCCGCAGCTCACGGTCAGCGATCTCGTCGGCATCCCGTTGCCGCGCGATCTCGTCGGAGCCGAGCGGCTGACCGACATCCGCATCGCCTGGCGCGACTGGCTGGGCCTTCCCGTCAAGATCATCGACGAGTACAACCGCATCCCCACCAAGACCCAGTCGGCACTGCTGACGATGGTCGCGGAGGGCTATGTCGAGAGCCACGACCAGATGCGCCGCACCGCGCCGGACGGGGGAGTGGAGAGCTGGTTCTTCACCGCGAACGATGACGCGGGCGGCGGAACCTTCCCCGTCATCCAGGCGCTCCGCGACCGCATGGATGTCACCGTGCAGGCGGCCGGGTTCAACAGCCGGTTCTTCGACGAGTTGATCACCCGCGTCGAGGCGGGGGAGAAGCCCGAGGAGCACGTGCCCGCCGAACTCTCGTTCGACGCGGCGCAGCAGCATGAGATGCGCGCGCAGATCCGCGCGGTGCCCATTCCGGATGCCGTGCGCGAGCGCCTGCGGTTCTTCCTCAGCCATTTCGAGTTCGTGCAGCACGGCG
>NZ_LMOU01000002.1:375147-422788 GCF_001423615.1 Microbacterium sp. Leaf159 | reverse complement strand
CATCGAGGCGAACAGCGGTGCCGATCTCGAGGTCGATCTCGGGGCGCAGACCCGCAACGGACTCTCGGTGCGCGCTCTGCAGACGCTCATCATGTATGCCAAGGGCATGGCCTGGTTCCGGGGCGTGGACGCCGTGGAGCTCGACGACGTCGCGGCGGTCCTGCCGTTCGTGCTCCGCGGAAAGCTGCTGCCGAATGCCACGCATCCGCGGTTCGACGTCGGCGCTGAGCGCGAACTCAGCACCGACACCGTCAGCTGGCTGGCCGATCTGTTCGCCCAGTCGTGCCGGCAGTACGATGCGCTCGGGCGCGACACCGACGATGAGGTGGCTGCGCTCCTCAGGGAGTTCGACCGCGGCCTCGACGGCCTTCCGGCGCTCGAGGCCTCTCGTCGCATCACCGCGGTCGAGGCGCAGCTGCGCCGGATCGCCACGGTCGGCAAGCTGTACGGCCGCGACTTCGACGACGTCATCGCGCTGAAGTACCTCCATCAGCGCTACACCGCCTACGTGCGCTGGCAGGAGCTGCGCGGGTGAACCGCGTCCCCGTGCAGCTGGCGAACGTCTCGGCGCCGTTCCCGCCCGCCGAGCTTCCCGACCTCTCGGCTGCGGGACTCGATGCGGCGCTCGCGGCGGAGTCGGTGCGGACCGTGCACGGTGATCCGCTGCTGTTCGGCCGCGCGCTCGCCGCGGGCATCGAGCTCGACCCGGCATCCCTCACCGACCGCCATCGCGCGCTCGATCTCGTCGCGATCGCTGCGTGGCGTGCGGGCGTGCTCGGGCTGCGCGTCGACGCGCTCACCAGGCTCGACGATCTCGACTCCGCGGAGCAGCGGGTGGCCGCCGCCGGGGCCCTGGGCCTCGGTGTCGACCTGCTCGACGAGTTCCGGCGCCGGCAGCGCGGCGATCGCTTCTGGTGGCCCGGTCGTGCGGATCAGCGCGGCTACGTGCTCGCCACCGGCGGCTTCCGGGGTCTCGGCGGTGCGTGGGTCCGTCCTCCCGAGCGGGTGGAGCGGCTCCCGGATGACGGCGCCTTCGCGTTCCTCGTCGCGGATGCCTGGTGGCGCCTCGACAGTGACGTGTGGGGCGCGCGGCTCTCGCTGCTTCCTGAGCGACCGGCGACGGCCGAACCGAGCGCCGACGGTGTGACCGTCGTGATCGGGCCGGACACGCACCTGGCCTGGGTGCACGTGCGGGAGCAGGTGTGACGGCCCTCCCCGATCGGGTTCCGCTCACCGACGACGCCCGATCGGCGTGGGAGCGGGCGCTCGCCCTGTGGCGGGTGCGACTCGATGACCCGGCGATCCGGCCGGGGGCCGCCGAGGCGCATGGTGCCCCCGCGTGGTTCTCCTTCCCGCCGTCGGTGACCGTCGACCCGCGCTATCTCGCCGACCGCGGGCTCGCCGACGAGTTGTGGAGCATGTTCGCGCACGAGATCGGGCACCATGTGCTGGCGCCCAGTACGCGCATCGACTCGCTCAAGATCGACCACCAGATGGCGCGCGCGATCTCGGTGGCGTCGCCGCGGGCGATTCCGGGCGACAGCGCCCGTCGCCTCTCCAACCTGTGGAGCGATCTGCTCGTGAACACGCGGCTCGCGCAGCTTCAGCGGGCGGAGCCGGGGCGAGCGGTTACCGCCACCCGCGATCTGGGCATCGTCCGCCTGGGGCGGGCCCTCTATCCGGCGCCCCCTGGCAGCGTCGACCGTCTGTGGTGGGTCTACTGCCGGGCGTACGAACTGCTGTGGCAGATTCCCGCCGGCACGCTCTGCGCGCTCGAACCACCGGCTCGCCCGGTGCGCACCTTCGCAGAGACGACGTTCGTGCCGCTGAGCGAGATCCCCGAGAAGCACCGTGAGAAGGAGCGTCTGCTGCGAGAGGCACGCGCCGAGAGCGAGCGCGTGGCCGCGGAGCTCGCCGGAGCGACTGCCACCAACCCCGGTGTCGATGCGTCGCTCATCGCCGATGCGGTGCGATCCTTCTCGACAGATCCGGTGTCGGGGGCGGCGCTGTTCGGAGTGATCGCGGCGCCCTACCTCGCGGAGGAGGCGCTGGCCGGGGGCGGTCGACGTGGCGGAGGCTGCGGCATCGACGATGCCCCGGCGACGGCAGACGAGCTCGGGCGCATCCTGGCCGATCAACGACTGCGCAGCGATCTGCCTCCCCACCCGGGAACGGTGGTCGACGCGCACGACGCGGAAGAACCCGTGGACCCCGCGAAGGACCGTACGAAGAAGGACGGACAGCGTCTGACGATCGCGCGCACTCTCGCGCTGTACCGCGAGAGCGGTGAGGATGCCGTGCTCGCCGCCTGGTATCGCAACGAGGCGGCCGCATGGGTGCGCCCGTACACGCGCCCTGCTCCCTCGACGCCGACCGGCGGCATCCCCGGTCCCGTCGAGCTCTGGGAGGTGGGAGACGCACTCGCCGACCTCGACTGGCCGCTGACCCTGAGGTCGGGGACGGTGATCCCCGGGGTCACGACCCGTCGGCGTTCGGAGCTCGACGACGAGCCGATCGTCCGCGAGACGAGCCTCGAGCTCGACCTCTACATCGACTCCTCGGGGTCGATGACGCATCCGCGCAACGGCTCGCCCGCCGTGCTCGCCGGAACGATCCTCGCGCTGTCGATCCTGCGCGGCGGAGGACGCGTCAGGGTCACGAGCTTCTCGGGCACGGGCGAGGTGGCGGGGATGCCGCGGTTCGGCCGCGACCCCGCCGAGATCATCGCCGCGATCTCGCTCTTCTTCGGCAGATCGACGTCGTTCCCGCTCGACCTCTACGCGGCCAGGTACGCGGGGCTTCCTCCGGCGGGCGACGACGAACAGCGTCACGTCGTGGTGCTCTCCGACGACGGGCTGGTGTCGATGTTCGGTGTCGGCAACGAGCCCTACGAGGGCGTCGCCCGCACCGTTCGAGAGGTGCTCACGACCGGTACGCTCGTGCTCATGGACCGCAGACACCAGGTCGCGCAGCTCGCCGAGCGCGACGGCTACGACGTGGTGTACCTGCAGACGATGGCCGACGCACCCGCAGCGTGCGCGGCCCTGGCCGAGGCCCTGCATGGCTGACACCGAGGCGCTGCTCGCCGCATGGAGCGAGCGTTCGGGCGGAGAGGCCGAGGCCTGGGCGCGCACGAGACCAGGGCCCTCCCTCGAGGCGGTGGCTGCCCGCATCTCCCGAGTGCCCCAGGAGTTCCTCGACGAGCGGATCTCGCTGCGTGCCCTGGCGGGAGACGTCCTGGGCGGTCAGATCGTCGCCGCCGGGTTCGACGACGATCCTCGTGTGCGTCAGGGGGCGGCCATCGGACTGTGGCTCGTCGCCAGCGAAGGCCTCATCGAGCCGCTCGATCCGGCGCTCTCGACGGGATGGGCAGCCCTCGCCGTCGATGCGCTCGCGCTGCGCGTCGCCCCGGTCGCCGAACCCGCGGAATGGACCTCCGACGACGAGCGGCGCACCGAGGCCGCCCGCACGTTCCTGCTCTGGTGCGGGTTCCTCCCCGCGGGGGAGGATGCTGCGACCGCCGCCTCCCTTCTCGCCGCCTGCGACTCCCTGGCCCGTGACCGGGCGCTCGCCGACGCATATGAGGGCCACAGGCACCGCGCCGACATCGCCCGCAAGCTCGAAGAAGCCCGCCGCAAGGAGGCGGCGGCGCGGTACTCCAGTGAGTGACCCCGACCTCCGCGGGGCGCTGGACCTCGCCGAGTACGCGCCGGGAGAGGCTGCGGTGCTCACCGACGCAGAGCGCTGGCCGACCATCGATGCCGACGGGGTGTCGAGGCTCACGCACTGGCGCGCGCATCCGGATGCTCCGCAGTGGACCCACGCCACCGGCGACCGCCTCACCGCCGAGCAGGTCGAGCGGGTACGGCATCCGCTCCCCACCGACGACTGGCTCCGCGAACATCTCGTGGCGGCGCGGCGCACGCTGCGGTATCGGGGGATGGCGGAGGATGCCGCGCTCGAGGACTTCCCGACGATCGCACGGGCCGATCTCGTCGACGATCTCGCAGCGTTCGTGCCGCTCGATGCGGACCTCTCGCGCATGCTGCACGGCACGAGCTCGGGCTCGACAGGGGCGGCACTGCTCATCCCCGACGACGTCGAGGAGGTCGCGCGCGGCTTCCACCAGCTCGTCGCGCTCGCCGCATCCGCCGGAGCCACGGTCACCGCCGACGGCGAACGGATGGCGGTGGTGAATCTCGTCTTCCAGAGGCAGGCGTTCACCTACGTGTCGGTGATCTCGAGCTTCGCGCACCGCGCCATGGCACGCCTGAACCTGCATCCCTCCGCCTGGGACGACGTCGACGCACGGGCCCGATTCCTCCGGGAGGCGGATCCGCAGATCCTGAGCGGGCATCCGACGAGCCTCGCCGAGCTTCTGGATGCCGGACTCGACGCCGTGCTGCACCCCGCCGTGATCTTCTCGGGTGCCATGGCGCTCTCCTCACCGCTGCGTGAGCGCCTCGAAGCGGCGTTCGGCTGCCCGGTCATCGACGTGTACGGGCTGCACGAGACGCGCCCGATCGCCGCGCGCACCGACGACGGACCGTTTCGCATCCTCGACCGGCGAGTGCATGTCGAGATCCTCGATCCCCGCCGCGACGTCGCCGTGCCTCCGGGGGTCATGGGAGAGATCGTGGTGACCGCGGGCGAGAACCCGCTGCTGCCGCTGGTGCGATATCGCACCGGTGACTTCGGACGGTCGGTCCTCCTCGACGACGGCGCATTCGGCATCGCCGATCTCGAGGGGCGCGACAACACGCGCTTCCGCGCGGCCGACGGCACGCTCGTGCCGTGCGTCGAGCTGACTCAGCAGCTGCAGGCCCGAGGTGCGCTGGGGTGGTCGATCGAGCAGGGCGACGACGGACGGGTGCGCGCGGCGATCGCGGGCGGTGACGAGGCGGGCATCCGCACCGCTCTCGAGGCGCTGCTCGGGATGCCGGTGGAGCTGCACCGCGTCGCACGCCTCATCGACCTCGGCGAGGGCAAACCCCGGCGCTATCGCAGCAGCGTCCCCGACTGACGGCATCGCCCTGACTGACAACCGCGCCCTGACTGACAACGTCACCCGTTCGCCGTACACTCGCGGCATGAGCGGACTGATCCCCTACCTGCTGTTCCCGGGAAACGCAGCCGAGGCCTTGGCGCACTACCGCTCCGTCTTCGGCGGCGATCTGCAGCTGCTCGACTACTCGCAGGCCGGGCGCCACGACGGCCCGGGCGATGCGATCGCCCACGGACAGCTGTCCGGCCCGGTCGAGCTGGCAGGTGCCGACGCCGGAGCCGACGACGATGCCGTGCAGATGAACGGCATGTTCCTCTCGCTGCTCGGCACGGCCGACGCGTCGACCCTGACCAGCTGGTTCGATCAGCTGTCCCTGGAGGGTCGAGTGCTCGATGCCCTGCAGAAGCGACCGTGGGGCGACTACGACGGCACCCTCGTCGACCGCTACGGCGTCCGCTGGCTCATCGGATTCCACGACGAGGAGTGACAGCGGCCACCCATCGCCGACGTCCCCCTGCACGACGACGCCCCACCTCGCCGACGTCTGCCCTGTGGGGCTTCATCGGCGAGGCGGGGCGTCGGTGATACGAGGTCAGCTGAACAGTCGCTGCAGGCGCTGCACACCCTCGAGGAGCTGGTCGTCGCCGAGCGCGTACGACATGCGGATGTAGCCCGAGGGGCCGAAAGCCTCACCCGGGACGACCGCGACCTCGGCGCGCTCGAGGATGAAGTCCGCGAGTTCGAGCGAGGTGGTCGGCGTCACGCCGTCCCAGGTGCGGCCGAGGAGGCCCTGCACATCGGGGTACACGTAGAACGCGCCGAGCGGGTTCGGTACGACGAGGCCGTCGATCTTCGACAGTTCCGACACGATCAGGCGGCGTCGGCGGTCGAAGGCCTCGCGGAACTGCTCGGCCTCGGTCTGGGGGCCGTTGAGGGCTGCGATCGCGGCCTTCTGGGCGACGTTGTTGACGTTGCTCGAGAGGTGCGACTGCAGGTTGCCGGCGATCTTGATGGCATCCGCGGGGCCGACCATCCAGCCCACACGCCATCCGGTCATCGCGTAGGTCTTCGCGACGCCGTTGACGAGGATGGTCTGGCCCGCGAGAGCAGGAACGGCCTCGACGATGGAGGTCGCCTTGACGCCCTCGTAGGTGAGGTTCTGGTAGATCTCGTCCGAGATCACCCAGATGCCGTGCTCGAGCGCCCATTCGCCGATGGCTGCGGTCTCTTCGGCGGTGTACACGGAGCCGGTCGGGTTGGAGGGCGAGACGAACACGAGCACGGTCGTGCGGTCGGTGCGAGCGGCCTCGAGCTGCTCGACGGTGACCTTGTAGNNNAGGTGGTCCAGTACGGCGCGGGCAGCAGCACTTCGTCGCCCGGGTTCACCACGGCCTGGAAGGCCTGGTACACCGACTGCTTGCCGCCGTTGGTCACGATGACCTGGTTCGGCGACACCTCGAGACCCGAGTCGCGCAGCGTCTTCGCGGCGATCGCCTCGCGCAGCGCGGGCAGGCCGGGCGCCGGGGTGTACCGGTAGCTCGCGGGGTCTGCCAGGGCCTCGGCGGCGGCATCCACGATGAACTGCGGTGTCGCGAAGTCGGGCTCGCCCGCGGCATACGAGATGACGGGCTTGCCTTCGGCCTTGAGGGCCTTCGCCTTGGCATCGACCTTGAGGGTCGCCGATTCGGCGATGGCGGACAGCTTGCGAGAGAGAGGAGCGCGTTCGGTCACGATTACGAGCGTACTCGGGTCGAGGCTTTCGATGACGGGTCGGATGCCGTCAAGAATCGCTGTTCTTGACGGCGTCGACCGCGGATTCCGCCGATGTCATCGCGCCCGCAGCCGCGCGCCGACGACGCCTCTGCACGATGAAGAACGCACCGATCGCTGTCACGAGACAAGGGATGCCGAACGGCAGCGTCGCGCGGAACTCCTCGGTGAGGGCGGTCGAGATCGCGATCGCGATCATCAGCACGGCACCGACGACGGCGCCGACACGTGCTCCCCACACGGTGTACGTGGGCTTCATGCCCTGCGCCGCGAGCCGACGACGGAACGCGACGTGCGTCACGAAGATCATGAACCACGTGAACAGGGCACCGAACATCGAGATCGCGAACATGATGGTGAAGGCGTCCGCCGGGTTCAGCACGTAGATCACGGTCGCGACGGCGATGCCTCCGGTGGACAGCAGCAGCGCGTTGAGCGGCGCTCCGTTCCGCCCCACCGTGCCGAACATCCGGGGTGCCTCGCCGGCGCGCGACAGCGAGAACATCATGCGGGTCGAGATGTACAGCTGGCTGTTCATCGCCGAGAGCGCGGCGATGATGACGACGAAGTTCAGAACCGAGTCGGCGAACGGGATGCCGATGACCTGCATGACCGTCACGAACGGGCTCGAACCCGACAGGATCTCGGAGACCGGGGCGATCGACACGATCAGCGACAGCGTCAGGATGTAGAAGATGAGCAGCCGGAAGGCCGTGACCTTGAACGCCTTCTTCACGGCTTTCTCGGGCTCGGCTGCCTCGCCTGCGGCGACCGCGATCATCTCGATGCTGAGGTAGCTGAATATGGAGACGATCACCGCGAACCACATGCCGCTGAGCCCGTTCGGCATGAACCCTCCTTCGGCGCCCCAGTTGTGCACGCCGCGCTTCTCGTCTCCCGCGAAGAAGACGAGCCACCCGGCCACCACGATGAACGCGAGGATCGCGAACACCTTGATCGCCGAGAACCAGTACTCGAGCGTGCCGAAGCTCTTCACGTTCATCGCGTTGACGAGGATCAGCGCGCCGCCGAAGACGACCACCCAGATCCACGGAGGGATCCCGGGGAACCACAGCTGCATGTACTCGCCGACCGCCGTCACCTCGGTGCCGACGGCGAGCACGATGCAGCCCCAATACATGTACCGCACGAGGAACCCGGCAAGAGGGCCGATGTAGTGCTCGGCGTACGCCCCGAAGGATCCGGAGGTGGGATGCTGCACGGTCATCTCGGCGAGGCCGGCCATGAGCATCAGTGCGATCATGCCGCCGATCAGATAGCTCAGCACGACGCTCGGGCCGGCGAAGCCGATCGCGAACCGGCTGCCGAGGAACAATCCGGTGCCGATCGCCCCGCCGAGTGCGATCATCCCGAGCTGCCGTGCGGTGAGCGACTTCTGCAGCCCGATCTCTCGGGTCTGGATGTCGGAGAATTCAGCCATGGTCGTCCTTCAGCGTCGTTGCGTGCGGATGAGGGGCGCCGCGGCGAGACATCGCCCCCAGCGCGACGCGAGTCTTGCAAGGATTCGATGAAAATGGCACGGTCGTGAAGATGATTCGAGAAAGCCGAACTTGTTCGTACAGGATTCGGGCAGGCTTGCTACAGCTGAAAGGCGAACGATGACGTTCACGCTGACCGATTCCGACAGGCTGATCCTCCGCGAGCTCTCTCAGGACGGACGACTGTCGAACAAGGAGCTCGCGGTCCGTGTGGGGCTCGCGCCCTCGACGTGTCATGGACGGGTGCGGATGCTCGAGGATGCCGGGGTCATCCGCGGGTACCGTGCGGTCGTCGATCCTCAGGCCGCAGGTGCGGCGATCAGCGCGTTGATCTCGGTGGCGGTACTCGATCATGCCCGCAGCCAGGTCACCGAGCTGATTCCCCTCATGCGGGCGATCCCCGGTGTGCAGCAGGTGTTCCTGCTCGGCGGAGACCGGGACGTCGTCATCCACGTCGCGATGGCCGACGTGCCCGCCCTGCGCGAGTTCATCAGGGTGCACGTGGGATCCCATCCGGATCTCGGCCAGTCGCAGACCCAGCTGATCTTCGATCACGCCGCAGGCACGGCACCGGCATGAGTGCCGCTCCCGAACTCGACCGGTCAGACCAGTACGCTGAATGCTCATGAGCACGGGCGGCGATGCGGTGGATGCGGACGATCTGATGCCAGAGGGTGGCGTCCGGCCGCAGCACCTCATAGTGACGGTGTTCGGGCGTTACGTCCGCGCTCACGGCGGCGAGATCCGGATCGCGTCCCTCATCGAGATGATGTCCGCGCTGGGGGTCGACGCGGGTGTCGTGCGCTCCTCGGTGTCGAGGCTGAAGCAGCGCGGCATTCTCATGGCCGAGGGGGGAGGCTCGTATCGCCTCTCGTCTTCGCTCGAGGCGGTCTTCTCGGCCGGTGACCGGCGCATCTTCGGATCGCGCAGAGCGGAGCCGGGCGATCCGTGGCTGCTGGCGTCGTTCAGCGTCCCCGAGAGTGAGCGCCCGCTGCGTCACCAGCTGCGCAAGATCCTGCAGCGACTGGGGTTCGGGCAGGTGAGCGGCGGGCTCTGGATCGCACCGGGGCTGATCGCCGACGAGACCGGGACGGCGCTTCGTCGAGCCGGGCTCGACGGCTATGTCGAGCTCTTCCTCGGCTCCCGCATGTCGTCGGATCCGCTCGAGGACGCCGTGCGCGGCTGGTGGGATCTCGCCGCGATGGAACCGCTCTACCGCGGATTCGTCGACACGTTCGAGGGGATGCTCGACGAGGCCGACGAGCCGGCGGCATTCGCTGCCCATGTCCGGGCGATCACGCAGTGGAGGCGGCTGGTGTACCTCGATCCGGGGCTGCCGCTGGACCTGCTGCCGGAGGGATGGATCGGCGTCGAGGCCGGACGCCTGTTCGCCGAGCTGCACGAGCGGCTGGAGCCGGCCGCGGAGCGTTTCGTGGCCTCCTTGATGACCTGACGCTGCATATTGGTATCGCACTTGCGTGACGGTCGTCACGTGTGTGACACTTCTTCGACACGGAGCGAAGGAGCTTTCATGACCGAGCACGAACTGCGCTGGGATCGGATCCCGCAGGTGACCCGCACCGGCGAGGAAGACACGCAGACGATGTCGTCCGGAGGGTGCGTCCGCGTTTCCGGGGTCGGCCCGCAGCACACGGAGGCGACGAAGATCTGGTTCGGCCAGGTGTCGAACGATCCCGGTTACCGATCGCTGCCGCACCACCACGGCGAGGCGGAGACCGGAGGATACGTACTCCGAGGCTCGGCCCGCATCTACTTCGGCGAGGGGTACCGCCAGCATCTCGACATGACGGCCGGCGACTGGGTGTTCGTGCCGCCGTTCATGCCGCACGTGGAGGCCAACATGTCGGTGACCGACGAGCTCGTCTGGCTGACCACGCGCACGCCCGACAACATCGTCGTCAATCTCGACGACGTCGCCGACGCCACGCTCGACGGCTTCCGGCGCGTATGAGCACCTCCGCAGCCTTCCGTCGCGCCATCGCCCTCACCGAGGTGACGACGACGCAGACGGACCGAGCGTTCGAGGCACAGCCGCAGCCGGTGCCGTGGCCCAAAGCGTACGGAGGAGACACCGTCGCCCAGAGCATCGCGGCCGCCCTCCGCACCGTCGATGACGACCGGTCGCTGCATTCCGTGCACAGCACGTTCCTGCGCGGCGTCGACGTCGCGGAGCCGGTGCACTACGAAGTCGAGGTGATCCGCGACGGTCGAGGGTTCTCCACCAGGCACGTGCGCGGCTATCAGCGGGGAAAGCTCGCGTTCATGGCGACGGCATCGTTCCACGTCCCCGAATCGTTCCCCGAGCACGCCCCGCCGATGCCGGACGCCCCCATGCCCGAGCTGCTCCGCTCGTCCGCCGAGGTGCTCGCGGGGTCGGAGGGTGCCGACATCGACTACTGGTCGCACGGACGCAGCTTCGACATGCGGCACGTCCCGGGAGCCGTCTACGTCGAGATCGAAGGCGAACGGACGGCGCACCAGGCGGTGTGGGTGCGCTCCTTCGACAGGCTCGACGACGATCCGCGCACGCACCAACTCGCGCTGGCCTACGTGTGCGACTACACGATCCTCGAACCGATGCTGCGCGTCCTCGGGCTCCCGTGGCGCGACGAAGGTCTCGTCACGGCCAGCCTCGACCACGCCATGTGGTTCCACGCGCCGGCGCGCGCCGATGAGTGGCTGCTCTACGCGCAGGAGAGCGCAGCCATCTCCGACGGGCGCGGTCTCGGCCTCGGCCGGTTCTACACACGGGACGGACGCCTGGTCGCGACCGTCGCTCAGGAGGGGATGATCCGCCCGGGTCGTCCGCTCTGACCTCACTCCATCTTCGCTTCCGAAGGGACCGGCAATGACGCTTTCCCGCTCAGCGCACGTCGACACGTTCGCACGTGACTCGCTGCCACCTGCCCACCTCTGGCCCACTCTCGAGTTCACGATCCCCGATGTCCTCTACCCGGAGCGACTCAATGCGGCCGTCGAACTCCTCGACCGGACCATCGACGAGCTCGGCGCCGATCGCACGGCGATCCTGCTCGCAGACGGGACCATCTGGAGCTACGGCGAGCTCCGTCGGCGGGCCGACCAGTTCGCCCAGGTGCTCACCGAGGATCTCGGTCTCGTGCCGGGAAACCGGGTGCTGCTGCGCATGCTCAACGGTCCATGGACCGTGGCATGTTGGCTCGGCGCGCTCAGGGCCGGAATGATCGTCGTCACCACCATGGTGGCGTGGAAGGCCAGAGAGCTGCGTCCGATCGCGGAGCGCGTGCAGCCCCGCGTCGCCATCGTCGATCGGCGAGGAGTCGAGGACGCCGAGATCGCCTTCGCAGAGATGCACACACCGCCTGCGATCGTCGTGGCCGGCGGAGACGACGACGAACTCGTGAGGGCGTGCGACTCCAAACGAGGCGTGTTCGATCCGGTGGGCACCGCCGCAGACGATGTCGCCCTCCTCGGCGCGACCAGCGGCACCACCGGAGTGCCGAAGATCACGATGCACTTCCATCGCGACATCCTCGCCAACGCCGACACCTTCGCGCGGCACGTGCTGCACCTGACCGCGGACGACGTGAGCGCGAGCACCGCGCCACTCGCCTTCACGTTCGGGCTCGGCGGAAACGTGGTGTTCCCGCTGCGGACCGGTGGCGCGATGGTGCTCGTCGAGCGGGCCACGCCGATCGAGCTCGCGAAGCTCATCGAGCCCCTGGGGATCACGGTGCTCTACACCGCGCCCACCGGATATCGCTCGATCATCAAGGAGGGGCTCGCCGGCGAGCTCCGCCGACTGCGCATCGGCGTCGCGGCCGGGGAGCACCTCACGATCTCGACGTTCGAGGCCGTCGAGGCCGCCAGCGGACTCCGACTGATCAACGGCATCGGCGCGACCGAGATGCTGCACGTGTTCATCTCGGCATCCGGCGACGACATCCGCCCCGGTGCGACCGGGCGGGCCGTGCCCGGCTACCGCGCGACGATCCTCGACGACGACGGGCGCGAGCTGGGCGCGGGTGAACCGGGCAGGCTGGCGGTGATCGGCCCGACGGGATGCCGCTACCTCGACGACGAGCGGCAGAGCGTGTACGTCCACGGCGGGTGGAACATCACCGGCGACACGTTCGTGCAGGACGAGGACGGTTACTTCACCTTCCAGGCCCGCAACGACTCGATGATCGTCACGGCCGGCTACAACGTCGGGGCGCCCGAGGTGGAGGAGGTGGTGCTCAGCCATGACGACGTGCTCGAGTGCGCGGTCATCGGGTGCCTCGATCCCGAACGGGGCATGATCGTCGCCGCATTCGTCGTGCCTCGCGAGGGCATCGCGCCCTCTGACGCGCTCACCGCCGACATCCTCGACCACGTCAAGGCCCACCTCGCGGTGTACAAGTGCCCTCGCCGCATCGACTATCTCACCGAGCTGCCCCGCAATCCCAGCGGCAAGGTGCAGCATTTCATCCTTCGCGAACGAGCGGCCGCAGCGCTCGACCTCGCCGTATCCGACACTCAAGGAGCCTGACATGCGCGTAGCCGTCATCGGCGGAGGGCCCGGAGGGCTCTACTTCGCCGCACTCATGAAGCAGCTCGACCCCGCCCACGAGATCACCGTGTGGGAGCGCAACGCCCCCGACGACACCTTCGGGTTCGGCGTGGTCTTCAGCGATGAGACCCTCGGAGGGATCGAGAACGCCGACCCGGTCATCGCCGCGCGCATGGGCGAGCAGTTCGCCCGGTGGACCGACATAGACATCGTGTTCGGCGGCGCCACGCACACCGTCGGCGGACAGGGATTCGCGGCGATGGGACGCAAGGAGCTGCTGCAGCTCCTGCAGCAGCGGTGTCTCGAGCTCGGTGTCGACATCCGGTTCCGCACTCCTGCTCCTGATGCCGCCGAGCTGATGGCGGAATACGATCTCGTGCTCGCCGCCGACGGAGTGAACTCCTTCGCGCGAGGGCAGTTCGCCGNNNGTTCGAGGCGTTCACGTTCGCCGTGCAGCACACGCCGCACGGCATCATGCAGCTGCACGGCTACCCGTACTCCGACGGGAGCAGCACGTTCCTCATCGAGATGCATGAAGACGTCTGGCGCGCGGCCGGTCTGGACGCCACCGAGGGTGAGCTCTTCCCGCCCGGGGTCAGCGATCAGTACTCGGTCGACCGGATCCGAGAGCTCTTCGCCGAGGTGCTCGACGGTCACGAGGTGCTGACGAACAACTCCAAGTGGCTCAACTTCACCACGGTGCGCAATGAGCACTGGCATCATGAGAACCTCGTGATCCTCGGCGACGCCGCACACACCGCGCACTTCTCGATCGGGTCCGGCACGAAGCTGGCGATGGAGGATGCTCTCGCGCTCGCCGCCTGCGTGCATGAGCATGTCTCGCTCGACGACGCGCTCGACGCCTACGAGGCCGAGCGTCGGCCCGTGGTCGCATCGACGCAGCGCGCGGCGCAGGCCTCGCTCGAGTGGTTCGAGAGGATCGGGCAGTACGCAGACCAGGAACCCCTGCAGTTCGCCTTCAACCTGCTCACCCGCAGCAGGCGCATCACCCTCGACAATCTGGCGGTGCGCGACCCCGCCTTCGCGAGCGAGGTCGTGCGCGGCGCGCCGCTGGCGAGTCGCGAGGCCGACGAGCCGGCGATGTTCCGGCCTCATCGCATCGGACGACTCGAACTCAAGAACCGCATCGTGGTCTCGCCCATGGACATGTACTCGTCGGTCGAGGGCGTGCCGGGCGACTTCCACCTGGTGCACCTCGGCTCCAAGGCTATGGGCGGTGCCGGACTCGTGATGACGGAGATGGTGTGCGTATCGTCCGAGGGGCGTATCACGCCGGGGTGTGCGGGGCTCTACTCGGACACCCAGGCGGACGCCTGGCGGCGCATCGTCGGCTACGTGCACGGCAACTCGACCGCCATGATCGGCGTGCAGATCGGACACTCCGGTCGCAAGGGCTCCACCCGGCGGATGTGGGAGGGGATCGACCAGCCGCTCGATCAGGGCAACTGGAAGACCGTGGCCCCGTCGGCGCTCCCGTACGGGCCGAAGAATCAGGTGCCCGAGGAGATCGATCGGACGACCATGACCGCGATCCTCGAGGAGTTCGTGGCGGCGACGCGACGTGCAGCGGCCGCGGGGTTCGACCTGGCGGAGCTGCACGCGGCGCACGGATACCTCATCTCGTCGTTCCTCTCTCCGATCTCGAACCGGCGCACAGATGAGTACGGCGGCTCTCTCGAGAACCGCCTGCGCTATCCGCTCGAGGTGTTCGACGCGATGCGCGCCGCCTGGCCGGAGGATCTGCCGCTGACCGTGCGGCTCTCCGCCGAGGACTGGATCGACGGCGGGAACACGATCGACGACTCCGTCGAGATCGCCCGGGCCTTCATCGCCCACGGCGCAGACGCGATAGACGTGTCGTCGGGGCAGATCGCGACGCACGAGAAACCTCAGTTCGGGCGCAGCTATCAGACGCCGTTCGCCGATGCGATCCGCAACCGCGTCGCGGCGGCGGCGGGCGTCTCCGTGATCGCCGTCGGAGCCATCTCGAGTCACGACGACGTCAACTCGATCCTGCTGGCAGGCCGCGCCGACCTGGTCGCACTCGGTCGCACCCACCTGTGGGATCCGCAGTGGACCCTGCATGCGGCCGCCGATCAGGGGTATCGCGGCCCGGGTGCCGAGTGGGTGCCACCGCTGCGCGCCGGATCCCGCAAGCCCCCGACCTCGCGCACCGATGCGGTGCGCCCGCGCCTGGCGCTGGTGCGAGACGCGCAGGGTGAGAGCGCCGACACCGCTCATCGCCGGTGGGTGCCTCGGCCCGCGGGGGCTGCAGCGCTGGCTCACTGAGCCGGCCATCGATCGACACGCGCAGACACGCGGACCCAGGAACTCAGACAGACCGAAACGAAGGAGACCGCACATGTCGCGGCAGATCATCAACCCCGAGTCGCTCGTGAAGCCGAGCGGATTCGCGCACGGCGTCCGAGCCGGAGAGTTCGTCTATCTCGGCGGTCAGACGGCGATGGATGCCGCCGGGCACATCGTCCCTGGCGGCATCGTGGAGCAGTTCGTCCAGGCGTTCTCGAACGTGCTGACCACCCTGGCGGCGGCTGGTGGTGAACCACGCGACCTCGTCGACGTCACCATCTACCTCACCGACGTCGACGACTATCAGCGCAACGGCCGCGAGATCGGCAGACGATGGCGCGAGCTCGCCGGCACCGAGTACCCCGCGATGGCGGGTATCGGCGTGACACGGCTCTGGCAGCCGGAGGCGCTGATCGAGATCCAGGGCGTCGCGCACCTGTCTGGCGCGCAGGACGCCTGATGCGTCTTGCGACGGTGCGCCGAGACGGCGGCACACATGCGGCGGTGGGGGACGCGGCGGGATGGGTGCTGCTCGACGAGTCCGACGTGCAGGAGCTGATCGCTGCCCCCGACTGGCGCACGCGTGCGGCGGATGCTCTGCGGCATCCGGCCAGGGCCGATATCGACGCGCACGAGTTCGCCACCCCGGTGCCACGGCCCGCGAAGGTGTTCTGCTGCGGCCTGAACTATCGCGACCACATCCTCGAGACGGGGCGACCGGTGCCGGAGTTCCCGACTCTGTTCGCCAAGTTCGCAGACACGCTGACCGGGCCCGCAGACGACATCGTCGTGCGCGAGACGCGCAAGCTCGACTGGGAAGCGGAGCTGGCGGTCATAGTCGGCGCTGAGGTGCATCGGGCCGACCGTGAGCAGGCGAGGGCGGCGATCCTCGGGTACGCGGTGTCGAACGACATCTCGATGCGGGACTGGCAGCAGCGCACACTGCAGTGGCTGCAGGGCAAGGCGTTCGACGCGACGACGCCGGTGGGGCCGTGGGTCGTCACTGCTGACGAACTCGATCCCAGTTCCGGGCTGCGCATCACCTGCGCGGTGAACGACGAGCTCGTGCAGGATGCCGACACCGCGGAGCTCGTCTTCGACGCGGCCGACCTCGTGGCCTATGTCTCGCAGATCACGGCACTCCGCCCCGGCGACATCGTGCTCACCGGAACGCCGGGAGGCGTGGCTCTCGGGATGCCGGAGCCGCGGTGGCTGCGCGACGGAGACGTGGTCGTGACCGAGATCGAGGGGATCGGTGCGCTCCGGAACACGATCCGTTTCGACCCCGGACGCTAGACGCGACCGATGGCAGGGAGCAGGGCCGGGGAGATCGACTCCTCGGCCCTCCTGCCTGTCTCAGCTCAGCCGGTCATGCCGTGGCGAAGCCGTGCGCGCGTGCGACGGCATCCAGTGTGATGCGTCCACCCTGCACATTGAGGCCCTTGGCGAGCGCGGCGTCGTCCGCCGCGGCTCGCTCCCACCCCCTGCCGGCGATGGCCGACACATAGGGGAGAGTGGCGTTGGTGAGGGCGCGGGTGGCGGTCTCGGGCACAGCGCCCGGCATGTTGGCGACGCAGTAGTAGATCGAGTCGTGCACAGCGAAGGTGGGGTCGTCGTGAGTGGTCGGACGCGAGCCTTCGAAGCATCCGCCCTGGTCGATCGCGATGTCGACGAGGACCGATCCTGGCTTCATCGCCGCGACCATGTCATCGGTGACGAGCTTGGGTGCGGCGGCACCGGGGATCAGCACCGAGCCGATCACGAGGTCGGCCGTCGCCAGCTCCTCGGCGATGTCGTACCTGCTCGACGCACGAGTCTGCAGAGCGCCGCCGTAGCGGTGCTCGAGCTCACGAAGGCGCGGCAGCGAGATGTCGATCACGGTCACCTGAGAACCGAGGCCGAGGGCGTTGGCTGCCGCATGCTCCCCGGCGACACCGCCGCCGATCACGACGGTCTTGGCGCGAGGAGCACCGGCGATTCCACCCATCAGCACGCCTCGTCCGCCCGCTGACCGCATCAGGGAGTACGAGCCCATGGTCACCGAGAGGCGGCCGGCGATCTCGCTCATCGGTACGAGCAGCGGCAGGCTGCGATCGGGCAGCTGCACGGTCTCGTAGGCGACAGCGGTGGTTCCCGCATCGACGAGCGCGGACGTCAATGCGCGATCGGCCGCGAGATGCAGGTAGGTGAAGAGAGTGAGGTCAGGACGAAGGAAGCCGTACTCCTGCGCGATCGGTTCCTTCACCTTGATGAGGAGCTCCGCCCCGCCCCAGGTCTCTTCGGCCGTAGCGACGATCTCGGCGCCGGCCAGACGATACGCCTCGTCGGAGATGCCGGACCCGACGCCCGCGCCGGACTGCACGAGCACGCGGTGGCCCTCGTGCACCAGACGGTCGGCACCCGCAGGCGTGAGCGCGGTGCGGTTCTCGTTGTTCTTGACCTCTGTGGGCACGCCGATCTTCATCGATCCTCCAAGTGACGGTTGCGTGGGTACATCTCAGAATCGCAGAAACGTCGACTGATCGACAGAATGGCTGAAGAACATTCGTTCATCGAGAGAATCCTGCATAATCGTTCGCATGGAGACGTCATCTGAGGCCACACAGTCGAACACTCTTCGGGCACCGGCGCTCGATGCGATCGATGCGCGAATCGTCCAGCTGCTGAGCGCCGACGGGAGGATGACGAACGCCGAGCTCGCCGGACATCTCGGTGTCGCCCCGTCGACCGCACACGCGCGCCTGCGCGCCCTCGTCGACCGGGGCGTGATCAGCGGTTTCCACGCGAGTGTCGACGAGCGGATGCTGGGCGCGGGCCTGCAGGCGATCATCGGCGTGACTCTGCGCCCGAGCGGGCGCAGAGAGAGCATCGTCGAGTTCGCCGACCGCGTGCGGGTGCTGCCGCAGGTCATCCAGGTGTTCTTCCTCGGGGGAGACGACGACTTCCTGCTGCACATCGCCGTCGCCGACTCCTCGGAGATGCGCGAGTTCGTGCTGGAGCACCTCTCGGCGCAGTCGAGCGTCGCCTCGACGAGGACCAGCATCGTGTTCGACTATCACCGCAACTCGGTGGCGGCATCGTTCCGCTAGCGACGGTGCCTGTCTCCGGGCAGGAGTCGTCGACTGTATATTGCACGGCACCGCCCCCATCCCTATCGTGAGGGCCGGGACGGGGCAGCCGACGCCGACGCGGCTCGCATCCGCTGGGGGTTGCGATGTCGCGGGTGATCGATGATGCAGAACTGGCCGCCTGGCTGGGCAGACTGTCCACGGGGCTGTGGACGTCGCCGTCCGCCGATGACGAGCATGTCGTCCCCGACTGGTTCTCCGCCGAGGTGATCCGTCTCGATGGACATCTCGGGATGCTCCAGCTCTCCAACTTCGGGACCATGAGAGCCGACGATCCCGACGCGTTCCAGGCGGCGCTCCTGCGCAGGTCGATCGGGGCCACGATGCTCTACAGCACCCTCGAGACGGCGCACACCGTGAGCTACGACCGTGGTTCCCCCGAGGACGAGGACATCATCATCGTCGGGATGTCGAACCAGGGAGGTCAGCGGCTGCACACGGCTGCGGGCATCCAGCTCATGAGCGTCGGGCGCATGGGGTTCATGTCGAGTCTCGGCGCCTCGGCCGTCGAGCATCTCGGTGTGAGTGAGACGACAGGTGTCGTCGTCCCTGTCGCGGCGATCCCGGGGTATCGACATGTGCTGGCGCGAGGCGCGGAGATGTTCCCGGACACACCTCTGACGAGGGCTGCGGGTGCGTCGTTCGGACGGATGCTCTTCGAATGGGCCAAGGACCCAGATCAGGGTGCCGGAGCGCTCGCGGGCACCGAAGCCGCGCTCCTCGCTCTCGTGCGTGGTCTCTTCCGGCAGTTCCCCGGCGACGGGGAGACCGATCGGGCGAGTGAGCTCCGCGCTGAGGCGGGGCGGATCATCGAGCGGCGTCATCGCGACGCCGGCTTCGGTATCGAAGAGCTCGCCGCTGAGCTGCACATCAGTCGGCGCCAGCTGTTCCGCCTCTACGCGGGGACGGACGAGAGCCTCGCCGGCCGGCTGCTGCGCCGCCGCCTGGTGACGGCCAGGGAAGAGCTGCTGTCGACTCCTCCTCAGGATCTCGCGGCGGTCGCCCTGCGCTCGGGGTTCGCCGATGCTGCCGCGCTGCGCGCGCAGTTCTCCCGCCATGTCGGTCTGAGCCCCAGTGCGTTCCGCCTCGCCGCACGCACGCAGCCGCCGCGACTGGCCGAGGCGATGCTGCTCAGCGACGAGCAGCTCGGCCTCTCGCTCTGACCGTCATCCGGTGACACGAGATCGCGATTCGCGTGCCAACGGGTGCACTGCGTGCCGGGGTTCGTGCACCGGGTGACAGAAGGGTCGGCGTCTCTTCCGGCGCGTTCTGCGCGTGCATAACCTGAGCTTGCCCGTGTCCCCAGGCGGGTCATGACGGCAGATGGCGACGAAGCTCCGGCTTCGGGTTCGTCGGCTGTCACGGCTTCCGGACGCGGTGGACCGCCCGTCCGGAAGCTCGGGGACAGGCGCGTGAGCGCCGGGTATGACGGACCGCCCGCGGGAGAACGGGTGGACGTGCGGGTGCTTCGGTCGGGGGAACCGAGGCACCCGCGAACCTCCGGGTGCGCGTCAGGCGCCGAACGACGAGGGAAGCGCGCAGTAGTCCGCGAAGCGCCGGGTCGGATTCGCGGGGTCGGTCACATCGACGAGCGCCGAGGCGAGCGTGTGCGGGGCCTCGTCTCCCGCGAGCTGCCACACGATGAAGTTCCAGAGACCGCGAGCGGTCTCACTCAGCAGCGCGGGCGGACCCGAGACGACGAGCACGCTGCCGCTGTCGGGGGATGCGCGAAACGGAGCGATGACATCGGTGCGCAGAACCTGCTCGTCACCATCGTCCGTGTGCTTGCGCTCGACCTGCTGATCCGCGGCGGTCAGAGCGGCGGCGAGGCCATCGGCCGCGTGGCGTGAACGCTCGGCATCCGCCCCCGCGACGACGAGCAGACGGCGTCCACGGGGGTACAGGTGCAGGAACTCGGCGGAGATGTCGGACCAGGCGTCGCTCATGATCTCAGGCTACGCCCGCCCGTGGTCGCAGGCGCCGCCGGTCAGAACATGGTCAGGATGCCGGCGAGCAGGGAAGCGACCATGAGAAGCACGGGCATCGCCAGCAGCACCGTCGACGCGCCGACGGTGAGGAGCGCTGCCACCCCCAGCTGCACGGGGAGTCTCGGTCTGGGGACACCCGCATGCGGCAGGTTCCCGCCGAGCACGAGCCCGACCGCGCCGGTCGCGCTCGCGATGCTCTGCGATGGGCTCACGAGCTCTATGGGGACATGGAGAGCGGCGTTCTCCTCGAAGCCGAACAGGACCAGGGCGATCGGGATCGCCGTCAGCAGGGTGATCGCTAGCGAGGCGGAACTGAGGCTGAGGGAGGCGGTGCGGCGGACGCGGAGAGCGTGTTCGGACAGGGGTGTAGGTGTCGACATCCCGCGAGCGTAGGGCGGGGCGGAGACGCTCGAACCCGGTTGTCCACAGGGCGGAACGGCAGAGCCCCTCGGATGCCGGATCGCGGCATCCGAGGGGCTTCTGTGCAGTGCGAGTCAGTCCTCGTCGACGAGGAAGCGACTGTACGCGCCGAGTGTCAGGAACGCCGGGAACTCCTCCTGCAGGGCGACGTCGCGGAAGATCTCCGCTGCGTCGTCGAACCGGTCGCCGGCTGATCGCGTGGCCTGCGCGAGCACATCGCGGATGAGGCTCTCGATGTACTCGGCCGTGATCGGCGTGCCGTCTTCGGTGGTGCGGTCCTGGTGGATCCACTGCCACACCTGCGAGCGGCTGATCTCGGCGGTGGCGGCATCCTCCATCAGGTTGTCGATGGCGACCGCGCCCAGGCCCCGCAGCCACGCCTCGAGGTAACGGATCGCCACCGAGACGTTGTCGCGCACTCCGCGGGCCGTGATCGGGCGCCCGATGTGCACGTCGAGCAGCTGCGCCGCAGTCACCGCGACCTCTGGGCGCTGACGGTCGACCTGATGCGGTCGCTCGCCGAGCACGGCGTCGAACTCCGCCTGCGCTGTGGGGATCAGATCGGGGTGGGCCACCCAGGTGCCGTCGAAGCCGTCGCCGGCCTCGCGCTTCTTGTCAGCCGACACCTTCTCGAAAGCCCGCGCCGTGACCTCGGGGTCGCGGCGGTTGGGGATGAAGGCGCTCATTCCGCCGATCGCGTAGGCGCCCCTCTTGTGACAGGTCTGCACGAGCAGTTCGGTGTAGGCCCGCATGAACGGCACCGTCATCGTGACCTCGCTGCGATCGGGGAGCACGAAGCGCGCGCCGCGACCGCGGTAGTTCTTGATGATCGAGAAGATGTAGTCCCAGCGTCCGGCGTTGAGGCCTGCGCAGTGGTCGCGCAGCTCGTACAGGATCTCGTCCATCTCGAACGCCGCGGGCAGCGTCTCGATGAGTACGGTGGCGCGGATCGTGCCGTGCGGGATTCCGATGTACTCCTCGCTGAAGGAGAACACGTCGTCCCACAGCTTCGCCTCTTCGCTCGACTCCAGCTTCGCGATGTAGAAGTACGGGCCGAGCCCGTTCGCGATGAGCTCCTTCGCGTTGTGCAGGAAGTAGAGGCCGAAGTCCACGAGCGAACCGGATGCCGCGGTGCGGCGCCCCGCGCGATCGGTGAACTGCAGGTGCTTCTCCGGCAGGTGCCATCCGCGGGGGCGCATCACGATGGTGGGCGTGCGTTCCGCAGTGACGCGGTACTCCTTGCCCGGACCCTGCTCGGTCGACGGACCCGTGAAGGAGAGCTCGCCGCGGATCGCGTCGCGGAGGGACAGCTGGCCCTCGATGACGTTCTTCCATGTGGGGCTGGTCGCATCCTCCTGGTCTGCGAGCCAGACCCGAGCGCCCGAGTTCAGGGCGTTGATCGTCATCTTCGGGTCGGTCGGACCGGTGATCTCGACCCGGCGGTCCTCGAGGCCGGGGCCCGCGCCGGCGACGCGCCACTCGGCATCCTGGCGGATGTGCGCGGTGTCGTCGCGGAATCGTGGATCGTGGCCGTTGCCGATCTCGAACCGCCGGCGCATCCGGTCGGCCAGCCGATCGTGGCGGCGTGAGGCGAAGCGGTGGTGCAGCTCGGTGAGGAACGCGATCGCCTCGGGGGTGAGGATCTCGTCGTAGCGCTCACGCAGCGGACCGGTGACGGTGATCGCGGGGCCCTGCTGCGTGGTCTGGATCGGAGCGGTGGTCGGGCTGATGGTCGGGGGAGCGGTGGGAGTGGTCATGGTCTGCGTCCTTTACGAGTCAGTGGAACTGCGAGGCTTCGGTGGAGCCTGCGAGGGCGAGGGTCGCGCTGTCGGGGTTGAGCGCGGTGGAGATGACGTCGAAGTAGCCGGTGCCCGCCTCGCGCTGGTGCTTGGTGGCGGTGTAGCCGTTCGCCTCGGCGGCGAACTCGGCCTCCTGCAGCTCGACGTACGCGCTCATGGCGCGCTCGGCGTAACCGCGGGCGAGGTCGAACATCGAGTGGTTCAGGGCGTGGAAGCCGGCGAGCGTGATGAACTGGAATTTGTAGCCCAGGTCAGCCAGCTCCTGCTGGAACGTCGCGATCTCGGCGTCCGACAGGTGGCGCTTCCAGTTGAAGCTCGGCGAGCAGTTGTACGCGAGCAGCTTGCCGGGGAACTGCGCGTGGATGGCTGCGGCGAACTCACGGGCCAGCTCGATGTCGGGCTCGCCCGTCTCGACCCACAGCAGGTCGGCGTAGGGGGCGAACGCGAGTCCGCGGCTGATGACCGAGTCGATGCCTGGGCGGATGCGGTAGAAGCCCTCGGTCGTGCGCTCGCCCGTGGTGAACTGCTGATCACGCTCGTCGACGTCGCTGGTGAGCAGGTCGGCGGCGAGAGCATCCGTCCGGGCGATGATGACCGTCGGGACACCTGCCACGTCGGCCGCGAGGCGTGCCGCGTTCAGCGTGCGGATGTGCTGCTGGGTGGGCACGAGCACCTTGCCGCCGAGGTGACCGCACTTCTTCTCGCTCGCGAGCTGGTCTTCCCAGTGGATCGCCGCGGCGCCCGCCTGGATCAGCGACTGCGCGAGCTCGTAGGCGTTGAGCGGCCCGCCGAACCCGGCCTCGGCATCGGCGACGATCGGGGCGAGCCAGTCCTGGGTGACGTCGCCCTCGGCGTGCTCGAGCTGGTCCTGACGGATCAGCGCGTTGTTGATGCGACGCACGACCGCGGGCACCGAGTTGGCCGGGTAGAGCGACTGATCGGGGTAGGTCTGCCCGGCGAGGTTGCCGTCGGCCGCGACCTGCCAGCCCGAGAGGTAGATCGCCTTGAGGCCCGCACGCACCTGCTGCACGGCCTGGCCGCCGGTGTAGGCGCCGAGAGCCCTCACGTAGTCCTCGGTGTGCAGCAGGTTCCAGAGGTTCTCGGCTCCGCGGTGGGCGAGGGTGGAGTCCTCGCGGACCGACCCGCGGATGCGGACGACGTCTTCGGCCGAGTACGTGCGCTCGACGCCGTCCCAACGGGGATCGGTCTCCCAGATCTCCCGGAGCTCGGCGGCCGTCTGAACCTGGTCGCCGGCGCGCAGACCTGCGGGGCGGGGAGTGCGGTTCTGAGCGGTGTTCGTCATGGTGTCTCCTCCGTTGGATGCCCGGACCGTGAAGCCGGGTGGCGTGTTTCCACTGTGAGTGAAGAAGCCGCGCGCAACCGGCCGATCCGCGTGTGAAGATCGACCGAAATTCTGTTTCTGTGACAGAATCGGCCGTATGAGCACCTCAGTGGTCGAAGAAGACGCCGACGCCCTCACGATCGGGCGACGCATCCGTCAGCTGCGCACGGCGCGCGGGATGACCCTCGACGACCTCGCGGCGGCCGTCGATCGGGCCCCGAGTCAGATGTCGATGATCGAGACGGGAAAGCGCGAACCGAAGCTCACCCAGTTGCAGGCGATCGCGCGGGCACTCGGTGTCACGATCGATGCGCTTCTCGAGGGTGAGCCGCTCGATGAGCGCAGCGCGGTCGAGATCGCCCTCGAACGCGCGATGAAGGGCCAGACATTCCAGGCCCTGGGGATCGAGCCGTTCCGGATCGCCAAGAGCATGCCGACGGATGCTCTGAAGGCGCTGCTCGCGCTGCACGGCGAGATCGATCGGCTCAAGGACGAGCGCGCCGCCACTCCGGAGGAGGCCCGGCGCGCGAACGTCGAGCTGCGTCACCTGATGCGCCGGCAGGACAACCATTTCGCGGACCTCGAGCAGAAGGCGGCCGAGATCCTCGCGGCTGTCGGGCACCCCGGCGGCCCACTCACCCAGCGGACAGCATCCGAGATCGCCGCCTACCTGGGGTTCACCCTCCACTACGCACCCGACCTGCCGCAGACCACCCGCAGCGTGGCCGACCTCGCGCACGGGCGGCTGTACCTGTCGAGCAGTGTGCCGGCCAAAGGCGATGCGCGGACGGCAGTGCTGCAGGCGCTGTCGAGCCGCATCCTCGGCCATTCGGAGCCACGCAGCTATGCGGAGTTCCTGCGCCAGCGCGTCGAGACGAACTACCTCACGGGAGCGCTGCTCGTGCCCGAGGCGCACGTCGTTCCCGCGCTGAAGGACGCGAAAGCGCGCAGGGCGATCTCGATAGAGGACCTGCGAGATGCCTACTCGGTCTCATATGAGACCGCGGCGCATCGCTTCACGAACCTCGCGACCCGTCATCTCGACATCCCCGTGCACTTCCTCAAGGTGCACGAGTCGGGCACGATCACAAAGGCGTACGAGAACGACGACGTGAACTTCCCGACCGATCGGCTGGGGGCGATCGAAGGGCAGATGTGCTGCCGGCGCTGGACCAGTCGCGTCGTGTTCGACGAGGACGACCGCTTCAACCCGTACTACCAGTACACCGACACCGGCAACGGCACCTACTGGTGCACGGCCCGCGTCGAGGCCTCGAGTGAGGGCCTGCACTCGGTCAGCGTGGGCGTGCGATTCGATGACACCAAGTGGTTCGTCGGTCGTGACACTGCGCACCGAGGAGTCTCCAAGCACTCGGTCGAGGTGTGCTGTCGCAGGGCTCCGGCAGAGCTCGAGGGGCGGTGGCGCGAGAACTCCTGGCCGAACGTGAAGACGCCCCGCACCCTGCTCGCCACGCTGCCGACGGGGGCCTTCCCCGGCGTGGACACGACCGATGTGTACGAGTTCCTCGAGGCGCACGCGCCGCGCTGAGTCGCGTCAGGCCAGAGCCGCGCGCTTCTTCGGAACCAACGACACGGCCACCGCGGCGACGATCGCGACGAGTGCGAAGGCGACGAAGTTCCATTCGACGCCTATCGCGAGTGAGGCCAGCCAGCCGCCCATGATCGGCCCGAGGATCGCTCCGATGCGTGCGAAGCTCAACGCCCAGCCCGCTGCTGTCGCACGAACTGACGCCGGATAGTAGTCGGTGATGTAGGCCGTGAGTACCAGGGATGTCGAGATCGATCCGATGCCCGAGATGGCCACGAGCACCAGATTCACGAACATCCCGTTGGGGAACATGAGCAGCAGGCAACCCACTCCGCCCAGCGCGTAGAAGATGATGAGCACCGGCTTTGCTCCGAAACGATCGGCGAGGTAGCCGAGCCCCAGGCCGCCGACGGCAGAGGCGAGGCTGAAGACCATCAGGAACGTCAGCGCAGGACCGAGGTCGTACCCCGAGGCGCGCATGATCGACGGGAGCCAGGAGTTCAGGCCGTAGACGAGCAGCAGTCCCGAGAACAGCGAGATCCACAGGAAAACGGTCGAGCGCAGGTAGCGACGGGAGAAGAGCTGGTGCAGGATGCTCTGCCACGGCCGACGTTCGCCATCGGGAAGCGTGGGCCGGTCGGCGGGGGTGTAGGGCTGGATGCCGAGGCGGCGCGCGAGGTCGACTGCGCGATCGTGGCGGCCGCGGTTCTCCAGGGATTCGAGGGACTCCGGCAGCACCTTCGCGATGACGGGGATGAGGATGATCGGGAACGCGCCGACCGCGATCACCCAGCGCCAGCCGAGGTGCGGGAGCAACATGATGGCCACGAGCGCCGACACGACGATGCCCAGCGAGTATCCGGAGTACATGATCCCGTAGTTCAAGGCGCGTCGCCGGGGTGCGGAGTACTCGATGGTCAGGGCTGCGGCCACCGGGATGATTCCTCCCATTCCGAGGCCGCCCAGAAAGCGGAAGAACCCGAAGATCTCGGGCGTGGGGGCGAGCGCTGCACCGAGCTGCATCAACGTGAAGATCGACATCGACACCAGCAGCATCCGCTTGCGGCCGACCCTGTCGCTCAGCGTGCCGATGAACAGCGCGCCGATGAGCATTCCGACGAGAGCCCAGGAGGCCAGCCCCCCGAGCGCGACGGGGGACAGCGACCAGGCTGCATCCTCGGCCAGTGCCGGCAGCACGGCTCCGATCACGCCGATGTCGTAGCCGTCGGCGAGGATCGCCATCCAGCAGCAGAACAGGACGATAGCGGTGACGCGTCGTGGTACCGGCCAGGCCTCAGTGGCGTCGGGTGCAGTGGATGTTCTGGACAACGTTGTCTCCTTCGCAGTGACGCGACAGTGCGTCAGCGGATGCGGCCGAAGAGCCGACATTGCAAAACTATGACGAGCGTCACAAGATTGCAATATACATCGACCGGTCATCGCTCCGAGCAACGACGGGACGGAGGTTAGGATCGACCCAGAACCAGGGGGGTATGGATGGAGATCGTCGCGCAAAAGGAGCTGCCGCCGGTGCTGTATGTGCCGGCCGAGCCGGCCGACACCGATCGCTCTCGCATCACGATACGAGAGCTCGCGAACGGTCAGAGGGCCCTCATCGCGTACACGGCGCTCGACCGACTGCACCGCGGTGCGGGAGCCGAGGCGCCATGGATGCTCGTGTCTTCGACGCAGCTCATCGAGCTGGCGAGTCAGCGGCAGATCACGCGTTTGCTGATTGATGTCGACCAGCAGGCGCAGCAGACGACGCGACGGTGGGGCTCGTGACCCGGATCGAGGTCGACCCCGAAGAGCTGGCCGCGATTGCCAAGGCGATGCGGCGCGATGTCGAGGAGGCGAAGAAGGCGGTCGACACGACGCCGGAGGCCATCGACGGCGGAGTGGCGTGCGAGCCGATCGGGGACGTCGTCGAACGCGTCAGTGCGTGGTTGGGTGTGCTCGGACAGGTGCATTCGACGCTGGCCGTCATCGTCGATGACATCGGCGCCGGTGTGCTTCGTGACGAAGAGGAGATCTCTGCCGGTCTTCTGAAGGCCGCCGCAGTCATCGAGCTGGACAAATGATGACTGATTCGTTCGAGGTCGCAGTCGGGGGCAGGGCCTCATCGCTTCGCGCTGCCGGAGAGTGGTTCCGCCACGGAGCGGAGAGCGCGGGCGATGCGATCGATTACACGAGCGGTCTCAACGTGTCGGGGCCACGCAGTTGGAGTGGCCCGTCGGCGGAGTCGTTCGGTGAGGCGTCGAGAGCGATGGTAGAGGCCGCCCGCCAGATCACGGACATCGCGGGACCGTTCGCGGAGATCCTCCACACCTACGCAGGGCGCGTGGAACGGATGCAGGAGCACTTCGAGGGGCTGCTCCATCGTGCGGCGGAACTCGGGATGAGGGTCGACGGGACGCTGGTGTCGCTCCCACACTGGCAAGGCCCGGTCCCTCAGTCCAGAGAGGACGAGGGCTTCGAAGCGTGGAAGCAGTTCACCGATCTGCGCCGCGAGTATCAGAGGATCCAGATCGACGTCGTGGAATGGCATGCGGGCAACGAGGCGTGGGTGCACGACAACATCCTCCTGTTCGCCGCGGGGTTGCCGAACTCCAGCCTCGCCGAGGAACTGCTCGATGCCTTGAGTGAGGCGGCCGGAGTCGCCGAGGGGGTGGCCGAGCCTCTCCTCGACCGCTCGTGGGAGATGCGGATCGAGAACCTGCGCGAGACGGCGATGACATGGCGGGAGGATGCCGACGAGATGCGGCGCAAGGCAGGCGTCACCCGAGATCCCGCGCTTCGTGCTCTGCTCGAGGAGAGAATCGCCGCGAAGCTGCCCGAATCGATGAAGATCTCGGCGGGCGTCGGTGATTCCATTGCCGATATTCTGCGTGCCTCTCGCAAGGTGCTCCCTATCGCCGGTTCTGCCGTCGAGATCGGCCTCGGCGTCTGGGACATCACGCGCGGCGAAGAGCCCGTCGATGTCGCCGTGGGGTGGGGCGGGGCGGCCGCGGGGGGAGCAGGTATCGCAGCCGGCGCGGTGGCGCTCGGCGTGGGTACAGGCGGCGTGGCTGTGCTCGCCTCGGCGGGTGGAGCGGCCATCGGCGGTGCCGTGTCCGGGATCTGGACGACGACGCCGCCATCCTGGCGAGAGGGCATCTATTCGTGGACTGAGGACGGATTCATCGTCGTCGGCGACATCGGAGAGGACGTCGGAGACTGGTTCGTCGATCGCTGGATGGATCTCAGCGGGGATGTGCCACGGTGAGCGAATCCCCTCTCGGGACCTTCGTCCGACGGCAGGAATACATCGGCCGGGCGCCCGAGGCTCCGAACTCGGGACCCGCCCGAACGGACGTGTCCGACTGGGTGGTTCCGGTGCTCGTCGTCGCCTTCATCGTGGGCACAATCAGCCTCGGCGTCGCCGGGGGAGTGCTCGCCATGGGGCTGACCGTGCTTCCGGTCGTGGCAGTCGCGCTCACCGAGTTCGATCGACGGAGGCTGCGCAATGCGAGCTTCGGCTACCTCGACGCGACGTTGGCGCCGGGAGCGATGCGATTCTCCTCTGCACGCCGTGTGGTCTGGCTCGGCGTCGTGGTGATCCTGTTGGGGGCGGCGACTCTCGTGATCTTCTTGCTCGCGTTGTCGGATCTCGGCAACGGGGGCGGGCGGCGAGGAAGCGGCGCCTTGTTCCTCCTGGCCGGGGTGATCTGTGTCGCACTGGGAGGGCGGATCGTGTGGTTTGCGCTCACGTCGGCGACGATCGTCATCGATGCGCAAGGCGTCGAGACGGGCGGACTGGTGTCGGGCCGCACTCGCCTCGTCCCGTGGGATCACGGGATCTTCGCGCACGCGGAGGGTGGCGCGCTCGTTGTGTCGGGGACAGGGCGAGTCACGGCCAACGTCCGTTATCTCAAGACCGACCCTGTGATCGTCGCCGACATCATCAACCGCTGCTCGGCCGATGCGGAGCTGCGCGCGCGGCTCGGCGGAGAGATGGTCGACCTGCTGAAAGCCGAGGAACCGTGGCGGCGCAACCGGCCCGCCGGGTCTGCAGCGGGAGAACCGTAGAGAGACTGTCCGAAGTCCCGGGTGTCTGTGGGATGACACCGCTGTCGTCGCCGAGATGCTGTCGCGGTGCCTCCGGACAGTTAGTCCCGCGCGGTCTGCAGCAGCGTCCACAACTCGGCGCGGGCGGGGAACGACGACAGATCGCTGCCGAGCAGGGCACCAGCCTGCGTGATCCGCGACCGCAGCGTGTGACGGTGCACGCCGAGAGCGGAGGCCGCGGGCTCGGCTTTGGCGTCGTGCTCGAGCCACACGCGCAGCGAGCCTTCGAGGTCCCCGCCCGATCGCGCGTCGTGGTCGCGCAGCGGAGCGAGGCGCGACTCGGCGACCAGGCGAGCCTCGTCGGTCGCCAGTGCGCTGAGGATGCTGGACCCCGCCGCGTCCGCGAAGTGGAACACCCCCGCGTCCGACTGCTGGCGCAGTGCCGCGAGCGCCTGCGCGTGCGCCCGCGAGAACGCGTCGTACGACTCCGAACCGGAGGCGCCGATGCGGATGCCGAAGCGCGTCGCGATCTCGTCGAGCAGCGCGTCGTCGGCCATCGAGACGCAGAGCACGACGCCGTCTTGGGACTCCGCGAGGAAGCTCGCGGTGCCGTGCTCGGAGCGCCGTCGCTCCCACCAGTCGGTCAGCGGGCCGGACGGGGCGTCGGCGGCGATCGCCACCACGACGGGGGCCGCCGGCATGCTGCCGAGCACCTTCCTGGCGAGGGAAGCGTCATCGTCGAGCAGCGAGCTCAGCAGCTGGGAGTTCAGTTTCCGCCTGCTGCGGGCGAGCTGGTCGCTCTGCTCGAGTGCGAGCCCGGCCATCGCGATCACGGAGGTCACGACCGTGCGGGCTTCTGCGTCGAGCGCGTCGATCGCGAGTGCGATCACCCCCCTCAGCTGCCCGCCGCGTCCGACTGTGAACAGCATGAAGGTCTGCTCGTCGATCGTGAGCGACTGCCCTGCCTCGAGTCCACGGGTGAGGATCTCGGTGGCACGCTCACCGAGCGACGCCAGCCGACCCGGAGACACGGCGGTTCGCGGATGCGACAGCTGCAGGGCGCCGGACGCGTCGTACATGCCGACCCAGACACCGAGGCGGCGGCCGAGCTCGGCGACGGTCGCGTCCAGTCCGTGCGGGCGGAGCGCCGCGAGTGCCAGCGCGCGCTGGGTGTCGAGCGCCCACGACCTGCGGGCGTACGCCTGTGCTGCGATCGCCTCGGAATGCGCGCGGGCGACGGCGATGAACGGCGTGCGGTAGGGCACCTCGAACAGCGGGATCCCGCGGCGTGCGCATTCGATGACGAGCTCGTCGGGGATGCCGGCGCGGTGCACGTCCGTGCCGAAGCCGAGGCCGAGCACACCTCGGTCGGAGAGGCGCCCGACGTAGACGTCGAAGTCGGTGCCGGCATCGAACTGGGTGCCGGTGGTCAGCAGGGCGAGGTCTTCCGCGAGGAAGGGTGTCGGGTCGGCGAGGTCGGAGCTGTGCACCCAACGCAGCGGGCGATCCACGGCGCCCGGCGGGAGGTCGCTCTCTTCGGAGATGAGACTCAGGCCGAGGTCGCGACGGCTGAGGAGCGCGCGAAGTGTGGGCTGCTCGGCGGCATCCATGCCCTGCTCCTTCCGCGGCTCGGCCGACGGGGTTGTACGACCCGGCGATGATCTCGATCAGATTGTACAGCCCGGCGAATGCGGCGCCCACTGCTCCGGTCGTACGCTCGCCCACATGGCACTCCTCGACAACGCAGCTGTTGCAGTTCCCCTCGGCGGACCCGAGCTCCCCCAGGAGCGTCGCCTCGTGACAGACCTTCCCGGCCCCCGGTCGGCGGAGATCCTCGCACGCAAGGCGGACGCCGTGGCAGCGGGTGTCGGACACACGGTCCCCGTGGCGGCCGTCGCCGCAGGCGGAGGAGTGGTCGTCGACGCCGACGGCAACTCGCTCATCGACCTGGGATCCGGCATCGCCGTGACCACGGTCGGCAACGCACACCCCAAGATCGCCGCAGCCGTCGCCGCGCAGGCCGCGCAGTTCACGCACACCTGCTTCATGATCTCGCCGTACGAGTCGTACATCGGCGTGGCCGAGGCCCTCAACCGGCTCACCCCCGGCAGCTTCGCGAAGAAGAGCGCGCTGTTCAATTCCGGTGCCGAAGCCGTCGAGAACGCGATCAAGATCGCCCGCAAGCACACCGGTCGCCAGGCGGTCGTCGCCTTCGACCACGGCTACCACGGCCGGACCAACCTCACCATGGCGCTGACCGCCAAGTCGATGCCCTACAAGAGCGGCTTCGGCCCGTTCGCGCCTGAGGTGTACCGCGCTCCGATGTCGTACCCGTTCCGCGACGGGCTCGCGGGCCCCGAGGCGGCATCCCGCGTCATCCTCCAGCTCGAGAAGCAGATCGGCGCCGACAACCTCGCCGCCGTCATCATCGAGCCGATCCAGGGCGAGGGCGGCTTCATCGTTCCCGCCGAGGGCTTCCTGCCGGCGATCGCCGAGTGGTGCCGCGCGAACGGCGTCGTCTTCATTGCCGACGAGGTGCAGACGGGCTTCGCCCGCACCGGCCACATGTTCGCGAGCGAGATCTTCGGCGTCGAGCCCGACCTCATCACCACGGCCAAGGGCATCGCGGGCGGCCTGCCGCTCGCAGCCGTCACCGGCCGGGCAGAGATCATGGACGCCTCGCACTCGGGCGGCCTCGGTGGAACCTACGGCGGCAACCCGATCGCGTGCGCGGCAGCCCTCGCGGCGATCGACGTCTTCGAGAACGACGGTGTGATCGAGCGGGCGCGCGAGATCGGCGAGATCCTCACGCAGCGCCTCGGCGCGATGCAGGAGAAGGATGCCCGCATCGGCGACATCCGCGGACACGGCGCGATGATCGCGGCCGAGTTCGTCGATCCCGAGACCAAGGCACCGGATGCTGCACTCACCGCGGCCGTCGCCAAGGCGTGCGTCGCCCAGGGCGTCATCGTGCTCACCTGCGGCACCTACGGCAACGTCATCCGCTTCCTGCCTCCGCTCTCGATCGGCGACGCCCTCCTGAACGAGGGTCTCGACGTCGTCGCTGCGGCGCTCGCCGCGGCCTGATATGTCGACCGAACCGGAATCGCAGTGGGATCGGCCCGTCTCTCCTGAGACGTCGGCCGGTTTCGCCGGCGCGAACCCGCGCACGAAGAAGCTGCGGTCCCGTCACGTCACGATGATCACGCTCGGCGGGATCATCGGCGCGAGCCTGTTCGTCGGATCGGGCAACGTCATCCGCGCCGTGGGGCCGGCCGCCGTGCTGTCGTATCTCATCGGCGGACTGCTGGTGTTCCTGGCGATGCGCATGCTCGGCGAGATGGCGGCATCGCGTCCGGCCATCGGCTCGTTCATGGAGTACGCGAGGGTGGGCCTCGGCAACTGGGCCGCCTACCTCGTGGGCTGGCTCTACTGGTACTTCTGGGTCGGCGTGCTCGCCTATGAGGCGGTCCTGGGCGGCGAGACGATGGCCAGCTGGTTCCCGGTGGTGCCGTCCTGGGCCTGGTCGCTGATCCTCATCGCGATCTTCGTCGGGACCAACGTCATCTCGGTCCGCACGTTCGGCGAGGTCGAGTTCTGGCTCGCCAGCATCAAGGTGCTCGCGATCGTCGTGTTCCTCGGTGCCGGTCTGCTCTTCGCCTTCGGACTCTGGCCGAACTCCGAGGTCTCGGTCTCGAACCTCTGGGAGCACGGCGGATTCGCCCCGAACGGCTACGGCGTCGCCTTCACCGGCGTCGCGCTCGTGATCTTCTCGTACTTCGGCACCGAGATCGCCGTGATGGCGTCGGCGGAGTCCGAGGATCCTGCCAAGGGCATCCGTCAGGCGACGAGCACCATCATCTGGCGCATCCTGCTGTTCTTCGTCGGCTCCGTGCTCATCATCGTCACCGTCGTGCCGTGGGACGAGCTGCCCGTGCCGACCGACGTCGCGAACGCGCCGTTCACGTACGCGCTCGAGCAGTTCGGCATCCCCGGCGCGAGCATCATCATGCAGCTCGTGATCTTCACAGCCGTGATCTCGGTGCTGAACTCCGGCCTGTACTCCGCGTCGCGCATGTTCTCGGCACTGGCCGAGCAGGGCTTCGCGCCGAAGATCATGACGAAGAAGTCGAAGAGCGGCGTGCCCGTCATGGCGCTGCTCGCCTCGACGATCGGCGGCCTCATCGCCACCCTCGTCAACTTCTTCACACCCGGCTCAGGCATCTTCGACTTCATCATGAACTCGGCGGGACTCGTCGCGCTGTTCGTCTACGTCTTCATCGCGCTGACCCAGTGGCGTCTGCGCCAGAAGATGACGCCGGAGGAGGTCGAGAACCTCAAGCTGAAGATGTGGCTGCACCCGTGGCTCAACATCCTGCTGATCACCTGCATCGCCGCGGTGCTCGTCGTCATGCTCACGACCGAGGGCGGACGCACCCAGGTCTGGACGAGCCTCATCGCCACCGGCGTGCTCGTGCTCTTCTGGCCGTTCGTGCGTCGCAACCTCAAGAAGCGCAACGCCGCACAGGCGACCGAGACATCGGGAAGCGACGCCCTCGCGACCTGAACACACGTCCGGTCGCGATTCGTATCGGGGGATTTCGGATCGCGACCGGCACTACCCCTTTCCAACGAAGGAGAAGCAGATGGCTGAGATCACTCGTGACGTGCTGATCGTCGGTGCGGGAGCCGCAGGGCTCACGGCGGCGAACGACCTGCGCAAAGCCGGCCTGTCGGTCGCCGTCCTGGAGGCCCGCGACCGCGTCGGAGGCCGTCTGTGGACGGATGTCATCGACGGCGCCATGCTCGAGATCGGCGGACAGTGGGTCTCGCCCGATCAGGACGCGCTGAAGGACACCATCGAGGAGCTGGGGCTCGAGACCTACAGCCGCTACCGCGAGGGCGACAGCGTGTATGTCGGGCCCGACGGTCAGACGCACCGCTTCACGGGGGAGATGTTCCCGGTGTCGGCTGAGACCGAGGCGGTCATCGCCGAGATCACCGAGCGCCTCGACGACATGGTGGCCGAGATCGACCCCGATCGTCCGTGGGCGCACGCGAACGCCGAGGAGTGGGACTCGGTCACCTGGGACGCCTGGCTGCGGGCGCAGACCGACGACGACGAGGCCGTGCGCAACCTGGCCTTCGCCACGGGATCCGCGATGCTCACCAAGCCCACGCACTCGTTCTCGCTGCTGCAGTCGCTGCTGATGGCGGCATCCGCGGGGTCGTACTCGAACCTCGTCGACGCCGACTTCATCCTCGACAAGCGCGTCGTGGGCGGCCTGCAGAAGGTCCCGCTGCTGCTGGCAGAGCGCCTCGGCGACGATGTGCTGCTGAACCAGCCGGTGCGGTCGCTCGAGTGGGGCGCCGACGGCGTGACCGCCACGACCGACGAGCTCACCGTGCGTGCGCGTTACGCGATCCTCGCGCACGCTCCGGTTCTCTACAGCCGCATCGCCTTCGTGCCGCCGCTGCCGCGTCGCCAGCACCAGATGCACCAGCACATCTCGATGGGCTTCGTCATCAAGGTGCACGCCGTCTACGACCGCCCGTTCTGGCGCGAGCAGGGCCTCAGTGGCACCGCGTTCAGCCCGTACGAGCTGGCGCACGAGGCCTACGACAACACGAACCACGCCGACGAGCGCGGCACCCTGGTCGGCTTCGTCAGCGACCAGAACGCCGATGACCTCTTCACCCTCACGGCCGAGGAGCGCAAGGAGCGCATCCTCGAGTCGCTGTCGCACTACTACGGACCCGAGGCCAAGAACCCGGCCGTCTACTACGAGAGCGACTGGGGCACCGAGGAGTGGACCCGCGGCGCGTACGCGGCGAGCTTCGACATGGGCGGCCTCCACCGCTACGGCGCGGACCTGCGCTCGGCCGTCGGCCCGATCCACTTCGCGTGCAGCGATCTCGCGGGCGCCGGTTACCAGCACGTCGACGGCGCGATCCGCATGGGCCACCTCGTGGCCTCGAACATCGTCGACTCGAGCAGGACGTCCGGCGACACGGCCGAGGTCGGCTGATGACCGGCGCAGTCGTCGTCGGCTACACGGCGACGGATGCGGGTGCGGATGCCGCGGCTCTCGGCGCGCGGCTCGCCCGCAGCCTCGGGGCGGTCCTGCACCTCGTGATCGTGCTGCCCTCCGAGGGCACCCGCAGTGCGGCGGTCCCTCCGGAGCGCGCCTACGAGGACCACATCCGTCGCCAGGCGAAGGAGTGGCTCGAGGATGCGGTCGTGCGGCTTCCGCAGGAACTGACCCGCACGGGTCACGTGCGCTTCGGCGAGTCCTTCGCCGAGGGGCTGATCGCCGCGGGCGAGGAGTTCGACGCCCGCGTGATCGTGGTCGGAACGGCCAACGGCAGCATCTTCGGCCGCCACCGTCTCGGCAGCGTCGCCTCCGAACTGCTGCACTCGTCGACCATCCCGGTGGCGCTCGCGCCGGCGGGGACGGCCTCTGAGGACGACCACGTCCTCCCGCGTGTGACCGTCGCGATCGGTACGCGTCCCGGCGCCGACAACCTGCTCGACGAGGCCGCGGCGGTCGCGACCGAGTCGCGAGTGGGCCTCCGCCTGGTCTCGCTCGTGCCGTTCGACGTCCCACCCGGCCTCGATACCGGCGCGATCCGCGTGGTGGGTGACCAGCACGCGCATGACGTGCTCGCTCGCGCGAAGGGGCTCCTTCCCGAGGAGCTGCACGCCGAGGTCGAGGAGGCGCCTGGCGACACGGTCGAAGACGCGGTCTCGAATCTCTCGTGGCTCCCCGGCGAGGTCGTCCTCGTCGGCTCGAGCCGTCTGGCGCAACCGCGCCGCCTGTTCCTGGGCTCCACCGCAGCGAAGATGCTGCACGAACTGCCCGTACCCATGATCGTCGTCCCGCGCACCCGCGCCGAAGCAGGAGTCCGCTGATGAGCAGCTCGAACCGGGCGACGGAGCCCGAATCCGGTGTGACGACCGGCATCTCCCAGAAGGGTTTGAGCGCAGGAGCCGTCGGCGTCCTCGGAGCCGTCGTGATCGGCGTATCCACGATCGCGCCCGCCTACACGCTCACCGCGTCGCTCGGACCGACGGTCGCGGTCGTCGGCACCCAGGTGCCTGCGATCATGCTCGTCGGGTTCATCCCGATGCTCCTGACGGCGTTCGGCTATCGCGAGCTCAACCGCATGATGCCCGACTCCGGCACCTCGTTCACCTGGGGTGTGCGGGCGTTCGGCCCGTGGATCGGCTGGATGACCGGATGGGGCCTGATCGCCGCCACCGTCATCGTGCTGTCGAACCTCGCCGGCATCGCCGTCGAGTTCCTCTTCCTGCTGATCGCCCAGATCAGCGGCAACCCCGGCATCGCCGACCTCGCGTTCAACCCGATCATCAACGTGGTCGTCTGTCTGCTCTTCATGCTCGGCGCGACCCTCGTGTCGTACCGCGACATGCAGACCACGCAGAAGTTCCAGTACATCCTCGTCGGCTTCCAGGTGCTCGTGCTCGTCGTCTTCGCGACGGTCGCGATCGTCAAGGCCGTCTCGGGTGACGCACCGGAGCCCACCGCGTTCTCGTGGTCGTGGTTCAACCCGTTCGAGGTGCCGTCGTTCAGCGCCTTCGCCGCGGGTCTCTCGCTGTCGATCTTCATCTTCTGGGGCTGGGACGTCGTCCTCACCATGAACGAGGAGACCAAGGACCCGGCGAAGACCCCTGGCCGCGCAGCGATGGTCACCGTCGTCGTGGTCGTGGCCCTGTACCTGCTGCTCGCGATCGGCCTGATCATGTTCGCCGGTGTCGGCACGGGTGACTACGGTCTCGCGAACGAGGACATCTCGGCGAACGTGTTCTTCGCGCTGTCCGACCCGATCCTGGGGCCGCTCGCGTTCCTCGTGTCGCTCGCGGTGCTGTCGAGCTCGGCGGCGTCGCTGCAGTCGACCGCGGTCGGACCCGCCCGCACGCTGCTGGCGATGGGGCACTACGGTGCCCTGCCGAAGAAGTTCGCGCGCGTCAGCCCGCGGTTCTTCACGCCGGGCTACTCGACGATCGTGTCGGCTGTGGTCGCATCCGTGTTCTACGCCGTGATGCGGCTGCTGAGCGAGAACGTGCTCACCGACACCATCCTGTCGCTCGGCATGATGATCTGCTTCTACTACGGCCTCACCGCGTTCGCGTGCGTGTGGTACTTCCGCAAGCAGTGGTTCGATTCGGCCAGGAGCTTCTTCTTCACGTTCCTGTTCCCGCTCGTCGGCGGCGCGATCCTCGCCGTGCTGTTCGTGACGACGCTCATCGACTCGATGGATCCGGCCTACGGCAGCGGTTCGAGCATCGGCGGCCTCGGCCTCGTGTTCGTCCTCGGCGTCGGCATCATCGTGATCGGCATCGTGATCATGATCTGGCAGGCGATCAAGCGTCCGGCCTTCTTCCGCGGTGAGACCCTCGGCGTCGATGCGCCGCCGAGCGCCCGCCGCCGCTGACCCTCACCCACGTCCCCACAGAAAGAGATTCCATGAGCACTCAGACAGAGCAGGCGCTGCTCGACAGCATCCCCACCGGCCTCTTCATCGGGGGAGAGTGGATCGACGGCGAGACCGGCGGCACGTTCGACGTGCAGGACCCGGCGACCGGAGCGGTCATCCGCACGATCGCGGATGCGACGCCTGCCGACGGCATCCGCGCCCTGGATGCGGCCGTGGCCGCGCAGGACTCGTGGGCCGCCACCGCTCCCCGCACCCGCAGCGAGATCCTGCGCCGCGCGTTCGACCTCGTGCAGGAGCACAAGGAGGACCTCGCGTTGCTGATGACGCTCGAGATGGGAAAGCCGCTCGCCGAGGCCCGCGGAGAGGTCGCCTACGGCGGCGAGTTCCTGCGGTGGTTCAGCGAAGAGGCCGTGCGCATCAGCGGCCGCTACGGCATCAACCCCGAGGGCACCGGGCACATGGTCGTCTCGCAGCGTCCGGTCGGTCCGTCGTTCTTCGTGACACCGTGGAACTTCCCGTTCGCGATGGCGACCCGCAAGATCGCTCCGGCCCTCGCCGCCGGCTGCACCGTGGTCATCAAGCCCCCGGCACTCACGCCGCTGACGACGATCTTCTTCACGTCGCTGCTCGAGAAGGCGGGCCTCCCCGCCGGTGTCGTCAACGTCGTGCAGACGTCGAAGTCCTCGGCGCTGTCCGCCCCGATCATCGCCGACCCTCGTCTGCGCAAGCTGTCGTTCACCGGCTCGACCGAGGTGGGCCGCAAGCTCATCGCGCAGGCCGCCGAGGGCGTGCTGCGAGTGTCGATGGAGCTGGGCGGCAACGCCCCGTTCGTCGTGTTCGACGATGCCGACCTCGACAAGGCCGTGGACGGCGCACTGGCTGCGAAGTTCCGCAACATCGGTCAGGCGTGCACCGCCGCCAACCGCTTCATCGTCCACAAGGACGTCGCCGAGGAGTTCGCCCGCAAGGTCACCGAGCGGGTCAACGCCATGAAGATCGGTCGCGGCACGGAAGAGGGCGTCTCGATCGGACCGCTCATCGATGAGGGCGCTGTGGCGAAGGCCGGAGAGCTCGTCGACGATGCCGTCGAGCGCGGCGCGACTCTGCTCGCCGGTGGCAAGGCGCTCGAGGGCACCGGCACGTTCTACGAGCCGACCGTGCTCACCGACGTCGTCGCAGGGTCGGCGATCCTCCGCGAGGAGATCTTCGGACCGGTGCTGGCGATCGCGACCTTCGACACCGAGGACGACGCGGTCCGTCTCGCTAACGACACGGAGTACGGACTCGTCTCGTACGTGTTCACCGAGAACCTGCAGCGCGGACAGCGCATGATCGACAAGCTCGAGACCGGCATGATGGGTCTCAACGTGGGCGTGGTGTCCAACGCCGCAGCTCCCTTCGGTGGCGTCAAGCAGTCCGGCGTCGGCCGCGAGGGCGGACTCGAGGGCATCCACGAGTACCTGTCCACCAAGTACACGCTGATCCCGGTCTCCTGACCGCTCGGCCCAGAGGAGGAGAGAACATGACCGATTACGCCGTCATCAACCCCGCCACCGGAGAGACGCTGGCGTCTTTCGACACCTTCACGGATGCGCAGATCGAGGATGCGGTCGCCGCCGCCGACGAGGCGCACCGCGAGTGGTCCCGCTCGTCGACCGTCGCAGAGCGCGCAGCGCTGCTGCGCCGTGCGGCCGAGCTGCACCGCGAACGCCGTGAGGCGCTCGCCGACGTCTTCGTGCGCGAGATGGGAAAGCCCCGCGAGGCCGCGCTCGGAGAGGTCGACTTCGCCGCCGACATCGCCGAGTACTACGCCGACCAGGCCGAGGCGATCATGGCCGACCAGCCGATTGCGATCCTCGGAGACGGCACGGCGATCGTCCGCCGCTCGTCGCTCGGCCCGCTCGTCGGCATCATGCCGTGGAACTTCCCGGCGTATCAGATCGTGCGTTTCGCAGCGCCGAACCTGATCGTGGGGAACACCATCCTGCTCAAGCCCGCCCCGCAGTGCCCGGAGTCGTCGACCGCTCTCGAGGCGATCTACCACGACGCCGGATTCCCCAAGGGTGCGTACCAGAACGTGCTCGCGACGAACGACCAGATCGCCGACATGATCGCCGACCCGCGTGTGCAGGGGGTCTCGCTCACGGGATCCGAGCGTGCCGGTGCGGCGGTGGCCGAGATCGCCGGGCGCAACCTCAAGAAGGTCGCGCTCGAGCTCGGCGGATCCGACCCGTTCATCGTGCTGTCGACCGACGACCTCGACGCCACCGTGCAGGCCGGCGTCGACGCACGTCTCGACAACAACGGCCAGGCGTGCAACGGCGCCAAGCGCTTCATCATCGTCGACGGTCTCTACGACTCTTTCGTCGAGAAGTTCACGGCGGCGATGGCATCGGTGACGGCGACCGACCCGACGCTCGACGACACCGTGCTCGGGCCTGTCTCGTCCGAGACGGCGGCCGAGAACCTGCAGAAGCAGATCGATCAGGCCGTCGAGCAGGGCGCGACGCTGCTGACCGGCGGCACCCGCGACGGGGCGTTCTTCGCGCCGACCGTGCTCGCCGACGTGACGCCCGAGATGAACGTCTACCGCGAGGAGCTCTTCGGCCCCGCGGCCGTCGTCTACAAGGTCGCCGACGAGGACGCAGCGGTCGCCCTCGCGAACGACACCACCTTCGGTCTCGGCTCGTACGTCTTCACGACCGATGCAGAGCAGGCCGAGCGCGTCGCCGACAACATCGAGGCGGGCATGGTCTACGTCAACCTCGTGCTCGCCGACAGCCCGGAGCTGCCGTTCGGCGGCATCAAGCGCAGCGGCACCTCGCGTGAGCTCGGCCACCTCGCCGCCGACGAGTTCGTCAACAAGAAGCTCATCCGCATCGGCTGAGCGACTGCGACACGAGGGGACGGATGCCTCGGCATCCGTCCCTTCGCCGTCTCCGGCCCGGAGCCCGCATAGGCACCCGGGCGTAGGTTGGAAGCATGGCAACCGTCGCAGCGAACATCGTCAAGACTCTCCGCGCGAATGGGATCGACCGTGTCTACGGCCTCCCGGGTGATTCTCTCAACGGGTTCACCGATGCGCTCCGCAAGGATGGCAGCATCCGATGGGTGCACGTGCGACACGAGGAGTCCGCGGCCTTCGCGGCGGCGGCGGATGCGGCGCTCACGGGCGACCTCGCGGTGGTGGCCGGTTCGTGCGGCCCGGGCAACCTGCACCTGATCAACGGCCTCTACGACGCCAACCGCTCGCGAGTGCCGGTGCTGGCGATCGCAGCCCACATCCCGACCACCGAGATCGGCACCGGTTACTTTCAGGAGACCCACCCGCAGGAGCTCTTCCGCGAGTGCAGCGTCTACGTCGAGTACGTCGCCGACCCCAAGCAGATGCCGCGCCTTCTCGAGATCGCGATGCGCGCGGCGATCGAGCAGCGGGGTGTCGCCGTGCTCGTCATCCCCGGCGATGTCGCGCTGGCGGAGATCCCCGACGACCGTGCCGTCGTCATCGAGCGTGCCCGCCCGGTGATCGTGCCGAGCGGCGACGAGCTCGAGCGCGCCGCGACCCTGCTCAACGCCTCGAAGAAGACCACGATCCTCGCCGGTGCGGGCGTGGAAGGCTCGCACGACGAGGTCATCGCCCTGGCCGACACGCTCGGCGCTCCGATCGTGCACGCCCTCCGCGGCAAGGAGTTCATCGAATACGACAACCCCTTCGACGTCGGCATGACCGGACTTCTCGGCTTCGCCTCCGGCTACCGCGCGATGGAGGCGGCCGACACCCTCCTGGTTCTGGGCAGCGACTTCCCGTACGAGCAGTTCTACCCCGAGCATGCCACGACGATCCAGGTCGACATCCGCGGCTCGCAGCTGGGCAAGCGGCATCCGCTCGATCTCGGTCTCGTCGGTGACGTCGGGGCGACCGCGGCGGCGCTGCTGCCTCGACTCGCGGAGAAGAGCGATCGTGATCACCTCGACGACTCGACCGCGCATTACCGCAAGACAAGGGCGAAGCTCGACGACCTCGCCACGCCGACGAAGGCCGGTCGTCCCATCCACCCGCAGTACCTCGCCCGACTGCTCGACGAGCAGGCAGCGGATGACGCGATCTTCACCGCCGACGTCGGCTCGCCGACCGTGTGGGCGGCCCGGTACCTGTCGATGACCGAGAACCGTCGACTGATCGGCTCGTTCACGCACGGTTCGATGGCCAACGCGCTGCTGCACGGCATCGGCGCACAGGTCTCGCACCCCGACCGCCAGGTGATCGCCCTCGCGGGTGACGGCGGGCTCGCGATGATGCTGGGGGAGCTGCTGACCCTCACGCAGAACAGGCTGCCGGTGAAGACGATCGTCGTGAACAACTCGTCGCTGAACTTCGTCGAGCTCGAGATGAAGGCCGCCGGCTTCGTGAACTACGGCACTTCCCTCGACAATCCGAGCTTCGCGGCTATCGCCGACGCCATGGGCATCTTCGCGCGCCGAGTGGAGAACAGCGACGATCTTCCGGATGCCGTGCGAGAGGTGCTCGCACACGACGGCCCTGCGCTGCTCGACGTCGTCACCGAGCGGCAGGAGCTGTCGATGCCGCCGGCGATCGAGGCCGCGCAGGTCAAGGGCTTCGCGCTGTACGCGATCCGCACGGTCATGTCGGGCAAGGGAGACGAACTGCTCGACCTCGCGCGAGCCAACTGGCGGCAGTTCCTCTGAGCCGAGGGCGTTCGGGAGGAGAACGCCTCCTGGGGAGGATGAATCCGCCCGCTCTCTCCTCCCGAGGGGCAGATCTCCTCCCGAGGGGCAGGGATCTTCCAGGCAAGATGCTGTTCCGGTGTCGAAGCCTGAGGCGCACCGGGCCGTGCGGCCGGACCCGCGCCTAGCTCTCGATGAGAGCGCGTACCTCGGCTGCCTCGACGTGACGGCCCAGTGCTTCGAGCACGTCGCCCAGCTCGAGAGCCGACACCTGACGGAGTGGCGGATGCTCGGTCGCATGCTCCAGCGCGCTGCGGTAGATCGGCACGGCATCCGCGGCGCGCTCGTCGCCCGCGAGCAGCCGGGCGGCGAACAGCTCGGAGCCGCCGGCGGAACCTGCATCCCCGATCGATGCGAACCCGTCGGCAGCGGTCAGCGCCGCGGCCACGGCCTCGTCCGTGCGGCCGAACTGGGCGAGCGCGCGGCCGCGCGAGTCGGTGACGTCGGCGAGCAGCCAGCCGGCCTCGTGCTCCTGGGCGAGCGCTGCCACCTCGTCGAAGAGAGCGAAGGCGCGGTCGTCCTGCCGCGTGCCGTATGCCTGACCCAGGTTGTGCAGGACATCGGCGAGGGCCCCGACGGCATCCGGGGCCTTGCGGACGATCTCGGCTGCCGTCTCGAGCGACTCGATCGCCTCGTCGTTCTCCTCGAAGCGCGCGAGGATCTTCGCGCGCTCGGTCAGCGCCACGGCCTGGTCTGCGTGCTCCTCCGCCTCGCCGAAGAGCTGCGCGGCGTATCCGAAGGCGCCGACGGCCTGCCCGAACTCCCCGGATGCGCCCAGCGCGCGGGCGAGCAGGGATGCCGTCATCGCGCGGGATGCGGGGTGCACCTCGGCCTGCTCCTCGCTCTCGAGCACCTGCCCGAACAGCTCAGCGGCGACCTCGGCGTCGCCCGCCGCGAGCATGGCCCGAGCGAGACGGAAGTCAGCGCCCGCCTGGTCGCCGCCCTCCTGGGCGACGAGACGCGAGGTGACGCGGTAGCGGGTGACGGCCTTCTCGGGGTCGCCCGCGTCTTCCCAGAGCGCTCCGGCGAGCAGGTGCGCCGCGGCCAGCGCCTTGGTCGCTCCGAGGCCCGCCAGCAGGCGCGACGCCTCGTCGGCATCCGCCGCACCCTCCACGAACGCCTCGCTGCCGCCGCGCACTCTGGCGCGGGTCTGCAGAGCCTGCGCCCGGTGTCCGATGCTGAGGTCGTCCTGGGCGAGGAAGCGATCGAGCAGAGCGGATGCCGCCTCGATGTCGTTCCTCTGCAGTACGGCGGCGATCGCGATGAGCGTCGTGGTGTTGGACAGGCGTGTGTCGTCGGCCTCGGCGAATGCACGGGCGGCGATCTCTGCCATGTCGAGGGCGGCGCCGGGCTCTTCGGCGTGCATGTGCAGCGAGGCGCGGCTGATCGCGAGGTCGCCGCGCGACCAGGCAGGAAGGGCTGCGGCGGTCGCGAGCTCGTCCTCCAGGGCGGCTGCCGCGTCGGGGGTGTTGAGGCCGAAGGTCGCGAGGCCGAGCCGCTGCTCGAGGTCGGCCTGCGCATCGAGCCCTGCAGCCCGCAGCGCATCGATCCGTGCCGGGAGCAGCTCGGCGGCTTCGTCGGCGCGATCGAGCGCGATCAGGATGCCGAGGCGCATCGACATGAGTTGGGCGAGCTTGGACGAATTCTCGACCGCGAGCGCGTGGGGGAGCGCCTGCAGCGTCTCGTGCTCGGCCCCGAACTGAGCGAGGTCCATCACGCGGTCGAACCAGGCGTCGGCGTCGGCGGGAATCGTCGCGTCGGGAGCAGCGGCGAACGCATCCGATCGGATCGGGACGTCGTAGTGCTCGGTGGCCAGGGCGCGAGTGCGGGCGAGTGCGCGCGAGTGCCCCTCGGTGCCGTCGCGGCGGTCGAAGTCCGCCCCGATGCGCTCGGCGGACGCCCAGGCGGCGGCCGCGAGCTCGGCGGCGCCCCAGGTGCCGTCGTGGTCGCCGAAGAAGGGGGTGAGTGCGGGAGCGTCGGCTCCTCGTACCGGGGTGTCGCCGTGGCCGGTCGCCGCCACACGGTCGAGCGCGAACGCGAATGCGGCGAGGGCGGCGAAATGCGCGTCGACGTTGAGACCGTCGTGCGCGAGCCACGAGATGTGCCGCTCGACCTGCGCGAGTGCGCGGGCCTCGTTGCCGGTCAGTGCCGAGAACACGATGTTGTTCGCGACGATGCGCAGGTTGTCGGGGTTGTCCTTCGCCAGACGGTAGCTGCGCAGGTGCGCGCTCTTCGCCTCGTCGAGGCGCCCGGCGCGCAGATACGGCACGAGCACACGTGAGAGGGCGTGCTCGGGTTCCTCTCCGCACGAGAATCCGCCCTCGAGCATCTCCTCGATGAGCCGGATCGCCTCCGCATCACGATCGGTCTCGGCGAAGAAACCGGCGACCTGACTGCGGCCGCAGGCGTCGCAGTGGCTGTGGTCGTCTCGGGGTGTCGCCTCCAGCTGCACGCGCAGCGCCTCGGCCTCGTCGATGCGGCCGGCATCCCAGGCATCCTCGAACCGTGCGGTGAGCACGCCGCTGAGACCGAGTCCTGCGGTGCGGTAGTGCGCCTCCATGTCGTCGAGCACCGCGGCGATCTGCTCGACCGAGAACGCCGGAGAGGACCGCAGCGACGACGCCATCCACTTGAACTGCCACATCAGGTCGGCGCCGCCGTACTCGAGGTCGGCAGGGAAGCGCTGCGGGTCGGCGTCATGCCGAGCGAGGCACCACGCGAACGAGTTCAGCATCACATCTGTCGCGCCGTTCATGTTCGCCGATGCGGTCTGGCGCATGCGGGCCTCGTACTCGAGCCGCTCGTCGCCGAGTTCGACGGCGAGGGCGACGGCATCCGCCACCAGAGCCTGCTCAGCGGGGCCCCACGGGGTGCGGTCGATCTCCTCGATGAGCTGCGTGAAGCGCTTCTGCGGACGTGCCATGCGGGGTTCCTTCGGACGGAGTGCGGATCAGAGCGCGTCGCCGAAGGGAACGGAGTCCTCTTCGATGCCGGCCGAGAGCGAGACGAGGTCGGCGAGCGCCGTGGACATGAGGGCGCGGTCAGCGTCCGAGAGCGGATGGTGCCCGGCCAGGAGCGCCTGGATGTAGAGCAGCTGCACCGTGCGGGCGAACACCGCGTCGTCCTGCACCCGCACCAGGGCGCGCACGACTCGGTTCGACCAGTTCAGACACAGGCGGGCGCTCAGATCGTCGTCGCGCGATGCCGAGAGCGTCGAGTCGATGCGGTCGAGCACCCCGCCCCACAGCGAGCCGGTGATGCCCTTCGTGCGGCCGCGGTCGATCTTTCGCAGCACCTCGGGGTCGGCCACGTAGAGGGCGGCGAGTTCGGGCTGGTCGATCGAGCGCACCGTGACCGAGCATCCGGATGCCGTGAGCACGCCTCCGGCGCGAGCCTCGAGCGCCATCGCGGCGTCGCGGTCGTCGAGGGGCGGAGGGTCGAGTCGGTCGAGCTCGCCGGTCACGTCTACGAGTTCGACGGTGATCTGCGGGTAGAGGTCGGGCAGCATCCGCACGAGGTCGGCGTCGTACAGATAACCGCCGTTGACCAGCACTTCGGAGCTGGGGGATATACCCGCGACCTGACGGAACTCGTCGACCGACGGGGCGAAGCGCACGTGCGGATACCGCTCCACGAGATCGCCGATGCGCATCGTGCCGTGGGTGGTCTCGAGAGTCAGCCAGCGGGTGATGAACCGCGCGAGCTCCTCATCGTGACGAACCAGCGATTTCAGCCCCACCTCGTGGATCGCGACGAACTGGGCGAGGCGGTGCGGCTCGCGCAGGCCCAGCTCGAGCACCCAGCGACGGATGCCGGCGCCGAACTGCTCGCGCACGCGCTCCAGCGCCGCGTCGTCGACCAGGGACTCGCGGCTCGCGGTCGGCGCGAGGCCGGTCGAATCGACCACCGCGCGCACGAAGAAGGCCCACTCCGGAAGCACGTCGTCGATGCGCTCGCCGAGCAGCATCCTGCCGAGGTACATGCGCGTCGCCTGCCGCGCGCCGGGCGGGGGAGCGTAGGGGAGCACGTAGGCGAGGCCGTGGGTGCCGGTCGCGGGCTCGGTGAGTTCGATGACATCGAGCGGTGAGGCGCCGAGCAGATCGCGCCCGTACTGCACGGCACCGTCGACGTCGTCCGCCGCATCGAGGAAGGGTGCGCGGCGGGTCACGTCGACGTCGCCGTTCGGGGTGTCCATAGTGACGCGAACGGGGAGGAACTCGGCGAAGGTCGACGCCAGCTCGCGAACGGCCGCGGGGCGCAGTAGATCATCGGCATCGAAGCGGGGCACGAGGTGCACGCTCGTGCCGATCGGCAGGTCATCGTCGATCTCGACCACGCGGAACGTGCCGTCGGCGCTGCCCGTCCACTCGACGGCCGAGCCGCCCCGTGCGCTGCGCGAGCGGATCACGATGGTGTCGGCGACCATGAAGCAGCTGAGCAGGCCGATGCCGAACTGGCCGAGGTAGTCGCTGCGGGGAAGGTCGAAGATGTCGCGCTTCGAGCTGCGTCCCACCGTCGCGAGCAGGTCGGCCACCTCGCCGGCGGTCAGCCCCACGCCGTCGTCTCGCAGGATGAACTCGCCGGAGGCCTCCGTCAGCGGGGTGATGCGGATGCGCCCGCCCTCGCCGTCGACCTCGCGTCGGGCCGTGATGGCGTCTCTGGCGTTCTGCAGGAGCTCCCGCAGATACACGCGAGGGCTCGAATAGATGTGGCGACTCAGAAGGTCGACGACCCCGCGCAGGTCCACCTGGAACTGCTGCACGTCAGCGCTCACTGCGCTCCCTCCGGTTGCATCCGCCCGCCGAGCCTAACAACAACACCCCCGCCGGGCCCGGTTCGGCACCGGCCGGAGGATGCCGTATGCTTGACGAGCAGTTGTTGTCTGCATCCTTTCGCCGTGCCCCGGTCCTTCCGGTCCGGCTGCGGTGGCAGGATGAAGATGACACCCCGAGACCTCCCGGTCTCTAGGGCGGTAGCTCAATTGGCAGAGCAGCGGTCTCCAAAA
>NZ_LMOU01000002.1:0-375131 GCF_001423615.1 Microbacterium sp. Leaf159 | reverse complement strand
ACATTCAGGATGGATCAGGACGAACCGCGCGGCGAGGTCGTCGCGTCAGGAGCCACCCGCGAGAAGAAGCGTGGAATCGCAGGCTTCTTCGGGAGCATCGCCCTGTTCTTCCGTCAGGTCATCGCAGAGCTGCGCAAGGTCGTCACACCGACCCGCAAGGAACTGGTCAAGTTCACCGCAGTGGTGCTCGTCTTCGTTCTGATCGTCATGGGCATCGTCTATGGACTGGACACCCTGTTCGCCTGGGTGACGCATATCGTCTTCGGGGTCCCGGGCGCCTGACGCCCACGCGGCCCCGGCCGCAGTGATTGGAAAGAAACAACGTGTCTGAAAGATATTCCGACGACGCCGACTGGGCGACGGCTGCCGAGCAGTCCAGCGAAGAGGACGAAGCCCAGGAGGGCAACGTTCTCGCTGCGGAGGAGAACTCGGTCACCTCGGCCGAGCACGTCGCCCTCCACATCGAGGACGTCGACGGCGAGGACGAGTCCGACACGCAGGACGACACCGACATCGAAATCGACGACCCGGAGGCTGACGCGATCGTGAACGACGCTCTCAATCTGGACGAAGCGGCTGAGTCTGAGGCTGCCGCTGAGGTCCTCAACGACTCTGTGGCGGAAGAGACCGCCGAGCTCGAGGCCGCTGAGGCCGACGAGGTCACCCCGTACGACGGACCCGACCTCGGCTCTGACGACGAGCAGAGCGACGAAGACGCCGAGTCCGACGAGTCCGACGAGGACGAGGACGACGCCGAGGAAGACCCGTACGAGGCGTTCCGCCTCGACCTGCGGATGCTCCCGGGCAAGTGGTACGTCATCCACTCGTACGCCGGTTTCGAGCGCAAGGTCAAGGCGAACATCGAGCAGCGCAAGTCGACGCTCGAGGTCGAGGACGAGATCTACCAGATCGAGGTCCCGATGGAGGACGTCGTCGAGATCAAGAACGGCCAGCGCAAGATGGTCACCCGCGTGCGCATCCCGGGCTACGTGCTCGTGCGCATGGAGCTCACGGAAGACACCTGGTCGGTCGTCCGCCACACGCCCGGTGTCACCGGCTTCGTGGGCAACGCCCACAACCCGACCCCCCTGCGTTTCGAAGAGGCCTTCAACATGCTGAAGTCCCTCGTCGAGGTCAAGGACGCCCCGACCGCGAAGAACATCGCGTCGAAGGGCGGCGTCGCCGTCGCTCGTCCGCTTCCGGCCGAGGTCGACTTCGAGGTCGGCGAGACCATCACGATCAAGGAGGGCTCGTTCGCGGGTCTTCCCGGTTCGATCAGCGAGATCAAGCCCGAGAGCGGCAAGCTCACCGTGCTCGTCTCCCTCTTCGAGCGCGAGACCCCGGTCGAGCTGTCGTTCGACCAGGTCACCAAGATGGTCTGACACACGCTTTCACGAGAACGGCCGTCCCATTCGGGGCGGCCGTTCTCGCGTTCCTGGCATGCCTGCCGATCAGGTAGACTTGTCTGGTTTGTGTGCCGCTTCGGCGTGCGCGCAGACGACCGCAGCCCGGAGATGCCGGGTTCGCGGGAGAGCGGATGCACCCGCATCCGTTCGATGAAAGGAAGAGGATATGGCACCGAAGAAGAAGGTGACCGGCCTGATCAAGCTTCAGATCAACGCCGGTGCAGCCAACCCGGCGCCGCCGATCGGCCCCGCGCTCGGTCAGCATGGCGTCAACATCATGGAGTTCTGCAAGGCGTACAACGCCGCGACCGAGTCGCAGCGCGGCAACGTCATCCCCGTCGAGATCACCGTCTACGAGGACCGCAGCTTCACGTTCATCCTGAAGACCCCGCCTGCCGCGGAGCTCATCAAGAAGGCAGCCGGCGTGCCCAAGGGCTCGGCGACGCCTCACACGGTCAAGGTCGCGAAGATCACCAAGGACCAGGTCCGTCAGATCGCCGAGACCAAGCAGGCCGACCTGAACGCTAACGACATCGAGGCTGCCTCGAAGATCATCGCCGGCACCGCCCGTTCCATGGGCATCACGGTCGAGGGCTGAGGAGAATAATCATGGCTACGAAGTCCAAGGCTTACAAGGCTGCCGCCGAGAAGATCGAGGCAGACCGTTTCTACACTCCCACCGAGGCAGTCGCCCTCGCCAAGGAGACCGGCTCGTCGAAGTTCGACTCGACCGTCGAGGTCGCGCTGAAGCTCGCAGTCGACCCCCGCAAGGCAGACCAGATGGTGCGCGGCACCGTCATCCTGCCCCACGGCACCGGTAAGACCGCCCGCGTCATCGTCTTCGCCACCGGCCCCGCGGCCGAGGCAGCGATCGCCGCAGGTGCAGATGAGGTCGGCGGCGCCGAGCTCATCGAGAAGGTCGCCGGCGGATGGACCGCGTTCGACGCGGCCGTCTCGACCCCGGAGCTCATGGGCCAGGTCGGTCGTCTCGGAAAGGTCCTGGGTCCGCGTGGACTCATGCCGAACCCGAAGACCGGCACCGTGACCCCGAACGCTGCCAAGGCAGTCGAGGAGATCAAGGGCGGAAAGATCGAGTTCCGCGTCGACAAGCACGCCAACGTGCACTTCGTCGTCGGCAAGTCGTCGTTCTCCGCTGAGCAGCTCGACGAGAACATCGGCGCAGCGCTCGAGGAGATCGTCCGCCTCAAGCCGTCGAGCTCGAAGGGCCGTTACATCCAGAAGGGCGCCGTGTCGACCACGTTCGGCCCCGGCATCCCGCTGGACGTCAACTCCATCTGAGTGTGATTCCTGAAGGGCCCCCGCAGCATGCGGGGGCCTTTCTGCATCCCCGGACGACATCGAGCGTCATCCGATGTTGGGATGCGGGGCGGATGCCACGTACTGTGGGTGAGTTCCGCGCCACAGCACTCGCGCCTCACACCGCACCCCAGGAGGGTCACATGTCCCGTCGCCTCATCGCCGTCACCGCACTGGTCGTCGCCGCCGCAGCACTCACCGCCTGCAGCGGAAGCACCGCGCCTGCCGAGAGCAGCTCGAGCGAAGAGGGCGCGGGTGACGGCTTCGGCCTCGTCAAGGACGGCGTCCTCACTGTCGCCACCGAAGGCACCTACCGTCCGTTCAGCTTCCACGCCGACGGCGGCACTGGCGACCTCACCGGGTTCGACGTCGAGATCATCCAGGCCGTGGCCGAGAAGCTGGACCTCGAGGTCGAGTTCCAGGAGACTCAGTGGGATGCGATCTTCGCCGGCCTCGACGCAGGCCGCTTCGACGTGATCGCCAACCAGGTCAGCATCAACGACGAGCGCGAGGAGAAGTACCTGTTCAGCACTGCGTACACCGTCTCGCCCGGCGTGATCGTCGTCCCCGAGGACGACGACTCGATCTCGTCGTTCGACGACCTGGAAGGCAAGACGACCGCGCAGTCGCTCACGAGCAACTGGTACGAGCTGGCCACCGAATCGGGCGCCACCGTCGAGGGCGTCGAGGGTTGGGCTCAGGCGGTCGAGCTCGTGCGCCAGGGTCGCGTCGACGCGACCGTCAACGACAAGCTGACCTTCCTCGACTACGAGACCACCAACAGCCCTTCCGGTCTGAAGATCGCCGCCGAGACCGATGACGCCGGTGAGCAGGCGTTCGTGTTCACGAAGGACAAGACGTCTCTCGTCGAGGCGATCGACGGGGCCCTCGAAGAGCTCCGCGCCGACGGGACCCTGGCGGAGATCAGCGACAAGTACTTCGGCGAAGACGTCACGCAGTAGTCCATGGAGAACCCCTGGCAGCTGTTCCTCGACTCGCTCGGGCCCATCGCCCTTGCAGGGGTGACGGTCACGGTTCCGCTCGCGCTGATCTCGTTCGCGGTGGGGCTGGTGATCGCCGTCGGCGCCGCGCTGATGCGGATCTCGGTCAATCCGATCGTCTCGGGTATCGCCCGGTTCTACATCTCGGTGATCCGTGGCACGCCGATGATCGTGCAGCTGTTCGTGATCTTCTACGGCCTCGGGTCGATCGGACTCAAGATCGACCCGTGGCCGAGCGCGATCATCGCGCTGTCGCTCAACGTGGGCGGCTATGGGGCCGAGGTCGTGCGCGCTGCGATCATCTCGGTGCCGAAGGGCCAGTGGGAAGCCGCCTACACGGTCGGCATGAACCGCACGCGCACGCTGACGCGCATCATCCTGCCGCAGGCGGCCAGGGTCTCTGTGCCGCCGCTGTCGAACACGTTCATCTCGCTGGTGAAGGACACGTCCCTCGCATCGCTGATCCTGGTGACGGAGCTGTTCAAGGTGGCGCAGCAGATCGCGTCGGCGACCCTGGAGTTCATGGTGCTCTATCTCGCCGCAGCGCTGGTCTACTGGGTGCTCTGTCTCGTGCTGTCGTTCGGGCAGAGCGCGCTCGAGAGGAGGCTCGACCGAAATGTCGCCCACTGACCCCGCCCGCTCGGGTGAGCCCACGACGGACGCCCTGCTGACCGCGCGCGGCCTGCACAAGCGTTTCGGTGACAACGAGGTGCTCCGCGGCATCGACCTGATGCTGCACCGCGGCGAGGTCGTGGTGCTGATCGGTCCGAGCGGATCGGGCAAGACGACGGTGCTGAGGGCGCTCAACGGTCTCGAGACGCCGGACTCGGGCACGATCGTCGTGGCCGGGGGCCCAGACATCGACTTCGCACCGGACGCGCCGGTGAAACCGCGGGTGCGCAAGCAGAAGCGCCTGGCGCTGCGCGACCGTTCGGCGATGGTCTTCCAGCATCACAATCTCTTCCCGCATCTCTCGGTGATCGAGAACGTGATCGAGGGGCCGTGGCGCGTGCAGGGGCGCCCGAAGACCGAGGTGATCGCCGAGGCACGCGTGCTCCTCGCCAGGGTGGGACTCGCCGACAAGGAGAACGCGCGTCCGCATGAGCTCTCGGGCGGTCAGCAGCAGCGCGTCGGCATCATCCGCGCGCTCGCGCTGCGCCCCGACCTGCTGCTGTTCGACGAACCGACCAGCGCGCTCGACCCCGAGCTCGTGGGCGAGGTGCTGCTCGTGATCAAGGAGCTCGCCGACGAGGGCTGGAGCATGGTGGTCGTGACGCACGAGCTGAGCTTCGCGCGCGAGGCGGCTGACCGTGTGTTCTTCATGGACGCGGGCGTCGTCGTCGAAGAGGGGCCGCCCTCCGAGATCTTCGGGGCTCCGCAGCATGAGCGCACGCAGAGATTCCTCACCCGCATCCTGCGTCCGCTCGACGGGGACTGACGACCGGTCGACGTCGGATCAGAGCGCGAGCACCGGCAGCACCAGGCTGACGGCGAGCGTGATCATCACGACGGCGATCAGCGCGTCGAGGATGCGCCATGACCGCTCGGTGCGCAGCCAGCGACCGACGTAGCGGGCGCCGAAACCGAGAGCGGTGAACCACAGGATGCTGGCGGCCATCGCTCCGGCTGCGAATAGCCAGCGTTCCTCGCCGTGGGTGGCGGCGATCGAGCCGAGCATCAGCACGGTGTCGAGGTAGACGTGCGGGTTCAGCCAGGTGAGCGCGAGCACGGTCGCGATCACGGGCACGAGAGAGGCGCGCGTGGCGGTACGCGTCGTCGTCGGGCCGGATCCCGATGACGGCGAGACGCTCCCCGCATCCTCGGAGTCGACTCGCAGCTCCTCGCCGCCGCGCCACGCCCGGCGCGCAGCGATGATGCCGTAACCGAGCAGGAACAGCGCGCCGGCCCATCGGGCTACGACGACGAGCCAGGGGGCGGCGGAGATGACGAAGCCCAGCCCTGCGACGCCGGCGGCGATCAGCAGGGCATCCGAGAGGGCGCAGATGATCACCACAGGCAGGACGTGCTCGCGGCGGATGCCCTGGCGCAGCACGAAGACGTTCTGAGCGCCGATGGCGACGATCAGGGAGAGGCCGAGTCCGAGGCCTGCCAAGAGCGAGAGCATGGTTCCACGGTAGGCATCGCGGAGCATCAGCACCAGCCAGGATAACTACTGAACCATTAGCATCACTAATGTGAAGATCGATCCTGAGCTCGCCGCCACCGTCGCCGCCGTCGCCGATGAGGGAACCCTCGACGCGGCCTCTCGAATGCTGCGGGTGACTCCGTCCGCGGTCAGTCAGCGGCTCAAGGCGCTCGAGGAGCAGCTGGGGCGTGTGCTCGTCGTGCGCACGAAGCCGGTGCAGCTGACGGAAGCGGGAGAGGCGGTCGTCCGGCTCGCGCGACAGATCGCCCTGCTCGAGCACGACGCCCTCGCCGGGCTGGGGCTCGAGGGTGGCGAGGCTTCGCGCACGCGCATCCCTCTCGCGGTCAATGCCGACTCGATGGCGACCTGGTTCCTGTCCCCGCTCGCGCGGCTCTCGGCGGCGCATGACCTCGACTTCGATCTGCATCGCGATGACCAGAACTTCACCGCACGGCTCCTCGAATCGGGCACGGTGATGGCGGCGGTCACGAGCGAGGCGGAGCCCGTGGCGGGATGCTCGGTCGCAGCGCTCGGTGTGCTCGAGTACCAGGCGATGGCCGAACGCGGATTCGTCGAGCGCTGGTTCGGCGCGGGCGTGAGCCCCGAGACGCTGGCGGCGGCACCGTTCGTCGACTTCGACCGTCGTGATGCTCTGCAGCACGAATGGCTCGCCTCCATGGGCGTGCCGCATCAGGGGGTGCCGAGGCACTACGTGCCGGCCTCCGCCGACTATGCGCTGGCGGTGCGCCTCGGGCTCGGGTGGGGCATGGTGCCACTGCTGCAGCGCGAGGACGGACTGGTACCTCTCGGCGGGCCACCGCTGCGAGTCAGTCTCTACTGGCAGCAATGGAACCTGCGCTCGGCGCTTCTCGACACGATCGCTGCCGAGATCGCGATCGAAGCGCGGCGCGTTCTCGCGACCTGACGACGATCACGGGCGGGGCCTGATCAGGGGCGAAGTCGACGTACCTCGACCGCTCGACAGGTTGACAAGACACCTGGACGTTTATCGCGCAGATTATGCAGGAAATGTTTAATCGTGATCCGAATGCCCTTGATTTGCGCGCACACGTGGACAAAACTGACCCGAACGAACTGAACACGCAGATGCAGGCCACTGAGGGGCGGCCGTTCCCAGGCATCCGCGCGTCGGAACTCCTGAGGGGGAATGTGCAATGTCAACGAAGGACACGCAACGCAAGGTTCTCGCGGTGCTCGCTGGAGGGCTCGTACTCGGCGTCGGGATCGGGGTGACTCTCGCGGCGTGGAACGACTCGGAGTTCGCGACCGGCACGTTCACCGCCGGATCTTTCAACCTCGAAGGATCCACCACCAGCGCGACCACCGGATACGACGACCACAACGTCGACAACGGCGACGCCGCGGCATCGCTCGTGTTCCAGCTCCCGGCCGTCGCCTCGTCGATGTCGCCCGGCGACGTCGTGTACGCGCCGTTCTGGGTGCGCCTCGACGCGACGACCACCAACTCCGCCACGCTTCTGCCTGCGGGGATCACCGCCGGCACCGGCGGCAACGAGGCGAACCTGTCGTACACGGTGACGGCCATCGCCGCCGGCGACACGTGCGGTGCCGCAGCGACCGGAACCGTCGTCGCGAGTGGCGCGACGCTCAGTGCCCAGACCGGCGCCACCTCGGTGCCGCTCGCCGAGGGCACTCCGGCTGGAACGGCAGGAACACCCGTGCAGCTGTGCTTCGCGGTGACCGCCGGCGCAGGGCTCACCCAGGGCGCTGCCGCGACCGCGACGTGGGAGTTCACCGCCACCTCGACCGCGGACTGATCATGGCCGACACCCGCAGAAGCATGCGGGAGGGGAAGCGACTGCTCTCCCGTCGGATACGCGCCCTGCTCGCGGGCGGGCTGGTGTTCGGCGTCGGTGCGACGATGACGCTCGCCGCATGGAACGACTCGGAGTACGGCAACGCGACCTTCACCGCCGGACGGTTCGACATCGTCGGGGCGACGGATGGCGCGACGTTCTCGAGCCATCCCGTCGGCACCCCGGCGGCCCTGTCGTTCAGCGCGCCCTTCAGCGCCATGGCACCGGGCAACACCGTTTATGCGCTGTTCAGCGTGAAGACGGCGAGTCCCTCGGTCGCGGGCACGCTGCAGTTGAGCGTGACGTCCACGGCCGGCACCGGACTCGGGACCTACCTCCGCTACGGCGTCCGCTCGATCGCCGGGACGACGTGCAACGGCACCACCTACTCGGCGGGAACCTCTGTCGTGCCCGACAACTCGACGATGGCGACAGGGGGGACCGGCACCCAGGCCGTCGCGGCGAACGGAGGCGCGACCGTCAATTACTGCATCGCGGTCACGCTGCCCGCGGCGACCGACAACGGTGCGCAGGGGCTGACCGCGATCCAGACGTGGCAGGTGGCAGGCACGTCGTCATGACGGCGGCGAGCGGCAGCACGAGAGAAGCGGAAGGGACGTCGATGAGCACACCGACGAGGCGGAGCCTGCGGGAGCAGGCCGCATCCGTCGGCGAGCCCGCGAGCCCGCCGGATGCTCCGGTGCCGTCGGGAGCGAAGGGCGGGGAACGGCGAGGCATCGGTCGGGTGCTCGCCGACATCCTGCTCTGGATCGCGGCGATCGCCGGAGTGGTCTGCATGGTCCTGGTCCTGCTCGCGCTCACGGTGAACATCACCCTCATCATGTTCCGCACCGGATCCATGTCGCCGACGATCCCCGCCGGATCCGTGGCGGTCGTGCAGGAGGTCCCCTCCTCCGAGATCGAGGTCGGCGACGTTGTCACGGTCGACCGCGCGGGCGACCTTCCGGTCACTCACCGCGTCACCTCGATCGCGCCGGGGGCGAGCGACGCCGAACGGGTGATCACGATGCGCGGAGACGCCAACGCCGGCGACGACCCCTATCCGTATACGGTGCAGACGGTGCGGGTCGTGCTGTTCTCGGTGCCGGGGATCGCGACGGTGATCGTCGCGATGGGAAACCCCTACGTCCTCGGTGGGCTCACGATCGCGGCGACGACGCTCGTCGTGTGGGCGTTCTGGCCGCGCTCGGCGGCTTCCCGGCGACGGAGCGCCTCAGAGGAGCCGGGCTGATGATGCGACGGACCGCAAGACCGGTGGTCGTCTCGGCGCTCGGGCTCGGCCTCCTCGTCGGTCTCGTCGTCGGAGCGGCACCCGCCTGGGCTGCACCCTCGACGCAGGTCGTCCAGGGAGACGTGCTCCGTCTCGTCTCCGTCGCCGACTGGGATGCCGCGTCGAGTCTGCTGCCGGGACAGCCCGTGCAGTGGGATGTCACCGTCAGTGCCGAGGCTCCCGATCCGGGAACCGTGACGGTGGGCATCAGCGCGAGTGGGGACGCGGCTCTGGTCGTCGACGCTCTCGAATGCGCGGAGGAGTGGGAGGCGAGCGGATGCTCGGGGGGAGCCATGCCGCTGAAGACCGGCTGGGCGATACCGCGTGACGGCCTCGAGGTGCAGCTCCTCGAGACCACCGACACCGAAGTCACCCACCTGAGGTTCGTCATCGCGCTCGCCGGGGAGGAGCTCGGCAGCACGCAGGTGCGGGTGCACGCACGGGGTGCGGGGGAGTCCGCCGTGATCGGGCCGGACGGCGGTGGACTCGCGACCACCGGCATGCCGCCGACAGCGCCCTGGTTCGTCACCGGAGGCGTCGTCCTGGTCGGGGCGGGGCTCGCATCGATCGCCGTGCACCGTCGTCGGATGCTCGCTCGCGCGGTCACCGCTCGCGAGGGCGAGTCATGAGCGTGCGGCGGCGGCACCGCATCCTCGCCGGAGTCGCCGGAGTGGCGCTCCTCGTCGGAGTCGGCATGGCACCCGTCACCCAGGTCACCGACGCCGCGTTCACCGACTCGGAGTACGGACGCGCGACGATCACGGCTTTCCGTGTTCCCGCGCCGACCGTGATCGCCTGCGCGGTCACGAACAACGTTCTCGGAGTCTTCCAGAGCGTCAGGATCGACTGGACGTCGCCCTATCCGGCGTCCGGGGTCCGGCTCACACTCACACAGGGGGCGACGACAGCGACGGTGCCCGCCGCCAACATCACGACGACCGGTCCGGCCGCCGGCCTCTACACGCATACGGCTGTGCTCACCCAGGCGCTGCTCACGAGCCTCATCTCGAACCTGCTCGGCAGCACGACGACGTTGACGGCGACGAACCTTCTGGTCGGCACGACCTGGGTATCGGCCGGAGCATCCCGCCAGCTGTCGATCGCGCTGCTCGGACTCAACGCGTCCTGCACCTGAGATCAGGCGGGCGGCGTCAGTCGGCCAGTGCGAGCGCCCGGAAGGCGTCGCGCTCTCGGAGCTTCTCGCGGCGGCTGGCGGCGGCCGCCGCCGTGGCATCCGCAATGCGTGTCGGCACCTGCATGCCGGTCGTGCGCCGGTACAGCTCGTCGATCAGGTCGGTGGCGAGGCCGATGAGCTTCGCGATCTCACGGTCGTCGCGATCGATCCACACGCAGCGAGGCTCGTCGTGGATGGGGGAGAAGTCGACATGCTCCTCCCATACGAACAGCGTGCGCTCGGCGCCGAGCACGTGCTGCTGCCACCAGATCTGGCGGAGGTAGGTGCGCGGGATGCCTCGGAAGGCCTTGTTCGTCGTCTTGATCTCGGCGAGCTTGACGCGGCCGTCCGCGTCGACGGCGATGCCGTCGGGGGTCGCGAGGTGGCGGTGCTCGACCTCGGCGCGGAACAGGGCGGATGACGGGAGGATGCCGTGCGTCGCCGCCACCCAGGCGGCGATCTCGGGCTCGCGGCGTCGTCCGTGGTCGGTGTACGCGTTGCCGCCGAAGCGGGGTCCGCCGCCGAGCTTCGAATCGGCCGCTCGGATGATCGACCTCTCGCTCGTGAGTCCGGCCACATCCGTCGCGGTGATCCCGCGTGAGCGAGCCCTCATCCAGGCCACGCGGTCGCGGGAGTCCGCGACGATGCGAGCTTGGAGTTCCGGGGTCACCTATCGAGCGTAACCCCGCCCGCAGACCTTCGATCCCGCACACGCCGCCCGGCATCCGGACTCGGGCAGGCGCCGGGGCTCTCAGTCGAGCGCCGGCCAGCCCTCGGGGCCGGACGAACCTGCGACGTAGTCCTCGAGCGGAACCTCGTCGTGCCGCCACGCCTCGAGGATCGGTGCGACGATCCGCCAGCACTGCTCCGCGGCGTCTCCCCTCACAGCCAGCATCGGGTCGCCGTCGAGGACGCCGGAGAGCACTTCGGCGTACGCCTTGAGGGCGCCCTCGCCGAGCTCGGCGGACAGAGTCGCGCGTTCGAGCTCGAGCGGGTCGTCCGACGCGTTGAGGTTCAGCTCGAGCGACATCCGGTCGGGGCCGAGGGAGAAGCGCAGGACAGCGCCGTCGGAGGTGCCGGTGAGCCCGCGGGGAAGGTGGCGTACAGCACGGAAGTGCACGACGATCTCCCGGGCGGGCGTCCCGAGAGCCTTGCCGGAACGGAGCCGGAACGGGATCCCCGCCCAGCGGGCGTTGCGCACCTCGAACGTCGCCTCGGCGAGTGTCTCGGTCTGTCGCTCCGGATCCACGCCCGGTTCGTCGACATACGACGGCTTCGCTGTGCCGTCGATGTCTCCGGCCGTATACCTCGCCCGCCGTGACGATGCCGCCGGGTCGTCGCCCCACACCGAGGTCGCGCGCAGCACGGCGCTCGTGGCTTCGCGGAAGTCGACCTCGTCGAGCGTTGCCGGCTCCTCCATCGCCAGCACGGCGAGCACCTGCAGCAGATGGCTCTGGATCATGTCGACGAGGGCTCCGGCTGCGTCGTAGTAGCCGGCGCGTCCCTCCAGCGCGAGCGATTCGTCGTAGACGATGTCGACCGACTCGATGCTCTCCGCCGACCACAGGGGCTCGAGGATGCGATTCGCGAAGCGCGCACCGAGAAGATTGAGGGTGGTCGACCTGCCGAGGAAGTGGTCGACCCGGAACACCTGGCTCTCCGGGACCAGTGCCGTGAGCGTGCGGTTCAGCGCTCGAGCGCTCTCCTCGTCGGTGCCGAACGGCTTCTCCATGACGAGCATCGCGCCGTCCGGCAGCATCTCGGGGATGAGCGCCTCGATGGATGCCGCGGCCACCGACGGGGGCACGGCGAAGTAGATCGCGACCTGCCCCGTGCAGTCCTGCAGCAGTGCGCGCAGGTCGTCCGCTCGGGTGATGTCGGTGCGCACGTAGTTCACGTCGACGCGGGATGCGGCCTGCTCGGCATCCATCGACGCGAACGACGTGCGGACCACGGATTCGAGATCCGCGTCCGTCCATTCCTCTCGGTCGGCGCCGACGATGCGCACCGCGCGGGAGGGCTCCCGCGCCAGCAGCTGTCCCAGCGCGGGAAGGAGGAGCCGGGAGGTGAGATCGCCACCGGCTCCGAGGATCACGAGCGTCGTCGCATCGGCCATGGTCCCACCGTAACCCGTCCGCCCCACAGAGAGTCGTGTCATGATCGGTCGATGCCCGCTCCCATCGAGGACTACGCCCTGCTCAGCGACTGCCGCACCGGTGCGCTCGTCTCGAAGGAGGGCAGCATCGACTGGCTGTGCCTCCCGCGCTTCGATGCGCCGTCGCTGTTCGGAGCGCTGCTCGGAGAGGCGAGCAACGGATGCTGGAGCCTGCGTCCGCTCGATGCCACTGCGACGTCTCAGCGCCACTACGTGTCGGACACGTTCATCCTCGTCACCCGATGGGAGACCGCCGACGGCGTCGCCGAGGTGCACGAGTTCATGCCGCTGCACCCCTCGCGCAGTGATGTCGTGCGCCGGGTCGTCGGAATCTCGGGTCGCGTCGAGTTCGTCACCGAGCTGCGACTGCACTTCGACTACTCCCGCAGGCTGCCGTGGGTGAGACAGGTGGGAACGAGCGAGGAGCCGGCGCTTCGCGCGACGGCCGGGCCCGAGGCGGTGATCGTGCGCGGCGTGCGGCTCGTCGCCGAGGACCATCGCCACAGGGCGGAGTTCACCGTCTCGGCAGACGAGGTCCGTGATCTCACCCTCAGCTGGTTCCCGTCGCACGAGCATGCGCCGGCGGCGCTCGACGTCGACGACGCGATCGCCGCCACGAGATCGTGGTGGCAGGGGTGGGCGAGCGGGATCCAGCATGACGGCGCCTACCGCGGCGAGGTCGTGCGGTCGCTGCTCGTGCTGCGTGCCCTCACGAACAAGGACACCGGCGGAATCGTGGCCGCCGCCACGACCTCGCTCCCCGAGGAGTTCGGCGGCTCGCGCAACTGGGACTACCGCTTCGTCTGGCTCCGGGACGCCGCGTTGACCCTGGAAGCATTGATCGCACACGGGTTCCTCACCGAGGCGCACCATTGGCGGCGATGGCTGCTCCGCGCTGTGGCCGGCGAGCCGAACGAGGTGCAGATCATGTACGGCATCGCGGGGGAGCGCGATCTCATCGAGCGCGAGCTCACGAGCCTTCCCGGCTACGGAGGCGCGGCGCCGGTGCGGATCGGCAACGGCGCCGTCGATCAGTATCAGGGCGACGTGATCGGCGAGGTCCTGGTCGCTCTGGAAGCAGCTCGGATCGCCGGCCTCGAGGAGGGCGACTTCTCGTGGCCCCTGCAGCGGGCGCTCATCGAGCAGGTGATCGTCTCGATCGACCGGCCGGACAACGGCATCTGGGAGATCCGGGGCGAGCCGCAGTGTTTCACCCACTCCCGGGTCATGATGTGGGCAGCCCTCGACCGCGGCGTGCGCGCCGTGCGGGAGCACGGGCTCCCCGGCGACGCCGAGCGGTGGGCGGTGGTCCGAGACGGGCTGCGGCACGAGATCGACGAGCGCGGGGTGGATGCCGATCAGGGGTACTTCGTGCAGCACTACGGCTCGGCCGAGGTCGATGCCTCGCTGCTCGTGCTGCCGCAGGTCGGGTACTGCGCCGCCGACGACCCGCGGATGCTGCGGACGGTGGAGCAGATCGAGCGCACTCTGCTCACGGGCGGATTCCTCCGTCGCTACCGCACGGAGTCCGGTGTCGACGGACTCGACGGGGGAGAGCATCCCTTCATCGCCTGCAGCTTCTGGCTGGTCGAGCAGTACGCGACGAGCGGCCGTGTCGACGAGGCCCGTGACCTGATGGCGCGGCTGATCGAGATGACGAACGACCTCGGCCTGCTGTCGGAGGAGTACGACGTCGCGAACACGCGGCAAGCGGGCAACACTCCGCAGGCGCTCTCGCATCTGAGTCTGATCCGCGCCGCCGACGCGCTCGGGGGCCATGGGGGCCGCGCGGCGCATCGCCGCTGATCCCGCCTGATTTGGGGAGAGCGGATGCGGTGAGGTACAGTGGGATCAACCGAAGACCGCTGGTCATCGTCATGCGCGCAAGCGCAGGAGGATTGAAGCTCTGCTCAGCAGGGGCCCGCGCAGGACACGAACTTTCCAAAGCTCCGTGCGCTTGCGCCGGAGCTTTTCTGTTGCCAGGGGTCGGAACCGGTGCCTCACCGCCGTGAGGCACCTCGTACACACCAAGGAGTGACCATGGCGCAGAAGGATGCATCGGTCGCCGAGCTCACGAAGTCATTCGAGAACTCGTCTGCCGTTCTGCTGACCGAGTACCGCGGTCTGACGGTTGCCCAGCTCAAGGAGCTGCGCAACAGCATCCGTCAGGACGCTGAGTACGCCGTGGTGAAGAACACGCTGACCAAGATCGCCGCCAACAAGGCTGGCATCACCGCGCTGGACGACGACCTCAAGGGTCCGTCGGCCGTCGCGTTCGTGCACGGTGACTTCGTCGCCACTGCCAAGGCTCTTCGTGACTTCGCCAAGGCCAACCCGCTTCTCGTGATCAAGTCGGGCATCTTCGAGGGCAACGCCCTCTCTGCCGACGAGGTCAACAAGTACGCCGCGCTCGAGAGCCGTGAGGTTCTGCTGGCGAAGGCTGCGGGCATGATGAAGGCCACGATGGGCAAGGCTGCCGCCACCATCGATGCTCTTCGCGAAAAGCTGGAGACCGCCGAGGCCGCGTAAGCGACCTCACGTTCTCGTTCAACAAACCCCATCTATCTAGGAGATACATCATGGCTAAGCTCACCACTGAGGAGCTGCTCGAGCAGTTCGCCGGCCTGACCCTCATCGAGCTCAACGACTTCGTCAAGGCGTTCGAGGAGAAGTTCGAGGTCACCGCTGCTGCCCCCGTCGCCGTTGCCGGCGCAGGTGGAGCAGGCGCTGCTGAAGAGGTTGAGGAGAAGGACTCCTTCGACGTCATCCTCGAGGCTGCTGGCGACAAGAAGATCCAGGTCATCAAGACCGTCCGCGAGCTCACCTCGCTGGGTCTCGGCGAGGCCAAGGCTGTCGTCGACGGTGCTCCCAAGGCCGTGCTCGAGGGCGCGAACAAGGAAGCAGCCGAGAAGGCCAAGGCTGCCCTCGAAGAGGCAGGCGCCACGGTTACCCTCAAGTAATCCGTTCCAGGTCGCGGCCCAGCGCCTCGCCCTGGACGCGTCTGAACGCTTCACGAAAGCCCCGGGTTCGCCCGGGGCTTTCGTGCGTCGTGGGCGCGACGGAGCGACACCACGCTCAGCGTCGGCCGGCGGTGGAGCTGCGCACGACCAGAGCGGATGCCGTGACGGTGCGCTCCCGCGGGGAGTCCGGGTGGTCGATCTGCTGCTGCAGCAGCCGCACCGCCTCGTGACCCTGTTCGCGCGGGGACTGCTTGATGGTGGTGAGAGCGAACATCTCGGCGTGCTGATGGTCGTCGACGCCGACGATGCTCAGCTCGGTGGGCACCGCGATGCCCAGCCGCCGTGCGGCGATCATCGCTCCGATCGCGGCCTCGTCGCAGACGCCGATGATCGCGGTGGGGCGGCCCCGGCGGTCGCCGAGCAGCTCGACAGCGGCGGCATAGCCACCGGGCATGGTCGGGGGAGAGTCCGCGATCCGTGCGACCGCTTCGAGTCCGGCCGCGGCCAGAGCCTCGAGATATCCCTCGACGCGCTGGGCGTCGCCGTAGCTGAGGTCGTCGGGGTCGGCGGATCCGCCGACGAAGGCGATGTCGGTGTGCCCCAGCTCGATCAGGTGCTCGGTGGCGATGCGCGCGGCGGCGACGTCGTCGATCGAGACCGCACTCGAGCCTTCGCTGTAGGGGCCGACGCTGACGAGCGGTCGCTCCGAGCGGTGCAGACGCTCGAGCTCCTGCGCGCTCGGCTGGATGCCGACCGCGATGATCCCGTCGAAGCGTCGACCGGGGAGCACGGCGTCGAACAGGCGCTCACGCGTCTCGGTCCCCTCGCGGATGCCGTACAGGGCGAGCTCGTAGTCGAGTGCGAACAGCGACTCCTGGATGCCGGCGAGCAGCTCCGAGAAGAACCAGCGGTCGACGGGCGGCATGATCACGCCGACGGTCTGGGTGCGGCCGGTCGCGAGGCTCGTGGCGGAGGAGTGGGCGACGTAGGCCAGCTCGTCCGCCGCATCCGTCACCCTCTTGCGGGTGCCCTCCGAGACGTATCCGCGGCCGCTCAGCGCCCGACTCGCCGTCGCCTTCGACACGCCCGCACGCGCCGCGACGTCCGCGATCGTGCTCATCGGTCCTCCTCGACCATGCGTACGGCGCCTCAGCCCCTCCTGCGCGCCGATGTCAGCGTAGCCCGTGTCCGCACCGAAAGGAACCGGTTCCACAGGAATTGCGAGGGAGCGCTCCCATACGACCTGCGTGGACCGCAGGAAAGGATGCCGTGTTGTGATCCTGGCTTATTGTGCCGCGGTGTCGGACCCCGGTAGGTTGTCCTGGAATCGGTTCCCGATTCTGCGCCGAGGGGCGGCGCAGAATGAGTCAGGGGCCGTGAAACTCGAAGAGGAGAATTCACATGGGTCTGTCACAGCGTTCGCGGCGTTACGCGCCGATCGCCCTGCTGGGAGTCGCGGGCATCGCGCTCGCCGGTTGTGGTGCTCCTGGTGGCACGGACGGCGGTACGGAAGGCGGCGGTGAGGGTGACAACACCGTCACCATCTACGGCACGATCGTCGAGGGAGAAGCCGAACTCCTCGCGCAGTCCTGGGCGGACTTCGAAGAAGAGAACGACATCACGATCAAGTACGAGGGCAGCCAGGACTTCGAGACTCAGCTCGGAACCCGCGCGCAGGGCGGCAACCCGCCCGACATCGCGATCTTCCCGCAGCCGGGTCTGTTCGCGGACTACGCCTCGCGCGACCTGCTGAAGCCGGCTCCTGAGGCGGTCAAGGCGAATGCCGAGGAGTACTGGACCGAGGGGTGGGTCGAGTTCGGCACGTACGACGGCACCTTCTACGGTGCGCCGCTCATGGCCAGCGTCAAGGGCTGGATCTGGTACTCGCCGACGAAGTTCGCTGAGTGGGGCGTCGAAGAACCGACCACCTGGGACGAGCTTCTGGCCCTTACCGAGACGATCAAGACCGCGAGCGGCAAGGCGCCCTGGTGCGCCGGCTTCGAATCGGGCGTCGCGACAGGCTGGCCCGGCACCGACTGGATCGAAGACCTCGTGCTCCGAAACGCGGGCCCCGAGGTATACGACCAGTGGGTCAAGAACGAGATTCCTTTTACCGACCCGCAGATCAAGGAAGCCTTCGACGCGACCGGTGAGATCCTGCTCAACCCGGAGTACGTCAATGCCGGCTTCGGCGACGTGCGCTCCATCAACTCGACCGCATTCGGTGATGTGGCGGCGCAGGTCGCCAGCGGCGAGTGCGCGCTGACCCACCAGGCCTCGTTCCTTTCGGGGTTCTACCCTGAGGGCACGAACTTCGCCGAAGACGGAGACGTCTGGGCGTTCCTGACGCCGAGCACGAACGCAGACGAGACGCTCATCACCGGCGGTGGCGAGATCGTCGGCGCGTTCAGCGACGACGAGGCGACGCAGAAGGTGCTCGAGTACCTGTCGAGCCCCGAGTGGGCGGACAGCCGCCTCGCTCTCGGCGGAGTGACGTCGGCCAACAAGGGCGTGAACCTCGATGTGGTCGAGGATCCCATCCTGCAGGAGTCGATCAAGCTGCTCCAGGACGACTCGATCACGTTCCGCTTCGACGGTTCTGACCAGATGCCTGGTGCTGTCGGCTCGGGAACCTTCTGGAAGGGCATCGTCGCATGGGTGAACGGCACCTCGACCGATGAGGTCCTGACCCAGATCGAGACCGGCTGGCCTTCCAGCTGATCGGATGAGGTGGGCCGCCCCGATGGGCGGCCCACCGTCTCGCACTCGGTCCGCGCATCGTCGCGCCGACCGCTGATCAGCTCCGTCTCATGAAGGGGAATCCATGAACGCGACTGTGTTCTTCCAATGGATCGGGTCACTGCCCCCGATCGCTCAGGCTCTCGCCGTCGTCATCGCCTTCGCGGTGGTCGTCGTCGTCATCCTGCTTCTCGTCGACATCGCGCCTCGCAAGGGCGCCCTCTACACCGGCATCCGCCTCGCGATGTGCCTCCTCATCCCGTTCGCGGTGATGTGGTTCTTCAACTCCTATTACTGGGCCATGGGAGTCGCGGTCGCCGTCGGTGCGCTGTTCTTCTTCCTGGACTATCGATCGCGCGACGGCGTCGGATACCTGATCCAGCTGGTCGCCTTCATGGCTCCGGCGATCCTGCTGCTCCTGGCAGGTCTGATCCTCCCGTCGATCCAGACGGTCTACGCATCGTTCTGGAACTCGACAGGCAGCGACTTCGTCGGCTTCTCCAACTACCTGTGGATCTTCACGCAGTCCGACGGTGTCACCTCGGTCGTGAACACGATCGTGTGGGTGCTGCTGGTGCCGACGCTGTCGACGATCGTCGGTCTCGCCTATGCGGTCTTCATCGACAAGACCCGTGGCGAGAAGATCTACAAGCTGCTGGTCTTCATGCCGATGGCGATCTCGTTCGTCGGCGCGAGCATCATCTGGCGTTTCGTGTACGCCTACCGTGGTCCGGAGTTCGAGCAGATCGGTCTGCTCAACCAGATCCTGGTCTGGTTCGGCGGCGAACCGCAGCAGTTCCTGCTGAACAATCCGTGGAACAACCTGGCCCTGATCGTCGTGCTGATCTGGGTGCAGACCGGTTTCGCGATGGTCGTGCTCTCGGCATCCATCAAGGGAGTTCCCACCGAGCTTCTCGAGGCGGCCGAGCTCGACGGCGCGAACGCCTGGGAACGCTTCCGCTCGGTGACGATCCCCTCGATCAGACCGGCGCTCATCGTCGTGCTCACGACGATCTCGATCGCCTCGCTGAAGGTCTTCGACATCGTGCGCACGATGACAGGTGGAAACTACGGCACGTCGGTGTTGGCGAATGAGATGTACACCCAGTTCTCCAAGTTCGAGGCGGGACGCAGCGCTGCGCTCTCCGTCATCCTGTTCATCCTGGTGCTGCCGATCGTGATCTACAACGCGCGCCAGATCAAGAAGCAGCGGGAGATCCGATGACCGACACCGTGAACTCAGACACCGGCCAGAGCACGAGGGCGATCACCACCGCCGGACGCTTCGAAGCCTCGGCAGGCCGCGCACGCAAGCGGCTCAGCCGTCCGTGGGCAACGGTCGCATCGATCCTGATCGCCGTGGTGTGGACCATCCCGACGCTCGGGCTCTTCATCTCGTCGTTCCGTGAGAGGGACGCGATCGAGACCACGGGCTGGTGGACGTTCTTCACCAACCCGCAGTTCACGCTCGACAACTACGCGGCCGTGCTGCAGTCGGGCACCACGCAGCTGACCATCCTCGAGTCGTTCTTCAACTCGATCGTGATCACGATCCCGGCAACGATCATCCCGCTGATGATCGCGGCCATGGCGGCGTACGCGTTCTCCTGGATCGAGTTCAAGGGGCGCAACGCCCTGTTCATCTTCGTGTTCGCGCTGCAGATCGTGCCGATCCAGATGGCGCTCGTTCCGCTGCTGTCATCGTTCTCGCGGGGCATCAACCTGTTCGGCGTGCAGGTCACTCAGGGACTCGATGTGGCGGGTGGGTATGCCCAGGTGTGGATCGCGCACTCGATGTTCGCGCTGCCGCTGGCGATCTACCTGCTGCACAACTTCATGTCGGAGATCCCCGGGGAGATCATCGAGGCGGCACGCGTCGACGGTGCATCCCGCGGCCAGATCTTCTTCCGCATCGTGCTGCCGCTGACGATGCCGGCGATCGCCTCGGTCGCGATCTTCCAGTTCCTCTGGGTCTGGAACGACCTGCTGGTCGCTCTCGTGTTCGCCGACGGTGCGGCGTCGCCGATCACCAAGGTGCTCGCCGAGATCACCGGACGCGGTGAGGGCTGGTATCTGCTCACGGCCGGGGCGTTCGTCTCGATCATCGTGCCGCTGATCGTGTTCTTCTCGCTCCAGCGCTACTTCGTGCGAGGACTCCTGGCGGGTTCGACGAAGGGCTGATCGGCTCTCACAGAGCTGCGGAACACACGATGCCGCGACCGGGTGCAACACAACCCCGGTCGCGGCATCGTCGCACGTACGCTGTGAACATGAAGTACGCAGACTCCATAGTCGACCTGGTCGGCGACACACCCCTCGTGAAGCTCCAGCACGTCACCGAGGGTGTGGAGTGCACCGTGCTCGTGAAGCTCGAATACCTCAACCCCGGCGGGTCCGCGAAGGATCGCATAGCCTCGCGCATCATCGACGCGGCCGAAGCATCGGGAGAGCTGCGGCCGGGCGGCACGATCGTCGAGCCGACGAGCGGCAACACCGGTGTGGGCCTGGCCCTCGTCGCCCAGCAGCGCGGGTACAAGTGCGTCTTCGTGCTTCCGGACAAGGTCGGTGAGGACAAGATCGACGTCCTTCGCGCCTACGGTGCCGAGGTCGTCGTCACGCCGACCTCGGTCGCGGCCGACAGCCCCGAGTCGTACTACAGCGTGAGCGACCGGCTGGCCCGCGAGATTCCCGGCGCGTTCAAACCGAACCAGTACGAGAACCCGAACGGCCCTCGCAGCCACTACGAGACCACGGGTCCCGAGATCTGGCGCGACACCGACGGCACGATCACCCACTTCGTCGCGGGCGTCGGCACCGGCGGCACGATCACGGGCACGGGGCGCTACCTGCGCGAGATCTCGGACGACCGCGTGCGCATCGTCGGGATCGACCCCGAGGGCAGCGTCTACAGCGGTGGTACCGGGCGTCCGTACCTGGTCGAGGGAGTCGGCGAGGACATCTGGCCCGGCGCCTACGACCCGAAGGTGCCGCACGAGATCGTCGCGGTCGGCGACGCCGAGTCGTTCGCGATGACCCGCCGCCTCGCGCGGGAAGAAGGCATCCTCGTCGGTGGATCGAGCGGCATGGCGGTGGTCGGTGCCCTGCGCGTCGCCCGGGAGCTGCCCGCGGACGCCGTCATGGTGGTGCTCCTTCCCGACGGAGGTCGCGGCTACCTGAGCAAGATCTTCAACGACGGATGGATGCGGTCGTACGGATTCAGCGAGGTGGAGGAGGGCGAGACGGTCGCCGACGTGCTGGCTGCGCGCTCGTCCCGCCTCGGCGAAGGCATTCCCGACCTCGTGCATGCGCACCCGACCGACACCGTGCTCGAGGCCATCGGCATGATGACCGAGTACGACGTGTCGCAGCTCGTGGTCCTCAGCGCCGAGCCCCCAGTGATGATGGGCGAGGTCGTCGGCACCGTCGACGAGAAGGGCCTGCTCGACCTGCTGTTCCGGGGTGACGCGAAGCCCGCGGATGCCGTGGGCGATCACGTGGGGGAGCGGCTGCCGCTCATCGGCATCCATGCTCCTCTCGCGCAGGCTCGGGCGGCGCTCGCCGACGTCGACGCCCTGCTCGTGACCTTCGACGGCAAGCCGCACACCGTGCTCACCCGACAGGACCTGCTCTCATACATCTCGCGCTGACGTCGCACGCATGTCGCACTGACGCCGGGCGTAACAGGGCCGGATGCCGGTGTCGGGGTCGACGTAGGCTGAGAGACATGTCCGATCATGCCTTCGCCACCCGAGCCATCCACGCAGGTCAGGCGCCTGACCCGACCACGGGGTCGATCATCCCGCCGATCTATCAGGCCTCCACGCATGTGCAGGACGGCATCGGCGGATTCCGTGACGGGTACGAGTACAACCGTGCCGGCAACCCGACGCGCTCGTCGCTCGAGACGCAGCTCGCCGCACTCGAGGGCGGAGCGAACGCGCTGTCCTTCGCCTCGGGCCTCGCCGCGGAAGACGCGCTGCTGCGCGGCATCCTGAAGCCGGGCGACCACATCGTGCTCGGCAACGACGTCTACGGCGGCACCTACCGTCTGCTCACCAGGGTGCTCGCGCCGTGGGGCATCGAGACCACGACGGTCGAGCTGTCGGATGCCGACGCGCTGCGTGCTGCGATCCGACCTGAGACGAAGATCATCTGGGTCGAGACGCCCAGCAACCCGCTGCTGAAGATCGTCGACATCGCGCTCATCGCCGAGATCGCGCACGCGGCCGGAGCCATCGCAGTCGTCGACAACACCTTCGCGTCTCCCGCGCTGCAGCAGCCCCTCTCGCTCGGCGCCGACCTCGTCGTGCACTCCACCACGAAGTACCTCGGCGGGCACTCGGACGTGCTCGGCGGCGCCGTGGTCTTCGGCGACGACCGTTTCTACGAGCAGATCAAGTTCCAGCAGTTCGCCGTCGGCGCGGTGTCGGCTCCGCTCGACGCGTGGCTCACGACGCGTGGCATCAAGACCCTCGCGGTGCGGGTGCGTCAGCACTCCGAGAACGCGCAGGCGATCGCCGAGTGGGCGGCCGCCCGCCCCGAGTTCGCGACCGTCTACTACCCGGGTCTCGCCTCGCACCCGGGCCACGACATCGCTGCTCGCCAGATGAGCGGATTCGGCGGGATGCTCTCGCTCGGCCTCTCCGCGGGCGCGAACGCGGCCAAGGCCTTCGCCGAGTCGACCGAGCTCTTCCAGCTCGCCGAGTCGCTCGGCGGGGTCGAGTCGCTCATCGGATACCCGCCGGACATGACCCACGCGTCGGTGCGCGGTACCGCCCTCGCCGTGCCCGAGAACGTCGTGCGTCTCTCGGTGGGCATCGAGGGCGTCGACGACCTGATCGCCGATCTCGAACAGGGGCTCACGCGGCTCCGCTGATCTGCGCGATCGCCGGCCAGGTCCCAGGCCCGGCTCTCTGCGTGCGCTGTCTGCGCGCAGGCTGCAGACTTGCATGCTCAGAAGACGGATGGATGCCGAGACCGCGCGTTTCGGCATCCATCCGTCTTTTCGGCATGCAGGTGTGTCCGTCGGGATGTGCCGGTGCACGCGAGAGCTGTAACATGGAGACTTCGCCCGGATCGAATCGTTTCGAGACCATCGACGATCCGACCGCTCTCGCGACTCGACCTCATCCCCCTCGAATTCCGGAAGGACCGTCGTGCCCGACGCTCCACGCACTGACTCCATCCCGACGACCTCCGCCACTGAGCGGACGGCCACCGGCAGCATCCGCATCCCGTCGTCCACTGGTGCGATCCGCACTCTCGGATCGAACCCGGCCACGGCGCCGATCATGCTGCACCCCGGTGACTCGATCTCGAACGGCCGCCGCGCGCTGTACATTGTGCTGCTCGGTGCGCTCACGGCCCTCGGGCCGTTCACGATCGACCTCTACCTGCCGGCGTTCCCCGTGCTGGAGCAGGACTTCGAGACCACAGCCGCCGCGATCCAGCTCACGCTGACCGGCACCATGATCGGCTTCGCGCTCGGGCAGCTCGTGGTGGGTCCGCTCAGTGACAAGGTCGGACGCCGAATCCCTCTGATCGCCGTGACAGCGCTGCACGTGCTGGCCAGTGCTGCGGCCGCCTATGCTCCGACGCTGCCGCTGCTCAGCGGTGCTCGCGTGCTCATGGGCGTCGGCGCCGCCGCCGGTGGTGTGGTCGCGATGGCGATCGTGCGCGACCTGTTCGGCGGACGCCGCCTGGTCGTGATGCTGTCGCGCCTCGCGCTCGTGTCGGGCGTGGCGCCGGTCATCGCGCCGCTGATCGGCTCGTGGCTGCTCACCCTCATGCCCTGGCGCGGGATCTTCGTCGTGCTCGCTCTCTACGGCGTGGTGATGCTCGTGTCGGCAATCGTCTTCATCCCCGAGACGCTCCCCATCGCCCGCCGGCAGGAGAAGGGCGGCGCGACCGTCCTGCAGCGCTACCGCTCGGTGTTCTCCGACCGGGTCTTCATCGGCGTACTGATCATCGGCGGCATGACGTTCTCGGGTCTGTTCTCGTATCTCTCCGCCTCGCCGTTTCTGTTCCAGCAGACGCACGGACTGGATGCGCAGCAGTACGGGCTCCTGTTCGCCGTGAACTCGCTCGGTGTCGTCGCCGGTGTGCAGACGGCATCGCGCCTCGCCGCTCGCTTCGGTCCGCAGTGGGTCATGGCCTACTCGACCGCGGTGCTGCTGCTCGCGGGAGCGGCGATCATCGTCACCGACCAGCTGGGCCTCGGTCTCTGGGGCACGGTCATCCCGCTGTTCGTCTTCATGACGGCGTGCGGGTTCACGTTCCCGAACGTGCAGGTGCTCGCGCTCGACAGGCACGGCAAGGCGGCGGGCACCGCGGCGTCCGTGATCGGAGCCACGAACTTCGGCGTCGCGGGGCTGATCTCGCCGGTCGTCGGCTGGGTCTCCCAGGGTGCCGGAATCACGGCGACGACCATGGCCTCGGTGATGGTCGGATGCGCGGCGATCGGCGTGCTGTCGCTGTGGCTGATCGTGCGCCCCCGGACTGTCGGCATGCTCGCTCCCTGATATTCAGCATTCGACCGGCAGAATGGTTCGATGAGACGACGAACGCTGCTGTGGTGGGGAATAGGGATGCTCGTCGCGGCGACGCTCCTCGGGGCGGCGATCGTGTTCGGTTACACCGAGCCTCCGGGGTTCGACACCTGGTGGAACCAGACGATCAGCACGTACCGCGCCGAATGGATGCTGTCGTTCGCGCTGATCCTCAATGACCTCGGCGGCGGGTGGGTGGCCATCATCCTCGTGCCGCTGCTCATGATCATCGCCCTGCTGCTCGCTCGGCGATGGCGGGCGGCCGTGTTCGCCGCCGTGGCATTCCTCGCCAGTGCCGGAGCGGTGCAGCTGCTCAAGCAGCTCTTCGGGCGTGCGCGACCCGAGGACATGATCGTCGTGAGCGACTACGGGTCGTTCCCCTCGGGGCACACAGCCAATGCGGCGACCATCGCGGTCGTGCTGTGGCTCGTGTTCCCACGCGTGTGGACCGCGATCCTCGGAATCCTGTGGGTCCTCGCGATGGCGATCTCCCGCACGCTGCTGTCGGTGCATTGGGCGACCGACACCCTGGGCGGTGCCCTCGTCGGCGCCGGAGTGGTGCTGGTGCTGGGCTCCGTGATGCTGCCATGGGTGCAATCGGCATCGCGCCGGGCGGCGGTGCCCGCGCCGATAGGCTGACGGGACACCCCATCTCACCGAGGAGCCGTCGTGTCTCGCATCCGTCCGTATCGTCCGTCCGACCGCGCAGCTCTGTACGAGGTGTGCACGAGGACGGCGGATGCCGGCGCTGACGCGACCGGCGTCTTCTCGGACGACTCCCTCTGGGGCGACCTCTTCGCGGTGCCCTACGCCGAACGGCATCCGGACCTCGCATGGGTGGTCGAGACAGACGACGAGCGCGTGATCGGCTACATCGTCGCGACCGACGACACGGAGGCCTTCGCCACCTGGTTCCGTGACGAGTGGTGGCCGACGCTGCAGGAGCGATACCCGCGTGCGGCCGAGCCGACGACCCGCGAAGAGCGGATGATCGAGCACGGGTACAGCCAGGCGCCTGGGCGGGACGCCAATGCCGCGGAGTACCCGGCGCACCTGCACATCGACCTGCTGCCCGAGACGCAGGGGCAGGGCCTCGGCCGCGCACTCATCGAGACGCTGTTCGCCGAGCTCAGCCGCCGCGGAGTGCGCGGACTGCACCTGGGTATGGACCCGAAGAACACGGGGGCCGCCGCCTTCTACGAGCGACTCGGCATGACGCCGCTGCCGGCTGAGCCGGGCGGGCAGAGCTACGGGGTGCGGTTCGCCTGATCGGCGCGAGTCGGTGCCTCAGCTGTCGATCGCGCGATCCTCGGCGTGTGTGCCGTAGTGGTCGGACTGCTGCCGCATGAGATCTCTCATCGACGTCTCCGGTCCGACGCCGTAGACCGTTCCCACGAAGTCGAGATCCCGCTGGATCGCCCAGATCTCCTCATGCCGTTCGGGTGGCAGGATCGAGGCCGGCGTGCCCACCGCGACCCACCCGATCGGAACCACTGTGCCGGGCTCCACCGAGGTGTTGACCTGTACGACACCGTTGATCCGCACTTCGGCCCCGGCGCCGATGCGGCTGCCGGGGAACAGGGAGGCGCCGGTCGCGATGAAGGCCTCGTCCTCGATGATGCTGCCGTTCACATGGGTGTGGGGGCCGATCATCACTGACGCCCCGATGCGGGCAGGGTGACCGGAGCGACCGCGAATCAGCGCATGCTCCATCACCACAGTGTTCTCGTCCACGGTGACTTCGCCGTCCTCGGCGGTGAGTACGGCTCCGTGCAGAACGCGTACACCGGGACCGATTCGGACATCGCCCACGATCATCGCGGACGACGCGACGTAGGCGGTCTCGTGGATCACGGGTTCACGATCGCGGTGGCTCATGAGCATCTGCTCGCTCCATTCCTCGCTCTCACCCTACGGTGACGGCGGGACTCCGGTGCTCGCTGCGCTCGCTCCTCCCCGAATCCCCAGCGCTCGATAAAAAGCATGAAGGGCCCCCGCTGGCGCGGAGACCCTCTAGCTTTTTTTGGCGGTGACGGCGGGATTCGAACCCGCGGTTGCTTGCACAACACACGCTTTCCAAGCGTGCTCCTTCGGCCGCTCGGACACGTCACCAAGGAACAACCTGAACAGTCTATCCGATCGCGCGGACCGCCCACGACCAGCCCGAGGCACGGTCGCCGCGAAGTGGGATGCCGTCGCACCGGAATGCGATCCGCCGCGGCCTTGTGCGCTCCGCACGCGCTATCTAACCTCGAATGAAGACAGTACGACGTCATTCGAAAAACGAACGTCGAGCTGTTCGAGCAGCGATCCGTGGAACGACCGACGCCGGTCGATGCACATCGTCCCGAAAGGACCTCCATGACGTCAGCCGACACTGCAACGTCGACCACCACCGCGGTGCGCACCGCACTGCGCTTGGCCTACTCACGAGCGCTCGCAGACTTCGGACTCGATGCGATAGGCCGGGCCCGCTTCGGATGGCGCGACAGATCGATCGGCTCGGTGGTCGAGCGCGCCGGCACCAGGCAGTGGCTGCGTGTGGTGTGGTCTCGCAGACAGTGGGCGCGCAACGCCTGGTGGACGGGCAATCAGGATGCGGCGATGATCACCGGCGTCGAGAAGCCCCGGCTGCTCGACGTGCGCGCGTGGGAAGAGGGGCCGCTGGTGTATCGGGCCGAGCTCATGAGCCTGTTGCCGGGTCGAGCGTGCGCGCCGACTTCGGTGCTTGCAAGGACTCCGGGGCTGGATGAGTCCTGGTGGACCGACCTCGAGCGCAACCTCGATGCACTGGCGGTGACGGCGACGGATCGCACCATGCTCGACCCCGAGATCGTGCGTCGACGGATCACCGTGTTCTTCGGCATCGACCTCCCCGTCGATCAGGACGACTGGGTGCCGAGCCACGGGGACCTGCACTGGAACAATCTGCACCGAGAGCCCTTCGGTATCGCCGACTGGGAGTCCTGGGGCCTCGCGCCACAGGGCTATGACGCGGCCTTTCTGCTGGGGCATTCGCTGGCCGTGCCGCATGTGGCCGAGCAGATCGCCCGGCGGTTCCGGCGCAACCTCGAGACCGAAGGAGGGATCGTCTCGCAGCTGTACGTCATGACGAAGCTGTTGACGAGAGCCGACGCGGGCGAGCACGTGGGGCTCGTGCCTGCCGTTCATCGCTATGTCGGCCGACTTCTCGGCACCAGGATGCCTCTGCGGCGCAGGACTCCCATCAGGTCGACGTAAAATCTCCAGGTGGCAACCCCCAAGATCGTGCTCTTCTACGTGTTCACCCCGCTCGCCGACCCAGAGGCGATCCGGGTGTGGCAGCGTGATCTCGGCGAGGCGCTCGGACTCCGGGGTCGGCTCTTGATCTCGAAGGACGGTGTCAACGGCACGCTCGGTGGCGACCTGCTGGCGCTCAAGAAGTGGTCACGATCCTTCCGGTCGTACGCGCCGTTCAAGGACGCCGACATCAAGTGGAGCGAGGGCAGCGGAGTCGACGCAGACGGTCGCAGCATCGACTTCCCGAAGCTGAGCGTCAAGGTGCGCGACGAGATCGTCTCGTTCGGGGCACCGGGCGAACTGCGCGTCGATCAGCAGGGCGTCGTCGGCGGCGGCACACGACTCACCCCCGAGCAGCTGCACGAACTCATGGGCGAGCGCGGTGACGACGTCGTGTTCTTCGACGGACGCAATGCGCTGGAGGCGCAGATCGGCCGCTTCCGCGGAGCCGTCGTGCCCGACACCGAGACCACGCGAGACTTCGTCCAGCTGCTCGACTCCGGCGAATACGACGACCTCAAGGGCAAGCCCGTGGTGACGTACTGCACCGGCGGCATCCGGTGCGAGGTCCTCTCGAGCCTGATGACGTCGCGCGGATTCGGCGAGGTCTACCAGCTCGAGGGAGGCATCGTCCGCTACGGCGAGCAGTACGGCGACGACGGTCTCTGGGAGGGGTCGCTCTACGTGTTCGACAAGCGCGGATCCGTCGACTTCTCCGATCACGCCGCCGTCATCGGCGAGTGCGTCGGCTGCGGCACCGCGACCAAGCGCACGGCGAACTGTCCCGACCTCTCGTGTCGCACGCAGTTCGTGGTGTGCGAGTCCTGCGACGCCGTGCGCTGCGAACAGCACGCGGCCTGACGGCTCACGCGGCCTGACGGCTCACGCGGCCTGACGGCTCGCGCGGCCTGACGACTCACGCGGCCTGACGGCTCAGGCGACCAGAGGCACGTCGGTCCTGCGACTCGCGAACAGCGACAGGGGCAGAATGAACGCCAGCACGCGCGTCCGACGGTCGACGCTCCGCCGCAACTGGACGATCACCGCCTCCAGTGCCTCATCGAGATCGCCTGATCGATCCGACGACGGTCGCGCATAGCTCGATCGCTCTACGGCATCGACGAGGGCGCGCATAGCGTCGGCATCCACGCCGTTGTCACGGACGAGGTCGACGCCGCGCATGCGCGGCGTCTCCGCATCCGAGAGCGGCAGCCGCAGGTCTTGCATCGTCGCCCTCAGCTCGGTCCAGGCTGATGCCGCGTCACCGCTCCTGGCACGGCCACGCCGAGAGACGCGGATCGCCAGGCGGATCAGCGCGGGCAGCAGCAGCGCCACCAGCACACCGAAGGTCGTCAGCATGACGGGGGTCGGATCGAGACGCCGCAGCTCCCCGTTCGCGCCCGCGTTGTCGCCCGCGTCCTCCCGCTCGATGACCGGCCCCGAGCTCTGCTCCGCGCTGGGCGCCGCAGAGGGAGCGGTCGGCGTCGACCCGCCGGATCCACCACCCGTGGTCGACCCGGCGGCGAACGCCGTCGGCACGCCGAGAGACGCGGTCGGCTCGAACGGCACCCAACCGATCCCGGGGAAGAACACCTCCGGCCACGAGTGCAGCTGATCGCTCGAAACCGAGTAGACGGCCTCATCGCCACGGGTGTTGTCGGTGCGTACGCCGGGCAGGTAGCCCACGACGATGCGCACCTCCATGTCGAGGCTCTCGGCCATGAGCGCGAATGCGCCCGCGAAGTGGATGCAGTATCCCGAACGCACCTCGAGGAACTGCGCCACCGCATCGGCTCCGGTGCCGTCGAAGCCCTCGTCGACCGGGGTATCGAGCGAGTATGCGAACTGACTGCGGAACCACGACTGCAGGTCGATCAGCCGGTCGTAGTCGTTGGTCGCATCCGCGGTGACCTCCGCGGCCGTCTCACCGATCACCGCGGGCAGCTCCACGGGCTCCGCATCGGGATCGACGACCGGCTCGGCGGCCGGGGTCGCACGGATCTGCTCGAGCGTGGGCTTCACCTCGATCGACCGGACTGTGTAGTCGTTGCCGACGGCATCCGCGGTCCGAGAGGTGATCGTGCGGTTGTCGGTGCTCACGCGCCAGCCCGCCGTGATGCCCTGCACGCTGGTCGCGGGGTAGGGCACGGGGAGCCAGGAGCTCGACATGCGGATCACGCGGATCGAGGTGTTCTGGTCGGTCGTCTCGATGTCCTCACTCCACTCGTCCGGGCCGAAGCCGTCGCTCAGGGACTGCAGGTCGCCGCGATCCGGTTCCCACACGCGGCCGTCGAACTCCGACAGGGTCGTGAGTCGAAGGTAGGGCGCCGTGTCAGCCGTCGTCGCCATCGTGAGCACCTCGACCGGGTTCGGCTGGCGAAGGTCGTCGCCGAGCCGCAGCGATGCGTCGACCGTGACGCCCACGCCTGTGCCGGCGAGGCTTGCCGACACCGGCAGCACGGGCGCGACGATGACCGTGACCGCGAGCGCGGCGACACCGACTCCCGCCGCGACCGCGGTGGATGTGCGCCGAGGTGATTCCGGGTTCTGGGCCGCGGTGTACCTCAGCAGGACGATGATCAGGATGCCGAGCATGACGAACCACACGACGTTCACATCGCCGAGCGTGACGATCATCGGCACCGACCCCACGACCGCGGTCAGCAGGCTCGCGAGGATCGCGCCGCGCTGAGCGACGAGCTGATCGAGCAGGATCGCCACCACCGCGAATCCGATGCCCATCATCGCCTCGAGTCCCGGTGATGCGGCGATCGGGGCGGATCCGAACATCACCTCCTCCCAGGCGGAGGCCGCCAGAGCCTGGAAGGTGAAGATCGTCGCGTCGGTGGGGATCACTCCGAAGACAGCGGTGTCTCCCGCCACCAGCAGCACCACGGTGCCGATCGCGACGAGGATCTGCACTCCGATGGTGGCGAGGTCCCGAGCCCAGGCCGCGCGACGGCGCATCGCCGTGCGCATCGTCATGCCGGTGAGGGCGGTGACCACGATCACGATCAGCACCGCGAACGACCAGGTGCCCGGTTCGATGACCGAGGTGTAGGGCCACATCGCGACGAGCCCTGCGCCTGCGGCCAGCACCGACGGCAGGACGGTGCCGACGGGCAGCTCGTGCTCGCGATGCCAGGACAGCCGCGATGCCCGCTCTGCCCGGCGCTCAGCCCGCGACATCGGCTGCTCCCCGGTTCTCGGAAGGGGCGATCCCGACCCGGTCGGGAAGGACATCCTCCCAGGACTCGGTCACGTCATCGCCGAGGGTCGCAACCCGCCAGCCGTGCTGCTCCGCCGCCTGCACGGCCCCGGGCTGCGGCGCGGTCGCGAACAGCATCGGCGCGGCCGCCCCGGAGGGACGAAGCAGCGCGGCATCCTCTTCATCGATCTCACCGGTGATGTAGACGAGCGGGCCGGGGGGAGTGCCGCCGACCAGAGTCGTGATGTCGCGGGCCTCGCCGCGAGGGGCGACGAGGGCGAGAGCGACGAGCAGGCCGTCGCGGTCGTCCTCGTGGCCGCGGAGCGTGCCCAGAAGCGTCCCCGCACTGTCGATCACGTCGACGCCGTACCCCTCCTGCACGAGATGCACCGCGACGGAGGCGCACATCGACACGGCCCGCTCGAACGCGGGATCCGACTCGTCGCCGGGGCGGGCCCAGCGCGCGGAGCTCCGGTCGAAGATGACGAGGGCATCCGGGCTCGACTCCTCCTCTTCCTGGCGCACCATCAGCTGCCCGCGGTGCGCGGTCGCGCGCCAGTGGATGCGGCGCATGGAGTCGCCCGAGATGTAGCGGCGCGGTGAGAGGTTGTCGCTGCCCTGGCCCAGGCGGCTCGACGATGTGTGCGCCGTGCCTCCGGCCGCCCCCACCTTCACGGTGAGCGGCGCGAGCGTGAACACCTCGGGTACGACCGTCACCGTGCGGGTCTCGCCGAACTCCTGTTCGCGCTGCGCGAGCCCGAACGGATCGACCGTTCGCAGCACCAGCGGCCCGATCGGCCAGACGCCCCGGCGCACCCCGGTGATCAGGTAGGTGAGCTGGCCCGTCTCCGACGGGTACTCGCCCGCTGAGTCGCCGGCCACCGCGTCGGGGAGCACGTCGCGCCAGAGTCCGCGAGGAACGCGCAGGGCCCGCAGCGTGAAGCGCAGGGTGACGCGCGACGTCTCCGAGACCGTCAGCAGATCAGTCGAGACCTGTCGTGCGACCGAACCCGAGCGCCGAGGCAGCCGCACCACGAGCACCGAGAACGCGGTCAGCGCGAGCAGGAGCACGCCGATGTAGAGGAGGATCGGGGCGCCGAGCATGTTCGCCGCGATCAGGCACCCGAGCCCCGCGATGAGCGCACCCGTGCCGCGGAGCGTGAGGGTTCGACGACGATGCATGGCGAACGGAGCAGGTCAGGACCGCGCGGTGACGGGAACCCGCACCCGCTCGACGATCTGCCGCAGTGCGGCCTCGACGGGCTGTGCGCCCGCTCGGTGCGCTCCACGAGCAGGGAGCAGCCGGTGCGCGAACACGGGCAGGATCAGGGCGGTGACGTCGTCGGGGATCACGAAATCGCGGCCGTCGAGAGCGGCCCACACCTTTGCCGCCCTGATCAGCTGCAGCGTCGCACGCGGGCTCGCGCCGAGGTGCAGATTGGGGTCGGCGCGGGTCGCCTGGGCGAGCGCCACCGTGTACTCCTCCAGAGCGGGAGCGACGTGCACCGAACGGGCCCAGGCGATCAGCCCCGAGATCGATGCCGCATCTGCGACGGCGCGCACGGCGGCGAGCGGATTGACCGTGTCGCGCTGGCGCAGCATGAGGGCCTCGGCCGCGGCATCCGGGTATCCCATCGAGATGCGCATCATGAAGCGGTCCCGCTGGGCCTCGGGCAGCGCGTAGGTGCCCTCCATCTCGAGAGGGTTCTGGGTCGCCACGACGAGGAAGGGATCGGGAAGCATGTGGGTCGACCCGTCGACCGTGACCTGCCCCTCTTCCATCGCCTCGAGCAGCGCTGACTGCGTCTTCGGTGACGAGCGGTTGATCTCGTCGGCGATCACGATGTGCGCGAACACGGCTCCGCGCTTGAACTCGAACTCCCGGTCGACGGGGTTGTAGACGCTCACGCCGGTCACGTCTCCCGGAAGCAGATCGGGAGTGAACTGGATGCGGCGGACCGTCGCGTCGACGCTGGCGGCCAGAGCGCGGGCCAGCATGGTCTTGCCCACGCCCGGAACGTCTTCGATCAGCAGATGCCCTTCGGCGAGCAGACAGACGAGGGCGCTCCGCACGGCATCCGGCTTGCCGTCGATCACCCGTCCGACGGACTCGACGATGGCCGACGTCTGCGCGGCGAACTGCTCGGCGTCGACGACGGCCGGGATCAGGGGCGGATTCTCTGGCATGCGTTCCCTCTCGCGTGGGCGCTGCGGTGCGCGTGAACCGATCGTAACCCGGCTGTCTCGGGATGGGGTGGGAACCGGGCCATCGTCGGCGCCACGCAGGGGGAGGCGTCCGCGGGTCAGCCCCAGACGCGCGCTCGCGGTTCCGCGGGGTCCACACGGCTGTCGGCGCTGCGGGCGACACGCAGCAGGGCGAGTCCCTGCACTCCGTTCAGCTCGTGCAGCGAGCATGTGCCGATCAGGGCCTGCCAGTGATCGCGGAATCGCTCGGCGTCTCCGCGCCGCCGAGCGATCAGGCGAGGCACCGCCAGAAGCGTGCGTCCGGGTGAGAGGCGGTCGGCGAGGCGCTCGATCACGGGGATCCTCGGCAGTCCGGCGGCGTCGATGCGCAGCAGGAACCGGGGAGTGCGCACGGGTGCGAAGAGTTCCTCGACGGCATCCGCGATCGTGCGTGCGTCGGCGGCAGGACCGCCCAGCTCGACACGGATCCGCGTGGGGTCGCCGGTGTCGGGGCGCGCGGTGATCGCGGCCTCGTCGATGCGTCCGATGCGGCCCGCCTCGTGCAACGTGCGGGCGACGGCGACCGCCGCTGCCCGATAGATCTCGGCCGGTCGCGCGCGATCGCGCAGAGAGCGGACGAGCATGCGCAGGGCGGATGCCGTCGCCGCGACCGCACCGCCGCCGAGTGCGAGCGCCACCGCGAGAACGGGAGCGAGGGAGACCCCTGAGACGGCCACCACGGCGACGAGGGCGCCGACCGCCGCGGTGCCGGCGACGAATCCGGCGACAGCACCGGCGCTCGCCGTCTGGCCGGCGCGCAGCAGCGGCGCGCGTGAGGTCCGCCGGACCGCGATCGTCTCGCGCTCCTGAGGGCGATAGGCATCGCCGATCCGCCATTCCGCCCTGGTCGTGCTGCGAGAGGGCCAGCGCTCGCGCAGGACGGCGTCGAGATCCCCGATCGAGGTCGACGGGTCCTTGTCGAGCACGCGCTCCCACGCCTCGATGGCGGGCGGGGAGAGCGCATGCCCGAGACCGCTGACGATCCGGCCGTCGCCTTCGGCGCTCAGACCCCACAGATGGGAATGACGACGGCGGAGTCGACCGGACTCCGAGTCGTCGTCGAGGTCGACGTGCGACGGGATCAGGCACACCACGGACCAATTGTGCGCGACCTTCTCGGGCCACGCGGGGTCCAGCCGCAGGGTGCGACCTCGCAGCTGCTGGGTGCCCGATGACGTGGCCACGGTCGTGAGGTCGACGAGGGTGTTGACCGAGGGACAGTCCCATCCTTCGCCGAGCAGTCCTCGGGTGCCGACGAGCAGCCGCACGTCGCCCCGGCGGATCAGCTCCGATACGGCACCGACCACCCGTCCGCTCCCGGCGGCGCGCACCTGCAGATCGCGCACGGGGCCGATGCCTTCTGCGACGCCGACGGGCTCGCCGAGCAGGTCGCCCAGCGTGGCGGCGATGTGGGCCGCATCGTCGGCGCGGACGCGCAGGTGCTGCGAGGTGAGCAGAGCCGGACGCAGGCTCGCCGTGACGGGATCGACCGCGAGGAGGTCGAACGTCCGCAGCGCCCCTGCCGGTGCATCCCCGGCGAGTCCCCGGTTGTTGCCGTGCTCGACGAAATCGGTCACGACGACCGCGCGGATCCGGTCGCCGTCTGGCCCCGCGAGTTCTCGGTGCAGGATCTCGACGGCCGCGTGATCCTTGGCCGCCGAGAACGCCAGCGTGGTCTCGATCGGGTTGCGACCGCGTCTGATGCCCCGGTCGGTCAGCGCGTAGCCGAAATCAGCGAGGGACCGCCGCACGTACTCCCACTGGCGCACGGCCGCGGGGTCGGCGAGCAGCCTCGTCTGGGCGAACCGCGACAGCACAGTGAGCAGGTCGTCGGTGGTGCAGCGATCGAGCAGCGCGGGCGGGATCGCCGCGACGAGCGGATGCTGCGGTGCGACCTCGCGCAGCACCAGGGCGCACGATCGGGTGAGGGCGAAGTCCGTCGAGAAGGCCCTGTCGAGGCGCGCGAGCGGAGTCTCGGTCGCGCTCGTCGTCTCTGCGCTGTCGGGCGGGTCCGACGGTTGCAGATGCTGCTCGAGATACGACAGTGCATCCGGCGTCGACAGCACCTGCCTGATCAGGTCATGCAGCAGGGACTCGTGCCGTCGGATGAAGGAGGCCTCTGCGGGGGTGGGCTCGGTGAACAGCACGTGGTCGCGATACGGGGCCAGATGCCCCTCTTTCACGACCGCGGGTGTCGGCACCTCGTAGTCGACCTCGCCGAGCAGGTGGCTGTAGTTCTCGAACTCGGTCTCGTCGTCGGGTGACGGCAGCGTCGCGGTGAGGCCGATGAGCTTCGGCTCGGTGCCGCTCTCACGGATGCGTCCGGCGAGGTACGCCACGACGATCGCCCAGTGATCGAGCAGGTGATGGCATTCGTCGAGGACGACGGTGCGCACACCCGCCTCGACGAGCCGATCGATGAGGGCGACCGCGTTCGGGTGCAGCACCCGGGCGAGCTCGGAGGGGCGTTGACGGGTGAATCGCGAACGCAGTCGGCGCGCACGACTGCGGATGCCGGATCGGTGGCGCGCGGGGTTGTCGACCGCGAGTTCGGCGAGCCAGGTCGCCGCATCCGCCTCGGTGCGCCCGCTCGCGACGAGCTCATCCGTCCAGATCGCACGGGCGAGGTCGTCGAAGGGGGATCCGTCTCCGGTCACGCTCAGCAGCTGGTAGGTGAGCACCGTCAGGTCCCCGAGGCGCTCGGGGTCGTCCGAGACGGCCGCCCCGTCGGTCGCCAGCTCTGCCGCGGTGCGCAGCCACTGCTGGCGGATCGTCACAGTCGGCGACAGCACGAGCGCGCGATGACCCTCGCGCGCGGCGAGCAGCAGGCCGAGCAGGGTCTTGCCCGAGCCGGGAGGCGCCACGATGTGCAGCGGGTCGTCGCCGCCGGGGGTGAGCCGATCGAGGACCTCGGCCTGATAGGTGCGCAGAGTGCCGGAGAAACGCCACGTCGACAGGGGAGAGGCGGTGGCGGGATCCATGACCTGCCCAGTCTGTCAAAGAGCAGGCCCGGACATCGGCTAGACTTGTCGACGGCTCTCCGCGTGGCGGCATCCAGGCCAATTCCCCCAGGGCGGAAACGCAGCAAGGGTAACCGGGCTCTGCTGGGTGCGCGGAGGGTCACTTTCTTTTTGTCAGCGTCCTCCGGGGCAGTCCTGCCAGGATCGTGACGTGACAAGACCAGACGTGATCAGCACCGCCGACTCTCCGCGCTCGAGCGCTCTCGGCCGTTTCGCGTCTCCCGTCCTCCTCGTCGCGCTCATGTGGCTCGTCCAGCTCGCGGACGCGATCCTCCCGGGTTCCTTCACCGGCTTCGGACTGCGCTCGTGGGATGTCGAGGGCCTCGCCGGCATCCTGGTCGGACCCCTGCTGCACGCCGACTGGGCGCACCTGGTCGGCAACACCGTGCCGCTGCTCGTGCTCGGCTGCCTCGTCGCCGTCGAGGGCGCGCGCCGGTTCTGGGCCGTGACCGCGATGGCCGCCGTGGTCGGAGGGATCGGAACGTGGCTGGTCAACGCGCCGGGAACGCTCACCGTCGGCGCCTCCGGCCTCGTCTTCGGATACTTCGGCTACACGCTGATGCGGGTGTTCGCCCCTGGCCGGGTCGCTCACCGCGTTCTCTATGCCGTCATCGCTCTCATCGTCATCGCCCTGTACGGCGGATCCATGCTGGCGGGCGTCGTCGGCGTGCGCGAGGGGATCTCGTGGCAGGCCCATCTGTTCGGCGCGATCGGCGGTGGCCTCGCGGCGTTCGTCGGCAGAGGCGGAACCCGGCGCACATGAGCGTCACCAAGAGCTCGCGGCGTGCGGCCCCGCGCACGCGCAGGCGCCCGACCCGTCGTCCGCGCTCGCGTACGCGACGGATGTCACCTCCTCGGCGTGCTCAGCGCCGGCTGCGGCGCCTGAAGGTTCTGCGCCGCATCGGCTGGTCAGCCGTGGCGGTGATCGTCGTCGCGCTCGCCGCAGTGCTCATCCCACTCGGGCTCGCGCACGAGAAGCCGCTGGCCGTCTGCATCACCGACCCGGCGACGTTTCCCGAGGCCGGCGTCGAGGGCTGGCAGGGTGAGCAGCTCGTGAACGCCGCGACCATCATGCAGACCGCCACCGCGCTCGGGTTCGGACGCGACGGTCAGATCCTCGGAGTGATGACCGCGATGGGCGAGAGCAGCCTGCACAACATCGACTACGGGGACTGGGAGACGAGCGGGTTCACGAACCCGGACGGCAGCCGCACGACCAGCATCGGACTCTTCCAGCAGCAGGAATGGTGGGGAACGGCTGAGCAGCGGATGGACCCGGCGACCGCCGCGACTCTGTTCTACGAGCGGCTCGCGCGCGTGCCCGACTGGCCGTCGATGGAGCAGTCGCTCGCGATCCACCGGGTGCAGATCAACCTCGACCCCACGTACTACACGCGCTACTCGGCGGACGCCACCGCGGTCGTCGACGCTCTGTCTGAGCCCTGCTGAGCGGATTTCGCACGGCTGTCAACCCGGCGCGGCCGCGGGGTGCTGCGCCTAGTGTGGAGCTGTGGCGAAGAGCATCTACATCACCTCGGCCGAAGGTCATACCGGCAAGTCCACCATCGCCCTCGGCGTTCTCGACGCGCTCATGCGCGTCACGCCCCGGGTGGGTGTCTTCCGCCCGATCGCCCGTTCCGTGACCGAGCGCGACGACGTGCTCGAGCTGCTGCTCGCGCACGACGGCGTGCAGCTCGACTACGAGGACTGCATCGGGGTGACCTACGACGACGTCCGCGACGATCCCGACCGCGCTCTCTCGACCATCGTCGCCCGTTACAAGGCCGTCGAGGCCCAGTGCGACGCCGTGGTGATCATCGGCAGTGACTACACCGATGTGGCGAGCCCCGCAGAGCTCGGGTACAACGCCCGGATCGCCGCGAATCTCGCAGCACCCGTCCTCCTCGTGCTCAGCGGGCGTGACCAGCAGCGGCAGGCCGAGCAGCTCGGCACCACGACCGCACGGATCCCCGCGGCCGTCGGGCAGATCGCTGCGCTCGCGCTCTCCGAACTCGAGGTCGAGCGCGCCGAGCTCTTCGCCGTCGCCGTGAATCGGGCCGACCCCGAGGCGCTCACCGACATCGAGGCCGCCGTCGCCGCGGTGCGCCCGCAGAGGACCACGCCCGTGTGGGCGATCCCTGAGGACCGCACTCTGGTGGCGCCGTCGATCAGCGGCATCCTGTCGGCCGTCGACGGACGACTGATCAAGGGCGACCCCGACCGCCTGGCGCGCGAGGCGCTGACGATCGTGGTCGCCGGGATGTCGATGGTGAACGTGCTCCCGCGGCTCACCGAGGAATCGGTCGTGGTGATCCCCGCCGACCGCACCGAGGTGCTGCTGGCGACCCTGCTCGCCGACGCGTCCGGCACCTTCCCTCGGGTCGCCGGCATCATCCTGAACGGTCCCTTCCCGCTGCCGGATCCGATCGTGCAGCTGCTCGACGGCTTCACATCGACCGTGCCGATCATCGCCACGGACCTCGGCACCTACGACACGGCGGTGCGCGTGATGGGCGCACGCGGCCGGATCTCGCCCGAGTCGCGGGGCAGGTACGACCGTGCGCTCGGACTCTTCCAGACCCATGTCGACATCACCGAGCTCACGACCCAGCTCGGCCTCGCCGAGTCCCGCGTGGTCACGCCCCTCATGTTCGAGTACGGGCTCATCGAGCGGGCGCGCGCCGACCGCCGGCGGATCGTCCTCCCCGAGGGCGACGACGACCGCATCCTCCGTGCCGCCGCGACCCTGCTCGCGAGGGAGGTCGCCGACCTCACCATCCTCGGAGACGAGTCCGCCGTGCGCTCCCGTGCCGTCGAGCTCGGGGTCGACATCACCGCCGCGCAGGTCATCAGCCCCACGGATCCCGAGATGGTGGAGCGCTTCGCGACCGAATACGCGCGACTGCGGGCGCACAAGGGCATCACGCTCGCGCAGGCGGCAGACACGGTCACGGACGTGTCGTACTTCGGCACCATGATGGTGCACCTCGGGCTCGCCGACGGCATGGTCTCGGGCGCCGCGCACACCACGGCGCACACGATCCGCCCGTCGTTCGAGATCATCAAGACCAAGCCGGGCGTCAACGTCGTCTCGAGCGTGTTCCTGATGGCCCTCGCCGACCGCGTGCTCGTCTACGGAGACTGCGCAGTGATCCCCGACCCGACCAGCGAGCAGCTGGCCGACATCGCGATCTCGTCGGCCGCCACCGCCCGCCAGTTCGGCATCGAGCCGCGCATCGCGATGCTGTCGTACTCGACGGGGGAATCGGGGACCGGCGCCGACGTCGACAAGGTCCGCGCCGCCACCGCGCTCGTGCACGAGCGCGCGCCCGAGCTGCTCGTCGAGGGGCCGATCCAGTACGACGCGGCGGCCGACGCCGCAGTGGCCAAGGCCAAGCTCCCCGACTCCGCTGTCGCGGGCCGAGCGACCGTCTTCGTCTTCCCCGACCTCAACACGGGCAACAACACCTACAAGGCCGTGCAGCGGTCGGCGGGGGCCGTCGCGATCGGACCGGTGCTGCAGGGACTCAACAAGCCGATCAACGACCTGTCACGCGGAGCGCTGGTGGACGACATCGTGAACACCGTCGCCATCACGGCCATCCAGGCGCAGACCGGTGAGTGACGGCGTCGCCCCTATGCTTTCCAGCATGACGATTACCTCGATCCAGCAGCAGCTCGCGACGCCCGAGGGGTTCGCCAAAGCCGTCTCGCCGAAGAGCACGATCTACGGCATCGCGATCACGTCGCTGGTTCTGAGCGTCATCGGGATCGGGATGAACCTGTTCCAGCTGGGGTCTGCGAGCGGGTGGCAGTGGTCGCTCATGTTCCGCTTCTTCTTCGACGCCGGCGCGATCGAGTTCACCGGCAGCCGGTCGGGTCGCAGCGAGATCTGGCGCTTCCTCTACGTCTACGGACCGATCGTCCTGCTGCCGCTCGGCATCATCCTGCTCATCGTGCACTTCGCCACCCGCAGCAAGGCGGGAGCCGGACTCTACGAGAGCTACCGCCAGCGCGGCTGGATCGGCCGTCAGCTGCTCCCCGGGCTCAAGGTCAAGAACGGCAACAACCAGGTGGCCGTCGCCTTCATCTCGCACCCCAGTGTTCCGGATGCCGAGTTCGAGGCTGCAGCTCACCACTACGCCGGCTACCTCGGCACGCTCGACAAGAAGGCCACCAAGGCCGCCGCATCGGCTGCGCTCAAGCAGAAGGTGCTCGCGGGCGTCAGCGCGGCAGCGCTCGCGCCGGGCGTGCCCCCGGCCATCCTCGCGGCACCCGCGCAGGGCGACGGACAGTTCGTGATCGTGGTTCCGCCCGACGCATCGGGCAAGGGCTCGCTCCAGGTCCTGCCGATCAAGGCCTGAGTGGCGACGATGAGCGCGATCCTCGTCATCAACAGCGGGTCCTCCTCGCTGAAGTACAGCCTGATCGACATCGAGAACGAGAACGAACTGGCCGCCGGCCTCATCGAGCGGATCGGCCAGGACGTCAGCGCGATCCGGCATACGGTGCGACCGGATGCCTCCGCCGGCGCGGTCGTGACGATGCTCGATGCCTCGTACGAGTCCGAGCGGCCTCTCGCGGACCACGACGCCGCGTTCGCAGTGATGCTCGAGCAGTTCGCCGAGCACGGTCCGCGTCTCGACGAGCATCCGCCGGTCGCCGTCGGCCATCGTGTCGTGCACGGAGGGGCCCGCTTCTATGCGCCGACGCTCGTCACGCGCAACGTCGAGGAGCAGATCGAGGAGCTCTCTGTGCTCGCCCCTCTGCACAACCCGGCGAATCTGGCGGGCATCCTCGCGGCGAAGGCCGTGTTCTCCGAGGTGCCGCACGTCGCGGTGTTCGACACCGCGTTCCACCAGACGCTTCCCCCCGCCGCATACACCTACGCGATCGACGCCGAGCTCGCGGCCCGGCACCGCGTGCGCCGCTACGGGTTCCACGGCACGAGCCACCAGTTCGTCAGCGAGTCGGCTGCCGCATTCCTCGGACGCGACCTCGGCACGCTCCGCCAGCTCGTCTTCCACCTCGGCAACGGCGCGTCGGTCACCGCGATCGACGGGGGCCGTTCGGTGGAGACCTCGATGGGACTCACCCCGCTCGAGGGGCTCGTGATGGGCACGCGCTCGGGCGATCTCGACCCGGCGGCGCTCGTGCACCTCTCGCGTCGAGCCGGCTACTCGATCGACGACCTCGACGCGCTTCTGAACTCCCGCAGCGGGCTCAAGGGCCTCGCCGGGCGCAGCGACATGCGCGACATCCTCGCCGGTCGGGAGAGCGGTGACGAGGCGGCGACGCTCGCGTTCGACGTCTACATCCATCGCCTGCGCGCCTATGCCGGTGCGTACATCGCCCAGCTCGGAGGGGTGGATGTGATCTCCTTCACCGCGGGCGTCGGAGAGAACGCCGCAGCGGTCCGCGCAGAGGCCATGGCGACCCTCGGTTTCGCCGGAGTCGAGATCGACCCCGCACGCAACGAGGAGCGACAGCGCGGCATCCGTCGGATCTCCACCGACGACTCGCGGGTGACCGTGCTGGTCGTGCCGACGAACGAAGAGCTCGAGATCGCCAGACAGACCTCGCGCATGCTCTGATCCATACGCCCTCGGGGGTTACCGGCGATGCCTCGCCGCACTACGCTTGCACAGTGGCACGGAGAGGTGCCGGAACCCGTCGTCCTTCTCCTGGAGGCTTTTGTGCCCGAAGCCCTGCCCGATCCGCTCCGCGCCGAAGGCGTCCTGTTCGACCTCGACGGCGTGCTCACGCCGACGGCCGAGGTGCACATGCGTGCGTGGAAGGTCGTGTTCGACGACGTCTTCGAGCGCTGGGGCATCACGCCGCCGTATTCGGATGCCGACTACTTCGACTACGTCGACGGCAAGAAGCGCTACGACGGCGTCGCGAGCCTTCTGCGCAGCCGCAATGTCGAGATCCCGTGGGGCGCGGTCGACGATGAGCCGGAGGCCGAGACGATCTGCGGCATCGGCAACCGCAAGAACGCCGCCTTCGCCCAGTCGCTCCGGGCCGAGGGCATCGCGCCCTTCCCCGGCTCGCTCGCGCTCGTCGAGAAGCTGTCCGCGGCGGGTGTGCCGCTCGGCGTCGTGTCGAGCTCCAAGAACGCCGAGGAGGTGCTGGCCGCGGCCGGCCTCCGCTCGTTCTTCCGCATCGTCGTCGACGGCGTCGTGGCCGAACGCGAGGACCTCGCCTCCAAGCCCGCCGCCGACATGTTCCACGCCGGTGCCGTGGCCCTCGGGGTCGACCCGGCTCACAGCATCGCCGTCGAGGACGCGACGTCCGGCGCAGCGTCCGCCGCCGCCGCCGGATTCGCGACCGTCATCGGCGTCGACCGCGGCGCGGGAGCTGATGCTCTGCGTGACGCGGGCGCGACCGTCGTGGTCGAGGATCTCGACGTGTTCCTCGCAGACCATGCCACGACGGCCACCGACTCCACTCTCAGCCCCGACTCCACCCTCAGCCCCGACTCCGAGGAGACCGCATGATCGACCGCGACCGCTTCCCCGTCGACCCCTGGCGGCTCATCGAGACGCGCTATTCCGAAGACGGAGTGGGGGAGACCCTGTTCAGTGTCGGCAACGGCTACCTCGGGCTCCGCGGCAACCACATCGAAGGGCGCGGCGCGCACGAGCACGGCACCTTCATCAACGGTCTGCACGAGACGTGGCCCATCCGTCACGCGGAGCAGGCCTACGGCTTCGCCGAGGTCGGGCAGACGATCGTCAACGCGCCGGACGCCAAGGTCATGCGCGTCTACGTCGACGACGAGCCGATCTCGTTCGACGAGGCGGACGTCCGCGAATACCGCCGCACGCTCGACATGCGCACCGGGGTGCTCGAGCGCGTCGTGGTGTGGGAGACGCCGTCGGGCAAACGCGTGCGCATGCGCGACGAGCGGATCGTCAGCTTCGAGGAGCGTCACCTCGCGGTGCTGCGCCTCGAGGTCGTCGTCGAGAACGCCGACGCTCCCGTCACGGTCAGTTGCCAGATGATCAACCGTCAGGACGGCGCCGGCGTTTACGCGGGCACCCCCAACCAGGCGAAGAGCGGATTCGACCCCCGCAAGGCCGAGAAGATCGCCGAGCGCGTGCTGGAGCCCGCCGAGCACTGGCAGGACGGACTCCGATCCGCTCTGTCGTATTCGGTCGCCGCATCGGGCATGACGGTCGCGGTCGTCGCCGACCACATCATCGAGACCGAGAACGACTACACCTCGCGCACGCTGATCGAAGAGGACATCTCGAAGAACGTCTTCCGCGTGCAGGCCAAGGCCGGTGTCCCCATCTCGGTCACCAAGCTGGTCAGCTATCACACCTCGCGCGGCGTGCCGGCTCGAGAGCTCGTCGACCGCTGCCGCCGCTCGCTCGACCGCGTCGCCTTCGAGGGCGTGCAGGCGCAGTTCGATCGCCAGGCCGAATGGCTCGCGGCGTTCTGGGCCCGCAGCGACGTGCAGATCGGCGAGCACGACGACATCCAGCAGGCCACCCGCTGGTGTCTCCTGCAGCTGGCTCAGGCATCGGCCCGCGCCGACGGAACCGGCGTGCCGGCGAAGGGCGTCTCGGGGTCCGGATACAGCGGCCACTACTTCTGGGACACCGAGATCTATGTGCTCCCGTTCCTCACGTACACCTCGCCGCAGTGGGCGCGCAACGCGCTGCGGGCACGAGTGCTCATGCTCCCGGCGGCCCGTCGTCGCGCGGCCCAGCTGAACGAGGCGGGGGCGCTGTTCCCCTGGCGCACGATCAACGGTGAAGAGGCGTCGGCATACTACGCCGCGGGCACCGCGCAGTACCACATCAACGCCGACGTCAGCTTCGCGCTCGGCAAGTACGTCCGCGCCACCGGCGACGACGACTTCCTGCGTCGCGAGGGCATCGACATCGCGATCGAGACCGCGCGCCTCTGGGCGACGCTCGGCTTCTGGCGCACCTCGCGCCTCGTCGCGGACACCACGGACGACGACGGCATCGAGACGTTCCACATCCACGGAGTCACCGGCCCCGACGAGTACACGACCGTCGTGAACGACAACCTGTACACGAACGTCATGGCTCGCTACAACCTGCGCTATGCGGCGAAGGTCGTGCGGGAGGCGCAGGAGGCCAACGGTGAGGAGTTCTCCAGGGTCGTCGAGCGCACCGGACTCGCCGAGGGTGAGGCCGAGGGCTGGGAGCGCGCGGCGGATGCGATGTTCATCCCGTTCAGCGAGAGCCTCGGCATCCACCCGCAGGACTCGCTGTTCCTCGAGCGCGAGCTCTGGGATCTCGCGCACACGCCCGCCGAGCAGCGCCCGCTGCTGCTGCACTTCCACCCGCTCGTGATCTACCGGTTCCAGGTGCTCAAGCAGGCCGATGTGGTGCTCGCGCTGTTCCTGCAGGGCAACCACTTCACGCCCGAAGAGAAGAAGGCCGACTTCGACTACTACGACCCGCTGACGACGGGTGACTCGACGCTGTCGGCCGTCGTGCAGTCGATCCTCGCCGCGGAGGTCGGATACCAGGAGCTCGCGCTGCAGTACTTCCAGCAGTCGCTGTTCGTCGACCTCCACGATCTGCACCACAATGCGGCCGACGGCGTGCACGTCGCATCCGCCGGCGGCGTGTGGACCGCGCTCGTGTGCGGCTTCGGAGGCATGCGAGACTACGCCGGTGAACTGAGTTTCGACCCTCGGCTGCCGGCCGACTGGCCGTCGCTGTCGTACCCGCTGCAGTGGCAGGGATCGGCGCTGCAGATCACCCTGACGAAGGATGCTCTGCGCGTGCAGGTGCGCACCGGCGAGCCCGTGCCGTTCACGGTGCGCGACGTCGCCTACGTCGCCACGACGGACGAAGAGGTCGTCGTCCCGCTGGCGGACCAGGGACCGTTGATCGCCGGGCGCCCGTCGCTGCGCCAGTTCGCGGACGCACTCCGCGAGGACGGCACACGACTGTCGGCATCCGTCCCGGTCATCACCACCGCGATCCCGGTGATCGAGCCGATCGACTGACGGTGCTGATCACCGCATCGCTGTTCGGGCTCGCGCCCGCCCTGCTGCTGCTCGCATTCGCCGTCATCGAGCGGGTGCGATCGGCGCAGCGCGTGGCGTCGCCCGGACCGCGGTTCGCACCGTCGCCAGGTGCGACGGTGCTGTATGACGCGCTGCTGCTGAACGCCGACCGCAGAGCGATCGCCGCAGCACTGATCGACCTGGCGGTGCGCCGCAAGGTGCGGTTGCTGGTGGATGCCGAGGACGTGCCGTCCCGGGGCGCACGCACGCGCGCGCCGATCGGCATCGAGGTCGTCGACGGAGCGACATTCACGCCGGAGGAGCTGAGCGTCCTCGAGGCGCTGTTCGGTCCGGACCACACCTCTGGTCGGGTGCGACGGTTCAGCTCGGATGCTCGGGCGCTGCACCGTCGAGTGCGCGGCGTGCTCGACGAGACCGAGACACGGCTCACGTCCGCAGGGCTGATCGCCCGTGGCCGCCGCGGCTGGGCGACCTTCCTGCTGCGAGTGGCTGCCTGCCTCGTGATCGGCGTGTGCCTGCTGCTGCTCTTCGCAGCGCTCGTGGTGCGCGAACCGGGTGCCGGCGTGTACGCCGTGCCGATCGCGGGTGTCGTGGTCGCCGTCGCGGTGATCGTGGTCGCCCCGCGGCCGTGGCGACGGTTCCTTCCGTCCGCGCAGCCGCTGCGCGCGCACCTCGCCGGCATCCGCGAGTACATCGCCCTCGCCGAGGCCGAGCCGCTGCGGTTCCTCCAGTCGACCGACGGCGCGGATCTGCGGTCAGACGTCTCCGCCGAGGCCGAGTCCGCGCGGCTGCGGCGCTTCCTCCTGAACGAGCGTCTCCTGCCCTACGCGGTGCTGTTCGGACTCGAGCGCTCGTGGACGACGGCACTGCGCACCGAGTCGCAGGTGCTGCGGGCGGGGGAGAGCCTGGACAGTGCGATCGAGGTCGCCGGAGCCGTCTTCGACGTGATCGAGATCGTCGGTGGAGTCGTCCATCTCGTCGGTGCTGTCGGAGACCTGGTCGACGCGACCGGCGGGGTCGTCGAGGTGGTCGGCGGCGTGTTCGAGGCCGTCTCGTCGTGATTCACGGCGTCGGCCCCGATATCTCGGCGGCGCGGCGCGTGTCGCAGGGTGATCGACGGGACGCGCCTGCCTGAACGTCCGTGGCACGCCGTAGGCTGTTGTGGTGACCACAGCCCTCTACCGCCGCTACCGCCCCGAGTCGTTCGGCGAGATGATCGGGCAGTCCCAGGTGACCGAACCGCTGATGACCGCGTTGCGCGGTGACCGCGTCGGCCACGCCTACCTCTTCTCCGGACCCCGTGGGTGCGGCAAGACCACGTCTGCCCGCATCCTGGCCCGGTGCCTGAACTGCGCCGAGGGGCCCACCGACGTCCCCTGCGGCACGTGCCCGAGTTGCGTCGAGCTGTCGCGCGCGGGTGGCGGATCGCTCGACGTGGTCGAGATCGACGCCGCCAGCCACAACGGCGTCGACGACGCCCGCGACCTGCGTGAGCGGGCGACGTTCGCCCCCAGCCGCGACCGCTACAAGATCTTCATCCTCGACGAGGCGCACATGGTGACGCCGCAGGGGTTCAACGCGCTGCTCAAGCTCGTCGAAGAGCCGCCTGAGCACGTCAAGTTCATCTTCGCGACCACCGAGCCCGAGAAGGTGCTCGGCACGATCCGCTCGCGAACGCACCACTATCCGTTCCGGTTGGTGCCGCCGGCCGCGATGCTCGAGTACGTCGAGAAGCTCTGCACCGAAGAGGGCGTGGTCGCCGAGCGCGGTGTGCTGCCCCTCGTGGTCCGCGCCGGAGGCGGCTCGCCCCGAGACACCCTCTCGCTGCTCGACCAGCTGATCGCCGGCTCCGATTCCCCTGCCGGTTCTGAGACCGTGACGGTGGCGTACGAGCGGGCAGTGGCACTGCTCGGCTACACGCACGCCACCCTGCTCGACGAGATCGTCGATGCGCTGGCCGTCGCCGATGCCGCTGCGGCGTTCCCCGCGATCGATCGCGTCGTGCAGACCGGGCAGGACCCCCGCCGCTTCGTCGACGATCTGCTCGAGCGTCTGCGAGACCTCATCGTGATCGCGGCCGTCGGTGCCGGTGCGGCATCGGTGCTGCGCGGGGTCGCCGAAGACGAGCTCGCCCGCATGCGCACACAGGCCGACTCCTTCGGTTCCGCGCGCCTGTCGCGTACGGCCGACGTCGTCAGCGCTGCCCTCGACGACATGTCCGGCGCGACATCGCCCCGACTGCACCTCGAACTGATGGTCGCCCGTGTTCTGGCCGCTGGAGCAGATGTCGGGGCTGCCGCCACGACGGCCGCTTCCGTGTCTGCCGCTGCGCCCGCGCGAGTGCAGACGCCGTCTGCTCCCGCGCAGTCCGAGCCACGCGCCCACGCCGCTGGCTCGACAGCGGCCCCTGCTGCTGTGCCGACCGCTGCGCCGGCCCCTGCTGCTTCCGCTGCGCCGGCCCCTGCTGCTTCCGCTGCGCCGGCCCCTGCTGCTTCCGCTGCGCCTGCCTCTGCTGCTTCCGCTGCGCCTGCCTCTGCTGCTTCCGCTGCGCCGGCCCCTGCTGCCGGGGCAGCCGCGACACCTCAGGACGAGGCGCCCGCGGCTGCAGCGCCCGCATCCGATGCACCAGGAGCCGTGGTGTCCGAAGCAGCCGCCGCTTCCGACGCCGCTGCATCCGAAGCGGCTGCATCCGAAGCGGCTGCATCCGAGACCGAGGCGGCGCCCGCAGCGCCGGCCGGTCCTGTCACGTTCGACAGAATCACCGCCGCCTGGCCCGGGGTGCTCAAGCGTCTCGAAGGGCTCAGCCGTACCTCCTGGCTGCTCGCGACCGCGGTTCAGCCGCTCGCCTTCGACACCGATTCCGAGGTGCTCACCCTCGGTTTCACGAGCCAGCACGACGTCGCGAAGTTCAAGGGCACGATCCCGGGCGCAGGCCCGTCGGATCACCTTCGCATGGCGATCGAGCACGAAGTCGGCGTCAAGGTGAAGTATCGGCCCGCACCGATGCCCGCGGGCGGGGCGCCTCGTCAGCAGGCGACATCCGCTTCCGGTGCGCCGACAGGCGACGCCGCCGCATCGGAGCCTGCGTCAGCGGGCTCACCGCGCTCTCAGACACGTGATGCTTCTGCGGGGCCGGTGACCGAGTGGGCGGTGGCCGCCATCCCGGCATCCGCCGACCCTGCAACCCCTCCGATCGCCGCACCGGCCGCTGCTCAGGCGGCGCCCACCGCGACGTCCGCCGCTCCGGTCACGGCAGCCCCGACTGCTCCGGCAGCGCCGACCGCGCCCGATGTCGATCGGCCTGTCGGAGGCGACGAGCCGCCGCCTCCGCTCGATGACGAGCCGCCGTACTTCGATGACGAGCCGCCGTACGACCCCGCATACGAGCCGGTGCCGACACCCCAGACCGCGGCATCCGCCGGCCGCGCACAGGCGCATCCGTCGTCATCGACCCCCGCGCAGTCCGCGCCCGTGCAGCCTGCTGCGCCGGTGCGCAAGGTGGCATCCGCCGCCGCAGCCCCGGTGATCACCGAGCGCACCCCTGCCGGGGGAGTCCAGCGCTACGGCGAGGCCGTGATCCGCCAGGTGCTCGGCGCGACATTCGTGCGCGAAGAGCCCTACGAGCCCCCGACGAGGTTCTCCTGATGTATGACGGAATCGTCCAGGAGCTGATCGACGAGTTCGGCCGGCTTCCCGGAATCGGCCCCAAGTCCGCGCAGCGCATCGCGTTCCACATCCTGCAGACCCCGACGTTCGACGTCGCGCGTCTGTCGGAGCTGCTCGTCGAGATCCGCGTCCGCGTGCGCTTCTGCGAGGTCTGCGGCAACGTGGCAGAGCAGGAGCGCTGCACGATCTGCCGCGACCCGCGTCGCAATCCCGAACTGATCTGCGTCGTCGAGGACGCCAAAGACGTGGCCGCCATCGAGCGCACCCGCGAGTTCCGTGGGTTGTACCACGTGCTCGGCGGGGCGATCAGCCCCATCGCCGGCATCGGGCCCGACGATCTGCGCATCGCCCAGCTCATGACGCGCCTCGCCGACGGGACGGTGCAGGAGGTCATCCTCGCGACGAACCCGAACCTCGAGGGCGAGGCCACGGCGAGCTACCTCAGCCGCCTGCTCACGACCATGCAGATCACCGTGTCGCGTCTCGCCTCAGGGCTCCCGGTCGGCGGCGACCTCGAGTACGCCGACGAGGTCACCCTCGGTCGCGCATTCGAGGGTCGGCGCGTGCTGTGATCGCCCGGCGCGTGCGGTGAACGCCCAGGGAGGGTTCTCCCGCCGCGGATGGCTGCTCTTCGGAGCGATGGCCCTGCTGTGGGGCGTTCCCTATCTGTTCATCAGCATCGCGGTCGAGTCGCTCTCGCCGCCCGCCATCGTCGCGGGTCGCACCCTCATCGCCGCGCTGCTTCTCCTGCCGTTCGCGCTCCGCGGGGGTGCGCTGCGTGCGGCGCTCAAGCACTGGCCCTGGGTCCTGGCGTTCGGACTCGTCGAGATGGCCGGACCCTTCGTGCTGCTCGGCCATGCCGAGATGACGCTGCCCTCGGGCATGACGGGTCTGCTCGTCGCCACCGTGCCGCTGTTCGCCGCGCTCATCGCCCTGGGCGGGGGAGACCGTGGCGTCCTTCGCCCCGCGCGGGGCATCGGACTCCTGGTGGGTTTCGTCGGCGTCGCGATCGTCGTGGCCGGTCCAGGGCTCTTCGGTGGCGAGATCAGTCTGCTCGCCGCCGGTGAGGTACTGCTGGTCGCCATCCTCTACGCGATCGCACCGTTCATCGTCGCCCGCAAGCTGAACGACGTACCCTCGCTCGGCACGATCACCCTGTCGCTGCTGATGATCGGGATCATCTACCTTCCGATCGGTCTCCTGACCCAGCATCAGATGCCGACGCTGCCCTCGATCGGCGCGCTGCTCGCTCTCGCCGTCATCTGCACGGCCATCGCATTCCTCGCCTTCTTCGCGCTCATCCGCGAGGTCGGTCCCGTGCGGGCGCCGCTGTTCACCTACGTCAACCCGGTGGTCGCGATCATCCTCGGAGCGATAGTGCTCGCCGAGCCGCTGACTCCCGGTCTGCTCATCGGATTCCCGCTGATCATCGTCGGATGCTGGTTCGCCGCCACCGGAGGGCGATTGCGCCCACCCGCATCCGTCGCTCCCGATCTCTCGCCCGCTCCACTGCCGCCCGCGCCCTGACAGGCCACCGATCCCGTCACATGCGAAGCAGGGCATATGCGCCGATCGTAGAATGAGCGGTGGGCGGATCCGCCCGACATCCCAGGGAGTGAACGTGGCCCTCATCGTGCAGAAGTACGGCGGCTCCTCAGTCGCCGACGCAGAGAGCATCAAGCGCGTCGCCAAGCGCATCGTCGACACGCGTCGCGCAGGGCACGACGTCGTCGTCGCCGTGAGTGCGATGGGCGACACGACCGACGAACTGCTCGACCTCGCCAACGAGGTCGCACCGATCCCCGCGCCGCGCGAGCTCGACATGCTGCTCTCGAGCGGCGAGCGCATCTCGATGGCGCTCCTGGCCATGGCGATCCACTCGATGGGCTTCGAGGCCCGATCGTTCACCGGCAGCCAGGCCGGCATGATCACCGACTCCCAGCACGGCGCCGCCCGCATCGTCGACGTCACGCCGATCCGTCTGCGCGAAGCGCTCGACGAGGGCGCGATCGTCATCGTCGCCGGCTTCCAGGGCTTCAACCGCGACACCCGCGACATCACGACGCTCGGGCGCGGCGGCTCCGACACGACGGCCGTCGCTCTCGCCGCGGCGCTCGACGCCGACGTCTGCGAGATCTACAGCGACGTCGACGGCATCTTCACGGCAGACCCCCGCGTCATCCCGAAGGCGCAGAAGCTCGACCACATCGGCAGCGAAGAGATGCTCGAGCTCGCGGCGAACGGCGCCAAGGTGCTCTACATCCGTGCCGTCGAGTACGCACGCCGTCACGGCGTCCTGATCCACGCCCGGTCGACGTTCTCGTCGTCCGAGGGCACATACGTTCTGGGCGAGGGCATGAAGAACCCTCGCGAAGCCGAGGGAGCAGCAGCCATGGAAGAACCGATCGTCGCCGGTGTCGCCACCGATTTCGGCCAGGCCAAGATCACCGTCGCAGGCGTGCCCGACGTGCCGGGCAAGGCAGCGGAGATCTTCAAGATCGTCGCCAAGTCGGGCGCGAACGTCGACATGATCGTGCAGAACGTGTCGGCCACAGGACGCACCGACATCTCGTTCACGGTTCCCAAGGCCGATTCGGCGGCAGCGCTCAAGGCGCTTGCGGGGGAGCAGACCGAGGTCGGCTTCCAGAACCTCGTGCACGACGACCAGATCGGCAAGCTCTCCGTGGTGGGTGCCGGAATGCGCACGCACTCCGGAGTCTCGGCGGTGCTGTTCGAGGCGCTGTCCGCCGGCGGCATCAACATCGAGATGATCTCGACGTCCGAGATCCGCATCTCGGTGGTGCTCCGCGACACCGACCTCGCCGAGGCCGCCCGCACCGTGCACACCGCCTATGGTCTCGACGGAGACGCCGAGGCCACGGTCCACGCCGGCACCGGCCGCTGACCAGGCCCCCACCCGACGGCGCTCGATCACCGGGCGGCACGGTAGACTCACCGAAACCCTGACATCGGCGCCAGGCGCGGCATCCGCACCCCGACGTCGCGCCCGAAGCCTCGACTGCTGTACTGCACGACGCCAAGGAACATCATGACCCGCATCTCCGACTCAGGACTCTCCGTCGCCATCGTGGGCGCCACCGGCCAGGTGGGCACCGTGATGCGCGAGATTCTCGCCGAGCGGTCCTTCCCGATTCGCGAGCTGCGTCTGTTCTCGTCGTCGCGCTCCGCTGGTACTGCCATCGAGTTCGGCGGAGCGACGGTCATCGTCGAGGATGTCGAGACCGCGGATGCCGGGGGCATCGACATCGCCCTCTTCTCGGCCGGCGCGACCGCCAGCCGTGCCTACGCTCCCCGGTTCGCCGAGGCAGGAGCCGTCGTCGTCGACAACTCCAGCGCCTGGCGCAACGACCCCGAGGTGCCTCTCGTGGTCAGCGAGGTCAACCCGCACGCGATCGACGACCGCCCCCGCGGCATCATCGCGAACCCGAACTGCACGACCATGGCCGCGATGCCCGTGCTGAAGGCGCTGCACGCCGAGGCCGGTCTCGAGCGCCTCATCGTCTCGACGTACCAGGCCGTCTCCGGCTCCGGTCTCGCCGGCGCCCAGGAGCTCCTCGGTCAGGTCGAGGGCGTCCTCGCCCAGGGCGACACCCTGCGCCTCGTGCACGACGGCTCGTCGATCGACTTCCCCGAGCCCGAGAAGTACGTCGCGCCGATCGCGTTCGACGTCATCCCGTTCGCGGGCAACCTCGTCGACGACGGTCAGAACGAGACCGACGAAGAGAAGAAGCTCCGCAACGAGAGCCGCAAGATCCTCGAGCTGCCCGACCTCCGTGTCGCCGGCACCTGCGTCCGCGTCCCCGTCTTCACCGGACACTCGCTCTCGATCAACGTCGAGTTCGCGAACGACATCACGCCGCAGCGTGCCGCCGAGGTGCTCTCCGCCGCTCCCGGTGTCGTCCTCGACGAGGTGCCGACCCCGTTGCAGGCCGCGGGCAAGGACCCGAGCTTCGTCGGACGCATCCGTGCCGACCAGTCCGCTCCCGAGAACAAGGGCCTCGTGCTGTTCATCAGCAACGACAACCTGCGCAAGGGTGCGGCGCTCAACGCCGTGCAGATCGCCGAGATCCTTGCCCAGCGTCTGGTCGCCATAGCCTGATCGCATCGCCGCCATGCGGATCCGGTCTCGCGGGACCGGGCCGCGTGGTCAGTCATGACGTGGCCGCGAACTAGACTGTCGTGGTGACCGAAACCGTCGATGTCGTCTTGATCGGTGGTGGCATCATGAGCGCCACCCTGGGTACCCTTCTGCACGAGCTGCAGCCGGATTGGAAGATCGTCGCGTTCGAGCGACTCTCCGATGTGGCTCAGGAGTCGTCGAACCCCTGGAACAACGCGGGCACGGGCCACGCGGCGCTCTGCGAGCTGAACTACATGCCGCAGCAGAAGGGCGCGCCTCTCGACCCGGCCAAGGCCGTCTCGATCAACGAGCAGTTCCAGCAGAGCCGTCAGTTCTGGTCGTCGCTGGTCGATAGGGGAGTGCTCGACGCTCCCTCGACCTTCATCAACGCGACGCCGCACATGACGTTCGTGCGCGGGGAGAAGGACGTCAAGTACCTCAAGGACCGCTACGAGGTGCTCAAGCAGCAGCCGCTGTTCGACGGCATCGAGTACAGCGAGGACTCGCGCGTCATCAACAAGTGGGCCCCGCTCCTCATGCAGCAGCGCCGCAAGGGCGAGCCGTTCGCCGCGACGCGCGTGCCGGCCGGTACCGATGTCGACTTCGGTGCGCTGACGCATCAGCTCTTCGACCACCTCACCGAGTCGGGCGTGACGCTGCGCACCAACCACGAGGTCAAGAGCCTGAAGAAGCAGAAGGACGGCACCTGGCTCGTCAACTACCGCACGACGATCGGGCGCACGCCGAACCAGGTCAAGGCCCGCTTCGTGTTCGTCGGCGCCGGCGGCTGGGCCCTCAAGCTGCTGCAGCGCTCGGGCATCCCCGAGATCAAGGGCTACGGAGTCTTCCCGATCGGTGGTCAGTTCCTGAAGACCTCCAACCCGAAGATCGTCGCCCAGCACCAGGCCAAGGTCTACTCGCAGGCGTCCGTGGGTGCTCCTCCCATGTCGGTGCCGCACCTCGACACGCGCGTCGTCGGCGGCGAGGCCTCGCTGATGTTCGGCCCCTTCGCCACGTTCAGCCCCAAGTTCCTCAAGAACGGCTCGATGCTCGACATCGTGTCGCAGGTGCGCACGCACAACCTGTGGCCGATGCTGCGGGTCGCGTTCGCGAATCCCGACCTGATCACCTACCTCGTAGGCGAGCTGATGAAGAATCACGCCAAGAAGGTCGACAGCCTCCGCACGTTCATGCCCACGGCCAAGGACGAGGACTGGACACTGATCGACGCCGGTCAGCGCGCACAGGTGATGAAGAAGGACGCCAAGAAGGGCGGCATCCTGCAGTTCGGCACCGAGGTCGTCGCGGCGGGTGACGGCTCGATCGCGGGTCTGCTCGGCGCTTCTCCTGGTGCATCCACCGCCGTGCCGATCATGCTCGATCTGCTCAAGAAGTGCTTCCCCGCCGAGTATCCCGGCTGGGAGTCCGAGCTGCGCGAACTCATCCCGACGTTCGGTGAGAAGCTGAACACGGACGCGGCGCTGGCAGCGAAGTCCATCGCGGCGACGGCCGCCACGCTCGGCATCAACGAATAAGCGGCCTGTGGCGAAGCTCTACTTCCGCTACGGGGCGATGAACTCGGGCAAGTCCACTTCGCTGCTGCAGGCCGCGTACAACTACGAGGAGCGCGGGCAGCACGTGCTGCTCGCCAAGCCCGAGATCGACACCAAGGGTGCGTCCGAGATCGCGAGTCGCCTCGGCGTCACTCGAGAGGTCGACTTTCTCATCGCGCCGGACGCCGACGTTCGTGCGCTCTTCGGCGAGCATCGGGAGCGCGTGCGTCGCGCGGTCGCCGGCGAACCGGTCCGTGGCGGATCGATCGATGTCGCGTGCCTTCTGATCGACGAGGCGCAGTTCCTCACCGCCGAGCAGGTCGACGATCTTTTCCGCATCGCGATCGAAGACGGCATCCCCGTGATCGCCTACGGCATCCGCAACGACTTCCTCACCCACGCGTTTCCGGGATCGGCGCGCCTGCTCGCGATCGCGCACTCACTCGAAGAGCTGAAGACCATCTGCCGCTGCGGGCGCAAGGCGGTCTTCAACGGTCGCGTGATCGGCGGCCGGTTCGTGTTCGACGGAGACCAGGTCGCCATCGACGAGGGAGCGGGCGGGGCCGTCGCTCCCGAGGTCACGACCTACGAGTCGCTGTGCGGCGCCTGCTACCTCGAAGAGTCCGGCGGACGCCTGGGCTGACAGTCCACGACTCATCCCTCCCGCCCGCGGGCGGTGTCTCATCATGCTCGGATTGCGTGGTCTGACCACACGCGCTACTGTGGTCAGACCACATGGAGCGTGTCGATGATCGACGCCGCCGACGCGAACGACGAGGAGAGCGGATGCCCGAGCAGCCCGCGCGCGCCTGGCGCCTGGTCCTCGAGCATGTCGAGCGGGACCTGCTCGACGGTCGTCTCGGCCCCGGTGATCGACTCGCCTCGGAACGCGACCTCGCCGCCGATCTCGGTGTAGGACGGTCGAGCGTTCGCGAGGCGTTGCGCGTTCTCGAGGTGATGGGGCTCATCCGCACGGCTACGGGGTCCGGACCCCAATCGGGTGCCATCGTCATCGCGACCCCGACCGGAGGCATGTCGACACTGCTGCGCCTCCAGGTCGCCGCTCAAGGCTTCCCTCTGACCGATGTCGTGCAGACCCGTCTGCTGCTCGAGGACGCCGTCGCCGCAGCTCTCGCAGGCCAGCAGGATCCGGATCTCGCCGCTGCGCACAGCGTCCTCGATGCCATGGATGCCGAAGGGCTGACCTCTGCGGAGTTCCTCGCCCTCGACGCGCAGCTGCACCTCGCGCTGGCCGAGTCGAGCGGCAACACTGTCGTCGCGGCGATCATGGCCGGGCTCCGCACCGCCATCGAGTCGTACGTGCAGGAGGGGGCAGGGGCCATCGCCGACTGGGACGCCATGGCCGACCTCCTGCGCACCGAGCACCGCGCGATCATCGCGGCCATCGCCGCAGGTGACGCGACGACAGCGCAGGCGCTCGTGCGCGCGCACATCACCGGCTACTACACGGCGGCGGGACTCACCCGCAGCACCCGACCCACCGACTGAGAGGACACGACATGGTCCAGCGCCAGCTTCCCAACCCCGCAGAGCTGCTCGAGCTGATGAAGTTCAAGAAGCCCGAGTTCGACGGCAAGAAGCGCCGCCTCGACTCGGCGCTCACGATCGACGACCTGCGCACGATCGCCAAGCGCCGCACGCCCAAGGCGGCGTTCGACTACACCGACGGTGCGGCAGAGGGAGAACTCTCGCTCACGCGTGCACGCCAGGCCTTCCAGGATGTCGAGTTCCACCCCGGCATCCTGCGTCCGGCTCCGTCGGTCGACACGTCCGTCGAGATCCTCGGCGGTCCGTCAGCGCTGCCCTTCGGCATCGCCCCCACCGGATTCACGCGTCTCATGCAGACCGAGGGTGAGGTCGCGGGAGCCGGAGCCGCCGCCGCCGCAGGAATCCCGTTCACCCTGTCGACCCTCGGCACGACATCGATCGAGGGAGTCAAGGCGACGAACCCCCACGGTCGCAACTGGTTCCAGCTGTACGTCATGCGCGACCGCGAGATCTCGTATGAGCTGACCCGACGTGCGGCCGCCGCCGGTTTCGACACCCTGCAGTTCACGGTCGACACCCCCGTCGCGGGCGCGCGCCTGCGCGACAAGCGCAACGGCTTCAGCATCCCGCCCCAGTTGACGCTCGGGACGATCATCAACGCCATCCCCCGTCCGTGGTGGTGGTACGACTTCCTCACGACCCCCAAACTCGAGTTCGCGTCGCTGAGCACCACCGGCGGCACCGTCGGCGAGCTGCTCGACGCCGCCATGGACCCGACCATCAGCTACGACGACCTCGCGGTGATCCGCGACATCTGGCCCGGCAAGATCGTCATCAAGGGCGTGCAGAACGTCGAGGACTCGGTGCGACTGCGCGACGCAGGCGTCGACGGCATCGTGCTCTCGAACCACGGAGGACGCCAGCTCGACCGTGCGCCCATCCCGTTCCACCTGCTGCCGGAGGTGCGCAAGGCCGTCGGCGACGACTTCACGGTCATGATCGACACCGGCATCATGAACGGTGCCGACATCGTCGCCGCGGTCGCACTGGGGGCAGACTTCACACTCATCGGCCGCGCTTACCTGTACGGCCTGATGGCCGGTGGCCGTGCGGGCGTCGACCGCACGATCAGCATCCTCCGCACCGAGATCGAGCGCACCATGCGTCTGCTCGGGGTGGCCTCGCTCGCCGAGCTCGAGCCCGCGCATGTCACCCAGCTCACGCGCCTCGTGCCGGTGACGCGCGCTGCATCCGACGCGGTGGTGCGCTGACGCGGGCCTCGGTCAGGCCGCGGACTCGGCGACTCGTCGGGTCCGCGGCGGCCAAGGGATGAGCATGGATGTCGTCCGGCGGTAGTCGGCGTACGCGGGGTACTTCGCCGCGGTGATCGACTCGGTGAAGATCGTCGATCCGAGGAACAGGATGCTGAGCAGGAACGGCCCGATCACCGTCCAGTTCAGCGCGCCGCCGAGGAAGCCGGCACCTGAGGCGACCGCAGCCGTCGCCCCGATCGCGTAGAGCGCCCACCACTGGCTCTGCTCGAAGAAGAAGTTGGGGTGCCGGCTGACGCGGAACAGCCCCTCGGTGGCGAAGCCTGGGGCGAGCGTGCCGCCCGCCTGCTTCTTGCGTCGATGGAACTCCCATTGCTGCTGGTCGGCGACGGTCTCGCCGATGAGCAGTGCCAGGAAGATCGCGGCGAACACGAGGTCCCACACGTTCAGCGGAGCAGGATGCTGCAGCGCGATCTCCGCCGGCAGCGTGATCAGCACGAGCAGCGTCATCTGGTACGCGATGATGAACAGCAGGTTGAAGAGCTGGAACTGCCACGGCTTCATGCGTCCGCGCAGGATCGCCCACCGGTAGTCCTCCATGCCGGTGTACCCGCCCTTGCGGGCGAAGTTGTAGGTCAGGCGCACACCCCACAGGGTCACGAGGATGGCCATGAGAACGAGGCGGCTCGCGTCCTCACCGCCGGCGAGGGCTGTGCCCGTGAAGATCCACACGTAGACGACCGGCACGATCGACCAGGCGCGGTCGACCCACGAGGTGTCGCGGGTCGCGAGCGACAGGATCCAGCACGCCGCGCTCGCGACGGCCGCGGTCAGGACGACGATCAGCAGCGGTTCCATACCGACATGCTAGAACTCCGTCGCCCGGGTGGGCCGGAGGCAGGGGGCGAGCGTCAGAGCGTGGGGAGGAGCGCGTCGAGCTTGTCGGCGGTGTCCTCCCAGCCCTCCACGGCCACGGAGGGGACGCCGATCGCGAGCACGGGGTAGTCGTTGCCGCCCTCGTCGAGACGGTCGCCGTAGAACAGCATCGAGGTCAGGGCGATGCCGGTGTGCTCGGCGAGCTGCCGCATCCCGTAGGCCTTGTCGATCCCCGCGAGGGTGATGTCGATCGAGGTCGAGCCGCCAGAGCGCACCTCGAGGTCGGGAAGACGGGCGGCCACGGCATCCCGCAGAGCCTCTCGCTTGGCGCCGGACGGATCCCAGTCGCGCTTCGCGTCGTGCGGGGCCTTCTGCCCGAGGGCCGAGAAGGTGATCTGCGAGCCGCGGTCCTCGAGGATGTCGCCCCACGGCTCGGCCTCCCAGAGCCCCAAGCGCTCGGCCTCCTCGCGCAGCGCGGTCAGCGCTCCGGTCTTCTGCTCGGCAATGAGGTCCTGCGCATACACGGCAGTGAAGTCCGCACCGTCATGACGCAGGTACCGGGTACCGCACGTCGGAAGCAGATGCAGTCGTGCGGCCGTGGTCGCGTCGATCTCGCCGAGGTGGGCGATGACCTGCGAGCGGAACTGGGTCTCGTTGCCGCCGGAGATGATGGCGACGTCGACCCTCTCGAGCAGCGCGCGCAGCAGCGAGGCGATGCGAGGGTCGATGGCGCCCTTCGAGGGGGCGAGGGTGTCGTCGAGATCGAACGCTACGAGATCAGGCGAGGTCATGATGCTTCCAGATTACGGGGTGGACGGTGAGAGCTCTGAGGCGCGAACAGCAGGGTTCCGGCGATCGCGACGAAGACGCCGATCAGGGCGCCTCCCGAGTTGGCGATCACATCGGTGACGGTGGCGGCACGATGCGGCAGCGCCAGACGTTGTGCGATCTCGATCGAGAGCGACAGTGCCGGCCCCAGGATGACCGCGAGCGGCCAGAAGCGCCGAGGCACGAGCACGAACGCGAGGATGCCCACCGGCACGAACACGAGCACGTTCGCGATGATCTCGAGGCGGGTGAAGTCGAGCGATTCCCAGCCCAGCCGGTGCGCCGCAGAGAGCACGAGGTCGAGCAGGTTCGGCATGGTCTCCTCGACACGCGCGGGAGTGAGCGTGAGCAGGGCGAGGCCCGCGAAGAAAGGGATGCCGAGGGCGATCGCGATGCCGCGGGTGAGACGGCGCGGGGGAGGGAACAGGGTGCTCACGCCGTCCCTCTCGCTCGGTCCTGGTACAGAGAAGGCCGCCCGTGAGGGCGGCCTTCCGGTGTTACTGGTCGGGGTGACAGGATTTGAACCTGCGACCTCTTCGTCCCGAACGAAGCGCGCTACCAAGCTGCGCCACACCCCGTTTTGCAACCCTCCGAGTCTACAGCGAAATGCTCTCAGTGCCGAATCGAGGGATCAACCGCGCGCCGTCAGCGTGAGCAGTGTGGCCTCGGGGCGGCACGCGAAGCGCACGGGCGCATAGATCGAGTGACCGCAGCCGGCGCTGACGTTGAGGGGCACCGTGCGCCCGCCCTGCGTCCACGTGCTCAGGCCCTTGGCCTGCTTGAGGGGGATGTCGCAGTTCGCGACGAGAGCGCCGAAGCCGGGGAGGCATACCTGGCCGCCGTGCGTGTGCCCGCCGAAGATCGCATCCGCGCCGAGCTCGATGTAGCGGTTCATCACGCGCTGGTAGGGCGCATGCGTCACTCCGAGTACCGAGCTGCCCGGTTCCCGCGGTCCGAGCGCGTCGATCGCCGCGGGCAGATCCTCGAGGCGGTCCCACTGTCGGTGCGCATCGCTCACCCCGAAGAAGTCGAGCGTGTCGCCGGCGACCGTGAGTCGAGCGGCCGTGTTGTTCAGGTCTGCCCAGCCGAGCTCGTCCGTGAAGAACGCGTCCATCGCATCCGTGTCGAGGAACGTGGGCTCGTGGTGCCGCTGCGAGGGGCCGGCGAAGTAGCGGATCGGGTTGCGCGGCGACGGGCCGTTGACGTCGTTCGAGCCATGCACGAATACGCCGGGGATGCCGGCGAAGGGCTCGAACGCCCGACGGATCCCTTCGAGGCCGTCACGGTGCCCGAGGTTGTCACCGGTGTTGATGATGAGGTCGGGCTTCAGCTGCGCGAGCGAGGCGAGCCAGTCCTGCTTGCGATGCTGCCACGGCGCCATGTGCGCATCCGAGATGTGCAGCACGCGCAGCGGAGCGGAGCCGGGCGCGAGAGCGGATGCCGTCGCCTCCCGCACCGTGAACAGATAGCGTTCGATGCCGATGCCCCAGACGGCGGCCGCAGCACCAGCGGCCCCCACCGCGCCGAGCGCGATGAGGGCCGGGTGTGCCGTGCGTCGTGAGGTCACTGGCAGGTGACCGAGATCGCCGTGGACTTGTTCGTCACCGTGTTCGCGGGTGGGTTCGTGCTCGCCACGACCGCGCTCGGCGGGTTGCACGAGTTGTCGAAGGAGATCGACGAGAACCCTGCGCCGAACAGCGCGTTCTGGGCGGCGGCCTTCGGCTGCCCGGTGATGTCCGGCACTGTCGTTCCCTGACCGTTGCTCGGCGAGATCGTGACCGTCGCACCGCTCGGGGCCTGGCCCGAGGGGTCCTGCGCGACGATGACGTCACCGGCGGGGCCGTCGGCGGGTGCACCGACCACGACCTGGAAGCCGGCGTTCTCGAGCGTGGCAGTCGCCGTCGCGGTGTCCATCCCGATCACGGAGGGGACATCGGTCAGCACCTGCTTGCTCAGGTTCGCATCGGGCTGCGGGAACCCATCGCCGCCGTAGATGTCATTCGCCGTTCGCTGCATCGTTCGCGCGAGCTGGTATCGCATCTCGTTCAGCGCGGTGCCGCCCCAGCTCTGACGAAGGATGCTGGCCTGCCCCTCCGAGCGTCCGACCCAGATCGCCGTGGTGACCTTGGTGCTCGACTCGATCATCATGGTTCCCCATGACTCGTGGGTACCGGTCTTTCCGATGAGCGGCGTTCCGTCGCGCGTGTTCGCCTTGTTACCGGTTCCGCCGGAGTTCATGACACCCTGCAGCGCGAATGCTGCGGTCGCGGCGACCTCAGGCGAGATGACCTGAGAGCACTTGGACTCCGGGATCGGCAGCTCGTTGCCGTCGGCGTCGACCACGCGGTCGATCGCCTTGGGGGTGCAGTAGACGCCGCCGTTCGCGACGGTGGCGTAGGCGCCGGCCATCGCGAGCGGGGAGATGTACTTCGAACCGAGGATGTCGTACGGCGCCGGGCTGCCGTCGGTGGTCTTGCCGCCGTTGGCGAGCGTGACGCCCATGCGGTCGGCGACGGCGTTGATCTTGCAGAGGTCGAGCTTCTCGGCCATCGCGAGGTATCCGCTGTTGAGGGAGTCGGCGGTGAACTTCATGACGGTGCCGGTCGAGCCGCCGGCATTGTTGAAGTTCTGGATCTTGGTCGTATTGCGGATGATGTCATCGCCGCACTTGAACTTCGAGAAGACGCGGTTGCTGCCGTTCAGGGTCTCCCGCACCGAGTGGCCCTCTTCGAGCCAGTCGATCAGGGTGAAGAGCTTGTACGTCGAGCCGACCGAGAAGCCGTTGGAGCCACCGTGCGCCTTGTCGGTGCCGAACACCAGTGCCGTGTACGCCTGGTCGCCCTGGATCGTCTCGCTGAAGTTCGTGTTCTGCGTGATCGCCAGCACTCGACCCGTGCTGGTCTCGAGCGAGATGCCGGCCGCACCGAAGAACTGGTTGTCGTAGTTCGCCGGAACCGTGTTCGCCATGACCTCGGCGCCCGAGCTCTGGATGTCGATGTTCATCGTCGAGTAGATCTTCAGGCCGCCCTGGCGAAGAAGATCGCGGCGCTCCTGCTCCGTCTCGCCGAAGGCCGGGTCGTCGAGGACGACGGACTTCACGTACTCGCAGAAGTAGGCGCTGCGGGCCACGTTGCCTGCAGACACGCATCCCTGCGTGGGCTGCGTGATCGCGGGAGTGATAGGCGAGGCATCCGCCTCGTCGAACTGGGCCTGCGTGATCTTGCCGAGTGCCAGCATGCGGTCGAGCACATAGTGGCGGCGATCCAGCGTCTGGGCATAGCCGTCCGCCTCGCTGTTGTGCCCGACGCCGTCCGCGTCCGTCCAGGTGCCGGCTGGCCGGTCGATCCGATACTGGTTCGGGTTCTGCACCATTCCGGCGATCGTGGCGGCCTGCGCGACCGTGAGGTTCGCAGCCGTGGTGGAGAAGTAGTAGTTCGCCGCCGACTCGATGCCGTAGACCGTGCCGCCGAAGTTGGCGATGTTGAGGTACCCGAGCAGGATGTCGTTCTTCGAGTATTCTTTCTCGATCTGCAGGGCGTAGCGCATCTCCTGCAGCTTGCGTTCGATGCCCTTGGCGCCTACCGCGTTGGTCGCGTCGGCCCAGCACTGCTGCAGGTCGTCGGCGTAGGTGCCCGACGCGGGGTCGGCTTCCTGCTCGCACTCCTGGATCAGCACGTTCTTGACGTACTGCTGCGTGATGGTCGACGCGCCTCGGTCGTCGGTGCCGCGCAGGTTGTCGACGAGGGCCTTGGCCGTCGCGCCGACGTTGATGCCGCCGTGGCTGAAGTAGTCCTTGTCCTCGCTCGAGAGGACCGCGTCGAAGACGACGGGGTTGATCTGCTCGTACGTCACAGGCACGCGGTTCTGCTCGTAGAACGATGCCAGCTCGACCGGTGTCCCGTCGGAGGCTGTCGCGTAGATCGTCGACTGCTCCATCGGCCGGTTCACCTGGAGGTTCGCGGGAAGGTCTTCGAAGATCGTGAGGGCCTGGGATCCGGCGATACCCGTCATGGCGAGAACAGGGGTGACGCTGGCCGCGACGAGGAGGCCGGCTACGGCGCTGAGCCCGACGAGTCCGAGGACTCCGCCGAGCGCACCTTTCACCGTGCGATTCTTTTGAGGCATACGCTTGATCGTAGGGGAGTTCCCTGAATACCGCCTTTGACGCATCCGCGCGCGCGTATGCGGCCAGACAGGAGTGCCATGACCACGTGGGAGTACCTGACCACCCCGCTGCTGATCCACAACACCGCCGCGATCCTCAACAACTGGGGCAAGCAGGGCTGGGAGCTCGTGCAGGTCATCCAGGGACCTGAGGGCGGGCTCGTCGCCTACTTCAAGCGTCCGGTGACCGCGGATGCCGCAGGCAACGCCGGTCTCGCCGCGGCTGCCGAGGCATCCCGCCAGTTCGAAGGGGGCGCGGCATGAGCGTCTCCGAGCGCCTGAGCGAACTCGGCATCGAGCTGCCCGCGGTCGCCGCCCCCGTCGCGGCTTACGTCCCCGCCGTGGTGCACGCCGGTCTCGTCTACACCTCCGGTCAGCTGCCCTTCTCCGGTGGTGCGCTGCCCGCCACCGGCAAGGTCGGAGCGGAAGTCACCGCCGAAGACGCGAACACCTACGCCCGCACCTGCGCCCTCAACGCCCTCGCGGCGGCCGCGGATGCCGCAGGCGGTGTCGACCGGATCGCCGGAGTGCTCCGCGTCGGCGGCTTCGTGGCATCCACTCCCGACTTCACGGGACAGCCCGGTGTCATCAACGGCGCGAGCCTCGTGCTCGGCGAGATCTTCGGAGATGCCGGTCGACACGTGCGCGCCGCAGTCGGCGTGCCCGTGCTGCCGCTCGACAGCCCGGTCGAGGTGGACGTCGTCTTCATCCTCGCCTGAGTCCGCACGCTCAGAACGCCCCCTCCCGAATCCGAATCGGGAGGGGGCGTTCTGCGTTCGCGCTACTTGACCTGGGCCGAGATGATGCTCATCACGGCGGTGTCGGCCAGTGTCGTGGTGTCGCCGACCTCGCGGCCCTCTGCGACATCGCGCAGGAGGCGTCGCATGATCTTGCCCGAGCGGGTCTTCGGCAGCTCGCCGACGATGTAGACGTCTCGCGGTCGTGCGATCGCACCGATCTGCTCGCCGACCCACAGGCGCAGCTGCTGTGCGAGGCCAGCGGGGTCGTGAGCCGAGAGGTAGCTCTCCTTGATGATCACGAACGCGACGACGGCCTGACCGGTGGTCTCATCCGCGGCGCCGACGACCGCGGCCTCGGCGGTGGCCTCGTGGGCGACCAGCGACGACTCGATCTCGGCCGTCGACAGGCGGTGACCCGAGACATTCATGACGTCGTCGACGCGACCCAGCAGCCACAGGTCGCCGTCTGCGTCCAGCCGCGCGCCGTCGCCCGCGAAATAGTAGCCCTGCTTCTCGAACTTCTCCCAGTACGTCTCCTTGAAGCGCTCTGGGTCTCCCCAGATGCCGCGGAGCATGCTCGGCCACGGCTCGGTGACGACCAGCAGGCCGCCGTTGCCGTTGCCCACCTCGGATCCTGACTCGTCGACCACATCGATCGAGATTCCGGGAAGCGGCACCTGCGCCGAACCGGGCTTGGTCGCCGTGACGCCGGGAAGCGCCGAGACCATGATCGCGCCCGTCTCGGTCTGCCACCACGTGTCGACGATCGGGGTCTTGCCGGCGCCGATCACATCGCGGTACCAGATCCACGCCTCGGGGTTGATGGGCTCGCCCACCGAGCCGAGCAGGCGCAGCGACGACAGGTCGAACTTCGCGGGGACGCTGCGACCGATCTTCATGAACGAGCGGATCGCGGTCGGTGCGGTGTAGAAGATCGAGACCTTGTACTTCTCGATGATCTCCCACCAGCGGCCGGGGTGCGGAGCATCCGGTGTGCCTTCGTAGATGACCTGGGTGGCACCGTTGGCGAGGGGGCCGTAGGTGACGTAGCTGTGGCCGGTGATCCAGCCGATGTCGGCCGTGCACCAGTAGACGTCGGTCTCGGGGTGCAGGTCGAACACGTACTTGTGCGAGTAGGCCGCCTGGGTGAGATAGCCGCCGGACGTGTGCAGGATGCCCTTCGGCTTTCCGGTGGTGCCGGAGGTGTAGAGGATGAACAGCGGGTTCTCGGCGGGAAAGGCCTCGGCCGTGTGCTCGGGGGATGCCGCGGGGACGACCTCGTGCCACCACAGGTCGCGGCCCTCTTCCCACTCGACCTCGTTCTCGCCGCGCTTGACGACGAGCACGTGCTCGACCGTCTGCTGCTCGCCGTCGCCCCGGTCGGCGAGTGCCTGGTCGACCGCGGGCTTGAGAGCGGACACGCGGCCCTTGCGGTATCCGCCGTCGGCGGTGATCACGAGCTTCGCCCCGGCGTCGTCGATGCGCGAGCGCAGGCTGTCGGCACTGAATCCGCCGAACACGACGGAGTGGATGGCCCCGACGCGGGCGACCGCGAGCATCGACGCGACTGCTTCGGGGATCATCGGCAGGTAGATCGCGACGCGGTCGCCGTGGCCGACTCCGAGCCCCTCGAGCACGTTGGCGACGCGCTTGACCTCCTCGGTGAGCTCGGCGTAGGTGATCGACCGGGAGTCGCCCGGCTCGCCCTCCCAGTGCAGTGCGACGCGGTCGCCGTTGCCCGCCTCGACGTGCCGGTCGAGGCAGTTGTAGGCGACGTTGAGCTCGCCGTCGCCGAACCACTTCGCGAACGGGGGAGTCGACCAGTCGAGCACCTGCGTGAACGGCTTGTGCCACTCCAGGAGCTCGCGGGACTGCTCGGCCCAGAACGCTTCGCGGTCGGTCGCCGCACTCTCGTACAGCGCCGGTGAAGAGACCGACTGGGCGACGAACTCCTCGGACGGCGGGAACTGGCGGGTCTCATCGAGAAGATGATCGATCTGACTGCTCATCGGCAGACGCTCCTTTGCGGCATGGCAGGTCGTGCGGGCATGACCGTACGGGGGCACGATCAGGTCACGGCGAATCTAGTCCCGGCCACCGACGTCGCATACTGCCGAAAGTAGGTAGCGCGACGGGTTTTGTCAGGACGGTCGCCTTGCGTACACTCGACGTCAGCCGAATTCTCATTCTGGCCTTGGCGTGCCCGATTCCCCCATGAGGGGACGCCGTGGGCGGCATCTCATTCCCCCCGTGAGATGCCGCCCTTCTCTGTGTGGGAGCGTTCTCACGAATCACCCGTTCCTGCGCCGCCCCGAACCGCATCCCCTCTGCACGGATGCCGTCGGTCCGCGGTTCCCCACAGGGCGCGACGAAATGGCTCGCGGCGGCAGATGCAGGCACGGGGGCCCGCCTACTTTCGGGGCATGGCAGATCCTTTCGTCCTCCAGCCCCGCGGCGTCATGCCGTGGGGTGCAGATCTCCGATCAGGGGCGCACACACCGCTGACCGTCGACCCGGTGTTCGGACCGCTCGCCGAGCACTGCGCAGACGAGTCGGTCACCGACATCTTCGTCAACGGAGCCTCTGGGCTCTTCGTCGATCGCGGTCACGGCGCCGAACCCGTCTCGGGGTGGAGCGCTTCCGAACGCGAGGCGCGCGACCTCGCCGTCGCTCTCGTCGGCCTCGGTGGCAGACATCTCGACGATCAGGCGCCATGCGTCGACGTGAGGCTGGAGTCCGGCATCCGGGTTCATGCGGTGCTCGCCCCGATCTCGACGACGGGCACGGCGCTCTCGATCCGCGTGCCCCGTGTGCGCGCGGCCGACCTCGAGGCGCTGGCCGCCCTCGGCTCCTTCGACGCTCGGCAGCACAGCTGGCTTCGGGGGCTCGTGGCCGAGCGCGCGAACATCCTCATCACCGGAGGCACGGGCACGGGAAAGACGACGCTGCTGTCCGCCCTGCTCTCGGCGGTGCCGACCGCTGAGCGCATCGTCACGATCGAAGACGTGGCAGAGCTGCGCCCTCGGCACCCTCACCACGTGGCCCTCGAGGCCAGGCAGCCGAACCTCGAGGGTGCTGGCGGCATCACTCTGGCCCGGCTCGTGCGGGAGTCGCTGCGCATGAGACCCGACAGGCTCGTCGTCGGCGAATGCCGCGGTGAGGAGGTCAGAGAGCTCCTCACCGCACTGAACACCGGACATGACGGCGGCGCCGGCACCCTGCACGCCAGTGGGCTGAGCGATGTGCCGGCGCGCTTGGAGGCCCTCGGTGCCCTCGCCTCGATGGATGCCACGGCGCTCGCGCGCCAGGCGGTGAGCGCGTTCACGGTGGTCCTGCACCTCGAACGGGCGCCGGGCGGGCAGCGACGCATCGCGCAGGCAGGAGAGTTCACGCTGATCGGTGATCGCCTCGGTATCGATGAGGTGCGACCGTGGTGAGTCGTCGGCGACGAGGCTCTCCCGATTCCGGCGCCGACACGGCCACGTCGGTGCAGACATTGGCGGTGCTGCTGCAGGCTGGCGCGGTGCCGGTGGTCGCGTGGCGCCACCTCGTCTCGATCGGCGACGTTCATGCGGAGTCGATCGTCGCTCGGATCGACGCGGGTGCGCCGTTGATCGCCGCGATCGAAGCCGAAGGCGGGGCGTGGCAGGATCTCGCCGCGGCGTGGGAGGTGGCGACGACCGTGGGGGCTCCGCTCGCCGAGGTGCTGAGAATGATCGCCGAGACGCTTCGTGATGCGGCGTCCGCCGCCGATGACGTGCGCATCGCGCTGGCCGAGCCGGCCGGCACCGCCCGGCTTCTCCTCTGGATGCCGCTCGCAGGGCTCCTCCTCGGCTTCGCGCTCGGATTCGACACGGTCGGAGTGATCGTCGGCACTCCCGCCGGTGCGGGCTGCGTCGTCGCCGGCCTGCTGCTCGTCCTCGCGGCGCGAATGTGGACGGCGCGGCTGCTCAGGCGCGCCCGCCCGGAACCGGGCACTCCCGGAATGAGGGCAGAGCTTATGGCGGTCGCACTGTCGGGCGGTGCCTCCATCCCACGCGCGCTGCGCCTGGTCGAAGAGAGCCCCGCATCGCGGATCGGAGATGACGCCCGCATCCGTTCAGTGCTCGATCTGTCGCGCTCAGCCGGTGTGCCCGCCGGCGAACTCCTGCGTGCATCCGCGGGGCAGGAACGCCACGCGTCCCGCGTCGACGGCCGCATGCGCGCGGCGAAGCTCTCGACGAAGCTCCTCATCCCGCTCGGGGTCTGCACACTGCCGGCCTTTCTCCTCCTCGGGGTCGCCCCGATGCTGCTGAGCGTCCTCGTGTCGACACCGCTGCCGCTCTGACGGCCGCACATCGCCGGATGCGCCGAGCATCCGCTCACAGAAAGAAGGAACCCATGAACACCATCCCCGAACTCACCCGCTGCCGCGCAGCGACCCTCTTCGGCGACGACAGCGGCGCAGCCACGGCGGAGTATGCGATCACGACCATGGCCGCCGTGGCCTTCGCGGGCCTCCTCGTCGTCATCATGAGGTCCGACGAGGTGCGCGGCATCCTCACCGACCTCGTCCGCCGGGCGCTCACGGTGTCGTGATGGGGGCCGTCCGCTGCGGTGAACGCGGCTCCGTCGCGGCCGAACTCGCGCTTGCGCTGCCCGCTGTCATGCTTGCGCTGCTCCTCGGCGCGGGTGCTCTGGGGGCGGCCTCTCGTCAGGTCGCCCTCCAGGATGCGACCGCGGATGCCGCGCGGCTTCTCGGCCGGGGTGAAGACGAGGGAGCCGCGGCGCGGGCCGTGACAAGCGCGGTCCCGGGAGCGGGGATGTTGACGAGTTCGTCCGGCGATCTCGTATGCGTGTCCGCGCAGACGGACTTCGAAGTCGGCGGGCTCATCCGGATCGGGCTTCAGTCATCCAGCTGCGCGCTCGCCGGAGGACTGTGATGAGCGGGGCTGTAGAAGGGGAGCGCTGATGGCGGGGTCAGCCCTCGCCGCCGGTCTCCTGTCGGTCGCCGCGGCGCTCTCGTTGGGGCTCGCCGCCGTAGGGGGAGCGGCAGTCACGGCGCAGCGCGCAGCCGGAGCGGCCGATGCCGCGGCGCTCGCCGCGGCGGACGCCGCCAGCGGTGCGATTGCGACGGGCGAGGAGCCGTGCGCACTCGCCGCCCGTGTCGCCGCCGCCTCCGGCGCCATGCTCACGGACTGCGCCGTCGACGGCTTCGTGGCGACCGTGCAGGTGAACGCGGCGTACGCTGGACTCGCTGCCGTCTCCCGAGCCCGTGCTGGGCCACCCGAGGGATCCTGACGGCGGCACGAAGCACTTTCCGGCGAAAATGCAGGCGACCACTGTGACCAACCCATCACGGCGGTGTGTATGGTGTGCTTCGAAGAAAGGACGCTCCCTTGGCTGAAGGCAAGAAGCTCGTCATCGTCGAGTCTCCGACGAAGATGCGGTCGATTCAGGGGTACCTCGGCGATGGCTACGAGGTGCTCAGCTCTGTCGGCCACATCCGCGACCTCGCAGACAAGAAGGACATCCCCGCCGCCGACAAGCAGGCCTACGGGAAGTACTCGATCGACGTCGACAACGACTTCGACCCCTATTACGTGGTCTCCGATCGCAAGACGAAGACCGTGGCCGAGCTCAAGCGCGCCCTCAAGACCGCCGACGAGCTCCTGCTCGCAACTGATGAGGACCGCGAGGGCGAGGCCATCGCGTGGCACCTGCTCGAGACCCTCAAGCCCAAGGTGCCTGTCAAGCGCATGGTCTTCCACGAGATCACCAAGGACGCGATCCAGGCCGCCATCGGCAACACCCGCGAACTCGACATCGACCTCGTCGACGCGCAGGAGACCCGTCGCATCCTCGACCGGCTCTACGGCTGGGACGTCTCACCCGTGCTCTGGTACAAGGTCAAGACCGGGCTCTCGGCGGGACGCGTGCAGTCCGCCGCCACCCGCATGATCGTCGAGCGCGAACGCGAGCGCATGGCGTTCGTCTCCGCCGAATACTGGGACGTCGAGGCGCTCGCCTCGTCGTCTTCCGGATTCAAGGTGCGCCTGGTTCGGGTCGACGGCGGCCAGCTCGCACGTGGCACGGACTTCGACGACGACGGAAAGCTCAAGAAGGCCGTCGTCATCCTCGACGAGAAGAAGGCCGCAGCGCTCGCCCACGCAGTCGATGCGGCAGGCACCGGCGCGGTGACCAAGGTCGAGGCGAAGCCCGGAACCCGCAGCCCGTACGCGCCGTTCACGACCTCCACGATGCAGCAGGAGGCGGGGCGCAAGCTCTCGATGAGCGCCAAGCAGGCGATGAGCGTGGCCCAGCGTCTGTACGAAAAGGGTTACATCACCTATATGCGTACCGACTCCGTGGCGCTGAGCACGCAGGCCGTGCAGGCGGCCCGCAGCCAGGCCGTCGCGCTCTACGGCGACACGGCGGTGCCCCTCAAGCCTCGCGTCTACAAGTCGAAGAGCAAGAACGCGCAGGAGGCGCACGAGGCGATCCGCCCGTCGGGGGAGACCTTCCGCACGCCGAAGTCCGTGTCGTCCGAGCTTGACCGCGAGGAGTTCCGCCTCTACGACCTCATCTGGAAGCGCACCGTCGCCAGCCAGATGGCCGATGCCAAGTACGAGACCACGACGGTCACCATCGCCGTCGACGCCGCAGGGCAGAAGGCCGAGTTCACGGCCTCCGGAACCGTCTACACCTTCAAGGGCTTCCTTGACGCGTACGAAGAGGGGCGCGACGAGAAGCGCAACGACAAGGATGCCGACGAGAATCAGTCGCTCCCGATCGTCGCCGTCGGCGACGAACTGCGCATGTCGGAGTCCGAGGCCAAGGGCCACCGCACGACCCCGAAGCCGCGCTACACCGAGGCTTCGCTCGTGAAGGCGCTCGAAGAGCACGGCATCGGGCGTCCGTCGACGTTCGCCAGCATCATCGGCACCGTCATCGACCGCGGCTATGCCACCAAGCGAGGCCAGGCCCTCGTACCGACCTGGCTCGCTTTCAGTGTCGTCCGTCTGCTCGAAGAGCACTTCGCCGACCTGATCGACTACGACTTCACCGCCGCGCTCGAAGACGATCTCGATGCGATCGCCCGTGGCGAGCAGAAGCGCGTCGAGTGGCTGCGTTCCTTCTATTACGGGTCCGACTCGCATGTCGGCCTGCGTCAGACCGTCGACAACCTCGGCGAGATCGACGCGCGCGCACTCAACTCCACGCCGATCACCGAGACGGCGACGCTGCGGTTCGGCAAGTACGGCCCCTACCTCGAGGTCGCGAACCCCGAGGCCCCGGACGAGAAGCCGCGCATCGTCAATGTTCCGGAAGATCTCGCACCAGACGAGCTCACGGCGGCCAAGGCGCAGGAGCTCATCGATGCTCCCGTCGCCGGCGACCGCGTGCTCGGCACGAATCCCGACAACGGCAAGATCGTCGTCGTCAAGGACGGCCGGTTCGGACCCTACGTGCAGGAGAACGACCCGGTGTCCGAAGACGCCGCCGTCGACGAGGCGACCGGCGAGGTCGTCGAGGCGCCCAAGCCGAAGCGCGGAGCGAAGAAGGCCGCTGCACCCAAGCAGCGCACCGCCTCGCTGTTCCGTTCGATGTCGGTAGACACGATCGAGCTCGACACCGCACTGCAGCTGCTCAGCCTGCCTCGCGTCGTCGGAGCCGATCCCGAGACTGGCGACGAGATCACCGCGCAGAACGGTCGCTTCGGTCCGTACCTCAAGAAGGGCGCAGACTCCCGGTCGCTCGAGAGCGAATCGGAGATCTTCGATGTCACCCTCGAGAAGGCGCTCGAGATCTACGCCCAGCCGAAGTACGGGGCGGGCTCGCGTCGTGCGTCGAGCGCTCTCGCCGAGTTCGAGGCCGATCCGGTCAGCGGCAAGCCGATCCGCATCCGGGACGGCCGCTTCGGCGCGTACGTCACCGATGGCGAGACCAACGTGACGATCCCGCGGGGCCAGAAGGTCGAGGACATCACGTTCGAGGTCGCCGTGCAGATGCTCGCGGACAAGCGGGCGAAGGGTCCTGCCCCCAAGCGAGGCGCGGCGAAGAAGGCGCCTGCGAAGAAGCCCGCCGCCAAGAAGCCGGCTGCGAAGAAGCCCGCCGCCAAGAAGCCTGCAGCGAAGAAGCCTGCGACGGATGCCGAGAAGGCCGCCGCGCGCTCCGCAGCAGCCAAGAAGGCGGCGGCCACCCGTGCCGCGAACGCCGCGAAGAAGGCCGGTTCGTGACGTCGCATCCCGGCGTCTGGATCACGCTCGAAGGCGGGGACGGCTCAGGCAAGACCACGCAGGCCGAACTCCTCGGCGAATGGCTGAGAGACGCGGGCCGAGCCGTGGTGCGCACGCGCGAGCCCGGCGGGTCGGAGGTCGGCCAGCTGATCCGCGACATCGTGCTGCACCACCGGGGTGACATCGCTCCCCGTGCGGAGGCTCTGCTCTATGCCGCAGACCGCGCGCATCACGTGGCGACGGTCGTCCGACCGGCGTTGGAGCGCGGCGAGGTCGTTCTGCAGGACCGCTACCTCGACTCGTCCGTGGCTTATCAGGGCGCGGGTCGTGTGCTCGACGGCGACGAGGTCCGCAACCTCTCGCTGTGGGCCGCAGAGGGCGCTCTGCCCGACCTCACCGTGCTGCTCGACCTCGATCCCGAGTCCGCTCGCGTGCGCCTCGACTCGGCCGACAAACCCTTCGACAGGCTCGAGGCCGAGAAGACCGAGTTCCACGCGCGTGTCCGCGAGTCCTTCCTCGCCCTGGCGGCAGACGAGCCAGAGCGATTCCTGGTCGTCGACGCCGCCGCGACCCCCGAGGCGATCGCCGCTCAGATCCGCGAGCGCGTCGCCGCCCTCGTCGCCTGAACCGCTCAGGCGTCTCTCGTTCCCCCGGGAGTGCCGCGCACGTCGGTGCTCCCGATTAGGCTGAGTCCATGCCCCAGACTGTCGCCGCCGCCTTCCCGTGGGCCGATGTGTGGGGGCAGGACGCAGCCGTCGAGACGCTCCGTAACGCGGCATCCGATCCGACCGCTCTGTCGCATGCGTGGCTGATCACCGGGCCTCCCGGCTCGGGACGCTCCACTCTCGCCCACGCGTTCGCCGCCGCTCTGGTCGCCGATCACCCCGACGATGAGGCTGCGATGCGTCAGGTGCTCGCGGGAACGCACCCCGACGTGACGGCGCTGCGCACCGACAAGGTCATCATCACGATCGCCGAGGCCCGCGCTCTCGTCGAGCGTTCGTATTTCGCACCGTCTGCCGGCCGCTACCGAGTGATCGTGGTCGAAGATGCCGATCGCATGGTCGAGCGCACCTCCAACGTCCTCCTGAAGGCACTCGAAGAGCCGCCAGAGCAGACCGTCTGGATCCTCTGCGCGCCCAGCGAGGCCGATCTGCTGCCGACGATCCGCTCGCGCGTGCGCTCGCTGCGACTGCGCGAGCCCGACGTCGCAGACGTGGCGCGGCTGATCACGCTCCGCACCGGCGTCGACGAGGCCGTGGCCGAACAGGCCGCTCGTCACGCGCAACGTCACATCGGCATGGCTCAGCGTCTGGCCACCGACGACGCGGCCCGCAGACGTCGTGACGAGACCCTGCGATCGGTGCTGGGAGTCCGCGGCGTCAGCGACGCGGTCGAGGTCGCCGGGCGCATCATCCAGGCAGCCAACGACGATGCCAAGGCCCTCACAGCCGAACGCGATGCGGCCGAGCGCGCGAGCCTGTTGCGCACGGTCGGCATCGCCGAGGGCCAGGCCGTGCCGCCTGCTCTGCGTTCCCAGATCTCTGCGCTCGAAGACGATCAGAAGAAGCGCGCGACCCGTAGCCTGCGCGACGGGATCGACAGGGTGCTGACCGACCTGCAGTCGCTCTTCCGCGACGTCGTCATGCTGCAGTTCGGCCGCGACGGCGAACTCATCAACCGCGAGCTTCGCGAAGAACTGGCGGCCCTGGCTGCCGCCTGGCCCGAGACCCGTACGCTTGTCGTACTCGACCACCTTGCCGACACCCGCCAGTCGCTGGAGCGCAACGTCGCACCGCTGCTCGCGCTCGAGAGCTTGCTCGTGACTGTCACGAGCGGGAGGACACCGTGAACACTCGACCGACTTCCCGCATCCGACGCGCCGTGGCGGTGATCGCCGGCCTCGCCGCCGCATCCGTGGCACTCTCCGGCTGCCTGTACGCGATTATCCCCGAGGGGGCCGAGCCGAAGCCGTCAGTCACCAACGCGCCGGACACCGAAGGCGTCGCAGAGGATCTGCTGCCCTTCTACGGGCAGACGCTCAGCTGGACCGAGTGCGGCACGGGCTTCGACTGCACCGACGTGACCGCGCCGCTCGACTGGGAGAACCCGGGCGAGGGCGAGATCACGCTGTCGGTGGTGCGCCATCAGGCAGAGGGAACCGCTCAGGGGTCGCTGCTGACCAACCCGGGAGGCCCCGGTGCCAGTGGCGTCGAGCTGGTCCGCGACAGCCTGGACTTCGCCGTCGGCGCCGATCTGATCGAGAATTACGACGTGATCGGGTTCGACCCGCGCGGCGTCGGACAGTCGAGCGCCGTCACCTGCTTCGATGCGGCGGGCATGGACGACTACCTGTACACGATCCCGACAGCCCCCCGGGGGAGCGCCGAGTGGGAGACCGAGCTGCTTCAGGCGCACAAGGAGTTCGCCGACGCGTGCGAGGCGAACAGCGGCGGCATCCTGCCGTACATCACCACCATCAACGCGGCGCGAGACATGGATCTGATCCGTGCGGTGCTCGGTGACAAGCAGCTGAACTACCTCGGCTACTCGTACGGCACCTTCCTCGGCGCGACGTACGCCAATCTCTATCCCGAGAAGGCGGGGCGCCTCGTGCTCGACGGTGCGATCGACCCGGCGGTCTCGGGTCTCGACGTCGGAGCGACCCAGGCGATCGGCTTCGAGTCCGCCCTCCGCGCGTACATGCAGGACTGCCTCGATTCGGGTGAGTGCCCGTTCAACGGCTCGGTCGATGAGGCGATGGCCGACCTCGGCGCACTGCTCGCGAGCGTCGACGCATCGCCGCTCGAGAACGGCGACGGACGCATGCTGGGCGCCGATGCGCTGATGACCGGCATCATCGCGGCGCTGTACTCGGCCGACAGCTGGCCCTACCTGACGCAGGCCTTCGACGAAGCGCTTCAGGGCGACCCGACGACGGCCTTCTTCCTCGCGGACTTCTACAACGGCCGCGAGAACGGCAGTTACCTCGACAACTCGAGCGAAGCGTTTCGCGCCTACAACTGCATGGACTATCCGGTCGAGGACGACCCGGCGGCCGAAGCCGACAGCACCGCGAAGATCGCTGCGGGCGCGCCGACCATCGCGCCCTACTGGAACGGCCCCGACTCGTGCTCGGTGTGGCCGTACCCGCCCACCGGCACCCGCGGTGAGATCACCGCAGAGGGTGCAGGGCCCATCCTCGTCGTCGGCACCACCAACGACCCCGCGACGCCGTACGAGTGGTCCGAGTCCCTCGCTGACCAGCTCGAAGAGGGCGTGCTGATCACCCGCGTCGGCGAAGGACACACCGGGTACAACAAGGGCAACACGTGCGTCGACAGCGCTGTGGAGGCCTTCCTCCTCGACGATGTCGTGCCCGAGGACGGTCTTCGCTGCGAGTGAGTCGGGCTCGATTCGCGGTGCGGCCCAGGAACGGGTAATATCGATGATCGCGCCGCTTTAGCTCAGTCGGCAGAGCATTTCACTCGTAATGAAAAGGTCGTCAGTTCGATTCTGACAAGCGGCTCCAGCAGGCCCTGTGATGTGAACAACATCACAGGGCCTTTTGGTTTCCTGCGTGAGGCGCGTGCTCGTTCCATCGCGGTGGCGCCACTCGACGGGTCAGCAGCCCGCGCGCGCCCCTCCCGGCGTACCCTCGAAGACATGAGCAGAGCGCTTCTGATCGTCGATGTGCAGAACGACTTCACCGAGGGCGGTGCGCTGGCCGTCGCGGGCGGCGATGCCGTCGCATCCGCCGTGTCCGCCTTCCTCGCGGCGCATGCCGGCGACTACGACGTGATCGTCGCGTCGAGGGACTGGCACGATGCCTCGGGTGACAACGGGGGGCACTTCGCCGACGACCCTGACTTCGTGGACACCTGGCCCGCGCACTGCGTCGCGGGCACTGCGGGTGCGGAGTACGACCCGCTGCTGGTGACGGATGCCGTCACACATCACGTGCAGAAGGGCCAGGGTGTGCCGGCGTATTCGATGTTCGAGGGTGCGACCGAGACGGGCGACACCGTCGGTGCGATTCTGACGGGCGCGGGCGTGCTCACCGCGGATGTCGTCGGGGTCGCCACCGACCACTGTGTCCGCGCGTCTGCGCTCGACGCGATCGCACATGGCGTACAGGTGCGGATCCTCACCGATCTGATCGCCGGTGTCGCCCCCGAGCCGAGCGCGGCGGCGCTCGCCGAGCTCGCCCATGCAGGCGCCGCGCTGGTCGAGAGCGGCGCTGCGTGACGCGCAGCGTGCTCCTGCTACGGGCGGTCAACGTCTCCGGGCGCAATCGTGTGCCGATGGCCGAGCTGCGCGAGGCGCTCGTCCCGGTGCTGGGGGAGGTGTCGACCTACATCGCGAGCGGGAACATCCTGTGCGAGCATCCGGACGATCCGGCATCCGCGTGTCAAGAGGTCCGCGCCCTCATCGCCCGGGAGTTCGGCGTCGACACTCCGGTGATCCTGCGGACGCACGAGGCACTCGTGCGGGCTCTGCAGGCGCACCCCTTCAGCGGCGCGACCGAGAAGATGCTGCACGCGATGTTCCTCGAGGGTCCGGCAGCACTCGGGGCCGTCGAAGCGCTGCAGCAGCGTCTCGTGGCGGGGGAGCGGATCGCGCTCGTCGGCGACGACCTGTGGATCGACTATGCCGAGGGCGGCGTGCACAGCACGAAGCTCACGAAAGTCGTCCTCGATCGTGCTCTCGGTGTCGCCGGCACCGCGCGCAACCTCCGCACGGTCAGAAAGATCGCCGAGCTGACCGCATGAGCGCTCAACCGCCGGTCGAGCTGGTTCTGCCCTTCACCGGGCGGTGGATCGTGCAGAACAGCCCGGCGTCGCGGGTGCCCAGTCACGGCACGGAGCTGTTCGGCAGCTCGCACGCGATCGACTTCGTGCCGGTCGACGCGAACGGCCGCAGTGCGCCCCGCAGCCTCGGGAGCGTCTTCGGGACCGAGCCTCCTGACGCGTTCGTCGGCTTCGGACGTGCGATCCTCGCGCCGCTGTCCGGCGAGGTGGTGCGTGTGCACGACGGAGAGGTCGACCACGTGGCGCGGCGCTCGATGGGGGCGCAACTGGGATACGCACTCACCCAGCGATCGCGCATTCGTGGGGGTGCACCGGCGATCGCCGGGAATCACATCGTCATCTGCTCCGACGGAGCCGTGGTGCTGCTCGCGCACCTGCGGGCAGGGAGCGTGCGGCCCCGGCCCGGTGATCGGGTGGATGCGGGGGACGCGATCGGAGAATGCGGCAACTCCGGCAACAGTACAGAGCCGCATCTGCATGTGCAGGTGTCCGACTCGATCGAGCGGAACGGGCGAGGCGTTGCGCTGGCCTTCCTGCGGGCAGGGGCGCCGGCCTGGGTGCCGCGGAACGGCGAGATCGTCGTGGTCTGAGCGGACGTTCAGCCCGAGGTCTCTCGGCTGAGCGCAGCCGGCGGCACCTGCGGGTGAGTCTGCAGATCCACCCTGTGCATCCCGCATCCGCCGCACCGCACGTACAGGACGATGCCCTCGCTGGTCGGATGCCGCGAGTCGACGAGCCAGGAGTGCTCGTGCTCATGCTCGTGCGCGAGGGTGGTCTGACGGGGGATCGGGAGGGTGTGCAGTGAGGTCATGCATCCAGCGTGATGTAATGGCCTTATGCATCTCAACCCTTACGGAGAGTATGCGGTGCTGCTGGCCGCATCGCTCGCCGACGACTTTCCCGCCGATCGCGCCGGAATCGAGGAGAGAACGCTCGAGATGGGCATGACGATGACGTTCCCGCCTGCGCCCGACGACCATGAGCGCATCCGCGACGTCGTCGACGACTGGCTGCGGATCGTCGACGAGCGGGATCCCGCGGCCAGAGCCGAAGTGCTCAATGCGCAGATGGCGAAGGCCGCGGCCTATCCACGCCTCACGAATCACGACGGTGAGGGATGGCACCTGCACTACCGAGACGACGTGCAGTCACTGCCGTATGTGCTTCGCGCGATCTTCGCGGTCGGCACGTCATTGCACCTCGTCACGCGAGGCATGGATCGCCTCGGACGCTGCGAGGCCTCGCCGTGCACGAATGTCGTCGTGGACGTGACGCGGAACGGCAGGCAGCGCTTCTGCTCGGTGCGCTGTGCGAACAGAGCGGCGGTCCGGCGTCACAGGGCGCGCGCAGGCGCCTGACACCGGACCGCCGGATGCGCTCCGATCAGGTCACGCGGTCTGCTCGGCGTGACGGCCTTCGGCGACCTCTTCGATCAGCTTGGCGTTGAACGCGGGCAGGTCGTCGGGGGTGCGGCTCGAGACAAGGCCCTCGTCGACCACGACCTCTTCGTCGACCCAGGTCGCTCCGGCGTTGCGGAGATCGGTCGCGAGACTCGGGTAGCTCGTGAGCGTGCGTCCGTCGACGACGCCGGCCTCGATCAGGATCCAGGCGCCGTGACAGATCACGGCGACGGGCTTGTGCTGCTCGAAGAACGAGCGGGCGAGTTCGATCGATGGCTTGTCGAGCCGCAGGTGATCGGCGTTCACCACGCCGCCCGGAAGCACGAGCGCGTCGAACTCATCGGCTGTCGCGGCGTCCGAGGTGAGATCGACGTGCTGGACATGACCGTTCTTGCCGGTGATCTGCAGTCCTTCTGGGGCGATCAGCGTGGCGCTCGCGCCTTCGCCCTGCACCGCTTCCCACGGACTGGTCAGCTCGCTGTCCTCGAATCCGTCCGTGGCAAGGAATGCCACTCGATTGTCGGTGAGAGTCGCCATGATGCGTCCTTTCGTGGAGGTGGAGGTCCCGGTGGGGATGACTCGACACTCTCGCACGCGGCGGCCGCCGTGAAGGGGGTGGCCGGATGGACGCGGCGGTGATAACGGTGGGCCCCGTGGGGCTCGAACCCACGACCCGCGGATTAAAAGTCCGATGCTCTGCCAACTGAGCTAGAGGCCCGCCCCTCCAGTCTAGGGCGCAAAGAAGGAGCCGCTGACGACGTATCGCCAGCGGCTCCTTCTCCATCTCACCGTCCTCCCCCTGAGTGGCGAGATGGTGTGTGCCGAGTCCTGCCTCGGCGTCCCATGGCTTACTCAGCCGGGGGCATCAGCACCGAGTCGATCAGGTACACGGTCGCGTTGGCGGTCTTGACGCCACCGCAGATGACGTTCGCGTCGTTGACCATCAGCGAGTCGCCGCTGCCGGTGACCTCGAGGTCAGCACCCTGAACGGTGGCATGCGTGCCATCGATGTCAGAGGGAGCGATCTGGCCGGGGACCACGTGGTACGTCAGGATCGAGCTCAGCGTGGCGCTGTCGGTCTTGAGAGCCTCGATGGTGGCGGGGTCGATCTTCGCGAAGGCGTCGTCGACCGGTGCGAAGACGGTGAACTCGTCGCCGTTCAGCGTGTCGACGAGGTCGACGTCAGGGTTGAGCTGGCCGCTGACTGCCGCGACCAGGGTGGTGAGCAGCGGGTTGTTGGATGCTGCGGTGGCGACCGGGTCAAGAGACATGCCCTCGACCGAACCTGCGCCATCCGGCACTGCCTCTGCGTATGCGGCGCAACCGGGGCCGACCAGGTCCGCGGCGGGATCCATCGTCTCGGGAGCGGTCGTCTCGGACGACTCCGGTGCCATCGACTCCGACGGCTCGTCGGTGGTTCCGCCCATGGAACATGCGGAGAGCAGGAATGCGCTCGCAAGGCCGAGGGTGATGGCTGCGGTGACCTTCTTCTTGGTGCTGAACATCTCGAGCTCCTTCAGAACTTTGCCACGGCCTCTCCGTGGCGTTGATGGCTGTTCGGAGCCCCTCCGAGATCGGATGGGAGAAAGTGCAAAAGAATTTTCGGAGCCGCCTGATCCAATCCGTTTCGAGGGCCGCAGCGAACAGCATCCGAGGAACAGCACTTAAGAGGACTCATTTCCGTCACTTTCGGGTGGCGGTTGCACGAGAAAGCAATGTGGATGCGGCATGCTGGTAGAGATGGTCATCGATGGGATGGACGTACCCGAAGACGGTACGGCAAAGGATGCTGTCGCTGACCTGCTCGTTCGCATCGGCGACGGTGACCAGCGTGCATTCGCGGAGCTCTACGACTCGCTCTCCTCGAGGGTCTTCGGTCTGATCCTCCGTGTACTCGTGAACCGCTCTCAGAGCGAAGAGGTGCTTCAGGAAGTTTTTCTGGAGATCTGGCAATCCGCTTCCAAGTTCGCTCCGAACAAGGGGCAGGGAAGAACCTGGGTGATGACGATCGCGCACCGTCGTGCGGTCGACCGGGTGCGGGCATCCCAGTCCAGCGCGGACAGGGATGTGCGGGCCGGGTTCAGGGATATCGGAGTCGCGCACGACAGTGTCGCGGAGACGGTGGAGCTGGGCATCGAGGGCGAGAAGGTCGTTCACGCTCTCTCGGGCCTTCCCGAGGCACAGCGCGAGGCCCTCGTACTGGCCTACTACGGCGGATACAGTCAAAATGAAGTCGCGGTGCTCGTGGGAGCACCGCTGGGGACGATCAAGACACGGATGCGAGATGGACTCTCGCGCCTGAGGACAGCCATGGGGGTGACAGCATGAACGAGCAGGAATTCGCGGAACTCGCGGCAGGAGCAGCACTCGATGCACTGTCGCCCGACGACCAGCAGCGTTACCACGCGGCACTCGCCGTGCACCCCGAGTGGCAGCGCATCGCGGACACCGATGCCGACAGCGCGTCGCTCCTTTCCGGCGGAGCCGCTCCGGCCGTTCCGTCGCCGGAGATCCGCGCAGCGCTCCTCGCACGCATCGCCGTGACCCCGCAGGGCGGCGACGTCATCCAGACCACCTCCGTGCCCGACACCGTGCCCGAGGAGCCCTCGGCTGCGGATGCCGCGCCGGCGCCGCTCGGTGGAGAATCCACTCCCAAGGCCCCGGTCCGTCGCCTGCGCATCCTCTTCGCGCTCGCCGCGTGCCTCGCGCTCCTCGTCGGCGTGGGTGTCGGTGCAGCCGCGATCAACACGTACCTGAACCGCCCGGCGAGCGTCGTCGCCCTGGAGGACATCCAGGCCGCCGGAGACGCGCAGCAGGCCAGCGTCTCGCTCGAGAGCGGTGGAACGGCGACCGCTCACTGGTCCGCGTCGCTCGGCAAGTCGGTCCTCGTGACCGACGGCATCCCGGCGCTCTCCGAGGACGAGACCTACGAACTCTGGTACGTCCGCGGCGACACCCCGGTCTCGGCCGGTGTGTTCGCGGCCGACGGCGGAGACGCGACCGCGGTGCTCGCCGGCGATATGCACGCGGGTGATGTGATCGCCGTGACGGTGGAGCAGGCCGGAGGGTCGCCCTCGGGCTCCCCGACGTCCGACCCCGTCGTCGTGATCCCCACCGCGTGACCGCGGGCGCCCGATCCCGGCAGCCTGGCCTCGCACGCCCGACGTCGCGGATGGCGCGTACCCTGGACTGATGCCTGAGCAGTTCTCCCGGCCGGTCCGCCGGCCCACCAGCGCCTTCGACAACATCGTCGGCAGCCATGACCCTGCCGAGGAGACGAGGATCGCGCATGCGACCGCATCCGCTCTGCTGGCCCGTGTGCGCGCCGACGAGAGCGGGGTGAGCGCCGACCGCCTCGTCGCGTTCACCGACGAGCACGGGATCGACGAGATCGCCGAGCTGTGGTCCAAGGCGCCGTCGCGCACTCTTCCCGGCGCGCTGTGGCGGCTGTACATCCTGCAGCTTGCGATCCATGGCGACCCGCACACCGCTGCGCTGCTCTACGAACGGGGACGCGTGGAGCTCTCCTCGGTGGATGCGGTGATCGCGGGCGCCCCGGTGCCGGCCAACCCCGACGAGCTCGTCGCGCTCATCGACACGATCCTGCGCGGCGCCTTCCGCGGCGACTTCGCTGTGGCGCTCGACCGTGCTGCGGCGTTCTGCCGCGTGCAGGCGTCCGGTGCGACGCACACGGCCGACGACTACGAGCCGACCGAGCCCGCCCGCGCGAGCGAACTCACCACGAGGGCGCTGCGGTTGAGCAGCTATGCGCAGGATCTGTCGGCCTCTGCGGTGCTGTGGCGGATGGACGCACTGTCCTGAGCCTGCGGCGCCAACCTGAGCCAGACGGCCGAGATTCCGGCCCCGGACAGGAAAAGACCGGGCCGCAAGAACGCCTCTCGGCGGAAGGCCGCTCGTAGCGGCAAAAATTGGAGCCCGGGGTTATGCGGCCCGGCCATTCCATTGTAACAAGATCGCACTGCGGCCATTCCCGGGAGTCTAGGCTCGGAGCATGACCCGGCGCTTTGCTCTGATGATCGATCCGGCTGCTGCGGACGCGGACCGCTCCGACTTCGCCGACAGCTTCACGCTCGTCGATGCGGCAGCGCCTGCACTGAGCGTGAGGGAGCTGAGCACCCAGCGCGGTGACGGCGTCTTCGAATCGATCGGCGTCGTCGACGGGCACGCGCAGGAGGTCATCCCTCATCTCGAGCGGCTCGCCCACTCCGCGCAGCTCTGCGACCTGCCGCTGCCGAACCAGACGCAGTGGCGTCAAGCCATCGAGCAGGCCGCCGCCCACTGCGAGCAGGGCGAGTACGTCATCAAGCTCATCCTCAGCCGAGGCGTCGAGCACGGACCCACTCCGACCGCGTGGGTCACGGCGGCACCGGCATCCGATTTCGCCGCGGTGCGGGAGCGCGGGATCCGCGTCGTCACGCTCGACCGAGGCTACGACCTCGATGTCGCCGAGAACGCGCCATGGCTGCTGCTCGGCGCCAAGACCCTTTCGTATGCGGTGAACATGGCGGCGCTGCGCGAAGCGCACCGGCGGGGCGCCGACGACGCGATCTTCCTCTCCCGCGACGGCTTCGTGCTCGAGGCGCCCACCGCCTCGCTGATCCTCCGCATCGGCGGTCGATTCGTCACCCCGGCGCCCAACGGCGGCATCCTGCACGGCACCACCCAGCTCAGCGTCTACGAGTACCTCGCCACCCGCGGTCTCGACGCCGAGTACGGTCAGGTTCCGGCATCCGATCTTCCGCGCGCGGATGCCGCCTGGCTGGTCTCGAGCGTCCGGCTCGCCGCCCCGATCACCGCCGTCGACGGGGTCGACCTGCCCGTCGACCACGCCCTCACCGCCGAGCTGAACCGGTACCTGCTCTCGCCCCGAGACTGAGCGTCGCCTCGGCGGCCTCGGAAAACGCAGATGATCCGCGGCCTCAGCGGTGTGGCGCCGGACGACGCGCCGGGGCGTCGGCCATCGCTCTCGGAGTCCCCTCTCATCGATGCCCGTCCCGGAGCAGCGCACCGTCGATCGCGTCGACAACCGCCCGCCAATCGTGCACGATCATCGCGTACGTGAAACGTAGGGTCTGGTAGCCCAGTGCGGCGGCGGCTGCGTCTCGCTGAAGATCCTTCGCCCTCAGACCCCCGCCGTCGTGGTTCGCGCGTCCATCGGCTTCGATGATCAGGCGCGCTCCGACGACGAAGTCCACCTCTCCCCCGCCGGCGATCCACACCTGAGGCCGGGCTTCTATGCCGAGGCGGTACAGCCGGAGACGGAGGAGCGACTCCAGGCCGCTGTCGGCATCCGCTCGCGCGAAGGCGACGAGCCACCTCATCGCGATGGGGAGATGCACCACGAGCCATGTCAGATCCCTGGCTCGGAGCAACGACTGCCGCAGGGCCGATTCCAATGCCGCGAAGAACGTGTCTTCCGTGGCGCAGCGTGAGATCTGCAGAAGTACATTCCGGACCGGCGGAGGTGCGCCGACGGCGACTTTTCCCTCGTCCCAATGGATGTGGCAGTCCTCGCAGGAGGAGCGAGGGGTTCCGGCCGTCCCCATCCAGACATGACATTCCGGCGGTGCCTCGAGGATCCAGAGGCCGTGCAGGAGCCCGGCGGCACAGCATCCCACCGTGCCGCCGTGCGAGGCCGCGTGGACGATGACGGCCTGAACGTCAGCGAGCGCGTACACACCCTGGCGGGCCCGGATGACCTCCCCAGATCTCACGGCCCTGGTGAGTTCGGACTCTGTCACCCCCCAGACGTTTCAGTTCAGAGGTGCGCGCTATACGGCCGAGTGTGCGGAGAGCGGCGTCTGCTCGGGTGAACGTCATCCGAAGACGATGGGTGATCGCCGTCGTCACCGACCGGAGAAATCCTGTGTTCTCCCAAGTTCTGTGCGTAGCGCATCCTGTCACCCAGAAGTGCAGGCCCAGTCATCGACGGGAAAACCCAGACCGTCGGTATCCCCGGCCGCGCGTCGAGGAGTCGACGCGCGGCTGTGGGACACGATGGTCTGGGTTTTCCAAGCGGCGGCAGAGCGGAGTCGATGAGCGGATGCTTATCCGAAGCGGCCCGAGACGTAGTCCTCGGTGGCCTGCACCGACGGGGTGGTGAACATCGTGCGGGTGTCGTCGTACTCGATGAGCTTGCCGGGCTTGCCGGTGCCGGCGATGTTGAAGAACGCCGTCTTGTCGGAGACGCGGCTGGCCTGCTGCATGTTGTGCGTCACGATGACGACGGTGTACTGGGTCTTGATCTCGGCGATGAGCTCCTCGATCGCGAAGGTCGAGATCGGGTCGAGGGCCGAGCAGGGCTCGTCCATCAGGATCACGTCGGGTGACACGGCGATCGCGCGGGCGATGCACAGACGCTGCTGCTGTCCGCCCGAGAGGCCGGAGCCGGGGCGGTCGAGGCGGTCCTTGACCTCGTTCCAGAGGTTGGCGCCGCGCAGCGACTTCTCGACCAGGGCGTCCTGGTCGCTCTTCGCCATGCGCGTGTTGTTCAGCTTGACGCCCGCGAGCACGTTCTCCTTGATCGACATCGTGGGGAACGGGTTCGGGCGCTGGAACACCATGCCGACCTGGCGACGCACGAGCACGGGGTCGACGCCTGCACCGTAGAGGTTCTTGCCGTCGATCAGCACCTCGCCCTCGACGCGGGCGCCGGGGATGACCTCGTGCATGCGGTTGAGGGTGCGCAGGAACGTGGACTTGCCGCAGCCGGACGGGCCGATGAACGCCGTCACGGTGTTGGGCTTGATGTCGATGCTGACGCCTTCGACGGCGAGGAAGTCGCTGTAGTAGACGTTGAGGTCGTTGACTTCGATGCTCTTGGACACGAGAGGGATCCTTTGGTTCAGTCGGGTATGACGGCTCAGCGGCCGTTGATCTTGGGGGCGAACACCTTGGCGATGATGCGTGCCACCAGGTTCAGCACCATCACGATCACGATCAGGGTGAGGGCGGCGGCCCATGCCCGATCGAGGTAGGCATCGACGGGGATGCCGGGGTATTTCGCCTGCATGTACGAGAACACGGGTAGCGTCGCCATCTGCCCGCCGAACATGTTCAGGTTCATGCCCTGAACGACTCCGACGGTGAGCAGCAGCGGCGCGGTCTCGCCGATCACGCGGGAGATGGCGAGCATGATGCTGGTCAGGATGCCGGCGATGGCGGTCGGGAGCACGACCTTGATGATCGTCAGCCACTTCGGCACGCCGAGTGCGTAGGCCGCCTCCCGGAGCTCATTCGGGACGATGCGCAGCAGCTCCTCGGATCCGCGCACGACGACCGGGATCATCAGCACCGAGAGCGCCAGGGAGCCCATGATGCCCATCCGGGTTCCGGGACCGACGATCAGCGCGAACACCGAGTAGATGAACAGACCGGCGACGATCGACGGGATGCCGGTCATGACGTCGACGAGGAACGTGATGCCGCGGGCGAGCCTGCGACCCTCGCCGTACTCGACCAGGTAGATCGAGGTCATCAGGCCGATCGGCACCGAGATGATCGTCGCGCCGAGGGTGATCAGGAGCGTGCCCCAGATCGCATGGACGGCGCCGCCGCCCTCGCCCACGATGTTGCGCATCGAGAAGCTGAAGAACTCGCCGTCGAACCGCATGAGGCCGTTGACGACCACGGTGTAGAGCAGCGAGATGAGGGGGAGGAGCGCGACCACGAAGGCGCCGGACACGAGCGCGGTCATGAGCCGGTCGATCGCGTGGCGGCGGCTCTCGACCACGGTGGAGATCACGAAGATGAGCACCATGTAGAACACGAGGCCGACCACGAGCGTGAGCGCGATGTTGAAGTCGGCCGGGTCGCCGCCGGCGTTCATGAACGCGAAGATCGTCGCAGAGATGACGAATGCGACCAGCAGCAGCGCCCACGGTGCCCACTTGGGCAGGTGGCCCGCCGAGGTGGTGTGCACGGGGGCGACGACGGACGAAGGTGAGGGGGAGGGCGTGAGTGTGGCGGTCATGTCAGTTGGCTCCCGAGAACTCGGCGCGGCGCGAGACGATCCAGCGGGCCACGAAGTTGACCGCGAAGGTGACGATGAAGAGGATCAGACCCGCCGCGATGAGCGTGTTGACGCCCTCGTCGTGGGCCTCGGGGAACCGCAGCGCGATGATCGCGGGGATCGTCGTGGGGTTCTCCGGGTTGATCAGGTTGAACGTGATGATGCCGAGAGGCGAGAGCACGAGTGTCACGGCCATGGTCTCGCCGAGCGCGCGGCCGAGGCCGAGCATGGCGCCCGAGACCATTCCGCTGCGTGCGAAGGGGAGCACGGCCATCCGCACCATCTCCCAGCGCGTGGCGCCGAGCGCGAGCGCGGCCTCCTCGTGCAGCTTCGGGGTCTGCAGGAACACCTCGCGGCAGATCGCGGTCATGATCGGGAGGATCATCACCGCGAGGACGAGGGATGCCGTGAGGATCGTCTTTCCGGTGCCCGAGGGCGTTCCGCTGAAGATCGGGATCCAGCCGAGGTTCGTGTTGAGCCACTTGTAGAAGGGCACGAGCATCGGCGCGAAGGTGAGGGCGCCCCAGAGGCCGAAGACGACCGACGGCACGGCGGCCAACAGGTCGATGATGTAACCGAGGAATCCGGCGAGGCGGCGCGGGGCGTAGTGCGAGATGAAGAGCGCGATCCCGATCGCGACCGGTGCGGCGATGACGAGAGCGATGAGGCTCGACCACAGTGTTCCGAAGACGAAGGGCCAGACCCACGAGAGGAACGATTGTCCTTCGAGGATGTGGTTGTTCGAGGTGTCTGCCGACAGAGCCGGGATCGCCTGCACGATGAGGAAGACGGCGACCGCTGCGAGCGTGACGAGGATGATGATTCCCGCTGCCAGCGCGGTGCCCGAGAAGACGAGGTCACCCCGTCGGCGCAGCTGCGGGCGCGTCCCGGTGGAACGGGTGGTATCGGGACCCGTTGAGGTTGTGGTCATCGGAGCGACTCCAGGCTCTGAGGGACTTTCGGGGTTTTCATGCGGGTGCCCCCGGGTGTCGGTCTTGTCCTACGACCGACACCCGGGGGCGTCGGACCGGGGCTCAGCTGTGGGCTGAGCCGTCGGTCACTCCGTGACGATCGCGTCGATCGCCGTGTTGATCTGGTCGCGCAGGCTGTCCGAGATCGGCGCGCTGCCCGCGGCCTCGGCGGCGGCATCCTGGCCCTCGGCCGATGCGACGTACTCGAAGTACGCCTTCACGAGGCCTGCGGTCTCGGCGTCGTCGTAGTCGACGCAGCCGATGAGGTATGAGACGAGCGCGATCGGGTACGAGCCGGCGGGTGCTGCGGCCGGGTCGACGGCGAACGCGAGGTCGTGGTCGGGGCGACCCTCCTCGAGCGGCGAGGCCTCGACGAGCGCCGCGGCGGCCTCGGCGGAGTACGCGACGTACTCGCCCTCGACCTCGACGGCGACCTGACCGAGGTCCGCTGTGCGCGACGCGTCGGCGAAGCCGATGTAGCCGACACCGTTGGTGATCGCGTCGACGACGCCCGAGGTGCCGTCTCCGGCCTCACCGGTCGACAGCGGCCACTCGTCGCTGGCCTCGTAGGTCCAGACGTCGGGGGCGACGGCGCTGAGGTACTTGGTGAAGGTCTCCTGCGTGCCGGAGGCGTCTGCGCGGTGCACGGGGACGATCGCCTGGTCCGGGAGCTCGACGCCCTCGTTCTGCGACGCGATGGCGGCGTCGTTCCAGTTGGTGATGGCGCCGGAGAAGATCTTGGCGATGGTCTCGCCGTCGAGGTTCAGCGTGTCGATGCCCTCGAGGTTGAACGCGACGGCGACGGGCGAGATGTAGACAGGGATCTCGACGATCTCGTCGGAGGTGCAGGAGCCGAAGCCGCCCGCCGCGATCTCGTCGGCGTTGAACGCACGGTCGGATCCGATGAAGTTGGAGGAGCCGGCGATGAAGTTCTCGCGGCCGGTGCCCGAACCCGTCGCGGTGTAGTTCACCGTGGTGTCGGGGTTGGCGGTCTGGAACGCGGCGACCCAGGACTGCTGCGCGGCCTCCTGCGAGGAGGCTCCGGTGGCCTCGATGGTGCCGGAGAGGGTGGACTCGCTCGGCGCGTCGGTGGAGCCCGTGCCGCCTTCGTTCGCGGCACAGCCGGCGAGTGCGAGAGCGGCGACGGCGCCGATGGCGCCGATTCGTGCGATTCGGGAGATCTTCACTGTGGATCCTTCGATCTTGGATGGGTGGGGCCCGGTGCAGGGCACACAGTGACGCTATGTGCGGCGGTTAACGAGACTCTCCCGCGCAGGTGAACGGAAGGTGAACGGCGCGCGTCTCTCTGGGGTGCACCCCAGGCGCGCACTCGTGTCCCGAGGCCGCTCGACGAGCGGTCAGATCTTGGGGATGTGCGTCTCGATCGCGATGATCCCGGAACCCGGGTTGGATGCCGACAGGTGCACGACCGAGAAGGCGGCGGGCTCGAGGTCTGCCGCGCTGCTCACGTACGAGCCACGGATGGTGCCCGTCGCGAGCGCGATCTCGGAGAGGATGCCGGGAAGCACCGGACCGTGACTGCACAGCACGGCGGGCTTGCCCGCGCGCACGCGGCGGCCGATCACCGAGCGCAGGTCGTCCTCGCCGTCCTCCCACGCATCCTGGCTGATCTTCGCCGTCTTGACGGTCTTTCGATCGAGCGCCTTCGCGAGCGGCCTGACCGTCTGCACGCAGCGCACGGCGTCGCTCGTGATGATCCTGCGCACACCGAAGGCCTGCAGCGGGGCGACGATCGACGCGGCCTGCTGCCGCCCGCGGTCGGTCAGCGGACGCGCGGCATCCGCACCGTCCCAGTCCGACCGTGAGAGCGCCTTGGCGTGACGCAGCGCGATGATCGGGAACGTGCGCAGTACGCCGTCATCGACGAGCTTCGCGAAGAAGTCGAGGATCTCGAGGTCGACGGGGTAGCTCAGACGGGCGCGCGCCTTCTTCACGCTCACCCATTCGAGTGCGGCGATCTCGCGGTTCGGCACGAAGGTCGAGGCGCGGATCGCGTCGGCGGTGGCCTCGGCCGCCCAGTAGTGCACGACCTTCTGCTTGCTCGAGGGCAGGTGGTAGCGGCTCACGCCGACCGGCACACCGAGCGAGACGCGGATGCCGGTCTCCTCGTGCACCTCGCGCACGGCGGTCTCGGCGAGCATCTCGCCGGGGTCCACCTTGCCCTTGGGAAGGGTGATGTCCTTGTACTTCGTGCGGTGGATCAGCAGGATCCGCAGCTTGCCGTCGATGAGTCGCCAGACGACCGCACCGGCCGCGTACACGGCCTTGTCCGTCCACTTCGAACGCGTCGCCTGGGCGCTCGACTGCGAGCTCATCGGACCGCCCGTGCTCGACGTCGCCGCTGGATCAACCCCATGGTCTTGTCCTGCAGATCGACGAGCGGTTTGCCGTCGGCATCCTCGGAATGCCGGGTCCAGACGCCGTCCGTGCCCAGGTGCCACGAGGTGGTCCCCGGGTCCATCGCGAGATCGAAGAAGTCGAGCAGGTCCTTCATGTGCCCGGGATCGGTCACGCGCACGAGCGCCTCGACGCGGCGGTCGAGGTTGCGGTGCATCATGTCGGCGCTGCCGATGTACACCTGCGCGTCTCCGTCGTTGTGGAACGCGAAGATGCGGGAGTGCTCGAGATACCGGCCGAGGATGCTGCGGACGGTGATGTTGTCGCTGATCCCCTCGAGGTCGGTGCGCAGACTGCAGATGCCTCGCACCCACACGTCGACCTTCACGCCGGCCGCGCTCGCGCGGTACAGCGCGTCGATGACCTCTTCGTCGACCATCGAGTTGACCTTGATGCGGATGCTCGCGGGCTTGCCGTCCTCGGCGTTGCGCCGCTCGTGGTCGATCTGACGCACCAGACCCTTGCGCAGGTGCAGCGGAGCGACGAGGAGGCGCTTGAACTTCTTCTCGATCGCGTATCCGCTGAGCTCGTTGAACAGGCGGGTGAGGTCCTTGCCGACCTGCGCGTCGGTCGTGAACAGCCCGAAGTCCTCGTAGATGCGGCTGGTCTTGGGGTTGTAGTTCCCGGTGCCGATGTGCGAGTAGTGGCGCAGCACGCCGTCCTCCTCGCGGATCACGAGTGCGAGCTTGCAGTGCGTCTTCAACCCGACGAGGCCGTAGACCACGTGCACGCCGGCCTTCTCGAGCTTGCGCGCCCAGACGATGTTGTTGGCCTCGTCGAAGCGTGCCTTGACCTCGACCAGCGCCAGCACCTGCTTGCCCGCCTCGGCGGCATTGATGAGCGCCTCGACGATCGGGCTGTCACCCGAGGTGCGGTAGAGCGTCTGCTTGATGGCGAGCACGTGCGGGTCGCGGGCGGCCTGCTCGAGGAACGACACGACGCTCGTGGTGAACGACTCGTACGGGTGGTGCACGAGCACGTCCGACTTGCGGATCGCCTTGAAGATGTCGGCGCGGGTGTTGCTGCCGGTGGGCTGGAAGGCGACCGCGGTGGTCGGCAGATGCGGCGGGTAGCGCAGGTCGGGGCGATCGATGCGCGACAGGTCGAACAGGCCTCGCAGGTCGAGCGGCCCGGGCAGACGATAGATCTCCTGGTCCGTGATCTCGAGCTCCCGCACGAGGAGGTCCATCGTGACCTCGTCCATGTCGTCGGTGATCTCGAGGCGGATCGGCGGGCCGAACCGGCGTCGCAGCAGCTCGGCCTCGAGCGCCTGGATGAGGTTCTCGCTCTCGTCCTCCTCGATCTCCACGTCTTCGTTGCGGGTGAGGCGGAACGCGTGGTGGTCGAGCACCTCCATGCCGGGGAACAGGTCTCCGAGGTGGTTCGCGATGAGCTCCTCGAGGGTGAGGAAGCGCTTGATCTCGCCGGATCCGGGAACCTCGACGAACCGCGGCAGCATGGGCGGCACCTTCAGGCGCGCGAACTCCTGGCGGCCGGTGCGCGCGTTGCGGATGCGGATCGCCAGGTTGAGTGAGAGGCCCGAGATGTAGGGGAACGGATGCGCGGGATCGACGGCGAGCGGCATCAGCACGGGGAACACCTGGGCGCCGAAGTACTCGGAGAGCTTGCCGCGCTCCTCATCGGTGAGTGCCGACCACTCGGTGATCTCGATGCCGGATTCGGCCAGCGCCGGACGCACGAGCGACTTCCAGGCATCGGCGTGACGCAGCTGCAGCGCGTGCGCCTCGCGAGCGATGTCGGCGAGGGCATCGGCGGGGGAGCGCCCGATGTTCGTGGGAACCGCGAGGCCCGTCACGATGCGGCGCTTGAGACCGGCGACGCGCACCATGAAGAACTCGTCGAGGTTGCTGGCGAAGATCGCGAGGAAGTTCGCCCGTTCGAGCTCCGGCAGCGACGGATCCTCCGCGAGCTCGAGCACGCGCTGGTTGAACGCGAGCCAGCTCAGCTCGCGATCGAGGTAGCGGTGGTCGGGGAGGAGCGCATCCGGGGCCTCGATGGCATCGAAGTCGTCATCTTCAGCGTCACCGAGACCAGCGTCGGCGAGAGCGGGATCGATCATGGGGTACATCTAAGCACCGTGAGGTGACGCGCGCGTGAACGGGCGTCGCATCCGTCACCGCGTCGCCGGGACCGTCTCGTCGTCGTACACGTTGAATCGGTAGCCGACGTTGCGCACCGTGCCGATGATCTGCTCCTGGTCGCCGAGCTTCGCGCGCAGGCGCCTGACGTGCACGTCGACCGTGCGGGTGCCGCCGAAGTAGTCGTAGCCCCACACCTCGCTGAGCAGCTGCTCACGGGTGAACACCCGGGAGGGATGGGTGGCGAGGAAGTGCAGCAGCTGGAACTCCTTGTACGTGAGATCCAGCGGACGACCGCGCAGCTTCGCCGAGTATGACTGCTCGTCGATCGTGACGCCGGATGCCTGCACGCGCGAGGGCTCCGCGACCTCGTCACGGCGGGCGAGCGCGAGGCGCACACGGGCGTCGGTCTCGGCCGGACCCGCGGTGGAGAGAAGAACGTCGTCGATCCCCCACTCGCCGGAGAGCGCGCTCATGCCGCCCTCCGTGACGACGAGGAGGAGCGGAGCATCCTGTCCTGTGGCGCGCAGCAGGCGGCACAGCGACTTCGCTCCGACGAGGTCGAGACGACCGTCGACGATCACGATGTCGTAGTCGGGGGCGCTCACGAGTTGGGCGGGCTCGGCCGGTATCTGACGCACACGATGGCTGAGAAGCTCGAGCGCGGGCAGGACCTGCTCCGAGACCGGAGCATTGGTCAACACCAGGACCTGGGCCACACGCACTCCTTCCGGACGGCGGGGTACGCCGTGCCGCAATGATACCGGGCGCTGATGGGTGACAATCGTCGTCGGTGGGTCACAATGGAGTCATGTCGGAACCTGCCCTCGCACCGCGTAACGCTTTCGTCGGTGTGCTCGTCGTCTGGGCGGTCGCCTTCGTCGCCTCCATCGCGGTGGGGATCTTCGTGCCGGAGGAATGGCGCGTGCCCTGGCTGCTCGTGGCCTTCGGGGGGATCGTGCTGCTCTCCTTCGCCGTGCAGCTCTGGTACGGACGAACCCAGGGATTCATCTTCCGGGTGAGCGGAAGCACGATCGGCGCACTGCTGCTGATGGGCGTGATCTCGGTCGGATTCGGCCTGGCGGCCCTCGTCACCTGATCTCACGACGCGACACCCGCGTGCAGGGAGGGTAATGTGGGGGTATGGACCTCCTGGCGCTCGAACTCTTCTTCATCGGCCTTCTGGGCCTTGCGAGTCTCGCGATCGTGTTCGTCTCGGTCGTCGTGCTGCGCAACCTCTTCCGCGGCCAGCGCTGAGCGCACCGTGCTCGAGCTGCCCACTGATCTTCCCGCCGACCTCGCGCCGCTCTCATGGCTCGTCGGAGTCTGGGAGGGCACAGGCGTCATCGACTATCCGGTCGGCGACGAACGCCTCCAGGGTGAGTTCACGCATCGAGTGAGCTTCAGCCACGCCGGTGGCCCGTACCTGAACTATTCGGCCACCGCGACGTTCACCGGCGACGATCAGGCCGTCTCGATCCCGCTCGTGGCGGAGATCGGTTTCTGGCGTCTCAGCCGTCCGGCGACCGACGCCGATCCCGGCCCCGGTCTGCTGCCGCCGCTCACCGAGCCGGTGACGCGCGGAGTCGACGACGTCGAGGAAGTGCGTGCGGCATCGGGCGGATTCCCGATCGAGGTCTCGATCGCCCACGCCGACGGGACGCTCGAGCTCTACCTGGGCGAGATCAGCGGTCCGCGCATCGACATCGCCTCCGACGCGATCGTCCGCGGTGCGGGAGCCAAAGAGTACGGCGCGGCGACGCGCATGTACGGACTCGTCGACAACCACCTGCTGTGGGCCTGGGACATCGCGGCCCTCGGCACTCCCATGCGGGCGCACGCGTCTGCGCGATTGGCCAAGGTCTGACATGACCGGTTTCAGCGACATCCCCGGCGCTGTGCTCGCTGGCGACGGCATCGCCCACTTCGGCGACGCGTTCCGCGAGCAGCGCCGCCTCGCCGCTGGCGGGGCGATCGTGCCGCTCGACGACCGGACGGTCATCGAGGTCGCAGGTCCCGAACGGCTGGGCTGGCTCGATTCCATCACTTCGCAGTCCGTGGGGCGGCTCGCTCCCGGCGAGAGCACCGAGCTGCTCGTGCTCGACCCGCAGGGGCGCGTCGAGCACGCGGCCGGCGTCGTGGACGACGGGGCGTCCACGTGGCTGATCGCGGATGCCGGCGACGCCGAGGCGCTCGCGACATGGTTGACCCGCATGAAGTTCCGCACCCAGGCGACGGTCGACGTGCGCCCCGACCTCGTGCTCCTCGGCTTCGTCGACGGTGGCACGGCAGCTGATCGCGCACTCGCCGCGGCCTCCGCTCCCTCCGGCGCTCCACTCGTCTGGGTCGACCCGTGGCAGCGCGTGAGCGCGGGCGGTCACCAGTACGCCGAGACGGCAGAGCACCCCGGTGCCGAGCTCGACTGGCGTGTGGCGATCGCGACGAACGAGGCCGCAGACGCGCTCGCCGCGACGCTCGCGGCCGACGAGGTCGCCGGCCTGCTCGCCGCAGAGGCGCTGCGTGTCGCCGCCTGGAGGCCGCGGTGGTCGGCCGAGGTCGACGAGCGCTCACTGCCGCATGAATCCGACTGGATCCGCACCGCCGTGCACCTGAACAAGGGCTGCTACCGCGGGCAGGAGACGGTCGCGAAGGTCCACAACCTCGGACACCCGCCGCGTCGCCTCGCCGCACTCCACCTCGACGGCAGTGAGGCCGTGCTTCCCGCCGTCGGTGATGCGGTGCTCGCCGGTGATGACGAGGTCGGTCACATCACGTCGGTCGCCCGCCACCACGAGGACGGGCCCATCGCGCTCGCGATCCTGTCCCGCCGCACGCCGGTCGGCGATCTCGTCGTCCGTGCAGAGGGTGCGGACATCGCCGCGACCCAGCAGGTCATCGTGCCTGCGGATGCCGGTGCCACGGCCGACATCCCTCGCCTCACGCGCCTGTCACGACGCCCGAGCGCACCGGATCCCCGCCAGGCGAGCTGAACGCGTCGATCAGGGGAGGGGAGCGACCGCATCCCACGGCAGGGTGAGCTCGCCCAGTCGCCATCGGCTCCTGCCGCCGAGCACCGGCCAGCCCTGCTCACGAAGCGCTACGACGGCGGCGAGGAACCGTTGGGTCGCCCCGAACGTCGACAGGGGTGCAGCTCTGTCCCATTCGCGGTCGAGGTCGACGAGCAGCGCGTGCACCCGTTCGCCCGGCACGTTCCGATGGATCAGCGCCTTCGGCAGTCGCTCGGCGACGATGCTCGGATGCTCGAGATCGGCCAGCCGCAGCGAGATCGTGAACCGCCGCGGTGCGCCGGAGGGCTCGACGTCGATCCAACTCGACACCCGTCCGATCTCGTCGCAGGTGCCCTCGACGAGCAGACCGTCGGGGTCGAGGCGCGTGGCCATCGTCCGCCAGGCCGCCGCGACGTCGGCCTCGTCGTACTGGCGGAGCACGTTCATCGCGCGGATCACCGCGGGGCGACGTCCGGCGGGCAGCGGCACCTCGAACCCTCCTCGAGCGAAGGACACCCTCAGATCGGGGGAGAAGGGGGTGCTCCCCGCCTGCACCTCGACCAGCTGCCGAGTCGCCGTCGCGACCCTGGCCGGGTCGATCTCGAGGCCACGCACCTCGGCATCCGCCCGCACGCGCTGCAGGCGGGTCGCGAGCTCGAACGCGGTCACCCCGCTCGCTCCATAGCCGAGGTCGATGACCAGAGGATCGGCGGCGCGTCGGAAGGCCGGGCTCGCCGCGATCCATCGATCATTGCGTCGCAGCCTGTTCGTCCCGGTGGTGCCGCGGGTCGGCCGACCGAGAGGAGATGACGCCATGCGTCAATCCTCGCAGGGCCGGGGCGTGGACGCGTGGACCTCCGCCGATAAACTGGGCTCATGACTGCGAACCGCACCCTGATCCTGCTCCGTCACGGCCGGAGCGAGTGGAACGAACTGAACCTCTTCACCGGCTGGGTGGACGTCCGCCTGAACGAGCAGGGTGAGAACGAGGCTCGCCGAGGCGGCGAGCTGCTGGCCGAGGCCGGCATCCTGCCCGACGTGCTGCACACCTCGCTGCTGAGCCGCGCCATCCAGACCGCAAATATCGCCCTCGACGCCGCAGATCGTCTGTGGATCCCGGTGACGCGCTCGTGGCGTCTGAACGAGCGCCACTACGGCGCCCTGCAGGGCAAGGACAAGGCGCAGACCCTCGAGGAGTTCGGCCCCGAGCAGTTCCAGCTGTGGCGTCGCTCGTTCGACGTGCCGCCGCCCCTGCTCGACGACGAGAGCGAGTTCAGCCAGGTCGGCGACGTGCGCTACGCCGACATCGATGGTGAGGTGCCCCGCACCGAGTCGCTGAAGCTCGTCATCGACCGCCTGCTGCCGTACTGGAACGACGCGATCGTCCCCGACCTCGAGGCCGGCAAGACCGTCCTCGTCACTGCCCACGGCAACTCGCTGCGTGGACTCGTGAAGCACCTCGAGGGCATCAGCGACGACGACATCGCCGAGCTGAACATCCCCACCGGCATCCCGCTGGTCTACGAGCTCGACGAGAACAACGTCCCGACGGGCCCCGGCCGCTACCTCGACCCCGAGGCCGCCGCCGCCGGTGCAGCAGCGGTCGCCGCGCAGGGCAAGAAGTAACACCGCAGACGAAAGGGGGCGGATGCTGTCAGCATCCGCCCCCTTTCGTGTGTCCCGTGCGCCTCAGGCGTGGCCGAGCTCCTGCTGCTGCTCGATCGCGAGGGCGATGTCCTCTTCTTCGATGCGCCAGTCACCGGTCGCCAGGTAGATGACCTTCTTCGCGACGGCCACCGCGTGGTCGGCGAAGCGCTCGTGGTAGCGGCTGGCGAGCGTGGCGTCGACGGTCGCCGTGGCCTCGCCCTTCCAGTTGTCGCTGAGCACCTTCTCGAAGACGCTGGCGTGCAGCTCGTCGATGTCGTCATCGGTGTTGCGGATGGTGTCGGCCAGGCGCAGGTCCTGGGTGCGCAGCAGCTCGGAGAGCGTGCGCGAGATCTCGACGTCCAGCTCTCCCATCTTCGTGAAGGTGCCCTTGAGGCCCTTGGGGATCGCCCGCTCGGGGAAGCGCAGGCGCGCGAGCTGGGCGATGTGCTCGGACATGTCGCCCATGCGCTCGAGCGAGGCGCTGACGCGCAGCGCGGTGACGACCACGCGCAGGTCTCGAGCGACCGGCTGCTGACGGGCGAGGATCTCGATGGCCTGCTCGTCGAGGGCCACGGCCAGCGCGTCGATCTTGGCGTCATCGGCGATGACCTCTTCGGCGAGCTCGACATCGCTGGTCGCGAAGGAGCGAGTGGCCTTGTCGATGGAGACCGTGACGAGGTCGGCGATCTCCACGAGCTGGGACTGCAGGTCCTCGAGGGACTGATGGAAGACTTCGCGCATGTCGGCGCAACCTTTCGTTCGGGTCTCGGCTGTGGTGTCAACGCGAGACGGCCGGGCCGTTCGCGCGAGAGGAGAGCTCAGCGCTCCCGCACAGGCCCGAAAGCGATTGTCTGCTCCGAAGGTTAACGAACGGTGCCCAGCACGTGAATAGTACTTCTCGCCTTGCCGCCAGGGCGGGTGAACCCGCCGATCCGCGGGTGAACGCACTCTACGCTGGGGATATGACCTTGCCGCAGATCGCGCTGCTCGCGTTGGCCGTCGGCCTCGTGATCGGCGTCGGCCTCTCCCTTCTCGTGGCATGGGCATATCGCGCGAGGGCACGGGTCGCCGAGGAGACGTCGCTCTCGGTGCCCGAAGGAGTCACCGCGGTGCTGGGCAGCATGGACGACGCGGCCTGCGTGGTCGATTCGTCCGGGCTCGTGCTCGCGGTGTCGAAGGCGGCGACGCGCTTCGGCATCGAGGTCGGGGCTCCGCTCGAGAACCCTGAGCTGCGTCAGCTGGTGCGCGGCGGTCGGAGCGAGGGCGGCTCGGCCGCGGAGTCGATGCGTCTGACGCGCGGCGGTCTCAGCCTCGACCCCCGACTGGTATCGGCCCGCGCGAGCGTGATCAGTCCGCGGATGACCCTGCTGATCATCCGCGACGTGACGGAGCAGGAGCGCCTGGATCAGATGCGCCGCGACTTCGTGGCGAACACCAGCCACGAGCTCAAGACGCCGGTCGGTGCGGTCACACTGCTCGCCGAGGCCATCGAGTCGGCGGCGGACGACCCCGCTCAGGTGCGTCATTTCGCCACCAGGATCTCGGCGGAGGCGTCTCGTCTGGGCCAGCTCACCGGGCGCATCATGAGCCTGTCGAGACTGCAGGCCGAGGATGCGCTGTCGGACGTGCGACCGGTCGCGATCGATGAGGTGCTCGCAACCGCTCTCGAGGCGCACGTCGTGCAAGCGGACTCGGCGGGTGTCGAGATCGCGCGCGGCGGCGACAGGGGAGTGTGGGTGCGCGGCGACTCGCAGATCCTCATCGAGGCGTTCGGCAACCTCATCGCCAACGCGATCGCATATTCGCCGAAGGGCTCCAGGGTCGGCATCGGCGTGAAGGCCGACGAAGGCGTGGTCGAGATCGCCGTCTCCGATCAGGGCATCGGAATCGCCGAGGGCGACCGCGAGCGCATCTTCGAGCGCTTCTACCGCGCGGACGAGGCTCGATCGCGTCGCACGGGCGGCACGGGCCTCGGACTCTCGATCGTCAAGCACGCGACGCAGAGGCACGGCGGCGAGGTGCGGCTCTGGTCGCGCCCCGGACGCGGATCGACCTTCACCATCAGGCTCCCGAGGATCGATGCTCCCCCGAGGATCGACACGGACAAGAAGAACAAGAAGAAGCGCGAGCGGAAGGCTGCGAAGGCCGCAGTTCGCGTCCGAAACGGAGAGAACGCATGACCCGCATCCTTCTCGTCGAAGACGAGCCCGATCTCGCCGACCCGCTCGCATACCTGCTGCGTCGTGAGGGGTACGAGGTGGAGATCGCCGAGGACGGCCCGGGCGCTCTGACGGCGTTCCGCGAACGCGGCGCCGACGTCGTGCTGCTCGACCTCATGCTGCCGGGGATGCCGGGCACCGAGGTGTGCCGGCAGATCCGCTCCACCTCAGCCGTGCCGATCATCATGGTCACGGCCAAGGACTCGGAGGTGGACATCGTCGTCGGGCTCGAGCTCGGTGCCGACGACTACGTCACCAAGCCCTACTCGTCGCGTGAGCTGCTGGCCCGCATGCGGGCGGTGCTGCGCCGCGTGGTGCAGGCAGAGAACGAGCTCGACGAGCGGGTGCTCGACGGCGGACGTGTCTCGCTCGACATCGACCGGCACACCGTCTCGGTCGCCGGGCAGCAGATCAACATGCCGCTGAAGGAATTCGAGCTCCTCGAGGTGCTGATGCGCAACTCGGGTCGTGTGCTCACCCGAGGGCAGCTCATCGACCGCGTCTGGGGCAGCGACTACTTCGGCGACACCAAGACGCTCGACGTGCACATCAAGCGCATCCGGTCCCGCATCGAGGAGAACCCGGGGGAGCCCGTCATGCTCGTCACCGTGCGCGGACTGGGCTACCGCTTCGAGGGCTGAGCCCGAACACGGAGGTCGGACGACAGAAGAGGCCGGCGCCCCTCGGGGTGCCGGCCTCTTCGTCACGCTGTGGTGCGGATCACTCCTGCGGGGCGGGCGCCGCCGTGTCGGTCGGGACCGGCGTCGGCGCTGCCTTCTCGGCGGTGGGCACGAGGTCGGCGTAGTACGGCAGAGAGCCGTCGAGCACGGGGACCTCGGTCTTGGTGCCTGCGCCGTCACCGGACTGGAAGTGGATCTCGATCGTGGCGCCGGGCATCGTGTCGAGGCCGTCGATGCGCAGCGGCTCCTCATCGGCGCCGAAGCTGACGGTCTTGCCCGCGGGCACCGTGACGGTGAACGGGTCGAGGCCCGCGACGGTCATCGTGAGCGTGGCCTTCTCGGTGGTCGGGTTGACGACCGCGCCGATGAAGTTGCCCACGGAGCCGTCTTCGTTCGCGACGATGAAGGCGTTGCGCACGTCGATCGGTCCGTCGGAGTCGGAGACGTTGACGCCGTCCGACGCCGAGTACTCGATCTTCGTCGCCTGCGGCGAGATGAACGTGCAGCCCGTCGCGCCGAGAAGAACGAGGGCGCTGATGGCGGCAGACGCAACAAGGCGCGATTTCACGGGTCCTCCTGAGGTCCGACGGGATATCCGCATCCCATTCTATGCGCATGCGAGGGGGCTGCTGAGGACGTGGGGGCGCGAACCTTAGCGCATGTCCCCTGTGGTATCCTTGAGGTTGCCGAAAGGACAAGTTTTTATGCTTTTTGAGGTTGGCGAAACTGTCGTCTATCCGCACCATGGCGCTGCGACCATCATCGAGGTCAAGGAGCGCATCATCAAGGGTGAGGCGAAGAAATACCTGAAGCTCAACGTCACGCAGGGAGACCTCATCATCGAGGTGCCGGCGGAGAACGTCGATCTTGTCGGGGTCCGCGATGTGATCGGCCGTGAGGGGCTCGACCATGTGTTCGAGGTGCTCCGCGCTCCGTTCACCGAAGAGCCCACGAACTGGTCGCGCCGTTACAAGGCGAACCTCGAGAAACTCGCCTCCGGTGATGTGATCAAGGTGAGCGAGGTCGTGCGCGACCTGTGGCGTCGTGATCAGGACCGCGGTCTGTCGGCCGGTGAGAAGCGGATGCTGGCGAAGGCTCGTCAGATCCTCATCTCCGAGCTGGCTCTCGCAGAGAAGACCGACGAAGACAAGGCGAGCGCACTGCTCGACGAGGTTCTCGCGTCCTGAGCGGATCGAGACAGGGCGGATGCTTCGGCATCCGCCTTTTTTCGTGCGCGCCGGTAACGTGAACCAGGTGAGCATGCTTCCCGTCCCTGACACCGCGATCATCGTCGTCGCCGCCGGCTCCGGCACGCGACTGGATGCCGGAGCGCCCAAGGCGTTCGTCGGCATCGACAGCCATTCGATCCTCCGCCACGCGCTCGACGGCGTCTTCGCAGCCGCACCCGCGCAGGTCGTGGTCGTCGCACCCGCGGGATTCGAGGGCGATGCCGAGACGGAGCTGCGTGCCGCGGCCGGCGACCGGATCGATCTCGGCAGCGTCGTCACCGGCAGTGACACGCGCCAGCGATCGGTGGCGGCCGGGCTCGATGCACTGTGGGGCGACATCACGCGCGTGCTCGTGCACGACGCGGCGCGCGCGCTGACTCCTCCCGAGGTGATCGACGCGGTCGCCGCGGCCGTCGACGGTGAGATCGGGATCCTCCCGACGCTTCCCGTGGTCGACACCCTGAAACGCGTGGACGGCGAGGCGGTCGTCGGACCGATCGATCGCTCGGAGCTCGCCGCGGCGCAGACGCCGCAGGGCTTCCCTCGTGCACTGCTCGAAGCAGCATACGAGGCCGCGCTCTCGTCCGGTGTCGAGTACACCGACGATGCGGCCCTCTACGCGGCCGCCGGTCATCCCGTCCGTCAGATCCCCGGATCGGCACGCGGATTCAAGATCACCACCGCAGCCGATCTCGAGCGGGCCCGGCACCTGCTCGCCGCAGTCGCCGAGACCGCTGCAGAGGCTCACGCCGCTGCCCCCGTTCCGTGGAGTGGACCTCGGGTCGGGCTCGGGACGGACGTGCACGCCTTCGGCGGCGACGGCGATCTGTGGCTGGCGGGCCTCGAGTGGCCGGGGGAGCCGGCGCTTTCCGGGCACTCCGACGGCGACGCCGTGGCGCACGCGATCGTGGATGCGCTGCTGGGAGCCGCGGGGCTCGGCGACATCGGCGAGCACTTCGGAACCGCTCATCCCGAGTACGCCGGGGCGCATGCCGAGGTCTTCCTCGCGCGCACCAGGGAGCTGCTGGAGGACGCGGGCTTCGCGATCGGAAACGTCTCTGCGCAGTTCCAAGGCAATCGACCTCGGTTCAGCGCCCGCCGAGCGGAGGCCGAGCGGGTGTTGTCCGCGGCACTGGGCGGTGCGCCCGTGTCGATCACCGCGACGACCACCGACGGACTCGGATTCCCCGGACGCGGTGAGGGGATCGCCGTCACCGCAGTGGCGATGGTGCATCCGCGCTGAGCCGGTGCATCGCGAGTGCGGGAATGCAGCGGCATCCGCGTTCGTTGTCGGAGAGCGTCGCGCGGTCGTCTCGCGACGAGGAGGAGGCATCATGAAGGTCCTGATCATCGGAGCCACCGGACAGGTGGGTCGCACAGCCGTAGACGCGCTGGCGGGACACGAGGTCGTCTCGGTCTCGCGCAGCAGCGAACCGTCGGTCGACGTCACCGACTCGGCATCCATCGAGCGCCTCTTCGCCTCGGTCGGACAGGTCGATGCTGTGATCGTCGCGGTCGGGGAGGTCCCGTTCCGCCCGCTCGGCGAGCTCGGCCGCGCCGACTACGAGTCGGCGTTCCGCGGCAAGGTGCTCTCGCAGCTCGACGTCGTGCGCATCGGCACGCCGTACGTGCGCGACGGCGGATCGATCACGCTGACGTCCGGCATCCTCTCGCGCGAGCCCATCGCCACCGGAGCCGCCGCGTCGCTCGTCAACGGCGCCGTCGAGTCGTTCGTGCTCGCCGCCTCCACCGAGCTGCCCCGCGGCCTCCGCATCAACGCCGTGAGCCCGTCGGTGCTCGAGGACGCCCCGTCGTACCACTCGTCGTTCCCCGGCTTCGTGCCCGTGTCGTCGCATCGCGTCGGACAGGCGTTCGCGAAGAGCGTGCTCGGGGTGCAGACGGGGCAGGTCTTCCCGGTCGACTGACCCGGCAGGCACCGATCCGCCGGCCCGACACCGCACCCAGTCTTCGGAATCGGCGGCCCGGTAAGCTTGTGCGGTGACTCTCCGCCTCTACGACACCCGCGCACAGCAGCTGCGCGACTTCGTGCCTCTCGATCCCGAGAACATCACGATGTACGTGTGCGGACCCACGGTGCAGTCCGGACCCCACATCGGGCACGTCCGCGCTGCGCTGAGCTTCGACCTCCTCCGTCGCTGGCTGACGCATCGCTTCGGACGGGTCACGTTCGTGCGCAACGTCACGGACATCGACGACAAGGTGCTCGCGAACGCGACCGATGTCGAGCCGTGGTGGGCGCTGGCCTACCGGATGGAGCAGGAGTTCACGGCGGCGTATGCCGGCGTCGGCATCCTCCCGCCGACCTACGAGCCCCGAGCGACCGCATCCATCCCGCAGATGCAGGAGATCATCACCACCCTGATCGACCGCGGTCACGCGTATCCGGCTCCTGACGGCTCCGGCGACGTCTACTTCGACGTCCGCTCGTGGCCCGAGTACGGATCGCTCACGAACCAGTCGGTGGATGCCATGGAGGCGGCGGAGGACGCCGACCCCCGTGGCAAGCGCAACCCGCAGGACTTCGCGCTCTGGAAGGGCGCGAAAGCCGACGAGCAGGCGGATGCCGTGTGGCAGTCGCCCTGGGGCGCGGGGCGTCCCGGCTGGCACATCGAGTGCTCCGCGATGTCGAAGCGGTACCTCGGTGCGGAGTTCGACATCCACGGCGGCGGTCTCGACCTGCGCTTCCCGCATCACGAGAACGAGCTCGCCCAGTCGACCGCTGCCGGCGACGGCTTCGCACGCTACTGGGTGCACAACGGCCTCGTGACCGTCGGCGGACAGAAGATGTCGAAGTCGCTCGGCAACTTCACGCTCGCGAGCGATGTGCTCGCCGAGCGCGATCCGCTCGTGGTGCGTTACGCCCTCGCCGCCGCGCACTACCGCTCGAGCCTCGATCTCACCGAGTCGTCGTGGACCGAGGCCGAGGCCGCGCTCGGGCGGATCCGCTCGTTCCTGGAACGGGGAGATCGGCTTGCTCCCGCCCGGTGGGCGGAGCACAAGGAAGGGCTGCCCACGGCGTTCTGGGACGCGATGAACGACGACCTCGGAGTGCCGCGCGCGCTCGCCGCGATCCACGACAGCATCCGCTCCGGCAATGCGAAACTGGATGCAGGGCAGTTCGACGAAGCTCGGCAGGACGTCTCCGACGTGCACGACATGACGGCCGTGCTCGGCATCAACCCGCTCGCACGCGAATGGAGCGACGGGGGTGGCGGTGCCACGGCATCCGCTCTCGACACGCTCGTGCAGACGATGATCACCCAGCGCGCGCAGGCGCGCGCTGACAAGGACTGGGCGGCGGCCGATCGCATCCGTGATGCGATCGCCGCCGCAGGAATCACGCTGGAGGACTCTCCGGCCGGAACTCATTGGAGTATCGATGGCTAAGCCACAGCGCCCCGGCGCGAACAAGGGAAACAAGAAGGGCCCCACGAAGGGCACCGGCGGAATGGGGCGCAAGTCGCTCGAGGGTCGCGGACCGACCCCGAAGGCCGAGGATCGCGCCTGGCACCCCGCCGGCAAGCGCAAGGCTGCGGCCGAGCGCTACGCGGCATCGGGTGGAAAGGGCAAGCCGGGGCAGCGTCAGACCTCCGGCGGCAACCCGAACCGCTCGGCCCGCTCGAAGGACAACACCACCGAGGTCGAGGTCGTCACCGGCCGCAACTCGGTGCTCGAGGCCCTGCGCGCGAAGATCCCCGCGTCGGCGTTCTACATCGCGCAGCGCGTCGAGATGGACGACCGCGTCAAGGAGATGCTGTCGATCGCCACGAACCGCGGCATCCCGGTGCTCGAGGTCACGCGTCAGGAGCTCGACCGCATGGCCGGCTTCGACGGCGTGCACCAGGGCGTCGCCGTCAAGGTGCCCCCGTACGAGTACGCGCACCCGCAGGACCTGCTCGAGGCCGTGATCGACAAGGGCGAGGTCCCGCTGTTCGTCGCCCTCGACGGCATCACCGATCCCCGCAACCTCGGCGCGATCATCCGCTCGACCGGAGCCTTCGGCGGCCACGGGATCATCCTTCCGCAGCGTCGCTCGGCCGGTGTGAACTCGGCCGCATGGAAGACCAGCGCCGGCGCCGCCGCCCGCGTTCCGGTCGCCCTGGCGACCAACCTCACCACGCAGCTCAAGGAGTTCAAGAAGCAGGGCGTCTTCGTGCTCGGCCTCGACGGCGACGGCGACGTGCTGCTGCCCGAGCTGCAGCTGGCAGACCGCCCCGTCGTGATCGTCACCGGATCCGAGGGCAAGGGGCTCTCGCGCCTCGTCGCCGAGACCTGCGACCAGATCGTCTCGATCCCGATCTCGGCAGTGACCGAGTCGCTCAACGCCGGCATCGCGACGTCCGTCGCGCTGTACCAGGTGTCGTCGATCCGCAACGCGAAGAAGTAGGGGAGAAGCTCATGGCTCGCATCGTCGTCCTCGGAGGAACCGGCTACGCCGGACGTCACATCGTCTCGGAGGCGGTGAGCCGTGGCCACGAGGTCGTCTCGGTGTCGCGCTCCGAGCCGTCGAACCCGGTCGAGGGCGCGCGGAACGTGCAGGGTTCTGTGCTCGACCTCGCGACCCTCGGCGACGTCTTCGACGGTGCGGATGCGGTCGTGTCGGCGCTGTCTCCCCGTGGCGACATGGAGAACTCGGTGCTCGACGCCCTTCGGGGGCTCGTCGAGAAGCTGAGCGGCTCGAAGACCCGCATCGGCGTGGTCGGTGGTGCCGGCGGCAGTCTGGTGGCTCCCGGCGGCCCTCGGCTCTTCGACCTCGACTTCCCCGAGGAGTACAAGCACGAGGCGCAGGTCGGCATCGACTCTCTCGCGCTGCTCGAGTCGACCGACGAGTCGCTCGACTGGTTCTTCATCCACCCGGCAGAGGTCTTCGGACCCTGGGCCGAGGGGGAGCGCACCGGGCACTACCGCGACGGCGGCGACGTCCTCGTGCGGGATGCGGACGGCAAGTCGTTCATCTCGGGCGCCGACTTCGCGATCGCTGTGGTCGACGAGGTCGAGCGCGGTGCGCACCGTCGCGGGCGCTTCACCGTCGGGTACTGAACCGCGCAGAACACGATCAGACGAGGTCTCGCCAGTCGATCTCGTCGTCGTCGTCGGTGATCGGGTTCGCACCCGTGATCACCGGCAGGCTCATGGTCTCGGTGGGCGGACCCATGATGGTCGCCTCGTCGCGCCGGTGCCGCAGCACCTCGTTGATGTAGCTCGTCAGAACCTCGGCGAGCGGCACGGAGCGTCCCTGCGCCTGCGACAGGTACCAGCGGTGCTCGAGCACCTGGTGGAACACCTCGGCGGGTTCGAGCTTGGCGCGCAGCTCCCAGGGGATCGCGCGCACGACGGGCTCGAACACCCGGGTCAGCCATTCGTGCGCGTACATCTCCTCGTCTGCCCACTGCTTGGTGGATCGGGCGCGGAACTCGTCGAGGTCGTTGAGCAGGCGTCGGGCCTGGTTCTCCTCGACATCGAGCCCGGTCAGGCGGATGAGGCGCCGCTGGTGGTGCCCGGCATCCACCACCTTCGGCTGGATCTCGACGACCGTGCCGTCGGCTGTGGTCGACATCGACATCTCGTCGATGTCGAATCCGAGCGCGTTGAGACGCTCGACGCGCTCGGTGATGCGCCAGGTCTCGGCCGAGGCGAAGGACTCCTGCACCGTCAGCTCTGCCCACAGCGAGCGGTAGGACGAGACGATGCCGTCGGCGATCGCGATCGCATCGACGCCGTGCTCGAGGCGTCCGCCCGCGGCGAGGTCCATGATCTCGCCGGCGATGTTCGTGCGGGCGAGGTCGAGGTCGTAGGCGCGCTGGCCGTCGGTCAGACCCTCCTCGTGCAGCTCGCCCGTCTCAGCATCGACGAGGTATGCCGCGTAAGCGCCCGCGTCGCGCCGGAAGAGGGTGTTCGAGAGTGAGACGTCGCCCCAGTAGAAGCCGACGTTGTGCAGACGCACCAGCAGCACGGCCAGGGCGTCGACGAGGCGTGTGGCGGTGTCGGGGCGCAGCACCCGGGTGAACAGGGCCCGGTACGGCATCGAGAACCGCAGGTGCGACGTCACGAGCGCGGCCGGAAGAGGTTCGCCCGCGGCATCCGTCCGCCCGGCGATCACTGCGACACGGTCGACGCACGGGATGTCGAGGCGTGCGAGGTTGCCGAGCATCTCATACTCGCGCTTCGCCATCTCGTCGGTCGTCTCCTTGACCGCGACGACGCGGCCGGAGAGATCGGCGAACCGCACGAGGTGGCGGGAGAGGCCCTTCGGCAGCGACACGATCTGCTCGGACGGCCACTTGGCCAGTGTGGTCGACCAGGGGAGGGCGAGCAGCCCAGGGTCGATCGAGCTCGCGGTGATCCGCAGCGCATCCTGCATGGCTCTCCAGACAGTGGGTGAGAAAAGCAGAAGCGGCGCGGGCGACCGAAGTCAGCCCGCGCCGCGTCTGTGGATCCGATCAGGCGGAGACGATCGGCTTGTCGTTCAGGCGCACACCCGACTCGATGTCGAACGCGTGCACGTGGCCCGCGTTCGCCGCGAGGGTGACGGTCTCACCGGCGTTGGGGTGGCTGCGACCGTCGACACGGGCGACCAGGTCGGCGCGCTTGCCGTTGATCTCGGTGTGACCGTAGAGGTAGCCGTCGGCGCCGAGCTCCTCGACGAGGTCGACGACGACCGAGAGGCCCTTGCCATCGGCCGGGCCGACGGTGATGTCCTCGGGACGCACGCCCACGGTGACCTGCGAGCCGTTGGCACGGCCGACGGTGTCGCGGTCGAGCGGGACGACCTCGGTGCCGAAGCGGATGCCGCCCTCAGCCAGGTCCGCCGAGAACAGGTTCATGGCAGGCGAGCCGATGAAGCCGGCGACGAACACGTTCTCGGGCTTCTCGTACAGGTCGCGCGGCGAGCCGACCTGCTGGAGCAGACCGTCCTTGAGGACTGCGATGCGGTCGCCCATGGTGAGAGCCTCGGTCTGGTCGTGCGTGACGTAGACCGTGGTGACGCCCAGGCGACGCTGCAGCGACGCGATCTGGGTGCGCGTCTGGACGCGGAGCTTGGCGTCGAGGTTCGACAGCGGCTCGTCCATGAGGAAGACCTGGGGCTGACGGACGATCGCGCGACCCATCGCGACACGCTGACGCTGACCACCCGAGAGGGCCTTCGGCTTGCGGGTCAGGTACTCCTCGAGGTCGAGCAGCTTGGCAGCCTCGAGAACGCGGCTGGCGCGCTCTTCCTTGCCGACGCCGGCGATCTTGAGCGCGAAGCCCATGTTCTCGGCGACCGTCATGTGCGGGTACAGCGCGTAGTTCTGGAACACCATCGCGATGTCGCGGTCCTTCGGCGGCACGTCGGTCACGTCGCGGTCACCGATGAGGATGCGACCGGCGTTGACCTCTTCGAGGCCGGCGAGCATACGCAGCGAGGTGGACTTTCCGCAGCCGGAAGGGCCGACGAGAACGAGGAATTCGCCATCGGCGACCTCGAGGTTGAGCTTGTCGACAGCCGGGCGGGTTCCGCCGGGGTAGAGGCGGGTGGCCTCGTCGAAAGTCACAGATGCCATTGTGTTTCTCCTTCACCGGCAGGTACGTGCCGGACGATCCGTAGTGATAGAGCGGCGGAGTGATCCGCCGTGACCCCTCATTGGGTCGGGTTCAGTATGCCAGAAACCTGTCTATCTGGGTATTTCTCAGCCTGGCTGGTTAACATCGTTCTCGGCCGCTTAACGCGGCGTTCGCCGCCCGAGTGGCGTCCGGGGCCACCCTGCCCCCCTGAGACTGTCTAGAGGAACGATGTCGAGCGACGAGACGCCGAACGTCCCCAGCCCTCGCAATTCGCGTGAGGTCGTGCGGGAGAAGGCACAGAAGGTGCATGCCCAGCAGTCGAGGGCGCGCGTGATGCGACGGATCATCCTCGGCGCCATCGCCGTGGTCGCCGTCGGAGCGATCGGCACCGCCATCACCCTCGCCGTCTCGGCGCAGGTGTCGAAGCCGCAGCTCACGCCCGGCGGCATGGACGACGACGGCATTCTCGTCTCGGACATCAGCGCGACCGCAGCCTCCGACGAGGGCGTCGCCGCTCCGAGCCCCGACGAGACCGAGGCCGGAGGCGAGGCGACGCCGACCCCCGCACCGACGACCTCGAGCACCGTCGACATCCACATCTACGTCGACTACCTGTCGCCGGATGCCGGTGAGTTCGAGCGCGCGAACGCTCGCCAGCTCGTGAACTGGATCACCGAGGGCGCCGCGACCGTGACCTACCACCCGGTCGCGCTGCTCACCGCCAGCTCGAACGGCACCAAGTACTCGCTGCGCTCTGCCGCGGCGGCAGCGTGCGTCGCGACGCACTCGCCCGCGCAGTTCTACGCCTTCAATCACGACCTGCTCGACGACCAGCCCGAGGTGAACACCGACGGCTTCTCCGACGCGCAGCTCGCGGACATCGCCGGCGCCGTGGGCTCGGACAATGTGAAGAGCGTGCGCTCCTGCATCGAGAACCAGGATTACGTGACCTGGGCGAAGGAAGCCACCTCGCGCGCCCTCGAGGGCCCGCTCGTCGGCTCGGACGACCTCGTGCTGACCGCAGCACCCATGATCGTCGTCAACGGCGAGGCTTACGTCGGTGCGCTCGACGACCCGAGCGAGTTCTCGCAGTTCGTGCTGACCGTCGCGAGCGACGCGTACTACGCCACCGAGTCGCCCAGCCCGACGCCGACTCCCACCCCGACCACCACGCCGTAGTTCTCGGCACCAGTCACCCGTCGCTAAGCTGGGTGGCACCCGCCGACTTGGCGCAATTGGTAGCGCACCGTACTTGTAATACGGGGGTTGCAGGTTCGAGTCCTGTAGTCGGCACCGCACACGAGGGCCCGCATCCCGGATGGAAACACCGGGGATGCGGGCCTTCGTCGTTCTCCGGCCGCTCGTCATCGGCCGCCGCATGACATTCGGCGTCACACGCGAAATAGTGCGCGGGGGTCATGGGTTGTCCCGAGTATGACTCGTATCGGAAACAGTGACCTTGACGTCTTCCCCCTCTCGCTCGGTGGCAACGTGTTCGGCTGGACGGCCGACCGCGACGCATCGTTCGCCGTGCTCGACACGTTCGTCGACGGGGGAGGCGACTTCATCGACACCGCCGACGCGTACAGCGCGTGGGTACCGGGCAACTCGGGCGGTGAGAGCGAGACGATCATCGGGGAATGGCTCGCCTCGCGCAAACCCGAGGGCGTGGTCGTCGCCACCAAGGTGAGTCAGCACCCGGAGTTCAAGGGACTCGCGGCCTCGAACATCCGCAAGGCTGCCGAAGCGTCGCTGGGCCGCCTCGGGGTCGACACGATCGACCTCTACTACGCGCACTTCGACGACGAGACCGTGCCGCTGGAGGAGACCGTCGGGGCCTTCGGCCAGCTGGTGGCCGATGGCCTGGTGCGCAATGTCGCCGTCTCGAACTACAGCGCCGACCGCATCCGCGAATGGGTCGAGATCGCCCGCCGCACCGGCGTCGCCCTGCCCGTCGCCGTGCAGCCTCACTACAACCTCGTGCACCGCAACGACGTCGAGGAGACGATCATCCCGGTGGCCGAGGAGTTCGGTCTCGGGCTCGTGCCGTACTACTCGCTCGCGAGCGGATTCCTCACCGGAAAGTACCGCTCTGCCGACACCGAGGGGCAGACCTCGCCCCGTGCCTCGGGTGCAGCGAAGTACGCCACCGAAGCGGGTCTGCGCATCATCGACACCCTCGAGCAGATCGGCGACGCGCACGGCGCCTCGATCGCCGCGACCTCGCTGGCGTGGCTGCGCGCCCAGCCGACGGTGGCTGCTCCGATCGCCAGCGCCCGCACCGTCGAGCAGGTGCCGGATCTCCTCGCCGGCGCTCGTCTCGAGCTGACCACCGACGAGGTCGACGCGCTCGACCGCGTGTCGGAGTGGACTCCGGCGAAGGCCTGACAGACTCGCGCCCTGCCCTCCGGCTCACGAGTCGGAGGGTGGGGCGTCGTCGTCGATGAGTCCGAGCCGGTGGGCGAGGATGACCAGATGGATGCGGTCGCGGGCGCCGAGCTTCGCGAGCACGCGACCCACGTGCGTCTTCACCGTCGACTCGCTGACGAACAGAGCCTGCGCGATCTCGGCATTCGTGAGCCCGCGCGCGATCTCGAGGAACACGTCCCGTTCCCGATCGGTGAGGTCGGTCGTCGGGTCGTCTATCGTGACGGTCGGCTGTACGGGAGAGGCGCCCAATCCCGGAGTCACGTGCTCCAACAGCATCCGGGTGACCCTCGGCGCGAGCGCCGCATCTCCTCGGTGGATGGCGCGGATGGCCGAGATCATCTCGTGACGTTGCACATCCTTCAGCAGAAACCCGCTGGCACCCGCACGGATCGCGCCGAACGCGTACTCGTCGAGATCGAACGTGGTCAGCACCAGAACACGCGTCTCGGGGTGCGCGCGGACGATCGCCTCGGTCGCCGCGATGCCGTCGAGCCCGGGCATCCGGATGTCCATCAGTACGAGATCGGGCTGTAGCGCCGCAGCCTGAGCGATGGCCGCGTGACCGTCCTCCGCCTCGCCGACCACCACCATGTCGGCCTCGGCCTCGAGCACCATTCGGAACCCGAGTCGGATGAGCTGCTGGTCGTCGACGAGCAGGATCGAGATCGAGTCGGTCATCGTCTGTCCTTCAGGTCAGGGGCGGTGAGTTCGTCCGGTTCGGGCTTCGTCGGAAGCTCGGCGCGCAGCACCCATCTGCCGCCCTCGAGCGGCTCGGAGACGACGCTTCCCCCGGCGTGCGCGGCGCGCTCAGCGAGACCCCGCAGGCCGAATCCCGATGTCCCGACCGGACCCGTGGCGCCGTCGTTGACGATCTCGGCCGTCACCGCATCCGCCGTGTACACGAGTCGGACGGCGATCGACGTCGCACCCGGTGCGTGCCGCATCGCATTGGTGACGCCCTCCTGCACGATGCGCCCGACAGCATGGGCGGCGGCGGGCGAGAGGTCGGCTCCGCCTGAGACCGAGAGCGTCACCGGGTAACCTGCGCGCTGCGCGTGCGCGACGGTCTCCTGCGGAGGCGTCGGTGCCAGGGGCGCGAGAGGCAGAGGAGAATCGTCGGCTCGCAGGACGCCGAGCATCGCTCGCATCTCGGTGAGGGCGCTGCGGGCCGTCTCAGCCGAAGCCGTGGCCGCAGCCCGCGCCTGGTCGGGGTCGGAGGTGGCGGCGGCGCCCTCGGACAGCGCGACGATCACGGTCAGCGAGTGCGAGACGATGTCGTGCATCTCGCGGGCGATGCGTGCGCGCTCTCCGGCGGCCGCGAGCTGCGCCTGCTGGTCGCGCTCGACGAGCAGTTGCCGGGACCGGTCGATCACGGCGGCCAGATAGCGTTTGCGGCCTCCCACGTTGACGCCGATGAGCGTGCCGATCAACCCGAGCACGAGCGACATGATGACGGCGTTCGCGGCGATCTGCAGCGTGATGACGCCGGTGAGCGTGAGCAGCCCGCCGAAGGCCGCGAGCGAGGCGAGTCCTATGCCGAAGCCCGTCCACGCGGATCGCGACGAGCGATACACCGCCAGGGAGTAGCAGGTGACGAGCAGCAGCGGCGAGCCGATCGGCTGCAGCGCGAACAGAAACCCGGCCTCGAGTGCGAAAGAGGCGACGAACGGTACGAGCGGACGTCGTCGCCGCCACAGCAGAGTGGTGCAGGCGGCGAGGACGGACGCGGGGACCAGGATGGCCACCCCGATGGCGAGTGGCGCGGGCAGGTCGTTCGTGATGACCCCGGCGGGAACCAACGAGAGCAGCAGGCACACCAGGGCGATCAGGACGTCGGCGACCACCGGATGCCGCGCCCAGAAGCGTCGAAGGACCCCCGGCGGACGCGGCAGCCGCAGCGCCTCGTCCTCGCGGACTGAGGTGCTGCGGCTGCGCGTTCTGCTCACCGGCCGACTCTACGCGGCTGCATCGCGGATCATCGTGATCACGCGTCGCGCGTGCGGAGCACGGCCCAGGCGGCGAGCATCGATGCGACGACCCATCCGGCCAGGGTCACGTATGCGACCGGGCCTTCGAGGGCTGCGCCCTCGGGCAGGATCGCGCTCTGCGCGGCGGCGACGGGAAGGTAGTTCGCGGCATCCATCACCCAGGCCCATGCCTCGCCGGCGATCGCGAAGAAGCTCGCGACGATCGGCAGCACGAACAGGAGTCCCACGGTCGCGGCGATCGCTCCGGCGCCCGAGCGCAGGATGAAGCCGAACGCGACGCCGATCAGGGCGAAGACCGCCATGGCGAGGGAGGAGACGACGATCGGCAGGATCGACATCGACGGGTCGCTCCAGTCGATGCTCTGATCACGCGGGGCGACGATCGCGGAGACCGCGACGGCCGCGGCGGTGAAGATCACCAGCGACGACACGAACAGGAAGAGGCCGATCACGGTCGCCTTGGCGGCGAGCACGGATCCGCGCCTCGGGTTGGCCGCGAGCGTCGAGCGGATCATCCCTGTCGAGTACTCGCCGGTCACCGAGATCGCTCCGAGGATGCCGGCAAGCAGCATCGTGAACTGGATCGGCATCACGACGGCCTGGATGGGCTCGAAGCCCGGCACGTCTACCGCCTGTGCGATGAGCACGGCGATGCCGATGGTGAGGATCGCTGCGATGCCGATCGACCACCAGGTCGAGCGCAGCGTCGAGAGCTTGATCCACTCGCCGCGGACCGCACGGACGAACGTGAGGCGTCGGCCGGTGTCGACCTGCGCGCGGGTGAGGGGAGGAGCCTGGACGGTCATGCGATCTCCTTCGTCCGGTACTCGACCGAGTCGCCGGTGAGCGCGAGGTACGCGTCTTCGAGCGATCCTGTGGTCGGGGTGAGTTCGTGCAGGGGGATACCGCGATCCGCGGCGAGGTCGCCGATGCGCGACGCGGGCAGACCGACGATGTCGAGAACGTCGGGAGCGGAGCTCACGATCTCGACCGACGGTCCTCCGACGGCGGCAGCCAGATCGGCGGCACGGGGGGTGCGCACGCGCACGGTGTTCGTCGTCCACGCGCGCACCAGCTCCTGCAGTGGAGCATCGGCGAGCACCTGGCCGCGGCCCATCACGATCACGTGATCGGCGGTCTGCGCCATCTCGCTCATCAGGTGGCTCGACAGCAGGACCGTCCGTCCCTCGGAGGCCGCGTGGCGCACGAACTGGCGCACCCAGCGCACGCCCTCGGGGTCGAGGCCGTTCACCGGCTCATCGAGGATCAACGTGTGCGGGTCGCCGAGCAGTGCGGAGGCGATTCCGAGTCGCTGTCCCATGCCGAGCGAGAACTTGCCCGCGCGCTTGCGGGCGACCGGGCCGATGCCGGCGAGGTCGATGACCTCGTCGACGCGGGAGGCGGGGATGCCGTGGGTCGCCGCCATCGCGCGGAGGTGATTGCGTGCGGTGCGGCCGGTGTGCACCGCCTTGGCGTCGAGCAGGACGCCGACTTCGGTGAGCGGTGCGCGGAGCTTCCGGTATTCCCGTCCGCCGACGGTCGCGGTGCCGGAGGTGGGCCGGTCGAGGCCGACGATCATGCGCATCGTCGTGGACTTGCCCGCGCCGTTCGGCCCGAGGAATCCCGTGACCGTGCCCGGCTGCACCGTGAACGACACGTCCTGGACGGCTGTCTTGTCTCCGAATCTCTTCGTGAGGCCTTCTGCTGTGATCATGTCTTCGACGCTACAGACGGGGCCGGGGCCCGCGCGTCCTCCCGGGGTACCGTTCCGCCGATGCCGGGGATCATCCTCGAGACGGATGCCCGGTGTCCCACGGTGCCGGTGCGGTGGCTCAGTGCCGAATCACGGAGTCGGGCGTCCGAACAGATTCGGATCGACCGGGCGCTGCGCCTTCGGGAGCTTCTCGACGACCAGCCGGTACGACTCGGTGACGAGCTCGGTCACGAGGTCTTCTTCGAGAGAAGGCCCGGGCATCAGCGTGATCCAGTGCTTCTTGTTCATGTGATAGCCGGGCACGATGTCGGCGAACGTCTCGCGCAGCGCCACCGCGTCGTCGGGGTGCGACTTGAGCGTGATCCTGCCGGTGCCGTCAAGGGGGACCAGCAGGAACACCCGCCCTCGGACCTTGTACACGTCCCACTCGGGGCCGAACGGGTTCTCGCGCTCTGCTCCTGGCAGCTCTTCTGCGCGCTCGGTGGCGGCAGCGTTCAACTGTGTCGAGTCCATGTGCTCAGAACAGCCGATCCGCGCCCTTGTCGTCCGCGCGAGGGGCGGCCTGCACGCGTTCGTCGAGCGTCGCGGCGGCGAGCAGCGCTTCGTCGATGATCGCCTTCGTCGGCTCGGCGGTGAGCCAGTCCTCGCTCAGCGAGGCGGGGATCAGCAGAGGCATCCGGTCGTGGATGCCTGCGAGGTGCGGGGGAGCCGGGCGCATCACGATCGAGTAGCAGGTGAAGGACTCTCCGTCGGGCGTGCGCCCGCGTTGGGTGACGGCCGCCATGCCGAACAGCGCCCCGTCGTCGACGAGGAACTCGTGCCACACGCGCTCGGGCTTCTTCATCTCGTACCAGCTGGTCGCCGGCACGAGCGCCCTGGTCTTCAACCCGCCGGGGCGCTCCTGCAGGCGCTCGGAACGGGTGTTGATCGACGGGAACTTCGAGGGCTCTCCGCCGATCAGGAACCCCCACCACGAGGGCTCGAGCGTCGGAGCGGTCTCGGGCTGCACCACGATCGGGTTGAGGTTGCGGAGGTTCTTGCCGGTCGGACGCACGGTCTCGCGGGCGTTCTCCTGCGCCCACCCCCGGAGCCCCTCGAGCACCGCCTCGTCGGCAGCAGCGAGGAGCTCGGTGTCGGTGAACCGCGGATCCAGACCATAACTCGCGCACATGCCGCCAGGGTACGCCCGGCCGCCGACATCCGTGCGCTCGGGTAGCGTGGACAGGTGACCCAGACCCGCCGACTGTCCGCGCCCGTCGCGCTCGGCGGGGCGATGGCCATCGGCGTCATGACCGCCATCCAGGCGCGTATCAACGGGGTGCTCGGCGTCAGGGTCGACAACGGCATCGTCGCGGGCCTCATCTCCTTCGCGGTCGGGCTCGCCGCCCTGATCGTCGTGATCCTCTGCATCCCCTCGGCGAGGCGCGGAGTCGGGCGGCTGCGCGACGGCATCCGCGATGGCACGATCCCGTTCTGGATGCTCCTCGGCGGCGCGTGCGGAGCCCTCACCGTCTCGACCCAGGGCGTCACGGCCGGCGTGCTCGGCGTCTCGCTGTTCACGGTCGGCGTCGTCGCGGGGCAGACCCTGCACGGCCTCGTGCTCGATCGCATCGGCTTCGGACCGGCCGGCGTCGTCGCCGTGACCCCCGGGCGGGTGCTCGGCGGAGCGCTCGCGCTCGCCGCGGTCGGGATCTCGCTGAGCGGCGACGTGCTCGCCACCGCGCCCTTGTGGATGCTCCTCCTGCCGTTCGCCGCGGGTGTCGGCATCGCGTGGCAGGCAGCGACCAACGGTCGTCTGGCCCAGCGGGTGCATTCGCCCCTCTCGGCGACGCTCATGAGCTTCATCGCGGGAACGATCGCGCTTCTCATCGCCGCGGGCATCAGCGTCGCCGTGCGGGGTCTGCCGCAGGCGCCGCCCGCCGAGCCCTGGCTCTACCTCGGCGGGTTCCTGGGCTCGGCCTACATCCTGCTCGGAGCCTTCATCGTGGCGCACACCGGTGTGCTGCTGATGGGGCTCGGGTCGGTGCTGGGGCAGCTCGCGACGTCGGTGATCATCGACCTGCTGTGGCCTGCGGCCGCGGGACCCGCCCTCTGGCAGATCGTCGGCATGGTGGTCGTCGCCGTGGCATCCGTCATCGTCGCCCTGCCACGGCGCCGGCGGGCCTGACCACTACTTCTTCGGCTGCGGCATCCGGGTCACGAGCGCGCGGGCATCGACGGGCTTGCGTCGCCCCGGCTTCTTGCCCGCGGGCTTGCCGCCGACGTACAGCCAGCCGAGCAGCTCCTCGTTCTTGCCGATGCCGTGCGCCTTGGCGACGGCCTTCGAGCGCGTGTACCGCCCGGTGCGCCAGAGCACGCCCCAGCCGGCCTCGTCGAGCAGCAGACTGAGCACGTGCGCGACGCCGGAGGCGACAGCCTCCTGCTCCCACCGGGGCACCTTCTCGCTTTTGCGGTAGCTGGCCACCACGGCGATCAGAAGGGGAGCCCTGAGGGGCTTGGACGAGGGCGACTTGTCGCCCTCCGCCTTCGCGATCGCCGCGCCCAGCGCCTCGCGGTCCGACCCGCGCAGCTCGATGAGCCGCCACGGACGCAGCGACGAGTGGTCGGCGACGCGACCGGCTGCGGCGACGAGCTTAAGCAGCTCGTCGCGCGACGGCGCGTCGTCGGTGACCTTCGACCAGGACTGCCGAGCGCGGACGGCCTCGAGGGCGTTCACGACTCTTCGGGCGTGAAGTTCATCGCGATGGAGTTCATGCAGTAGCGGTCGCCGGTGGGCGTGCCGAAGCCATCCGGGAAGACATGGCCCAGGTGCGAGCCGCAGCTCGCGCAGCGCACCTCGGTGCGCACCATGCCGAGGGTCGTGTCCTCGATGAGCTGCACGGCGTCGGGGCGGATCGACTCATAGAAGCTCGGCCATCCGCATCCGGAGTCGAACTTCGTGCCGCTCTTGAACAGCTCGGCGCCGCACGCCCCGCACGTGTAGAGGCCCGCACGGCCTTCGTCGAGCAGCTCGCCCGTCCACGCACGCTCTGTCGCGGCTTCGCGCAGCACGGCGTACTGCTCCTCGCCGAGCTCCTCGCGCCACTCTTCTTCGGTCTTGTCCACGCTGTACGACATCGGTCCTCCTGAGGGTCTGCTCCATTCTCTCGCGTTCGACACCCCTCGGCGCCACGAGAGAATGGATGCATGACGGATGCCGTGCAGCAGCGCTACGCGCGCTTCGCCGAGCAGGAGGCGCCGGGGCGCAGCGACCTGTATGTCGAATGGGCGGAGGGCGTCGCCGCCGACTCCGCGATGCAGGCGATCCTCGCGCGGATCCCGGAGAACAGGCGACAGCCTTCTCTCGTGTTCGCGGTGACGCGGATGCTGGGTGCGGCACTCGACGGCTACCCCGCCTGGCGGGCGTTCGTCGTGGCGCGCGCCGACGAGATCGTCGCCGAGTGCACCGCGCGTCGCCTGCAGACGAACGAGCCGTTGCGACTCGCCCCGCTGCTTCCCGTGCTGTCCGAGATCGACGGCCCGATCGCGCTGCTCGAGGTCGGCGCCTCCGCGGGGCTCTGCCTGTACCCCGATCGGTACTCGTACCGCTTCGTCGGTGCCGACGGGCGACTGCGGTCGTCGCTCGACCCCACGGACGGCACCTCGACCGTGGTGCTCGAGAGTCGTGTCGAGGGAGACCTTCCCCCCATCCGGATGCCGGACGTGGTGTGGCGTGCCGGCATCGACCTCGCGCCTCTCGACGCTCGTGACGACCGCGATCGACGCTGGCTGCAGGGACTCGTGTGGCCGGGGGAGGACGCGCGGGAGCAGCGCGTCACCGCGGCGCTCGACATCGCCGCATCCGACCCGCCGAGGCTCGTCGCCGGGGATGCGATCGAGCGGATCGACGCGCTCGCCGCAGAGGCGCCGCGCGGCGCCACGCTCGTCGTGACGACTCCCGGTGTGCTCGTGCACATCCCCAGGGAGGCACGGGAGGCCCTCGTCGACCGCATCCGCGGTCTCGACGCGCGCTGGGTGACGATCGACCCTCCCGCGCTCCTCGACGTGTGGCAGCCTCCGGTCGCAGCCGAGGGGTGGCCCGGTTTCGTCGTGGCGCTCGACGGGGAGGTGCGTGCAGCCGCCGACCCACTCGGTCGATGGTGGGAGTGGCGCGCCGGGATCCACGCGGCGGCGAACTAATCTGATCCCATGCTGGGAGAGCTGAGCGAGCGGGATCGTGCGATCCTCGCGCTGGAGACCGCGTGGCCGCGGCACGGCGGCGCGAAGGAGGAGACCATCCGCACCCAGTTGGGCATGAGCTCGGCCCGCTACTACCAGCTCCTCGGGCGTCTGCTCGAGTCCGAGGCGGCCTTGGAGTACGACCCCATGCTGGTGCGCAGGCTCCGCCGCATCCGTGACGCGCGGTCTTTTCAGAGGGCGTCGCGAACCCCCGGTTTCGTCGGCTGACGGAGCGTCCCGCCACGCGCTGAGGCGTCACGATGCGGATACACGGGTCGGTGCCGTTAGCATCGAGGAGTGTCAAAGCCCAGCCGAGATCGATTCGATGACGTCCCCCGATCGTCCGGACGCGTCGGAGCGCACCGCGCCGAAGCCCCAGGGATGAACGGCTGGGTGGTCCTGCTCTGGTCCTTCGTTGCCGCCCTGGTGCTCATCATCGGCGGTATCTTCGGCTCGCTCGTGGTGATGGGGCGGATCACGCTCTTCCCCGAGGCTGTTCCCACGGCGACTCCCACGCCGGTCGAGACCGGTGTGGTCGACGTCACGTACTCGGTGATGATCCTGAACGCGTCACCCGATGCGGGGCTCGACGAGCAGATGCGGGACACGCTGATCAACAGCGGCTGGGCGGCTGACGTCGTCTTCGCCAGTGACAGCGCAAGTCAGGACTTCTCGACCACGACCGTGTACTACATCGCCGACGAGGACGAACTGGCCGCCATCGGACTCGCGAACCTGATCGGCGGGGCGGCTGTCGAGCAGAGCGACTTCTACGCAGATCTGAACGACACGGGGGCGAAGCAGCTGACCGTGGTCATCGGAGTCGACCGGTCGACGACTGCGCCGGAGACTCCGGCAGAGACGCCCGCCCCGTAGACCACCCCGCAGTCCCTCCGCGCAGCTTGCACTCGATGGGGTCGAGTGCCAGAATGGCGTTAGCACTCTCTCACTCTGAGTGCTAAACCCAACGTCTACGTCCAGGAGGGACGACAAAACTCATGGCAAAGATCATCGCTTTCGATGAGGAGGCCCGCCGCGGCCTCGAGCGCGGCCTCAACATTCTCGCCGACGCCGTCAAGGTGACGCTCGGCCCGCGCGGTCGCAACGTCGTGCTGGAGAAGAAGTGGGGCGCCCCCACGATCACGAACGACGGCGTGTCCATCGCCAAGGAGATCGAGCTCGACGACCCGTACGAGAAGATCGGCGCGGAGCTCGTCAAGGAGGTCGCCAAGAAGACCGACGACGTCGCCGGCGACGGAACCACGACCGCCACGGTGCTCGCTCAGGCACTCGTCCGCGAGGGCCTGCGCAACGTCGCGGCCGGCGCTGACCCCATCTCGCTCAAGCGCGGCATCGAGAAGGCCGTCGCAGCGATCACCGAGGAGCTCCTCGCCAGTGCGAAGGAGATCGACTCCAAGGAGCAGATCGCCGCGACCGCATCGATCTCCGCCGCTGACCCCGCGATCGGCGAGCTCATCGCCGAGGCGATCGACAAGGTCGGCAAGGAGGGCGTCGTCACCGTCGAGGAGTCGCAGACCTTCGGCACCGAGCTCGAGCTCACCGAGGGCATGCGCTTCGACAAGGGCTACCTGAACCCGTACTTCGTGACGGACCCGGAGCGCCAGGAGGCTGTCTTCGAAGACGCCTACATCCTCATCGCGAACCAGAAGATCTCGAACATCAAGGACCTTCTGCCCATCGTCGACAAGGTGATCCAGGACGGCAAGGAGCTCGTCATCATCGCCGAGGACGTCGAGGGCGAGGCTCTCGCGACTCTCGTGCTCAACAAGCTCAAGGGCATCTTCAAGTCGGTCGCCGTCAAGGCTCCCGGCTTCGGCGACCGTCGCAAGGCGCAGCTGCAGGACATCGCGATCCTCACCGGTGGTCAGGTCATCACCGAAGAGGTCGGCCTGAAGCTCGAGAACGCCACGCTCGACCTGCTGGGTCGTGCACGCAAGGTCATCGTCACCAAGGACGAGACCACGATCGTCGAGGGTGCCGGCGAGGCCGACCAGATCGAGGGTCGCGTCACGCAGATCCGTCGCGAGATCGAGAACACCGACAGCGACTACGACCGCGAGAAGCTCCAGGAGCGCCTCGCCAAGCTCGCAGGTGGCGTCGCCGTCATCAAGGCGGGCGCGGCAACCGAGGTCGAGCTCAAGGAGCGCAAGCACCGCATCGAGGACGCCGTTCGCAACGCGAAGGCAGCCGTCGAAGAGGGCATCGTCCCCGGTGGTGGCGTCGCGCTGATCCAGTCCGGCACCAAGGCTCTCGACGCTCTCTCGCTCACGGGCGACGAGGCGACCGGTGCGAACATCGTTCGCGTCGCGATCGAGGCTCCGCTCAAGCAGATCGCTCTCAACGCCGGTCTCGAGCCGGGCGTCGTCGCGAACAAGGTCTCCGAGCTCCCCTCGGGTCAGGGCCTCAACGCGGCAACCGGTGAGTACGTCGACATGTTCGCAGCGGGCATCATCGACCCGGCGAAGGTGACCCGTTCGGCACTGCAGAACGCAGCGTCGATCGCGGCTCTCTTCCTCACCACCGAGGTCGTCGTCGCTGACAAGCCCGAGAAGGCTGCAGCTCCGATGGGTGACCCGTCTGGTGGCATGGACTTCTGATCCATCAGCACTGACAGAAACGCCCCGACCTCGGTCGGGGCGTTTCTGCGTTCACGGGTGCGTGAGCGGCCGGTTCAGCGGAACAGGCTCGCCGAGTACTGGTCGGCGTCTGCATACTGGGTCGCCGCGCTGCCGAGCGAGTGCCCGATCGATTCGAGCACCTGCTCGACGTGCAGCTGCGCTCCGCGCCACTCTTCGGCGCACGACTGGAACGCCGTCGATGCGGTGCCGACCCAGGACCCCTGCAGCTGGTTGAGCTGCGACATGAGTGTCGCGGACTCGGTCTGCAGACGCCCCATGGTTGCCAGCGCTGCGGCCTGAGCGGCACCTACGGCTTCGGTGTCTACGGTGATGACGGACATGGAACTCCTCTCGATTGGTGCTCCGACCATAGGAGAGTGCGGATGCCGACACCCCGGCGCATCCGTGCGTCGCCCGCTCGCTGTGCAGAACCAGCTGACGCACGCTCTCGTGCAGTGGCGGTCAGAGGTCGAGAGGCTCGAGGGGCTGGGTGTCCTCGAGCAGGTGCGCCGGGGTCGCGCGCGACGGCGCGAGGGGGAACGTCACGGTGAAGGTCGCGCCGCCCCCAGGCGTCTCGGACACCGCGACGCTGCCGTGCAGCGCCTTGACGATCGATGACACGATGGCGAGTCCGAGGCCGGAGCCGCCCGTCTCACGAGCGCGTGAGGTGTCGGCTCGCCAGAACCGCTCGAAGATCTGCTCGCGGATCTGCGGAGGGATTCCCTCGCCGTGATCGACGATCGAGATGCTCCCCGTCCCGCGGACCCTGTCGGCATCGACGACGAGCTCGATCGGGCTCTCCTCGGGAGAGAACCGGCGAGCGTTGCCCAGCAGGTTCGTGACGACCTGTCGCACCTTGTTCTCTTCGCCGAGCACGATCGGCGGGGTGCGCACCGGGATGTCCGCGGCCTCGGTGAAGTCGATGGCGGGCACCTCAGCCGACGGGTTGCGAGGGCGCCTGCGCAGACGTGCGAGCGTGCCGCGGGAGAGTCCCCTCGGTGCCGGGGGCTGCGGCGCCGGAGCGACGGGATTCGAGCGCGTGGTCACATCGATCAGCGGCGCCTCGACGGTGCGGTCGATCACGGACACGGTGCGTGCCGGCGCGGCCGCGCGCAGATCGAGGGCGGCATCACGGGCGATCGGACGCAGATCGAGGGCTTCGATCTCGGGCTCGCGCTCCTCGTCGAGGCGGGCGAGCGCGAGGAGGTCCTCGACGAGCACACCCATCCGGATCGCCTCCTTCTCGATGCGCTCCATGGCGCGAGCGGTGTCTTCTTCGCCCTTGATCGCGCCCATCCGATACAGCTCGGCGTAGCCGCGGACGCTGACGAGAGGTGTGCGCAGCTCGTGGCTGGCGTCGCCGATGAAGCGGCGCATGTGCTGCACGGTGCGGTCTCGCTGCGCGAGCGACCCGTCGACGCGATCCAACATGGTGTTGATCGCGCTGTTCAGCCGGCCGACCTCGGTGGTGGGCTCGAGATCCGTCAGGCGCTGGGTGAAGTCGCCAGCGGCGATGGACATGGCGGTGGATTCGACCTGACCGAGCCTGCGGAAGGTGAGCGTGACGAGTCCTCTGGTCAGCAGCGCCGCCAGCAGGATCGTGACGAGCGCGACCGTGATGTAGATCCCGAAGTACTGGCCGATGATGCGGTCTGCGTACTCCAGCGGCATCGCCACGATCTGGATGCGCAACGAACCGTCGCCCTCACCTGGCACGCGCGCCACGGCCGCTCTGAAGCTCGTTCCCTTCGTGCCCTCCATCGTGAAGGGGGTGTCCTCGTTGTTCTGCACCGCGAGCGGCGAGTACGTCGAGGGGAACAGTGGAGCCCCGTTCGCGGAGTTGCCGGTCGTGGTCTGCAGCACGCCCTCGGCGTCGTAGATCGCGACGAAGAAGTCCCTGGGCGAGTCGGTGGGAGTGTAGACGGTCTTGCCGTCCTCCACTGTCACCTCGAAGTAGCGGTTCGCGAGATCGGCCGACACCAGCGCCGGCAGCTGGGAATCGATGTTGTCGATCAGCGAATTGCGAAGGATGGGCACCGTGCCGAGCCCGGCGGCCAGCAGACCGAGAGCGAGCACGGCGACGGTGACGCCCGTCACCTTCGCGCGCAGGCTGATCGACCGCCACCAGCGGGTGATCGCGTCAGGCTTATGCGCCATGCGGACCTCCCGGGATACGGATGCTGTGCGGCGTCAGCGGACGTCGGTGGGCGTGACTACTTGCCGACCTTGAGCATGTAGCCGAAGCCGCGCTTCGTCTGGATCACGGACTCCTCGGTGTGAGGGTCGATCTTGCGGCGGAGATAAGAGATGTAGCTCTCGACGATGCCGGCGTCGCCGTTGAAGTCGTACTCCCAGACGTGGTCGAGGATCTGCGCCTTCGACAGCACCCGGTTCGGGTTGAGCATCAGGTAGCGCAGCAGCTTGAACTCGGTCGGGCTCAGCTCGATCGACTCCTTGCCCACGTGCACGTCGTGGGTGTCCTGGTCCATCGACAGCTCGCCGGCGCGGATGATCGACTCCTCATCGGCCTGCATCGTGCGCCGCAGGATCGCCTGGGCACGTGCGACGATCTCGTCGAGGCTGAACGGCTTGGTGACGTAGTCGTCGCCGCCCGCGTTGAGGCCCTCGATCTTGTCGTCGGTGCCGTCCTTCGCCGTGAGGAACAGGATCGGAGCGGTGAACCCGGCGCCGCGCAGGCGCTTGGTCACGCTGAAGCCGTTCATGTCGGGGAGCATGACATCGAGGATGATGAGGTCAGGCTCCTCCTCCAGCACCGCCGAGATCGTGGCGGCGCCGTTGGCGACGGTCTTCACCTGGAACCCGGCGAAGCTGAGACCTGTGGAGAGCAGGTCGCGGATGTTGGGCTCGTCGTCGACGACCAGGATGCGCGCATCAGTCATGACCCCATTATGGTGACTTCGGCCATGGGGATGCTGATTATCCTTCGGAGCGGCGGTTTCGCCCACCGCGTACCCGGGCTCCCAAGCCCGGGCGGAGCGCTCAGGCAGCGATGGCGTCGGCATCCATGATCGTGTAGCTGTAGCCCTGCTCGGCAAGGAACCGCTGGCGGTTCTGCGCGTAGTCCTGGTCGATCGTGTCGCGTGCGACCAGCGTGTAGAAGCTCGCGGTGCGGCCGGACTGCTTGGGGCGGAGGAGCCGGCCGAGTCGCTGTGCCTCCTCCTGGCGCGAGCCGAAAGAGCCGGAGACCTGAATCGCGACGGATGCCTCGGGGAGGTCGATCGAGAAGTTCGCGACCTTCGACACGACGAGCAGCGAGATCTCTCCCTCGCGGAAGGCGCGATACAGCTCTTCGCGCTCGTCGATGGGTGTGGCACCCGTGATCTGCGGCGCGTTCAGCGACTGCGACAGCGAGTCGAGCTGGTCGAGGTACTGCCCGATCACGAGGATCCGCTCGTCCTTGTGCTTCGCGATGAGCTCGCGCACGGCGTCGATCTTCGCCGGGGCGGATGCGGCGAGGCGGTAGCGCTCGTCGTCGGTGGCTGCGGCGTATTCGAGCCGGTCGTCCGGCGGCAGATCGACCCGTACCTCGTAGCAGACGGCGGGGGAGATGAACCCCTGAGCCTCGATCTGCTTCCAGGGCGCATCGAAGCGCTTGGGGCCGATCAGGCTGAACACGTCGCCCTCGCGGCCGTCCTCGCGGACGAGGGTGGCCGTGAGGCCGATCCGTCGTCGCGCCTGCAGGTCGGCGGTCAGCTTGAAGACGGGAGCAGGGAGCAGGTGCACCTCGTCGTAGACGATGAGGCCCCAGTCGAGAGCGTCCAGCAGGGCCAGGTGGGCGTACTCGCCCTTCCGCTTCGCCGTGAGGATCTGGTAGGTCGCGATCGTGACCGGCTTGACCTCCTTGGCCTGCCCGGAGTACTCGCCGATCTCCTCGGCGGTGAGGCTCGTGCGCTTGAGCAGCTCGTCTCGCCACTGGCGTGCAGAGACGGTGTTGGTCACGAGGATCAGCGTGGTCGTCTTCGTCGCCGCCATCGCGCCGGCGCCGACGATCGTCTTCCCGGCGCCACAGGGCAGCACCACGACGCCCGATCCGTCCTTCGAGAACGCGTCGACGGCATCCTGCTGATACGGGCGGATCGCCCAGCCGTCCTCGGCCAGCTCGATCTCGTGCGGGGTGCCTGGCGTGTACCCGGCGAGGTCTTCGGCGGGCCAGCCGATCTTCAGGAGCTCCTGCTTGATCTGCCCTCGCGCCCACGCGTCGACGACGAACGTGTCGGGTGCCGGGTGACCGATCAGCAGCGGCTGGATGCGCTTGTTGTTCGCGACCTGGGCGAGCACGGCCGGGTCGGTCGAGCGCAGGATGAGGGTGCCCTCGTCGTCGCGCTCGATCACGAGGCGCCCGTAGCGGTTGACGGTCTCGCGCAGGTCGACGGCGACCGACGGGGGCACGGGGAAGCGCGACCAGCGATCGAGCGTCTCGAGCATGTCCTCGGCGGTGTGCCCGGCGGCGCGCGCGTTCCACAGGCCGAGGCGGGTGATGCGGTACGTGTGGATGTGCTCGGGCGCGCGCTCGAGCTCGGCGAAGATCGCCAACTCGTGGCGGGCGCTCTCAGCATCGGAGTGGGCGACTTCGAGCAGCACAGTGCGATCGCTCTGGACGATCAGGGGTCCATCAGACATAGCTGTCCAGTTTACTGCGCGATCACGGTGGCGGCGCGGATGCTCGACACCGGAAGCGTGCGCTCGACATCCGCCGCGCGATCCCGTCCGCGCAGCCGGCCGCCGCCGAGGCCCGTCGCCTCGAGGATCAGTTCCCTCGTCGATCCGTCCGGCATGCCCACGCTGACACGCAGCACGGCCTTCGCGCGCACGGCGGCCTCGAGCTCGCGGTCCAGCCACGCGGCATCCGCATCGGGGCCCTGATGCGATCGGAGGGCGGCGATGAGCGGCGCATAGTCGGCCGCACTCTCGGGAGCTGCCTCGATGACGGGGTTGCGCTCGCCGGTGATCGCGGTTCCGTCCTCGGTGACGAGCGTCGCCGGATAGCGTGCATCCGTCAGCGCCCAGTACACGGTGTCGCGTCCGACGCGAGTGGAGAGCGCAGCGACATGCTTCACGAGCGCGAGCGGGCGCAGCCCCTGATCGACCGCCATCGCCTCGATCAGATGCGGATCGCTGCTCTCGATGCGGGTGCGTCCGGTCTCGGAATCGGTGGAGACCCGAACCAGTCCGTGTCGCTGCGACGTCTGCGAGACGAGATACCGCAGCGGCTGCGGGATGCCGGTGAGCGACAGGGACTCGAGGAACTCGAGGATCGATTCTTCGCTCTCTCCGGCGACGAGAGCATGGGCGATCGACTCGGGAGTGAAGCGATAGGTCGATGCCTGCGCCGCGGATTCACGGGCGGCGATCGTGCGCAGACGCACGTCGAGGGCAGGCGCGAGCGGGCCGGGGGAGATCGCGCTCAGATCGTTCTGCAGGAAAATCCGATCGACCTCGCTCGGGAGCAGATCCGTGAGTGGGGCGGACTCGATGCTTCCACCCTGCCGCAGCGAAGCGGCCCATGCGGGTTCGCTGCCGTCGTCGGTGATCAGGCCGAGCAGGCGCGCGCGTTCGAGAAGCGCCTCGCCGTGTTCGGCCCAGCTCGGATCCCAGGGGTGCGCCTGCGACCAGGCGGTGGTGGGGAGCCATCCGCCGTCGTCCGTGCGTACTCCGCGGGGAAGCGCGTCGCGGAACCCGGTCACCAGAGTGCTCCATCGATCGGCCACGGACGACCTCAGCCACTCCTCTGCGCGCGCGGTCGTGCGCAGACGCCGGCCTTCGGGCGCGACCAGATCGGAGCCGTCGGCGATGGCGATGAGGGCATCGACGGATTCAGCCGCGACACCGGATTCAGCCAGCAGGCGCTTCTCGCCGGCGCTGACAGTGCCCCCGGTGAGCAGAGCGAAAGGCCTCTCCCGTGCGAGGAGCAGGAGGTCGGCGAGTGCGGCCACGGTCGTGAACGCACGCTCAGCCGCGTGAGCCGTGTCGGCCTCGCTCGCCGCCCGCGGCGGGGAGACATCGAGCGGGGCCGGCGCAGCACGGTCGGCGAGCGCCGCGATCACGGGAGTGAAAGGCGCGCCGTCGGGCCGGAGAAGCGCAAGGCTCTTGAGAGCGTCACGCTGCGGCGTCGTCTCGACAACGGGTTCGCCGCCAGCAGCGGCCGCGGCCAGGGTCGTCGCTTCGTCGTGTGTGAGCGAGGGAAGCACGCGGGCGAGGGAACCGGGGTCGAGCAGCGCTTCGGCAGCGTCGAAGAAGTCGTTCCACGCGGCATCCGGGCGCACCCGCCGAGCGGTGAAGAGCGAGGCCAGCTGCTCGTCGCTCGCCGCAGACAGCCATTCGGCCAGCGGTCGGGCGTGCGTGCTCATGCCGGATGCCTCAGGGCCGCGATGCCGCGCGCCCCTTGCGGATGAAGCTCATGATCAGGAGCGCGATGATCATCGCGAAGGCCACGGGCAGGCCCCAGTAGGGGATCGCGGCGATGAAAGGCCAGACCCCCGCACCGAAATCCTCCTGCTCCATGCCCACGGCGGTGCCGATGATGATCGCGAAGAAGCAGATGATGGATGCCGCAGCGAGTCCGAGTGCCGAGAACGCCAGGATGCGATCGATACGGCGAACGGGAACCTCAGGTTCGGGACTCTTGGTACTCATCGCTCTCAGCCTACTCGCTGCGGCGCCCCGTGGTTCCGCACTCTGACCTACGGATTCCGCGGCTGGTGACCGGTAGGCTGGAGGTGGGCACACACGTGCGTCCGATCCAGCTCCACACCGACTCAGCGAGGTTTCTCCCATGCCCACCGGCAAGGTCAGGTTCTACGACGAAGACAAGGGTTTCGGCTTCATCGCCACAGATGACGGCCAGGACGTCTTCCTGCACGCCTCAGCGATGCCAGCAGGCGCGGCTGTGAAGGCGGGTGCACGCGTGGAGTTCGGTGTCGCCGACGGCAAGCGTGGCCTGCAGGCCCTGTCGGTGCGCGTGCTCGATGCGCCCCCGAGCCTCGCGAAGGCGAAGCGCAAGCCCGCCGACGACATGGCGATCATCGTCGAGGACCTCGTGAAGCTCCTCGACGGCATGGGCGGCGACCTTCGTCGCGGCCGTTACCCCTCTTCCGCTCAGGGCCGCAAGATCGCGGCAGTCCTGCGCAAGGTAGCCGATGACCTCGAAGCCTGAGGTGGACCAGCGTCTGATCGACGCCCATGATCTCGCGCTCGCCGCGCTGCACGAGATCACGCCGGCGTCGACCGTCGGACCCGCTGCCGACTACCTCCCCGAGGAGGACGGGTCGGTGTCGCTGCGCTTCGAGAACCGCCTTCCCGGATATCCGGGGTGGTTCTGGACCGTCACGGTCGCGCGCGTCGACGACGAGGAGCCGACGGTCCTCGAGGTCGAACTGCTTCCCGGTGACGGAGCGCTGCTCGCCCCCGAGTGGGTGCCGTGGGACGAGCGTCTCGCCGAGTACCGCGCGCACCAGGTGGAGCTCGCGGAGCAGGCCGCCGCGGCCGCCGCTGACGATGCGGTCGTGGGCGACGCTGACGACGCGGAGTCCGACGAGGATGACGATCTCGACGAGGAACTCGAAGAGGACGAGGATCTCGACGACGACGACGACGACGACGATGACGATGACGATGACGACGAGCTCGACGAGGAGGACCTCGCCGCGGAGCCGCGCGTGCTGCATGCGGGCGACCTCGACGGCGTCGACATCGACGAGCTCGACGACTCCGTCGTGGACGACGTGGACGGCGACTCCGAGAACGAGGATTCCGAGGACGACGACTCCGACGAGGACGACGACTCCGACTCCGGTGAGGACGACGAGGACGACGACTCCGACGACGACGACTCCGACGACGAGGAATGACTCGCGACCGATAGGGACGTGAGACAGAAGAGGGGCCGCGTGAGAACGCGGCCCCTCTTCTCGTTGACGCCCCGGTGTCAGGAGCCGGTGTTCGCGAGCACGTAGTCGAGCGAACGCGTCAGCTGGCGGACGTCCTCGGGCTCGATCGAGACGAAGGTCGCGACGCGGAGCTGGTTGCGGCCGAGCTTGCGGTAGGGCTCGGTGTCGACGATGCCGTTGGCGCGCAGGGTCTTGGCGACGGCTGCGGCGTCGACGCTGTCGTCGAAGTCGATCGTGACGACGACGGGCGAGCGGTGCGCGGCATCCGTCACGAACGGGGTGGCGACGGCGGACGCCGCAGCCCAGTCGTACAGGATGCCGGAGGACTCCGCCGTGCGAGATCCCGCCCAGGCGAGGCCGCCGTTCGACAGGATCCAGCTCAGCTGGCTGTCGAGCAGGTGGAGAGTCGTGAGCGCCGGCGTGTTCAGAGTCTGGTTGAGACGCGAGTTGTCGACGGCGTTCTTCAGGCTGAGGAACTCGGGGATGTACCGGTCGGAGGCGGCGATGCGCTCGATGCGGTCGATCGCGGCGGGCGACACGGCGGCGAACCAGAGGCCTCCGTCGGATCCGAGGTTCTTCTGGGGCGCGAAGTAGTAGACGTCGGCCTGCGCGGCGTCGAAGTCGATGCCACCCGCGGCGCTGGTCGCGTCGATGACCGTCAGTGCACCATCGGCGGCGACGCGATCGATGGGAGCCGCGACGCCGGTGGAGGTCTCGTTGTGCGGCCAGGCGTAGACGTCGATGCCGTCGACGATCTCGGCCGCGGTGCGCGAGCCCGGCTCGGACTTGCGCACGTCGGGTGCCTCGAGCCACGGGGCGGCGGCAGCGGCGGCGAACTTGCCGCCGAACTCGCCGAACACGAGGTTCTGGCTGCGTCGTTCGATCAGCCCGAATGCCGCGGCATCCCAGAACGCCGTGGACCCGCCGTTGCCGACGATGATCTCGTAGCCCTCGGGAAGGCGGAAGAGGGCGGCCAGCTGCTCGCGGACGCTGCCGACCAGGTTCTTGACCGGGGCCTGTCGGTGCGAGGTGCCGAGCAGGGTCGGCCCTGCGGCGAGCAGCGCATCGAGCTGCTCGGTGCGCACCTTCGAGGGACCGCAGCCGAAGCGGCCGTCAACGGGCAGGAGGTCACGGGGAATCTCGATCGCCATGCGTCGATTCTACGGCGTGACCCTCTGGTCGCTTCACCGCGTGACGCCCTGATGTCCGCGCGGGAATGTAGGCTTGCCTAAGAAGACCCGGAGGGCCACATGACGGACTTGATCGACACCACGGAGATGTACCTCCGCACCATCCTCGAACTCGAGGAGGAGAACATCGTGCCGCTGCGTGCACGCATCTCCGAGCGCCTCGGCCACTCGGGTCCCACGGTCTCGCAGACCGTCGGGCGCATGGAGCGCGACGGCCTCGTCGTCGTCTCCGAAGACCGCACGCTCGAGCTGACCGACGCCGGTCGGCGCAAGGCCGTCGACGTCATGCGCAAGCACCGACTCGCCGAGCGCCTGCTGTCCGACGTCATCGGTCTCGACTGGGCGTACGTGCACGAAGAGGCCTGCCGCTGGGAGCACGTCATGAGCGAGCAGGTCGAGCGTCGCCTCGTCGAGCTGCTCGGCCACCCGACCGAGTCGCCGTACGGCAACCCGATCCCCGGGCTCGACCAGCTGGGCGACACCCCCGCCCGCACGTTCGACGAGGGCGTCATCGGCCTCGTGCAGAAGCTGAACGCCGCCGGCGCTCCGATCGAGGGCACCGTCCGTCGCCTCGCCGAGCCCGCTCAGGTCGACCCCGAACTTCTCGAACAGCTTCGTGATGCAGGAGTCGTTCCCGGCGCCAAGGGCGACTACCGCTTCAACGAGGGCTACGTGCTGATCCAGATGGAGGGCAAGGAAGACGGGCTCGAGCTTCCCGTCGAACTCGCGTCCCACATCTTCCTCGTGGGTGAGCCGGCCTGACCTCGAGCCGTGATTCAGGGGCGAAGCGGCCCCGAGAACCGCGTGATTCCGCCTCTCCGAGGATTGCCAGGTTCACGGGGTGACAGGATCGTTATCTTCCGGTAACCTCGGACAGGTCGTCGAAGAAGCCCGCTGACGACACCCGAGAGGATTCGCCTTCCAGGCTCGTCGCCCTCCCGGTCAGACCGCACAACGTACCCGAGCTACATGGTGCCCCGAGAGCAGAGTGCCGACGAGCCAGCGCTACCCGAGCGTGCAGGCGCAGGAGGATCAGGTTTTGGCAAAAGACATCGAATCGCCCGCGAAGACAACTGAAGATCGAGCAGTCGCCCGCCGCTCCCGCGGCAGGGTCGACGCACGCAAGGTCGTGAAGCCCCTGCGTTCGGTCGCCATCTTCGGGGCCGTCGGTGCTCTCGTCGCCGCCGTCGCTCTTCCCGCGTACGCCGCGACGAAGCCCTCAGAGGCGACCGCGACCGTCCAGCAGCTCGCCGCCGTCGACGCGCAGTCGCTCGTCGTCGCCTCCGATGCGACCGCCGCTTCGCTCAGCCGTGGCACGTTCACCGCCACCACCCCCGACGAGATCGAGAAGAAGAAGGCAGAAGAGGCCGCCGCCGCGCGTGCCGCCGCTGCCGCCTCCGCCACGACGGCATCGTCCAGCAGCTTCAACATCGGCAACTATGCTCTCGTCTCGCCCGGTTCGGGCGAGGTCCGCTACCCGCTGCCTCAGGGCTCCTACAGCGTCAGCCGCACCGTCGGCGGAGCGCACCAGGGCGCCGACATGCTGGCCCCGGCCGGAACCCCGATCTACGCGGCAGCCGCTGGCGTCGTCCGCGCCTCCGCCGAGAGCATCGGCGGATACGGCGTCTGCGTCATGCTCGACAGCGTCGTGGGTGGCCAGCGCGTGCAGACCACGTACGGTCACATGATCTACGGCTCGCGTCAGGTCCAGGCCGGCGAGACCGTCGCCGCAGGTCAGCTCATCGGCTTCGTCGGCAGCACCGGACGTTCGACCGCGAACCACCTCCACTTCGAGGTGCACGTCAACGGCGGGCTCATGGAGCCGATCGCCTGGCTCGCCGCCAACGCCGGCTGAGACCTCCTCTGCCCGCTGCTCCTTTTCGGACACGCCTCCGGGCGTTCATCCGCTGTTTGGCCTTCGCGCGCTCCTGATGGGTTAGCCTGAACCCGTTGTCGCATAGTCGGGAGAAGCTGATGGAGCGAATACCGAACATCCGAACCATGGATGCCCTCGGTCGTCACGTCCTTCTGCATCGTCCGCAGGGAAGCCACGGTGTTGCCGTGCGCATGAGGCGCTGTCTGTAGACAGCGCCTTTTTTGCATCCCCGCGAACGCTTCCGTCCTGTGCGGCTTCGTGTGAGTCGAGAGTGCCGGGAAGCCGTCCCGGCGGATCGAGAGGATGACGATGCGCACACTTGTACTGAACGCAGGATACGAACCGCTCGCGATCGTGTCGTTCAAGAGAGCCCTGGTCCTGGTCATGAACGACAAGGCGACCGTGATCGAACACATCGAGGACGACCCCGTCTGGGGCAGCCACGGAGTCTACGATCGCCCCGCCGTCATCGTCCTCTCGCGCTATGTCCGCATTCCCATCAGCCGGCGGGTGCCTGTGACCCGGCGGGGAGTCCTGCGTCGCGACAACCATCGCTGCGGATACTGCGGCAAAGCGGCCTCGACCATCGACCACGTGATGCCCCGTTCGCGCGGGGGAGCGGACTCCTGGGAGAACCTGGTCGCCTGCTGCCTGCGCTGCAACAACACCAAGAGCGACCGCACACCGCAGGAGATGCGGTGGGAGCTGCGGTTCGCGCCTCGGCCGCCGCACGGCACCGCCTGGACGGTCCGCGGCATCGAACGCAGCGATCCTCGGTGGGAGCCGTACCTGGCACTGGCCGCATGAGCGGGGAGCGAGGGTTCCTCTAGAATGGAAGCCTCGCCCCCGTAGCTCAGCAGGATAGAGCAGCCCTCTCCTAAAGGGCAGGTCGCTGGTTCGAATCCAGTCGAGGGCACTTTTCCTCACTCAGGGTCGTCCGCCCGTTCCGGCATGCGGCCCTCACCACGGCATCGAAAGTCGAGTCCAGCACCGACTTCGCTCGCCCCGCTGCCCACGCGGCGCCGTGGACGTCGCGATACTCGAGCAGAGTGAGAGCATCCGCCGTGCTTCCTCCTCCGATGCTCGTCTGGTGCAGGGACAGGACCTCGACGGAGAAGCCGGACTCGGCGAGAACCGACACCAGGCCTTCCACGGGCCCGGAGTCGGTGACACGGTGGGTGCGGGTGTCCGAACCCGACCGCAGGGTGACGAGCATCTCGGAGCCGTCCAGCCGGTAGTGCGCCAGAGCCGGCACGTCGCTCGGGGCCGCATCCAGATAGGTGCGCTCGAACAGACTCCACAGGTCGGTCGCCGTCAGCTCGTCGCCGACGCTGTCCGCATGAGCCTGCACCGTCCTCGCGAACTCGATCTGCAGCCGTCGAGGCAGCTCGACCCCGAACTCTCTCTCGAGCAGGTAGGCGATGCCGCCTTTGCCCGACTGCGAGTTCACCCTGATGACCGCGTCGTAGTCGCGTCCGATGTCGGCAGGGTCGATCGGCAGGTACGGCACGAGCCACCGCTGTTCGCGAGCGTCCGTACCCAGCGCCTCCGCGCGGGCATGGTGCTCGGCGAGCCCCTTGCGGATCGCGTCCTGGTGGGTGCCGCTGAACGCCGTGTGCACGAGGTCGCCGACGTAGGGATGCCGCGGGTGCACCTCGATCCCGTTGCAATGCTCGACAGTCCGTCGGATCTCGTCGATGTCCGAGAAGTCGATCATCGGATCGATGCCCTGGGCATGCAGGTTGAGAGCGAGGGTCGCGATGTCGACATTGCCCGTGCGTTCGCCGTTGCCGAAGACGCACCCCTCGACCCGCTGCGCCCCGGCGAGGACGGCGAGCTCGGCGCAGGCGACACCGGTGCCGCGGTCGTTGTGGGGATGCACCGAGAGGATCACGCCGTCACGTCTGGCGAGGTTGCGGTGCATGTACTCGATCTGGTCGGCGTACACGTTCGGTGTCGCGACCTCGACGGTCGCCGGCAGGTTCAGGATCACGGGGCGCTCGGGCGTCGCGTCCCAGAGGGCGGTCATGGCGTCGCAGACGTCGAGCACGTAGTCGGGTTCGGTGAGGTTGAAGACCTCGGGGGAGAACTGGAACCGGACGCCGGGAAGATCGTCGGTGAGCTCGAGCACGTCCTGCCCAGCCGCCAGGATCAGGTCCTTCAGATCTTCGCGACTCCTGCCGAGCACCACATCGCGCCAGGTCGGCGCGGTCGCGGTGTAGACGTGGATGACGACGGGGTTGCGGATGCCGCGCACCGACGCGATCGTGCGCTCGATCAGGTCGCGGCGCGCGGCCGTGAAGACGACGATGGCGACGTCCTCCGGGGCGAGGTCGGACGCAGCGAGAAGGCGGACGAAGTCGTAGTCCGTCTGCGACGCCGACGGGTATCCGACCTCGATCTCCTTGTAGCCCATCGTGACGAGGAGCTCGAAGAAGCGGCGCTTGCGTGCGGGATCCATGGGCTCGGCGAGCGCCTGGTTGCCGTCGCGGAGGTCGACAGGCACCCAGAGTGGCGCGCTGATCAGCTGCCTGGATGGCCACTCGCGGTCGGTGAGAGGGACGGGAACGCGGTCGAACACCGAGGTGTAGCGATGTGACGGCATCTGAGACCGTCGCTGACGGTTCCATGACGGTGAGGTGTCCGGGACAGCGCCGGCAGGCGTGGAGAGAGTGGGGAACGGCGTGGACATCGAGGGCTCCTTGGGGCGTCGGGTCGTGACCGGCGGCGCTGCCCACTCCACGACGGGGAGCCGGTCGGCTAGGTCCCGTCGTGGCGGAGAAGGAGGAGGAGGCTGAGCGTCATGGACACACCGTAGCAACTCCTCAGACAAGTTGACAAGTTAGGATGATCGCATGGGTCAGATCCAGCGCACGCCCCTCGCCGATCAGGCGGCGGACATCCTCTTGGCGCGCATCGGCGCGGGCGAGTGGCAGCTCGGGCACAAGCTCCCGGGAGAGACCACGCTGGCCGCGCAGCTGGGGGTCGGCCGGTCGACTGTCCGTGAAGCCATCCGCCAGCTGGCGGGCCGAGGGGTCCTCGCGACCCGGCAGGGGTCGGGGGTGTTCGTGACGGCGCTCGAGGCGCCGGAGGGTTGGGATGCTGTGCTCCGGCGAGCCGACATCATCGCCGTCATCGAGGCGCGCACAGCGATCGAGACGGAGGCCGCCGCGCTCGCCGCGACTCGTCGTACGGCGACGGATCTCCGTGCGATCCGCCGCGCGCTCGACGGTCGCAGAGCCCACGCGTCAGGCATCGAGGCGCATGTCGATGCGGACACCGCCTTCCACCGCAGCATCGTCATCGCAGCCCACAACCCGATCCTGCTCGAGCTGTTCGACGGGTTCACGCCGCGCCTGCGTCAGGCGATGGTCGAGATGCTTCGCCTCCGTCGCGACGACGGCGGCCAGGCAGACGACGACCGCCACGCGCTGCTCGCCGACGCCGTCGCGGCGCGTGATCCAGCACGGGCGGCCGCCGAGAGCCGCAGCCACCTCGCCGACCTCGCGAAGACGCTCGGCTGACGCTCGCCGTCGACGGTCAGTCGCGACCGCGACGCCACAGCTTCGATGGCCACCAGATGACTCGACCCAGGTCGTAGGCGAGAGCAGGCACCAGCAGCGAGCGCACCACGAACGTGTCGAGCAGCACGCCGAACGCGACGATGAACGCGAGCTGCACCAGGAACAGGATCGGGATCACCGAGAGCGCCGCGAAGGTCGCCGCGAGCACCAGTCCGGCCGAGGTGATGACACCTCCCGTGATCGACAGTCCGCGCAGCACGCCCTCGCGGGTGCCGTGCTCGAGCGATTCCTCCCGCACCCTGGTCATCAGGAAGATGTTGTAGTCGATGCCCAGTGCCACGAGGAACACGAACCCGTAGAGCGGAACCGCGGGGTCGGCGCCAGGGAAGTCGAACACGCCGTTGAAGACCAGCGCCGAGACGCCCATCGCCGTGCCGAACGACAGCACGGTCGTGAGGATCAGCAGCACCGGCGCGAGGATCGAGCGCAGCAGCAGCATCAGGATGAGCATGATCACGACGAGGATCACCGGGATGATCAGGTTGCGGTCATGGATGGAAGCGTCGTTCGTGTCGATCGCGGTCGCCGTGACGCCTCCGACCAGAGCGTCGAGGTCGTCGAGCTGGGTGCGCAGGTCGCGCACGGTGGAGGCCGCGGCATCGGAGTCTGCGGCATCCGTCAGCGTTCCCTGCAGCAGCACCTCGCCGTCGACGACGGTGGGCTCGGGGGCAGCTGTTCCGGGAGGGCCGACCGCTTCCAGTCCGTCGGCGGTGACCGTCGCCGAACCGCTCGGAGAATCTGCTGCGGTGACCGACACCCCGTCGATGCCATCGTCGGCGAGCAGCACATCGGCAGCATCCTGCAGCCTGTCTTCCGCGACCACCACGTACACCGGGCTGCCGGAGCCGCCGGGGAAGTGCTCGCCGAGCGCGACCTGACCGTCACGGGCCTCGGATGCGCCGAGCACGAGATCGGACTGCGGAACGCCGACGGCGTTGAGCTGCAGCACACCCGCGGCACCCGCGAGCAGCACGAGCGTCGTGACGATCCAGATGGCGCGAGGGCGCTTCGTGATCAGGTGCGCGAGGCGCGCCCACAGGCCGGTCTTGCGCATGCCGTGCTCCTCGGCCACGACCTCCGGCTCGAACTTCGGGCGCCGGGGCCAGAAGACCGCGCGACCGAACAGCAGCAGCAGCGCCGGCAGCAGGGTGAGCGCGGCGAGCATCGCGAACACGATGCCGATCGCGGCCACCGGGCCGAGCGTGCTGTTGGACTTGAGGTCGCTGAGCAGCAGACACAGGAGCCCGGCGATCACGGTTCCGCCGGAGGCCACGATCGGCTCGAACGAGCCCTTCCATGCCGCCAGCACCGCGGTGCCCTTGTCCTGGGCGACCCGCAGCTCTTCGCGGAACCTCGCGACGAACAGCAGGGCGTAGTCGGTGGCCGCGCCGATCACGAGGATGAACAGGATGCCCTGAGTCTGACCGCTCAGCAGCAGGACCTCGAACTTCGCGAGCCACCACACGACCAGGAGCGCCACGCACAGCGCGAACAGGCTGGTCGACAGCACGACGATCGGCAGCAGGAACGAGCGGTACACCAGCACGAGGATGACGAGCACCGCCAGCAGGGCGACGCCGAGCAGGAGGCCGTCGATGCCGGAGAACCCGGCGACCAGGTCGGCGCTGAAGCCTGCGGGTCCCGTGATGTAGACGGTGACGCCATCGGGGGCGGCGCCTCGGAGCTGGTCGCCCAGCGCGGTGATGGCGTCCGCGAGTTCGGCGTCGCCCTCGATCGGGATGAACGCCTGGACGGCCTTGCCGTCGTCCGAGGTGAGAGCAGGCGAGACGTCCTCGCTCACGCCCTCGACCGAGGGAGCGTCGGCCACGGCATCCGAGATCGTCTCGATGTCGGACTCCGAGAGCTCGTCATCGGCGACGAAGACGGCGATGGCAGGGATCGCGTCGCTGTCGTTGAACTCCCCGAGGAGCTTCTGCACCTGCGTCGCGTCGGCCGACTCGGGCAGGTAGCTGGTCTGGTCGTTCGACGACACCTCGTCGACCTTGCCGAACAGAGGTCCGCCGAGGCCTGCGCCCACCAACCACACGAGGATCAGGACCACGGGGATGAGGACGCGGACCCAGGAGTGTCGACGCGTACGTTCGCGGGTCGGCGGAATGGGCGCGTGCTCAGGGCTGGACATCAGGTTCCTCTCGGGGTGTGCAGATGGGGGTTTCACGCGGGGCGATCAGGAGATCCAGGCGAGGATGAGGATCATCGTCGCGAGGAAGCCGGCGAAGTAGTTCAGGGCGATGAAACGTCGCCATGCGCGGTTCGTGCCGCCGGACGTCTCATCGGTGACGTTCCACCAGGGGGCGGCGTTCACGATGTAGGGCACAGCGAGCAGGGCGCCCAGGGGCCCCGGCCAGGTGGTGAACAGCATGGCCGCCCCGGCGAGGGTCCAGAGCGCGATTGCCAGTCGCACCGTGGATCGTGCGCCGATCACCGTGGCGATCGAGCCGATGCCGCCCTCGCGGTCGGGGCCGATGTCCTGCACCGCGCCGAACGCGTGTGCGGCCATACCCCACAGGAAGAATGCGACGAGGACGATGACCGCGGTGGGGGTGACGATCCCGGTGGCGAGGGTGAGGCCGACGATCGCCGGCGTCACGAAGTGCAGGCTCGAAGTCGTCGAGTCCAGGAACGGACGCTCCTTGAACCGAAGCCCGGGCGCCGAGTACGCGATCACGGCGAACACGCTGATCGCCAGCCAGACCCACGACGCCGGGTTGCCGACGACGACGAGGTAGACGAGGAACGGGAGGTTCGTCGCCGCGGCTGCCCACAGGGTGGCTCGATGGATGCGGGGCGAGAGGAGTGCGCCCTCGATGCCGCCCTTGCGCGGGTTGGCGAGATCGGAGGCGTAGTCGAAGACGTCGTTGATGCCGTACATCGCGAGGTTGTACGGAACGAGGAAGTAGAGGGTCCCGATGATCAGCGTGAGGTCGATCTCACGTGTGCTGAGCAGGTAGGCGGCGGCGAAAGGGAAGGCCGTGTTGATCCAGCTGATGGGGCGCGACGACAGGACGATCTGAGCGACGTCGCGGCCGACGGATGCCCGGGCGGGCGCAGTCACGAGGCATCCTCCGTGTCTGATCGACGGCCGACCTGCGCGCGGCGGCGGGCCCGGAGCGCGGCCCACAGGGCGGGCAGCAGGACGGCTCCGGCGATCGGGTAGGCGAAGTCCTCGAGCGGGGCGAGACCGATGTGCACGCCGAGCAGGTGCTCGGGGGAGTAGTGGAAGAGGCCTGTCGCGATCATCACGGTGTCGAAGACGGCGGTGAGGACGACGAGCACCACGACGGTCACCGCGATGCCGCCCGCATGGGCGCGATGGCGACCGGCGAGGACCGAGAGCGCGATCGCCGCCACGATCGCCGCGCCGACGAACCACGCCGAGAGCTGCAGGTACGTCATGAGGGTTCCTCCACGGCGGAGCGGCGGCGGGTGCTCGACAGGATGCGCACTGCGCCCGTGTAGACGACCATGGTGCACACGACGAGGAAGAGCAGGAACACCGGTTCCTCGATCGGCAGCTCGGGCGCCAGCACGATACCCGTCGCCACGGCGGCCTCACCGCGGAAGAAGATCCCCCCGGCGATGCCGGCGACATCCCAGAGCAGGAAGAAGGCGAGTCCCGTCACCGTCACGACGGATGCAGAGACGGCGTCGCGCCAGAAGAACAGCCGGAAGCGCCGGTCGAGCAGCAGCATGCAGCCGAGGGTCACGAGGAGGAGCGCCAGGTACACGAACCCCATCACGCGGTTCCGCTCTTGGCGGGGGCGACGGCCGAGACGTCGAGGGGCCCTGACGAATGATCGCCGCGGATCCGCTTGAGCACGATCTCGGCGCTGATGAGGCACATCGGCACGCCGACCCCCGGCGCGGTGGTGGCGCCCGCGTAGTAGAGACCCGAGACCCGGCGCGAGGCGTTCTGCGCGCGGAACATCGCGCTCTGCGACAGGATGTGCGCGGGTCCCAGCATGCCGCCCCGCCAGGAGTTGTAGTCGTCGCGGAAGTCCGCAGGGCCCTTCGTCTCGCGGACGACGATGCGTTCGCGAAGGTCGGGGATGCCGGCCCACTGCGAGATCTGGTCGATCGCGTCATCCGCCGCCTCTTCGATCCGGTCCGAGCCTGCGCCGTCGGATCCGCCGCCGCCGAGCTCGGTGTCGGCGGGGATGGGGACCAGCACGAAGAGGTTCTCATGCCCCTCAGGCGCGACAGTGTCGTCGGTCGCGCTCGGACGGCAGACGTAGGTCGACGCGGGCGAGGGGATGACGGGCCGCTCGCCGAAGATGGCGTCGAAGTTGGCATCCCAGTCCTCGGTGAAGAACAGGGAGTGGTGCGGGAGCTCGGGGAGGGAGCCGCGGACGCCGAGCATCACGAGCACGGCACCGGGCCCGCTCGTGCGACGCTGCCACCAGGAGTCTGGGTAGGTGCGCAGGTGCGGCGGGAGCAGCGCCGTCTCGGTGTGGTGCAGGTCGGCGCCGGAGACCACGATGTCGGCGTCCGCGCGGTGCGCGGCTCCGTCGGCATCACGCCATTCCACGCCCGTCACGGTCGGCGTGCCGGAGCGGATGCCGGTGCTGATCGCGGTGACGTCGGCATCCAGCAGGATCCGTGCGCCCGCGCCCTCCGCGAGTTCGGCGATGCGCTCGACGACCCGCCAGAAGCCGCCCTGCGGGTAGCTGACGCCCTCGTCGAGATCGAGCGCGCTCATGAGGTGGTACATCGCGGGCGCCGTGCGCGGGTCCGTGCCGAGGAAGACGGCCGGGTATCCCAGCAGCTGCCGGATCACAGGATCGCGGAAACGCCGGGCGGCGAACGACTGCAGGCGTGTGCCGAGCAGCGTGAACAGGCGTGGTAGCGCTCGCAGCACCTCGGGTGTCATCAGTCCGCGCAGCCGGGTGAACGGGTTGTAGAGGAAGTACCGCTCCGCCATGACGCGTGCGTCGTGCGCCGAGTCGAGGTACGCGTCCAGAGCCTTCGCGGCGCCGGGCTCGCGCGACTCGAACAGGCGCGACACCTCCGCACGCCCCGAGGGCACGGTGACCGACGGCGCCGGGCGGCCGTCGGCGGTCGGTGCCTGGAAGACGCGGTATCCGGGGTCGAGGAGCGTCAGATCGAGCTGCTCCTCGGTCGACGTTCCCATCATCGCGAAGAAGTGGCCGAAGACCTCGGGCATGAGGTACCACGACGGCCCGGAGTCGAATCGGAAGCCGTCGCGCTCGATGGTGCCCGCGCGCCCGCCGACTCTGCTGTTCTTCTCATACACGGTCACGTCGTGGCCGTCCCTGGCGAGAAGACCTGCGACAGCGAGGCCCGCGACTCCGGCGCCGATCACGGCGACCCGGCTCATCGGTCCCGCTCCACGGCCGTCACGAGCACCGATCGTGCGGCGAGCAGGGCCTTGATGGGATCGGGCACGCGAACCCTCCGCTCGTACAGGGTGGCCGAGGGCGTCTTGGCCACGCGTCGCGTCAACGACTCGAAGAGAGCCTGAGCGCTGCGCACGGCCGCGCGCGCATCCTTGGGCAGAAGCGGGATGGAGCGCCGGGCGTCGTCGAGCTGCGTCGAGATCGTGCGCACCCAGGCATCTCGGTCGGCATCGCTGAGGAGGCCCGATTCTCCGAGGTATCCGCGCTGCAGACGCTCGGTGTCGTCGGCGAGATCGCGGAGGAAGTTGACGTTCTGAAAGGCCGCGCCGAGCTGGCGGGCTCCGTGCTCGAGGATCTCGTGCTCCTTGTCGGTGCGGGTCTCATCTCGCAGGAACACCCGGAGGCACATCAGTCCCACCACTTCGGCTGATCCGTAGACGTAGCGCTCGTGCGCCTCGGCGTCGTAGGCGGTGAAGTCCGTGGCATCCGCGATGTCGGCGCCCATCGAGTCGAAGAACGGCTGGGTCAGGTCCTCGCCGATACCGCACTCCCGCGCGGTCCGCGCGAACGCGTGCAGCACGAGGTCGGTGCTGTAGCCGACGCGCATCGAACGGTGGGTCTCGGCGACGTACGAGGCGAGCGCCTCGGTCTGTGCCGAGGCGTCGAGACCGGCCTGCGCGGCCACGCCGTCGACGATCTCGTCGGCGATGCGGACCATGGCATAGATGTTCCGCACGTGCTGCCGGTGCCGCTGCCCGAGCAGGCGCGTCGCGAGCCCGAACGACGTGGAATAGGTGCGGATCACCTCGGTGGATGCCGTATCGGCGGCCCGACTGAAGCGCCCCAGACTCTCGCCCGGATCGTCGTTGGACGGCGGGGTCACGACTGTCGGCCTTCGAGACGGGATGCGGAGACCAGGATCGACCGCGCGGCGTCCGCGCTGATCTCCCCGGCGAGCTCCGCTTCGGAGAGCAGTGCGTAGACGGCATCCAGCTGGTCGCCGATCAGGCCGACCACGAATCGCTCCGCGCCGCACTCGCGGAGAAGGTCGCGGATCTCGGTGGCATCGTTCAGGCTCAGGTCTGCCGACCCGAAGCGCCGTTCGATGCGGGGCCAGGCACTCGTCGACCGGGCGAACGCGATGATCGCGGTCTCCTTGCCCTCGCGCAGGTCGGAGAAAGCATCCTTGCCGTGCGTGCGATGGTCGCCGAACACGCAGAGGAGGTCGTCCTGCAGCTGATACGCCAGGCCGAGGTGGCGTCCGACGGCATGCAGCGTCTCCTCCGCCGACACCGAGCTTCCTGCGAGCAACGCGGCAGCCCGAAGCGGGAGGGAGAACGAGTAGGTCGCGGTCTTGTACACGCTCATCGTGAGCACGGTGTCGACGTCTGAGGCGATGATGCCGTGGCTCAGGGCGACATCGGTGTGCTCGCCGGCGACGGTTTCGAGGATCGTCCGCTCGACCAGATCGAGAAGGCGTCCCCGCGCATGCGCGGGCACATCCGCACGGGCGAACCCCATGATCGCCGCCGAGAGCAGCAGGTCGCCCATGAGGATCGCGCTCGATCTCGCCCAGTGCAGCGAATCCTCCTCCGTCGACCCCGGGCTTGCCGCCGCGAGCTCGCCGATCAGGTTGGGCCGCTTGCGTCGGGTCAGGTCTCCGTCGATCACGTCGTCGTGCAGGAGGAAGGCATAGTGCAGAAGCTCGAGGTGCGTGGCGATGTCCACAGCGGCGATGCTCGGCTCGGCGCCCATATCGGGGGCGAGTGCCCGGTGGATGTCGAGGAGCAGCCGCGGCCGCACGAGCTTGCCGCCGAGCGCATGGTCTGCCGTCGCCCGCCAGAGGGCGGCGAACTCCGCGCCGTAGGTCTCCGCATTCTCGCAGTGGAGGGCGAAGCGCTGCCGCAGAACCTCTTCGACCCGCGTGCTCATCTCTTCTCGGATCGCCGTGGGTGCCACGGTCATACCGCCCCGAGCTCGCGCAGCCGGGGGAGCTGCTCCACCAGCCAGGGGCTGAATGCGAAGGGGGCGGCGGTGACGGCAGCCGCGAACTCGGCCGGGTCGACCCACGCCCATTCGGCGACCTCGTCGGGGTCGGGGGAGAGCGGTCCGTCGGCGACGGCGACGTGCACCGGGCAGATCTCGTTCTCGACGATCCCGCTCGCGTCCACGGCGCGGTATCGGTAGTCGGGAAGCACGAGGGAGAGGTCCGTGATGCGGAGGCCGAGCTCATCGAGGGCTCGGCGTCGCACGGCCTCCGTCATGTCCTCGCCAGGGCGAGGGTGACCGCAGAAGCTGTTGGTCCAGACGCCGGGCCACGTGCGCTTCGCCAGTGCCCGACGCGTCACCAGGAGGAGGCCGTCTCTGTTGAGCACGTGGCAGGAGAACGCCAGATGCAGGGGGGTGTCCGTCGTGTGCACCGCGTCTTTCGCGATCACGCCGATCGCGACGCCATCCGAGGAAAGGAGGGTGACCTCATCCAACGGGGAACCTCCTCGATTTCGCTAGCTTAGCTAATAATCAACATAACATGAATCCAATGGTGTGTAGCATGATGGCATGGACAACGGATCTGGCGCCAGTCCCCGGGGGATCGGGGCGTCGGACGTGCTCGCGGACCGAGGCTCGCGCTCGCCCGACGGGCTCGCTCATGCGGCGATCTACGACGTCGAATCGAGCGACCCTCGCAGTGTGCTGATCGATCGATCAGGTGTGGCGGAAGAAGACCTGCGTCAGATCGCTCTGGTGATGGGCGCGCTCGGTGATCTGAGGGATGCCGAGCAGAAGCTGTCCCTCGCGTCGAGGCGCTACATGCAGCTCAATGAGACCGACATGCGAGCGCTGCACTATCTGATCGTGTGCGCCAACAAGGGAGCGACGGCGACACCGGGCGGCATCGCCACCCACCTCGGCATCTCGACAGCGTCGACCACCAAGCTCCTCGACCGTCTCGAGAAGGGCGGGCACATCCGTCGTGCACCGCATCCGACCGATCGACGCGCGCTCGCCATCACGATCACGCCCGAGACGCGCCAGGCGGCGATGGAGACCGTCGGTCGTCAGCAGGCCAAGCGCTTCTATTCGGCGGCACGACTCACGCCGGAAGAGCGCGATGTCGTCATCCGATTCCTGTCGGACATGGCGCAGGAGATCACGCTCCGGGATGAGCCGTGGGCCCAGGCCGGAGTCGTGTCCTCCGAGTGAGTCAGTGCGCGGCGTTGTACGCCTCGACGACGGGTGCCGGAATGCGGCCCCGCTCCGACAGCGTGTAGCCGTTGTCGTTCGCCCAGGCGCGGATGGCGGCGACCTCGGGATTGCGTCCTGGACGCTTTCTCGGAGCCGCAGAGCGCACCGCACTCGACGAGCCCGCCCGGCGCCCGGCCGAGATGTAGGGCTCGAATGCCTTGCGCAATTCCTCTGCGTGAGCGGTATTCAGATCGATCTCATACGATGCGCCGTTGAGCGAGAAATGAACGGTCTCGCCCTCGCCGACCTCGAGTACGGATCCGTCGATGTCATCGACCAGCTGGTGCACAATTCTTCTCGCCATGGAAATGACATTACCGTGGCGAGAAGAATTGCGACACGCTATTCGAGACCGGGTCGCGTGTTTATTCGTGTCCGGGGTCGATCAGTTTCAGTCCGACGATGCATCCGACCAGTCCGAGCAGCAGCAGAATCCGCGGCCAGGAGATATCGCTGTCGCCGGTGACCATCGCCCACACGACCGTGAGCGTGGCGCCGATGCCGACCCAGACGGCATACGCGGTCCCGGTCGAGATCTCGCGCATCGCGAAAGCGAGCCCGATCATCGAGAGGATCAGCCCGCCGACGAAGACGACGCTCGGCCAGAGCTTGGTGAGTCCCTCGGATTTGCCCAGGGCGGTGGCCCAGACGGCCTCGAGGACTCCGGATGCGATCAGCACGATCCACGACATGACGGTCCTTTCGGACCAGTCTTTTCGCTCACCGGGTACTGGTCTGCCTCGTCCGGGGCCGGGGTTCACCGACCAGTATCCATGCTAGCCACCCGTTCTGGGCAGTGACTGTGCAGTGCCGGCTGCTCGTCGTGTTCGGGCGGCCGCTCAGGGAAGGAGGCCGGCGCGGCGTGCCTTCGTCACGGCGGCATGACGGGTCGACGCATCGAGCTTCGACATCGCGGTGCCGAGGTACGCCTTGACCGTTCCCTCGCGCAGTCCGAGCTGGCCGGCGATCTCGGCGTTGGTCGCTCCCAGGGCGGCGCACGCGAGCACATCGGTCTCCCGGCGGGAGAGGTGGACGGTGGGGACAGGGCCGGTCGAAGGTGCGACGGCGTCCTCCGCGAGCAGCACGAGTCGGCGCTCGACCTGGGCGATGCGCGCCCGCAGCTCGGCGTCACCCACCGATGCCGCGATGCTGCGGAGCTCGGCGAAGCTCTCGCGCAGCTCCTCGCGCTGGCGCGGGGCGACGGATTCGGGGCCCGGGGAGACGGAGCGCAGACGCCGGTCCACCTCGTCACGGATGCGGAGCTCCTCCGCGACGGACTGCGCGACCTGCATCGCGGGGGCGGTCGTGACACCGCCGACGGGCGTCTTCTCCCAGGCGCCGGCGTAGAGCACGCCGCGGGGGCGCCCGCTCACCACGATGGGCAGCGCCAGGAGGGTCCGGAGTCCCTCGCCGAGCACGAAGACGTCGTAGTCGTGGGTGATCTGCTGCGAGGAGCCGTAGTCGTTGGTCATGCGAGGACGGAGCTCGATCATCGCCCGCCCGCCGAGCCCGCGCTCCGGCCGCACCCTGAGGCCGTCGAGACTGTGGGTGCGATTGCCGACGATGCTCGTGACGCTGACCACGCCCTCGTCGATCAGGCCTCCGAACGCGACGGGGAATCGGGTGCGCTGAGCGAGCTCGCGCACCGCTCTGGCGACGAGCTCGGTCTCGGATTCCATCCCTGTCGTCGTGCTCACGACTACCTACTTTCGGGGGTGACGGCCCTGTTCCCCGTTTCGTAGCGTCGACCCTACCATTCGCCCGGCACACGAGGGCGAGCCGTAGACCATGAGGCAAGGAGGCCCCATGACCGACCATTCACCTGCCGATCGGGCAGGAGCGATCGACTACATCGCCGTCGAGGAATCGCCACGATTCCGAGAGCTGAAGAAGACCCAGCGTTCGTTCATCTTCCCGCTCGCGGCATTCTTCCTCATCTGGTATTTCGTCTATGTCCTGCTCGCGGCATTCGCGACGGATTTCATGTCGCAGCGGGTATGGGGCGATATCACGGTCGGGCTCCTGATGGGGCTCGGACAATTCGTCACGACGTTCGCGATCACGATGGGATACGTCGCTTTCGCCAATCGGAAGCTCGATCCGATCGCCACCGAGATCCGTGAAGAACTCGAGAAGGCGCAGGCCGACGCATGAACGTCGTCCATTTCGCCGCAGAGGAACTCGCGGTCGAGAGCAATCCGGTGCTCAACATCTCGATCTTCGTCGCATTCGTCGCGGTGACGCTCTTCATCGTGATCCGCGCGAGCCGCAACAACAAGACGGCGGCCGACTACTACGCGGCAGGGCGATCGTTCACCGGCCCGCAGAACGGCTTCGCCATCGCCGGCGACTACCTGTCCGCAGCGTCGTTCCTCGGCATCTGCGGGGCGATCGCGATCAACGGGTACGACGGCTTCCTGTACTCGATCGGGTTCCTCGTGGCCTGGTTGGTCGCTCTGCTCCTCGTCGCCGAACTCATGCGCAACACCGGCAAGTTCACCATGGCCGACGTGCTGTCGTTCCGCCTCAAGCAACGGCCCGTGCGCATGGCCGCGGCCATCACCACGCTCGCCGTCTGCTTCTTCTATCTGCTCGCGCAGATGGCGGGCGCCGGAGGACTGGTGTCGCTGCTGCTCGGCATCGACGGCCGGATCGGCCAGTCGATCGTGATCGCGGTGGTCGGTGTGCTGATGATCGTCTACGTGCTCATCGGCGGCATGAAGGGAACCACGTGGGTGCAGATCGTGAAGGCGTTCCTGCTCATCGGCGGCGCCATCGCGATGACGATCTGGGTGCTCGCGATCAACGGTTTCAGCCTGAACACGCTGCTCGAAGCTGCTGTCGCCAACTCCGACAAGGGTGACGCGATCCTCGGACCGGGCCTGCAGTACGGTGCGAACCCCTGGGACTTCCTGTCGCTGGGCATGGCTCTCGTGCTCGGAACGGCCGGACTCCCGCACGTGCTGATGCGCTTCTACACGGTGCCCACCGCCAAGGAGGCCCGCCGCTCGGTGGTCTGGGCCATCTGGCTCATCGGCGGCTTCTACCTGCTGACGCTCGTGCTCGGCTACGGTGCCGGCGCACTCGTCGGGGCCGATGTCATCGCGGCGGCTCCCGGTGGGCCGAACTCGGCAGCTCCGCTCCTCGCGCTGTACCTCGGCGGCCCCGTGCTGCTGGGGTTCATCTCGGCCGTCGCCTTCGCGACGATCCTCGCCGTCGTGGCGGGGCTCACGATCACGGCAGCGGCGTCGTTCGCGCATGACATCTACGCGAACGTGATCCAGAAGGGCCGGAAGGATGCGGCGGGCAACGCCGTCGAGCCCGACCCGAACGGCGAGGTGCGGGTCGCGCGACGCACGGTGGTCGTGATCGGCATCCTGGCGATCGTCGGCGGCATCGGCGCGCAGGGGCAGAACATCGCCTTCCTCGTCGCACTGGCGTTCGCCGTCGCCGCGTCGGCGAATCTGCCGACCATTCTCTACTCGTTGTTCTGGCGTCGCTTCAACACCCGGGGTGCGGTGTGGAGCATGTACGGCGGGCTCGCTGCGGCGATCATCCTGATCGTGCTGTCGCCGGTGTTCTCGGGGTCGCCCACGTCGATGATCCCCGGGATCGACATCGTGCTCTGGCCGATGAACAACCCCGGCATCGTCTCGATACCTCTCGGATTCTTCCTCGGTTGGCTCGGCACGATGACGAGTCGGCAGAAGGAGTCGCCGACGCTCGCGGCGGAGATGGAGGTGCGCTCCCTCACCGGGTTCGGTGCCGAGAAGGCGACGGATCACTGATCGGCGCCGAGCGCCCTGGCCGCGATCGGCGGTGAACAGCACGTGGACCCCGACGGCCTACTCGTCGGGGTCCACGTCGTCTGCCGGCGCTCAGCCGTGGGACTCGAGGTCGAGCAGGAACGTCTTCCGCTCGGGATGCGCGCCGTACTGCCCGGGGCTTCCGTCAGACCTCACCACGCGGTGCACCGGGACGATGACGGAGAAAGGCGTGAGTCTGCAGGCCGTGCCGACTGCGCGGGCGGCGCCGGGGCGACCGGCGAGCACCGCGACCTCTCCGTAGCTGAGCGTCTGCCCCCATTCGATCGTGCTGATCGTCTGCAGAGCGGCGCGGGCGAAGCCGGTGCTGAGGCGCCAGTCGAACCGCAGGTGCTCGTCGAAGCGCACCGGAGTGCCGTCGAAGTAGTCGTCGAGGAGGTGTGCGAGCTCGTCGGCGGCGCCGGGGTCGGGCTCGGGGACGGAGTGCAGCTGGCCCGAGACGTTCTCGAGGAGCCAAGGGACGGACGGGTCGTCGGATTCCGAGAGGTCGAATCGGACGATCCCCTCGTCGGAGAATACGGCGAGGGCGTCTCCGAAGGGGGTCGGTGCGAAGTCGTAGCGGAAGGTCATGCCTCCATATTGACCTCCGTGGCCGGCACTCCACGCGCGCGATCGCGGAGCCGGGGGAGAGTCCGTCGCCACGTCTCGACCGTGCAGGAGCAGTCCGCCGAGCATCCGCGGGCCTCGGACACCCCTCTGGCGGCCGGAAATACGGTGAAACCCGCCCGGGATACCGCTGTCACGGCGAGGCGCGCTTAGTGTGTGAGGTGTGTGGCGACGTGAAGGCAAGGCTGCGGATGATGCAGCGACCGATGCCTCAGCGACCCTGAGTGCGTCGCCCGAGCCCGTCGTCGGCTTCGGGATCGCCCACGCCGCAGAGGCCGAGCGCACACGTCTGCGCGCCGAAGCCGCCGACCTCGGCGGATCCTCGCCCCTCGTGACATTCCGCGACACGGTCGAATCGGGCATCGACATCTCCAAGGCGCACCCGGGCAGCCTCCCCCAGTTCATCACCGGAAAATCCACTCTCCTGTCGAACCTCTTCCGCGATGAGGTCGGCCTTCGGACGGCTCGGCTCGCGGCGGAGCGGATCACGGCGAAGAACACGGAGCTGCGCACGGTTCGCGGCATCGAGGCGGTGCATCTCGCCGTAGGCGTCGCGGGATGGCGCATCGGCGGCGCTGACTTCGCGGCGCCCGTCCTGCTCCGCCCGCTCGCGATCCGTCGCCACCACACCGACTTCGAGCTCAAGCTGCAGGGGGCCTTCGAGGTCAACCCCGAGCTGGTGCGCATCGCGCGTGAGCACTTCGGCATCACGATCGATGCCGCAGCGCTCGCCTCGCTCGCCTACGACGGCGGGATCTTCAAGCCGCAGCCCGTGATCGACAGCCTCCGAGCGACCACGCGATCGATCGACACCTTCACTGTGCTGCCGAGGCTCGTGGTCTCGACGTTCGCGGACGTGGGCGGTGCGATGGCGCGCGACGGCGGCAGCCTCGACCACATCGTGCTCAATGCGCTCGCCGGGCATGTCGGCGACCGCGAGCAGGTCTCGGCGCGCAGGCCCGAACCGCACCACACCGGCCCGGACGACCGCGCGCCGGCATCCGACAACCTCCTGCTGGACGCGGATGGCGAGCAGGAGGCGCTGCTCGCCAAGATCGCCGCGGGACATTCCCTCACGGTCGCGACGCTCCCCGGCACCGGTGGCACGCAGACCGTGATCAACGCGCTCGGCGAGCTGGTGCGCAACGGCAAGCGCGTGCTTGTCGTGTCTGCGCGGCGCTCGACGCTCGACGGCGTGCGGCATCGTCTGGCCGGCATCGGACTCGACAGCCTGGCTGTCTCTCCCGCGAGCGTCCGTCGCGATCTCGTGCGAGCGATCGGACGCAACGAGAAAGCCACGGCACCCAAGGTGGGCGACGTCGATGACGCCCTCGTGCGGCTGCGCACCGTGCTGCGCGACTATCGTCAGGCGCTCACCACTCCCGTCGCGGGAACCGCCTCGTCGGTCCTCGACGCCACGCGTCACCTCACCCGGCTCGCGTCGCTGCCCACGCCCCCGTCGACCACCGCACGGCTGAGCATCGAGACCCTGCGCCGCCTGGCCGACGACCGGTCCTCGGCAGCGGCTGCCCTCGCGTACGCGGCTCGTCTGGGCGAGTTCCGCTTCGGGCCGAACGACTCGCCCTGGTACGGGGTCACGTTCTCGAGCACCGAGGCCGCCAAGTCCGCTCATCAGCTCGCGGGACGACTGCACTCCGACAGCGTCCCGGCACTGCTCGAGCGCGGCTACGCCCTCATCGCGCAGACGCACATGCGTCCGTTCTCGACCATCGACGAGCTCGGCGAGTACCTGCGACTGCTGCAGGGCATCCGCGACTCCCTCGATCGATTCAGCCCGACCGTGTTCGAGCGTCCCCTGGGCGAGCTGATCCAGGCGCACGGCTCCCGACGCGATGCACCCAACATGTCGGGTGCGAACCGGCGACGTCTTCGTCGTCTCGCCAAGGAGTACGTACGCCCGGGCGTGCACGTCACCGAGATGCACGAGTCGCTGCTCCGCATCCAGGCGCAGCGCACCCAGTGGCAGCGCTGCGTGGAGGCGGGTGTGGCTCCCGAGGTCCCGCTCGGTCTCGCCGACGTCTACTCCTCCTGGCAGCGGGTGACGGCGGAGCTCGCCGAGCTCGATGTCGCTCTCGGTCGCAGGGAGCCGCTCTCGACCCTGCCCGTCGAGCGACTCGTGCGCACCCTGGCGGGCCTCGCGGCCAAGTCCGACGTCTTCGACAACCTCGTCGAGCGCGCTCAGCTGCGCGACCGCCTCGCCGATCTGGGGCTCGAACCTCTGCTCGCGGAGCTCTCCGTGCGCCATGTCTCCGAGGCCCGCGTGGGCGACGAGCTGGAGTTCGCGTGGTGGCAGACGCTGCTCGAGCGGGCACTGCAGGACGACCGCGCCCTTCTGGGAGCGAACACCGCGGTGGTCGACCGACTCGAGCGCGACTTCCGTCTCGTCGACGAGGCGCACGCGGCGATGGCGGGCCCGCTGCTCGCTTGGCAGCTCGCGAACCAGTGGGGGATCGCGATCGTCGACGAGCCGCAGGAGTCGCAGAACCTGCGCCGCGCGCTGAAGCAGCCTGCCACGACGACCGCCGAGATCGTGAGTGCAGCGCCCACCCTCGTCGACGTGCTGGCGCCCGTGTGGATCTCGTCGCCCTACCTCGTTCCGCACATCCCCGATTCTGTCGAATTCGATGCGGTGCTCCTCGTCGACGCGGCCGCGATCAACCTCGCGGAGGCCGCGCCGGCCATCCGCCGTGCGCGCCAGATCGTGGCGTTCGGCGACCCGGTCACGCAGCTCCCCACCCCGTTCCACGTCGCCGTCGACCCCGGCGCCGAGTGGGAGCACGAGGTTCCTTTCGACACGGTCTCGGTGTTCGAGCGGCTGTCGGAGCTGCTCCCGGTGATGACGCTCACGCGCAGCTACAGGGCCGGCGGCGAGGATCTCGCCGAGCTCATCAACGACGCGTTCTACGGCGGCGAGATCGTCTCCCTGCCGTGGGCAGGATCGTATCTGGGCCGCGGCAGCCTCACCGTCGACTACGTCGAAGGCGGTACCGGAGCCCCGGACCCCGTCTCAGGAGCGGTGGAGAGTCCGGATGCGGAGGTCGCCCGTGTCGTCACCCTGGTCGTCGAGCACGCCGTGCACCGCCCGGACGAGTCGCTCATGGTCGTCACCGCCAGCAGGCGCCACGCCGAGCGTGTGCGCGCCGCCGTCACATCGGCGTTCGCCGGACGTTCCGACGTCGCAGACTTCGTCGGACGCGACACCGCCGAGCCCTTCGCGGTGCTGACGCTCGAAGAGTCCGTCGCCGAGAGTCGTGACCGCGTGATCTTCTCTCTCGGATTCGGTCTCACCAAGCACGGCCGCGTCCTCAGCGACTTCGGCGATCTGTCGACGCCTGACGGCGAGCGGCTGCTCACGGTCGGCATGACCAGGGCGCGCCGCTCGATGGTCATCGTCTCGTCGATCAGGCCGTCCTCGTTCGACGACGGCCGCCTCGAGTTCGGTGCAGCCACGCTGATGTCGATCCTCGGCGGCCTGGCCTCCCGGGGGCGCGAGGCACGCCTCGAGGATCTCGCCGATCCGCTCACCCTCGCGCTCGCGCGCGAGCTGCGCCGCCTGGGCGCGGCCGTGGACGTCGACTACCGCGGTCTCCTGCCGCTCGTCGCCCAGCACAAGGGCAAGGCCGTCGTGATCGAGTCCGACCCCGAGTCGCGAGGTGAGTCTCTGCGCGAGACGCTGCGCCTGCGCCCGCACGTGCTGCGCCGACTCGGCTGGCACTACGTCCGCGTGCACGCCTTCGACCTCTACAGCGATCCCGTGACTGCGGCTGCCCGCATCGCCGAGGTCCTCGGCATCTCGGCGTCCGCCGTCCGCGCCGAGAACGACACGCAGCCGATCGATCTCATCGATCCGCAGAATGACTGATCAGCCCGACCCGAGTGGCCCGCGGCAGAAGGTCGTGCGGGTTCCGGGATCTCGCCGCGCGCGGCTGACCCCCGTCCCCGGCACGGACACCGACCCGGAGACGGCAGCGACTCAGAAGCCGATCACTGCGCCCCCTCGCGCGCCGAAGGGACCGAAGGGGCCCAACGACGACCGGCTGATGCAGGACGTCCCGCCCCACTACTGAGGCGGATACGACGAAGCGCACGGCCCCGACGGGACCGTGCGCTTCGTGTGGAGTGCGAGGAGCGTCAGCTGCGGGCGTTTTGTGCGAGCAGGTCGCGGATCTCGACGAGCAGCTCGGCCTCGGTCGCGGCGGCCGGCTCTTCGGCGGGCTCTTCTGCGGCGGTGCCCTTGCGAGCCTCGACATGGGCCTTGAACGTGTTCATCGGCAGGACGAAGACGAAGTACACGACCAGAGCGACCGAGAGGAAGCTGATGATCGCCGAGATCAGGTCGCCGATCGGGAACGTGACCTGATCCCCGTAGAGGCTCGTCAGCTGCGGTCCGAAGTTGCCGGCCGCGTCGGCCTTGAAGAACAGGGAGACGAGCGGGGTGATGATGCTGTTGACCACGGCGGTGACGATGGCCGTGAACGCGGTGCCGATGACGACCGCGACAGCCAGGTCGATGACATTGCCGCGGAGGATGAAGTCCTTGAAACCTTTGAGCATGGGAACCTCCGGAGGTCCGTAGTGTGTCAGGAAGTGGTGGTGCTCGACGCGGGTGCCGGGGTGGCGCTCTTCGTCGGCTCCGACTTCGATGATGCCGGGGTGGATGCCGAAGAGCCAGCACCCGACCGCGAGTCGGTGCGATAGAAGCCGGATCCGTTGAACGTCACGCCGATGGATCCGTACTGCTTACGCAGCTCGCCGCCGCACTCGGGGCAGACGGTCAGGGCGTCGTCGGAGAAGCTCTGCACGGCGTCGAAGGAGTGGCCGCAGGAACGGCAGGCATAGGCATAGGTGGGCATTGCGGTCCTCGCGGGGGTCAGCGTCGCGACTGCGACAGGAGAAGGGTCTGCGTGGGGGTCACGACGCCGGTGACCGGCTGGTCGTGGACCTCCCGCGGAAGGAAGTCGAGTACCTCGGAATCATAGATGACCGCGTAGACGGGCGGGCACTTCTCCATCGATCCGATGGTCTTGTCGAAATAGCCGCGGCCCCAGCCCATGCGCATCCCGGTGCGGTCGACGGCCGCGGCGGGGATCACCATCAGGTCGACGTCGTTGACGGCGATCGGACCCAGCACCTCGCCGGTCGGCTCGGGCAGTCCGAACAGACCCTCGGCGACGTCGTCACCGTCGGTCGCGACGGCCCAGTCGAGCAGGCCGTCAGCGCGCGTGACGGGGAGCAGGACACGGATGCCGCGGCGCACCGCGGCGGTCACGAACTCGCGGGTGCCCGGTTCTGTCGTCGTGGAGAGGAAGCACGAGATCGACTGTGCTCCGAGCGACTCGACGAGGTCGTCCAGACGCTGCGTGATGGCGGCTGCGGCGTTCTCGCGCTGCGAGTCGCTGAGCAGCTGGCGGCGTTCGCGGAGCTCTGCGCGCAGCGCGCGCTTCTCGTGCTCGATGTCGTGGGACATGCCTCCGAGTCTACGGCGGCATCCCGGCTAGGCTGTGAGGATGGGTTCCAAGAAGATGAAGGCCGTCATTCCCGCCGCAGGACTGGGGACGCGATTCCTGCCCGCGACGAAGGCGATGCCGAAGGAGATGCTGCCGGTCGTCGACAAGCCGGCCATCCAGTATGTGGTCGAAGAGGCCGCGAGCGCCGGGATCGAGGACATCCTCGTCATCATCGGCCGCAACAAGAACGCGATCTCGAACCACTTCGATTCGGTGCCCGAGCTCGAGGTCAAGCTCATGGAGAAGGGTGACACCGGCCGTCTCGAGCGCGTCATCCATTCGAGCGATCTCGCCGACATCCACTTCGTCCGCCAGGGCGAGCCCAAGGGTCTCGGCCACGCCGTACTGCGGGCACGCACTCACGTCGGCGACAGCTCGTTCGCCGTGCTCCTCGGCGACGACCTCATCGACGAGCGCGACCCGCTGCTCACCGAGATGATCGCAGAGCACGAGCGCAGCGGCGCCGCGGTGATCGCCCTCATGGAGGTCGACCCGGCGAACATCCACATGTACGGCGCCGCCGCCGTCGAGGAGATCGACGGTTCCGACTCCGTGCGCGTGACGGGCCTCGTCGAGAAGCCCGCGCAGGAGGACGCACCCTCGAACCTCGCGATCATCGGGCGCTATGTCCTGCCCGCGTCGATCTTCGATGTGCTCGAGCACACCCAGCCCGGCAAGGGCGGCGAGATCCAGCTCACGGATGCCCTGCAGGAGCTGGCGACCCGACCCGAGGGTCCTGGCGTCGTCGGCGTGATCTTCCGCGGTCGACGGTACGACACCGGCGACCGCGTCGACTACATCAAGGCGATCGTCCAGCTCGCCTCCGACCGTGACGACCTCGGCCCCGAGCTGCGGCCGTGGCTCAAGGAGTTCGCGGAACGCCTCTAGGCGTCTTCGCGTGGGAGCGCTCGGATGGATCAGGCGACGGGGATGAGGCATGGTCCGATCGAGCTGCGTCTCGTGCGGTCTCGTGATGCCAGGCCGCTGCAGCACGAGCTGCTGAGCAACCGCTCATGGCTGCAGCCGTGGGAGGCCACCGTCCCGTACGGATCGGTCTCGTTCGACATGCGGCTCAGCATCCGCCGTCTGCTCCAGCAATACCGCGACGGCCAGGGCTATCCGTTCGTCATGGAGTACGACGGAGAGGTCGCCGGCCAACTCAACGTGTGGGGAGTGGCCAGAGGATCGCTCTGCTCGGCGACGATCGGCTACTGGGTGAGCGAGCGATTCGCCGGCAAGGGCATCACGCCGACGGCGGTCGCACTCGCGACGGACGCGTGCTTCACCGAGTACGCGCTGCATCGGATGGAGATCTGTATCCGCCCGGAGAATGCGGCGAGTCTGCGCGTGGTGCAGAAGCTCGGCTTCCGGTACGAGGGCCTTCGTCGGCGCTACATCCACATCGACGGGGACTGGCGCGACCACTATGCGTTCGCGCTCACGCGGGAGGACGTTCCCCAGGGCGTGCTTGCGCGATGGCTCAACGGTCAGGTCCCCCCGGATGCCGCGACGATCCCTCCGTCGGACCGACTCGCGATCTGAGGGCGCGACACGCCGAACTCGTCGCGACACACGCCCGGACTGAGCCGCGTGAACAGCGATGTTCCCGTACCGTTGTCGACATGGACGGGCCGGTGCTGAGCGGAGGAGTGATAGTCCTCGTCGCCGTGCTCCTGTGGATGCTCTATCTGCTGCCCTCGTGGCGCGGTCGTTTTCAGTACGACGCCGCCGAGCGCAACGCCGTCCGTCTGAACCAGGCTCTGCGTGTGCTGGCTGAGACCAGCGAGACGCCCGGCGAGGTGCGCCTCGAACTGAACGCTCGAACGGCTCTGGCCCAGCAGAAGCTCGCGAAGCGGGTGCAGTCCGAGAAAGAGGCCGCCGAGCTCACGCTTCTCCGCGAAGAACTCGCGGCCGCCAGGGCCGATCCGGTCGTCCGCCAGGCGCGTGCGCGCCGTCGGGTGCGCATCGTCGCGACCTCTGCGCTTCTCCTCGGGCTCGCTCTCACGGGACTCGGCGTGTGGCAGGTCATCGCGACCCAGGCCCAGCTTCTGCTCTGGATCGGTGGCGCAACTGTGGTGGCTGCCGGATTCGCTCTTCAGCGCATGGCTTCGGTCGCTGCGCGTGCCGCTCGCAGACTGGTCGCTCCCATCGAGCAGCCGGTCGCGCGCGTCGAACCGAAGCTGCACGATCAGGGCCGTGCCACCTGGACGCCGCGTCCGCTTCCTGAGCCGTTGGTCTCGGTCGCGGGTTCGCGCGCGCAGGTCGCTCGGGCCGAGATGGATGCGCAGGAGGAGCGTCGTACCGCCGCTCGCCTCGCGGCGTTGCGCGAACGCGCCGAGCGGATGGCACCGGCGACGCCCGTGCAGATCCCGGCAGCCGCATCGCCCTTCTCGAAGATGGGTTATGTCGACGACGCCGAGATCGAGGCGCACGTCCGCGACCTGCTCGCGAAGCGCGCGGCCGGCTGATCTCCGCGGCACGGGCACCTCTTCCGGCGTGATAGCGTAGAAGACGTCAGGGCCTATGGCGCAGTTGGTAGCGCGCCTCGTTCGCATCGAGGAGGTCAGGGGTTCGAATCCCCTTAGGTCCACAGACGAAGAAGCCCCTCCGAGCGCAAGCACGGAGGGGCTTTCTTCGTCTGAACGGCTGAGTGATTCGGGGAGCCACCGCAGCGAAGCGAGGATGGCGGAGTCCCCTGAGGTCCACAGACGAAGGAGCCCCTCCGAGCGCAAGCACGGAGGGGCTTTCTCTGTCTGCGGCTCGCCTACTTGCGGTTCGCCCGGTAGTACGCGAGGAGGGCCTTGGTCGAGGCGTCCTGCGCGTCGACGGCCGACTCGTCGCCGCCGATCGCGGGGGCGATCTGCATCGCGAGCTGCTTGCCGAGCTCGACACCCCACTGGTCGAACGAGTTGATGCCCCAGATCGTGCCCTGGGTGAACGTGATGTGCTCGTAGAGGGCGATGAGCTGACCGAGCACCTGCGGCGTCAGGGCGGGCGCGAAGATCGAGGTCGTCGGGCGGTTGCCGGCGAACGTGCGGGCCGCGACGAGAGCACCCGTGGTGCCCTCGGCCTCGACCTCCTCGGCGGTCTTGCCGAACGCGAGCGCCTTCGTCTGGGCGAGGAAGTTCGCGAGGAAGAGCTCGTGCACGTCCTGGCCGCCGTCGCTGAGCGGATACGCCGGGTTCACGAAGGCGATGAAGTCAGCGGGGATGAGCCGGGTGCCCTGGTGGATGAGCTGGTAGAAAGCGTGCTGGCCGTTGGTGCCGGGCTCGCCCCAGAAGACCTCGCCCGTGTCTGTCGTGACGGGCGTGCCGTCCCAGCGGACGGACTTGCCGTTCGACTCCATCGTGAGCTGCTGCAGGTACGCGGGGAACCGGCTCAGCTGCTGCGCGTAGGGCAGCACGGCGTGCGACTGTGCACCGTGGAAGTTCACGTACCAGACGTTGAGCAGGCCCATCAGCACGGGCACGTTGCGCTCGAGCGGCGTGGTGCGCACATGCTCGTCTACGGCGTGGAACCCGGCCAGGAGGTCGCGGAAGGTGTCGGGGCCGAGAGCGATCGCGAGCGACAGTCCGATCGCGGAGTCGACCGAATATCGACCGCCCACCCAGTCCCAGAACCCGAACGCATTGGCGGGGTCGATGCCGAACGCGGCGACCTTGTCGAGCGCGGTCGACACGGCCACGAAGTGGTGCGCGACGGCGTCCGTGCGGGCGTCGTCATCGTCGGAGATGGCACCGGATGCTGCGAGGCCAGCCCACAGCCAGTCGCGCGCCAGACGGGCGTTGGTGAGCGTCTCGAGAGTGGTGAAGGTCTTCGACGCGACGATGAAGAGTGTGGTCTCGGGGTCGAGGTCCGCGGTCTTCTGGGCGAGGTCGGTGGGGTCGATGTTCGACACGAACCGTGCCTCGATGCCGGCGTCCGCATAGGGCTTCAGCGCCTCGTAGACCATCACAGGACCGAGGTCGGAGCCGCCGATCCCGATGTTGACGACGTGCGTGACCTTCTTGCCGGTGATCCCGAGCCACTCGCCCGCGCGGACCCTCGTCGCGAACGCGCTCAGTGCGTCGAGCACCGACTGCACGTCGGCATCCACGTTCTGGCCGTCGACGACCAGCGCGGGGGAGGCCCCTGCCGGGCGACGGAGCGCCGTGTGCAGCACGGCGCGGTCCTCGGACGTGTTGAGGTGGGCGCCCTCGACCATCGCCGTGTAGCGCTCGGCCACGCCGGTCTGCTCCGCGAGGTGCAGCAGTGCTGCGAGCACGTCGTCGGTGACGAGGTTCTTCGACAGGTCGACATGGAGATCGGCGAGCGGGAACGAGAATCGCTCTGCGCGGTCGGCGTCGGCGGCGAACCACCCGCGCAGGTCGGCGCCGATCGACTCGCGCAGCGCGGCGAGCTCAGACCAGGCGGGAGTGTGTGTCGGATCAACAGGAGCGGTCATGGATCCACGGTACTGCGGTGGGCGACCCGATGAGCCCGCGATGACGCGCGGGGCCGCTCTAGGATTGCTGCGATGACCGACACGGCCCCCGAGACCACCGCAGACCGGCGGATCAGGGCGTCCGTCACCCGCCGATTCGTGCGGGATCCGCTGATCGTCGGGCTCGTCCTGCTGGCCGCCGCGATCGTCTGGACGCTTGCGGGCGATGACCTGGGCTTCTTCTCGTTCCTCCTGATGCTGATCGGGGGGTGGAGCCTCGCCTTCTCCTTCGTGAACGCCACGATGGAGATGCGCCCCGTGCGCAACGGCGTCGTGCTGGAACTCGGCGTGGCGGTGGTGCTGACCGCGCTCATGCTCTTCATGATCGAGTTCGGCGGCGAGGACCTGCTCGACGGCCTTCCCGAGGGCGCGCGAGCGGTGATCGTGGTGCTGCAGATCGCGGCGGCTCCGGCCACCGGATGGATATGGCTCGGGCTGCTCTCACGGATCACCGATCTGTTCCGTCGTCGGGAGAGGGCGATGCGGCCGACGCCCGCACCACCCGAATGGCAGCGGGAGGACGGCGGCGACGGATCACGGGTCGAGTTCCCGGCCCTCGACCTGCGGATGCGCTCGCTCACCGTCGGGATCATCGGAATCGTCCTGGTCGTCGGCCTTGCGGGAACCGCGCTGCTCATCGCATTCGACGATGCGGTGATGAATATGGGCCCCCGAGTCGTGATCCTCGTGATGGGCGTGGTCGTCGGGCTTCCGGTGTACCTCCTGCTCAGGGCGGGCCTGCGTCGCCGGACGCTCCGGTGCTCGCTCGCGTTCGGTGACGACGAGCTGCGGATCCGCGCCGGCTCGTCGAGTCATCGCATCCCGTTCTCGGAACTGCAGACCCTCGTCTGGCGGATGCGCAGCGACTACGCCCGGGTGGAGGTGCGAGGTGCCGGTGTCGACCTCTCGCTCATCGTCGGCCTCGCGAAGCCTCCGGCAGGCCGTATGGCAGAGCTCCCCCCGCTGCCCCGACGCGTGTTCCGCCGCCTCGAGCTCGCGGGACTCACCGTGGAGCGCTCTCGTCGTGACGAGGTCGTGACGTTCCGCCGCGCCGTGTGATCGCAGGCGCGTGCACGCGGGAGCGCGCGCACGAGGTACGGTTTCCTTCATGGGAAGACTGCGGTATGACGGCACATCGGAGCCGATACTGATCGACGACGGGACGCTCGCACACCTCAAGGTCATCGTGGGAACGAAGCTGCGCCGCCAGGAGAGCTTCATGATGACCTGGCACCCGCGGGAGGGCGGCGACACCGGTCGGCTGACCGTGTGGATCCACCCGGCGATCCCGCTGCAGTTCCTCTTCACGTCGGCGGAGTCGCTGCCCGTCGAGAAGCAGCGCATCGAGGACATGATGCGCTCCCTCAACGCGACCGGTGAGCTCGTGATCGACGACTACGTCGAACCGACCGCTGCAGACGGAGACAAGCCGCGCGCCTGACCTACTCGGCCGGATACCCCTCGGCCTTGAGCAGACGGGCGAGCTGCGCCGCGTTGCGGGCGGCCGTGGCCGTGGCCTGTGCGACCTTCTCGGGTGTCTCGTCGAGATCCTTGTAGTCCACGGTCTGCATCGCCTCGCCGTTCCAGTACACCGACCCCTGCGCGGGCACCGAGTAGCCGATGTCGTTCAGCGACTGGAACAGGATCGCGGCGATGTGGTGCGCGCCGTCCTCGTTGCCGACGATCCCGGCGATCGCGACCTTGTCGAACAGGATCGGCCTGCCCGCGTCATCGGTCTCGCTCAGCTCGGCGTCGAGCCGTTCGAGCACGCGCTGAGCGACGCTCGAGTGCTGCCCCATCCAGGTCGGGGTGAGGAACACGAGGATGTCGGCGGCATGCACCTTCTCGCGCAGCGTCGGCCACTGGTCGTCGCCGCCCATGTCGGCCTCGACGCCGGGGCTGATCACGTGATCGACGGCTCGTACGGTCTCTCCCGAGATTCCGTGCTCGCCGAGGGCTGCGAGGATCTGCGACCCGAGCAGGTCGGTGCTCGAGTCCGAGGGGGAGGGCTTCAGGGTGCAGGAGATGGCAAGGGCGGTCAGCTGTGCGGTCATGTCTGCACGAAACCACCATCGACGCGGATACCCCAGGGGGTTCCGTCACCGGGGCGACTGCGCTAGACGGTATCCTGGATGACGGCCGTTACGACAGGAGACACCGTGATCCTCAGCTTCATCTTCTTCATGATCCTCTTCCTCGGAGGCATCTGGCTCATGGGGTTCGCTCAGTCGCTGGAGGACTTCCAGGCGATCGTCTTCGTCGCAGGGCTCCTCATCACCAGCCTGTCGCTGGCTTTCATGATGCGTCAGCGCGGATCGGCCACCCGCCGCAAGGACAACTGGTCGGGCAACCCCACCGAGTAGTCGGCATCGCCCGCCAGGGCATTCAGACCCGTTTGGCGAGTCTCATCTCGAGATTCGCCTTCACCGCGGGCCATTCGGGCTCGATGATCGAGAACTCGACGCTGTCGCGCAGCGCGCCGTTGCGGTAGCGGCTCATCGCGCGCATGACGCCGTCCTGCTTCGCGCCCAGTCGTTCGATCGCGGCGCGCGACTGGAAGTTCACCCACTGCGTGGTCAGCCCCACTCGGAACACCCCGAGGTCCTCGAACGCGTGGCGGAGCAGCAGCAGCTTCGACTCCGCATTCGTCCCGGTGCCGTGCGCGGAGGGGCGATTCCAGGTGTACCCGATGTGCAGCCGCGGAGAGTCCTCGTCGATGTCGTAGTACGAGGTCAGGCCGAGGATGCGGCCGGACGAGTCGAACGCGGTGAAGGGGATCATCCCTCCGCTGTCGACGAGGCCGATCCGGCGATCGATCTCGGCGGCGAGTCCCTCGGGCGAGGGGACGGACGTGTACCAGGCGTTCCTCCACAGGTCGCCTTCGAGAAGGGCGTCGAGGAGCCCGTCGTGGTGGGAGACCTCGAGCGGGCGGAGCTCGACGAGGCGTCCGGTGAGGGTGATCGGGGCCGGAGCGGTGCGGAACGTCATGCTGCCATTCAACCAGCGGCGAGACCGGGGGAGTGTCAGGGGCTCGGCAGACGATGCTCCCACTGGCCTGCGCCCATCCTCGCCCCGACGTAGGTGGTCTCTCCCACCCGTCGGAGCAGCCGCTGATAGGCGAGCACGATCTCGATCGTCACGCCCAGGTCGAAGGCGAGGCTCGCGGGGTGCGGCCCTCTGGCCTGCTCTGCCGCGGCATAGGCTGCGGGGGTGATCAGCAGCCGCGCGGCCCATTCGTCGGCGCGGCGCTCCTGGCGTTCGCGTGCGGCGGCATCCGCCGTCGGGGTATGTCCGAGCATCGCGTGCGCGATCTCATGCGCCAGCACGCTGCAGGTCGTCCGCGCGCTCAGTCCGGGAGCCACTCGGATCGTGGCGGTGCGAGGCTCGTAGCCGCCGAACGTGCGTCCGGAGCGCTCGACGAGGTGCAGACCGTTGTCTTCGAGCAGGCGGAGGAGGCGCTCCATGGGGCCTCCTCGTCGCGTGGGCGTCAGTCGTAGAGATCGTCGGTGTCGTCGTCGTGCGCGAGGGGCGACTCGAACGCCACCTCGGCTTCATCTTCGCGTCGGCCGCGGACATCGGTGCGGGGGCGCAGAGGAGTGACCGTCGCGGTGTGCAGACCGCCCTCGGCGCGCAGTCGTTCCTCGGCGCGGCCGAGAACGAGGTGCGGCTCGAGATCGAGCGACGCGCTGACGGCGTAGAGGACCGGGATCGGGATGGCGCGTTTGCCGGTGACGTAGTTGTCGAGGGCGCTGCGCGCGACGCCGATCTCGCGCGCCATCGCCGCGATGCTGCTGCCTGCGGCGCCGATCTCGCCGCGGAGCTGGCGCCCGACGGCCGCGTTGAACTGCTCGCCAGGTGTCTTCACGTGAGTCACGATAGCACCGGGATGAAGCCAGGATGCCGTCATATTGGAGCGTGAGCACCTTGCCGCACATCATGTGTGGCGATACTGTCTACGGGTGACGACAGATCTGCGACGAGCGGTGGCACTGACGGTGAGATCCGAACTCGTGGGTGCGGGCCGAACCGTCTCGTGGCTCGCCGAACAGACGGGGATCGCCCCGCACGTGCTGCAGAAGCAGCTGGCGATGCAGCTCGACTTCACGGTCACGGACCTGGCCGAGATCGCGGGTGCCCTGTCGATCGACGTCGCGCGGCTCGTGCCTCGCTCTGCGGATCGGTGACCGGCCGCGCGCACCTCGCACCTCGAGGGCGGTCGCACTAGCGTGGGGGTATGAAGACCGTCCCGTTCGGATCCGCCACCGCCCCCGCCGTCGTCGCCGGAATGATGCGCATCGACGACAAGGATGCCGCGCAGATCCGCGAGCTCTACGACACAGCCCGCACCGCGGGCATCGACTTCTTCGACCACGCCGACATCTACGGCGGGAGCATGCACTTCTGCGAGGCGCGCTTCGCCGACGCGCTCGAGCTGAGTGCGGCCGAGCGCGACGAGATCGTGCTGCAGACCAAGTGCGGCATCAACCCCGCGGAGGGCTCGTTCGATTTCTCGTACGAGCACATCGTCCGCCAGGTCGAGGGCTCCCTGAAGGCGCTGCGCACCGATCACATCGACGTCCTGCTGCTGCACCGTCCTGATGCCCTCGTCGAGCCGGAGGAGGTCGCGAGGGCCTTCGACGAGCTCGAAGCCGCGGGCAAGGTGCGCGCGTTCGGCGTCTCGAACCACACCCCTCGCCAGATCGATCTGCTCCGCACGGCCGTGACGCAGCCGCTGATCGCCAATCAGCTGCAGCTGTCGATCACCCACGCGCCGATCATCGCCCAGCCCGTCGCCGCGAACATGGTGGGTGAGGATCAGAGCATCGTCCGCGACGGCGGCGGCATCGTCGAGTACTGCCGCATCAACGGCATCACGATCCAGGCCTGGTCGCCGTTCCAGGGCGGATTCTTCACCGGCGTCTTCCTCGGCAACCCCGAGTATGCCGAGCTCAACGCGGTGCTCGACCGTCTCGCCGCGTCGTACGGGGTCACGCCGATCGCGATCGCGACGGCCTGGATCACGCGGCACCCCGCCAAGATGCAGGTCGTGCTCGGAACGACGACGCCCGAGCGGGTGCGGGATGCCGCGGCGGGAGCCGAGATCGAACTCACGCGGGCCGAGTGGTACGAGCTGTTCCGGGCGGCAGGGCACCTGCTCCCGTAGTCCGGGCGCGATGAGCGCTCGTCGTCTACCCTGAACTCATGCCGTTCCTGTTCTCGATCCTCGTCATCGCGCTGATGGTCGGCGCGCTCGTGGACATCATCAAGCGCGACGACGCGCAGGTGAGGTTCCTGCCGAAGATGGTGTGGATCATCATCGTCATCCTGCTGCCGCTGATCGGCAGCCTGCTGTGGTTCGCGATCGGCCGGGAGTACTCCGAGGCGGGCCTGCGCATCCCGCGCATGCGTCCTGCCGCCCGACCCGCGAGGCGTCAGCCTGACCCGCGGCCCGCTGCGGCGCCGGTCGACACTCGGAGCACCGAGCAGCAGATCGCCGACCTCGACCGCGAGATCGAGGAATGGCGTCTGCGGCAGGAGATCGAGAAGCGCCGTCGCGAGGGCGGAGAGTCGCCCGCGGGGTCGGAGCCTGCTGCGGGCTAGGCGGCCGCCGCGACGTCGAAGGACTCCCGGATGGCATCCTCGAGCTTCGGGTAGGCGAACTCGAAGCCGGCGAGTGTGAGCTTCTCGGGGATCACCCACCGGCTCTTCAGAATCAGCTCGGTCTCGGTGCGGATGCCGATGGCGCCGAGTTCGAGCATCCAGCGGGGCATCGGCGGTCCGAAGCCGACGCCGAGCACTCGGCGCACGGTGGCCATGAACTCCGCGTTGTCGGACGGGTTCGGAGAGGCGGCATTGACCGGCCCCTCGAGGGACGGGGTCGCCTCGAGGAAGTCGATGATTCGAGCCACGTCCTCGACGTGCACCCAGCTGAACCGCTGCGCTCCCCGCCGTGCTCCGGGGAGGTGCCCCGTGCCGGCGGCCCGACGCGCACGACTCACAGGCCACGGGCCGTCGTGCTGGGCGCCGCCGAGGCCGAGGCGGGCCAGGTTCTTCAGGGGGCCGAGCACGCCTCCGTGTCCGAGCACGATGGCGCTGCGCAGTGCGACCCGTCGGGTTCGAGGCAGGTCGTCGGCGAACAGCGCGCGTTCCCAGGCCTTCGCCACCTCGACGGAGAAACCGGTGCCGAGGTCGCCCGACGACTCGGTCATCGGACGGTCCTCTGCATGGCGGTAGATCGTCGCGGTCGACGAGTTCACCCACAGGGGCGGCGGGGTGTGCGCCTTCGCGATCGCGGAGCTCAGCGACGACGTGGTGTCGAGTCGCGAGCGGAAGATGGCCGCGCGATTGTCGGGCGTGTACCGGCAGTTCACGCTCTTGCCGGCGAGGCCGATCACGAGTGAAGAGCCGTCCACGGCGCGGTCGATCGCATGCTGGTCGCCCCACGCGATGTCAGCGCCCGATCGCGAGATCGTGATCACCTCGCGCCCTGCCGCGCGTAGGCGAGGGATGAGGTACTGGCCCATGAACCCGGTGGATCCGCCGATCACGACGGGGCCGTCGGGGGAGGGGGTGGCATCCGTCACGGGGTCTCGCTCTCGATCGCGTACTCGAAGAATCCGGTGTACTCGTACACGCGACCGAGCAGGGGAGCATCGATCGTCATGTTCACGTGGTGCCGCTCGCGGCCTTCGTCCCAGCGCTCGACGAGCCCGATGCGAGGACGCAGGAACCCCGGGGCGGCGATGCGCAGACGTCCGAACCGCATCCCGACCCGACGGATGGCGAGCACGACCGCTCCGTCGCGGACGTCGATGTCGAAGGTCGTCACGACCGTGCGGTGGGGGCCTATCTCGTTGCGCAGGATCCGGTTCGCACCGAGGGAGACGATGTCGGGCATCACCCACGTGCGTCCGGGGAGCTCGAAGTGCCGGACGGCCACGGCCGTCCCGTCGATCGTGCGGTTCTCGATGCGGAACGGGACGTCCTGCTCCCACCCGGCGAACGCCACGCCGAGCGCCTCCGCGATGCGGAACACGGGCCACAGCCATCGATGCCGCGAACCCGCAGTCGTGAACACGCCGGTGCCGACCCCGACGTGGCCGTCGGGGATGGTGCGGAAGTACCAGGCCGTCTTCGGATGGAGTTCGGAGATGCGCTCGCCGAGAGCCCGCTCGTAGGGCGACCCCTGTGCGGTGTCCGCTGCTGTCACCCCTTCACCCTACCGAGCGGCGGGGCGCAGCAGCCGGTCGAGCAGCGCCAGCGCCTCCTGCTGGGGCGCCGAATCGTCGAGCAGCCACTGCGTCTGCAGGCCGTCGGACGCCGCGACGATGAGTGCGGCGACGGCATCGGCATCCATGTCGTCACGCATGAGCCCGCCCTCCTGCTGACGGCGGATGACGTCGGCCATGTCCGTGCGCAGACGGGCGAAGCGGGTCGTGGCGAATTCTCGCGCGGCGGGGTGCCCCTCTTCGAGTGCGGCGGCGACCAGCGTCGAGTAGAGCTGCACGAGGCCCGGGATCTCGCGGTTGGTACGAGCGGACTCGAGCATGCGCGAGGTGGGGGTGGCGTCATCGGGGAGCGTGTCCGGCTGCTGTCGCTCGGGGGCCGTGCTCTCTTGGTAGACCGCCACCAGCAGCTCCTCGAGGGAGCCGAAGTAGTGGGTGAGGGCGGAGTGCGTGACGCCGACGGCGCTCGCGATCGCGCGCAGGCTCGTGCGGTCGGCACCGCGTGCGGCGAAGACCTCGATCGCCCGGTCCAGGATCTCCTGACGGCGCGCGATCCCCTTCGCGTACGCGCCGCGCGGACGGGGGCGGTCCTCGTCGGCGGCGGCGTCGGCTGCGGCGGGGAGGTCGTCGGTCATGGGACGAGTGTAGCGAAATGAAAACTTCCGCGCGGAGGTATTTGGTGATAACGTGCTCGGACAGACGGGCCGTCGAGCCCGCGCGTCGCCGAAGACTGAAGGAGAGACCAGTGACGATCCAGACTTCCATCCAGCTGTTCACGATCAAGGACCAGCTGGAGGCCGACCTCGAAGGCTCCCTGAAAGAGGTCGCCGCCCGCGGATTCACCGCCGTCGAGCCCTATGACTTCGTGCGCCGGGCGAAGCCGATGGCCGATGCGCTCACGGCAGCCGGTCTCACCGCGCCCTCGGGCCACGCATTTCTCGCCTCGCAGTCGTTCGTGAACCCCGACGGCAGTGGCACCACACTTCCGGTCCCGTCTCCGGCCGAGGTGTTCGCCGCGGCGAAGGTGCTCGGCATGGGCACGGTCATCGATCCGTACACCGAGCCCGCCCGCTGGGAGTCGATCGAGCAGATCGAAGAGACGGCCCGCCTGCTCAACGAGGCTGCCGCCGTCGGCGCCAGCGTCGGCGTGCGCGTCGGCTACCACAACCACGCGCACGAGCTCGAGGCCGTGTTCGACGGCGTGACCGGACTCGAAGTGCTCGCCGGCCTGCTCGACGAGCGCGTCGTGCTCGAGGTCGACCTGTACTGGGTCGCCCGCGGAGGCGTCGACCCTGTCGCACTGCTGCAGCGTCTCGGCGACCGCGTGATCGCGGTGCACGCCAAGGACGGAACACTCGACCCGGCTCTTCTCGCCGCCTACCCGCCGGCCGACCAGGTGCCTGCGGGGGAGGGCACTGTCCCGCTCGTCGAGGCCATCGCCGCGGCTCCGGCCCTCGAGCTCGCGATCGTCGAGTTCGACCACTTCGAGGGCGACCTGTGGGCCGCCGTCGAGCGCAGCCGCGTCTACCTCGACGAGAAGGTGGCCGGCTGATGTCCATCGGCAACGGACCCGTCGGCGTCGGCATCATCGGCGCGGGCAACATCAGCGACCAGTACCTGTCGAACCTCACGACGTTCCCCGATGTGCGGGTGCTCGCCATCGGCGACCTGCTCGTGGATCGTGCGAAGGCGCAGGCCGAGAAGTACGGCGTCCCGCGTGCGGGTGGCGTCGATGCGGTGCTGAACGACCCCGAGATCGACATCGTCGTGAACCTGACGATCCCGGCCGTCCACGTCGAGGTGTCCGAGGCGATCATCGCCGCGGGCAAGAACGTCTGGACTGAGAAGCCGATCGGTGTGAGCCGTGACGAGTCGCTGCGTCTGCTGCAGACGGCGGATGCCGCGGGGCTCCGCGTCGGCGTCGCGCCCGACACGGTCCTCGGACCCGGCGTGCAGACCGCGAAGCGTGCGATCGCGCGCGGCGACATCGGTCGGCCGCTCTTCGCCCAGACCACCTTCCAGTGGCAGGGGCCGGAGATCTTCCACCCGAACCCCGCGTTCCTCTACGCCAAGGGCGCAGGGCCGCTGCTCGATATGGGGCCGTACTACGTGTCGGCGCTCGTGCACGTGTTCGGTCCCGTCGCGGCCGTCGCCGCCCTCGGGCTGCAGGGCACGCCGACGCGTACGGTGCAGGTCGGCGAGCTCGCAGGTCAGGAGTTCCCCGTCGAGATCCCGTCGACGCTGAGCGTGCTCATGGACTTCGAGCAGGGCGGACAGGCGCAGAGCCTGTACAGCACCGATTCGCCCCTGCTGCGCCAGGGCATCGTCGAGATCACCGGCACCGAGGGCACGATCGTGATCCCCGACCCGAACACGTTCGGCGGGCCCATCACGATCACGCGTCCGCTGTCGCGGGTCTTCGTGCCGCCGGAGCCGACCGTGCAGGACGTCGTCGACGTCGAGCAGGAGGGTGTGCTCTCGGGTCGCGGCGTCGGACTGCTCGACATGGCGCGTTCGATCGCTGCGGGCCGCCCGCACGTCGCCACCGGGGAGTTCGGGTACCACGTGCTCGACACCCTGCTGTCGATCGAGGAGGCGGCGGAGTCCCGCAGCTTCGTGAAGGTCGAGAGCACTCTCGACGAGGTCGGTGCGATCGACGCCGGCTTCGACCCGTTCGAGTCGACTCTCTGAGATACGTCGGTGGCGGTGAGGAGCGCGGTCAGCGCGTCCTCGCCGCCACATGACGGTCGACATTCGCGGGCGAGAGAACCTCGCGGGCGACCATGATCGCTGCACCGAGAACGGCTGCGCGATCACCGGCCTGCGACTGCACGATCGCGAGATGCTGCGTGGCGAGGGGGATCGAGCGTCGGTAGACGACCTCTCGCACCCCGGCGAGAAGGTGCTCACCGGCCCGGGCGATGCTGCCGCCCAGCACGATGATCGACGGGTTGAGCAGGTTGACGACCGTGGCGAGGACCTCGCCCACATCGCGACCCGCCTGTCGCGTCGCCTCGATGGCCGCGGCATTGCCGGCGCGGACGAGGTCGACGACGTCGGCAGGACTGCTCGCCTCGTGCCCACCCGTACGCAGAGCCGTCGCCAGCGCGGCGCCGCTGGCGAGGGCCTCGAGGTCACGCTCGTCGCCGGGTTCCCTGGCCGAGCCGGATCCGCTCGGAACCTGTACGTGCCCCATGTCTCCCGCCGAGCCCTGGGCGCCGCGCTGCAACTGGCCGCCCGCGATGATCCCCGCGCCGATGCCGGTCGACACCTTGACGAAGATCAGGTCGTCGACGTGCGGCCAGGTCGTGGCGTGCTCGCCGAGCGCGAGGATGTTGACGTCGTTGTCGACGAGGACCGGTACGTCGAAGGTGCGCTGTACGTAGCCGGGGACGTCGAAGCGGTCCCACCCGGGCATGATCGGCGGATTGGTCGGCCGCCCCGTCGAGTGCTCGACCGGGCCCGGAACCCCGATCCCGATGCCGAGCAGCGAGATCCCGGCGGAAGCGGGGGTGTCGAGAAGGGCCGCGCCGTCGGCGAGGATCACATCGAGGAGGCTCTCGGGTCCGTCGCCGATGTCGATCGTGCGTGTGCGCGAATCGAGGATCACCCCGGCGAGATCGGCGACCGCGATCGTCGCGTGCGTGGCGCCGAGGTCGACGGCCAGCACCACGCCGGCGCGGGAGTTGAAGGCCAGGCGGGCGGGCGGGCGTCCGCCGGTCGAGACCGCCTCTCCTGCCGGACGCAGCAGGCCGGCGGCCAGCAGTGCGTCCACTCGCAGCGCCACCGTCGAGCGTGCGAGGCCGGTGAGGGCTGCGAGCTCGGCCTTGGTGCGGGCGGTGCCGTCGCGGAGGATCTGGAAGATCTCTCCGGCCCCGGGATTCGCCGCCGCGGCGGGGCGAAGTGCGTCAACCATTGCGTCAGTAAACCACAGCACTTACGTGCGCCCTCGATTGACTTCCGATTCGTTACGAAGAACTTTTGACAGAGGTCTAGCAAAAGTCCTCGACGCTGTGTCAGACTCACCGGCATGACAACGGATGTCACAGACACCGGTCTCGGAACGATCCGAGCCGGCATCCTCGGCGGAGGATTCATGGCACGCGTGCATCGCACCGCGGCTCGCGACGCGGGAGGCGAGCTCCGCGCCGTCGCCACACGCTCCGCATCGGGAAGCAGACAGGCGGCCGACGAGCTCGGAGCCGGTCGCGCCGAGACCGATGTGGCCGCGCTTCTGGATGCCGATGACATCGATGTCGTGCACATCTGCACCCCCAACGCCACCCACGCCGACCTCGCCCTCCGTGCGCTCGACGCCGGCAAGCACGTCATCTGCGAGAAGCCGCTGGCGACGAGCGCCGACGACGCGAAGCGGCTCGTCGACCTCGCGGCGGAGCGCGGTCGGGTCGCCGCCGTGCCGTTCGTCTACCGGTATCACCCGATGGTGCGCGAGGCGCGGGCCCGCGTCGCCCGGGGCGACATCGGAGAACTCCTCACGCTGGACTGCTCGTACCTGCAGGACTGGATGCTGCTCCCGACCGACGACGACTGGCGGGTGCGCTCGGCGACGGGCGGTGCCTCCAGGGCGTTCGCCGACATCGGTTCGCACCTGTGCGACCTGATCGAGTTCGTGATCGGCGAGCGCATCCGCTCACTGAGCGCCCGGACCCGCCGCGTGTTCGACGAGCGCGCAGGGCGGACGGTCGACACCGAGGACATCGTCGCGATCCTCGTCGAGACGGAATCGGGTGCGCTCGGCACGCTGCTGATCTCGCAGATGGCCGCAGGGCGCAAGAACGCGTTGACGCTCGAGCTGCACGGATCGCTGCAGAGCCTGCGTTTCGAGCAGGAGCGCCCGGAAGAACTGTGGATCGGCATGCGACAGGAATCGCGCGTGCTGCTGCGCGATCCCGCCACGGCGGCGCCCGATTCGGCCCGTCTGCAACGGGTCCCCTCCGGGCACGCGATGGGCTATCAGGACGCGTTCAACGGATTCATCGCCGACGTGTACGCGGCGATCGGCGGCGTGCACCCGACGGGTCTGCCGACGTTCGAAGACGGATATCGGTCCGCCGTGCTGACCGAGGCCGTCCTCGCCTCCGCAGCCACGGACGGTCGCTGGACGGAGGTGGCGGCATGACCGCAGCAGTCGACACACAGGCGGTGCTCGAGGTCTCGGGCATCCGCAAGTCGTTCTTCGGAGTGGAGGTGCTGAAGGGCATCGACTTCGATGTGCGTCCCGGTGAGGTGCATGGTCTGGTCGGTGAGAACGGAGCGGGGAAGTCCACGCTCATGAAGATCATCGCGGGAGTGCAGCCCGCTGACGAGGGCGCCGTGCGGTATCGCGGCGACGAGGTGCATCACACGCACCCTCGGCAGGCGATGGACGACGGGATCGTGACCGTCTTCCAGGAGTTCACGCTGCTTCCCGAGCGCACGGTCGCGCAGAACGTGTACCTCGGACGCGAGCCCCGCCGTGGCGGTTTCGTCGACCGCAGGGCCATGGTCACCCGGACGGCGGAGCTCCTCGCGGACCTCGGCGTCTCCTTCATCGATCCGCAGGCGCGCGTCGGCTCGCTGACGGTCGCCGAGCAGCAGATCGTCGAGATCGTGAAGGCGCTGTCGTTCGATGCGCAGGTCATCTCGATGGACGAGCCGACAGCGGCGCTCAGCGACCGCGAGGTCGAGCTGCTGTACGCGATCATCCGTCGGCTCACCTCTCGCGGTGTCGCGGTGATCTACGTCTCGCACCGGTTGAAGGAGATCTTCGACCTGTGCGACCGCATCACGATCCTCAAGGACGGTGCACTCGTGTCGACCGATGCGACGGCGGACCTCACCACCGACGAGCTCGTGCGCCGCATGGTGGGGCGCTCGATCCAGTCGTACTTCCCGGATGCCGTCGACGGCACGGTCGTCGGCGAGCCGCGGCTCGAACTCGAGGGCTGCGGCAATGCCTTCGTCGACGAGGTCTCGCTCTCGCTCCGCGCGGGGGAGATCGTCGGGATCGCCGGTCTGCAGGGATCCGGACGCACCGAGCTCGTCGAGGGCATCTTCGGGATCGACCCGTTCGTCCGGGGGAGCATGCGCGTCGACGGCGCATCCACGCGCATCACGAGTGCGCGAGCAGCGGTGCGGGCAGGACTCGCACTCGTCTCGGAAGACCGCAAGGCACAGGGTCTGGCGCTGGGCCAGTCGGTGCTCGACAACTCGCTGCTCGTCATCCGGAGCGTGTTCTCCGCCCGCACCTCGTCATCCCGCCGAGAGGTGCCGGGAGTGCTCAGCTCGCTCGAGATCAGCTCGCGCGGGCTCGACCAGGAGGTGCGCTTCCTCTCGGGCGGCAACCAGCAGAAGGTCGTGCTCGCGAAGTGGCTGCTCACTCAGCCGCAGATCGTGCTCTTCGACGAACCGACCCGCGGCATCGACGTCGGCGCGAAGTACGCCGTCTACCAGCTCATGCGAGATCTCGCGGCGCAGGGCAAGGCGGTGCTGATGGTCTCGAGCGAACTCCCCGAGGTGATCGGCATGAGCGACCGGATCCTGGTCATGCACGACGGCGAGCTCGTCGCAGAGCTGCCGGCGGGCTCCGCCGAGCACGAGATACTCGGGGCCGCGACCGGAGCGATCCACCCGCACGATGAGGCCACAGACGGAGGTGCACGATGAAGCGGATACGGATCGACTCGACGGTCATCGTCCTCGGCATCCTCATCCTCGCCCTGATCATCGGCGCGATCCTCGTCGCGACCGTCGGGCGCAACTTCTTCAGCGCGGGCAACGTCCGCGACATCCTCACCGGGATGAGCGTGCTCGGACTCGTCGCGATCGGTCAGACGCTCGTGGTGCTCGGCGCCTCGCTCGATCTCTCGGTCACGTACGTGATCAGCCTCTCGAGCCTGTTGGCCGCCACGATCATGAACGGGAGCCCTGGCAACATCCCCGCCGCTGTCGCGGTCACCCTGCTCGTCTGCGCCGGGATCGGCCTCGTCAACGGACTGATCGTCACGGTGTTGAAGGTGAACGGCTTCATCGCCACCCTCGGCGTCGGGCTGATCCTGCAGGGCATCCTCAACACCAACTTCGAGGGCTCGTCAGGCAACGTGCCGTGGGAGTTCCAGTTGATCGGCGCCACGGGCGTCGGTCCGATCCCCGTCTCGACCATCATCATGATCGCGCTCGCCGCTGTCGTGTGGTTCCTGCTGAACCGCACCCGCACCGGCGCCCACCTGTACGCGGTGGGCGGGGATCCCGAGATCGCCCGACTGTCGGGGGTGCGCACCCGCCCGCCGCTGATCGCGGCTCATGTGCTGTGCTCCGTCTTCGCGGGACTCGCAGGATTGCTGCTCGCCAGCAGGCTCGGTGTCGGCAGCCCGACCGTCGGCCAGCAGGGCGGCTACGCGCTCCTGTCGATCGCGGCCGTCGTGCTCGGCGGCACACTGCTGCTGGGCGGCAGAGGGTCGATCTGGGGTGCGATCGGCGGCGTCGCGATCCTCGCGGTGGTCGACAGCGTGATGAGCGTCATGCAGGTGAACCCGTTCCTGAAGGACGTGGTGCGCGGCGTCGTGATCGTCGCAGCCGTGGCGGTCTACAGCCGGCGAGCGATCGTCCGTCGCCGCCCGCGCTTCGGCCCAGGGGGCACGCGGACCGGGGGAGATGATGCCGCCAAGGCGGCCGAGCCCGAGATGGCGGCCGCCGCCTCAGAACTCGCCGATACGAGCTCCGCTGCGGAAGGAGGACGCTCATGAACGCGCTGCGCACACTCGTGAGCCCCCGGGGCGCGGTGTTCCTGCTGCTCGTGATCCTGCTCGTCGCCGTGACGATCCTCAACCCGAGCTTCGCGGAGCCCGGGCAGTTCATGCGGTTCATCCAGCGGGTGGCTCCGATCGCGATCGTCGCGATCGGTCAGTACTTCGTCATCATCGCCGGAGAGTTCGACCTCTCGCAGGGATCGCTGATCACCGCGCAGGTGATCATCGCGGGCAACCTCGTCGGGCAGGACGACTCGCGCACCATCCCCGTGCTGCTGCTCATGGTCGTCTTCGGTGCGATCGTCGGACTCGTCAACGGCGTGATCACGACGGTGCTCAAGGTGCCGTCCTTCATCGTCACGCTCGGCATGATGCTCGCCCTCCTCGGCGGCGTCATGTGGTGGACGGGGGGAGCTGCCACCGGCAACCCCGCCGACAGCTTCCGCGAGATCGGCCGCGGCGGCATCCGCGACGTGCCCCTGCTCGAGTTCATCCCCTGGGCGGTGTTCATCCTGATCGGCTGGCTCGCCCTCGGCATCTGGATCACGAAGCGGCCGCTCGGCAAGCTGCTCATCGCGGTCGGTGACAACGCCACGGCGGTCGACTTCGCCGGCGCCCGCAGCGCCTGGGTCACGACCCGCGCGTTCATGATCTCGTCGCTGTCCGCCACGCTCTCGGCGGTGCTGCTGGTCGGCTATGCCGGGGTGCACCCGTCGGTCGGTCGCGGCTACGAGTTCGTCGCCATCACGGCCGTCGTCCTCGGAGGCGTCGTGCTCGGCGGTGGCCGGGGCTGGATCGTCGCCGCCGCTGCGGGAGCCTTCGCGCTCGAAGCCCTGTTCATGCTGCTGAACATCGCCGGGGTCCCCTCGACGCTGCGCGACGCCGTGCAGGGAGTCATCATCATCGCCGCCGTCGCCTACTCCGCCGTCGCGTTCCGCGCCCGGCGCAGGCGAGGGCCGCAGACCTCTCCCGACCTCAGCGCCTCGGAGACCGCAGGACCCGCAGAACCCGTATCCACCGCAACAACCCGCACCATCCACACAGAAACCAGAGGAGATTAGCAATGCGACGATCAATGAGGATCGCCACCGCAGGGGTGGCTCTCTTCGGCCTCATCGCGCTCGCCGGGTGTACGACAGACCCGTCCGTGGCGCCGGCCGAATCCGACAGTCCCGACGAATCCGCCGAGACCACCGAGTGGTTCGACCAGGAGCTCTTCGACAAGCAGATGGAAGAACGTGGCGTCGAGCCGCAGGGCCCGGCAGACGAGCCGTACCTCCAGCACATCAACGCCGAGATGGTCGACACGTCCGCGTTCACGAGCGAGGGAGCCAAGAAGGCCTGCTTCGCGAACGCGTCGATCTCGAACCCGTGGCGCCAGACCGGCTGGATCACGATGAACGAGCAGCTCAAGTCGCTGCAGGAGGCCGGAGCGATCAGCGAGATGGAGACGCGTGACGCGCAGGACTCCGATGACACGCAGATCGCCGACATCGACTACTTCATCGCCGAGGGCGGCTGCGACGTCTTCCTCATCTCGCCGAACAGCACGGCGGCGATGACTCCGGCGGTCGAGCGCGCGTGCGAGACCGGCAAGCCGGTCATCGTGTTCGACCGCGGCGTGAACACCGACTGCCCCGTCACGTTCATCCACCCCATCGGCGGATTCGCGTGGGGCATCGACACCGCCGAGTTCCTCATCGACAACCTCGAAGAGGGTGACAAGGTCGTGGCCCTGCGCATCCTTCCGGGTGTCGACGTGCTCGAGCACCGGTGGGCCGCCGCCGAGAAGCTCTTCGACGAGGCGGGCATCGAGGCCGTGGACTACTTCACGGGTGCCGACCCCGCCGAGATCAAGAGCATCATCAGCGACGAGCTCGCCAAGGGCGACGTGCAGGGCATCTGGATGGATGCCGGTGACGGCGCGGTCGCGGCGATCGAGGCATTCGAGGATGCCGGTGCCGACTACCCGGTCATGACCGGCGAGGACGAGATGAGCTTCCTGCGCAAGTGGAAGGAGACGGGTCTCACGGGTCTCGCGCCGGTGTACTCGAACTTCCAGTGGCGCACGCCGCTGCTCGCCGCGCAGATGGTCTTCGCAGGTGAAGAGGTGCCGAAGGAGTGGGTGCTGCCGCAGAAGCCGATCACCGAGGCGGAGCTCGACGACTACCTCGAGGCGAATGACGGAATGCCCGACGGGCACTACGCCAAGTTCGGCGGGGAGAACCTTCCCGGCTACCCGACGGTGTGGCAGGAACGTCAGATCCCGTAACCCGCAGTGACGCTCCCGCCCTTCCCTCCGCACGTCCGCGGATGGGAGGGTGGGAGCACACGCGTCATCCCCGAAGGAGCAGGATGCCTCGCACGATCGCCGTCAACACGTGGGTGTGGACCTCTCCACTCACCGATGCGACGCTCGAGCCCCTCGCGCGGAAGGCCGCCGGGATGGGCTACCAGGCGCTGGAGCTGCCGCTCGAGAACGTCGGCGACTGGAATCCTGGGCGCACCCGCGAGGTGCTGGACGGACTCGGCCTCGGAGCGATCGTCGTCGGGGCCATGGGCCCCGGCAGGTCTCTGCTCGCGAGAGCGGGAGACGTGGCCGGGACGCAGGACTACCTGCGATCGTGCATCGACGCGGCTGTCACGCTCGGGTCGGATGTCGTCGCCGGCCCCTTCTACGCACCGACCGGAGTGACCTGGCGGATGACGCCCGACGAGCGCACGGAGGTCGTGCGCGAGTTGCGCGAGAATCTCCACCCCGTGGCCGAGGAGGCCGCATCCAGGGGCATCGCGCTGGCGATCGAGCCGCTCAATCGGTACGAGACCAGCGTGCTGAACACGGTCGAGCAGAGCCTGGATGCGCTCGAACCGCTGCTCGGCGCCGGCGTCGGGCTCGCGCTCGACACCTACCACCTCAACATCGAGGAGAAGAGGCCCGCCGACGCCGTCCGGGCCGCGGGCTCGTCGATCGCTCACGTGCAGGTGTGCGGCAGCGATCGGGGAGCGGTCGGCGATGACCACACCGACTGGCCGGAGATGCTGAGGGCTCTCGACCATGCCGGCTACCGCGGACCGCTCGGCCTCGAGAGCTTCACCGGCGAGAACGCGACGATCGCGGTCGCCGCATCCGTCTGGCGTCCTCTCGCACCGAGTCAGGACGAGCTCGCCCGCCGCAGCATCCATGCGCTCAGGACGCTCGGCGCCTGACACCGTCACGCGATACGAAGGAGTGTCCATGACCACCCATCCCGTCACGCTGTTCACCGGGCAGTGGGCCGACCTGCCGTTCGAGGAGGTGGCTCGGCTCGCGGCCGACTGGGGGTACGACGGCCTCGAGGTGGCGGCCTCGGGCGATCACCTCGATCTGCGGCGGGCCGACGAGGACGACGCCTACGTCGCGTCACGACTCGAGATCCTCGATCGACACGGGCTGAAGATCTTCGCGATCTCGAACCACCTCGCCGGTCAAGCCGTCTGCGATGCGCCGATCGACTTCCGTCATCAGGCGATCCTGCGCGAGTACGTGTGGGGAGACGGCGATGCCGAGGGTGTGCGCACGCGTGCAGCGGACGACATGAAACGGGCGGCGCGGGTGGCGCGCAAGCTCGGCGTCGACACGGTCGTCGGGTTCACCGGTTCGTCGATCTGGCCGTATCTGGCGATGTTCCCGCCGGTGCCCGCATCGGTGATCGAGGGCGGATTCGAGGACTTCGCCGCGCGCTGGAACCCGATCCTCGACGTGTTCGACGGCGAGGGCGTGCGCTTCGCCCACGAGGTGCACCCTGGCGAGATCGCCTACGACTACTGGTCGTCGGTGCGCGCGCTCGAGGCGATCGAACACCGTGGGGCGTTCGGCTTCAACTGGGACCCGTCGCACATGATGTGGCAGAACATCGATCCGGTCGGGTTCATCGTCGACTTCGCCGACCGCATCTACCACGTGGACTGCAAGGACACCCGGATGCGCCCGCACAACGGTCGCGCCGGGGTGCTCGGCTCGCATCTGCCGTGGGGCGACCCGCGCCGCGGCTGGGACTTCGTCTCGACGGGTCACGGCGATGTGCCGTGGGAGGACGCGTTCCGCGCGCTCGAGGCGATCGGCTACGCCGGACCCATCTCGATCGAGTGGGAGGATGCCGGTATGGATCGGCTGCACGGCGCACCCGAAGCCCTCCACTACGTGCGGTCGCTGCTGTGGCCCGCGCCCACGGCATCCTTCGATGCCGCCTTCAGCAACCAGGAGACCGGAGCCACCCCATGACCATCCAGCACACCGTCGTCTTCCGCCTGGTCCACGAGGCCGGTTCGGCAGAGGAACGCGAGTTCCTGGCCACCGGCCGCGCGGTGCTCACCTCGATCCCCGGGGTCGAGGACTTCGCGATCCGCAGGCAGGTGAGTCCGAAGAGCGACCTGGAGCACCAGTTCTCGATGGTGTTCCAGGACGTCGGTGCCTACCGGGCGTACAACGAGCACCCCGCGCACTCCGCGTTCGTGTCGGAGCGGTGGGTGCCGGAAGTCGCGGCATTCCAGGAGTACGACTTCGAGGAGTGAGCGGTGCGAGCCGTGACCTCGGTCAGGAGGCCGAGTCGCGCAGCTTCACCAGGCGTTCGTGCCCGGTCTCCTCGAGCTCGGCGATGTTCTCACGCGACTTCAGGAAGTCCGAGAACGAACGGTAGCCGAGGGCCTTCTCGCTGAACGACGGATCCATACGTCGCATGTGGGTCTTCACGGCCGAGCTGTGCAGCCACTCGTCGGCGTCGGTCTTGTCGTGGCCCAGTCGCAGGGCGCGCTGCAGCAGTTCGGTCGCCTCGCCCTGCTCGGTGCCGTCGCCCTGCTCGTCGACCTTCGACGGCGCCGCGGCAGCGGCCTTCGCCTTGGCGGTCTTGGCCGGCTGCCTGGACTTGGCCTTCACGGCGGGCTCGGGCTCGGCGACCGGCTCGGGGACCTCCACGGCCGCGGGGGCGGGGGCTGTGGCCTTGGTCGGTCGCACGACGCCCGGAAGCGAGTCGTAGGCCTCGAACTCGTCGCACGCGGCGGCCAGCGACTTGGCGGTGGAACCGGCGACGCCGACGCCGATGACGTAGCGACCCAGACGCTTGCAGCGCTGCGCGAGCGGCACGTAGTCGCTGTCTCCGGCGACGATCACGACGTGCGTGAGGTCGGGCAGACGGAACATGTCCTCGACGGCATCGACGGCCAGACGGATGTCTGCGCCGTTCTTCGCATAGGCCGCAGCGGGGAACAGCTGCACGAGGTCGACCGCACGCGCGACGAGCTGCGAGCGGTACACCGCGTTCACCGGTGACGACCAGTCGGCGTAGGCGCGGGTGAGCACGAGCGTGCCGAACGAGGCGGCATAGTCGATGATCGCGCCGACCTCGATCATCGCGCGGGAGAGCCGCTCGGTGACCTCGGGGTCGGACGGATTCTCGGTGATGCGCTGGCGGTCCTTGCCGTAGGCGTTGCGCCCGTGCACCCGGTCGTACCAGGAGATGACGATGTTGTCGAAGTCGAGATAGACGGCGACGCGCGCGTCGTGTGCCTCAGCCATTGTGTGCTCCTTCGCCCGGGTACCGCACACCGATCTGGGCGCGGATCTCGTCGAGGGTGCCCATGATGGCGACGCTCTCGGCGATCGGCAGGATGTCGCCCTCGAGCAGCCCCTCGCTCACGAGTCGCTCGGCGGCATGCGCCTGGTACTCCATGCCTCGGCCCGCGACGTCGGAGGAGTACTCCTCGGCGACGGTTCCGTCGGGAAGGACCACGCGGAACGTCGTCGGGGCGTACCAGACCTGATCGATGTCGATGCGCGCCTTCGTGCCGATGATGCTCGCGGCGTTCGGTCCGGCCGCCCGCGACGACGACAGAGTGGTCGAGATGGCGCCTCCCTCGTGAGTCATGATCGTCGCGACCTCGGCATCAGCGCCGGTCTCGATCAGGCGGGCGACCGACTGGATGCCGGTCGGGGCGCCGAGGATGTCCCATACGAACGAGATCGGGTAGATCCCCAGGTCGAGCAGCGCGCCGCCGCCGAGCTCGAGCGCGTTCAGCCGATGCGCGGGGTCGGTGGGCAGGAGCTGCGTGTGGTCGGCGCTCACGGCACGGATCTCGCCGAGCGTGCCGGCGGCGATGATCTCGCGGATGCGGACCATGTGCGGCAGATACCGCGTCCACATCGCCTCCATCGCGAGGAGTCCTCGCTCGGCGGCCAGACGCTGCAGGTCTTCCGCCTCGCCCCTGTTGAGGGTGAAGGCCTTCTCGACGAGCACGTGCTTGCCGGCCTCGAGCGCCAGGCGCGCACCCTCGTGGTGCATCGGGTGCGGCGTGGAGACGTAGATGATGTCGACGTCGGGGTCGGCGACGAGAGCGTCGTACGAGGGGTGCGCGTGCGCGATGTCGAAGCGGGCCGCGAAGGCGTCGGCCGAGTCCTGCGAGCGAGAGCCGACGGCGACGAGATCGAGCCCGGCGGTGCGCAGATCGGATGCGAACGCGCCGGCGATGCCGCCGGTCGCGAGGATTCCCCAACGAAGACCAGTCATGGTCTCAGCGTAGAGGGTGCGGCCGACAGCCGGGACGATCAGGCGAGAGCCGCGAGCGTGCGCTGCGGCACGAGAGGGAAGACCTGCTCGGCGATCCGCTCGAGCTCCTCATCGAGCGGCGACGCCTGGATCAGCAGCAGCGTGATCCCGGCATCCGCGTACTCCTGGATGCGCTCCGCGACCTGCTCGGCCGTGCCGACGAGGTTCGGGCGGAGACCCCTGGTGCCGACCGAGTACTCACGACGGGTGAGCTCGAGAGACAGTTTCGAGTTGCGCTGGAACTCCTCGAACGACGCGTAGCCGGGGGAGTCGGGGTCGACGGTCGTGATGCGGTCGAGCTCGCGCCGCGCCTCGGCCTCGGTGTCTCGGACGATCACGTACGCCGGCATGCCGAACTCGGCGATCGGGCGGCCGTGCAGCCGCTCGGAGCGCGCGTTCATGTCGGTCACGTTGGCGCGGACCTCGTCGAGGGTGCCGCCGTGCATGACGTAGGCATCGGCGAATCCGGCGATCGACTCGCGTCCCGCCTCGCTCTCGCCGCCGGCGAAGATCACGGGGTGACTCGACGGCTTCGGTTCGACGATCGTCCCGTCGAGGGCGTAGTGAGAGCCCTGGAACGAGTACGGCGTCTGCTCCCACAGGCCGTTCAGCACCGTCACGAACTCCTCGGCCTGCACGTAGCGTTCGTCATGGGTCGTGAACTGCCCGCCGAACTGTCGGGCCTCCTCGGCCCACCACGCGGCGACGACATTGAGGGAGACGCGACCAGGGGCGATCTGATCCAGCGTCCCTACGGTCTTCGCGAGCACGGCTGGGAGGTGGAAGCCGGGGCGCACGGCGGTCATGACACGCAGGCGCTCGGTGACGGCGAGGATGGCGGCCGACAGCGACCAGGCCTCGAGGCTCGGTGCGTCGGTGCCCTTGCGGTCGTTGAGGTACAGCTCCGGCACGAGCGTGGTGTGGAAGCCGAGCCGGTCGGCCTTCACCGACACCTCGCGGATGTACTCCCAGGTGGCTGCCATGCGGCCTTCGTCGGTGACGTTGCGGAGGAATCCGCCGTAGACGGGGGTCCAGTAGCCGAGATCGATTGCCATGATGGCCCCTTCTGTCAGACCAGCGCGAGCGCGTGGTCGAGGTCGGCGATGAGATCGGCCGGATCTTCGAGCCCCGCAGACAGCCGGATCGTCGTGAACGAGATGCCGGCGGCGGCCCGCTGCTCGGCGGTGAGGTGCGAATGGGTCATGGACGCCGGGTGGTTCACGAGGCTGCGCGCGTCGCCGATGTTCGCCACCAGACGGATGACCCGCAGGGAGTCGATCACACGCGCGACGCTGCCCTGGGTCTCGGCATCCAGGGGGACGGCGAGGTCGAACGAGAAGACCGAGGGGCCCCCTCGCGGCAGGTAGCGCTGGGCGAGCGGATGCCAGCGGTTGCCCTCGAGCCCGGGATGGTGCACGGTCGCGACCGCCGGATGCCGCTGCAGGTGCTCAGCGAGCGCGAGCGCCGTGGCGGTCTGCCGCGCCACCCGCAGATCGAGGGTCTCGACGCCCTGCAGGATCTGCCAGGCGTTGAACGGCGAGAGCGAGGGGCCGAGGTCGTGCACGTACTTCGACTTCACGAGCGCCGCGAACGCCTGACCGCTGCCGAAGCGCTCCCACAGGGTGAAGTCCCCGACGCGTGCGTAGGGCTCGGTGAAGTGCGGCCAGCGTGCGGGCTCGCGGCCGAAGTCGAAGGTGCCCTGGTCGACGACCACACCGCCGAGGGACGTGCCGTGACCGCTGAGGAACTTGGTCGCGGAGTGCACCACGAAGTCCGCCCCGTGCTCACCCGGTCGCACCAGATACGGGGTGCCGACCGTGTTGTCGATCACGAGGGGAACACCGGCCTCGTGCGCGATGTCTGCGACGGCGCGGATGTCGAGGACCTGGGCGATCGGGTTCGCGATGGACTCGGCGAACAGCACGCGCGTCTCGGGCCGGATCGCCGCGCGCCAGGAATCGGGGTCGTCCTGATCGACGAAGGTCACCGGGATGCCGAAGTCGTCGAAGGTCTCCTGCAGCAGATCGACCGTGCCGCCGTACAGCTGGGTGGCGGCGACGATGTGACCACCGCGGCCCACGAGCGCGAGCAGGGTCACGGCGACCGCCGCCTGCCCTGACGCCACGGCCACCGCCGACACCCCGCCCTCGAGTGCGGCGATGCGCTCTTCGAGGATCTGCTGGGTCGGACTCGCGTTGCGGCTGTACAGGTTGCCGGCGGTGCGCAGCGCGAACAGGTCTGCGGCGTCGGCGAGCGAGGCGAATTCGTATGCGGCCGTCTGATAGATCGGCGGGACGGCGCTGTTCTGCGGAGTACCCGGGATGTAGCCCGCCTGGATCTGACGCGTGGAGAACTCGGTCATGCGGTCGCCACCGCCGCCGTCTCGTGGGTGCGGACGATCGCCGCGTGCACGTCACCGCCGCGCAGACGTTCGAGCCACTGCACGAGCGCCGCCGCGACGCTGCGGTGCGACTGGTCGTTGAGCGCGTCGTGCAGTCCAGCGACGGTCTCGACGATCTCGAGGTCGGGAACGGCGCGCAGCGCGTCGATCACCTGGGGCAGCGGCGACACGGTGTCGGCTCCGCCGTGCACGGCGAGCACGGGGACTTCGATCGCCGCGAGGTCTGCGGGAGCCGGGAGCGGCTCGGCCGGAGTGACGTCGACCGAGGTGGCCTCGGTGGCCAGCACACCCAGGTGCAGCGGGCACGCCGTGCGCTCCTCGGCGGACGGCAGATCGAGCTCGGCATCCACCAGGGTGCCGGCGACGACCGCCGCCTCGACGGAGACGCCCTGCGCGACGAGACGGAGCACGGCGGATGCTCCGGCATCGGACCCGACGAGCACTCGCGGGGTGTCGGTGGCCTCGGAGAGCCAGGCGCTCGCGGCATCGGCATCCTCTTCGAAGACGGCGACGAGGTAGCCGTCCGAGCTCAGACGGCGGCCGAAGCGCTCGTACACGCCTGCGCGCTCGCCGCGTCCGGTGACGAGGGCGATCGTGCCGCGGACGCGGGCGGGAGGCGTCCAGAATGCGGGGGAGGAGGTCGTGGTCATGACCCCATCCTCCGATCGGCCACCGACACGCACCGAGGATGTGTCGCCGTGTTGCGCTCCGTTTCGCTGCGCTTCTCCGGCGGTTGGCGGTCGGATCCGGGCGCTCATACTTTCGGGGCATGACCGAACCCCTCATCATCGGCGCCATGGTGCGCACGCTCGGCGCCTACCCGTCCGGTTGGCGCCAGCCGGGCGCGCACCGCGACCCCTCTGCGGATGCCGACATCCTCCGCCACATCGCGCGCGAGGGCGAGGATGCGGGGCTCGACTACCTGTTCTTCGGCGACTGGCTGGCGACGGGACCGGATCTCGAGTACCGCGACCCGTATCTGCTGGCGCGCATCGACCCGGTGAGCGCGGTGCTGTTCCTCGCGGGGGTCACCTCGCGGATCGGACTGATCGCCACCGTGAACACGACCTACGCCGACCCGTATGCGACCGCGCGCTCGCTCGCCTCGCTCGACGTGCTCACCCGGGGCCGCGCCGGCGTGAACCTCGTCACGGGCGCGGAGCCGCGTGCGGCGGGCAACCACGGCCGCGACGCACACGCCGACAACGAGACCCGGTACGACCGCGCCGAGGAGTTCGTCACGGCGCTGCGTCGCCTGTGGGACTCGTGGAGCGACGACGCCTGGATCGCGGATGCCGAGCGCGGCGTGCTGATCGACCCCGACGGCCTCCGCGGCGCCGACCTGCAGGGCGCGCACGTGCGGGTCTCCGGTCCGTTGAATGTGGCGCGCCCGCCTCAGGGCCAGATCCCCATCGTGCATGCGGGCACTTCGCCGCGCTCTCGTGCGCTCGCGGCCACCGAGGCCGACCTGGCGCTGATCGCCGCCCCGAACATCGCGGATGCGATCGCCACCCGTCGCGATCTGCGCGAGATCGCGGCAGCCGCCGGGCGCTCGCCCGACACACTGAAGGTGATCGCCCCCGTGCTGCCGGTCGTCGCCGACTCCGACGCCGAGGCCCGCCGCATCGTCGAGCGCCTGCTCGCTCTCGTGCCTCTCGCAGAGGGGCATCAGTCCGCGCGCACCGCGTTCCCGCCGAACCGGTCCGTCGCGGCGCTCGCCGACGCACTCGGGGTGGCGGCGGACGATCCGCTGCGCGCGGCCGACTTCGATCAGGCCGTGTCCGCGGACGACGCGTCCCGGCTGGGCGACGACGGTGCAGCACTGCTCGACAGGCTCGGCCGAATCGTCGGCATGCGTGTCGAGGGGCGGGGAGCCGGCGGTGCGCTGACCTGGCGTCATCTGGTCGCGGCGCACGCAGTGCCCGCCGCATTCGTCGTGGGCGACGCCTCGACGATCGCCGACCACTTCGAGACCTGGCGTGACGAGGGGGCGGCCGACGGATTCAACGTGCTGTCGGCGTTCCAGCCGGCGCAGTTCGAGGCCTTCACCCGACTGGCCGCTCCCGAGCTGCGTCGCCGAGGACTCCTCGGCCGCGCCGATGACGGTGCCCGACCGACGCTCCGAGGCCGACTCGGGGTCGGTGTCCGCGACGGCGCCGCATCATCCCTCGCCGCACGCTGAACCGCCGCATCCGTTACGCCGCATTGCGCCGGGTGACCGGTCATGACGCCTCGTGACAGGTCAGGTCCGCGCATGACGACTCCATTCGCGACCGGGGTCGCAGAGTCCCTAGCGTGACGTTCACCCGCACACCACGAACCACAGCATCCCTTCTCAGGAGGACCGCATGACCCGCCGTCTCATCCGCGCAGCAGCCGTCGCGCTCCCGCTCGTCCTCGCAGCGGGCCTCGCCGCCTGCGCATCGTCGCCCGCGCCGTCCGACACCTCGGCCGCAACCGGCGACCCCATCACCGGGGGCACGCTGACGTACCTGGAGCACCAGACGTTCACGAACCTGTACCCGCCGCAGGCGGGCTTCTATCCGAACGGCGGCGTGGTCAACAACATCACCGCGCGCCTCACCTGGCAGAACCCCGACTCGCTCGAGATCGAGCCGTGGATCGCATCCGACTGGACCGTGAACGACGACGCCACCGAGTACACCTTCACCCTGAAGCCGGATGTCACGTTCTCCGACGGCACGCCGCTGGATGCCGCAGCGGTCGCGAAGAACTTCGACACCTACGGTCTCGGCGACGCCGAGCGCGGCCTGACCGTCTCGGAGGCGATCAACAACTACGCCTCCAGCGAGGTCGTCGACGACGACACAGTCACCTTCCGCTTCTCCGCCCCCGCCCCCGGCTTCCTGCAGGCGACGTCGACGATCAACTCCGGACTCCTCTCACCCGAGACCCTCGACGGCACGATCGAGGACTTCGGTGCGGGCAACGCCGAGGCGATCATCGGTGCGGGGCCCTTCACCGTCACCGACGAGAAGCTCGGCACCGAGTTCACCCTGACCGCCCGCGAGGACTACGCCTGGGCTCCGGAGAGCGCAGAGAACCAGGGCCGCCCGTACCTCGACGCCGTGCACGTGCTCGTGACACCCGAGGACTCCGTGCGCATCGGTTCGCTGCTCGCCGGTCAAGCCGACTATGTGCGCTATGTGCAGGCCTTCGACGAGGACCGCGTCGAGAGCTCCGGCTTCACGCTCTACGCCCCGCAGACCCGCGGAGTGAACAACTCCATCTCGCTGCGTCCCGAGAATCCGCTGCTCACCGACATCCGGGTCCGCCAGGCGCTGGTCGCCGCCGTGGATGCGCAGGAGGTCGTCGACACCCTGTTCACCGAGAACTACCCGGTCGCGACATCGGTGCTCTCGCAGGAGGCCCTCGGCTACAAGGACGAGTCGGAGCACTACGCCTACGACCCCGACAAGGCCGAGAAGCTGCTCGACGAGGCAGGCTGGGAGCCCGGTTCCGACGGCATCCGCGAGAAGGACGGCGAGCGCCTGTCGATCACCGTCTACGAGGCCGCCCCGCAGCCGCTCTCGAAGCAGACCCTGGAGCTCGTCGCCCAGCAGCTCGCCAAGGTGGGCGTCGAGCTCACGGTGAAGCCCGCCGATGCCGGCTCCTATGCGGCGGACACCCGCGACCCGCTCAAGACCGGTTTCTACCACTCGATGGTCGGACGCGCGGACTTCGATGTGATCAAGAGCCAGTACTACACGAAGAACCGTGACGCGCTGATCTCGAACGACCCCGAGCTCGACGCGCTGCTCGAGGCCGTGGCCTCCGAGCCCGACACCGACAAGCGGGTCGAGGCCTCGCAGGCCGTGCAGGACTACATCGCCGAGCAGGCGTACGTCATCCCGCTGTTCGAGGAGCCGCAGGTCTACGGCGCCGCCACCTACGTGCAGGGTGTGGACTTCGAGTCGGTCGGTCGCCCCACCTTCTCGGGCGTCTGGCTCGCCGAGCACTGAGCCTGACTGACACGGTGCATCGATGAGCTTCGTCCTCCGACGAGCCGGGCAGGCCGCGATCGTTCTGATCGCGGCCTTCACGGCCACCTTCTTCCTGCTGCAGCTGCTGCCGGGCGATGCGATCCTGATCAAGTTCTCCGACCCCAGCCTCGGGCTGTCGCCGGAGCAGCTCGACGGGATCCGCGCCACCTACGGCACCGACCTGCCCTGGTGGCAGCAGTACGTGCACGCGGGGCTGGGCTTCGCGGCGGGCGACTTCGGCTACTCGACGCAGTTCGGCACCCCGGTGCTGACCATGCTCGCCGAGGCGCTGCCGTCGACCCTGCTGCTGGCGTCGCTCGGACTCGTGGTGGCGCTGCTGATCGCGGTGCTCGTCGCAGGGCTCTCCTCTCTCGCACCGTTCGCGTGGCTGCGCAACGGCATCCGCCAGGTGCCGGGACTCTTCGTCGCCGTGCCCGTGTTCTGGCTCGGCATCCTGCTGATCCAGGTCTTCTCCTTCGGTCTCGGGTGGGTGCCGATCGTCGGCGCCGACCCGGTCGCGGGGCTCGTCCTGCCCGTGCTCACTCTGGCCGTGCCGATCTCGGCCCCGCTCGCGCAGGTGCTGGTGCGGGCGATCGATCAGGTGCAGGCGCAGCCCTTCATCACAGTGGTCCGCGCCAAGGGTGCGCCGCCGTCGTGGGTACTCACCCGCTCGGTCGCGCGCAACGCGGCGCTCCCCACGCTCACGATCGCGGGTGTCCTGTTCGGAGAGCTGGTCGGCGGCGCGGTCGTCACCGAGACCGTGTTCGGCCGCACCGGCATCGGCCGGCTCACCGAGCAGGCGGTGTCGAACCAGGACATCCCCGTGCTGCAGGGCGTCGTGCTGCTCTCCGCCCTCGGCTTCGTGCTCATCAGCTTCGCGGTCGACCTCGTCACCCCGCTGATCGATCCCCGCCAGCGCGCCCTCTCGAAGGCAGGAGTCTCGGCATGACCGTCGCCGCCATCGCCGCATCGACCGACCCCGCCGTCGAGTCTCCGGAGCAGGATGCCACGGCATCCGCCCCGAGCAGGCGGGCCCGCGGGCTGCGTTCCCGGCCCTGGGGGCTCTACCTCGCGATCCTCGTCGTGACGCTCGCGGTGCTGTGGGCGCTGATCCCCGGGGTGTTCGCGCCCGGCGACCCGCTCACCGGCACCCCCGCCGACAAGCTGCTGCCGCCGAGCGCTGCGCACTGGTTCGGCACCGACACCCTCGGCCGCGATCTGTTCGGTCGCGTCGTCCACGGTGCGGTGCACTCGCTCTCCGGCGCTCTCATCGCCGTCACGGTCGGCCTCGCGCTCGGCACCCTCCTCGGAGCGGTCGCCGGAGCCCTCGGCGGCGTCGTCGACGACATCCTGATGCGCGTGGTCGACGTGCTGCTCGCCATCCCCGGTCTGCTGCTGTCGCTGTCCGTCATCATCCTGCTCGGGTTCGGAACCGTGAATGCGGCGATCGCGGTGGGCCTCGGCAGCGTGGCCGCCTTCGCGCGTCTGATGAGGTCGGAGGTCGCACGCGTGCGGCGCAGCGAGTACGTCGAGGCGGCGTACGGCAGCGGCGGGACGTTCCTCAGCGTCCTGCGTCGTCATGTGCTCCCGAACTCGCTCACGCCGATCGTCGCGCTCGCAGCGCTGCAGTTCGGCACCGCGATCCTGGCGATCTCGACGCTGGGCTTCCTCGGCTACGGCGCACCGCCGCCCACCCCGGAGTGGGGCCTGCTCATCGCGGAGGGTCGCAACTACACCGCCACCGCCTGGTGGCTGACGGCTCTGCCCGGCCTCGTCGTGGTCGCGGTCGTGCTCAGTGCCAACCGCATCTCGCACCGCATCGGAAGGAACTCGCGATGACCGTTCTCGCCGTCGACGACCTCAGGGTCTCGTACGCCACACGCACCGGTCAGCGCGAGGTCGTGCACGGCGTCTCATTCGAGATCGCCGAGGGCGAGGCGCTGGCGCTCGTGGGGGAGTCCGGGTCGGGCAAGTCCACGACCGCGCATGCGCTGCTGGGCCTGCTGCCCGCCGGCGGTCGGGTCGAGGGCGGCACCGTGCGCCTCGGCGACCTCGACATCTCGGGCTGGACGGATCGCTCCCTGCGGAGCATCCGCGGGCCCGAGATCGGTCTCGTCCCGCAGGACCCGGTGACGTCGCTCGACCCCGTGCGCCCGATCGGCGCTCAGGTCGAAGAGGTGCTGAAGCTGCACGGGCACCGCGACCGTCGTGCTCGTCGGGCACGGGTGATCGAGCTGCTCGATCGCGTCGGCATCGACGATCCCGATCTGCGCGTGCGCCAGTATCCGCACGAGCTCTCCGGTGGCATGCGGCAGCGGGTGCTCATCGCGTCGGCGATCGCGCTGCGACCACGACTGCTGATCGCCGACGAGCCGACCAGCGCGCTGGATGCCACGGTGCAGCGCAAGGTGCTCGACCTGCTCGACGAACTGCGCCGCGACGAGGGGACGAGCATCCTGCTGGTCACCCACGACCTCGGTGTCGCCGCGGACCGCGCCCAGCGCCTGGTCGTGCTCAAGGACGGACGCATCGTCGAGCAGGGCGCGAGCGAGACCGTGCTCGCGGCGCCGTCGGACGCGTACACGAAGCAGCTGCTCGCCGACGCGCCGGCGTTCATCACGGGGTTCCGCAGGCCCGAGGCTCCGCCCTTCCTGCGGGATGCGGCGGCGGTGGCCGCCGAGAACCCGTTCGCGATCACCGCCACAGGGCTCGTCAAGGAGTTCAGGGTCGCCGGGCGCGAGCGCTTCCGTGCGGTCGACGACGTCTCGTTCCGCGTCCGCCGGGGAACGACGCATGCGCTGGTGGGGGAGTCCGGATCCGGCAAGACCACCACCGCGCGTCTGATCACGCGGTTCCACCAGCCCGATGCCGGGGCCATCGAGATCGACGGCGAAGACGTGACAGGGCTGTCCGGTCAGAGGCTGCGGGCGCTGCGCCGCCGCATCCAGCTCGTCTACCAGAACCCGTTCGCGTCTCTGGACCCGCGGCAGCAGATCGTCGACATCATCTCCGAGCCGCTGCAGAACTTCGGTGTCGGCTCGCGTGCCGAGCGCAAAGACCGGGCGCTCGCGCTGATCGACCGGGTGTCGTTGCCGAGCGACGTCGCCACGCGCACTCCCCGCGAGCTCTCGGGCGGTCAGCGCCAGCGTGTGGCGATCGCGAGGGCGCTGGCGATCGACCCCGAGATCGTCGTGCTCGACGAGGCGGTCTCGGCCCTCGATGTGACGGTGCAGGCCCGTATCCTCGAGCTGCTCACCTCGCTGCAGTCAGAGCTCGGTCTGACCTACCTGTTCATCTCGCACGATCTCGCTGTCGTGCGCAGGATCAGCCACACGGTCTCGGTCATGCGCCGGGGCCGCATCGTCGAGGAGGGCAACACCGAGGAGCTCTTCCACGCCCCGCAGCATGAATACACCAGGGAGCTGCTCGCAGCCGTCCCCGGACGAACGGAGCAGCCCGCATGACCGCCCCCACGATCGCCTTCTTCACGCGCCTGCTCGACGACGCGGCTCCTGCCGAGCGGTACGCGCTGGCCGCAGAGCAGATCCGGCACGCCGAGCGGTACGGCGTCGGACGCGCCTGGGTCGCCCAGCATCACTTCCGTGCGGCCGAGGGCGGGCTCCCGTCGCCGCTCGTGTTCCTCGCCCATGTCGCCGCGCAGACGTCGCGCATCCGCCTCGGCTCCGGCGTGATCACCCTGCCGCTGGAGGATGCCGTGCGCGTCGCCGAGGATGCGGTCGTCGCAGACCTTCTCGCAGACGGGCGCCTCGACCTGGGCCTGGGCAGCGGCGGCACTCCCTCGTCGTTCGTCCCGTTCGGCGAGGACGTGCGTGAGAAGGCGCCGACCTACGACCGCAAGCTCCGCCTGCTGCTCGACGCGCTGTCGGGGCATGACATCGGCGCCGAGAACACCCTCTATCCGGATGCCGGCACGCTCGCCGACCGCATCTGGCAGGCGACGTTCTCGGCACCGGGCGGCCATCGGGCCGGCATCCACGGGCACGGCCTGCTGCTCTCCCGCACCCAGCCGCGGTCGACGGATGCTCTGCACGCACCGCTCTCGGCGCTGCAGGATCCCATCATCGACGCGTACCTCGAGGCGCTGCCCGACGGCGTCGCTCCTCGCGTGACCGCCTCGCGCACCGTGTTCGTCGCGGACGATCGGGCCGAGGCCCTGCGCTTCGCGGAGGTCGGACTGCGCCGTGCCGCCGAGGGATTCCGGCGCCAGGGGCAGACGATCCCCGGCGACGACCTCGACGAGCTGATCGTCGCGCTCGACACCCATCTCGGCACCCCCGAGGAGGTCGCCGAGTCGCTCGCCGCCGACGCGACCCTGGCGAGGGCGACCGAGGTGGCGTTCCAGGTGCACTCCGTCGACGCGCCGCACGAGCACGTACTGCGCTCGATAGAGCTCTTCGCCGAGCAGGTCGCCCCCGCTCTCGGCTACACCCTCACCGACACCATCAAGGAGAAGGCATGACCACCGACATCGTCGATCAGATCGTAGGGGTGACGCCCGAGCTGGATGCTCTGCGGCGTCGTCGCCCCGTCACCAGGGAGCAGCTGCAGGCGAGCTTCGGCGCGCTCTTCGCGCCGGTGTCGACGGAGGAGGTGTCGCAGGCCGAGCGCGAGCTGATCGCCGCGTTCGCCACGCGCCTCGCCGGCGACACGGATGCGACGGGCACGTTCTACGCAGATCGGGCCCTGGCGGTGGACCCGCGGCGCGCGACCGTCGTGATCGCCGAGGCCGCGGACGCCGCCGTCAGCGGACCCTTCGGCTCGTACACCGAAGCGGGACTGCAGGACGAGAACTCCGACGGTGAGCGCTACGCGGCATCGCCCGAGGTCGCAGAGGTGCTCGGCGAGCGGGTCACCGCCGCCCTCGCGCACTCGCACCTGCTCGTGTTCCGTCCGCGCGAATCCGCGGCCACGGACATCCAGCGCCTGCTGGATGCGGGGTGGTCGGCCGACGGCATCGTCACCCTCTCGCAGCTCGTCTCGTTCCTCGCGTTCCAGCAGCGCGTCATCACCGGCCTGAAGGTTCTCGCCGCCGCCGGCATCGCCGCGGCATCCGACTCCGAGGAGGAGGCAGCATGACCGAGCTTCTGCACGACGATTCACCGCACCCCGAGGCCTTCACCCGGGCAGAGGTCGGCTGGACGCCTCATCTTCCCCCTCTTGCCGAGGAAGAGCTGACCGAGCGCCACTACGACGGACTCGTCGACGCCTCCCGCGCGAAGAACGACTACTTCCGGCTGCTGGCGCGCGACCCCGAGGTGCTCAAGGCGCGCACGCTCGTCGACAAGGACATCTTCTACAACGCCTCGGAGGGTCTTCCGCGTGCGGAGCGCGAGCTCTCGGCGACGGCGGCCTCGCGTCGCAACGGCTGCGTGTTCTGCGCCTCGGTGCACTCGCGCTTCGCGGCGCACCACAGCAAGCGGGTCGACGACGTCGATCTCCTGCTCGACGAGGGTGTGGATGCCGACCTCGGCGAGCGGTGGAACGCGGTGGTCGCCGCCTCCGTCGCCCTGACCGACACCCCGAGCGCATTCGGTCCCGACGAGATCGCCCGCCTGCGCGCGGCGGGGCTCGACGACCTCGAAGTGGCCGACGTGATCCACGGTGCGGCGTTCTTCAACTGGGCGAATCGTCTGATGCTCTCCATCGGCCGCCCGGTCGCTCCCGCCTAGACCAGCGCGAATTCTGCGCCAGCCCCCTCCTGCCGTCTCCCGGCCGGAGGGGGCTGGTCGTTTTTATGAGAGTATCGGCATTCTGCAAAGTGTCTTCATCTGACTACGCATAGCTTGCTAGCGTCGACGCATGGCACCTGGGGGCGGAACTTCGTACGACGTCGACACCGACGTGTTGAGGGCGATGTCGTCGAAGGCCCGTCGTGTCGTCGCAGAGCTGGCCTCGCGTGAGGTGACGAAGCTCGGTGACGCCGGACACGAGTGGGTGGTCGCGGCGGCCGCAGGATTCAGCACCGCATGGTCCGATGGCCTCTCGTCCCGCGTGACCGACACCGACGACTTCGCCGACAGGTTGGGCACGACCGCACGGGTCTTCGACGAGGGCACCGATGCGGCGAAGGCCGAAGTCGACGCGATGATCTGGGACGACTGATGGAGCTGGGGCAGACCCGATCAGCGACCGATCTCGTGCCGGGTTCGGTGTCCGACGTACGGGCAGCCGCGGAAGCATGGAAGGCGCGCAGCACCGAAGCGACCCGTGTGCGCGATGATCTCGCCACCTTGGACGACGAGGGCACGTGGAAAGGCGCCGCCTACGACGCCTATCTCGACCGGTTCGAGCGCCAGCTGCTGCACTGGAAGAACGCCGGCACGAGTCTGCGGGCAGGTGCGAGCGCTCTGTTCACGTGGGCCGACGCGTTGCAGTGGGCGCAAGATGAAGCCGACCGTGCGATCACGCTGTGGAACGAGGCAGAGCAGCAGGCTGCTGCGGCGCTGACCGCCCACCGTGCGCACGTGCGGGAGTTGCGTGTCGGCCAAGGGCTGCGGCATCCCGATGCCGACGTACCTTTCGTCGATCCTTCGGGTCCCGCGCACGACGAGGCGCGCGAGGTCCTGTCCAACGCGCGGATGACTCTCGAGGTCTACGCGCGGGACTGCGCGATCCGTCTGGACGAGGCCGCGGATGCGGCTCGGATGCCACTGACCGACGCGGAAGCGGCGACGCAGAACCAGCACGCGATGACCGAGGTGATCTTCACCCTCGCTGTCGTCCGGCCGTTCCAGGCGACGATGGACATGCTCGCGATCTCCGCACAGACGCTGTGGGAGCACCCCGACATCATCCTCGAGCTCCTCGGCGGCGCTGCCACGTTCCTCGGCGGGGCTGCTCTGGCGGCCGGAGGCGGGGCTCTCACCGTCACCGGCGTCGGTGCCCTGGCAGGCTCTCCCGCACTCGTTGTTGCCGGAGTGGGAGTCGCCGGAGCAGGCGCGACGATGATGGGAGATGCCGCAGGGCGCTGGCTCAACGAGAGCCACGGCGTCAGCGATCGGATCAAGGGTTTCGATCTCGGGGAGGGCCGCGACTACCTCGGTCATTTCGCGAAGGGCCAGTACGACCCGCTATGGGTTGACAAAGAGAAGATCGGCCTCGAGAAGTATGCGGATCGAAACGACGTCGAGGTCATACGCACGAAGGCGAAGGTTGATTATGAAGGATCTCCTCAGAATGGTCGCACCTACGACGGGCTTGTGAAGAACAGTGACGGCGAGAATACGTACACCGGTATCGAAGTGAAGTCGGGGACGGCGATAGATCGATATGGCCCAGGGAACAAACAGTGGGAGTTCGACGAGGCTGTCAACGCTGGAACGCCCGCGCGCGGCAAGCTCGACGGCGAAGATATCGTTGTCACTCGGGTACGAACGGAGGAAGTGCGATGACGTTCTATGGTCCATTCGCTCAGGTGGCGTCTGATGGCCAGAAAGGGTGGCTCACAGACGACTATCGGCCGATTTCCGATCAACTGCGACGCATGCTCGGCCTTCTTGACTCCAAGCAGGAGTACACGTATTCGATCTGGCGTGGGGCTGACGCGACAAACATTGTTGGGTTCCGTGAACCTGCGAACGACTACTTCATCCAGGCGGCAGGATCGGCTGATGCGATGACCGTGGAAGTGCGGCTCCCTGGCCCCGATGGCGAAGGCCACCTGTACACGGTCGGGAGGCCGGAATCAGCGGATGGCACCACTACTCTCATTCCGATCAGCGATAGGCGTGCGGTGCGGGTCTCCTCCAACGAGGTCTTCACCGCCGATGAAGCCGCGGTGATCTTCTATACTTACTACCTCACTGATGCCGTGTCGCAGCCGTACGTGCTTCGCGAGCTGGATCTCTCGAACGAACTTTCGGAGGAACGGTGACGCTCTATGGACCCTTCGTCCAGGCAGCGAACGACGGCCGAATCGGGTGGCTGGCGGACGAGTATCTAACGATCTCCGAGCGGCTCCGACGCACGCTGGAGTGGCTGGACGCCCACAAGGACTACACGTACTCGATCTGGCGCGGCGCTGACCCCACAAGGACCGACGGCTACCTCGAACCCGCGAACGGTTCATTCATGCAGGCCGCGGGCTCGGCTGAAGCGATGACGGTGGAAGTGCGGCTTCCCGGTCCCGACGGGGAGCACCACCTCTACACGGTCGGCAGGCCCGAGTCGGCAGATGGCGCGACCACTCTCATCCCGATGAGCGATGACCGCGCGGTCCGAGTCTTCTCGAACGAGGTCTTCACCGCCGACGAGGCCGCGGTGATCTTCTACACGTTCTACCTCACCGAAGGCGTCTCGCAGCCCTATGTCCTGCGCGAGCTCGACCTCGCACAGGACCTCTCGGAGGAACGATGAAGGTCTCGGTCAGCCACGACGCCGTCGCGGATACGGTCGCGCGGCTCGCGCTCACCGTGAAGGCCTTCGAGCACGAACTCGACGCCCTCGATTCCGAAGTCGACCGTCTGAAGTCCTCATGGGACGGGCAGGCACAACAGGCGTACGGCCGCGCCCAACGGGAGTGGTCCACCGCGATCGGGAGCATGAAAGCCCTGCTCGCCGAAGCCACGCGCCGACTGATCGCCGCGAACTCCATCTCCATGAGCACTGCCGACACCGCCGCCCGGGTCTGGTCCTGAGGCTCTACGGGATCAGGACGATCTTTCCCGAGGCGGCGCCGGACTCCACGAGCTCGTGGGCCTGTGCCGCTTCGGCGAGGGGAAGCTCGGGACCGAGCTCGATCGTGAAGTCGCCGGCAGCGAGCAGGTCGACGGTCGCTGCGAGGGCCTCGGCCCGCCAGTCGAGCTCCTGCTCGGTCAGCGGCACGGGGGAGCCGCCGGAGAAGGCGCGGATGCCGAAGGATGCGGCGTCGGGGCCGCGCACGATCGTCGCGATGCGGTCGCGGTCGGTGACCAGCCCGAGCGACACCTCGATGGCCTCGTCGGTGCCTGCGCAGTCGAGAGCGACGGTCACGCCGCCCGGAGCCGCCTCGCGCACGCGCTCGAGCAGCCCCTCGCCGTAGGCGACGGGGATCGCCCCGAGTTCACGCAGCTGATCGTGGCGGGCGGGGCTCGCGGTGGCGATCACGGTCGCGCCCCAGGCGACGGCGAACTGCACGGCCGCCTGCCCGACCGATCCGGAGCCACCGTGCACGAGCAGCACGTCGCCTTCCGTGACGCCGAGCGAGCGGAGTGCCTGGTATGCCGTCCCCGCGGGGATGCCGATGCCGGCGCCCTCCGCAGCGGTCACCGAATCGGGGAGCGCGACGAGCTTGTCGACCGCCACGGCGAGCAGGCTCGAATAGGTGCCGACCGTGTCGCGGATCGCCACACGGTCGCCCACCGCGAAGGCGTCGACGTCGTCGCCGAGAGACTCGATCACGCCGGCGCCGTCGAAGCCCACGCCGCGCGGTTCGGTGATGGGCGGTGACGGGCGCTTGGCGCCGCGGAGCTTGGCATCGATCGGGTTGACGCCTGCGGCTTCGATGCGCACCACCGCCTCGCCGCTCAGGGCGATCGGATCGGGGGTCTCGATCAGATGCAGCACGTCAGGGGAACCGAACTCTGTGTAGACGATCGCGCGAGCCATGCCTTCAGGCTACCCCCGTGCGGACAGCACCTTCATGATGCGCTGCGGCGAGACCGGCTGTGCGGTGCCGAGACGCTGCGCGAACACGCTCACGCGATACTCCTCGAGCAGCCAGCGCGTCTCGACGAGCGCGGGCGACGCATCCGGAGCGAGCGGGATCGTGCCTCCGGCATCCTCGAACACCTTCGCCATGCGCTCGAACTCGCTCATGCGGGTGCGGTCCTTGCCGGGTTCGCTCGCCAGCGTCTTCAGTCGATCGAGCATCCCGTCGAGGTAGCGCGGGAAGTGCGCGAGACGGTCGACGCCCGCGGCCGAGACGAACCCCGGGTGCAGCAGGCCCGAGAGCTGCGTGCGAATGTCGTTCAGGGGCCCGAGCAGCGCGAGCGAGTTCTGCGACTTGATGCCGCGTTCGACGTCACGTGTCTTGGTGAGGATGCGGGCGACGAGTGACACGCACGAGAACAGCTCGTCGACGAGCGAAGCCGACACGGCGTCGCGTACGCGCACGAACTCGGCCTCGGTGCGGATGATGCCGCCGGGGTGCGCCCGGTCGATCAGATTCTGCACGACGGCTGCTCGGCAGTCCTCGATGAGTGCCGCGGCCGACTGGTACGGCGACGCGGCGAGTGCGAGCTTCTCCTGGCTCGTGAGGTGCTGCTGCACGTAGGACGACGGCGAGGGCACGCCGAGCAGCACCAGGCGCAGCGCGCCGGCGCGGGTGGCCGCGACCGCCGCATCCGCCGTGGACTCCACACGCACAGAGACGGTCTTGCCCTGATCGACGATCGCCGGGTAGCCGCGGACGACGCCGCCGGCCACGCGTGTGTCGAGTACGTCGGGCAGGTCGCCGAAGGTCCAGGTGGTCAGGCCGTCCCTCTCTATCGAGGCGGCGACAGCAGCGGGCTGCGGTCCCTTCGAGGGGCCGGGGCGGCGGGGCGGCGCCGCGATCGAGCGGGCCACACTGCTGCGTGCCCGGTCGGCGAGCTCGGCCTGCAGCGCGCTGAGGTCACGGTTCGATCCCGCGACGCGCCCGCGTTCGTCGACGGCACGGAAGTTCATGCGCAGATGCGCAGGCACCCGGTCGTCCTCGAAGTCGGCCGCAGAGACGAGCTGGTTCGCGAGCGGCTGGATCAGGCGAGCGAGTGCCTCTTTGAGCGTGCGGCCGGGCAGCCCCCCGTGCGACTCCGGACCTTCTCCCGTGAGCTCGGCGCCGAACTTGTCGGCCCAGTCGGCCGCGGGAACCACGTGACGGCGGATCGCCTTCGGCAGCGCGCGCAGCAGACCGGTGACGAGTTCCGCTCGGAGCCCCGGCACCTGCCAGTCGAAACCGCGGTCCTCGATCTGCGCGAGCAGGGGGAGCGGGATCACGACGCTCACGCCGTCGTCTGCGGCGCCCGGTTCGAAGCGGTAGGCGAGTCCGAGAACCTGATCGCCCTGGGTCCATCTGGTGGGGAACTCGTTCTGGTCGGCGCGGCTGTCGTCGTCGAGAAGGTCGGCCTCGCGCATCACGAGCAGCTTCGGGGTCGTGGCGAGCTGCTCGCGCCACCACTTCTCGAACGAGCGCACGTCGAAGACGTCGGACGGGATGCGCTCGTCGTAGAAGCGGAACACCGCCTCGTCGCCCGCGAGGATGTCGCGGCGGCGCTCCCTCTCCTCGAGCTTCTCGAGGCGCTTGCGCAGTTCGGCGTTGCTGCGCCAGAACGCGCTCACGCGCTTGTCGATGCGCGTCGGATCCCATTCGCCTTCGACCAGCGCGTGCCGGAGGAACAGCTCGCGTGAGGCCGGGCGGTCGATCCGGGCGAACTGCACGCGGCGGCGCGGGATGATCTCGACGCCGAACAGCGTCACCTTCTCGTAGGCGACGGCAGCCCCTGCATCCTTCGACCAGTGCGGCTCGGTGACCTGGCGCTTCGCGAGGTCGCCCGCGAGAGCCTCGGCCCAGGCCGGATCGATCGCGGCGACAGTGCGTGCATAGGTACGCGAGGTCTCGACGATCTCAGCGGCCATGACCGCCGGCGGGCTCTTCTTGCGCAGAGCAGAACCGGGGAAGATCGAGAAGCGGATGCCGCGGGCGCCGCGATACTCGGCCTGACGGCGCTTCGCATCCTTCGGCGGGGTCTTGCTCTGGCCGCGGCTGGGCGTGTTCCGCTCATCGAGGATGCCGATCTGCGACAGCAATCCGGCGAGCAGAGCGCGGTGGATCGCGTCAGGGTCCGCGGTGCCGGAGCCTCCGGCATCCTTCTCCCTGACGAGCGATCGCAGCTGGCGATGCACGTCGACCCACTCGCGCACTCGGACGTAGTTGAGGTGCTCGGAGCGGCAGAGGCGTCGGAAGGCGCTCGAGCCCAGCTCGCGCTGCTGTTCCCTCAGGTGGTTCCAGAGGTTGAGGATCGAGAGGAAGTCGCTCGTCGGGTCGGCGAAGCGCGCGTGCATCCGGTCGGCCTCGTCGCGCACGCTCTGCGGGGCATCCTGCGACGGACGCTCGCGCACGTCCTGGATCGACATCCCCGCCACGATCGCGAGCACGTCGCGGGTGACGTTCGACGAACCCGATGCGGTGCGCCCCGCCTCGATGAGCATGCGGGCGAAGCGGGGGTCGATCGGGATGCGCGAGATGTCGCGGCCGATGCGGGTGAGGCGCGGAGAGTCGCCGCCGCCGGTCACCGCGCCGAGCTCGGTGAGCAGGTCGACGGCCGCCTTCACGCCGCGGGAATCGGGCGGGGTGAGGAACGGGAACGCCGTGATGTCGCCGAAGCCGAGCGACAGCATCTGCAGGATGACCGACGCGAGAGAGGTGCGCAGGATCTCGGGTTCGGTGAACTCCGCCCGCTTGTCGAAGTCCTCTTCGCTGTACAGGCGGATCGCGATGCCGTCGCTCGTGCGGCCGGCGCGGCCGGAGCGCTGGTTCGCCGAGGCCTGCGAGATCGCCTCGATCGGCAGACGCTGCACCTTCGAGCGACTGCTGTAGCGCGAGATGCGCGCGGAGCCGGTGTCGATCACGTAGCGGATGCCCGGCACCGTGAGGCTGGTCTCGGCGACGTTCGTGGCGAGCACCACGCGGCGACGCACACCGGCGACCCGGCTCTTCTCGAACACCCGATGCTGCTCGGCGGCCGAGAGACGCCCGTAGAGCGGCAGCACCTCGGTGGGGGAGCGGTCCTTCGAGTACGCGCCGCGCACGGCATCCGCCGCGTCCCGGATCTCGGCTTCGCCCGGGAGGAACACGAGCACGTCGCCCGGTTCTTCCCTGTCGAGCTCGCGCAGCGCCGCGACGATCGCGGTGACCTCGTCGGACTCCTCGGTCTCCTCCGTCTGCGCGCGGTAGCGGATCTCGACCGGATACGTGCGTCCGGACACCTCGATGACGGGTGCGGGCTCGCCCTGCGGTGTGGCGAAGTGCCTCGCGAAGCTCTCGGGGTCGATCGTCGCCGAGGTGATGATGACCTTGAGGTCGGGGCGCTCCGGCAGGATGCGCACGAGATACCCGAGCAGGAAGTCGACGTTGAGCGAGCGCTCGTGCGCCTCGTCGATGATGATCGTGTCGTACCGGCGGAGCAGTCGGTCACGGTGGATCTCGTTCAGCAGGATGCCGTCGGTCATCAGCGCGACGCGCGTCTCGTCGGACACCTTGTCGGTGAAGCGCACCTTGTAGCCGACGAGGGTGCCGAGCTCGACCTGCAGCTCCTCGGCCACGCGCTCTGCGATCGTGCGGGCGGCGAGCCGGCGGGGCTGGGTGTGCGCGATGCGCTCCCGGCCGAGGTCGAGGCAGATCTTCGGCAGCTGGGTCGTCTTGCCCGACCCCGTGGCACCGGCCACGATGACGACCTGGTTGTCGCGGATGGCGTCGGCGATCTCGTCCTTGGCGGCGCTGACGGGCAGCTCGGGAGGATAGATGATCACGGGGGACGACATAGCACTCCCATCGTACGATTCATCCGTGAGCACTGTGTCGACGCCCCTTCCCGCAACGCGGTGGTTCCACGAGTTCGGGCGGGCTCCCCGCATCCTCGGTCTCGACGTCGCGAGAGGGCTGGCGATCCTCGGGATGGCCGGAGCGCACATCGGCGAGACCGAGGCGTTCGACCCGCTCGACCTGTCCACCTGGACGGACCTCGTGCACGGGCGCTCGTCGATCCTGTTCGCGGTGCTTGCGGGCATCTCGATCGCGCTGATGACGGGGCGCAGCACGCTGCCCGCCCCCGAGCGCGTGCCGACGATCCGTCTGCAGCTCGTCGGACGCGGTGCGGTGATCTTCGTGATCGGACTGGCGCTCGAGATGCTGAACACCCCGATCGCGGTGATCCTCACCCTGTACGGGCTGCTCTACGTCGCCGTCATCCCGTTCCTGCGGTGGCAGCCGTGGAAGCTGCTGATCACCGCTGGCATCCTCGCGCTCGCGGCGCCGACGCTGCTGGCGCTGTTCGCCGCCCTGACCCTCAACCCCTACGGCGCCGGCATCAGCCTCGTGCTCTACGGCTCGTACCCGATCACCGCGTGGCTCGCCTTCGTGCTCGCAGGCATGGCCCTCGGGCGGCTGCACGTCGAGAAGCTCGAGACCGCCGCCATCACCTTCGGCGCGGGCGTCGGCCTCATGATCACCGGCTACGGACTCGGCCTCGTCGGAGCGGTCGCGGGGATCACCGGCTCGTCCTCGAAGGGCGGGTGGGCGTCGGGGTCGGGAGCGGCATCGGGATGGAGCACCTACCCGGATGCGCTCGCCGCAGCGGATCCGCTGGGCGCGGTGCTCCGAGCGATCTTCGGAGTCGATCCGCACTCCGGTGGCACGGCCGAGATCCTCGGCTCCGGCGGTTTCGCGCTCTGCGTCATCGCGCTGTGCGTGCTGCTCAGTCGTCCGCTGCGCTGGGTGCTGCTCCCGCTGGGTGCACTCGGATCCATGCCGTTGACGGCATACAGCGTGCACGTGCTCTCGGTCGCCCTGATCGGGGGCCCTGGAGGGTTCTTCTCGAGCAACGCCTTCTGGGCGGCGACGGCGATCTGCCTGCTCCTCGCCACCACCCTGTGGTCGATCCTGTTCGGTCGGGGGCCCCTCGAACGGCTGGTGGGCAGGGCTGCGCAGAGGATGGCTTCGGTACCGGGGCGGCCGCCTGTCATCACAGGGTCGTAGGGTGGGATCATGACGATTCCTGCACTCGAACTGAACGACGGCCACTCCATCCCGCAGCTCGGCTACGGGGTGTTCAAGGTTCCGGCCGACGAGACCGAGCGGGCCGTGAGCGAGGCTCTCGAGATCGGCTACCGCCACATCGACACCGCGGCCATCTACGGCAACGAAGAGGGTGTCGGCGCGGCCATCGCCGCATCCGGCATCGCCCGCGACGAGCTGTTCATCACCACCAAGCTCTGGAACGACCGTCACCACGACGACGAGCCGAACGCGGCGATCGCCGAGAGTCTCGAGAAGCTCGGCCTCGACGCCGTCGACCTGTACCTCGTGCACTGGCCGACGCCCGCGAAGGACGACTTCGTGCACGCCTTCGCCAAGCTCATCGAGCTGCGAGAGGCCGGTCTCACGCGCAGCATCGGCGTCTCGAACTTCCTCGTGCCGCACCTCGAGCGGGTGGTCTCCGAGACGGGCGTGACCCCTGCGGTCAACCAGATCGAGCTGCACCCGGCCTATCAGCAGCGCGACGTCGTCTCATGGGCGACCGAGCACGGCATCCGCATCGAGTCGTGGGGCCCGCTCGGACAGGGCAAGTACGACCTGTTCGGCACTCCCGCGATCGCCGAGGCCGCTGCCGCCCACGGCGTGACCCCCGCGCAGGCGGTGCTGCGCTGGCACCTGCAGAAGGGCTTCATCGTGTTCCCGAAGTCGGTGCGCGCCGAGCGCCTGCGCGAGAACCTCGACGTGTTCGGCTTCGAGCTGACGGATGCCGAGATCGCATCGATCGACGCCCTCGACCCGCTCGACGGATCGGGCCGGGTCGGCTCGCACCCGAACGACGTCAACTGAGACGCACTGCTTCGGCAGATGACGCCCCGTGTCGCTTCTCGCGACATGGGGCGTCGTCGTGAGTAGCGTCAACGGCATGACAGCTCCCTATCGCGTCGTCGCCGTGTCCGGCTCTCTGCACGAGCCCAGCAAGACCACGGCGCTCGTCCGTGCGATCGCCGCGGCCGTCGCCGAGCGTGCCGAGGTCGAGATCGAGGTCATCGAGCTCACCGACATCGGTCCTTCGCTCGCGGGGGCACTGCGCCGCGACCATCTTCCGGCGAACGTCGAGGAGAAGCTCCTGGCCATCGAGGCGGCAGACCTGCTGATCGTCGGCAGCCCCGTCTATCGGGCCTCGTTCACGGGCCTGTTCAAGCACCTGTTCGACTTCGTCGGTCAGTACGAGCTCGTCGGCAAGCCGGTGCTGCTCGCGGCGACCGGCGGCGGCGAGCGTCACGCGCTGATCATCGAGCACCAGCTGCGGCCGCTGTTCGCCTTCTTCCAGGCGCTGACCCTGCCGCTCGGCGTCTACGCCAGCGACACGGACTTCGACGGCTACGTGATCGCGTCGGACGTGCTGCATTCGCGCATCGCCCTCGCGGCCGAACGGGCATTGCCTCTTGTCGGCTACGCGGCGTCACGGCCCGCGGAGCAGCTCCTCGTCTCCTGATCGGCGTAGCGTGAGCCCATGACCAACAGGCTCGCCGACACGCTCAGCCCGTACCTGCGGGCACACGCCGACAACCCCGTCGACTGGTATCCGTGGGGGCCCGAAGCCTTCGCCGAGGCGCAGCGCCGCGACGTGCCGCTGCTGATCTCGATCGGCTACTCGACCTGTCACTGGTGCCATGTGATGGCTCGGGAATCGTTCGCCGACCCGGCGACGGCCGCGCTGATCAACCGTGACTTCGTGGCGATCAAGGTCGACCGCGAAGAGCACCCGGACGTCGACGGCGCCTACATGGCCGCGGCGTCCGCGTTCACGCAGAACCTCGGCTGGCCGCTGACGGTCTTCACGACGCCCCGCGGACGCACCTTCTACGCCGGCACGTACTGGCCGCCTGAGGCACGGCAGCCGATGCCCGCGTTCCGCGATGTGCTCGCCGCGGTGCACGAGGCATGGACTCTGCGCCGCGCGCAGGCCGAGGAGTCGGCCGATGCGGTGACCGAGGCGCTCGCCAGGGCGGCATCATCGACGCCCTCCGATCTGCCGGATGCTGCGGCCGTCGCCGAGGCCGCCGACACCATCGCCCAGCGCGAGGACAGGCTGTTCGGCGGGTTCGGCGGTGCGCCGAAGTTCCCGGTGGCGACGACCCTGGGGCTGCTGCAGACGCCGCTCGTGCGGCGGGAGGCTCCGGATGCCGCGGCCGCGGCCGACCGGGCACTCGCCGCGATGTCGGCATCCGATCTGCACGATGCCGACGGCGGCTTCTTCCGCTACGCGACGCAGCGCGACTGGACCGTGCCGCACTACGAGCGGATGCTGACCGACAACGCCCAGCTGCTGCTCGTGGCCCTGGATGCGGGGGACGAACCGACCGCCCGAGGCATCGCGGGCTTCCTCGTGGGCACTCTGCGCCGTGAAGGCGGCGGATTCGGCGCCGCTCAGGATTCGGAGTCGTGGATCGACGGTCAGCGCAGCGAGGGCGGGTACTACCTGCGGCCGGTGTCGGAACGGGCGGGACTCGAGCCGCCGGCCGTCGACGGCAAGGTCATCACGGGGTGGAACGGGCTGGCCATCACAGCTCTCGCCCGGGCGGGTGCCGCGCTCGGGGAGAGCTCGTGGGTGCAGGCCGCGGCCGATGCCGCCGAGTGCGTGCTGCGGGTCAATCGGGATTCGACGGGAACCCTCGTCCGCGCGTCTCTCGACGGTGTCGCGTCGGGTGCGGTCGCGACCACAGCTGATGTCGCGCTGCTGGCCGAGGGACTGTTCGCGCTCGCCGCGGCCACCGGTGAGGCCGCTTGGGCCGTCGAGGCGCGCGAGTTGCTCGACACGGCGATCGAGGGGCTCGACGGCGATCCGCTGCTCGCGGCTCACGGCATCTCGGCGTCGCCCGATCAGACAGACGGAGACCTGCCGTCGGATGCGGCGGCCGTTGCTGCCGCATCCCTCTCGGCGTGGCGACTCGGCGCGGGGGATCGGTACCGGGAGGCGGCCGCCGAGCGGGTGCGCGCTCATTCCGCTCAGGCCGTGTCGCAGCCGTTCGCGCACGGCAGCCTGCTGCGTGTGGCGGCGAGTCTCGTCGATCCGCCGAGGCAGCTCGTGGTCGTCACCGAGGCGCCGGAGGGGGCACTCGCGTCTGCAGCGCGCACGGCGGACGCCGACGTGATCACGATCGTGGCACCTGCGCAGGCGAGGGCATTCGAGGACGCCGGCTTCGAACTGTTCGAAGGCAAGGGGAGCGGTGACGAGCAGGCGTTCGACTGCCGCTCGTTCGTGTGCCGGCTCCCGGTGAGCGACCCCGCCGAGCTTGCCCTCTCGCGCTGACTCGTCAGCGGGCGTTGCGCGGGTGCTGTCGTGCGGTGCGCTCGTTGCCGCGGCGGTAGTTCCCGGTCAGTCGAGCCATCAGCAGCTGCGCATCGCCCTGCGCCACCTGAGTGAGGAAATCAGTCGCCCTCGCTCCGCGCAGCACGGTCGCGGTGACCCCGAGATGACGGATGACCACGTCGTCACCGCGCACCGCGAACTCGAAACCGGAGGGGCTGCCCATGCTGCGATCGTAGACCGCCCGTCGCACCGCGTAGGCTGTGCAGTCTGCTCAGCAGTTCGGGGATCGCACCCCGCCGGTTGCGCGCGTTGCGCACCGGATGCTGCACCGATTGCCCACCCTCCGATTTCCGGTCTAGTGTTGCGCCACAGCAGGCGCCGCCACCAGGGGCGCCGCTGGATCACAGCAAGGATGCTCTGAGAATGCCCCTCCCCACCCGTGCCGGCCTCGACGCCGTGCCCGCCTACCGCCAGGGGCGCTCCGCCCCCGCCGGCTCCTCGAAGCTCTCGTCCAACGAGTCGCCGCACCCGCCCCTCCCGTCCGTCGTCGAGGCGGTGCAGAAGCGTCTGTCGTCGATGCACCGTTACCCCGACATGAGCGCCGCGGCTCTCCGCGAACGCCTGGCCGCACGCTATGACGTCGATCCGGCCGTCGTCACTGTGGGTGCGGGCTCGGTCGAGCTCGCATCCCAGCTCATCCATGCGGTCGCCGGCGACGGCGACGAGGTGATGTTCGCCTGGCGGTCGTTCGAGGCTTACCCGTCGCTCGTGCGCATCGCCGGGGCGACCCCGATCGCCGTGCCGCTGGGCGACGATCACGCGCACGACCTCGATGCGATGCTCGCGGCGATCACCCCTCGTACGCGGCTGATCTTCGTCTGCAACCCGAACAACCCGACCGGGACGGTCGTCGGTGCGGCTGCGCTCGAGGCCTTCGTCGCCGCGGTGCCGCGAGACGTGCTGGTCGTGATCGACGAGGCGTACGTGCACTTCGACCGCACCGAGTCGTACGGCGCGGGCATCGAGCTGTTCCGCCGGCATCCCCACGTCGCTGTGCTGCACACCTTCTCGAAGGCCTACGGGCTCGCAGGTCTGCGCATCGGCTACGCGCTCGCGCCCGTCGAGGTCGCCGAGAACCAGCGCAAGGTCGCCGTGCCGTTCGGCGTGACCGACCTCGCGCAGACGGCAGCGCTCGCGTCTCTCGACGCCGAGGACGAGCTCGGGCTGCGCATCGACGAGGTCGTCGTGCAGCGCGATCGGCTGCACGCGCTGCTCGTCGCGGCGGGATGGCCCGCGGTCGCATCGCAGGCGAACTTCGTGTGGGTGCCCGCCGGTGACCGCACCGACGAACTCGAGCTCCTTCTGCGCGAGGGCGGCGTCATCACGCGGGCATTCCCCGGCGAGGGCGTGCGCATCTCCTCAGGCTCGAGCCAAGACATCGACCGCGTGCAGACCGCGCTCTCCATCCAGACCGCTCCGCAGGAGGCACGCGCATGACCGAGGTCCCCACCACCACGACGACGACCAAGGGTCTGCACCCGGGCCTGACCCGTCGCCAGATCTCGATGATGGGGCTCGGCGGTGCGATCGGCGCCGGTCTCTTCGTGGGGTCGGGGCAGGCGATCAGCATCGCCGGTCCCGCTGTGCTCATCTCGTACCTCGTCGCCGGCGGCATCGTGGTGCTGGTCATGGCGATGCTCGCCGAGATGGTCGCCGCCCGTCCGAGCTCCGGGGCGTTCAGCTCCTATGCACAGAAGGCGATGGGACGCAGCGCCGGCAGCGCGGTCGGCTGGCTCTACTGGATCCAGCTGGTCGTCGTGATCGCGGCGGAGGCCACGGGGGCCGGAGGCATCATCTCGGCCTGGATCCCGGGCATCCCCGCGTGGGTGTGGGTGCTCGTCTTCGTGGTGGCGCTGACGGCCGTGAACCTCTTCGGGGTGCGCAACTACGGCACGTTCGAGTTCTGGTTCGCGGCGATCAAGGTCGCCGCGATCATCGTGTTCCTCGTCGTCGGCGTGTGCGCCATCGTCGGCTTCATCCCCGGAGTGCCGGCGACCGGCATCGGCAACCTCGTCGACAACGGCGGCTTCGCCCCGAACGGCATGACCGGCATCGCGGCCGCTCTGCTGATCGTGGTCTTCGCGTTCGGCGGCACCGAGGTGGTCGCGATCGCGGCTGCGGAGTCCGACGACCCCGCGCGCAACATCCGCCGCATCGTGCGCGAGGTGCTCGTGCGCATCCTGATCTTCTACGTCGGCTCGATCTTCGTGATCGTGTCTGTGCTGCCGTGGAACGACCCGGCTGTCAAGGACGGTCCCTTCTCGGCCGTGCTCGACACGCTGCAGCTGCCGGGCGTCGGACTCGTGATGGACCTCATCGTCGTGATCGCGCTGCTGTCGGCCATGAACGCGAACATCTACGGGGCGTCGCGCATGGTGTACTCGCTCGGCGAGCGGGGCCTCGCACCTCTCGCGGCGACGCGCACCACAGGCAACGGCGTGCCCGTGGTGGCCGTCCTCGCCTCCGTCGCGTTCGGCTTCATCACGGTGGGCCTCAACTGGGCGTTCCCCGACGTGGTGCTCCCGGCGCTCCTCAACGTCGTCGGGTCGACGCTGCTGGTCATCTGGACCGCGACCGCCGTGTCGCAGATCATCCTCCGCCGGCGCGCCGATCGCACCGCCGAGCCGATGCCGATGCGCATGTGGGGCTTCCCCTGGCTGTCGTGGCTGTGCCTGGCGCTGCTCGCCGGCGTCATCGCGCTCACGATGGTCGACGAGGCGGCACGCGTGCAGCTGCTGCTGACCATCGGCCTCACCGCGGTCCTGCTGGTCGTCGCCCGACTGACGCGCGACGTCTCGCGCCCGGGCGTCGCCAGGGAGCGCGGGGGAGCGGTCGAGGACTGACCGTGCGCATCGATCGCCTCGACGCCGAGCTCATCCGGATGCTCACGGAGTCGCCGCAACTGCCGATCCTGGAGTGCGCGCGCAGGCTCGGCGTCGCCCGCGGCACGGCGACCAGCCGTCTCGCCCGGCTGCACGAGGGCGGTGTGATCGAGGCGATCGTGCCGCGGGTCGACCCCGCCGGCTTCGGCTACGGCGTGGTGGCGTTCTGCCTCGTCGAGATCGACCAGAAGGTCGGCCATGACGAGGTTGCCTCAGCGCTCGCCGATGCGGTGCCCGAGATCGTCGACATGCACACCGTGACCGGGGCCAGCGACATGCAGCTGAGGCTGGTCGCGCGCGACGCGACGCAGCTCCAGGAGGTGCTCGACCGCGTCGCACTCGTGCCGGGCGTCTCGCGTACGGCGTCGTCGATCGCGATGCGCACGCATCTGTCCGGCCGGGTGCTGCCGCTGGTCGAGCACGTAGCGGGCGAGGTCGACTGAGGTCGACGGGGACGTCAGATCCAGCCCGGCATCCAGTTGTGCAGGAGCCAGAAGTCGTAGGGCACGCTCATGCCGGTCCACACGGGATAGAAGAAGGCGGAGACGAGCACCACGACGGCGAGGAAGATCATCACCGTGCGCTCACCCGACTGCCGTCGGTGCAGGGGATCCTCCCGCCGCCCGGCGATCTGCCGCAGCACGACGGCGAGTCCGATCACGAGGAACGGCGCCATCGCGACGGTGTAGAACTGGAAGATCGTGCGCTCGGGGAATAGCAGCCACGGCACGTAGGTCGCGGCCAGCCCGACCAGAGGGAACGTGAGCGTCGCGCCGACCGGCCGGCGTTCGACCCACCCGCGCACGAGCCGGTAGATCAGGTAGACGGCCGCCGCGACTCCGGCATACCAGATGATCGGATTCGGGATCGTCGAGATCACGGCGATGCAGTGATCGACGCCGCAGGGACCGGGATCGGAGCCGACCCACACGGCGGTCGGTCGCAGCAGCAACGGCCACTCCCAGGCGGGGCTCGCATACGGGTGGCCCTTGCTGAGGCCGACATGGAAGTTCAGGATCGCCTCGTGGTAATTCCACAACGCGATCAGCGGGTTGGGGTCGCTCTGACGGGCATAGCCGCCGGAGGTCACCAACCAGCCGGTCCAGCTGGCCAGGTACACCCCGAGTGCGGGGAAGACGAGCAGCACGAACGACACCGGTCCCTGGCGGAACGCCGCGGCGGTCGGCCACAGCACCACGCCCGCGCGGCGCCTCGCGAGAGCATCCGTCACCACCACGTAGAGCCCGAAGGCGGCGAGGGCGTACAGGCCCGACCACTTCACGGCGCAGGCTGCGCCGAGGGCGAGACCCGCAGTGATGAGCCACGGGCGACGCCACAGCACCGGTCCCCACATCGGGTCGGGGGAGTCGGGGTCAGGGCGTTCGAGCAGCGGGATCGCGCGGTCGCGGTCGTACAGGATGAACAGCGCGCCGAGCAGCAGGAAGAAGGTCAGCGGGCCGTCGAGCAGGGCGGTGCGGCTCATCACGATGCTGAGGCCGTCGATCGCCAGCAGCGTTCCGGCGACCGTCGCCGCGACGATGGATCCGGTCAGACGTCGGGCGACCAGATAGACGAGCAGCACGGTGGCGGTGCCGAGCAGTGCTGTCGCGATCCGCCATCCGACGGTGTTGTCGGGGCCGCCGACGGCCATGCCGAGTGCGATCAGCCATTTGCCCAGCGGCGGGTGCACGATGAACGCGCCGACATCCGACAGCGGCAGCTGCTGCAGGGTGATGAAGGCCTCGTTGGCGTCCTTGCCCCAGGTGCCCTCGTAGCCCAGGGTCCACAGCGACCACGCGTCCTTGACGTAGTACGTCTCGTCGAACGCGAGCTGGTGCGGATGACCGAGGTTGACCAGGCGCAGCACTGCCGCCAGCGCGGTGACGACGAGCGGAGCGAACCAGCGCATCATCCGCCCCCAGTCGGGGTCTCGCAGGATGCGGTCACGCACCTGGCCGTAGCGCGTCAGCCGCTCCTCGGGGGGAGGCAGCAGAGGCACGGGCGCGGTCACCGCTCCAGCCTAGACAACCCGCCTGTGGTGGCCGCCTAAGCTGGGCGGGTGATCATCCTCGCCGCAACACCGATCGGAAACCTCGGGGATGTCTCGTGTCGCCTCCTCGAGGTGCTGGAGAACGCCGAGGTGGTCGTCGCGGAGGACACGCGCACCACCGGACGGCTGCTGCAGGCGCTGCAGATCGCCAATCGGCCGCGACTGATCGCGCTGCACGATCACAACGAGAAGCAGAAGGCCGCCGAGCTCGCCGCGCTCGCGGTCGAGACCGACGTCGTCGTCGTCAGCGATGCCGGGATGCCGGCGATCAGCGACCCCGGCTACGGACTCGTCGCAGAGGCCGTCGCGCTGGGCGTGACAGTGACGGCGATCCCCGGGCCGAGCGCGGTGCTGATGGCGCTCTCGATCTCGGGGCTGCCGACCGACCGCTTCACGTTCGAGGGGTTCCTGCCCCGAAAGCCGGGGGAGCGGCGGTCGACGTTGCGGGCGCTCGCCGCAGAGCCCCGCACCATGATCTTCTTCGAATCACCCGCGCGCCTCGCCTCGTCGCTCGCCGACATGGGTGCGGCCTTCGGCGACGACCGCCGCATCGCCGTCTGTCGCGAGCTCACCAAGTTCTACGAGGAGGTGCGCCGCGGCACGTCGTCGGAGCTCGTCGAGTGGGCGACGGCCGGGGTCAAGGGCGAGATCGTCGTCGTGGTCGAGGGCGCGCCCCGTCGCGAAGCCTCGGCGGACGACGCGCTGGCGCAGGTGCAGAAGCTCGTGGCATCCGGCGTGCGCCTCAAGGACGCCTGTGCCGAGGTCGCCGCGGCCACCGGGCTGTCGTCCCGTGACCTCTACCAGGCAGCGCTCGCGGCCCGCAGCTGATGGGTCGCGCCTCTGACCCCGACATCGCGGCGGCGTACGACGCGCGGGCGGCGGACTACGTCGCGCTGGCCGGCTCGATCGAGCAGATGGATGCTCGGGACGCTGCGGTCATAGCGGGCTGGCGCGACGGCACCCGGGGACTGCTGCTGGACGCAGGATGCGGACCGGGCCAGTGGACGGAGTTCCTGTCGCGCGGAGGTCGTGAGGCGCGCGGCATCGACCTGTCGGCAGAGTTCATCGAGATGGCGCGGCGGCGGCACTCCAGCATCCCGTTCGAGATCGGCTCGTTCCGCGACCTGCCGTTCGAGGCGGAGTCGGTCGGCGGCATCCTCGCCTGGTACTCGCTGATCCACACCCCGCCCGCGGACGTACCCGAGATCCTCGACGAGTTCGCCCGCGTGCTGGCCCCTGGCGGCAGCATCCTGATCGGGTACTTCGACGGCGAGCCGCGCGAGCCGTTCGCGCACGCCGTCGCGCCTGCGTACTTCTGGTCTGCCGACGCGCTCGCCGAGATGCTCGCCGCTGCCGGCTTCGAGGTCGTGGCGAGCGACAGTCGCGGCCGGGAGCCCGGCGAGATCAGCACCCGCCCTCATGGCTCGCTCGTCGCCCGTGCGGCGGCGGGTACCCTGGTGCACACGCAACCGGAGGAGGACCGAGCGTGAGCAAGAAGGCGACCGTCTACGACGTCGCAGAGCGCGCAGGGGTCTCGATCGCCACGGTCTCACGTGTGCTGCGTCAGCCGGATGCCGTGCGCCCGGCCACCCGCGAGCGCGTGCTCGACACGGTCTCCGAGCTCGGCTACGTGCCCAGCGGCAGTGCGCGTGGGTTGGCCGAACGCCGCACCGGCGTGCTGGGGCTGTACTTCCCGGGTTTCGACGCCTCGGAGGACGCGCCGGTGCTCGATGTGCTCGCCGACGAGCAGGCCGACGCGCCGCCGTTCACGGTCGAGCAGGCGTCGGCGGACGCCGACGCGCCGCATCCGACCATGCTGTTCCTCGACGAGGTGCTGCGCGGCGCCGAGCTCGAGGCGTGGAAGCAGGGCTTCGTGCTCATGATCGGCGTCGGCCGTGACGACCCCACCCGTGAGACCGTGCGCGACATCGCCGGCCGGGTCGACGGGCTGATGGTGCTGGCGCAGAGCGTGCCGGACGACGTGCTCGCCCGACTCGCGCAGCGGATTCCGGTGGTCGTGCTCTCGGGCCCCGCGCGGGGCGACACCTACGACCATGTGACGGTCAGCAACGCCGAGGCCATGACCGAGCTCACCCGTCTCGTGCTCGCACAGGCCGACCCCGGGGGGATCGCCTTCCTCGGCGGCCCTGAGGACTCACCGGACGGTGCGCAGCGCTGGGACGGCTTCGCCACCGCCGTCGCCGAGGCGGGGCTCGCGATCGACGACGTGACCGTGTTGCGTGGCGACTTCACCCGCGCATCGGGTCATGTCGCCGCCGAGCAGCTCATCGCCCAGGGGGCGCCGTCGGTGCTGGTCGCGGCCAACGACCAGATGGCTCTCGGGGCGATCGACGCGTTCGGCTCGGCGGGCATCCGCGTGCCGGACGATGTGAGGGTCACCGGCTTCGACGGGCTCGAGGCGGCCGCGCTCTCGCGCCCCACGCTCACGACCGTCCGCCAGCCGATGATCGACCTCGGTCGCGCCGCCGTGCAGCTGCTCGCGCGGCGCCTCGAGCAGCCGGACGCCGATCCGATGACCGTGCGCCTGCCCCTGCAGATCCTCGTCCGTGAGAGCTCGCAGCGCCCCTGACCGGATCCTGCCACGGTCGCTCGGGCGCGGTCGCTCAGGAGCGGTCGTGCAGCGTGATGCGGTAGCCGTCGGGGTCGGCGAACGTGAAGGTGCGGCCGAACGGACCGTCGATCGGAACCGCGACGATCGTGTGTCCGTCGGCGGCGAGAGCGTCGTGGATCTCCTGCACGTCGGTGGCATGCAGCCAGACCGCGGCGCCGATCCCGGGCTGGTCGATCCCGTCGAGGTCGGTGCCGGGGGCGATGTCGCGCAGCGCGAAGGCGATCGGTGTCGTCTCGAAGACCACGGCGTGCGGGGGGCCGGCCTGCGAGCGGACCAGGCCGAGGTACTTCTCGTAGAAAGCCTGGGAAGCCGCGAGGTCGCGGGTCTGGAGGGAGATGAAGTCGGGGCCGGTGACGGGCATGGTGACACTCTTTCCTTTGTGTGTCAGTTATCTGACATGGGTCAATCTATGTCAGACTACTGACATGAGTCAAGACGGTGCGGGCATCGACCTGGACACATCGCTCGGGTACCTGCTCAAGGAGGCCGCGAGTGCGCTCCGCGCGGCGATGGAAGAGGTGCTGCGCCCGCTCGGGATGACCATCACGCACTACTCCTGCCTCGAGCTGCTCGCGCAACGCCCCGGCCTGTCGAACTCCGAACTGGCCCGCGGCGCATTCGTCACGAGGCAGTCGATGAACGTCCTGCTGCAGGGGCTCGAGCGCGACGGCATCGTGACGAGACCCGCAGAAGCGGTCGTCGGGAAGACCCTCCCGACGACGCTGACTCCGCGGGGGCGGCAGAGCCTGGCGGTGGCGACGGCCGCGGTGCGATCGGTCGAGGTCAGGATGCTGGCGGGCATGACCGATGCCGAGCAGTCGGCGGCATTCCGAGCGCTCCGGAGCATGACGCGCTCGCTGCGCGACAGCCCCGAGTAGTCGGCAGTTTGGCACCGCTCCCATCCCTGTCGCTGAGAGGGCTGGCGCTGCCCGACACGGTTGTCAAGGGGTTGCAGTCACAAAATGTATGCGCTTACAATCGCTCATGCGGCTCCGGCCGCGGGGCTCCCCGACTCGCGGGACCCCCTTCATGACACAGACGACATGAGGTGGCAGTGTGGCGAAGACGCACATGCTCCGACGCTGGCGGAGAGCCGCGATCGTGGGACTGGCGGCAGCAGCCGTCGTGCTCAGCGGTTGCAGCATCCAGATCAGTTCGCAGCCCGATCCATCGATCGGCGACGACACGATGCTCATCAATGCGGACAAGGGGAACCCGTTCTTCACGCGGAACTTCAACCCGTATCTGACCAACACGCGCACCGCGTCGCGGTGGATCTACGAGCCGCTGATCCTGGTGAACCCGCTCGACGGAACCGAGAACCCCTGGCTGGCGAGCGAATGGTCGCAGCCCGACGCCCGCACGATCGTGATGACGATCCGCGACGACGTCGAGTGGAGCGACGGCGAGCAGCTGACGCCCGATGACGTGGCGTTCACGTTCCAGCTGCTCAAGGACAACCCCTCGCTCGACATCAAGGGCGCCTGGCAGCACCTCGAGACCGTCGAGGTCGACGGCGATGACGTCATCATGCACCTGCAGACCGATGACGCGCCGTCGCTGCCGATTCTCGGTCAGACCATGATCGTGCCCGAGCACCTCTGGTCCGACGTGAAGGATCCGGGCACCTATCGCAACGAGAACCCGGTCGGCACCGGCCCGTTCGTGCTCGGCAACTACAACGACCAGCAGTACTCGGTGGACAAGAACCCCGACTACTGGCAGGCCGACAAGATCGAGATCGAGCACATCATCCTGCCGTCGACGAATTCGCAGCTCGACACCGTCACGCGCGGCTACGACTGGGCCTACTCGTTCATCTCCGATGTCGAGGGCACGTGGGGTGCGGCAAGCGACGACAACGCCTGGTGGTTCCCGCCGGGAGGCGTGATCGCCCTCATGCCGAACCTCGAGGTCGCACCGTTCGACGACGTCAACGTGCGCCGCGGCATCGCCCTCTCGCTCGACCGCGAGGAGATCGCCGAGACCGCCTCCGAGGGGTACATGGAGCCCGCGGGGCAGACCGGACTCATCCTCCCCAACCAGGAGGAGTACCTCGATCCGAGCATCCCCGACGCGGGCATGATCACGCAGGACACGGATGCCGCACTCGCGGCCTTCGCCGAAGCGGGATACACGCTCGACGGCGACCGCCTCGTCGGCGCCGACGGAAAGCAGCTCGAGTTCGCGCTGACGACCGCCAACGGTTACTCCGACTGGACCCGCGCCGCGCAGACGGTGCAGAGTCAGCTGGCTGAGGTCGGCGTCAAGGTGACGCTCAAGCTCCCGCAGCCCGCCGGCTACCAGAGCGCCATCAGCAACGGCGACTTCGAGATGGCCATCGGCGGCATGGGCAACGGCGACATCTACCAGGCGTACAACAACCTGCTCTCGAGCGAGTTCTACGTGCCCTCGGGCGAAGCGACCGCGAACAACTTCGAGCGCTACCGCTCGGACGAAGCCGACGCGCTGCTCAAGGAGTACCGCGAGACCGTCGACCCCGCGCGTCAGACCGAGATCGTGCAGGAGCTGCAGGCCATCGTCTACGAGGAGATGCCGGTCATCGGCCTCTACTACGGCGGCATCTGGGGCCTGTTCAACGATTCCAAGTTCACCGGATGGCCCTCAGAGGACGACCCGTACATGATCCCGCAGAACTACGACTCGGCACCTCTGGGCATCTTCACCCGGCTCGAGCGTGTGAAGGAGGATGACCGATGAAGTACGTCCTCCAGAAGGTCGGCCTGTTCGTGCTCACGCTGTGGGCCGCCATCACGCTGAACTTCTTCCTTCCGCGACTCATGCCCGGCTCTCCGGCCGACGCCGCGATCGCGAAGCTCTCGCAGAACGGCCCGGTGTCCGATGCGACGCGGGCAGCGATCGAGGCCCAGCTCGGCGTGCCGACCGGATCGATCTGGGACCAGTACGTGGCGTACCTCGGTCAGGTCGCCCGCCTCGACTTCGGTGTCTCGTACACGTTCTATCCGCAGACCGTGTCGAGCATGGTCTCGACCGCGTTGCCGTACACGATCGGCCTCGTCGGCATCGTCACGATCCTCGCGTTCGTGATCGGCACGCTGATCGGCACCGCCGCGGCCTGGCGCCGTGGCACGTGGTTGGATTCGCTGCCGACGCTGACCGGATCGTTCCTCAGCACCTTCCCTTACTTCTGGACGGCGCTGCTGCTGCTGTTCTTCTTCGGGTACGTGCTGCACTGGTTCCCGACGACCGGGGCCTACTCGGCGACCACCACGCCGGGCTTCACCTGGGACTTCTTCATCGATCTCGTGCAGCATGCGATCCTCCCGGCGGTGACGATCCTGTTGACGTCGCTCGGCGGATGGATCATCGGCATGCGCAACGCGATGATCAACACCCTGGGTGACGACTACGTGACCTTCGCCGAGGCGAACGGTCTGCACGGTCGCACGATCGCCCTCCGCTACGCCGCACGAAACGCGATCCTGCCGAACCTCACCGGCTTCGGGCTCACGCTCGGCGGCGTGGTCGGCGGATCGATCCTCGTGGAGCAGGTGTTCGGCTATCCCGGTATCGGATATCTGCTCTTCAACGCCGTGATCGGGCAGGACTACCCGCTCATGCAGGCGCTCTTCCTGATGATCACCGTGAGCGTGCTCATCGCCAACTTCCTCGTCGACATCCTGTACGGCGTGCTGGATCCAAGGACCCGCCGATGACCTCCACTATGAATGTCAAGGTTCCCTCCGACCGGATTGCGGCTCCCAGCCCGTGGCGTTCGTTCGCCCGGATGGTGGGCACCCTCTGGTCCAACGGCAAGGCTCGCCTCGGCCTCATCATCCTCGGGCTGTTCGTGCTCGTCGCCGTGTTCGCACCGCTGCTCGCGCCCTACGGCCCGAAGGACAACACGTTCGAGCGCAACGCCGACGCGTCGGCCGCGCACTGGCTCGGCACGACGGCCGCGGGTGAAGACGTGCTCAGCCAGCTGATCTACGGCTCGCAGATCAGCCTGCTGGTCGGCATGGCCGCCGGCATCCTCTCGACGATCGTCGCGGTGCTGATCGGTCTCAGCTGGGGCTACATGCGCGGCTTCGCCGGAGAGGTGGTCGGCTTCATCGTCAACCTGTTCCTGGTGATCCCCGGCCTGCCGCTCATGATCGTCATCGCCGCCTACCTGCAGAACGGCGGCATCCTGATGATCATCGCGGTCATCGTCGTCACCGGCTGGGCATGGGGCGCGCGTGTGCTGCGCAGCCAGACCCAGTCGCTCCGGGGCAACGACTTCGTCACCTCGGCGCAGTTCTCGGGCGACAGCCGAGCACGCATCGTGTTCCGCGAGATCCTGCCGAACATGACCTCGATCATCGCGGGCACGCTCTTCGGGGCGGCGACCGCGGCGATCCTCGCCGAGGCGGGCCTCGAGTTCCTCGGGCTCGGCGACTCGAGCATCGTCAGCTGGGGCACCATGCTCTACTGGGCGCAGAACTCCAACTCGCTGCTCACCGGGCAGTGGCTGCTGCTGTTCGCTCCCGGTCTGTGCATCGCCCTGCTCGCTCTGAGCCTGACACTGATCAACTTCGGCGTGGACGGCATCTCCAATCCGCGCCTGCGAGAGGGGAAGGGCCGATGAGCGCCATGGAAGCGAACACCCCTACGGACGACGTGCTGCTGGATGTCCAGGGCCTGTCCGTCGAGTACGCGTCTCCGGGCACGACGCCGGTTACCGCGGTCGAGAACGTCTCGTTCACGCTGCGCCGCGGCGAGTTCGTCGGTCTCGTCGGCGAGTCGGGTTCGGGCAAGTCGACTCTCGGCTTCGCGCTGACACGGCTGCAGAAGCCGCCGGCGCGGATCAGCGAGGGGCGGATCCTCTTCGACGGCCGCGACATCCGCGAGCTGAACGCCGAGGAGCTGCGTCGTCAGCGCCAGGGCGGGTTCGCGATGGTGCTGCAGTCAGGCATGAACGCGCTGAACCCGGTCCGTACGATCGGCAACCATTTCCGGGACATCTTCGCGGCTCACGGGCACGTCTCCAAGGAGAGCCGGGATGCCAGGGCGCGCGAGCTGGTCGGCAAGGTCGGTCTCGACCCCGTGGTGCTCTCGCGCTACCCGGGGGAGCTCTCCGGCGGCATGCGCCAGCGCGCCTCGATCGCGCTCGCTCTGTCGCTCGAGCCGCAGCTGATGGTGTTCGACGAGCCGACGACGGCTCTCGACGTGCTCGTGCAGCACGCCGTGATGGACACGATCAAGGATCTGCAGCGCTCCGAGCACTTCACCGCGATCCTCATCAGCCACGACCTGGGCATCGTTCTCGAGGCGACCGATCGGGTGATGGTGATGCACGAGGGGCGGATCGTCGAAGACGCGCCGAGCCTCGACATCCTGCACCGTCCGCAGGACGAGTACACGCGGATGCTGCTGAGCCATTACGCCGACCCTCGGGCCGAGTCGATCTCGATCCCCGGGTTCGTGGACCTCGGCACCCGGCGCCGTGCGGGACACTCGCGCACCGACCTCACCGAGACCCTCCCCACGGTGTCGCAGCGCGACACCCGGCGGGCCGATGCCGCGATCGTGGTCGAGGGCGTGTCGAAGCGCTACCCGGCTCCTCGTCGCGGGGAGAAGCCGGTCGTCGCCGTCGACGACGTGTCGTTCCGGCTGGAGCCGGGCGAGGCGCTCGCTCTCGTCGGCGCCTCCGGGTCGGGCAAGTCGACGATCGCGAAGCTCATCACCGGAGTCGAGAAGCCGACCGAGGGCACCGTGCGCTTCGGAGACGTCGACGTCGCGACCCTGCGGCGCACGGGGCTGCGCGACCTGCGCAAGGACGTGCAGATGGTGTTCCAGGATCCGTATGCGGCGCTGAACCCGCTGCACACCGTGGAATACGCGCTGAGTCGGCCGATCCGCAACTACACCCCGCTCCGAGGAGAGGAAGCGAGGGCCCGCGTGCTCGAGCTCCTCGAGACAGTGGGGCTGACGCCCGTCGAGCAGTTCGCGGCCAAGCTGCCGCATCAGCTGTCGGGCGGACAGCGCCAGCGCGTGGTCATCGCCCGGGCGCTCGCGAGCGACCCGCAGGTCCTGATCGCCGACGAGCCCGTGTCGATGCTCGACGTGTCGCTGCGTGCCGGTGTGCTCGCCCTGCTCGAGGACCTGCGTGAGAGATGGGGCATCAGCATGCTCTACATCACGCACGATCTGCTCAGCGCGCGTCTCGTCACCGAGAACATCCTCGTGCTCAACAGCGGTCGCGTCGTCGAACGCGGCGAGACCTCGCAGGTGCTTCAGCATCCGGAGGACGAATACACCGTGCAGCTGCTCGACGCCGTGCCGAACCCGGCACGCGCCGAACGCTGACCGAAGACCATCGCAAGACGAAAGGAGCACTCGTGCTCACATTCCCTGACGGCTTTCTCTGGGGCGCTGCGACCGCAGCCCATCAGGTGGAGGGGAACAACACGACCAGCGACTGGTGGGCCATGGAGCATGCTCCGGGTTCGCCCATGGTCGAGCCCTCGGGCGACGCCGCCGACCACTTCCACCGGTACCCGGAGGACATGCGTCTGCTGGCCGATGCCGGTCTGAACTCGTACCGCTTCTCGATGGAATGGGCCCGCATCGAGCCGGAGCGCGGCTTCGTGTCTCGCGCGATGCTGGACCACTACCGCCGCATGATCGACACGGCGCGCGAGAACGGGCTCGACCCGACGGTGACCCTGATGCACTTCACCGTGCCGCAGTGGTTCCAGAAGGACGGCTTCTGGCGTGCGGACGACGCGGTCGACCTGTTCTCGCGGTACGTCGAGACGGTGCTCCCGATCCTCGAGGGCGTGACCTACGTCTGCACGATCAACGAGCCGAACATCGCGGCGATGCTCGCCGGGGGAGAGGATGCGGCCAACCTCGTCGCGTTCGGCCTGCCGAACCCCGACCTCGCGGTCGCCGACACGCTGCTCGACGCGCACCACCGCGCCTCCGAGATCCTGCACTCCGTCTCGGGCGTGCAGGCCGGATGGACGATCGCGACGCAGGCCTTCCACTCCACGGGTGAGCCGGGGGCCGACGAGATGCTCGCCGAGTACGGCGACCCCCGCGACCACTGGTACCTCGATCAGTCGGCCGGCGACGACTTCGTCGGCGTGCAGGCGTACACGCGCACCTTCATCGGACCGGAGGGCCCTCGGCCCGTCGCGGACGATGTCGAGACGACGCTCACCGGGTGGGAGTTCTTCCCCGAGGCGCTCGAGATGGGCGTGCGCAGTGCGTGGGAGCGCAGCGGCGGCGTGCCGGTGCTCGTGACCGAGAACGGCATCGCGACCGGCGACGACACCAGGCGCATCGCCTACACGCAGGGCGCCCTCGAGGGGCTGCACCGGGCGATCTCCGACGGCATCGAGGTCAAGGCGTACCAGCACTGGAGCGCGCTCGACAACTACGAGTGGGCCAGCGGATTCCGCCCGACCTTCGGTCTGATCGGCTTCGACCACCAGACGTTCGAGCGCTCCCCGAAGCCCTCGCTCGCCTGGCTCGGCGAGGTCGCACGTCGCAACGGGCTCTGAGCCGGACGACCCCGGGGCACTGCCCCGGGGTTACCCTCGGATCATGAGCCATGCAACCCGTACGACGCGCGGTGACAGGCTCCGATCGGCGGCCGCCGGGCTGAGCGCGGCGGTCGCCGCGGTCGGTTTGGCAGAGCTCGTCGCGGCCGTGGTCGAGCCGAGTGCGAGCCCGTTCGCGGTGATCGGCAGCGGTCTGATCGATCTCGCCCCCAGCTGGGCGAAGGATGCGGCCATCGCGCTGTTCGGCACGGGTGACAAGGTGGCGCTCATCACGGGCATCGCGGTGGTGCTCGTGGGCATCGCGGCACTCGCCGGCATCCTGGAGTCCCGCCGGGCGGGTGTGGGGTCGGCGATCCTCGGCGGCCTCGGTGTGCTCGCTCTGGTGGCGGCGATGATCCGCCCGGGCGCCGGCCCCTTCGCCTGGCTCCCCGGACTCGTCGCGGGAGTCACCGCGGTGGTCGCTCTCAGACTGCTCATGCGCACCGTGCATCCGGTTCCGTATCTGCGCGCCGAGCATGAGGAGCGCAGGCGGTTCCTGCTCTGGACTGCGGGTGTGGCTGCCGCAGGAGTCGCGGCGCTCGTCATCGGCACCGCCGCACGCGGCGCCACCCGCTCGATAGAGGCGGTGCGCACGATGCTCCGGCTGCCTGCGCCGACGACGGCGGCTCCCGCCGTGCCTGCCGCCGCTGAGCTGGGCATCCCCGGTCTCGCCTCGGTCGTCACCTCGAACACCGACTTCTACCGCATCGACACCGCGCTCATCGTCCCGCGGATCGACCCGGCCGACTGGTCCCTGCGCATCCACGGGATGGTCGAGCGCGAGGTCGTGATCTCGTGGGACGAGCTGCTGACCCTGCCGATGACCGAGTCGCACGTGACGCTCGCGTGCGTGTCGAATCAGGTCGGCGGCGATCTGATCGGCAACGCCCGCTGGCTCGGCCACCCGATCCGTGAACTGCTCGCCCGTGCGGGAGTCGACTCGGATGCCGACATGGTGCTGTCCCGGTCGTCCGACGGGTTCACGGCGTCGACGCCGATCGAGGCGCTCACCGACGACCGCGACGCCCTGCTCGCCGTCGGGATGAACGGCGATCCGCTGCCGATCGAGCACGGCTTCCCGGTGCGCATGGTGGTGCCGGGGCTCTACGGCTATGTGTCGGCCACCAAGTGGGTGACTGAGCTGGAGGTCACTCGCTTCGATCGGGCATCCGCGTACTGGACCGACCGCGGGTGGTCCGAGCGCGGGCCCGTCAAGCTGCAGTCGCGCATCGACGTGCCGAGTCGGGGCCAGCGCGTCGACGCGGGCGATGCCGTGATCGCCGGGATGGCCTGGCAGCAGCACGTGGGCATCGACGGCGTCGAGGTGCGGGTCGACGAGGGCCCGTGGCGCCGTGCCGAGCTCGCGACCGCGATCTCGGCAGACACCTGGGTGCAGTGGCGGCTGGACTGGGCGGCCACGAGCGGCGCGCACACGATCGAGTGCCGCGCGCTCAGCGCCGAGGGCGAGACCCAGACCTCGGATCCGGCCGATGTCGTGCCCGACGGCGCCCAGGGGTGGCACCGCATCGAGGTGTCGGTCGCCTGAGCGTAACGACCCCGTCTTCCCACCTAGAATTGACCCCATGCCCGCAGGCGAATCGTTCTACATCACCACGCCCATCTACTACCCCTCCGATGTGCCTCACATCGGCCACGGGTACACCTCGGTGGCGGTCGACGCGCTCGCGCGCTGGCACCGTCAGGGCGGCGATGACACATGGATGCTCACGGGCACTGACGAGCACGGCCAGAAGATGCTCCGGGCGGCGGCGGCGAACAACGTCACCCCGCAGGAGTGGGTCGACAAGCTCGTCACCGAGGCGTGGTTCCCGCTGCTGAAGACCCTCGACGTGGCGAACGACGACTTCATCCGCACCACGCAGGAGCGCCACGAGACCAACGTGCAGACGTTCTTCCAGCGTCTCTACGACCGCGGCTACATCTACGCGGGCGAGTACGAGGCGCTGTACTGCGTCGGCTGTGAGGAGTTCAAGCCCGAGTCCGAGATCGTCGACGGCACCGGTCCCTTCGAGGGCCTGAAGGTCTGCGCGATCCACTCGAAGCCGCTCGAGCTGCTGCAGGAGAAGAACTACTTCTTCAAGCTCAGCGAGTTCCAGGACCGCCTGCTCGAGCTCTACAAGACCCAGCCCGATTTCGTGCGCCCGGATTCGGCGCGCAACGAGGTCGTCTCATTCGTGAGCCAGGGTCTGAAAGACCTCTCGATCTCGCGCTCGACGTTCGACTGGGGCATCCCGCTCCCATGGGACGAGTCGCACGTCATCTACGTGTGGGTCGATGCGCTGCTCAACTACGCCACGGCCGTCGGCTACGGCTCCGACCAGGAGACGTTCGACCGCCGCTGGCCCGCGTACCATGTGGTCGGAAAAGACATCCTGCGCTTCCACGCCGTCATCTGGCCCGCGCTGCTGATGGCCGCGGGCCTCGACGTGCCCAAGGGCGTGTTCGCGCACGGCTGGCTGCTGGTCGGCGGCGAGAAGATGTCGAAGTCGAAGCTCACCGGCATCGCGCCGACCGAGATCACCGACGTCTTCGGTTCCGACGCGTACCGGTACTACTTCCTGTCGGCGATCGCGTTCGGTCAGGACGGCTCGTTCTCCTGGGAGGACCTCTCGGCCCGCTACCAGGCCGAGCTCGCGAACGGCTTCGGCAACCTGGCCTCGCGCACGACGGCGATGATCGAGAAGTACTTCGAGGGCATCGTGCCGCCGCCCGCCGAGTACGCCGAGAAGGACCTCGCGATCCAGAAGATCGTGGCGGATGCCGCATCGAACGCGGATGCTGCGATCGAGCAGTTCCGCATCGACGAGGCGATCTCGTCGATCTGGACGATCGTCGACGCCCTCAACGGGTACATCACCGAGAACGAGCCGTGGGCGCTGGCGCGCGACGAGGCTCAGCGCGGTCGCCTCGGCACCGTGCTGTACACGTGCGCCGAGGGCCTGCGCGCTCTTGCGGTGCTGCTCTCGCCGGTCATGCCGCAGTCGACCGAGAAGCTGTGGGTCGCCCTCGGCGCCGCCGAGAGCCTCGGACGTCTGCAGGACCAGTCGATCCGCGAGGCGGGCTCGTGGGGCGTGCTGCGCCCCGGCACGAGCGTCAACGGTCTCGCGCCGCTGTTCCCGCGCGTGGAGTCCACCGCCTGAGCATGACGTACGTGCAGCAGCGAGACGGCGAGGGACGCAAAGACATCCGGTACCCGGCGGCACCCGAGCCGCTCGCCGTGCCCGTCTACGACAACCACGCGCACCTCGAGATCCTCGACGGCGATGAGCCGCTGTCGTTGACCGAGCAGCTCGACCGCGCGGCGGCCGTGGGCATCGCGGGCGTCGTGCAGGCCTCGGGCGACATCGAGTCGTCACGCTGGGCCGTCGAGGCCGCGGCCTCCGACCCCCGTGTGCTCGCGGCTGTCGCGATCCACCCGAACGATGCGCCCGCATACGCCGAGCAGGGGCGTCTCGGCGGTGTAGGTCTCAGCGACGCGATCGCGGTGATCGACGAGCTCGCCGCGCACCCGCGCACCCGGGCGATCGGCGAGACCGGTCTCGACTTCTTCCGCACCGAGCCCGAGCGCCGCGCACCGCAGTTCGAATCGTTCGAGGCGCACATCGCACTCGCCAAGAAGCACGGCATCGCGATGCAGATCCACGACCGCGACGCGCATGACGCGGTGCTCGAGACGCTGACCCGCGTGGGCGCTCCGGAGAAGACCGTGTTCCACTGCTTCTCGGGCGACGACGCGATGGCGAGGATCTGCGCCGACGCCGGGTACCACCTGTCCTTCGCCGGCAACGTCACGTTCAAGAACGCGCAGAACCTGCGGGATGCCCTGAAGGTGACGCCGCTCGACCGCATCCTCGTCGAGACCGATGCCCCGTTCCTCACTCCGACGCCGCTGCGCGGTCGGCCCAACGCCCCCTACCTCGTGCCGATCACGGTGCGGTTCATGGCGGCGGAGCTCGGCATCGAGGTCGACGAGCTGTCGGCGCAGATCGCCGCCAACACGCTGAGGGTCTACGGCTCGTTCGACTGAATCTCGATCGCCTGGGTGTCGGAGACCGGCTTCGCAGAGACGATCTGCGAGATCGGCTTCCAGACCAGCAGCAGTGTGAGTGCTGCGCCGACGAACGCGAACCACCAGGGAGCCGTGAGACCCCACACCTCCGCGATCACTCCGCCGAGGGCCTGGCCGATCACCATGCCGCCGAACACCCCGACCATGTTGACTGATGCGACCCTGCCCTGCAGCTCGGCCGGCACCAGGCGCTGACGCACGGTGGTCGAGATCGTGCCCCAGACGAAGGCATAGGCGCCGAACACGAACATGATCACGAGCGCCACCCACCCGGCGGTCGTGAGGGCGAAGGCCAGGTGCATCAGCACCTCGAGCGACAGCACCACGCGCATCAGGGTGGCGAACGACACGTGGCGTTCGAGCCACCCGAAGCACACCGTGGCCAGGATGCCGCCCGCAGCGGATGCCGTCGTCAGCGCTCCGTAACCCACGGCGCCCATGTTCAGGTGCTCGGTGGCATAGAGCACGAGCACGCCCCAGGGGGCCGCCCACGTCACGTTGAACACGAGGATGATCAGCACGAGCATCCGCACCGGCGGGTTCTGCCACAGCCAGCGGAGCCCCTCGCCGATGTCGGTGTGGACGTGCGATCTCACGCCGTCGCCCGAGGCCCGGGGAGGCACGGGCGTCCGCGCCATGCGCGAGATCAGCACGACCGCGAGGAGGACGCAGAGGATCTCGAGCAGGAACGGCCAGGCGGTGCCCGCGGCGAAGAGGAACGCGCCGAGCGGAGGGCCGGCGAACTGATTCGCGACCAGATATCCCGCCTGCAGTCGTGCGTTGCCGATGCCCAGATCCGCCGGCTTCACGAGCATCGGCAGCAGTGTGCTGCCGGCCGTGTCGACGAACACCTCGGCGGTTCCGTAGAGGAAGGCGACCGCGAGCACGATCCAGATGTTGGCGGTGCCCGTCAGCAGGAAGACGCAGAGGCCCGCGAGCACGACGGCCCGCGCGGCGTTGGCGAACATCACCAGCCGACGTCGGTCGAACCGGTCGGCGATCGCACCCGCATGCAGACCGAACAGCAGCCACGGCAGGAACTGCAGGATGGCGCCCGCGGCGACCAGAATCGGCGACGACGTCATCGACGCGATGAGCAGGGGAGCGGCAGCGAGAGCGACACCGTCTCCGACGTTGCTCGTCCACGATGACGCGAGCAGCCAGCGGAAATCCCTGCCCATGCGCCGTGGTGCGATCAGTTCACCGAGGGAGGGCATCACAGAAGACTACTGGCCGGTTCGGACACTGATGGAGGTGGGGGACAATGGAGCAATGACAGTCACCCTGCTCGGCGCCACCGAGATCCGCCGGCTCGCCGCCGAGCTCGATGTCACCCCGACCAAGAAGCTCGGACAGAACTTCGTCGTCGATGCGAACACTGTGCGCAAGATCGTGCATGCCGCCCGCGTGCAGCCGGGGGAGCGGGTCGTCGAGGTCGGGCCGGGGCTCGGTTCTCTCACCCTCGCGATCCTCGAGACCGGGGCCTCCGTCACCGCCGTCGAGATCGACCACCGGCTCGCAGCCCGACTCGCTCAGACGGCGGTCGAGCATGGCGTGCCGGCCGAGATGCTCACGGTCGTCGATGCGGATGCGCTGCGCATCACCGAGCTGCCCGGCGAACCGACCGTGCTCGTGGCCAATCTGCCCTACAACGTCTCGGTCCCTGTGCTGCTGCACTTCCTCGAGAACTTCTCGTACCTGAAGCGCGGTGTCGTGATGGTGCAGGCCGAGGTCGCCGAGCGCATCGCGGCCAAGCCCGGCTCCAAGATCTACGGCACCCCGAGCGTCAAGGCAGCCTGGTACGGCGAGTGGAAGCTGTCGGGCACCGTGTCTCGTCAGGTCTTCTGGCCGGTCCCCAACGTCGACAGCCTCCTTGTCGGCTTCGACCGGTCGGAGGGCGAGCGCGGCACGGAGGACGAACGCCGACTCACCTTCAAGATCGTGGATGCCGCCTTCAACCAGCGCCGCAAGATGCTGCGACAGGCGCTGTCCGAACTCTTCGGAAGCTCAGCCGCGGCATCCGAGATCCTGATCGCGGCAGGAGTCGCGCCGACCGCTCGTGGCGAGGACCTCACGGTCGATGACTATCACCGTATTGCGCGGCACGTCGCTCAGATCGAAGACGCCGTCGTCACCGACTAATCTGGCACCGTGACCGACTCTCCCCGCTTCCGTCCGAACATCCCCGAGCTGCACCGGCCGTACGCCGCCGACGAGAGCCGCTACCAGCAGTTCGAGTACCGCCAGGTGGGCACCTCCGGCCTGTTCCTGCCGCCGATCTCGCTCGGGCTGTGGTGGAACTTCGGCGACAACATCCCGCTCGACAACCAGCGGGCGCTGCTTCGTCACGCGTTCGACCGCGGCATCACGCACTTCGACCTCGCCAACAACTACGGCCCGCCGTACGGCTCGGCCGAGAAGAACTTCGGGCGGATCTTCGCCGAGGACTTCCGCCCCTACCGCGATGAGCTGATCATCTCGTCGAAGGCCGGCTGGGACATGTGGCCCGGACCCTATGGCGACTTCGCGAGCCGCAAGTACATCCTCGCGAGCGCCGAGCAGTCGCTGACCCGCATGGGCCTCGACTACGTCGACATCTTCTATTCGCACCGTGCCGACCCCGTGACGCCTGTCGCCGAGACGGTCGCGGCGCTCGACACGCTCGTGCGCCAGGGCAAGGCCCTCTACGTCGGCATCTCGTCGTACAGCGCCGAGCGCACGGCCGAAGCCGTCGCCGTCGCCACCGAGCTCGGCACGCCGCTCGTGATCCACCAGCCCGCGTACTCGATCCTCAACCGCTGGGTGGAGGACGGTCTCACCGAGACCCTCGAGCAGGCGGGAGTGGGCGCGATCGCGTTCACGCCGCTCGCCCAGGGCCTGCTCACCGACAAGTACCTCGGTGACGGCACCGCTGCGCGCGCGCAGAAGCGCGGGTCGCTTCCCGAGGCTCCGCTGTCGGATGCCGCGGTCGAGACGCTCCGCTCGCTCAACGAGATCGCGAAGGAGCGCGGGCAGTCGCTCGCGCAGCTGGCGATCCAGTGGACGCTGCGCAACCCCGTGGTCGCCTCCGCGCTGGTCGGTGCGTCGCGCCCCGAGCAGCTCGACGAGAACATCGCCGCGGTGAACGGTCCCGCCTTCACCGACGAGCAGCTCACCCGCATCGACGAGGCCGCAGGCTCCATCGACGTCGACCTGTGGGCGTCGTCCACGGAGCTGTGACGGGAACACCCAGATGAGCTTCGCCGCCCCCGTCGACTCGGTCCACGTCCGCGCTCCGGGAAAGATCAACGTCTATCTCGGTGTGGGTGGTCGTCACGACGACGGCTACCACGCGCTCGCGACGGTGTTCCAAGCGGTGTCGCTCTACGAGGACGTGATCGCCAGGCACGCCGACGACTTCTCGATCACGGTGTCGGGTGTCGACGACCCCGACTCCGTGCCGTTGGATGATCGGAACCTCGCCATGCGGGCCGCGAAGCTCCTCGCCACGGCGGCGGAGTACGACGGCGGCGTCGCGCTCGAGATCCGCAAGAGCGTGCCGGTCGCCGGCGGCATGGGCGGCGGATCGGCGGATGCGGCCGCGGCCCTCGTCGCATGCGATGCCCTGTGGGGCACCGGCTTCTCGACGGCTCGTCTGCACGAGCTCGGCGCTCGTCTCGGAGCCGATGTGCCGTTCGCGCTGCACGGCGGCACCGCTGTCGGCACCGGTCGCGGTGACCAGCTGAACCCGGCGCTCGCCCGCGGCCGCTTCGACTGGGTGCTCGTCCAGAGCGATGAGGGGCTCTCGACGCCGGTGGTCTATGCCCGGCTCGACACCCTGCGCGATGACGAGGGCGCTCTCGCCGACGATCCGCCCCTCTCCCTGGAGGTTCCGGCGCCCGTGCTCCAGGCGCTGCGCTCGGGAGATCCGGATCTGTTGGCCGAGAGCATCTACAACGATCTGCAGGAGGCCGCTCTGTACGAGCGCCCGGAGCTGGAGACGACGATCCTGCGCGGCATCCACGCCGGAGCCCTGCAGGGGATCGTGTCGGGCTCAGGCCCCACGGTCGCTCTGCTGTGCGCGAGCCCCGAGGGCGCGCAGACGGTGCAGTCGCTGCTGCGCGAGCACGGCCTCGAGTCGCTGCACGTGCACGGCCCCGTGCAGGGCGCCCGCATCATCTCCTGAGCGGTCTCGGCACCCGCTCGGCACCCACTCGACGTGCGCTCGGTGCCGGCTCGACGTGCGCTCGGTGCGCCTGGCATACATAATGTAGAGACGATGTGACCGTGCACATACAAGGAGGTCTGTGATGTCGACGGCCTCCGAGCGTGCCCGCATGCCCAGTATCCGCGACGTCGCGCGCCTCGCAGGAGTGTCGCATCAGACCGTCTCCCGGGTGCTGAACGACCACCCGAGCATCCGCCCGGAGACCAAGGCCAAGGTCCTCGACGCCATCGCGGTGCTCGACTACCGCCCGAACCTCGCGGCCAGGGCGTTGGTGACGAGCAAGTCCAACATGCTCGGCATCCTGGCGGCGACGGTCGGCGAGTTCGGACCCACCTCCTCGATCGTCGGCATCGAGGATGCAGCGCGCGAGGAGGGGTACTCCGTCTCGACGCTGAACCTCTCGGCCACGACTCCCGAAGCCATCGGGAGCGCCCTGAGACAGTTGGCCCGGGAGCAGGTCGACGGCATCGTGGTGCTGGCACCGCAGGTGCGGGCATTCCATGTCCTGCGCGGAATGGCGGTGGAGATCCCGTTCGTGTCGTTGCAGACGGCGTCGGGTTCCGACGGCGTGAGCCTGTCGGCCGACCAGGTCGCCGGTGCGCGCACGGCCACCGAGCATCTGATCGGTCTCGGGCACAGCGACATCATCCACATCGCAGGTCCCCAGGACTGGATTGAAGCGGAGTCGCGCATGCGCGGGTACCTGGATGCCCTGCGCGAGGCCGACCTGCCGACCTTTCCGCCGATCCGCGGAGACTGGACGGCGGACTTCGGTTACTTCGCGGGGCAGGAGCTCTCGCGTCGTCGTGACTTCACGGCCGTGTTCGTCGCGAACGACCAGATGGCGATCGGGCTGCTGCACGGCTTCCGCGACGCCGGCATCCGCGTGCCGGAGGATGTGAGCGTCGTCGGGTTCGACGACATCCCGGTCGCGGCTCATGTCGCGCCGACGTTGAGCACCGTCCACCAGGACTTCCCCGAGCTCGGTCGCCGAGCCGTGCGTCTCCTGCTCGCCCAGATCCGCGGCGAGCAGACGCCGCAGTTCGGGCCGCTGCAGACGACTCTGCGCATCAGGGAATCCTCGGCCGCTCGATAAGGCCACAATTTCGCTCGTGGTCTTGACACCGCCTGAGCGAGCGTAGACTATGTAATCCAATGTGAACGGTCACATCGAGTGTGGCCGCCCGTCGCGAGGAAGATCTTGTGAGCACCACAGCAACGTTGCCGGTCGTGTCAGGCCCCATCCTGGAGATGCGCAGCATCACCAAGGAGTTCCCGGGTGTCAAGGCGCTGTCCGATGTGTCCATCACCGTCCGCGCAGGAGAGATCCATGCGATCTGCGGGGAGAACGGAGCCGGGAAGTCGACCTTGATGAAGGTCCTCTCCGGCGTCTACCCCTACGGCACCTATGAGGGCGAGATCCTGCTCTACGGCGAGGAGCAGCGCTACCGTGACATCGCGTCCAGCGAGCAGGCCGGTATCGCGATCATCCACCAGGAGCTCGCACTCATCCCCGAGCTCTCGATCACCGAGAACATCTTCCTCGGCAACGAGATCCGCCGCTTCGGCCGGATCGACTGGCAGGCGCAGCGTCAGCGCACGATCGAGCTGCTCGCTCGCGTCGGGCTGCGCGAAGACCCCGACGTGCCCGTCAAGACCCTCGGTGTCGGCAAGCAGCAGCTGATCGAGATCGCGAAGGCGCTCAACAAGGACGTCAAGCTCCTCATCCTCGACGAGCCCACCGCCGCGCTGAACGAGAACGACTCGCAGCACCTGCTCGACCTGATCCTGGGGCTGAAGGCCAAGGGCATCGCGTCGATCATGATCAGCCACAAGCTCAACGAGATCGAGCAGATCGCCGATGAGATCACGATCATCCGCGACGGCCGCACGGTCGAGACCCTCGACATCTCGCGCGGCGAGATCAACGAAGACCGCATCATCCGCGGCATGGTCGGTCGCTCGCTCGAGAGCCGCTACCCCGACCGCACCCCCGAGATCGGCGAGGTGTTCTTCGAGGTCAAGGACTGGTGGGTGCAGCACCCCACGGTGTCGGAGCGCATGGTCGTCAAGGGGTCGAGCATCAACGTGCGTCGTGGTGAGGTCGTCGGTATCGCCGGGCTCATGGGCGCGGGCCGCACCGAGTTCATGATGAGCCTGTTCGGGCGCTCCTACGGCACGTTCCTGGGTGGCCAGGTCGTCAAGGACGGCCAGGAGATCTCGATGCCCGACGTCTCCTCCGCCATCAAGCACGGGCTCGCCTACGTGAGCGAAGACCGCAAGGTGCTCGGGCTCAACCTGCTCGACACCATCAAGCGCTCGGTCGTGGCGGCGAAGCTGTCGAAGATCTCCCGCCGCGGCGTCGTCGACGAGCGCCAGGAGTTCTCGATCGCCGAGCAGTACCGCAAGGCGCTGCGCATCAAGGCGCCGAGCGTCGAAGAGGGTGTCGGAAAGCTGTCCGGCGGCAACCAGCAGAAGGTCGTGCTGGCGCGGTGGATGTTCACCGACCCCGACCTGCTGATCCTCGACGAGCCGACCCGCGGCATCGACGTCGGTGCCAAGTACGAGATCTACGCGATCATCAACGAGCTCGCCTCCCAGGGCAAGGGCGTCATCGTCATCTCGAGCGAGCTTCCCGAACTCCTCGGAATCTCCGACCGCATCTACACCGTTTTCGAAGGTCGGGTCACCGACTGCATCCCGGCCGACCAGGCGACACCCGAGGCCCTCATGCGCAGCATGACCTCCGCGAACCAGAAAGCATCCGCATGACCACCGACCTCACGACAACGAAGCGTGGCTTCCACCTCGGCGACATCCGAAAGATGTTCGGAAGCAACGGCACCTCGTCGCTGCGCCAGTTCGGCATCCTGGGCAGCCTCATCGTCATCATCGTCCTCTTCGAGATCCTGACGCTGCTGCGCAACGGTCCGAACGGCGCGACGCTGACGTCGGGCAACCTGATCAACGTCATCAACCAGTACTCGTTCATCCTGATCCTCGCGATCGGCATGGTGATGGTGATCATCATGGGCCACATCGACCTGTCGGTCGGATCCGTGGCCGCGTTCACCGGCATCATCGTCGCGAAGTCGATGGCCGACTGGAACCTCCCTTGGCCGCTCGCGATCGTGCTCGGACTCGGTGTCGGGGCGCTCGTCGGTGCCTGGCAGGGATTCTGGGTCGCGTACGTCGGGGTTCCCGCGTTCATCGTGACGCTCGCCGGCATGCTCCTCTTCCGCGGCGCGCAGCAGTGGATCGGTGACGCGCAGACCATCCCGGTGCCCAAGGGCTTCCAGATCATCGGAACCGGGTATCTGCCTGAGGTGGGTCTTCCTGTTCCGTTCAACGTGCCGACCATGATCCTTGCGCTGGTCGCGGTGGCATGGCTGGTCTTCTGGGAGATCCGCACCCGTCGCCAGCAGCACAAGATGGGTTCCGACAGTGCGCCGCTGTGGGTCAGTGTCGTCAAGGTCGTGCTGCTCTCGATCGTCGTGCTCGTCGCCGCCTGGATGTTCGCGACCGGTCGCCCGGGCACGAGCTTCCCGGTGCCTGGTCTCATCCTGCTGGCCCTGGTCATCATCTACTCGTTCATCACCCGCAACACCGTGTTCGGCCGCCACATCTACGCCGTGGGTGGCAACCGTCAGGCTGCGCGCCTCTCGGGCGTGAAGGACCGCTGGGTCGACTTCTTCGTCATGATGAACATGTCGATGATGGCGGCGCTGGCCGGCATGATCTTCGTCGCCCGTTCGCAGGCCTCCGGCCCGAACGACGGCACCGGCTGGGAGCTGGATGCCATCGCATCCGTGTTCATCGGTGGCGCTGCCGTCGCCGGTGGTATCGGAACGGTGATCGGCTCGATCATCGGTGGTCTCGTGATGGCGTTCCTCAACAACGGCCTCGCACTGCTCGGTCAGGGCGCCGACGTCGTCTCGATGATCAAGGGCATCGTGCTCCTGTTCGCGGTCGGCATCGACGTCTGGAACAAGCAGCAGGGTCGCCCCTCGCTCATCGGTCTGCTCACGCGCCGGTCCGCTCTCAGGAGCGACCCGGAGGCCAACGCGATCTTCGAGCCCAACAAGACTTACCAGGCTCCGCCCGTCGACAAGACGCGGAGCGAGTAAGCGGATTCGTCGCGCAGTGCTCGCGCGCAGGATCCGTCACACCACCACACAGAAAGAGATCACATGAAGAAGATCATCGTCACAGCGACAGCGCTCGTCGCGACGGCTGCCTTCGCACTCACGGGTTGCTCCGGTGAGCGCGGCGGCGGAACCGACACGGGATCTGGCGAAGAGGCCGCAGCGGGCTTCGAGGCCGGCTCCTCGATCGGTGTCGCGCTTCCCGACAAGACCAGTGAGAACTGGGTTCTCGCCGGCAAGCTGTTCACCGATGGCCTGGAATCGGCCGGTTTCAAGGCTGACGTCCAGTACGCTCCGGCGAGCAACACCGTCGCCGAGCAGCAGAACCAGATCCAGGCCATGGTCACCAACGGCGCCAAGGTCATCATCATCGGCGCGAAGGACGGCAAGCAGCTCGCCACGCAGGTGCAGGCCGCCAAGGACGCCGGCGCCTACGTGATCGCGTACGACCGTCTCATCGAGAACACCGAGGCTGTCGACTACTACGTCGCATTCGACAACTTCAAGGTCGGCCAGCTGCAGGGTCAGGCTCTGCTCGACGGTCTCGCCGAGCGTGCCGGTCATGAGGCTCCGTACAACATCGAGCTCTTCTCCGGTTCGCCTGATGACGCCAACTCGAAGGTCTTCTTCGACGGCGCCATGGACGTGCTGAAGCCGGAGATCGACAACGGAAACCTGGTCGTCGTGTCGGGTCAGACCGAGATCGCGCAGACCGCGACCGAGGGCTGGCTTCCGGAGAACGCTCAGAACCGCATGGACACCCTGCTGACCTCGTCGTACAGCGGTGACACCGTCGTCGACGGTGTGCTGTCCCCGAACGACACCCTTGCTCGCGCCATCATCACCTCGGTGCAGCAGGCCGGCAAGCCGGTTCCGGTCGTCACGGGTCAGGACTCCGAGGTCGAGTCGGTGAAGTCGATCATGGAGGGCATCCAGTACTCCACGATCAACAAGGACACCGCGCTGCTCGTCGAGCAGTCGATCAAGATGGTCGGCCAGCTGCAGAAGGGCGATGAGGTCGACGTCAACGACACCGAGTCGTACGACAACGGCGCCAAGGTCGTTCCGGCGTACCTGCTCGACCCGATCATCGTCACCAAGGAGAACGCTGCCGAGGCTTACGCCAACGTGCCGAGCCTCCTCGAGATCGTGAAGTCGTACCAGTAAGCGATTCCGCTCGAACAACGACGAGCCGCCCGGACCTTCGGGTCCGGGCGGCTCTTTGCCATGTCGGGTCGACTTTTCACACGGTGCGCTAGCCCCAGACGGGGTCGTCGGGATCGGGAGAGTCTGTGCCGTCGGCATCTGTCATGATGCGCGCTTCAGCGATCCACGACGTCAGAGGGCCATCGCGGAGGAGATGAGGTCGCGGTGTGTCGAGCAGAGCGGAGGCGGTCACCTTGTCCAGCGGCTCATCGCTCGCGAAAATGACGACGTTGCCGAGCGGCCCTTCCGCATCTTCCGGCTCTGCATCGAGCACGACAGCGACGTGATCGAACACGGTGCTCAGGGTCGCGGCCTGTCGTCGTGAGTATTCGAACGGATGCCCGTCGAGCAGGTTCACGGCGACCACGCCCGCTGCTGCGGAGCGCGCGGCGACCCGGCGATAGAACTCCTGGCTGGCCACACGATGCCGGATGACGGCGGCATCCCAGAGATCGACGACGGTGAAGCACGCCTCCACCCAATCGGTGTCGATTGCGGTGCGATAACTCGCTGCGTCGTCAGGTCCGGGGGACGGAGATGGCTGCACCGGCGATGTCTTCTCATTCGGAAGAGCGGCGTCCGCGACCGTCCGAGCGTCACCGAGGATGACTCGTATGTCAGACCCGGGAGGCAATGGCAGCGCGTCGATGACGGCGGCGTAGAGCGCGGGTTCGAACTCCACCACCAGCTGAGGTGATCCGGCGCGCGTCGCCTGGACGTAGCGTGCCAACGTGAGTGCTCCGGCCCCCAGATGCACGGTGAACAGCGGCGCATCAGGCTCGGCGGCGGCATCCATCGCGCGGGCGATGTGTTGGGTGTAGCTGTACTCGAGGGCGGTGGGTTCGGTGATCGAGACGACGGACTGCGCAATTCCATCCACGCTGAGCTCGAAGCGACCGGGTCGTCTTCTCGACTGCACCAGCTTTGCCTTGCGGTTGGCTAGTGAGAGCGTGAACACCCGGCGACTCCATGGCACCTGTCTAGTTTAAGCCGGAGGGGATCGGTCGGCGGCTGCCTCTCGAGGAGCATCGTCGAGTCGCACGAGAAAGCGATCAGCGATCTGACAGAACAGGGCCGCTCGGACCTTCGGGGCCGGGGCTCTTTCTTGTTGGCGTGCTGCTGTGGTGCGTTCTTCAGCAGCCGACGCCGGCCGGGTTCTCGTCGCAGGTGTGGGCGACGAGCGCGGTGCGGGCCTCGAGGATGCGGATCTCCTGGACGGCACCGGGCGTCGTGAGCTGCCCGGGAACGTCGATCCATCCGCCGCCGAGGTCCACCTGCGCTGTGTATCGGATGTCAACTCGGGCCGGGTACACGCCGGGGCCGCGATACACGTGGCTCGTCGCGGTGGGCGTGAACTGCGCCTGACCCAGCGCCGCCCAGGTCTGCCCCGGGCTCGTCACGGTCGACGTGCTGCCGTCGCCGTAGGTGTAGTCGTATCCCGCCGGGGTGAAGCGGACGCGGAGGGGGAGGCCGAACAGCTCACCGTTCTGGATCTGCGATGTCGCTGCGCCGATGAAGTTCGTCGGCATGCCGGCGATTCCGACGTTTCCCGGCTCGGAAGCCGCGAGGACGGATGCCGGTGCGAACCGCACCAGGTCCGAGATCCTGATCGTGGGTGTGCCCGGCGCGGGAGGGATGCTCGCCGGAGCTGCGGCCTGGTTCGCGCGCGGCGCACAGCGGGTCGTTCCGGAGTCGTTCATGCACGCGGCGAGGTCGATCGCCTCGTCACTCGGCCCCGATGGTCCGCGCTGCGCGTCGGGCCCTCCGCCACCGCGGGGCGAGCCCGAGTTCGAGTCGGCGCCGGGCTGCTCCTGCGTGCCGGAGATATCGAGTGACGTGCCGTCGGTCGAGCCGCACAGGCCGACGCGCGACGCCGCTATCGTGCAAGTGCTCATCGCTGCTGCGTCTGTTGCAGCCCAGCCGAGTGCCAGCAATAGTCCTATGCAGGCAGACGCCACGCGGGTCAACATGTCGGTCCATCAACGGCTGATTCGTTCGAGATGCGCAGTGAGTCCTCTGCGCCGAGGAATACCACCCGCTGAGCGATCTTGTCCTCCCTGCCGAGCGGCGTCACGTCCGCTCCCGACCTATCAATCAATGAGACATCCGAGACATCGATGCATACAATCCCAGTCATCGTGGGAGTGTCTCCGTCGAGATCGGCCGTCTCTCCTGCGAACTTCAAAATGGCTGCGTCGCCAGAGACGTGCAGATCACCTGATGCGAGAAGGTTCTGGGTGTCGATGTCGCCTTCGAGTGCCAGGCCGGTTAAGTACTGTTGCGGATCGGCATCGGCGCCACCAGTCCCGTTTGACCGGGCGTTCACCGCATCGTTGTAAGCCCGGTACACCTCTTCCGCCGCCGCGTAGGCCTCCTCCTCGCTGGCGAACGCAGCCGTCGGTGTCGCGGTGGGTACTGGCGTCGGCGCGCATGCCGTGAGACAACCGAGCGCCGCGGTCAGCACGACAGCACCCAGCGCGACAGCACTGACGCACAGGGGCATCCGCTGCATCCGCATCGCATCACGCATGGTTCACCGACCACTGCAGACCGATGTAGAACCGGTATACCTGCTCGGCGCCCGCCGATGCTCTTTCAGCAGCAAAGTCGGTGTCCCGACCGGGCGTCATGATGGTCGCTGAGGCGCAGCCCGCGAAAGCGCAGGTCATAAGCAAGATGCTGACAACCGAGCCGAAGCGTGTGCGCGCGGAGATAACTGGAGTTTGAGGAGGAGTCACCGCGCCACCGTAGTGAAATCACGCTCCGTGGCGTCGAGGTTGTCCACAGCCCCAGGATTCAGCGCGCGTCGCAACTGTCAGAAAGGGGCGCGCACGTCGTCCGACATGGTGAAGGTGACCGTGTTCGGTGCAGGGGGAGTGTCGATGTAGGTGCGGCCGGTCGGGCTCGTCCATTCGACGAGTCCGCCCGGCTTCTGTTCGACGTGCCAGGGGGAGTGGTGTTTGAGCACGTGATGTCGTCGACAGAACGAGGCGAGGTTCGTCTCGCAGGTCGCGCCGCCCGCCGACGCTGCGTGATTGTGGTCGAGGTCGCACTTCCGTGCCGCGATCCCGCACCCGGGGAAGCGACAGCGTTGGTCTCTCGCGCGAAGATGTCGTCGGAGGTGTTTACCGGGCCTGTATCGGTCGACCGCGAGCACCCGCCCGGTGACCGGATGCGTCATCACCCGGTCCCACCCCGTGGCGGTGCCCGCGAGCTTTCGAGCGGTATCGGCGTCGATGGGGATCACGCCGTCGAGTTCTGCCGGCGGCGTCACGCAGCCTTCACCGGTCGGCATCCGGCCACTCGACGCCGGACTCGCGTCATCTGCCATCAGGGTCGTCACCGGAACCGTGACCTCGATGCGTGCCGTGATCTCTGCGAGCAGCCCGTCTTCGGTGTCATGCCCGGCAGGTGCGCCGCTGAGCACCAGGTCGGCGAGAAGGTCGGCACGGATCTCATCGACAGTTCGGTCGTCGGCCTCGAAGTCCCGTCCTTCTCGCTTCGCCTCCCGCCTCGCGCGGAGGTTCTCGTCGCGCAGTGCGTGCGCCATCTGCGAGAGACGGTCGAACATGCCGTGGATCAGCGCCGCGGGCGCGTGCACATGCAACCCGGCCATCCCGTCTTCGCCGTCGGTCACCCAGACGCGCCGCTGAACGCGCGCCTTGCGGTGTCGCTCCGTCACTGTCGTCGGAGCGAATCGCTCGGACACTCGACGCGCCAGCGCGCGCAGCCTGTTGGGGGACTCGACCTCGGCGAGAGGAAGCATGATCGTCGCGTACGCCTGGCGGGCGCTCGGCGACTCGATGTGCGACCCGGCGTCGACGATGACCCGGGAATGTGCGGCGCTGATGCGCCCCTGGCCTTGCGCCTCCCACACGGTCGGGAAGAGGTCGATCAACATTCCCGCAGCTGCCATCCGCCGCTCGATGGTGCGATCGCTGACGTGCTGCACCGTCGCGATCTCGGCGGCGATGGTGCGGATCGAGTGGTCGCCGCGATCAGGATGGTCACCCTGTTTCGCGATGTCGATCGCCAGTCGCCCGGCGATCGCGAGAAGGCCGTCGCGAGCCGCCATCATGCTGCTCACCGTCGCCTCCGCGATCTGCAGCGAGGTCACCAGATCGGCGAGTGTCGCCATCTGGGAGTCCGTCGCGTCGAGCAGTGCTGTCATGCAATAAGTAGATCAGCAACCACCGACATTCGAACGTAGTTTCGAGATATACCCGATATGCAATGGATGAAAAGGCCGGCCGTGCCCAAAAGAACGACTCCCTCGCAGAACCGTCTGCCATAGCCTCGATCCATGGCCACGGCACTCCCACCCTCACGCGCCACGCTCGCCGAGTTCGGAATCGGGAGCGCGCATCAGGACGAGATCCTGAACCTTCCCGGCGGTCGAGGGCTGACGTGGCGGGCAGGCGACACGGTGCTGCGTCCGTCCGCAGGCGACGGCGAGACGGTGTGGAAGGCGATCGTCCTCGCCGGGCTGCCCCACTCCGCGGGGTTCCGCACCCCGCGTCCGATCGCGGCGCGATCCGGAGCGTGGACGGTCGACGGATGGGAGGCCTGGCAGTGGCTCCCTGGCGCTGCGGATGAGACGCGCGTGACCGACGTGCTCGACGCGGGGGAGGCGTTCCACCAGGCGGTCCGGGGAATCGAGCGCCCCGACTTCCTCGATCAGGCCGACGATCCGTGGGCGAGATCCGACAGGATCGCCTGGCAAGAGGAGTCACCGCCCGCGAACGCGACCCTCCGCCGTCTGATCGCCGCCTTCCGCCCGGTCTCGGCGACAGCCCAGATCATCCACGGAGATCTCCTCGGCAACGTGATGTTCGAGCCGGGACAGCCTCCGGTCGTCATCGACTGGGCGCCCTACTGGCGTCCGGTCGGTTTCGGCGATGCGATCGTCCTCGCCGACGCCGCGTGCTGGCACGACCTCGAGCCCGCCGAGATGATCCGGCTCGCAGATGCCAGGAACGTGGGCCGGCAGCTCCTGGTCCGCGCTCTCGCCTTCCGGATCGCGACGTTCGAACTCCTCGGCCACTGGGACGACCGGATGCAGGCGCGCCATGCTCCTGCGATCGAGGCCGCCCTAGTCTGACCTGCGTGCACAGCGCGCCCGGCTACCCTGGGAAGCAACATGGCACATCTTCTCGGGGCAGAAGCCCTTCACCTCGAATATCCGACCAGGGTCGTCTTCGACTCCGTGACCCTCGGCATCGAAGAAGGTGACCGCATCGGCATCGTCGGCCGCAACGGCGACGGCAAGTCGAGCCTCCTCGGCATGCTGGCCGGCATCAAGGAACCGAACTCGGGCCGCGTCACGGTGCGCGGCGGCACGACCATCGGAGTCCTCGACCAGGCCGACACCCTCAGCGACGACCTGACCATCAGCGCTGCAGTGGTCGGTGACACCCCGGAGTACGAGTGGGCCGGCGATCCCCGCATCCGCGATGTGATCGAGGGACTGCTCAAGGACCTGCCCTGGGATGCAGAGATCGGCTCCCTCAGCGGTGGCCAGCGTCGTCGTGTCTCGCTCGCCAAGCTGCTCACGGGCGACTGGGACGTCATCGCCCTCGACGAGCCCACCAACCATCTCGACGTCGAAGCCATCACCTGGCTCGCCGGGCACCTCAAGAAGCGCTGGAGCCCGAACTCTGGCGCACTCATGGTCGTGACCCACGACCGGTGGTTCCTCGACGAGATCTGCACCGAGACCTGGGAGGTGCACGACCGTATCGTCGAGCCCTTCGAGGGAGGCTATGCCGCCTACATCCTGCAGCGCGTCGAGCGCGACCGGATGGCGGCCGCCTCCGAGGCCAAGCGCCAGAACCTCGCCAAGAAGGAGCTCGCGTGGCTCCGCCGAGGAGCTCCGGCCCGAACCGCGAAGCCGAAGTTCCGCATCGACGCGGCCAACGAGCTGATCGCCGACGTGCCCGAGATCCGCGACAAGGTGTCGCTGCAGTCGCTCGCCGTCTCTCGCCTCGGCAAGGACGTCGTCGACCTGCTCGACGTCGGAGTGACCTACCCGACGGCAGACGGCGGCACGCGCGAAGTGCTGCGTGACGTCGAATGGCGCATCGCGCCGGGGGAGCGCACCGGCATCCTGGGTGTCAACGGCGCCGGCAAGTCGACGCTCCTCGGACTCATCTCGGGCACTGTCGAGCCCACCGTCGGCCGCGTGAAGCGCGGCACGACCGTGAAGGTCAAGACTCTCACCCAGCGCCTCGACGAACTTGAGGACGTGCGGCGCGAGCCGGTGCGCGTCGTGATCTCGCGTCTGCGCACGTCGTACACGATGGGCTCGGGATCCAAGGCACAGGAGCTCACCCCCGGGCAGCTGCTCGAGCGCCTGGGCTTCGACTCCGCACAGCTCTCGACTCCGGTGAAGGACCTCTCGGGTGGTCAGCAGCGTCGCCTCCAGCTGCTGCTCGTGCTCCTCGACCAGCCGAACGTGCTGATCCTCGACGAGCCGACCAACGATCTCGACACCGACATGCTCGCGGCGATCGAGGACCTGCTCGACTCGTGGTCGGGAACCCTGCTGGTCGTCAGCCACGACCGGTACTTCCTCGAGCGCGTGACGGATCAGCAGTTCGCGATCCTCGACGGGCATCTGCGACACCTTCCGGGAGGGGTCGACGAGTACCTGCGCCTGCGTCAGCTGCAGACCTCGGCGCCGGGCAAGTCGCAGACCGCCGTCAACACAGAGAAGAAGGCCCCCAGCCTGGACGGTGCCGCCCTGCGCGCAGCGCAGAAGGAGGTCGCGTCGCTGGAGCGTCGCATCCAGAAGCTCACGCAGCAGGTCGACAAGGCGAAGACCGCTCTCGCGGATCACGACCAGTCGGACTTCGCCGGCCTCGGCGACAAGATGAAGTCGATCAGCGATCAGCAGGCCGAGATCGAGGAGCTCGAACTCCGCTGGTTCGAGCTGACGGAGGAGCTCGACTGAACTGACCCCTCGCGATCCTGCCTCCGTGGGAATACGGTGGCAGTGCGATGCGCTGTGCTCTGGGCGGGGTTCGATGCCATCCGGGATCGCACAGCTTGATCCTGCGGTACCCGGGAGGTTCAGATGGAAGGACTCGAGGTCACCGTCCTGATCGGACTCACGATCCTCGTGGGCACGCTGCTCGCGCCGCGAGTGCGGCTGGCGCTGCCATTGGTGCTCGTCATCATCGGCTTGCTGCTCGGCTTCGTGCCGCAGCTGCGTGAGATCCAGCTTCCACCCGAGACCGTGCTGCTGCTGTTCCTCCCGGTGATGCTGTTCTGGGAGAGCCTGACGACGTCGCTGCGCTCGATCCGCCGTGACTTCCGTTACATCCTGCCGATGAGCACGGTGCTGGTCGTCGCATCCGCCTTCGCCGTCGCGGGTGTCGGACTGCTGTTCGGGATGCCGTGGGAGACCGCCCTGATCCTCGGTGCCGCTGTGGCGCCGCCGGATGCCACAGCCGTCGCCGCACTCGGCCGGCTGCTGCCGCGCCGGATGTTCATGAAGCTCAAGGCCGAGAGCCTGACCAACGACGGCACCGCGCTCGTGCTCTACGCGATCGCCGTGTCGCTGGCGCTCGGCGGCAACATCACGCCACTGTCGGTGACGATGTCGGTGCTCACCTCGTATGTCGGAGGAATCGCGGCCGGTGTCGTGATCGCGGCCCTCGGATACCTGCTGCTGCGCCGCACGTCTTCGACGATCGTCATCAACGTCGCACTCCTGCTGATTCCCTTCTCGGCCTTCCTCCTCGCCGAGATCGTGCATGCGTCCGGAGTGCTGGCAGTCGTCGTCGCCGGTCTCATCGTCGCGTACGTCTCGCCGAGGGTGACCACGGCCTCGTCACGCAGACAGGCCGACGCGGCCTGGCCGTTCGGGGTCTTCCTCCTCAACGGAGCCCTGTTCGTGCTGATCGGGCTCGAGGTGCAGTTCGTCGCGCACGAGATCTCCGCCGCGGCGATCGGACGCCTCGTGCTCATCACCCTCGGGGTGTGGGTGACGCTGCTGGTCGTGCGCTACCTCTTCCAGGTCATGAACATCCTCTTCCAGCGCAGGATCACCCCCCGCCCGTCCACCGGCGCGCGGGCGCGCTCGATGGCGGTGTCGACCGTCGCGGGAATGCGTGGAGCCGTATCGCTCGCGATCGCGCTGTCTGTCCCTGCGGCGAGTGCGACCGAAGGCGAGATCGCCGGCCGCGATGAGATCGTCTTCGTCACCGCGGGCGTCATCATGCTCAGCCTGCTCGTGCAGGGCCCGCTGCTGCCCGCGATCGTCCGGTGGGCTCGGTTCCCCGTCGACCACAGAGAGGACGAGGAGTACGAGCTCGCGGAGCGTGCCATCTCGGGAGCAGCACTCGCGGCCCTCGACGACCTCGCGGCAGAGCACGGCGTCGGGCAGGAGATCCGCGACAAGGTGCGCGCCGAGGGCTACCAGATGCTCGAGTTCTCGAACGCGCGCGCACTGGCCCGTGAACAGGCCATCGTCGATGCCGAGGCGCAGGCGCTCGACGTGCTGCTCGACGAACCGGATCCGCTGGGCAGCGGGAACACGATGTCCGAGGCGGCCGGTGACCGCGAGGCGAGCGACGGCGGATCGGATGCGGCGCAGACGGTGCTGCGTCTGCCGGATGCCACTCGCATCGACGCCGACGGGGAGAGCCCCGAAGGCGAGGTCAGGACCCTGCAGATGCTCGCCACATCGGTCGACGTCGACGTCATGCAGCGCTCTCCGCTGCTGCGGCACGAAGAGCACACGCGTCTCAAGCTCGCTCTCATCGACCGCAAGCGCGAGGTGCTCCTGGGGCTCCGCAGAGAGGGCACGGTCGACGATCTCGTCGTGCGTCGCATCGCGGCGCGGCTCGACCTCGAACAGGTCCGGCTGCAGGGCATCGAGGAGTACGACTGAGAGCTGTGACGCTCTGTGACACTCGATTGTCGCGCGCGGCGTCGCGCTGCCTAACGTATTCGAGTCCCCCAAGAGAGGAACCCGAACACTCATGTCCATCACAGCATCCCGTCGGACCACGTCCGTCATCGCCGCGCTCGCCGCGGTCCCGCTCTTCGTCGCGCTCGCAGGCTGCGCGACGGCATCCTCCGACGCCGGCTCCGGCGGCGGTGACTCCGAGAACGAGACCGTCAAGATCGGCGTCGTCGGCAAGGGAGACGCACAGTGGGCTCCTTTCGTCGAGGCAGCCGCTGACGAGGGCATCACGGTCGAGCTCGTCGACTTCGGCTCGTACGAGCAGCCGAACCCCGCACTGACCGAGGGGGAGATCGACCTCAACCAGTTCCAGCACATCGTGTACCTGGCCGAGTACAACAGCGCTTCGGGTTCCGACCTGACGCCGATCGGCTCGACCGCGATCTACCCGCTGGGCCTGTACTCGAAGAAGTACGACGATGTCGACAGCATCCCCGAGGGCGAGACCGTCGCCGTTCCGGACGACGCGTCGAACCAGGCACGCGCACTCCTCGTGCTGCAGTCGGCCGGTCTCATCGAGCTCAAGAGCGGCGGAACGATCTTCTCCGACCTGGCCGATGTCGACACCGACAAGTCCAAGGTGAAGGTCACGGCCCTCGAGGCCGCCCTGATCCCCACGTCGCTGCCCGATGTCGCCGCGGCGATCATCAACAACGACTTCGTCGAGGACTCCGGTCTGACCTTCGATGACGCGATCGCGCAGGACGACCCGGAGGACCCGAACGCGCTGCCCTACGTGAACATCTTCGCGTCGCGCGCCGAGGACGCCGACAACGAGACGTACCTCAAGCTCGTCGAGATCTTCCAGACGAACGAGGACGTGCAGGCCGGTCTGATCGAGTCGTCGGGTGACACCGCGGTGCCGCTGCAGACTCCGGTCAAGGACCTCGTCGCCTCGCTGAAGAAGGTCCAGGAGGACACCGAGGCCAAGAAGTAGGACGACCGGGTGCAAGACACCCCCGTCCGATGAGGGAGAATCGGGTGGCGCTTCGTGCGTCACCCGATTCTTCGTTCCCGAAGCAGACCGGAGCACCGCATGCCGATCGTCACCCTGACGAACGTCTCGAAGACCTACCCCTCCCGCACCCGTGAAGACGCCGAGGTCGTGGCCGTCGACGACGTCACCCTCTCGATCGAGAAGGGTGATGTCTTCGGCATCATCGGATACTCCGGCGCCGGCAAGTCGACCCTCGTGCGGCTGATCAACGCGCTCGAACCCGCGACCGGCGGCACCATCACGGTCGACGACGTCGACATCACCTCCCTCCGGGAGAGCGAGCTGCGCAAGGTCCGCGGGGGGATCGGCATGATCTTCCAGCAGTTCAACCTGTTCGCCTCGCGCAGCGTCAAGGCGAACATCGCGTACCCGCTCAAGCTCGCCGGCTGGTCGAAGGCCGACATCGAGACGCGGGTCGCCGAGCTCCTCACCTTCGTCGGCCTCGCCGACAAGGCCAAGGCCTTCCCCGAGCAGCTCTCCGGCGGTCAGAAGCAGCGCGTCGGCATCGCCCGCGCCTTGGCCACGGGCCCTGCCATCCTGCTCGCCGACGAGGCCACCAGCGCCCTCGACCCGCAGACCACGCACGACGTGCTGGATCTGCTCAAGCGGGTCAACCGGGAGCAGGGCGTCACGATCGTCGTGATCACCCATGAGATGGACGTCATCCAGACGATCGCCACCAAGGTCGCGGTCATGGAGAACGGTCGCGTGATCGAGCAGGGCGATGTCTTCGATGTCTTCTCCGCCCCGCAGAACCCCGCGTCGCAGCGCTTCGTCGGCACGGTCGTGAAGGGCATCCCCTCGCCGTCCGAGCTCGGCGTGCTGCGCGAGCGGCACCGAGGCCGCCTCGTCACCTTCTCGTTCCGCGACGGAGACTCCTCGCAGGCACAGGTGTTCCTCGACCTCGCGGGCGCAGGGCTCGACTTCGAGCTCGTGTACGGCGGGATCAACGACATCCGCGGGAGGGCGTTCGGCCACCTCACGCTCGCGATCCGCGGTGAGAGCGCCGTGATCGACCGCACGCTGGGGGAGATCTCGCAGCGGGTCGAAGTCACCGAGATCGCCGGAGAGGAGGCGCGCTGATGGATCGTCTGAACGAACTGTGGCCCGAATTCTGGAAGGCCGCGCTCGAAACCCTCTACATGACGTCGTTCGCACTCGTGCTCGGCGGCATCCTCGGTCTCGCGATCGGTGTCATCCTCTACGTCAGCCGCCCCGGCGGGCTCGCGCAGAACCGACCCGTCTCCGTCGTCGCGAACCTCGCGGTGAACTTCTTCCGTCCTATCCCGTTCGTGATCTTCATGGCCGTGGCACAGCCCTTCGCCCGCGTGGTGGTCGGCACCGGCATCGGCACCACCGCCGGCGCGTTCATCATCGGTCTCGCCGCAGCCTTCGCGATCGGCCGCATCGTCGAGCAGCACCTCGTCTCGGTCTCGCCCGGAGTCATCGAGGCCGCCCGCGCGATGGGCGCCGGCCCCTGGCGCATCCTCTTCACCGTGGCGATCCCCGAATCCCTCGGGCCGCTCATCCTGGGCTACACCTTCATCGTCGTCGCGCTCATCGACATGACCGCGATGGCCGGTCTCATCGGCGGCGGCGGCCTCGGTGCGTTCGCCCAGATCTACGGCTTCCGTCAGTTCGAACCGCTCGTGATGTGGGCGGCGATCGTGCTGATCGTGGTGTTCGTGCACCTCGTGCAGATGCTCGGCACGCGGCTCGCGCGCAAGATCATGCGCCGCTGAGAGGCGCTTCCTGCAGCGTGCGCGTCGTGGAGAACACCCTCGGCGCGCCGCTCAGCGGATCCACGAAGTGCAGCTCGCGGGCGAGCAGCTGCATGGGGTGATCGAAGTCGTCGGGGCGCTCACCGCGCAGTTCGGGGTAGAACGGGTCGTTCAGGATGCCGAGGCCGAGAGCTGCGAGGTGCACCCGCAGCTGATGCATCTTGCCGCTGTGCGGGTGCAGCAGTGTGTGCACGACGCGCTCGTCGGCTTCGAGGACCTCGATCAGCGTCTCGGCGTTCGGTTCCCGTTCGTCGTCGACCTGCACCTTCAGCTCGTTGCGCAGCTTCACGATGTGGTTGCGGTAGACGAGCGGGAACTGCGACGCATCCCAGTCGGCCGGGAGGGCGGAGACCGCCTCGTAGACCTTCTGCACCTGTCGGGTCTCGAACAGCAGCTGGTACGGCCCTCTGGTCGCCGGGCGCGCCGAGAACATGAGCACCCCGGCGGTCGCCCGATCGAGTCGGTGGATCGGTGCGAGCTCATCGTTGCCGAGCAGGTTGCGGAGGCGGATGAGCGCCGAGTTCTGCAGGAACTTGCCGCCGGGAATCGTCGGCAGGAAGTGCGGCTTGTCGATGACCACCAGGTCGTCGTCCTGATGGATGACCTCGATCTCCACGGGTAGCCGCGTCTCGACGGGGGGATCCCGGTAATACCAGATGAACTCCTCGACGCCCAGGGGCGTGTCCCGCGCCAGGGGAGTGCCGTCGCGGGCCACGATCTCGCCGCGGTCGAAGCGGCTGAGCAGGCCTTCGGGATCGAGGTGGAAGAAGCGGTCGATCATGTAGGCGCCCACGGTCGGCCATTCGCCGCTCATCGGGACGTGCAGACGCGTGGCGCCGACGCCGTCGCGCACCGGAAGAGGGGAGAGCATCGCCATGTCGTCAGGTCCTCACGCGTCGAAACTGAGGCTCAGCTTGCGCAGCAGCGCGGCGAGGCGGTCACGGTCGCCGCGGGACAGCGCCCGCAGCAGGTCGTCCTCCACGTCGACGAGACGCGTGATCGCGGCATCCACCCTGATCCGCCCGTCGTCCGTGAGCGTGACGAGCACGCTGCGACCGTCGGCCGGGTCGCCCTCGCGTCGTACGAAACGACGCCCGACCAGCCGGTCGATGCGGTTCGTCATGGTGCCGCTCGACACCAGCGTCTGCTGCAGCAGCTGCTTGGGGGAGAGCTGGAACGGTGCTCCTGCGCGGCGCAGAGCCGAGAGCACATCCCACTCCCAGGCCTCCAGGTCGCTGCGGCGGAACACGTCGCGACGAGCACGGTCGAGCAGGCGGGTCAGCCGATCCATCCGCGACAGGACCTCGAGGGGTGAGAAGTCGAGGTCGGGGCGCTGGGTGTTCCAGGCGCCGACGATCCGATCAACCTCATCAGCCTCTGTCATCCGTCCATTATCGCCGGTAGCACGCAGGCGGACGTGGCAGACTTGACCCGCAGCTCCCTCGGGGGCCGCGGTCCGCCGTGGTGTAATGGCAGCACGACAGCCTTTGGAGCTGTTAGGTCTAGGTTCGAGTCCTGGCGGCGGAGCATGACTGGGAACAATCTCGCGATCATCATCCTCGCCGCAGGCCAGGGAACCCGCATGCGCTCGCGCCTGCCCAAGGTGCTGCACCCGATCGGTGGACGACCACTCGTCGGACACGTGCTCACGACCGCCGGTCGGCTCGAGGCCTCCCACGTCGAGGTCGTCGTGCGCCACGAGCGCGACCAGGTGATCGCTGCTCTCGAAGCCGACTACCCGGATGCGGTCTTCATCGATCAGGACGAGGTGCCCGGCACCGGACGCGCCGTGCAGGTCGCGGTCGACGCTCTTCCCGCATCCTTCGACGGCGACGTCCTCGTGCTCTCCGGCGATTGCCCGCTGGCGGATGCCGACACGCTGCGCTCGTTCCTCGACGCGCACCGCGAGGCGGACGCCGAGGCGACCCTGATGACCGCGGTCGTCGACGACCCGAACGGCTACGGCCGTGTCATCCGCGATGCCGAGGGCGGCGTCGACCGCATCGTCGAGCAGAAGGATGCGAGCGCCGATGAAGCGGCGGTTCGCGAGATCAACGCCGGCATGTACGTGTTCCGCGTCGGCACGCTGCGCAAGTACCTCCCATCCGTGGGAGTCGACAACGCGCAGGGCGAGATGTACCTGACGGATGTCCCCGGACTCCTCCGCCGCGACGGCAGCCGCGTCGCGGCATCCGTCGTCTCCGACGTCACCGTGACCTACGGCGTGAACGACCGCGCGCAGCTCGCCGAGGTCGGTCGCCTCCTCAACCGCCGCATCGTCCGCCGCTGGCAGCTCGAGGGCGTCACCGTCATCGATCCGGCGACGACCTGGATCGATGACGACGCGACGCTCGCGCCCGACGTCACGATCCTCCCGAACACGCACATCCTGCGCGCCACGACGATCGCCGAGGGGGCCATCATCGGGCCTGACACGACGCTCGTCGACTGCGAGGTGGGCGAGGATGCGATCGTCCGCCGTACCGACGCCACGCTCGCCGTGATCGGGGCAGAGGCCACGGTCGGACCCTTCTCGTTCCTCCGCCCCGGCACCGTGCTCGGCGCCAGAGGCAAGATCGGCGCCTATGTCGAGACGAAGAACGCAGAGATCGGCGAGGGCAGCAAGGTCCCGCACCTGTCGTACGTCGGCGACGCGACCATCGGACGCGGCGTCAACCTCGGCGCGAGCACCATCACCGCGAACTACGACGATGTGAACAAGCACCGCACCGTGGTCGAGGACGAGGTGCACACCGGGTCGCACACGACCCTCGTCGCGCCCGTTAGGCTGGGAGCCGGCGCCAAGACAGGTGCCGGCGCCACGGTCCGCAAGGACGTCCCCGCCGGTTCCCTTGCCATGAGCGTCGCCCCTCAGCGCAACATCGAGGGTTGGGTCGAGAAGAACAGGGCAGGCACGGGCGCGGCAGACGCCGCAGTCCGATCCCGAGTGGCGGAATAGGCGAAAACGATGGCGCGCAAGAAGAAGACTGTCGATCTGGACCGGGACAACGGCATCGCCCCCGGACTCGTCGCCAAGACCAAGAAGCGACTCGTGGTCGCCGGTGGTCGTTCGCACCCGGCACTGACCGCCGCGGTCGCCGCGTCGCTGGGCACCGAGGTCGTGCCCACCGAGCACCGCACGTTCGCGTCGGGGGAGATCTACGCCCGGTTCGATGTCTCGATCCGGGGTTGCGATCTCTTCCTGATCCAGACCTTCGGCGAGCCGGTGAACGAGTGGCTCATGGAAGCGCTCATCATGATCGACGCCGCGAAGCGCGCATCGGCCAAGCGCATCACCGTCGTCGCCCCGTACTATCCGTATTCGCGTCAGGACAAGAAGGGCCGCGGTCGCGAGCCGATCAGCGCCCGCCTCGTCGCCGACCTGCTGAAGACGGCCGGCGCCGACCGCGTGATGAGCGTCGACCTGCACGCAGCTCAGATCCAGGGCTTCTTCGACGGTCCCGTCGACCACCTGTTCGCCAAGCCGGTGCTGCTGGACTACTTCGAGCGCACGCTGAGCGCGGAAGATCGCAAGATCCTCACCGTCGTCTCTCCCGACATGGGGCGCGTCCGCGTCGCCGACACATGGTCAGACAGCCTCGGTGCGCCTCTGGCCATCATCCACAAGCGCCGTGACCCGAAGGTCGCCAACCAGGTCTCGGTGCACGAGATCGTCGGAGCCGTCGAGGGACGCACCTGCCTCCTCGTCGACGACATGATCGACACCGGTGGCACCATCGTCAAGGCCGCCCAGGCGCTCAAGGCGAACGGCGCGCATCGTGTGATCGTCGCAGCGACCCACGCGATCTTCAGCGACCCGGCATCCGAGCGCCTTCAGGACGCATCGATCGACGAGGTCGTGATCACCGACACGATCCCTCTGACCGAGTCCCGCCGCTGGGACAAGCTGACGATCCTGCCGATCGCCCCGCTTCTGGGTCGCGCGATCCGTGAGGTCTTCGAAGACGGATCCGTCACGAGCATGTTCGGCGGAGACGCGTAAGCGACTCATATATCGGGCACAGCCCGCGCATAGATGCTGTCCCTACGGTCGAATCAACACATCGATCAAGGCCGGGAGGACCATCATGATCCGCACGACTGTACCGACTTCTGTTCGCAAGGGCGCAGCTCTCGCCGGCGTCGCAGGGCTCCTCGTCCTCGCAGGATGCTCCGGCACCGCTGACGCCGAAGACCAGTCCACCGACACCGGAACCGACACGAGCACCGAATCGACCGATTCGGGAGCGTCGACCGGCGACTACTCCGACGGCACCTACACGGCCGACGGGTCGTACCAGACGCCCGAGACGGTCGAGTCGATCAGCGTGACCCTCACGATCGACGACGGCGTCGTGACCGAGGTCGAGGTGACGGGCGACCCCAAGGCCCGCGAGACCGAGCAGTACCAGGGACAGTTCATCGACGGCATCTCGGACGAGGTCGTGGGCAAGTCGCTCGACGAGCTGAACGTCAGCCGCGTTGCCGGCTCGTCGCTCACCAGCGGCGGGTTCAACGAAGCCGTCGACTCGATCAAGGAGCAGGCCGCCGCCTGAGGCGCCTGACACGGCCATGGCGATCTGGCGCTTCGACGCGATCGGCACGACCTGGGAGATCGAGACCTCGAACGAGCTCGGCGCCGACGAACGACGGCTCGTCGGCGCCGAGATCGACCGGTTCGACCGGGAGTGGTCCCGGTTCCGGGGCGACTCCGCGGTCACCCGCGTGGGGCGTGACGGAGGATCGATCTCGTCGCCGGATGCCGGGGCGATGCTCGACGCCTACCTCGACCTCTCACAGGCGACGACCGGAGCGGTCAACCCGCTCGTCGCAGACAGCCTCGCAGCACTCGGATACGACGCGTCGTACTCCCTCGTCGCGAGTGATCCGATCGCCGCTCCTCGCGACTGGACCGATCGCGTCCGATGGACCGAAGGCGAGGCGACGGCATCCGCCCCCGCACTCCTCGACGTGGGTGCACTCGGCAAGGGGCGTCTCGTCGATATCGTGACTGACGTGCTCGCCGACGTGCCGGGCGATCTCGTCGTCGACGCGGGCGGTGACATGAGGGTGCGCGGCAGCGCCGTGCGCATCGGCCTCGAGCATCCGTACGATGCGAGCAAGGCGATCGGTGTCATCGAGTTGCAGGATGCAGCGCTGTGCGCCTCGGCGATCAACCGTCGCGCGTGGGGCGATGGCCTGCACCACGTGCTCGATGCCCGCACGGGAGTCCCGGTGCGCACCTGGGCTGCGACCTGGGCGATAGCGCCTGCGGCCATGAGGGCGGACGCCATCGCCACCGCGCTCTTCTTCGACGGCGGCCCGGAGCTCGCAGCGACGTGGGGCGTCGAATGGGTGCGGATGTCGACGGACGGCCGCGCCGAACGCTCGCCAGGATGCCCGGCGCAGCTCTTCACCACCCGCCCCTGAGCCTCCGAAGTAGGGAAGAGTAGACCCGTGATCACCTCCATCACCGCCCTGCGCCAGCGCGTCCTCGCGCTGCTCGGCGCCATCTCGATGTACCGGCTGGTGCTGTTCTCGCTGCTGACGCTCGCGCTCATCGCGCTCGTGCTGTCGGCGCTCGGCGTGATCGTCTCACCCGCACCGCTCGAGATCATCGCCTCGTTCGTCGTGCTCGCGGTCGTGATCTCGCTTGTGGACGCCGCGGCACAGCGCATCCTGCGCCTGCCCTGGCGCATCGAGTCCTCGCTCGTCACCGCGCTGATCCTGCTCTTCGTCCTGCGACCGGGGATCGAGCCGACGGCGCTGCTGGGACTCGCGATCGCCGGTGCCGTGGCGAGCCTGTCGAAGTATCTGATCGCGTGGCGCGGGCGGCACATCCTCAACCCGGCGGCGTTCGGCGCCGCCGTGGTGTCGATCCTCGGTTCCTTCGGAGCCTTCGAGTGGCTCGGCACGTCGTCGTCATGGTGGGTCGGCACGCCGTCGCTCTTCATCCCCGTGGCGATACTGGGGCTCGCCGTGCTGTGGCGCACCGAGAAGGTGCGGATCGTCGTGATCTTCCTCCTCGTTGCGGTCGCCGTGTCGGTCCTGCGGCAGGCGGTGCAGGCGCAGGAGTTCGAGATCGCCTTCGACCTCGGCTCCGCTCTCTCGTTCGCCGTGCTGCAGTCGCCCTTCCTGTTCCTCGGGGCGTTCATGCTGTCGGAGCCGCTGACCCTGCCGCCGCGTCGCTGGCAGCAGTTCTCCGTGGCCGCGCTCGTCGGCGTGCTCGCCGGGTGGCCGATCGAGGTCGCCGGGCTCTTCACGCTCGGCCAGGAGCGTGCGCTGCTCATCGGCAACCTCCTCGCCTTCGCGTTCGCGCTGCGGGGGTCGGTGCGCCTCGTGCTCGAGAAGCGCCAGTTCATCACCCCCACCGCGCAGGAGCTCACGTTCCGCGCGAAGGGCAAGGTCCGCTTCCTTCCCGGTCAGTACCTCGAGCTGGACGTGCCGCACCACCGACCGGATGCGCGAGGCACCCGCCGCGAGTTCAGCATCGTCTCGGCACCCGCCGATCTCCCGACGCTGCGCATCGCGTACAAGGACGGCGATCAGAAGCATCCGTCGAGCTACAAGCGCGCGCTGGCCGCCGCGGAGCCCGGATCCGCACTCGCGGTGACGGGGACCTGGGGAGACTTCCTTCTGCCGCGCGCCGAGACCCCGGTGCTGATGGTGGCGGCCGGCATCGGTGTGACGCCGTTCGTGTCCCAGCTGCGTCAGCTGCAGCTGACCGGGCAGCAGCGTGACGTCGTGCTGGTCTACGTCGCATCCGACAGCTCGGAGCTCGCGTTCCGCGACGAACTCGCCGCGACCGGTGCTCGTGTCGTCGTCTTCACCCGTGACGAGCCGGCCGATCTCCCCGCGCACTGGACGTGGGCGCAGGGTGCCCGGCTCGATGCCGCGGGGCTGGAGCGGTACGTTCCCGACCTCGGTGCGCGGCACTCGTTCATCTCCGGCCCGCCGCGCCTGATCGCCGACCTCGCCCCGGCACTGCAGAAGGCCCGCTCTCTCACGACCGACGCGTTCGCCGGCTACTGAGTCGGGCCGAGTCCGGGGGCCTTCGGGCCGGGGGCGGTCGCTCCCGTACCGGACCCGAACTCCCGTGTGGGAACTCCCGTGTGGGAACTCCCGTGTGGGAACTCCCGTGTGGGGCGGTGCGGGGTCACTTCCGCACGGAACCTCCCGTGCGGGGTCACTTTCGCACGGCAATCGTCCGTTTAGGATGCTTTTCTGGCCCCGCCTGCGGGTGGGGCGGTCGGGGCGGTGCGGGGTCACTTCCGCACGGAACCTCCCGTGCGGGGTCACTTTCGCACCGGAATTCCTATGCGGGGTCACTTCCGCACGGGAACCGCCTGGTCCCGGTGCGAAAGTGGCCCCGCATAGGCAGGGAGAGCCGCGCGATCAGTCGGTTGAGGTCTGGGCCGGGCTGATCGGGATGCGCACGGTGAACGTCGTGTCGCCAGGCTCGCTCGACACGGTGATGTGTCCGCCGTGTCCTTCGACGATCGCCTTCGCGATCGCGAGTCCGAGGCCTGTGCCACCGGTCTGCCGGGCGCGGGAGCTGTCGCCGCGTGCGAAGCGGGCGAAGAGCTCGTCGCGCACCCCGGGGTCGATGCCGGGGCCGTCGTCGTGCACGCGAAGCACGGCCTCGTCGCCCTCGCGGCTCACGCTGAGCGTGATCGAGGTGCCTGCCGGGGTGTGGGTCCGCGCATTGGCGAGGAGGTTCGCCACGACCTGGTGCATCCGTCCGGCGTCGCCGATGATGACGATCGGCTCTTCGGGGGCCTCGATGTTCCAGTGATGATCCGCCGCGGTCGGGCGCGCATCCGACAACCCCTCCAGGGCGAGCTGCGTGAGGTCGACGGTCCCGTGCACCAGCTCTCGGCCCTCGTCGAGGCGGGCGAGGAGCAGCAGATCCTCGACCAGGCTCGTCATCCGCAGCGACTGGGCCTGGATGCGCTCGAGTGAGGTCGTCGTTCCCTCGATGGCGGCGGGGCCGCCCTGCTGCTTCAGCGCGCGCAGCGAGAGCTCCGAGTATCCGCGGATGGATGAGAGCGGAGTCCGCAGCTCATGGCTCGCGTCGGCGACGAAGCGTCGCATCCGCTCCTCGTTCTTCTGCCGGGAGGCGAGGGAGTCGTTGACGTGGTCGAGCAGGGTGTTCAGGGAGGCGCCGACGAGCCCGGTCTCGGTGCGCGGATCCGCCTCGGAGGCGGGCACACGCTCGGTGATCTCGACCTCTCCGCGATCCAGAGGTTGGTTCGCGACACGCGTGGCCGTCGCCGCGACCGCGCGCAGCGGCCTCAGCCCCACGCGGATCGTGATGGCCGTCGTCAGCGCGAGGAGGATCAGGCCGCCGATCGTCGCGAGGGCGATCACGGTGAGCAGCGTCGTCAGCTGATTCTGGATCTCGGTGCGGGGAAGACCCGTGACGACGTTGACGCCGTTGGCTGCCTTCTGTGCGATCACCATGTAGGAGCCGAAATCGTCGAGGTTGACGGTGGCGCTCCGTTGCCCGCCGAGCGCAGCGTCGATCCGTTCGAGATCGGCGCTGGTCAGCTTCTGCGACACCCCGCCCCACTCGTCCTTGGTGTCAGGGAACAGGACGCCGCTCGTGCCACCCTCTGTGCTGGACACGGCGAGCAGGAGTCCGGGAACACGGGCATCGTTGATCTCCAGGATGGTGTCCATGTTCGCGTACTGCGCCGGTACCTGGCTGACCCACCGCGTCACCTCATTCGAGTAGCTGTGCAGGCGATCCTCGAGCTGACTCTCGAGCGTGCTTCCCAGCAATGCACTGGTGATGACGGCGACGATCACGAGGATGAGCGAGACGAAGCCGATCACGGCTGTCATCAGCCGGGTCTGCAGGCTCATCGGCCGCCGAGCCATCCTCGTCGAGCTCACTGGGGCGCCTTGATCATGTAGCCGACACCTCGCACGGTGTGGAGCAGCGGGGTGCGTCCGGCGTCGATCTTCTTGCGGAGATACGAGATGTACAGTTCGACGACCGAAGACTTGCCGCCGAAGTCGTAGCTCCAGACACGGTCGAGGATCTGCGCCTTCGACAGCACTCGACGCTCGTTGCGCATCAGGTAGCGGAGCAGCTCGAACTCGGTCGCGGTCAGCTCGATCTCGGTGCCGTCGCGCACGACCTCATGGCTGTCCTCGTTGAGGGTGAGGTCGGCCACGCGCAGGATCGACTGACCGTCGTCGGCGGTCGCGTGGCCGGTGCGGCGGATGATGGCGCGCAGGCGCGCGATGACCTCTTCGAGGCTGAAGGGCTTCGTGACGTAGTCGTCTCCTCCGGCGGTGAGCCCGGCGACGCGGTCGCCGACGGCATCCTTCGCGGTGAGGAAGAGCACCGGAACGAGGCTGCCGGATTCGCGCAGGCGGCGGAGCACCGCCATGCCGTCGAGGTCGGGCATCATGATGTCGAGCACCAGGGCATCCGGTTCGAACTCGCGCGCGACCTGAAGGGCTTCGAGACCGGAGGATGCGGTGCGCACCTCCCAGCCCTCCATGCGCAGCGCCATCGCCAGCAGGTCGGTGAGCATCTGCTCGTCGTCGACGGCGAGGATGCGCAGGGGCGAGCCGTCGGGGCGGCGCAGTTCGGGGAGATCGGTGCTCATGAGTACATTCTGCGGAATCACCTATGGGGTTTCTATGGAGAGCGCTATGCGTCTCCTGTGAGATGCGCGCTCCATAGGTTTCTCATCACTCCCCCCTCGATCCCGCAAAACTGCGCTCTCTAGCGTCGTGATCGGCCCGCGAACGGCGCGGCGTAAGGAGACACATGTACGGGACATATCTGCGGCGAGAGTTGGCGGGCCGCAAGAAGCAGACGTGGATCGTCGCGATCGGGCTCGCGATCGCGATCGCTCTGGTGATCATCGTCAACGCCCTCACGGCGGGAGTGCGCGATGCGCAGGCACAGGCCCTGGAGTCGGTGTACGGAGTCGGCACCGACCTCACGGTGACCGGTGCCGCCGCGGAACCGGGGGAGGGCGGCGGGCAGCGCTTCGACTTCGGATCCGAAGACGGAGCCACGGACGGAGACACGACCACTCTCAGTCAGTCCACGCTGATGACGGACTTCATGCGCGGGACTCTCGAGTCGTCCGTGCTCGACACGGTCACCTCGACCGAGGGCGTGACCGCAGCGTCCGCTGCACTGAGCCTCACCAACTCGACCTTCTCGGGCGAGCTTCCGAGCGGTGGCTTCGGCGCGCAGGACGGCGCGACCGAGGGAACCGCACCGACCGAGGGGCAGACTCCGCCGCAGGGCGGCGCGGACGGCGCCGGCGGCGGATCGTTCGGCGTCGACTCGTTCACCGTTCTCGGGATCGACCCCGCCGTGACCTCCGTGGGGCCGCTCGCCTCCGTCGCGATCAGTGACGGTCGCGCTCTCGACACCGATGATGCCGGGGCGCTCGTCGCTCTGGTCGACGCGACCTATGCGACCACGAACGAGATCGCGGTCGGCGACACCATCGATGTCGCCGGTTCCGATGTCGAGGTCGTCGGGGTCGTGGCATCCACCTCCGACTCGGCCGACACTGCGGCGAACGTCTACCTGCCCCTCGACACGGCCCAGGAGCTCTCGGGCGCGGGTGACGTCATCTCGACCGTGTACGTCCAGGCGGAGTCCGCATCGTCGATCGACGCGGTGCAGGCCGCCCTCGCCGACGAGCTCCCGGATGCCACGATCACGTCGCAGTCCGAGCTCGCGTCCACCGTCTCGGGTTCGCTCTCCAGCGCGACGTCGCTGATCACGAACCTCGGCACCTGGCTGTCGATCATCGTGCTCGCGGTGGCCGTGCTGCTCTCGGTGCTGCTGACCCTGTCCGGTGTCTCCCGCCGCACCCGCGAGTTCGGCACGCTCAAGGCGATCGGCTGGTCGAACGGACGCGTCGTGCGTCAGGTCGCCGGTGAGTCCATGGTCCAGGGGCTGATCGGAGGCGCCGTGGGACTCGCGCTCGGGATCGCCGGGATCGTCGTCATCAACCTCGTGAAGCCCACGGTCGCCGCCGCAGCCGCGGGCAACGCGGAAGGCGGCCCCGGGGGCATGGGCGGCGGCCCGACAGGTGGTGGCGGCATGTTCCAGACCCAGCAGGCGGCCGACATCGTGCTGCAGGCTCCGTTCACCCCGTGGGTGCTGGTCGCCGCGGTCGGTCTCGCGGTGCTCGGCGGCCTTGTGGCCGGAGCATTCGGGGGCTGGCGCGCTGCGCGTCTCAGCCCGGCAGAGGCCCTGCGATCCGTCGCCTGACGGACTCGCGAACACACGTCACAGACAAGGAGAAACGGACATGACCATCGCAGATATCGCTCCGGCCGCGAACGGCACGGATGCCACCGCGCCGCTGTACCGCGCACAGGATGTCACGCGCACCTACACGCAGAAGGGCCGCACGGTGAAGGCCCTCACGGGCGTCGACCTCACCATCCACCCCGGTGAGTTCGTCACGATCCAGGGGCCGACGGGCGGGGGCAAGTCGACTCTGCTGCAGATGCTCGGTGCGCTCGACAAGCCGTCGTCCGGGTCACTGAAGCTCGGTGACATCGAGCTGGCCTCGGCATCCGCGCGTGAGCTCAGTCGCATCCGCGCCGAGGAGATCGGCTTCGTCTTCCAGGGGTTCAACCTGATCCCCACGCTGACGGCGGCCGAGAACGTGAACATGGCTCTCGAGCCGACCGAGCTGAGCCGCACCGAGCGCGCGACTCGGGTCGCCGAAGCTCTCGCTCATGTGGGGCTCGCCGACCGCGGCGATCACCTGCCCACCGAGCTGTCGGGCGGTCAGCAGCAGCGTGTGGCGATCGCGCGGGCGATCGTGAAGCGGCCACGTGTGCTGCTCGCGGACGAACCCACGGGCAATCTCGACGAGAGCATGCGCGATGAGATCCTCGCGCTGCTCGAGGGGCTGTGCGCGGAGGGGATCACCATGATCGTCGTCACGCACGACTCGGCGGTCGCCCGCCGGGCCACCAGGCGCCTGCGGCTCGCGAAGGGGACGGTGCAGGACATCACCCGATGAGACGTGACGAAGGCCCCGGCGGAATCGCCGGGGCCTTCGTCATGTGCGGGACGCGCTCAGTGCGTGTCTTCGGCTTCGATCTCGGTGCGGTCGCCCGACCACTGCGTGTGGAACGTGCCCGGCTTGTCGATGCGCTTGTAGGTGTGCGCACCGAAGAAGTCGCGCTGTCCCTGGACGAGGGCGGCGGGCAGGCGGTCGGCACGGATGCCGTCGTAGTACGACAGCGACGACGAGAACGCCGGAGCAGGGATGCCGGCCTGTGCCGCCGCGACCACGACGCGACGCCACGGCGCCTGAGCGCGCGTGATCGCCTCGGTGAAGTACGGAGCGGTCAGCAGCACGGGCAGACCGGGCTCTGCCGCGTAGGCGTCGGCGATGCGGTTGAGGAACTGGGCGCGGATGATGCAGCCGCCGCGCCAGATCTTGCTGATCGCGCCGAGGTCGATGTTCCAGCCGTACTCGGCTGCGCCTGCGCGGATCTCGTCGAAGCCCTGCGAGTACGCGACGATCTTCGAGGCGTACAGCGCGAGACGGACGTCTTCGATGAAGGCGGCCTCGTCGGTGACGACGAACTCCTCATCGGGGCCGGGGAGCGAACCTGCGACCTCGCGCTGCTCGGGGTGCGATGACAGCGAGCGGGCGAAGGTGGCCTCGGCGATGCCCGAGACGGGGACACCGAGCGACAGCGCGGTCTGCACGGTCCACGCGCCGGTGCCCTTGGCGCCGGCCTGGTCGAGGATGACGTCGACGAGGGGCTTGCCGGTCTCGGCATCCACCTGGCGGAGCACCTCTGCGGTGATCTCGATCAGGTAGGACTCGAGCTCGCCCTTGTTCCACTCGGCGAAGATCTCGGCGATCTCGGCGGGCGACTTGCCCGTGCCGCGGCGGATGAGGTCGTAGGCCTCGGCGATCAGCTGCATGTCGGCGTACTCGATGCCGTTGTGCACCATCTTGACGAAGTGTCCTGCACCGTCGTGGCCGACGTGCGTGACGCACGGCTCGCCCTCGGCGACGGCGGCGATCGACTTGAGGATCGGGCCGAGAGTGATCCAGGACTCGTCCGAGCCGCCAGGCATGATCGACGGGCCGGTGAGCGCGCCCTCTTCGCCGCCGGAGATGCCGGCGCCGACGAAGTTGATGCCGGTCTCGCGAACGGCCTTCTCGCGGCGGATGGTGTCGGGGAAGTAGGCGTTGCCACCGTCGACGATGATGTCGCCCGGCTCGAAGACCGAGGCCAGCGAGTCGATCACGGCGTCGGTCGGGCCGCCGGCCTTGACCATGATGATCGCGGTGCGCGGCTTCTGCAGCGAGTCTGCGAACTCCTGGTACGTCTTGGCGGCGACGAAGCCGGCCTCAGGGTGCTCGGAGACGAGGGTCTCGGTCTTCTCGTAGCTGCGGTTGAAGATCGCCACCGTGTTGCCCTCGCGGCTGGCGAGGTTGCGGGCGAGGTTCGACCCCATGACGGCGAGTCCGACGACTCCGATGTTCGCTGATGCTTCGGGCACAGATGGCTCCTAGATCGAGAAGAAAGGGATGCATCCAGATTATCGCGACGACAGGGGTGCTTCTCCCGTGTGTCGCCGGAATGCGCTTCTCGCGAGCGCGCGGTGACCGCGCGAGCGGGAGAGGTCAGTCCTTGCGGTAGCCCGAGCGGCCGAGGGAGAAGAGTGCAGCGAACGTGAAGCCGGCAGCGCACACGGTCATGGCGCCGATGAGCCAGGCGATCGCGTGGGAGAAGAAGACGCCGTCGAGCATGAGAAGAACTCCGTGTTCTGCAGAGAGGGATCGGTGTCCTCAGCCTACCGGCTCATCCGGTACCATGAGAGGAGTACCTCGGCGAGGGATGCTTCTGCGCGTGCGCTGGCATCCGTTATCGACGCGGCGAAGCAAGCCGGTGGCTTTCCTCACGTGTCTGCGTTCGAGAACAATTCCAAGACCACCGCGTAGCTCTCGCTGCGTGCCCCGAAGGAGAACCCCATGTCTGAAGACACCAAGGTCAAGGCCGAGCTCCGCGAGAGCTTCGGCAAGGGCTTCGCCCGTCGTCTGCGCGCCGCAGGCAAGATCCCCGCCGTCATCTACGGTCACGGCACCGAGCCCGTGCACGTCGCACTGCCGGGCCACCAGGTCTCGCTCATCATCCGCCGCGCCAACGCGCTGCTCGAGCTCGACATCGAGGGCAAGTCTCAGCTCGCCCTGGTCAAGGACGTCCAGAAGGACCCCGTGCACCAGATCATCGAGCACATCGACCTGATCGTCGTGAAGAAGGGCGAGAAGGTCGCGATCGACCTTCCCGTCATCGTCACCGGCGAGCCGGCTCCCGGCACGATCGTCAACCAGGACGCGAACACCCTGTCGATCGAGGCCGAGGCCACGCACCTCCCGCAGAACGTCGAGGTTTCTGTCGACGGTCTCGAAGACGGCACGCACATCACCGCCGCCGACGTCAAGCTCCCCAAGGGCTCGACGCTGCTGACCGACCCCGAGGTCCTGGTCGTCGCGATCTCGATCCCGGCGGAGGAGTCGCTCGAAGAGGACGAGGCCGGAGCCGACGAGGCTGCCGCCGAGGAGGCGCCCGCCGCGGAGTGATCTCCGCAGGCGCAGCTTCACAGCTGACTGCATCACAGAGGGGGCGCGAGCAGATCGCGCCCCCTCTGTCGTATTCTGACCCGGGAACCGCACGGCGCCCGCATCCGAGAGGACGAGGACATGGCATCCACCTGGCTCGTGGTGGGGCTCGGCAACCCCGGCCCGCGATATGAGGCGACGAGGCACAACATCGGCCAGATGGTGGTCGACGAGCTGGCGGCGCGACGCGGCGAGAGCTTCCGTGAGCACAAGGGCGGCGCGCGCGTCGTCGAGACCTGGCTGCGGCCGGGGGGAGACAAGCTGGTCCTCGCCAAGCCCAACACCTTCATGAACGTCTCGGGCACGCCGGTCGCCGCTCTGGCGCGCTTCTACTCCGTGCCGGCCGAGCAGATCATCGTCGTCCACGACGAGCTCGACATCCCCTTCGACACGGTCAAGCTCAAGACCGGAGGCGGACACGGCGGACACAACGGGGTGCGCGACATCGCCCGAGCGATCACCACGCCCGACTTCCCGCGCGTGCGCGTCGGCATCGGGCGACCGGTCGGTCGCCAGGACCCTGCCGACTGGGTGCTCTCGCCGTTCGGCAAGGACGAGCGCGCGAACCTGCCGATCCTCGTGTCGGATGCCGCGGACGCCGTCGAGCTTCTCGTCGCCGAGGGATTGCTGGCGGCGCAGCAGAAGCATCACGCTCCACGCTGACCCGCCGCGTGATCCTGCAGTCGGCGGGTCGAGACCGACCGACTAGGGCAGGAAGCCTGTCGCGGTGCCGGTCGAGACGGCGACGAACAGCACGACCCAGAAGATGATGGGGCCGAGCACGGCGACGACCAGAGCGCCGATGCCCGCGCCGCGGGCCTGCTTCTTGCGGATGGCGAGGATGCCGATCACGATCGCGGCGATGCCGAGTACCGTGCCGGTCCAGAACGAGAGCTCGGCCCACAGCACCTGATCGCGTGCGGGGGAGAGGATCGACAGGAAATCGGGATCCGTCGTGTCGAGACCCCCGGGGATCCGACGTCCGATCTCGAATCCGGCGATTCCGGCCACGATCGGGGTGACGACAGCGGCGACGATCGCGAAGATCAGAGCGAGGATGCCGAGGAGCCCGGACTTCTTCTGCTCCATCGCCGGTGCCTGGTACGCGCCGGCGGGAGCCGCGTAACCGCCGACCGGCACCTGGTACGCACCGGGAGGGGCGGCCTGGTAGGCCGGGGCACCGGGCTGGCCCGCGGGAGGAGAGGCGGGGTACACAGGGCTGCCCGCCGGAGCGGGGTATGCCGGTGCCGCCGGGGCAGTCGCGGGTGCAGGCTGGTACGCGGGCGGAACCGGCTGCTGGTACGCCGGAGGAGCGGGCTGCTGGTACGCCGGCTGTTGGTACGCGGGCGGAGCCGGGGGAGCCGGGGCGTACGCAGGCGGCTGCTGGTCAGCGGGCTGGGGCGCAGCGGGCTCGGGTGCCGGTGGCACGGGAGGAACGGCACCGGACGGGGGCAGCTGCGGATCAGTCACGCCCCCATCCTATGGCCGGTCGTGTCAGATGCGACGAAGCAGACCGACCCGGTCGTACACGGCGGCGAGAGTCGCGTCGGCGACGGCGTCGGCCTTGGCGGCGTTCGTCGCGAGGATCCGATCGAGCTCGGCAGGGTCGTCCAGGAGCTCGAGTGCGCGGGCGCGGACCGGCTCGAACTCGTTCACGACGACCTCGGCGAGCCCCTTCTTGAAGTCTCCGTACCCGCGACCTGCATACTCGTCTTCGATCGCCGGCACCTGGCGACCCGACAGGGCCGCGTAGATCGTGAGCAGGTTCGAGACACCGGGCTTGTTCTCCCGGTCGAAGCGCACGGAGCCCTCGTTGTCGGTGACGGCTCGCATGATCTTCTTCGCCGACTTCGCCGGGTCGTCGAGCATCCACAACACGCCCGCGTCGCTCTCGGCGGACTTCGACATCTTCGACGTCGGATTCTGCAGATCGTAGATGCGCGCCGTGTCCTTCTGGATCACCGGTCGGGGCACGACGAACGTCTCGCCGAAGCGCGAGTTGAACCGCTCGGCGAGATCACGAGTGAGCTCGACGTGCTGCTTCTGGTCGTCGCCGACCGGCACCACGTCGGTCTGGTAGAGCAGGATGTCGGCAGCCATCAGGACGGGGTAGGTGAACAGGCCGACGCTCGTGGCGTCAGCGCCGTAGCGCGACGACTTGTCTTTGAACTGCGTCATCCGTCCGGCCTCGCCGAATCCGGTGATCGTCGAGAGGATCCATGCGAGCTCCGCGTGAGCACGCACGTGCGATTGCACATAGAGCGTCGATAGAGACGGCTCGATGCCTGCAGCGATGTACTGCGCGGCAGTGCGGCGGGTCTTCTCGCGAAGCTCCGCCGGGTCCTGCGCGACGGTGAGCGCGTGCAGGTCGACGACTGAGAAGTAGGCATCGTAAGAGCTCTGCAGGTCCCGCCACTGCAGGAGCGCTCCGATGTAGTTGCCGATCTGCAGAGAGTCGGCGGAGGGCTGCATTCCTGAGTAGAGGCGAGGTTTCGTCACGGTATCAATCCTATGGGGGTGGTGGTGGTGCGCGAGCCGGCGGGGGAGACTCGCCTCATGACGACTGCCCCTGACTCCGCCGGCGCCCCCGCGGAACGTCGGGATGTCCTCTCCCGCATCATCGGCGTCGTGCTCACGGTGCTGTTCGGCGCACCTTTCGTGCTGCTCGCGTGGATGGCGCTGAGCAGCCGGTTCGGGTGGACGAACGGCGACCCGCATGGGTACGGGATGATCTTCGGCACGTTCCTCGCGCTCGTCACGGGCATCCTCGTCGCGATCGCGGTTCCGCTCGTCTTCCCTCGCGCACGCCGGGGCGCGGCATACCTATGGAGCATGCTCGGCTACCTCGCCGTCGCAGCGGGACTGATCGTCGCTCTCGTCACAGCCTGATCAGCGCAGCCCTGGAGGGAGACGAACGGGGTGCCGCTGCGGACCGTCAGTAGGTGTAGTCGACCACGACCGGTGCGTGGTCGCTCCACCGCTGGTCGTAGGCCGCTGCGCGAGCGACGTGGTAGGCGGTCGCGCGCTCCGCGAGCGCGGGGGTGGCCAGGTGGTAGTCGATCCGCCATCCGGAGTCGTTGTCGAATGCCTGGCCCCGCATCGACCACCAGGTGTACGGGCCCTCGACCTCGCCGTGGAAGGCGCGTCCGACGTCGATCCAGCCGAGTCCGGTGCCGCGGGTGCCGTCGACGCCCTCGACGGCCTCGCCTGCTGCACCGAGGAATCGGTCGAAGTAGGCACGTTCACGGGGCAGGAATCCGGCCTTCTTGCGATTGCCGCGCCAGTTCTTGATGTCGAGTTCGCGGTGTCCGACGTTCAGATCGCCGGTGACGAGCGCGAGTGCTCCATCGGCGTCGCCGAGCTCAGCGAGCCGGACGCCGAACGCATCGAGGAACTTCCACTTCTCCTCCTGCTTCGGAGTGTCGGCCTCGCCGCTGTGCACGTAGGCGCTGACCACGGTGAGCGGGCGATCACCGATCTGGAAGTCGGCCTCGATCCACCGGCCCTTCGAGTCGAAGTCGGCGTCGCCGAAGTCTGTGCGCGAGGCGATCGCCGGCACCCGGCTCGCGATCGCCACACCGGCGCGGCCCTTGGCCGTCGCCTCGTCGTGCACGAACGTCCAGCCGGGGAGCGCAGCCTCGAGGTGCTCGTCCTGCCCGCGGACCTCTTGCAGGGTCAGGATGTCGACGTCGGCCGCATCGAGCCAAGCGCTCATTCCGTTGCGAGCCGCCGCTCGGATTCCGTTGACATTGACCGAGGCGATACGCAGATGAGGCATGCCCACCAGCCTAACGAGGGCCGCCGACATCCTTCGACGGGCGCTGCAGCTCCGCGAGGAGACGCTGCGTGAGAGGAGTGCTCTCATCGATGGGCGGGGGAGTGGACGCCTCGAGGGACTCGAGCTCCTTCTCGGCCGCACGCAGGGCGCGTTCGGTCTGCCAGCTGCGGTACCAGGGCGCGTCGTCACGAGCGGCGTGGGCTTCGCGCACTCGGATACGCGCCGCTTCCAGCAGCGTCCGGTACTCCGCCTGACGTCGCTCCGCCTCGGTCTGGGACAGCAGCGGGAGATCCCGGTCCTGGGCACTGACCGCGATCCACGAGGACGCCACCAGCATGACCACCCCGTTGACGCGGAACCACAGCAGAAGGCCGATGAAGATCGCGAATGTGGCGAGCAGGGGATTCGACGGGGTGTAGCTCAGGAGGAACCCCGCGCCGAACTGCAGGATCGTCATCGCCCCGCCGCCGAGGAGAGCACCGGGCCAGATCGTGCCCCAGTGCAGAGAGGTTCCCGTGAGGAAGCGGACCATCGCCGCGAGTGCGGCCGACAATACGGCGAAGGACACCAGCACCGTGCCGATGCGGATGCTGGTCAGGCCGTCGAGGGATGCCCCCCAACCCAGCAGGCTGAGGATCCAGGCCAGCGCGACGGCGCTTGCGGAACTGAGGAGCGAGCCGACGATCAGCGAGACGCCGAAGATCAGCGCGGCCAGAAGGTCGCGCGCCTTCAGGATGACGTAGCTGCGGCGATCGGGCGGCAGACCGAAGATGTCCCTCGTCGCGCGCCGAGAGAACGTCACCCATCCGATGGCGGTCCAGATCACGGTTCCGAGGGCGATCAGACCTGTGATGCTCAGGATCCCTGTCGTGCTGGCCGCGATCTCCTGCACCTGATCCGGGGTGAACACTCCGCCCTCATCTTGGATCAGATTGGGGATATAGCTGTTGATGATGTCGATCATGCCGTCGACCGCCTCGCTGCTGCCGCCGAGCCACAGACCGGCGATGGCGAAGGCGAGGTAGATCGCCGCGAAGATCGCGAACAGCGCCTGATAGCTCACGCCCGCGGCGAGGAGGAATCCGTTGTGCTGCAGGAAGTGACGCCACACGCGCACCGGGAACAGACCCAGTGTGCGCCTCGTCAGCGCTGTCGCTCTTTCGACAGCCGCATCGAGGCGGCCGCCCTCTGACTCCTCGCGATCGGGATCTGACACGTCTTCACCTTATCCACACGACGAAAACGGGCGGGATGCCCGTGAGGAGCCCGCCCGTTCGCGTCGATGATCCGTGCGTCAGGCGCGACCGCGCAGCACGGCCTGCTTGACCTCGGCGATGGCCTTAGTGACCTCGATGCCGCGGGGGCACGCCTCGGAGCAGTTGAAGGTCGTGCGGCAGCGCCACACACCTTCTTTGTCGTTGAGGATGTCGAGGCGCACTGCGGCGTTGTCGTCACGCGAGTCGAAGATGAAGCGGTGCGCGTTCACGATCGCGGCGGGGCCGAAGTACTGGCCGTCGGTCCAGAAGACGGGGCACGACGAGGTGCACGCGGCACAGAGGATGCACTTGGTCGTGTCGTCGAAGATCTCCCGATCCGCGATCGTCTGGACGCGCTCCTTGCCCTTCTCCGGAACCGAGTTCGCGACCAGGAAGGGCTGAACCTCGCGGTAGGAGGCGAAGAACGGCTCCATGTCGACGACGAGGTCCTTCTCGAGCGGCAGACCCTTGATCGCCTCGACGTAGATCGGCTTCGAGATGTCGAGGTCCTTGATCAGCGTCTTGCAGGCGAGGCGGTTGCGGCCGTTGATGCGCATGGCGTCGGAGCCGCAGATGCCGTGGGCGCAGGAGCGGCGGAACGTGAGGGAGCCGTCGACCTCCCACTTGATCTTGTGCAGCGCGTCGAGCACGCGGTCGGTCGAGTACAGCTCCACGTCGTAGTCGACCCAGTGCGGCTCGGCGTCGACCTCGGGGTCGAACCGGCGGATGTTGAACGTGACGATGAAGGACTGGATGCCGGTCTCTTCGGTCGTGTCAGCGGGAGCTTCAGCGATGGCGTTGGACATGCTCAGTACTTCCTCTCCATCGGCGGGTAGTTCAATTCGCCCTGGTCGTTCTTGGTGAACACGACGGGCTTCCAGTCGAGCTTGATGTGGTCGCTCGGGGTGGAGGAATGCGGATCGCCCGTCAGGTAGGCCATCGTGTGCTTCATGTACTTCTCATCGTCACGCGTCGGGAAGTCGTCGCGCATGTGGCCGCCACGGCTCTCCTCGCGGTTCTGCGCGGCGTAGACGACGACCTCGGCGATGTCGAGGAGGAAGCCCAGCTCGACGGCCTCGAGCAGGTCGGTGTTGAACCGCTTGCCCTTGTCGTCGACGTGCACGTTCTTGTAGCGCTCGCGCAGCTCGGCGATGACGCCGAGCACGTGCTGGAGGGAGTCGTGCGTGCGGAACACCTGCGCGCCCTTGTCCATCTCGTCCTGCAGAGCCTTGCGGAGCACGGCGATGCGCTCGGTGCCCTGGTTGTCGCGCAGGCCCTCGAGCATGTCGGAGACGAAGGCGGCCGGGTTCTCGGGAAGCGGCACGAACTCGGCGGTCTTGACGTACTCGACCGCGTTGCGACCCGAGCGCTTGCCGAACACGTTGATGTCGAGCAGCGAGTTGGTGCCGAGGCGGTTGGCGCCGTGCACCGAGACGCAGGCGCACTCGCCGGCGGCGTAGAGACCGGGGACGACCGTGTCGTTGTCGGCGAGGACCTCGCCGTTGTTGTTGGTCGGGATGCCGCCCATCGCGTAGTGCGCGGTGGGCATCACCGGCACGGGCTCGACGACCGGGTCGACGCCCAGGTATGTGCGGGCGAACTCGGTGATGTCAGGGAGCTTGGTCTCGAGGACCTCGGCGCCCAGGTGGGTGCAGTCCAGCAGCACGTAGTCCTTGTGGGGCCCGGCGCCGCGACCCTCCGCGACCTCCTGGACCATGCAGCGTGCGACGATGTCGCGGGGAGCGAGGTCCTTGATGGTCGGGGCGTAGCGCTCCATGAAGCGCTCACCCGAGGCGTTTCGCAGGATCGCACCCTCGCCACGTGCGCCCTCGGTGAGGAGGATGCCGAGACCGGCGAGGCCGGTGGGGTGGAACTGGAAGAACTCGAGGTCCTCGAGGGGGAGGCCCTTGCGCCAGACGATGCCGACGCCGTCACCGGTGAGGGTGTGGGCGTTCGAGGTCGTCTTGAAGATCTTGCCGAATCCGCCGGTCGCGAAGATGACGGCCTTGGCCTGGAAGACGTGCAGCTCGCCGGTCGAGAGGTCGTACGCGACCACGCCCGAGACCTGGGTCTTGCCGTCGGCGTCCTTGACCGTGAGCAGGTCGAGCACGTAGAACTCGTTGAAGAAGTTGATGCCGAGCTTGACGCAGTTCTGGAACAGCGTCTGCAGGATCATGTGACCGGTGCGGTCGGCGGCGTAGCAGGCGCGGCGGACCGGGGTCTTGCCGTGCTCGGCGGTGTGGCCGCCGAAGCGCCGCTGGTCGATCTTGCCCTCGGGGGTGCGGTTGAAGGGCAGACCCATGTTCTCGAGGTCGATGACCGCTTCGATCGCCTCCTTCGCGAGGATCTCCGCTGCATCCTGGTCGACCAGGTAGTCGCCACCCTTGACGGTGTCGAAGGTGTGCCACTCCCAGCTGTCCTCCTCGACGTTGGCGAGCGCAGCCGCCATGCCGCCCTGCGCCGCACCGGTGTGCGAACGCGTCGGGTACAGCTTGGAGATCACCGCGGTCTTCGCGCCGGGGCCGGCCTCGATCGCCGCACGCATGCCGGCGCCGCCGGCGCCCACGATGACGATGTCGAACTGGTGGTAGTGCACACCGTCGCGAACGACGGAATCCTGGGTCTCGGTAGTCACTTCTCGTATGCCTTCTCTTCTACTTGCCCAGCGTCTGGCACTGTTCCCACAGCGTGCTCGTCTCGGTCACGCCGAGGCACGGGTCGAACGTGAAGACGACCAGCGTGCCGAGGATGATGAGAAGGGCGGCTGCCAGGCCCAGGGCCCAGGTCAGCGCCTTGCGAGCGGTGTTGTTCGTGACGTAGTCGTTGACGATCGTCCGCATGCCGTTGGCGCCGTGGATCAGGGCCAGCCAGAGCATGATGACGTCCCACCACTGCCAGAACGGCGTGGCGAACTTGCCCGCGATGAACGCGAAGTCGAGGGCGTGAATGCCCTCCCCGACCATCAGGTTGATGAACAGGTGGCCGAAGATCAGCACGACCAGCACCACGCCGGAGCCGCGCATGAAGAGCCAGCCCCACTTCTCGAGGTTGAATCCGCGCTGACGGCGGACGGGGGCGGCGACAGTCTGAGCGGTCATCAGTGTCCTCCTCCGAAGCCGGCGAACGCGAGTGCGAGGTGACGCGGCACGAAGCCGGCCATGATCACGACCCACACCGCGAGCACGCCCCAGAACAGCTGGCGCTGGTACTTGGCGCCCTTCGACCAGAAGTCGACCGCGATGATGCGGAGGCCGTTCATCGCGTGGAACACGATTCCGGCGACGAGCACGACCTCGCCGAGCGCCATGATCGGGTTCTTATAGGTGCCGATGACGGCGTTGTACGCCTCGGGGGACACCCTGATGAGTGCAGTGTCGAGCACATGCACCAACAGGAAGAAGAAGATGGCGACTCCGGTGATGCGGTGAAGCACCCACGACCACATGCCTTCGCGACCCCGGTAGAGGGTGCCGCGAGGTGTCTTGGAAGTGGTTTCCGAAATCGACGGTGTCAAGCGAGCGCTTGTGGACACGGTCGTCCTCCCTGGATCGATGTGACTCGGTCGCGTGCGATGCGTGGTCCAAGCATGAGCCTGCTGCCAGGCACGGCCGATCGGACACCATCCTATTCCCGTGCGGCGCCTGTGGGCGACGAAGGGGAGCCTAACTATCTCGATGTCGAGATGTTCTGTCGGGATACCCTGGCAGGGTGAGCCAACCCATCAAGGACTTCTACGCAGTGATCCCCGCCGGCGGCATCGGCAGTCGACTGTGGCCTCTGTCCCGCGCCGACGCGCCGAAGTTCCTGCACGACCTCACGGGGTCCGGGCATTCGCTCCTCCGCGACACGTGGGACAGGCTGGAGCCCCTCGCCGGCCCCGACCGTATCGCCGTCGTCACGGGCCGGGCGCACCGTGCCGCGGTGGAGGCCGAGCTGCCCGGCATCGCGGATCTGAACGTCTTCCTCGAGTCTGAGCCCCGAGAGTCCGCAGCGGCGATCGGACTCGCGGCGGCGATCCTGCACCGCCGCGACCCCGATGTGATCATCGGCTCCTTCAGCGCAGACCACGTCATCCGCAGCACCCGCGTGTTCGAGTTCGCCGTGCGCGACGCGGTCGAGGTGGCCCGCGAGGGATACATCTGCACGATCGGCATCTCTCCCACCGAGCCCGCAACGGGATTCGGCTACATCAAGAAGGGACCGGAGCTCGTCGTCGACGGGGCCCGAGAGGCCGCGCTGGTGGAGAGCTTCGTCGAGAAGCCCGACCTTGAGACCGCCCAGGCGTACCTCGCCGATCGGGGCTACCTCTGGAACGCCGGCATGTTCATCGCCAAGGCGAGCGTGCTCCTCGATGAGCTCGCCGAGAACGAGCCGGCCCTGCACGCGGGGCTCCTCGAGCTCGCCGAGGCATGGGACGACCGCGAGCGTCGCGGCCCCGCCGTGGACCGGATCTGGCCCGGGCTCAAGAAGATCGCGATCGACTACGCGGTGGCCGAGCCCGCGGCGCGGCGCGGACGCCTCGCCGTCGTACCCGGCCACTTCGACTGGGACGACGTGGGGGATTTCGCGTCGCTCACGAAGCTCATCAACAACGGCCGTAAGAACGACCTCGCGGTGCTGGGGCCGAACGCCCGCGTGCTCTCGGATGCCGCGAGCGGCATCCTCGTCAGTCAGACGTCCCGGGTGATCAGCCTCATCGGCGTGCAGGACATCGTCGTCGTCGACACCCCGGACGCGCTGCTGGTCACCACGGTGCAGCACGCGCAGCGTGTGAAGGGCGTCGTGGAGTCGCTCAAGCTCACCGGACGGGGCGACGTGCTCTGATGAGCACCGACCGCCGCTCATCGGCGGTCTTGGTTTCAGCTTTGTAACCATTCGATTGCCGCTCGGGTGCGGGCATGCACAAAAGTCGAAACAGTAGGTAACTTTGAGCGATCCGCGAGGGCCGCGGGATCGTTGAGGGAGGCATGAGTTGACCATCTCCACCACCAAGAAGCTGCTCGGCGCGACAATCGCCGCGGGCGTCGTCTTCGCACTCGCCGGCTGTGGCCAGGCTCCGACCGAATCGGGCGGCAACGGGGGCGGGGATGCAGCATCCGACTTCCTCCCGTGCCTCGTCTCCGACGCCGGCGGTTGGAACGACAAGTCGTTCAACCAGTCCGCCAAGGAAGGCATGGACGCCGCCGCTGACGAGCTCGGCGTGAAGCCGCTCGAGTTCGAGTCGGCCAATGACAACGACTACGCGCCGAACCTCGAGACCGCGGTCTCGGAGGGGTGCTCGCTGATCGTCTCGGTCGGGTTCAAGCTCTCGGCAGCGACCGTCGAGTCGGCACTCGCCAACCCGAAGATCAACTACGCGATCATCGACGACTACGCGGACAACGACTTCGACGGCACCACCGATGCCCCGAACATCAAGCCGCTCGTCTTCGACACCGCTCAGGCCGCCTACCTCGGTGGCTACGCCGCCGCAGGCTGGTCGTCGGCCGCGGGCGTCAACAAGGTCGGCACCTTCGGCGGAATGCAGATCCCGTCTGTCGCCGTCTTCATGGACGGCTTCCAGCTCGGTGTCGAGAAGTACAACGAGGACAAGTCGGGTGCGGTCGAGGTCTTCGGCTGGGACACCGCCACGCAGAAGGGCTCCTTCACCGGCGGCTTCGACGCGAACGACACGGCCAAGCAGACCGCTCAGGGTGTGCTCGACCAGGGCGTCGACGTCATCCTCCCGGTCGGCGGTCCCGTCTACCAGAGCGCGGCTGCGGCGATCGCCGACAGCGGCAAGGACACGCTGCTCATCGGCGTCGACAGCGACCTCGCGGTCGCTGACGAGTCCGTGGCCGACGTCACGCTCTTCTCGATCATGAAGGCGATCGACGTCGCGGTCCAGGATGCGACGATCGCAGCCTCGAAGGGCGACTTCGACCCGGCTCCGTACGTCGGCACCCTCGAGAACGAGGGTGTGAAGCTCTCGGGCTTCGGCTCGTTCGAGGGCGACCTGCCCGACGGACTGCTCGACGAGATCGCCGCTCTGCAGAAGCAGATCATCGACGGCGACATCACGGTGGAGTCCCCGAACTCCCCGTAAGTCATCGAGTTCCAGCGCGGGGCGAGTGGTGCAAGCGGCCACTCGCCCCGCGCCGTGGACGGACGACGATGACTGTTCACGGCGCACCCGGGCGATCCCCGGGCGATGCGCCGCAGATTCTTCAGACTCTTCTGGATGACACTTCTGGATAAGGTGCAGATATGAAGCTCGAACTCCGCGGCATCACCAAGCGGTTCGGAACCCTGGTGGCCAACGATCACATCGACCTGGTCGTCGAACCGGGGCAGATCCATGCGCTGCTCGGCGAGAACGGCGCAGGCAAATCGACCCTGATGAACGTCCTCTACGGGCTGTACCAGGCCGACGAGGGCGAGATCCTCCTGGACGACGTCGTCCAGCGGTTCCGCGGCCCCGGCGACGCGATGAACGCCGGCATCGGCATGGTGCACCAGCACTTCATGCTCGTCCCCGTGTTCACGGTGGCCGAGAACGTCATGCTCGGTCACGAGCAGACGAAGGGCGTCGGCACCCTCGACATCGCGAAGGCGCGTGAGCACGTGCGCTCCGTCGCCGCGCGCTTCGGCTTCGACATCGACCCTGACGCGATCGTCGGCGATCTGCCCGTCGGAGTGCAGCAGCGCGTCGAGATCATCAAGGCACTCTCGCGCGACGCCAAGGTGCTCGTGTTCGACGAGCCCACCGCCGTGCTCACCCCTCAGGAGACCGACGAGCTGATGGGCATCATGCGCCAGCTCCGCGACGAGGGCACAGCGATCGTCTTCATCACCCACAAGCTGCGTGAGGTCCGCGAGGTCGCGGACACCATCACCATCGTGCGCCTCGGACGCATCGTCGGCGAGGCATCGCCCACGGCGACGAACGGCGAGCTGGCCTCGCTCATGGTCGGACGCGCGGTCGAGCTCACCGTGCACAAGGACGCGCCGCGCCTGGGCGACGGCGGCCTCGAGGTGAAGGGCCTGCGGGTTCTCACCTCCGCCGGCGCGATCGTCGTCGACAACGTCGACTTCACCGTGCGACCCGGCGAGGTCCTCGCCGTCGCCGGTGTGCAGGGCAACGGACAGACCGAGCTCGTCGAGGCCATCGTCGGTCTCGCGGCCCGTGTCGAAGGCTCCATCTCCCTCGACGGCACCCAGCTCGTCGGCAAGAGCGTGCGAGCGATCCTCGACGCCGGTGTCGGCTTCGTCCCCGAGGACCGCACCGAAGACGGCCTCGTCGCCGCCTTCTCGGTCGCCGAGAACCTCATCCTCGACCGCTCCGGCGATCCCGAGTTCAGCCGCGGCGGCACTCTGCGCCGCGCAGCGCTCGAGGAATTCGCCCACGCGCGCATCAAGGAGTACGACATCCGCGCCCAGGGCCCGCACACTGCGGCGGGGACTCTGTCCGGCGGAAACCAGCAGAAGGTCGTGATCGCTCGCGAGATGAGCCGCGAACTCCGACTGCTCGTGGCGGCGCAGCCGACCCGTGGAGTCGATGTGGGCTCGATCGAGTTCATCCACAAGCGCATCATCGAGACGCGTGACGCCGGCATCCCCGTCGTCGTGGTCTCGACGGAGCTCGACGAAGTCGCGGCTCTCGCCGACCGCATCGCGGTCATGTACCGAGGCACGATCGTCGGGATCGTTCCCGGCGACACCCCGCGCGAGACGCTGGGTCTGATGATGGCGGGCGCCGCCGAGGGAGAGGTGGCCGCATGAGCGGTTCGACGCCACAGTCCGGGGGAGCGGGCACCGAGGATTCCGGTGACCAGCTCTCGGTGAACACCACCACGACCCTCCGCGATCCCGTGGATGTGCCGCCGCCCCCTCGGGGCAACGTGATCCTCAAGGAGATGCTCCGCGGCAGCGCGGTGACCACGATCCTGGCGATCTTCCTCGCGCTCGTGGTCGGCGGCATCCTGATCGCCTTCACCAACGAAGACGTGATCGAGGCCTCCGGATACTTCTTCTCGCGTCCGACCGACACGATCGCCGCCGCGTGGAACGCCGTCTACAACGGGTATGAAGCGCTGTTCCGCGGAGCGATCTTCAATGCGCGAGGTGCCGACTTCGCCGCGCAGATCCGCCCGCTGACGAACACCCTCGGATTCGCGGCCCCGCTGATCGCCGCCGGACTCGGCGTGGCACTCGCCTTCCGCGTCGGCCTGTTCAACATCGGTGCACGCGGACAGATGCTCATCGGTGTCGCGGTCGCCGGACTGCTGACGTTCCAGCTCGACCTGCCGTTCTGGCTGCACATCCCCGTCACGCTGATCGCCGGCATCGCCGGCGGTGCTCTGTGGGGAGCGATCGCCGGTCTGCTCAAGGCGAAGACGGGCGCCCACGAGGTGATCCTCACGATCATGCTCAACTACGTGGCCTACTACCTGCTCCTGTGGATGATCCGCACCCCTGGCCTCCTGCAGAAGCCCGGCACGAACCAGGCGCTCGGATACGCGACCCCCGAGAGCGCGCAGTTCCCCTCGCTCCTCGGCCCGCAGTTCCCCCTGCTCGACCTCGGCTTCGTCATCGTCATCATCGCGACCCTGTTCGTCTGGTGGCTCATCGAGCGGTCGTCGCTCGGCATGCGCATGCGCGCCGTGGGCGAGAACCCGCATGCGGCTCGCGCCGCGGGCATCAGCGTGCAGCGCGTGTACGTCTACGCCATGCTGCTCGCGGGTGCTCTCGCCGGTCTCGCCGGGATGAACCAGGTCCAGGGTGCGGTCACGACCGGAATCACCGAGACCATCGATGCCGGCATCGGCTTCGATGCGATCACCGTCGCCCTGCTCGGACGCAGCCGCGCCTGGGGCACGTTCGCAGCCGGCATCCTGTTCGGCGCGCTCAAGGCAGGATCGTTCTCGATGCAGGCACAGGACATCCCGGTCGACATCGTGCTCGTCGTGCAGTCGCTCGTCGTGCTGTTCATCGCCGCGCCGCCGCTGCTGCGCACGGTGTTCTTCCTTCCCAAGACCGACGCGGAGAAGGCGGCCAAAGCGAGAGCCAAGGCCGCGAAGAAGGCGGTGACCGCATGACCTCCCTCGTTCAGAGTGAAGCCGCCGACGGAACCGTGCAGCTCGCCACCGTGCGCGAGCGGCACCTGAAGGCGCCGATCGTCCTCGCCGCAGCCACCGTGCTGCTGGCGCTGCTGTTCCTGCTGGTGCCGCGCACCGGCACCAGCAGCTTCCGACTCAACGACCCGTCGTCGCCGTTCGCGCTGGCGGATGTGGCGCTGCCGACCGGTCCGACCAGCTGGGTCGTCATCGTGATCCTGGCGCTGCTCTCGGGTCTCGCGTTCCTGCGGGCCTGGTCATATCGCAAGGCGTCGATGTGGCTGGTGATCGCCTTCAGCGTGCTCGCCGTCTTCGGGTTCCTCGTGTGGGCCGGCGCCGGCGGGCTCGTGCCCGTCAGCAGCCTGCTCTTCGGAGCCGTCTCGCTCTCCGTCCCGCTCGTGTTCGGTGCGCTCGGCGGCGTCATCGGCGAGCGTGCCGGCGTCGTCAACGTCGCGATCGAGGGTCAGCTGCTCCTCGGAGCGTTCTCGGCCGCACTGCTCTCGAGCGTCACCGGGAGCCCGTTCATCGGACTCCTCGGCGCGATGCTCGGCGGCGTGCTCGTGGCCGCCGTGCTCGCCGCTTTCGCCATCAAGTACCTCGTCGAGCAGGTGATCGTCGGTGTGGTGCTCAACGTGCTCGTCAGCGGTCTCACCGGGTTCCTCTACGGGGCGCTGCTCGCGCCGAACGAGGCCTCCCTCAACACGCCGGTGCGCTTCAGCCGCATCGAGATCCCGCTGCTCAGCGACATCCCGATCATCGGCCCCGTGCTGTTCAACCAGACGTTCATCGTCTACCTCATGTTCATCACCGTCGCGATCGTCGCCTGGGGTCTCTACCGCACCAAGTGGGGTCTCCGTGTGCGTGCAGTGGGCGAGCACCCGCAGGCCGCAGACACCGTCGGCATCAAGGTGAACGCGACGCGATTCTGGAACGTGCTGCTCGCGGGTGCGATCGCCGGCATCGGCGGCGCGTACTTCACGCTCGTCTCGGTGCCGCAGTTCGGCAAGGACATGACGGCAGGGCTCGGCTTCATCGCCCTCGCCGCGGTGATCTTCGGACGCTGGGACCCGATCCGCGCGACGCTCGCCGCTCTGCTGTTCGGCTTCGCGACGAACCTGCAGAACCTGCTGTCGATCCTGAAGACGCCGATCCCCGGTGAGTTCATGCTGATGCTGCCGTACGTCGTCACGCTGCTCGCGGTCGCCGGATTCGCCGGTCAGATCCGCGGACCCGCAGCCAGCGGCAAGCCGTACATCAAGTCCTAGGAGCGACATGACAGACATCGACTGGGATGAACTCCGCCAGGTCGCGACCGACGCCATGACGAAGGCGTACGCGCCGTACTCCCGTTACCGGGTGGGCGCGGCCGCTCTCGTCGGAGACGGACGCATCGTCGCCGGCTGCAACGTCGAGAACGCCTCCTACGGCGTGACGCTGTGCGCCGAGTGCGCGCTGGTCGGAGACCTGCACATGTCGGGCGGCGGCCAGCTCGTCGCCTTCGTGTGCGTCAACAACGACGGGCAGACGATCATGCCGTGCGGCCGCTGCCGTCAGCTGCTCTACGAACACGCGATGCCCGGGATGCTGCTGGAGACCGTCTCCGGCATCCGGACCATCGATGAAGTACTGCCGGATGCGTTCGGCCCCCGAGACCTGGAGGACGCCCGATGAGCGTTGAGCCCTTCGACGCCGTCGATGTGATCCGTGCCAAGCGCGACGGAGGCGTGGTGCCCGAGAAGGCGCTGCGCTGGATGGTCGACGCGTACACGCGCGGCTACGTGTCGGACGCGCAGATGGCGTCGTTCGCGATGGCCGTGTTCCAGCGCGGCATGGAGCGCGATGAGATCCGCGTGCTCACCGATGCGATGATCGCGTCGGGGGAGCGGATGAGCTTCGCGACGCTCGGCAAGAAGACCGTCGACAAGCACTCCACCGGTGGGGTCGGCGACAAGATCACCCTGCCGCTCGCGCCGCTCGTCGCCGTCTTCGGCGTCGCGGTGCCGCAGCTCTCGGGCCGCGGCCTCGGCCACACGGGAGGCACGCTCGACAAGCTCGAGTCGATCCCCGGCTGGCGCGCCGCCCTCAGCAATGAAGAGATGTTCGCCCAGATGCAGGGCGACGTCGGTGCCGTCATCTGCGCCGCAGGCTCCGGTCTCGCGCCCGCCGACAAGAAGCTCTACGCGCTGCGCGACGTCACCGGCACGGTCGAGGCGATCCCGCTCATCGCCTCGAGCATCATGTCGAAGAAGATCGCCGAGGGCACCGACGCCCTGGTGCTCGACGTGAAGTTCGGCTCCGGCGCGTTCATGCAGGACATCGACCGCGCCCGCGAACTCGCCCGCACGATGGTCGCTCTCGGCACCGATTCGGGTGTCGCCACGACCGCGCTGCTCACCGACATGAACGTGCCTCTCGGCCTCGCCATCGGCAACGCCAACGAGGTTCGCGAATCCGTAGAGGTGCTCGCCGGTGGCGGCCCCGCGGACGTTCGCGAGCTGACGATCGCCCTGGCTCGCGAGATGCTCGCCCTGGCCGGACAGCCGGATGCCGATGTCGAAGCCGCTCTCGACGACGGCCGTGCGATGGACGGCTGGAAGGCCATGATCCGCGCGCAGGACGGCGACCCTGACGCTCCGCTGCCGACCGCCCGCGAGACCCACGTGGTCACGGCTCCGTCCGACGGCGTCGTCTCGCAGATGGACGCGCTGCCGTTCGGCATCGCCGCCTGGCGTCTCGGTGCTGGGCGCGCGCGGGCGGAGGATCCTGTGGTCTTCGAGGCCGGCATCGATCTGCACGCGAAGCCCGGCGACCGCGTCGTGGCGGGTCAGCCTCTGTTCACTCTCTCGGCGGCCGACGAGGCACGCTTCCCGCGGGCACTCGAGGCGCTCGAAGGTTCGTGGGCGATCGGCGACGAGGCTCCGGCCGCAGGTCCGATCGTGCGCGAGCGCATCACGGCCTGATCCGCTGACCGCTAGCCTGAACTGAGCGAATCAGCGACCGAGAGGATTTTCATGTCGATCGACGCGAACGGTGACGTCACCATCCAGGGAGCATCCCTGCGCAGCCTGCCCAAGGTGTCGCTGCACGACCACCTGGACGGCGCCGTGCGCCCGTCGACGATCATCGAGCTGGCGGATGCGATCGGCCTCGAGGTCCCCGAGTCGAAGCCCGCAGCTCTCGGCAAGTGGTTCGCGAAGAAGAGCGACTCCGGTTCGCTCGTCGAGTACCTGAAGACCTTCGATCTGACGACCGCCGTCATGCAGACGACGGAGGGGCTGACACGCGTTGCACGCGAGTTCGTGCAGGACCTCGCGTCCGACGGCGTGATCTACGGCGAGGTGCGCTGGGCTCCCGAACAGCACCTCACGCGAGGCCTCACTCTCGAGCAGACCGTCGAGGCGGTGCAGCAGGGCATCGAAGAGGGTGAGGATGCCGCTGATCGCGCCGGCCACAGCATCCGCGTCGGCCAGCTGATCACCGCGATGCGCCACACCGACCGCTCGCTCGAGATCGCAGAGCTCGCAGTGAGCTTCCGCGGTCGCGGAGCGGTGGGCTTCGACATCGCGGGCCCGGAGGACGGCTTCCCCGCCTCGAACCACCGCAAGGCCTTCGACTATCTCGCCGAGAACTTCTTCCCCGTCACGGTGCACGCCGGCGAGGCCGCGGGCCCCGCGTCGATTCGCTCGGCTCTGCTCGACGGACGCGCACTGCGCCTCGGTCACGGAGTGCGGATCGCGGAGGATCTGCAGGTCATCACGCAGGAGGGCGACGAGGTGCAGGTGCAGTTCGGCGACCTCGCGCGGTGGGTGCGCGACCGTGAGATCCCGCTCGAGCTGTCGCCGTCGTCGAACCTCCAGACCGGAGCGATCGCGGCCTGGGGCAACACCCTCGCCGACCACCCGTTCGATCTGCTCTACCAGCTCGGCTTCGCCGTCACGGTCAACGTCGACAACCGCACGATGAGTGCGACGTCGCTCACCCGCGAGCTCGCGAACCTGGTCGAGACGTTCGAGTACGATCTCGACGATCTCGAGACCTTCCAGTTCAACGCCGCGGCCGGGGCTTTCCTGCCCGTCGAGGAGCGCGAGGAGCTCGTCGAGATGATCGCAGAAGGATTCGACGTCTGAGACATGGACGACTGAGTCATGGCTTCCGGGGGGAAGCGACGCCGACTGGGCGTTGCAATCATCATCAGCACGGTGATCGTGCTCGCAGGCGGCGCGGCCGCGGCATACGCGTGGGTCACCCGCGAGCCTGAGGAGATCGTCCCGAGGACGACAGCGGCGGTCATCGAGCGTCCGCTGACGGCGGCCCAGCAGATCGTCGCCGACGCCGACGATCCGCTGGCGTGCGCCGTGAGCTTCATCGGTGACGGTGCACCGCTGGACCCGATGCTGCAGTGGCAGAACGCGCTCTATGCGGGTCTCCCGATCCCGGCGCAGGACGGACGCGTGTTCGCGGGCTGGTACGCGAGCGAGGCGGATGCAGCGGCGTTCACCGTGACGGCACGGATCAACGGTGCCGACGCCGTCGTCTGCGTCGATCAGCAGGTCGACCTGTTCGCCGGGTGGACGACGCCCGAGGCGAACGCCGCGGCCGCCGTGCAGGTGCCGATCCTGATGTATCACCAGTTCACGGCGAACCCCGAGGGCGAGACGGGGTGGCTGCGCGGCAATTACGCGTACATCGGTGACTTCGACGCGCAGATGAACCACATCGCGACGACCGGGTTCTACCTCCCGACCTGGGACGAGCTCAGCGCGTTCATCGACGGTCGGCTCTCGCTGCCCGCGCGTTCGGTCATCATCACCGACGACGACGCGGATCAGACCTGGTTCGACCTGGCCGTGCCCGTGATCGACAGGTACAAGCTGCTCTCGACGTCGTTCATGATCACCGCCTACCGTCAGGATCCGCCTCCGTCGATCTACGTGCTGCGCCGATCGCATACGAACGACATGCATCAGGCCGGCGAGAACGGCAAGGGCCGGATGGTGAACTGGACGGCCGACGAGATCGCCGCAGACCTCAACGCCTCGGCCGATGTGCTCGGCGTGCGCGAGGTGATCGCCTATCCGTTCGGTCACTACAACGACACCGCGAAGCAGGGCGTCGCCCAGGCCGGGTTCGAGATGGCCAGGACGATCGAGCCCGGCTACGTCGAGATCGGGACGGACAAGCTCGCCCTGCCCGTCGTCCGCATCGACTACGGCATGGGTCTGGACTCGCTGATCAAGCGAATCGGCTGACCTGCCGCGCGCACGCGGCAGGATGGAGCGCATGACCGCATCCGTCTTCATCGCGGGCCCCGCCTCGTGGAACTCGATCGTCGTGCTCGACAGGCTTCCCGAGCCCGTACCTCACATGCAGTTCGCGGAGGAGAGCTGGGAGACCCTCGGCGGCACCAGTGCGGGCAAGGCGCTCAGCCTCACGGCTCTCGGACGCCCGACGCTGCTGTATGCGCTGACGGCTGCGGATGAGCCGGGGGAGCGCGTGCGCGGCGCGCTCGACGGAGCAGGCGTACGCACGGTGTGGGGCGACGGGGACGCCACAGAGCGGCACCTCAACCTCATGACACGGCAGGGTGGCAGGGTGTCGCTCTACCTCGCGTCGCCGTCGGCAACGGATGGCGCCGCAGACAGCGCGATCAGGGCCGCGATGGTCGCATCCGACGTGATCGTGCTCGACCTCGCTGCGGAGCCGCTGAGGCTTCTCCCCGCGGCGAAGTCCACCGGTCGCCCGATCTGGGTCGACGTGCACGACTACGACGGCGAGGCCGACTTCCACCGTCCGTTCCTCGCCGCGGCCGACGCGGTGTTCTGCAACGCCGACCGCCTCGACGACCCGGTCGCGTTCCTCCACTCCCGCATCGAGGCCGGTGCGTCGCTCGCGGTGTGCACTCTCGGCGCGGAGGGCGCGGTGGCGATCGATGCCGACGGCACGGAGCATCGGGTGCCGGCGGTGCACGCCGACGTGGTCGACACGAACGGCGCCGGTGACGCGTTCCTCGCGGGTATGCTCGATGCCCGACTCGAAGGTCTCGACCTGCCGACCGCGCTCGCGGCGGGAGCACGGACGGCATCCCTCGTGCTCGGCACCAGACACCTGCATCCGCTGCTCGAGCGCGACTGACGTCCTGCCCCGTCCGCCGGTCCGATCAGCGCTGCGGCAGCTCGGCCATGAAGTAGTTCAGGATCTCGGCGACCTGCGCGTGCATCTCGTCGTCCGTGATCGTCGGCTCTCCGTCGCCCGACTGGGGGCCGTAGTCGCCGAACGACGCGTGGGATGCGCCCTCGACCTCGACCATCTCGGCGTCTGCCGGGAGCAGGTCGCGGGCCGCATCGATCTTCTCGGGCGTCGACAGTCCGTCTTCGCTGCCCGAGATGCTCAGCACGGCGAGGTCGCTGTCGGAGAGGTCGTTCGAGCAGTACGAGCCGAACAGCACGAGCGCCTCGGCGTCTGCCGCCAGCTGGCAGGCGCGCACGCCGCCCAGCGAGTGCCCGCCGATGGCCCAGTCGTCGATGTCGGGGGCCGCAGAGGTGAAGGAGTCGAGTCCACGCAGGTCGAAGAACGCGAGGTTCAGCCACGGGCGTGTGATCACCACGGTGACACCCTCTTCGGTGAGGCTCTGCAGGATCGGGGCATACGCCCACGGGTCCACCTTCGCACCGGGGACGAAGACGAGGCCGAGGTCGGATTCTCCGTCGGCCGGAGTCATCACGATGCCCTGCTCGGCATCCTCGACGTGGATGGCGGGATTCTCGCGGACGCTCGCCAGTGGGGCCTTCTCGGCGGGCATCACTCCGATCTGGCTCCAGGCGACGATGCCGCCGATTCCGAGCACGAGGACGGCGACGAGTCCCCAGACGATCACCTTCAGGACACGACGGCCACGCTTCTTCTGCACAGGATCAACGTTAGGGCCTGTGCATGTGAACAGCCTCGGGGGCGATGATCACCCGCGACCGTGAGCCGCGGGGCTCTCGAGCGCTTCCCGCTCGCGGCGGACCGCAGCGCGGTACGCGTCCTTGTTGACGTAGTACGCCATGCGCGCGAGCCCGAGGTAGCGGTAGCCGCCGGTGAGGTCGGGCCACGGCTGCGAGGTCACCCGCTCGCGGAACCGCGCCGCGTTCGCGGCATCGTGCTCCACGGCATCGAGATAGCCGGCGAGCAGGTCGGCCTGCTCGTAGCGGCCCTGCCAGCCGATGCCGGAGGCCTCGATCATGCCCATCACGTACAGGCCGTTGAACGACGAGGGGAAGACGTTGAGGAACAGCCGGGGAGCGGCGCCCTGCCACTGCAGATGCCGTCGATCCACGAACGGGTAGTCGAGGGTGTACCCGGTCGCGAGCAGCACGAGGTCGTAGTCGTCGGCTGTGCCGTCGCGGAACCGCACGGTCGGCCCGTCGAAGCGGTCGATGTCCGGACGGATGCGCAGATCGCCCTGCCCCAGGTGGTTGAGGACCATGGTGTTGACGATCGGGTGCGATTCGTAGATGCGGTAGTCCGGCTTCGGGAACCCGAAGCGCACGGGGTCGCCCGTGAACGCCTTGAGCACACGGCTGTCGACGGCCTGCTTGATGCGGGCGGGAAGCGGTCTGCCCTGATTCAAGGTGTCGCTGGGCCTTCCGAACAGGTAGCGCGGCACGAAGTAGTAGCCGCGGCGCACGCTCATGTCGACCGAGGCTGCGTGGTGCACGGCATCGACCGCGATGTCGCATCCGGAGTTGCCCGCACCGATCAGGAGCACCCTCTTGCCGGTGAGCTGCGCGGGCGACCTGTAAGAGCTCGTGTGCATCAGCTCGCCGCTGAAGGCACCGCGGAACCGCGGGATGTTCGGCTCGGCCAGGGTGCCGTTCGCGAGCACGACGCCCGCATACCGATGCGTCTCCTCACCCGACGGCCCTGTGCACGTGAGATCCCAGCCGCCGTCACGCGGCTCGAGTCGGGTGACCGCGGTCTCGAACCGGAACAGCTCGGCGAGTCCGAAGTGGTCGGCGTAGTCCTCGAAGTACTCGCGCAGCGCGCGGTGGCCCGGGTAGTCGACCGTCGAGCGCATCGGGAACTCGGTGAACTCGGTCGTGGTGCGCGACGAGATCAGGTGAGCGGACTCGTACATGGTGCTGCGGGGGTTGTCGATGTCCCACAGCCCGCCGACGCCCGATGAGGCCTCGTAGCCGTCGACGCCGATCCCGCGTCTGGTGAGAGCCCGCGCGGCGGCGAGTCCGGACGGCCCTGCGCCGATGATCGCGTATCTGTTCATGCTGCTCCCCGCACTTCTTCGTGCTCGCACCTCTGCGCCCCCTGACCGATCGTATCGGCAGGGGGCGCAGAGGAGAGCGGGCGGTGGTCGGCCGCCGGCGGAGGGTCAGGAGGCGTGCAGTGCCGTCTGGCGCGAGACGACCGCATCGCGGATCGCGGGGAACAGCGGATGCTCGGGGTCGAGGCCCGTCGTGCGTGAGGTGAACGCGAGAGCGTCCTCCGTGCGCAGTAGCTCCTGCAGCTCGACCGCCTGCTCGTCGTCGGGCTCCTCGAACTCGAGCGCGGCGGTGATGGCGCCGACCAGCGCGACCGTGGGAAGGCCGCGCTCGGCTGCCATGGCGGCCGGGCCGATGAACCGCTCGTGTCGCGAGATCTTGCGCAGCGGCTGACGGCCGACGCGCTGGACGGTGTCGACGAGGGCAGGGTTGCGGAACCGCTCGAGGATCGTCGCACGGTACTCGGCGAGGTCGACGGGGTCGAGCCCGTGCTCCGCCACCAGCACCGCCGAGGTCTCCTCGAGGGCCGCCGACACGCGAGCCGCGATGTCGGGGTCGGCGAGAGCATCCGAGATGCGGTCGATTCCCGCGCGGGCGCCGAAGTACGCCGTGGCCGCATGGCCCGTGTTCACCGTGAACAGCTTGCGCTCGATGTACGGAGCCAGGTCGTCGACGAAGTGCGCACCGGGGATGTTCGGCAGCGTGCCGCCGAAGGCTCCGGATTCGATCGCCCACTCGAAGTAGGGCTCGACCGTGACGTCGACGCCGCCGTCCGCGGGCTGGCCAGGGACGATGCGGTCGACGGCGGTGTTCGCGAACACCGCGCGTGAGAGCAGCTCGGCGGCATCCGCCCCGGCAGCCTTCTCGACCTCGGCGCGCAGGGTGTCCGTCGCACCGATCGCGTTCTCGCAGGCCATGACCTGCAGAGGTGCGGCATCGGGGGAGCGGCGTCGGAGGCCTTCGACGATCGTGGGGGCCACGAACCGCAGCACGGTCGGCCCGACGGCGGTGGTGGCGACGTCTGCGGTCGCGACCTCGTCGGCCACGGCATCCGGATCCGACTTGCTGTTCACCGCGCGGAAGCCGGTCACGACGTGATCGGTGCCGCCAGGGCCGGCCTCGTGCACGGTGTATGAATCGACCGCGTTGATCGCATCGACCAGCGCGTCGGCGACGTCGGAGAAGACGACCTCGTAACCGCCCTCGTGCAGCAGCAGTCCGACGAACCCCCGGCCGATGTTGCCCGCTCCGAAATGGACGGCCTTCATCAGTCGTTCACCGCCGAGAGCAGTGCGTAGAGCTCATCCGGGGTCTGCGCGGCGTTGAGCTTCGCGACGTCGTCCTCGTCGGAGAAGAGGATCGCGATCTGCGACAGGATCTCGAGGTGCTCGTCGCCGCGGCCGGCGATGCCCACCACGAACGTCGCGGGCTCACCCGCCCAGTCCACGCCGCCGTCGTAGCGGACGACGGACAGGGCAGACCCGAGGATCGCGTCCTTCGTGTCGTTGGTGCCGTGTGGAATCGCCAGGCCGTTGCCCATGTATGTCGACACGGTCGCCTCGCGCTGACGCATCGCGTCGACGTAGGCGGGGGTGACGGCGCCGGCCGACACGAGGATGTCGGTGGCCTCCTGGAGGGCCGCCTCCTGGGTGCTGGATCCTGCGTGGATGCGGACCTGGCCGAGGGTGAGAACGCTCATGGTGATTCCTTCTTTCTGAGAATGTGGGGGCGGGGCGGATGCCGTGGCACCCGCCCCGCCCGGTCTGTCATGCGTCGGAGTCGCGCTGCTCGCGCACCATCTCGACGACCTCTTCGTACTTCGGAGAGTTCATGAAGTTGTCGACCGACACGTGGATCGAGTTCGGCGACTGCGCCTTCGCGCGGTCGGTGAGCTGCTGCTGCGTGATCACGAGGTCAGCGCTGCCGTCGAGGTTCGCGATCGCCTGGTTGGTGACCGTGACCCCGTCGATCTCGGCCTTCTTGAACTTGTTGCGCAGGACGCTGGCGCCCATCGCGGAGGAGCCCATACCGGCGTCGCAGGCGAACACGATGTTCGCGATACGACGGTCGGTGGCGACGCCTGCACCCGCGGCCGCCGCGCCGGCGGCACCCGCACCGGATGAGGCGCGGAGTGCGTCCATCGCGGCGGAGGACTTGCCCTTGTTGGCCTCGGTCTGAGCGATCGCGTCGCCGAAGCTGTCGCCTTCAGCGGCGAGGTCGCGCTTGCGCGAAGCCCGCAGGATGACGCCGGTGATGAGGAAGGTGACGACTGCGGCGATGACCACCGAGAGGTACACGACCAGCAGGTTGCCGACTCCGGGGCCGACAGCAGCGGCGGTGACGGCGATGATGCTGCCGGGCGCTGCCGGGAACGCCAGCCCGCCGCCGAGGACCATGTTCGTCGTGACACCGGCCGCGCCACCCGCGATCAGCGCGAGGATGGTGGTCGGCTTGCTCAGTGCATACGGGAAGTAGATCTCGTGGATGCCACCGAAGAACTGGATGATGGCAGCTCCCGGAGCCGAGGCCTTCGCCGCACCGACGCCGAAGAAGGTGAAGGCGAGCAGCAGGCCGAGACCGGGGCCGGGGTTCGCCTCGATGAGGAACAGGATCGACTTGCCGGTCTCCGCAGCCTGCTCGATGCCGAGCGGGGTGAACACGCCGTGGTTGATGGCGTTGTTGAGGAACAGCACCTTGGCGGGCTCGACGATGATCGAGACGAGCGGGAGCAGGTTCAGGGAGACGAGCCAGTCGACAGCGCCGCCGAGGACGGCGCTGATGCCGAGCATGACCGGACCGAAGGCGAAGAAGCCGAAGATCGCGAGGACCATGCCCAGGATTCCGGCCGAGAAGTTGTTCACCAGCATCTCGAAGCCGGGGCGGATCCTGCCGTCCCACAGCTTGTCCATCTGCTTGGTGATCCAGGCCGCGAGCGGGCCCATGATCATCGCGCCGAGGAACATCGGGATGTTCGTGCCGACGATGACGCCCATGGTGGCGATCGTCGCCACGACGCCGCCGCGCTCGCCGTAGACCATGCGGCCTGCGGTGTTGGCGATCAGGAGGGGCAGGAGGTACGTGACCATCGGGCCGACGAGGCCGACGTAGGCGAGGATGTTGCCGTCGGCGCCCTCGGCCACAGCCGTCATGGCACCCTGCCAGCCGACGACGGCCGAGTCGCCGCCGCCGCCGATGATCTCGGCCACCCCGGCCCAGTGCCAGCCGAAGGGGCTGTCGGAGCCGAAGAAACCGGCGGGGATGAACAGCATGGTGATGAATCCCCACGCGATGAACGCGGCGATGTTGGGCATGATCATGCCCGAGAGGAACGTGCCGAAGCGCTGCACGCCCGTTCGGAGGCCGCCTGCCTTCGTGGCGGCCGGTGACGTCGTCGTCATGATGTCGTCTCTTTCTGGTGAGGGGGAAGGGTTGCTGTGGCATCGGCCACGGCGAGGCGGGCTCCGGCGGCGTCGTCGGCCGCCAGAGCCAGTTCGGCGAGGTTGCGGGCCTCGTCGAGGGTTCGGGTGGACAGCATCTGACGCACGTCCGCGAGCGCCGAGGGAGCCATCGAGAGGCTCGTCGCGCCGAGTCCCACGAGCACCACGGCGAGCATCGGGTCTGCCGCGGCCTCGCCGCAGATGCCTACCGGCTTTCCGAGGCGGGCACCGGCGGCACCGACCTCGCGTACGAGCCGGAGCACTGCGGGGTGCCAGGGGTCCTGGAATCCGGCGACGGATCCCAGCATGCGATCGGCGGCCATCGTGTACTGGGTGAGGTCGTTCGTGCCGATCGACGCGAAGTCCGCGTGCGCGAGGATGCGGTCGGCGAGCAGCGCGCTGGACGGAATCTCGACCATCACGCCGGCGGTCTTGAGGCCGTATTCGCGAGCGAGCGAGGTGAAGTACTGCGTCTCCTCGACGGTCGCCACCATGGGCGCCATGACCCAGAGGTCGGCCGATGTCGCGGCATCGGCCTCGGCGAGAGCGGTCAGCTGCTCGCGCAGGATGTCCTCGCTCGCGCGCAGGGCTCGCAGGCCGCGGAGCCCCAGTGCCGGGTTCTCCTCGTGCGCGTCGTTGAGGAACGCCAGGGGCTTGTCGGCGCCGGCGTCCAGCATCCGCACGACGACCTTCTTGCCGGGGAAGGCCGCGAGCAGCTCCCGGTACGACTCGCGCTGCTGCTCGACCGTCGGCGCCTGGGCCGACGAGAGGAACAGGAACTCGGTGCGGAACAGCCCGACGCCCTCGGCCCCGCGCTCGACGGCATCGGATGCGTCTGCAGGTTTTCCCAGATTCGCCAGCAGCGGGATCAGCGTGCCGTCGGCGAGGGCGCCGGGAGTCAATGGTGCGTCGTCCGCGGAACGACGGGCGGCGGCGCGCTGCTCGGCGCGCTCCTTCTCATCGTCGGTCGGATCCAGGGTCACGAGTCCGGCGGCCGCATCGACGATCACGGACTGACCCGTGGCGAGTGCGGATGCCGAGGCCGCGCCGACGATCGCGACGATGCCCTTCTCGCGGGCGAGGATCGCCGTGTGCGACGTGGGTCCGCCGTCGAACGTGATGAGGGCGAGCACCTGGTCGAGGTTCAGCAGCGCCGTGTCGGCCGGAGCGAGGTCGCGGGCGACGAGGACGAACGGATGCCCGGGGTCGGGCACTCCGGGCGCATCCACGCCGCGAAGCCGCGCGAGCACCCGCTGGGCGATGTCGTCGAGGTCGGCCGCGCGCTCGCCGAGGTAGCCGCCGACGGCCTCGAGGGTGGCGCGGAAGCCGGCGAAGGCGTCGTGCACGGCCCACTCGGCGGTGGCGCCGCCATCGATCCTGGCGTCGACCTCGTCCTGCAGGGTGGGGTCCTCGGCGATCATCGCCTGGGCCTCGAGCACCTCCTGGGCCGAGCCTCCGGCCGTCTCGCCCCGGGCGGTCAGCTCCTGAGCCACCGCGGCGACGGCTTCGCGCACCCTGGTGCGCTCGGCATCGATGCCCTGAGTGCTCGGAGTGTTCTCCGGAGCCGGCAGCGCCTCGGTCATCCGCACGACGACGCCCTGGGCGACGCTGAGACCGATCCCGACTCCTCGCAGTTCGCTCACGCGCCGGCATCCTGATCGTGGTCGGTCGTCAGCAGCTCGGTGAGCGTGTCGAGCACTCCTTCGGCGCTGTCGCCGTCGGCGGTGAGCGTGACGTAGTCGCCGTATTCGATCGCGAGCGCGATGACGCCGAGGATGCTGGCCGCGTTGACCGCCTTGCCGGAGTCCTTCGCGATGGTCACGGGGATGCCGGAGTCCTTGGCCGCCTGTGCGAAGAGCTTCGCGGGGCGAGCGTGGAGTCCGTGGGATGAGCCGATGCGTACGGTGCGGGAGACGGTCATGATGTTCCTTTCGGGGTGTTCCTGGCGTCGGCGAGGATCGAGCGGGCGAGCGCGAGGGTGCGGGTGCCGTCGCGGTCGGCGAAGATGTCCTCCGGGAGGACGACCACGGGCACGGCGGCCGCATCGCGGATGGCGTCGAGGCGGTCGGCGAGGTGCGGGCCGATGAGGACGAGGTCGTGATCGCCGCCGGTGACGGAGTGCTCCATGCCTGCTGCCGCGTCCCAGTGGAGACCGGCGTCGGAGGCCGCTCTGCGGAGTCGCTGTGCGACGAATGTGCTCGACGCACCGGCGCCACACACCACGAGGATCTTCATCGATGCCCACTACCTTTCCTGAGAACAGTCTGGGAACTGCTGCGCGCGCTCGCCAACAGGTTCCTTTCCGCCCCTGCGGAACATCGGTTTCGGAGCGGGGCCACGCGCTTACTGACATCATGGGAGTCACGTCAGGACAGTGCAGTCGGCACGGAGGAGGGGGAGGATCATGTCGCGTCAGCGCCAGGACCAGCTCCTCTCGACCCTGCTCCGCCAGGGCGACTGGGCGACGGCAGCGAGCCTCGCCGATCAGCTCGGGGTCACCCCGCGCAGCATCCGCTCGTATGTGGCGGCGCTGAACGCCCGGACGGGCGGTGCGGATGCGGTGGAGTCCGGGCCCGCGGGCTATCGGGCGGGCTCAGCGGCGCGCGATGCGCTGAGAACACGGCAGGGTGGCGAATCCGCCCCCAGAGACCGGCTGCACGGCATCGTCCGCACCCTCCTCGACCTGCCGGGCGGCGTCGACGTGTTCGCGATGGCCGACGAGCTGCATGTGAGCGAGGCGACCCTCGAATCCGACCTCGCCCGGGTCCGTGGCCTGCTGGACGGCACCGAGCTGACCCTGGAGCGCGACCGCGAGATCGTGCGCCTGCGCGGCAACGAAGCGGCACAGCGCCGGCTTCTCAGCCGGCTCGCGCACGACGAGATGGACGCGGCGTCCTTCCACCCCGAGACCTTCCGTCGGGCACTCGCAGGCACTGCCGTCGTCGCAGGCTCCGTGGCCCCCTTCAAGTCCGAGCTCGTGCGCGAACTCGGCGAGCTGGGCTACTACGTCAATGAGCTCGCGATCTCGGACGTCCTCCTGCACATCGCGATCGCCGCCGAGCGGGTCGCTGCCGGTCACGCGCTCGAGGCAGGTCCCGCCGGCGCGCGCGAGGAGATCCCGAGAGTCGGCGCGATCATCGCCCGCCTCGCCCAGGAGCACTTCTCCGTCGCGCTGGGCGACGGCGACAGCGGTCACCTGGCGTCCCTCGTCCTCACCCGAATCGTGGCTCCGGGGGAGGACGCCGCCGGCGACGTTGCTCGCAGCGGTGTCGCCCCCGCGGTCGAAGCCGCGGTCCGCGCCGAGATCACCAGGGCGGCCGACGACTTCCAGGTCGATCTGGTCGACGAGACCTTCGTGCTCCGCCTCGCCCTGCACGTGCAGAACCTGCTGCGCCGTGCTGAAGAGAGCGCCCTCACCCGCAATCCGCTCACGAGATCGCTCAAGACCTCCTATCCGATGATCTTCGAGGTGGCGGTGTCGATCGCGAGCGGGCTGCACGACCGGCTGGGGACGCCCATCCACGACGACGAGATCGCCTACATCGCGATGCACGTCGGCGGACGGCTCGAGCGCAGCCGGAAGGCCGAGTCGATCCTCACGGCGACCATCGTCTGCCCCGGGTACTACGAGCTGCATGAGCTGCTGCGCTCCAGCGTCGACCGCTCGCTGGGATCCGCCATCGAGGTCACCAGCGTCGTCACGAACGTCGACCCGGAATGGGCCTCCATCGACACCGATCTGGTGCTCAGCACGATCGAGCCGGGTGCGACCGGCGACCGGTTCGTGCGCATCCAGCCGTTCCTCACCGATGCCGACGTCGATCGCATCCAGCAGGCCGCGGCACGGGTCAGAAGAGGGCGGCGCCTGACGCGCCTGCGTGCGGAACTCGCGCGGTACTTCGATGCGGATGCCTTCGTCTATCCGCTCCCCGACGAGGGCGAGGAGGCGATCATCCGGCGCCTGGGCGGACTGCTCGTGACCGCGGGCCTCATCGGCGAGGACTACGTCGAGAACACGATCCTGCGCGAGCGGATGTCGTCGACGGCGTTCACGGATGCGCTCGCCGTGCCCCACGCGCTGCAGATGACGGCGTCGAGGACCGCGATCGCGATCGGCGTCGCCGACGGGTCGGCGGCGTGGGGCGAGGGCCGGGTTCAGGTGGTCGCCCTCGCCGCGTTCAGCGAGAGCGACCGTGCCGCATTCCAGACCGTCTTCGAGCAGCTCGTCGAGGTGTTCAGCGAGCGAGACAGCGTGCAGCGCATCCTTCGCCGTGGCACCACGTTCGAGGCGTTCCTCGACGAGCTCGTCGCCGTGATCGACGGCTGACCGCTCAGGCTCAGGCTGGGGTCGGGCTCAGTGCCCGGGGTCGAGCACGCCGGCCAGGGTGTCGAGCACGGCGTCGGCATCTGCCGACTCCGCCGTCTCGAGCACCACGGCGTCGCCGGGCGCGAGTGCGAGGTCCATCAGCGCGAGAACGCTGCTGAGGTCCACGACCGCGCCCGACGACGTGCGCAGGGTCACCGCGTGCGGGTGCGCCTGCACGACGCGCACCAGCTCGGCGACGGGGCGCGCGTGCACCCCGTTGTGAGCGCTGATGACGACATGTCTTCTCGGCATGCGACCTACGAGCGTTCTTCCAGGAGTGCCCGCACGGCGGCCTCGAGCTCGCGCACGATCTCGGCGGCGCGAGCGGCCGACTCGGCCTTCGCGTCGATGTAGACCTTGAGCTTGGGCTCGGTGCCGCTGGGCCGGACGATGATCCGGGATCCGTCGGTGAGGCGGTAGCGCAGCACGTCGCCTGACGGCTGTCCGGGGCCCGCCTGCAGCAGATCCTCGGCCGAGGCGATGGTGTGCCCGCCGAACTGCGACGGCGGCAGCGTGCGCAGCGACAGCATCACGGTGCCGATCACCGAGAGGTCGTCGACGCGCACCGACACCTGGCCGCTGGCGAAGTGGCCGTAGGTGTCACCGAGCTCCGTCAGGAGATCGGCCAGCGACTTGCCTCGCTCGTGCGCCTCGGCCGCGAGACCGAGGATCGCCACGGCGGCCGAGATGCCGTCCTTGTCGCGGACGGTCTCGGGATTCACGAGGTAGCCGAGGGCCTCTTCGAATCCGAACACGATCCCTGGCGCGCGCGAGATCCATTTGAAGCCCGTGAGCGTCTCGTGGAAGTCGAGTCCGTGGTGTGCCGCGACCGCGCCGAGACCGGGGGAGGAGACGAGCGAGCAGGCCAGGGATGCCCCGGGTGTCCCCGAGGCTGCCTTCGCGGCACGTGCGCCGAGCAGGAGGCCCACCTCGTTGCCGGTGAGGCGACGCCAGCCGTTCTCGGACGAGGCATCCGGGATCGCGACGGCCAGCCGGTCGGCATCCGGGTCGTTCGCCAGGATGAAGTCCGCCTGCACTCGGCGGGCGCGGGCGAACGCCAGATCCATCGCCCCCGGTTCCTCCGGGTTCGGGAACGACACGGTGCGGAACGTGGCATCGGGTTTCAGCTGCTCCCCGACGACCATCGGCTGCGGGTAGCCGGCGGCGGCGACGATCTTCGACAGGGTCTCCCATCCGACGCCGTGCATCGCGGTGTACACCCACCGGATGTCCGATGCGGATGCGGGAGCGGGCGCCACAGCGGCGGTCGCGGCGACATAGGCGTCGACGACGTCTTCACCCGCCGTCTCGTAGACGGTCGACCGGGGGAGAGCGCTGACGTCATCCGCATCGGCGATCCGCTGGATGTGCGCGGCGATCTCAGCATCCGCCGGTGCGACGATCTGCGAGCCCTGATCCGCGCCGCCCAGGTACACCTTGTAGCCGTTGTCGTTCGGGGGATTGTGCGATGCCGTCACCATGACCCCGGCATCCGCCCCGAGATGCCGTACCGCGAAGGCGAGCACCGGGGTGGGCAGAAGGCGCGGGAGGAGGATGGCGCGGAGTCCGGCGCCGGCGAACAGCTCGGCGGAGTCGGTGGCGAACACCCGCGAGTTGCGGCGCCCGTCGAAGCCGATGATCACGGTCGGGGTGCCGCCGTGCGCCCGCTCGCGCAGGTACGAGGCGAACCCGGCAGCCGCCTGGGCGACGAGCACGCGATTCATGCGGTTGCTTCCGGCCCCGAGAGCGCCGCGGAGCCCTGCGGTGCCGAACGCGAGGCGCGTGCTGAAGCGATCGTCGAGATCGGCGATCGCTGTGTCGTCGCCGTCCGCCGCGCGGGTGATCACCGCGGCGAGCTCGTCGCGGGTCTCGTGGTCGGGGTCCTGCCTCATCCAGGCGCGAGCCTGTGCGAGGCGTTCGTCGCTCACAGCGCCTCGACCACTCGGGCCAGCAGCGCCGAGATCACGGGCTCCGCCTCGCGACCGGCCTCGATGACCTCGGCATGGCTGAGCGGCGTCTTCTGGATGCCCGCGGCGAGGTTCGTGATGAGCGAGAAGCCGAGGATCTCCATGCCGGCCTCGCGTGCGGCGATCGCCTCGAGGGCGGTCGACATGCCGACGATGTCGCCTCCGATGTGCTTCGCCATCTGCACCTCGGCCGGCGTCTCGTAGTGCGGACCGCGGAACTGCGTGTAGATGCCCTCGTCGAGTGTGGGGTCGACGCTGCGAGCGATGTCACGCAGGCGCTTCGCGTAGAGATCGGTCAGGTCGATGAAGGTCGCGCCCTCGAGCGGGGAGTCTGCCGTGAGGTTGATGTGGTCGCTGATCAGCACGGGCTGTCCGGGCGTCCAGGTCTCGCGGACGCCACCGGCGCCGTTGGTGAGGACCATGATCGAAGCGCCCGTGGCCGCGGCGGTGCGGACCGAGTGCACGACACGGCGAACGCCGTGGGACTCGTAGTAGTGGGTGCGGGCGCCGATGACGAGGACGTTCTTGCCGTCGGGGGTGCGGATGCTGCGGAGAGTGCCGACATGGCCCTCGAGAGCGGGCTTCGAGAAGCCGGTGACCTCGGTGGCGGGGATGGTCGCGGTGGTCTCGCCGATGATGTCGGCGGCCTTGCCCCAGCCGCTGCCGAGGGTGAGGGCGATGTCGTGCTTCTCGACTCCGGTCAGGCGCGCGATGTCGGCGGCTGCGTCGGCTGCGACCTCGAACGGGTTCGCATTCGGGTCGTCGAGGGGGTTGCTGTGTGTTTCAGACATGGATCCACTCTAGGAAGGTGCAGGCTCCGGGGCCAGGATTGCGGAAGAATGGAGATCATGTCTTCCACCCCTTTTGAGCGCACTCAGCGCGTCGCCGTCCTCGGTGGCGGTCCCGGCGGTTACGAAGCGGCACTCGCAGCCGCTCAGCTCGGAGCCGAGGTGACCCTGGTCGAGCGCGTCGGCGTGGGTGGTGCGGCAGTGCTCACCGACGTCGTCCCCTCGAAGAGCCTGATCGCCACGGCTGATGCAGCGGTCGCGATCTCGGAGGCCTCGGACCTCGGTGTGCAGTTCTATGCCAAGGGCGAGCACGGAAAGCCGCTCAAGCCCGAGATCGCGATCAACCTCGCCGCCGTGAACAAGCGTCTCATCGCCCTCGCCGGGCAGCAGTCCGAGGACATGCGCACCACTCTGCTCGAAGCAGGTGTGCGCATCCTCTCCGGCCACGGTCGGCTCGAGGGACCGAACGCGATCATCGTGTCGACGGGGCAGAAGGGCACCGACTTCGACCGTATCGAGGCCGACACGATCATCGTCGCCGTCGGCGCCTCACCGCGTGAGTTGGATTCGGCGAAGCCCGACGGCAAGCGCATCCTCACCTGGACGCAGCTCTACGACATGAAGGCGCTCCCCGAGCACCTCATCGTCGTCGGCTCCGGTGTGACCGGCGCCGAGTTCGCCTCCGCCTACATGAATCTCGGCGCCAAGGTGACGCTCGTCTCCAGCCGCGACCAGGTGCTGCCGGGCGAGGACCAGGATGCCGCGCGCGTGCTCGAGAAGGTCTTCAAGCGCGGCGGCATGACGGTGCTCTCCAAGGCGCGAGCCGAGAAGGTCGAGGTCACGAAGGACGGTGTGACGGCGACGCTGTCCGACGGACGCACTGTCGACGGCAGCCACTGCCTGATGGCGGTCGGCTCGATCCCCAACACCGCGGGCATCGGCCTCGAGGATGCGGGAGTCGAGCTCGACGAGACCGGACACGTCCGCGTCAACCGCGTGGCTCGCACGTCGGTGCCTAACGTCTACGCCGTCGGCGACTGCACGAACTTCTTCCCGCTGGCATCCGTCGCGTCGATGCAGGGCCGCACGGCCGTGTTCCACGCATTGGGCGACATCGTGATCCCGCTCGAACTGATCAAGATCACGTCGAACATCTTCACGGCACCCGAGATCGCGACGGTCGGCTACTCCGAGAAGGACGTCGAAGACGGCGTCGCGGACGGACTGGTCTTCAAGCTGCCGCTCGCCGCCAACCCGCGCGCGAAGATGATGGGCATCAAGGACGGCTTCGTGAAGCTGATCGCACGCAAGGGCTCCGGCACGGTCATCGGCGGCGTGATCGTCGCGCCGAAGGCCTCCGAGCTGATCTACCCGATCGCCGTCGCCGTCGAGCGGCGTCTGACGGTCGACCAGGTCTCGCGTGTGTTCGCGGCGTACCCCTCGCTGTCGAGCAGCATCACCGATGCGAGCCGCGCGATGCACCTCGTCAACGCGAACATCTCGTAGGTGTCGCTGTCGGTGTCGCTGCCGTCCGCCGATCCGGTCCCGCTGTGCGTCGTCGCGAAAGGCAAGCGGTGACGGAATCGTTCGCATCGCCACGGTTGCAGGGATGGCCGGCGAAGTGGGGTGAACGTCGACCCCGACGCAACACCGGCATGCTCTGGCTCGGCGTCGTCCTCTTCGCGGCCGCGGCCGCCATGATCGGATTCTCGGGCGGTGCCGCCGGCCCGCTGTGGTCGGGTGCGTTCGTCTCGCTGTTCGGTCTCACGGCCCTCGCCGTCGCTGCCCGCAGGCCGTTCGCCGAAGGGCGCGCGCGTCTGGTCGACGCGGCGACGCTGGCGCGCGGGCAGATACGAAGCCCTGATGCACGCGTGCATTTCGTGCCGGAGCGGCGGCCGGGCATCGTCACCCTGACGGTGTGCGTCGTGTGGGCCATCGTGCTCACGGCCGCGACGATCGTGGCGGTCGGGATCGGGCTGACCGGCCGGCCCGAGGCCTTCCTCGGAGTCGCGGTGCTCGCGGCGACCGCCGCGCTGTTCGTCTACACAGCTGTGCGCGCGGCCATGACTCAATACCGCTCCGATTCCTTCGGCCGTCGACCGATGGGGCTGGGCATCGGCCACGACGGGGTGCTCCTGATGCGTGTCGCCGAGACCCTGTACGTGCCGTGGAGCGCGATCCGCCGCGTGGAGCCGGACACGACCGAGCCCCGACGCGGCATCGACGAGCTCCCGCTCATCAGACTCCGCGTGGATCCGAGTCGCGTGACCGCCTCCGACGGGATGCGTGTTCCCGCCACGGTCACCGTGGCCCCGGCGATGCTGAAGACGCACCCGCAGGTCGTCTGGTCCGCGCTGCGCGAGTTCCACGACTCGCCGGAGGCACGCGCCGCCCTCGGCACATCGACAGGGCAGCGGATGCTCGACGAGTGGTGCGCATCTGCCCCGGCGGACTGAGGGAATGACGAAGGCCCCCGCCTCGAGGCGGGGGCCTTCGTCATGACTCTCTGCGGTCAGCTGATCGTGAGCAGCTGGTGGCCGGCGGCGACGGTGGCACCGGCGGTGGCGGCGATGTTGCCGACCGTGCCGTCCTTGTGCGCCTGCAGCGGCTGCTCCATCTTCATCGCCTCGAGTACGACGACGAGGTCGCCCTTGACGACCTGCTGCCCCTCTTCGACGGCGACCTTGACGACGGTGGCCTGCATCGGCGACTTCACACCATCACCGGATGCGCCGGCGCTGACCGAGGTGGCGTGGCTGCGACGCGACGGCGGCACGGCTGCCGGTCGTCCCGCGGTCCCTGCGGCCACCGCGACGCGGTCGGGCAGGCTCACCTCGAGCCGCTTGCCGGCGACCTCGACGACCACGGTGTGGCGGTTCTCGGCGGCGGCAGGAGACTCGAGCTCGCCGTCCCACGCGGGGATGTCGTTCTCGAACTCCGTCTCGATCCAACGGGTGAAGATGCCGAACTCGCCGTTCTCCGCGGTGAAGGCGGGGTCGCGCACGACCTTGCGGTGGAACGGGAGAACGGTCGGGAGGCCGGCGACCTCGAACTCGTCGAGTGCACGGCGCGAGCGCTCGAGCGCCTCGGCGCGGTCCTTGCCGGTGACGATGATCTTCGCGAGCAGCGAGTCGAACGCTCCCGAGACCGAGTCGCCGGCGGTGACGCCGGAGTCGAGGCGGATGCCGGGGCCGCCGAAGGTCTTGAAGACGTGGATCGGGCCCGGCTGGGGGAGGAAACCGCGACCCGGGTCCTCGCCGTTGATGCGGAACTCGATCGAGTGTCCGGTCGGCTTCGGGTCGTCGTAGTCGATGGTGCCGCCGGCGGCGATGCGGAACTGCTCGCGCACCAGGTCGATGCCGGTGACCTCTTCGGAGACGGGGTGCTCGACCTGCAGGCGGGTGTTGACCTCGAGGAACGAGACGGTGCCGTCGGCGCCGATCAGGAACTCGCAGGTGCCTGCGCCGACGTAGCCGACCTCCTTGAGGATGGCCTTCGACGCCGAGTACAGCAGGTCGTTCTGCTCGTCCGTGAGGAACGGCGCAGGCGCCTCTTCGACGAGCTTCTGGTGACGGCGCTGCAGTGAGCAGTCGCGGGTCGAGATGACGACGACGTTGCCCTCGGCATCCGCCAGGCACTGCGTCTCGACGTGGCGGGGCTTGTCGAGGTACTTCTCGACGAAGCACTCGCCGCGGCCGAAGGCTGTGACGGCCTCGCGGGTCGCGGATTCGAACAGTTCGGCGACCTCGTCGAGTTCGCGGGCGACCTTGAGGCCGCGTCCGCCGCCGCCGTAGGCGGCCTTGATCGCGATCGGCAGGCCGAACTCCTTCGCGAAGGCGACGACCTCGTCGGCGCCGGCCACGGGGCCGGGGGTCCCGGGGGCGAGCGGGGCGCCCACCTTCTCGGCGACGTGACGGGCAGTCACCTTGTCTCCGAGCGCCTCGATGGCCTCGGGAGAGGGGCCGATCCAGGTCATTCCCGCACCGATGACGGCACGGGCGAACTCGGCGTTCTCGGCGAGGAAGCCGTACCCCGGGTGCACGGCATCTGCGCCGGCACGGCGGGCGATCGAGAGGATCTTCTCGATCTGCAGGTAGGTCTCGGCGCTCGTCGCTCCGCCGAGGGCGTAGGCCTCGTCGGCGAGGCGTGTGTGCAGAGCGTCGCGATCCTGGTCGGCGTACACGGCGACTGAGGCGATCCCCGAGTCACGAGCGGCACGGATGATGCGGACGGCGATCTCGCCGCGGTTGGCGATGAGCACCTTGGCGATATCAGGCATGGTTGCCAGCCTAGCGAGAAGGCACCCGATCTCTTTGACGACTCTCCACAAGAAAGAGGGAGAAACGTCGACGAGACCCTACGACCAGAGGTCGGGCCACGCGACGCCCAGCTCTGTGGACAGGCGTCGCACGGTCGACAGCGACATCCCCACGACGGTCGATGGATCGCCGTCGACGCGGGTGATGAAGGCTCCGCCGAGGCTGTCGACCGTGAACGCCCCCGCGACGTGCAGGGGCTCGCCGGACGCGACGTAGGCGGCGATCTCGGCATCCGTGATGTCGTCGGCGAACGTCACCGCCGCTTCGGCGGTCGCGGTGGCCTCGACGGGGGTGACGCCGGGGGAGACCCGGAACACCGAATGGCCGGAGTGCAGGATGCCGGTGGCGCCGCGCATCTCGTGCCAGCGCCGGGTCGCCTCCTCCGGCGTGTAGGGCTTGCCGTACACGCGGCCCCCGAGCGCGAACATCGAGTCGCCGCCGATCACGATGCCGTCGAAGAGGCCTTCCGCGGCGAGCTTGTGCGCGACATCGGCGGCCTTCGCTCGAGCGAGGAGCAGCACGAGTTCTGCCGGGGGCAGTTCGGTGCCGCGCGCTGCCGCGGCGACGGCTGCCACGGCGTCCTCATCCACGGCCGGCGACTGCGTGAGCGGCTCGATTCCTGCCTGCCGCAGCAGCATCAGACGGGCGGGCGAAGTGGAGGCGAGGCAGACGCGCATGTGCACCACCGTATCCTCGAAGGATGACTTCTTCCGCAGCCCTGCTCGATCTGGACATCACCGGCATCGCGCACGGCGGTACGTTCATCGCCCGCCACGAGGGACGCGTCGTCTTCGTCTCCGATGCGATCCCCGGAGAGCGGGTGCGTGCGCGGCTGACCGAGGACTCGACCGATGAGTCGAAGAGCTTCTGGCGCGCGGAGACGGTCGAGGTCCTCGAGGCCTCCCCGCACCGTCGCCCGCACATCTGGTCGGAGGCCGACGTCTCCCGTGCACCGGAAGAGCGCCCGGGCGGCGCGGACCTCGGGCACATCGACCTCGTGCATCAGCGGATCCTCAAGCGCCAGGTGCTGACCGAGGCACTCGACCGGTTCGCCGGTGCGGGTCTCGAGGCTCCCGAGATCGAGGCGGTCGACTCCTCCGACGGCACCGGATGGCGAACCAGGGTCACGCTGCACGTCGACGATGACGGTCAGGTCGGACCCTACGCCGCTCGCAGCCACCGCGTGATCCCCGTCGGCTCGCACCCGCTGGCGCGTCCGTCGATCGCCAGGGCCGCGCTCGCGCTCGCCGGCGGCGAAGCAGGCAGCGTCGACCTGGTCGAACCCGGCGACGGCAAGGTGCGGATCATCCATCGCGAACGCCTCGATGCGCGCCCCGCGCGAGGGCAGGGTCGACGCCCCGCGCCCGAGGTCGTCTACGAGCAGGTGGGCGATCGGCGCTTCCAGGTCGATGCCGGCGGCTTCTGGCAGGTGCATCCGCGCGCCGCATCGGTGCTCGACGGTGCCGTGTACGGCATCCTCGACGGTCATGTCGACCCCGAGAAGAAGCACTTCGACCTGTACGGAGGGGTGGGGCTCTTCGCCGCATCGCTCGCGGACCTCGGCGGCACAGACATCGTCACGGTCGAATCCAGCAGGCGAGCGACGGTCCATGCCCAGCAGAACCTCGCTCCGCTCGACGTCAGTGCGGTCACCGCACGCGTCGACCGCTACCTGGCAGGAATCCCGACGGGCACGAAGGCGGGCGCAGTCGTTCTGGATCCGCCCAGAGCCGGCGCCGGACGTGCTGTGGTCGATGCACTCGACGCTCTCGCACCCGAGGCGATCGCCTACGTGGCCTGCGATCCTGTCGCCCTGGCGCGCGACCTCGGCACCTTCCGCGAGCGCGGGTGGAACGTGGGGACTCTCCGCGGTTTCGATCTGTTCCCGCACTCGCATCATTTCGAGGTCGTCGCTCTGCTCACGCGGTGACGGGGATCGACACCCGCGAGAATCACTAGGCTGGGTGGATGAGCAGGGTCGCACTCATCGACGATCACGAATCCGTCCGCCTCGGTCTGGAGGCCGCGTGCGCCCGGGACGGCGCGCAGACGGTCGTCTTCTCCGGCAGCACAGTCGTGTCATACCTCGAGTGGCGATCCGCGTCTTCGGTCCCGCCCGCGGACGTGGTCGTGCTGGACCTCACGCTGGGCGACGGCACGACGGTCACCGAGAACGTCAGGTCCCTCGTCACCGACGGGGCGAGCGTCGTGATCCACAGCGTCGCCGACCGCCCGGCAGCCGTCCGTGAGGCGCTCGCCGCCGGTGCCGCCGGCGTCGTCAGCAAGTCCTCGGCACTCGACGATGTGCTCGATGCGATCCGCACGGTCGCCGACGGCGAGGCTCTCAACAACGTCGAATGGGCGAGTGCCGTCGACGGTGACCGTGACTTCGCGGACGCGCAGCTCTCCTCCCGCGAGCGCGACGTGCTGCGCCTGTACGCGGCAGGCCTGCCGTTGAAGGCTGTGGCCGAGCGTCTCGGCGTCGCATACTCGACCGCCAAGGAGAACATCACCCGGATCAGGGTGAAGTACGTCGAGGTCGGGCGCCCGGCGCCGACCAAGGTCGATCTTCTCCGCCGCGCGATGGAGGACGGGATCGTCGCCGCAGACGGGGCGCCGAGTGCCCACTGATCCGCTCAGCATCCGTGATGCCTGGAGCAAGATCCCTTCTCCGGGCAGCGTCGAGACCGAGTTCGAGCGATTCACGGGCAAGCGCATGGAGCGCATCCTCGCGACGGTCGTCGCGATCGGATCGGCGATTCTCGGGGCCCAGGCGCTGATCGCCGGAATCACGACCATGTCGTGGTCGGACGGCGCGCGGATCGCGATGCTGCTGGTGGTCTTCATCCCCCTCGTGGTGATGCTGATCGCCTGCGTCGTCGGGCGGGGGGTGCGCATCACATCGGGTGCGTTCGCGATCATCTACACCCTGGCGCTCGGAGCCTGGCCGAGTTTCGTCGACCCGGTGGGAAAAGCCGCCGATCAGCCGTGGATCTTCTTCCTCGTCAACGTCGGCGTCGTCGCCGCGATGCTCGCGTTCCCGCTGTGGCTGCAGTTCGCCTGGGCAGTCGGTCTTCCGTTCGTCTACGGGTACGTGCGGCTCGTCGAGGGAGAGTTCTCGCGAGACTTCTGGGTGACCACGGCGTTCGACGTGTCGTTCACACTGATCCTCGGCATCGTGATCATCTCGCTGGGGTGGATGTTCCGATCCGTCGCCGCCGGTGTCGACGAAGCGCGCGCACACGCCGTGGCCTCCTACGCCTCTGCCGCAGCGGCTGCCGCGGCAGAGGAGGAGCGGGCGACCATGTCGGCGCTCATGCACGACAGCGTCCTCGCTGCCCTCATCGCCGCGGAGCGGGCCGAAGGCGAACGCGCCCAGGATCTCGCCGTCGGCATGGCGCGCGAGGCGCTCACCCGGCTCGCGAACACCGAAGCAGCGGTGGCGCAGGAGGGGAGTGACGAGCCGGTCGGAGCCGCGCAGATCGTCGTGGAGCTGCGGCGGGCGCTCTCCGAGCTCGGAGCGGATGCCATCGTCGAGGAGCGCGGAGGGATCGGGCTGATCCCCGGCCGTGCCGCGCGGGCCCTCGTGCTCGCCGCCCGGCAGGCGCTCGGCAACGCCGTGGCGCACGCGAACGGACGGGGTCTGCACATCCTCGCCGAGGGGAAGGGCGACGAGGGGATCAGTGTGACGATCACCGACACCGGTCCCGGGTTCGATATGAAGGCCATCGGTGCCGACCGCCTGGGCATCAGCGCCTCGATCCTCGCGCGTATGGCCGGCGTCGCCGGTACGGCGGAGATCGACTCGAGCGAGTGCGGAACCACCGTGACGCTCGGTTGGGAGCAGCCATGAATCGGACTGTTCGCAGCGTCGCGACCTCGCTCGCGGTCGGCTTCGCGATGTACTTCGCCGCCAGGGGGGTCTGGTGGATCGAGCAGCCCACAGGACCCCTGCTGATGGTGGCGGCGATCGGTCTGTACCTCGTGGTCGTGAACGCGGCCATCCTGTGGGATTCGGCCACCTCGGTCCGGATGCCTCTGTGGGTCGCCCTGGTCACGCTCGTATCCAGCGTGCTGATCCCCATCCTCGTCACGTTCTCCCTCGATCCGCTGACTCTCACCGCGCCGTTCGCCACCTGGTACATCGGTGCTCTCGGCCTGATGGGAATCGTGTGCATCGTGCGTCGCCGATTCGTGATCGGGTGGCTCGTCGTCCTGATCCTGGTGGTCGCCTCATCGGTGTTCCTGGGGTTCTTCGTGGCGTTGTCGCTCGGCCTCGTCGGATCCTTCATGTGGGTCGCTGTGGCCCACCTGCTCGTGATGTTCTGGGATCGGGCGGTGCGCGACACCGAGCGACTCGCCGGCATCCAGCAGGCGGTGTCCGCCTGGCATGCCACCCAGCAGGTGCGACAGAAGGAGCGACGCCTGCGTACGCAGTTCGCGCTCGCCGTCGCCGGCCCCGTGCTCAGTCGCGCCGTCGCGTCGCGTGGCGCGCTCGATGCGGAGGAACGACTCCAGGCTCGGCTTGCCGAGGGGCGGCTGCGTGACGAGCTGCGCGGCGCCGATCTGCTCAACGACGCTGTGCGGGATGCGATCGAGGACGCCAGGCGGCGCGGCGCGGTCGTGACCGTGTTCGACGAGGGCGGTCTGGCCGACGTCGACGAGATGCGGCGAGCCGTGATCCGTGACGAGCTCGCGCGGGTGCTTCGCGAGGCCGACGCCGAGCGCTGGATCATCCGCGCCGCGCGGGACCCTGTGACGGCGGTGACGGTGGTCGGACGGGCTGGTGCCGGCGGTCAGAGCGACGACGACGCCGTGGACGTCTTCCACGAGATACCTCGCGAGGTTCCCGAGCACTGAGCTGCGGCCCCTGCCCTCGGCTCTGGCCGGGGGAGGGGGTCAGAGTCGAGGTCAGACGGAGTGGGCGAGGGGCGGCGAATCCGCCAGCCCCTCGCCATGCGGACAGTTACCCGAAAACCATCCGCTGGTGACCGGTCTGCGTCTATCTACCCTGGGACAGAGAGACCAGCCGAACGCGAAGCGTCTTACTCAGTCTCATGGTTATTCAAGTCGTTGTCTGTAGGTATTTTGGGGGACACGAGGACGCCCTCCATGCGAGAAGATGGGGCATGGGAATGCGCCGAGGAACCAACCTCCCCCGAATGGGTGACTTCAACCAGTCGGTGATCCTCGAGGCCATCCGTCGCTCGGTCGAGGGGCTCAGCCGTATCGAGCTCGTCGAGGCGACGGGGCTCTCGGCGCAGACGATCACGAACATCACCCGCCGCCTGCTCGATGAGGGGTTCATCGCCGAAGCGGGGCGGACCATCAACGGACCGGGCAAGCCCCGTGTCACACTCCGCCTGGTGGCGGAGAGCCGCTTCTCGGTGGGGGTGCATCTCGACCCGGCCGTGATCACGTTCGTGCTGCTGGACATGTCGGGCGCCGTGGTCCACCGGCATGTCATCCGGACTCCCGACAAGGATCCGCGACGCATCGTCGAGGCCATCGCCCAGACGATCGATGCGCTCGTCGACGAGGCCGGTGTCGACCGCGCTCTCGTCGCAGGCGTCGGGGTCGCAGCTCCGGGCCCACTCGATGCGCGGAAGGGAACGGTGATCGATCCGCCGAAGCTGCACGGATGGCATCGTGTGCCGCTGCGCTCCGTGCTCGCAGAGGCGACCGGGTTCGATGTCACTCTCGAGAAGGACACGACTGCCGCCGCGGTGGGCGAGCTCTGGACGGGCAGCGATGACACCGAGGGCTCGTTCCTGTTCATCTACCTCGGCACCGGGCTCGGCGCGTCCGTGGTGCGCGAGGGCGGAGTCATCACGGGCAGTTCCCACAACTTCGGCGAGATCGGCCACATCATGGTCGATGCGGAGGGCCCGGCGTGCTCGTGCGGCTCCCGCGGATGCGTCGAAGTGGTGTGCACGCCTCAGGCGATCGTCGAACAGGCTGAGGCTGCGGGGCTGTTCGAGGATGATCGACAGGCAAGCGACGAGCGTGCTGTCGAAGAGCGATTCACGCTGCTGTGCGAACGGGCCGCTGCCGGCGACATGGCTGCGCTCGGCGTGCTGCGCCGTTCGGCAGCCCACCTCGCGGTCCTGATCTCGGCGCTGACGAACGTGCTCGACGTAGACCGTGTCGTGTTGGGCGGACCGTTCTGGGGGCGTCTCGCCGAGGTGTATCTGCGGGAGATCCCCGAACCGCTGAACCGGCGCAGCGCGACGCGGGCGGTCCACGTGCTCCCTGTCGACGGCACGGTGGTGGGTGATGACGTGGCTGCCGTCGGAGCGGCCTGCGTGGTCCTCGACGCCGTCCTCACTCCCCGGGCATCGGACCTCTATCTCGAGGACTGAACGCGCCCTCAACTGCCATACCGGTATATCGGTTTGGGAGCCGCGTCGATAATTCCAATCGATGTACTATCGAATGGATGCGCCGACTGGGGTCATCCGATTGCGGGGACGACGGTCCCGCGTCGACCGGGGGAGACTGTCTGCGTGGCCCGGGAGCTGGGGGGCTCCGGGCCTCGCAGACCTCGTCGCTCACCCGATCTGCGGCAGGCGCTCAGCGCGAGAAGCGGCCCCACGGGATGTCCCGCCGAAGCGGTGTGCGCAGCGGGCGCTGCGTGCGAGTCCACGCCGAGACGCGCGGCTCGTCGGCGACAGCATCAGCCGATTCCTGCGCGTACGCGTCGCTGACCACCGCGATGAGTGCGGCGAGCTCCTCTTCCGTGGCGGAGCCGCGCGTGATCTCGATCGTCGGCGGACGCTCTGCCTCCGCGGACGATCCCGGTGCGTCCGGCGCGCTCACAGCGGAATGTTCCCGTGCTTCTTGGGCGGCAGCTCGGCCCGCTTGCCACGCAGGGCGCGGAGAGCCTTGGCGATGGAGACGCGGGTGTTCGCCGGTTCGATGATGCCGTCGATCTCGCCGCGCTCCGCCGCCAGGAACGGTGACGTCACGCTGTACGTGTACTCGTTCGCGAGGCGGGTGCGCACGGCGGCGACGTCTTCGCCCGCCTCTTCGGCGCGCTTGATCTCGCCGCGGTAGAGGATGTTGACCGCACCCTGGCCGCCCATGACGGCGATCTCGGCTGTGGGCCAGGCGAGGTTCACATCGGCGCCGAGCTGCTTCGAGCCCATGACGATGTAGGCGCCGCCGTAGGCCTTGCGGAGGATCACGGTGACCAGTGGCACCGTCGCCTCGGCATACGCGTAGATGAGCTTCGCGCCGCGGCGGATGACACCGGTCCACTCCTGGTCGGTGCCCGGCAGGTAACCGGGCACGTCGACGAGCGTGACGATCGGGATCGAGAACGCATCGCAGAAGCGCACGAACCGGCTGGCCTTCTCGCCGGCCTCGATGTTGAGCGTTCCTGCCATCTGCGACGGCTGGTTCGCGATGATGCCGACCGAGCGGCCTTCGACGCGGCCGAAGCCGATCACGATGTTCGGGGCGAAGAGCGGCTGGACCTCGATGAAGTCTCCGGCGTCGACGACGTGCTCGATGACCGTGTGGATGTCGTACGGCTGATTGGGGGAGTCCGGGATGATCGTGTTCAGCGTGCGATCGGCATCCGTGGTCTCCCACTCGAAGCCGCTCTCGTAGCCCGGGATCTCGGCCATGTTGTTGTCGGGCAGGAACCCCAGAAGCGTGCGCGCATAGTCGATCGCGTCGTCCTCGTCTTCAGCGAGGTAGTGCGCGACGCCGGAGCGGGTGTTGTGTGTGAGGGCTCCTCCGAGCTCCTCCATGCCGACGTCCTCGCCGGTGACCGTCTTGATGACGTCCGGGCCGGTGACGAACATCTGGCTGGTCTTGTCGACCATGATGACGAAGTCCGTGAGGGCGGGGCCGTAGACGGCGCCACCGGCGGCCGGGCCCATGATGATGGAGATCTGCGGGATGACACCGGACGAGCGGGTGTTCAGGCGGAAGATCTCGCCGTACTTGCTGAGCGCGAGAACACCTTCCTGGATCCGTGCGCCGCCAGAGTCGAGGATGCCGATGATCGGCATGCCGCCCGAGAGGGCGAACTCCATGATCTTGATGATCTTGTCGCCGGATACTTCGCCGAGCGAGCCGCCGAACGTGGTGAAGTCCTGCGAGTAGACCGCGACCGTTCGTCCGTGGATCGTGCCGACACCCGTGACGACCGAGTCTCCGTACGGGCGGTTCTTGTCCATCCCGAACGCCGTGGTGCGGTGGCGCACGTATTCGTCGAACTCGACGAAGCTTCCTGGGTCGACGAGCAGCTCGATGCGCTCGCGGGCGGTCATCTTGCCCTTGGCGTGCTGCTTGTCGTGCGCGACCTTCTCAGCGTCGACAACGGCTTCGTTGTAGCGAGCGCGGAGGTCTGCGATCCTGCCGGCGGTGGTCGAGAGTTCGGGCTTGTCCGTCACGGATTCCACCCTATCGTCGGCTCGGCCCCGTCCGTTGGATGCTCGCCACAACGGGTCGCCGGATCCTTTGGCGGCTCTCTCGGGTCCGGCGGTCCGCGCGGAGTCAGTCGCTCCGAGCGGGATTCGCGTCCGCGCCGAGCTCGCCCGACAGGTCGTGGGTTCCCGACCGCTCGTCCACGCCGCCTTCGATCTCGGCCGAGCTGCTCCGGCGGCCCCGTCCCACCGACGCGATCCTCCGACCCGCCCAGCCGACACCGCGCACCGCGGAACCGGCCGCTCCCGCGACCGCCCCGCCGACGAACTGCGCGCCGTGCAGCATCCGCAGCTCGAGCTTCTCGGCACCGTCGACGGGTTCGAGGTCGAGCGGCAGATCCATCGGCGCGGCACCGAATGCTCGGTGCGAGGTCGTGAGCACGCGGCGTCCGAGGACGTGGTTGCCGGCCCCACCCACCGCGGCGCCGACACCGAACGGCAGCGCCTTTCCGATGAAGGAGGCGCCCCCCTTGGCGGCGAACTGCTTCACGAACATGCTCTTGAGCTGGTCGACCAGCGGCCCGACCGCCGCGCGGGGCAGCGACTTCGTCACCATCTCGCCCCAGTACGTCGATCTGCTGCCACCCTTGCCCGTGGCTTCCCCGGCGAGCTGGCCGACGAGGGCGACGCCCTCCTTGCCGAGCATCAGGGTCATCACGAGAGCTCTGGCCCTGTCGGGGTTCGAGACGGCGATGCCGTGCACCTCGGCGACGGATTGCGCGAACAGAGCGGTCGACTCGACGAATCCGACGGTCTCGACGCCGGAGAGCGCGAGGGTGATGCCCGTGCCGATCCCGGGGACGACGGCCGTCGCGCCGACGGCGGCGCCGCCCGTGGTCACTGCGGCCAGATAGCGGCGTTCGAGGATGCGGATGATCTGCTCGGGCGACGCGTGGGGGTTGCGCAGACGGATGCTGCGGATGTGCGCGAGCACGAGCGGGCGTTGGATCGCGAGGACGCGATCCAGGCCCCGCACCATGAACGGATGCTCGGTCGAGCCCACCGGCGGCACGCCCCTGTCCCACGGGGAGTCGTCGGGGAGGGAGTGGATCTTGTGCACCTTGGGGGCCATGGATCGATCCTAGGAACACAGCCCGCGAAAACGCCGAAAGCCCGGCACCCTTGACGGGGCCGGGCTTTCGTGAAACGAGATCAGACGAACAGGTTCGCCCGCTCGAGGTCTTCGGCGAAGTCGACCTCGACCGCGTACAGGTCGGAGACGTCCATCGGTTCGAGCAGGAGACCGTCCTCGGCGATCGCGAGCTCGAGCCCGCGCTCGAAGTAGTCCTGGTCCTCGACGCGCTGCAGCTGGCGCATGAACGCCTTCTTGTTCGCGGACGAGATGTAGTTGATGCCCACGGCCTCGCCGAGTCCGCCCTTGACGGTCTTGGAGAGCTCGTTGATGAAGCCCTCGGCCGTGACCGTGTACTTCACCTCTTCGTCGCTGACCTTCGAGGTGTTGACCGTGACGAACGACTGGTCGCGCTCGATGTAGGCCGCGGCGCGCCCCAGGATCATCGGGTCGAAGACGACGTCGCCGTTCATCCAGAGCACGCCGGACTTGCCGGTCGCGCCCAGCGCGCGCAGCAGGCTCTTCGACGTGTTCGTCTCGTCGTAGCGCTCGTTGTGCACGTAGTTGACGTTCGGGAAGGCCTCGATGATGGTCTCGGCGCGGTAGCCGACGACGGAGGTGATGCGGGCATCGGTGCCGAAGGCCGCGCGGATGTTGTCGTGCTGCTGACGCATGATCGTGCGTCCGTCGCTGAGCTCGGTGAGCGGCTTCGGCAGCGCGCGGCCCAGGCGTGAGCCCATTCCTGCTGCGAGGATGACGGTCTGAAGAGTCACGAGTGCTCCTAAAGGAAGTATGTGTTCACGGTCGGTTCACCGACCAGACACTTCGTCGTGCCGAGAGTCATGCTAGCGATCAAGCCTGGGAACCCCCGGGGGTTGTCGCCCCTGTTGCCAATTCGTGATCCAGTACACACCCAACACTCAGATTCGTCCAGATCGGGGCCATACGCGGTCCGATCTGTGATTCCGGGGCCAATTGTTGCGGCGACCCTAAGAAAGTGGGCGCCCGTTGATACCGTAGGACGGTGACTGCTTCCCCCGACGACCGCACCGATCAGGTGGCCGATGCCGCGCCCTCGACCGCCAAGAAGACGCCGGCTCGGAAGACGCCCGTCAAGAAGGCGACCAGCACGCGCACGCCCGCGAAGTCAGCCGCAGACAAGGCTGCCGCGACGATCGAGGTGGTGGCGGAGCCCGCGCTGAAGATCGACCGGAGCGTCGATGCTGCGGCGTCGCGTTCCGCCGCGCCGAAGAAGACCACGTCCGCCGCGGCACGTGCGGCCGCCGCGAAGAACTCGGCACGCCAGACGAGCGCTCGAGGTACGACCGCGAAGACCACCGCAGCGCGATCGACGGCGGCGAAGTCGAGTGCGGCGAAGAGCACGACGGCGAAGGCGGCACCCTCGACGGCTGCCGCCGCGAAGAGCACGGCCGCGAAGACGACGGCCGCCAAGACGACGGCAGCCAAGACGACGGCTTCGAAGACGACGGCCGCCAAGGCCGCGGCCGAGAAGAGCGCTGCGGCGAAGTCCACCGCTCGTACGTCTGCCGCGAGGACGGCTTCGGCCAGGACGGTGGCCGCGAAGACCGCCGCCGCGAAGACGGCAGCGGCGAAGGCCGCGGCGGCGAAGGCCGCAGAGGCAGAAGCTGAGGCGGCGAAGGCTGCCGAAGCTCAGGCGGCGGCGGCGGAGGCGGCGGCACACGCGAAGGCCGCAGAGGCTGAGGCCGCCGGGCAGGCGAAGGCTGAGGCGAAGGCTGAGGCTGAGGCGAAGGCTGCGGCTGAGGCGAAGGCCGCACAGGCGATCGTGGCTTTCCCTGATGCCGCGGTGCCTGTGACGGAAGCCGCGGACGACGCGTCTCCCGTGACCGAGGAGCCCCGCATCGACGACGTCGACACGCCGTCGATCGAGTCCCCGACGGTTGACGCCGCTCCGGTCGACGGCGCGACATCCGACGTCGTCGAGGTCGACGAAGACGCCGCAGCCGGCGAGCCCGCAGACGAGAGTTCCGTGATCGAGGTCGACGACGCCGTCTCCGACGCGGATGCGACGGAAGAGGCCGTCAGCGGCGTCGAGGCGGCATCCGCCTCCGAAGCGATCCGGATCCGCGGCCTGGTGAAGACCTTCGGCGACCACACGGCGGTCAACGGCATCGATCTGACCGTGCCCGCCGGGTCGTTCTACGGAATCGTCGGGCCCAACGGAGCAGGCAAGACGACGACGCTCTCGATCGTCGCGGGGCTTCTGCGCGCCGACGAGGGGAACGTCGTGATCTGCGGCATCGACCAGGCGGCCAAGCCGCTCGCGGCGAAGCGGATGATGGGTGTGCTGCCCGATCGGCTGCGCACGTTCGATCGCCTCACCGGTCGGCAGCTCCTCTACTACTACGGTCTGCTGCGAGGCCTCGCCTCGAACGTCATCGAGAAGCGCGTCGGCGACCTCGCTCGCGCTTTCGACCTCGGCGAGGCGCTGAACCGCGTCGTCTCCGACTACTCGGCCGGTATGACGAAGAAGATCATGCTCGCGGGAGCGATGATCCACTCGCCGCGCGTCCTGGTGCTCGATGAGCCCTTCGAAGCGGTCGATCCCGTGTCATCCGCGGTCATCCTCGACATCCTGCGCGCATATGTCGACCATGGGGGAACCGTCATCCTCTCCAGTCACGGCATGGATCTCGTCGCGCGGGTCTGCTCGCGGGTCGCGATCATCGTCGGGGGAGAGGTCCTCGCCGAGGGCACGATCGACGACGTCCGCGCAGGACAGACGCTCGAGGCGCGATTCGTCGAGCTCTCCGGTGGTATCAGCGAGGTGGAGGGTCTCGAGTGGCTGCACACGTTCTCCGACTGAGGGCGGCGCTCCTGATCGGGTCGCTCCGCGGCGAACGTCGGGTGCGCACGCTTGTCATGCTCGCCGTGATCGTCGTGCTCACGGTCGTGGTCTGCGCCGCGGTCCTGAGCCTCGACGACGCGCCGGTCGCCGTCGCACGCACGGTCATCGTGCTCGGCAGCGCCGCACTGCTGCTGGGATTCCTGGTCGGCCCGATCCTCGTGGGCGCCGTCGATCAGCTCGATCCCCGGCGGTTCGCCGTGTTCGGAGTCGACGAGCGGCAGATGCCGTGGATCCTCGCCCTCGCCTCGTTCATCAGCGTCCCGAGTCTGGCACTGCTCGCAGTGAACATCAGCGTCTGCATCGTCGCGATCAGGCTGGGCGCTCCGTGGCTCCTCGCTGTGCTGATGAGCTTCGTCAGCCTCGTGTCGACGATCCTGGCGGCGCGGATCGGAATGGCGATCAACGCGCTCGTCCTGCCCGAACGCCGATCGCGGGAGCTCACCGCGCTCTTCGCGCTCGCTCTGATCGTCATCGCTTTCCCCGTGGCCGTCTTCCTGGCGTCCCTGAAGTGGGACGGCGAGGTGCCCGCTGCGGTCGGCACTCTCGCGGCAGCGGTCGGAGTCACCCCCTTCGCGGCATCCTCGCGCTTCCTCTTCTCCTTCGCGACGGACGACAACACCGGCGCATGGATCAGCGGTGTCGTAGCGTTCGCGACCGCTGCGGTCCTCTGGGCGCTGTGGACGTGGCTCGTGCGTCGACTGTTGACCACCACGGAGCGGCCCGTCACGTCGCGCGAGAGATCCGGGCTCGGCTGGTTCGGTCTGCTCCCGTCGAACGCCTTCGGCGCGATCGCGTCGCGGAGCCTCGTCTACTGGCTGCGCGATCGTCGGTACATCATGAACCTGATCGTGGTCCCCGTCGCGGGCGTGCTCACTGTGCTCCCGCTGCTCGTCGCAGGGGTGCCGCTCGAGATCGCGGCACTCGTCCCGGTCCCGGTGATGGCGCTGTTCTTCGGCTGGCTCCCGCACAACGACGTCGCCTACGATTCGACGGCGCTGTGGACCCACGTCGCGAGCGGCGTGCGCGGCATCCCCGATCGCCTGGGACGACTGGTTCCCGTCGTGCTCGTCTCCGTGCCCGTGCTGGCGATCTCTGTGCCGCTGACGCTGCTGTGGATCGATGACTGGCGTCTGCTGCTCCCGCTCACGGGACTCGGGGCCAGTCTGCTGCTCTCGGCGCTCGGGTTCTCGAGCATCGTGTCGGTGATCGCGCCCTACGCGGTGTCCCGTCCGGGAGACAGCCCGTTCCAGCAGCCCCAGCGTCCGACCTCGCGCGGCGCCTATGGCCCGGCCGCCGCGTTCCTCGGTGCCATCGTGGTGAGCATCCCGACCATCTGGCTGCTGGTGCTCACGATGCTCGAGGGCTCGCAGTTCGCCCCGGCGACGTTCTGGGCCGGGATCGCCACGGGGCTGGTCATGCTCGCCGTCGGCGTGAGCGTCGGTGGTCGGATCTTCGAGCGCGGGGGCGAGCGTCTGATGGAGTTCGTCGAGACCGCGTGACAGCCGCCCACCGTGGGCTGTGCACGGCTAGACTCTCGGCATGAGTACTCCGCTGGACAGCCCCGATCAGGGCGGCGTGGCAACGCTTGATCGCGAACTGGAAGAGCTCCTCCGGGAGGAGAATCTCGAACCGGGCGACCACGAGCGCTTCTCGCATTACGTGAAGAAGGACAAGATCCTCGAGTCCGCAATCACCGGCAAGCCGGTGCGTGCACTGTGCGGCAAGAAGTGGACACCGGGTCGCGACCCGGAGAAGTTCCCGATCTGCCCCACGTGCAAGGAGATCTACGAGTCGATGATCAGCTGAACCGCGCAGGTTCAGCGGCGCATCAGCTCGCGTCGACGAACACCGTCGGGATGGCAGGGTCCGACTTGCTCAGGGCGAGGGCTCTGACCGGAAGCTCTTCGCGCACGCGCAGGTGATGCGCCCGAGCGGATGCCGTGCCCTCCGGCCCTTCGAAAGCGGTGTCGATCTCTCCGGCCTCGACGAACGTGGTCTGCAGCGCGCGACCCTCCGGGTGCTCCGCGGGGGTGTCCAACTGCTCGAAGCCGTCCGAGACCACGACGGTCTCGGATGCGGCCACGCCGTCGACGAGCGTGCGGAACGCCGCCTTGCGGCCGCCGTGCGACGCCTTGTCGGTCGAGGCCTTCGCCACGCCGATCCACGCTCCCGTCGGGTCCTGCCGTGCGACGAGCTTGTAGACCATGCTCGCGGTGGGGTATCCGGAGCCGGTGACGACCGAGGTGCCGACGCCGTATGCGTCGACCGGCGACGCCGCGAGCGCCGCGATGGCGTACTCGTCGAGGTCGCTCGTGACCGTGATCCGCGTGCCCGTCGCGCCGAGCTCGTCGAGCTGGGCCCGCACCTCTGCCGCGACGATCGGCAGGTCACCGGAGTCGATGCGCACTCCACCGAGGCCGGTGCCGGCCACGCGGACGGCCGTCTCGACACCCGTGCGGATGTCATAGGTGTCGACCAGCAGTGTGGTGCCGGTTCCGAGGCTGTCGATCTGCGAGCGGAAGGCCTCCTCCTCGGTCTCGTGAAGAAGCGTCCACGAGTGCGCGGCCGTTCCCATGGTCGGGATGCCCCATCGACGGCCGGCCTCGAGGTTGCTCGTCGCACGGAAACCGGCGATGTACGCGGCGCGGGCTGCAGCGACGGCGGACTGCTCGGCTGCTCGGCGCGATCCCATCTCGGCGAGCGGCCGCTCGCCCGCGGCGATGCTCATGCGTGAAGCGGCAGTGGCGACGGCCGAGTCGTGGTTCAGGACGCTGAGCGCGAGGGTCTCGAGCACGACCGCATCGGCGAAGGATCCCTCGACGGTCAGGATGGGGGAGCCGGGGAAGTACAGCTCGCCCTCGCGGTAGCCGCGGATGGAGCCCGTGAAGCGGTAGTTCTCGAGATAGGTCAGCGAGTCGGCATCCACCACGTCGTTGTCGCGCAGGAAGCGCAGCTCGTCGTCACCGAAGCGGAACTCGCGCAGCAGGGAGAGCAGACGGCCCGTGCCGGCGACGACGCCGAAGCGGCGTCCGCCGGACAGCCGCCGCGAGAAGAGCTCGAACACGCTCGGCCGTGAGGCCGTTCCGTCTCGCAGCGCTGCGGCGAGCATGGTCAGTTCGTAACGATCGGTCAGAAGCGCCGTGGACGTCGTCATGCGCTCAGCTTAGTGACGACATCCGCCCGGGTTGCTGAGCATGACGCGGCGTGCGCGCGGGTAGGCTGGTGAGTCATGAACGACGCCCCGATCGGAATCTTCGACTCCGGTGTCGGCGGACTCACGGTGGCCAGAGCCATCAGAGCCCAGCTGCCCCGGGAATCGTTCGTCTACATCGGCGACACCGCGCACTCGCCGTATGGCCCTAAGCCGATCGCCGATGTGCGTCGCTACAGCCTCGAGGTGCTCGACACGCTGGTCGATCAGGGCGTCAAGATGCTCGTGATCGCCTGCAACACGGCATCCGCTGCGATGCTGCGCGATGCGCGCGAGCGCTATGACGTCCCGGTCGTCGAGGTCATCGGCCCCGCCGTGCGCCGCGCAGTGTCGACCACGCGCAACGGGCGCGTGGGCGTCATCGGCACCGTCGGGACGATCGGCTCGCGCGCCTACCAGGACATGCTCGAGGTCAACGAGCGTCTCGAGGTCTTCACCGCCGCGTGCCCGCGGTTCGTCGAGTTCGTCGAGGGAGGGATCACCGGCACGCCCGAGGTCCTCGCGACCGCCGAGGAGTACCTCGCGCCGCTGCGTGACGCAGAGGTCGACACCCTGGTGCTCGGATGCACGCACTACCCGTTCCTCCGTGGCGCGATCAGCTATGTGATGGGGGAGGGCGTCACGCTCGTCTCCAGCGACGACGAGACCGCGGGCGACGTCTACCGCCAGCTGGTGCGCGGCGACCTTCTCGCATCGCCCGATGCCACTGCGTCGTATGTCTACGAGGCGACGGGCGATTCGACCACCGAGTTCACCGCGCTCGCCAACCGTCTGATGGGCCGGGAGGTGCGCGACGTGCAGCTCGTGCAGACCGGCGTCATCACGCTTCCGGAGTCGGCCGCAGGGCTCTGACTCCTCCGCAGCATCCATCCGCTTCTTCCACCCCCACCGAAGGAATCCCATGACCAGCATCGTCCGCGCAGACGGCCGCTCCACCGACCAGCTCCGTGAGATCACGATCGAGCGAGGCTGGAGCAGCCACGCCGAGGGATCGGCTCTGATCAGCTTCGGCGGCACCAAGGTGCTGTGCACCGCATCGTTCACGAACGGCGTGCCCCGGTGGCTCACCGGCAAGGGCAAGGGATGGGTGACCGCCGAGTACTCGATGCTTCCCCGTGCGACCAACAGCCGCAACGACCGCGAGAGCGTGAAGGGGCGCATCGGCGGCCGCACGCACGAGATCTCGCGCCTGATCGGCCGCGCGCTGCGCGCTGTCGTCGACACCAAGGCCCTCGGCGAGAACACGATCGTGATCGACTGCGACGTGCTGCAGGCCGACGGAGGCACGCGCACCGCCGCGATCACCGGTGCCTACGTGGCTCTGGCCGATGCGATCGAATGGGGCCGCGAGAAGAAGTTCATCGGTAAGAACTCGACCCCGCTGCTCGACTCCGTCGCCGCCGTCTCGGTCGGGATCATCGACGGCGAGCCCATGCTCGATCTCGCATATGTCGAGGATGTCCGCGCCGAGACCGACATGAACATCGTCGTGACCGGTCGTGGTCTGTTCGTCGAGGTGCAGGGCACCGCCGAGGGCGCGCCTTTCGACAAGCGAGAGCTCGATGCGCTTCTCGAACTCGGCGTCGCAGGCTGCGCCGACCTGAAGGACCAGCAGCTGAAGGCGCTCGCGGGCTGATGAAGGTCGTCCTCGCCACGCACAACCCGCACAAGGTCGCGGAGTTCCAGCAGATCGTCGCGTCCACGCGTCCCGATCTCGAGGTCGTCGGATACGACGGCCCGGAGCCGGTCGAGGACGGCGTGACCTTCGCCGAGAATGCGCTCATCAAGGCGCGTGCTGCATCGCTGCATACGGGGCTCGCAGCCCTCGCCGACGACTCCGGGATCTGCGTCGACGTGCTCGGCGGGTCGCCCGGGGTGTTCTCCGCCTACTGGGCGGGGCAGAAGAAGGATGCTGCGGCCAACCTCGAGCTGCTGCTCGACCAGCTCCGTGACATCGCGGATCCACACCGCGCCGCCCACTTCAACTCGACGATCGCGCTGGTGACGCCCGGCGGTGCCGAGCATGTGGTCGTCGGGAACTGGCCGGGCCGCCTGGCCCCCGAGGCATCCGGCGGGGGCGGGTTCGGCTACGACCCGATCTTCATCCCGGACGGCCAGCCGGAGGGTGCCGAGCGTACCGTGGGGGACTTCACCGCCGACGAGAAGCAGGCGCAGTCGCACCGTGCCCGTGCGTTCGCTGAACTGGTGCCGTTGCTCGCCGATCTCTGACCGACCGAGATGTAACCACTACGCTTGACGTACTTCATGCGTAGTGGTTACTGTGGTCGACATGCGAGAACTCACCTACTACATCGGCGTGACCCTCGACGGGTTCATCGCGGGACCCGCGGACGAGGTCGACTTCTATCCAGTGACCCCGGCGTTCGCCGAGATGATGGGAACCGAGCTCGCCGACATCCAACCAGCGTTCGTGCGCGCCGACCGCGGAGGCGTCGACGAGCCGCTCACCCGATTCGACACCGTGCTGATGGGCCGTCGCACCTACGAACCAGCACTGCAGGCCGGCATCACCGATCCCTACTCGCAGCTGCGTACGATCGTCTTCAGCATCACGCAGGCCGATCCGGACGATCCGAACGTCGAGATCGTCCGCACGGATCCCGTCGCGCGGGTGCGCGAGCTCAAGGCGGAGCCCGGTCTCGGCATCTACCTGGCCGGCGGTGCCGTGCTCGCGGGCGTGCTCCTCGATGAGATCGACAGGCTGATCGTCAAGAAGTATCCCGTGATCGCCGGATCCGGCATCCCGATGACAAGCCATCCCTTCGCACCGGTCCAGTTCGGCCTCGATCAGGTGCGCTCGTTCGACAACGGCTGCGTCGTGCTCGAGTACACCCGACGGCGCTGAAGGCGCGGTTACTGAGAATCATCACCATTCCCGACTGCGCGCAGACCCGCCGAACGGCACGATCGCCGGTCTAGCCTGGAGGCATGCACGATCACGCGCCCGCCGCCGGCGGCATCCGCTCTGCGAGTCATCGCCGTCTCCTGGCGATCTCGCTGAGCCTGACCGCGACCATCATGGTCGTGCAGGTCGTGGGCGCGATCCTCACCGGTTCGCTCGCGCTGCTGGCGGATGCAGCTCATATGTTCACCGACGCATCGGCGCTCGTGATCGCGCTGATCGCCGCAGCCGTCGCCGCGCGACCGGCCGATGACCGCCGCACTTTCGGGTATCAGCGCGCCGAGGTGTTCGGGGCGCTGATCAACGCGATCATCCTGATCCTGCTCGCCGGGTGGGTCGGGATCGAGGCCGTCGGTCGGCTGATCGACCCGGGCGAGACCGAGGTCGCCGGAGGCCTGATGCTCATCGTCGCGATCGTGGGCCTCGTCGCCAATGCGATCTCGATGTGGCTGCTGAGTCGTGCGCAGCGCACCAGCATCAACGTCCGCGGCGCATACCTCGAGGTGATGGGCGACCTGATCGGCTCGGCGATGGTGATCATCGCCGCGATCGTGATCGTGACGACGGGGTGGATGCCGGCAGACGCACTCGCGTCGATCATGATCGCCGTGCTGATCATCCCGCGCGCGATCGCGCTGTTGCGCGAAGTGTTCTCGGTGCTCTCCGAGTCGGCTCCTGAGGGCACGGCGGTCAGCGACATCCGCCAGCACCTGCTCGACTACGACGGGGTCGTCGGAGTGCACGATGTGCACGTGTGGCAGCTGACCCGCGGTGCTCCGGTCTTCAGCGCGCACGTCAGCGTCGAACCGGCGCTCCTCGCCGACGGGCGATCCGCGAAGCTGCTGAGCGACCTGCAGTCGTGTCTCGCGCATCACTTCGACGTGGAGCATTCGACCTTCCAGATCGAACCGGCCGAGCAGTCGGACTGCGAACCGCATCACGCGTGACGGGTCAGCTCTCGACGACGACCTCATCGGGAGATTTGTCGGGTCGTAGGCCCCGCCAGCGGGAGTGGCGGAGGACGCCGTCGGGGGTCCAGTTCGCGAACTCCACCTCGCCGACCAGCTCCGGCTCCACCCACAGTGCGTCAGAGGCGTCGAGAGCGGGCACCCCGCCCAGAGGCGCCGATTCGACGCGCAGCGGCGCGAGGCGTGCGAGCAGATCGCGGAGCATCCGGTCGGTGAAGCCGGTGCCGACGCGTCCCACGTATCGCAGCCGTCCGGAGTCCGGTACCGCGAGCAGCAGTGAACCGAACGTGCCCTCGCGGTCGCCCTTGCCCGGACGGATGCCGACGATCACGACCTCCTGCATCCGGGTGAGCTTGAGTTTGAGCCAGGCGGGGGAGCGCTGCCCCGCGCGATAGCGGGATGCGGGGTCCTTCACGACCACGCCCTCGAGACCGAACTCGTCGCTCGCGGCCAGCGCGGCGTCCACGTCGTCGAACACGGGCGGCACCTGGACCGGGGCCTCCAGGTCCGAGACCACCTCTTCGAGCAGAGTGCGTCGCTGCGACAGCGGCATCGAGCTGAGGTCGTGCCCGTCGAGGCGCAGCAGGTCGAAGACCATGTAGACGATCGGGGTGCGCACGACCTCGCGTTCGATCTCGCGGGGCCGTGTGAGGTGCATGCGATTCTGCAGCAGCGAGAAGCTCGGCCTGCTGTGCGAGTCGAACGCGACGATCTCCCCGTCGACGATCGCGTCGGCGACCGGCAGGAAGGGGGCGCCGTCCGCGGTGAGCTCGGGGTAGCGGGCGGTGATGTCCGTGCCGCTGCGGGCATGCAGCAGCATCCGCCCGTCCGCCCAGGTGCCGATCGCACGGATGCCGTCCCACTTCACCTCGACCCAGGAGGGCGAGCTGAGCCCGCGGGCGATCGCCGGGGTGCCGTTCTCGGCGAGCATCGGAGACACGGATGCCGGGGCCGAGGATGCCGGGGCACTCGCCGCGCCGGAGATCCGCGGGCGGTGTCGCGCTGGTGCGGCGGGCTGTGCGGAGGCGGCGTCCTCATCGGATGCTGCGGGGCTCGTCGTCTGCACGTGCGGTGCGTGTTCGGTGCGCAGTGGTGCGATCGGATCGATCCCTGATTCCGCGCGCTCCAGCACCGTCGCGAAGTCGAGTTGCGCCAGGTCGGGGTCGTCGAGTTCATCCCAGGTGCGGGGCGCGGCCACCCAGGGCTGTGCCCGGCCGCGCATCGAGTACGGCGAGATGGTCGTCTTCTTGCCGTTGTTCTGGCTCCAGTCGAGAAAGACCTTGCCGCCGCGGGCGGCCTTCGCCATCGTGCTGGTGGCGAGATCGGGGTGCTCGGTCTCGATGAGGCGAGCGATCTCCTTCACGACCGCCGAGATCTCGTCGCTGGTCTGCTGACCGGGAAGAGCGGCATACAGGTGGATGCCCTTGCTGCCGCTGGTGACGGGAACGGGGTCGAGGCCGATGTCGGTGAGCAGACCGCGGGCGATCCGCGCGACCTCGGCGCACTGGGCGAGACCGACGCCGGGGCCGGGATCGAGGTCGAGCACGAGGCGGTCGGGGTTGCCCGGCAGGCCGTCCGATGCGAAGCGCCACTGTGGCACGTGCAGCTCGATCGCGGCGACCTGGGCGAGCCAGACGAGGGTCGGCACATCGTCGACGAGCGGATACTCCTTCGGGCCGTCGGAGTGACGGATCTCGTGCCGCGGGATCCAGCTGGGCGCTCCGGGCTCGAGCTGTTTCGTGAAGAAGGAATCGGCCGGATGCTCAGCCGTTCCGACCCCCTCGACCCAGCGCTTGCGGGTGACCGGGCGACCCTCGAGGAGGGGGAGGATGTGGGGCGCGATCGCCGTGTAATAGGCGATGATCTCGCCCTTGGTCGTGCCGGTCTCGGGGTAGACGACCTTGTCGAGGTTGGTGATGCGCAGGCGGCGGCCGTCGATCTGCACGTTCTGCGCCTCCGGAGCCATAGCGCCAGCGTAGTCAAGGTACTGGCCGCGACCGGGGCGCCTGGTGTTCACTGGGGGCATGAGAACGATCTGGAAGGGCGCGCTGACCTTCGGCCTCGTGAATGTGCCTGTCAAGGTGTACTCCGCGACGGAGGACCACGACGTGCCGCTGCATCAGGTGCACGAGAAAGACGGCGGTCGCATCCGCTATCAGCGCACCTGCGAGGTGTGCGGCGAGACGGTGGCGTATGCCGACATCGATCGCGCGTACGTCGACGAGGGCCAGACGGTCGTGCTCACGAAGGACGACCTGGCAGCGCTGCCCGCCGAGAAGAGCCGCGAGATCGACGTGGTCGAGTTCGTGCCGTCGGATCAGGTCGATCTGCTCACTCTCGACAAGCCGTACTACCTCGAGCCCGACTCGAAGTCGCCCAAGGCCTACGTTCTGCTGCGCAAGACGCTCGAGCAGACCGACCGCACGGCGATCGTGCGGTTCACTCTGCGGCAGAAGACCCGCCTCGCGGCACTCCGCGTGCGCGGCAAGGTGCTGGTGCTGCAGACGCTGCTGTGGGCGGATGAGGTGCGAGAGGCGGAGTTCCCGGCGTTGGATGAGGATGTCCGGATCTCGAAGAAGGAGCTCGAGCTCTCGGCATCCCTTGTCGACAGCTATTCGGCCGACTTCGACCCCGAGTCGTTCGTCGACGAGTACCAGAAGGAGCTGCGCACCCTGATCGACGCCAAGATCGAGGCGGGTGACACGTTCGACGTGTCGGAGACCTTCGGCGAGGCCGAGGGCGATGCCAAGAGCGGTGAGGTCATCGACCTGATGGAGGCGCTGCGCGCCAGTGTCGCGCGCACCAAGGCCGCGCGTTCGGAGTCAGCCGACACCAAGGCGAGCACCAAGAAGACCCCGAGCAAGAAGAAGGCGGGCTGAGAACTCAGCCCGCCCTGTTTCGCTCGTTCGAGGTCAGTGCTTGCCGTCTCCGTCGAGGTCGGGAGCACGGTCGAAGACCTCGGGGTCGAGTGCGAGCTCTTCCGCCTCGGTCGCGTCGGTCTCGCCCTCGCCTGCCGCGGCTTCCTTCTTGGCCTTGTGGCGCTCGGACAGGTAGTGCCAGAGCGTGATCAGCGCGGTGCCGCCGACGGCCGCGAGCAGGATCAGATCGATGTAGCTCTCGACGAACTGGGCGATCGGCGGGATGAAGCCGATCGCGTAGCCGAACATCGTGAGGCCGAAGCCCCAGAGGATGGCGCCGATGAGGTTGTAGAGCGTGTAGCGGCGCCACGGCATGTGGCCGACGCCGGCAGCGACCGGCGCGAATGTGCGGACGATCGGCACGAAGCGGGCGAGGATGACGGTGATGCCCCCGAAGCGCTCGAAGAACGCGTTGGTGCGCTCGACGTTCTTCTTGCTGAAGAGGCCCGATTCCTTGCGTTCGAAGACCGCAGGCCCACCCTTGTGGCCGATCAGATATCCGACTTCACCACCGACGAAGGCGGACAATCCGATCAGCAGAGCGACGATCCAGACGTTCAGGCCGAAGACGCCGTGCTCGGAGCCGGCGATCGGGTGCGACAGCAGACCCGAGATCACGAGCAGCGTGTCGCCCGGCAGCAGGAAGCCGACCAGCAGGCCGGTCTCGGCGAAGACGATGAAGCACACCACGAGCAGCGCCCAGGGGCCGGCCGAACCGATGATGGTGGCGGGGTCGAGCCAGGGGATGAGAGCGGCGTGATGCATGGATTTCCCGTCGTAGTGCGCTGTGCGGCGGTCAAGTCGTCGGCCGCACGGCATGCGACTGATCGGTGCGGAAGGTGGGACTTGAACCCACACGCCCTAGAGCACAGGAACCTAAATCCTGCGTGTCTGCCAATTCCACCACTCCCGCGCGGTGAAATCAGTCTACTGATCGGGGGATCGTGCGTAGCTGAGGATCCGCCCGCAGGCGAGAGGACCGTGCTGTGGATAACTCCGGCGGCGGGAGCGGGATCCTTGCGAGGATGCTCGGGTGATCCACCCCTCCGTCCTGGTCGTCGAGCGTGTCCGTCAGCGCCTCCGCGCCGAGGGTACGGACCCGTCGCTCGATGCGGAGATCGCGCGCGTCGTCGCTCTCGCCGAGGTGCGGCGGTTCAACGATGTCGCGCTCGCCCGGGGTGAGACTCCGATCGATGACGAGGCCGCATGCGTGCGCGATGTCCTTGCCGCCGTGAGCGGATTCGGCGTGCTGCAGCCGCTGCTCGACGATGCCGAGATCGAGGAGATCTGGCTCAACGGCCCCGAGAGCATCCATGTGGCGCGCGGAGGAGTCTCACAGCGGCTCGCTCTGCGGCTGAGCGACGCGCAGCTGCGGGACCTCGTCGAGCGGATGCTGCAGTCGACCGGTCGCCGGGTCGACATCAGCCAACCCTTCGTCGACGCGTCATTGCCGGATGGCTCGCGACTGCACGTGGCGATCGCGGATGTGGTGCGGGGGTCCTGGTCGGTGAACATCCGCAAGTTCCTGCCGCGCTACCGATCGCTCGATGCCCTCGTCGCACACGGGGCGCTCCCCGCCGACCTAGCGGTCATCCTGCGTCAGGCGATGAGAGAGGGCAAGAGCATCGTCGTGTCGGGTGCAACCCATGCGGGCAAGACCACGTTCCTCGGCGCTCTCCTCGCATCCTGCGCGGATCAGCAGCGCATCATCACGGTCGAGGAGACGTTCGAGCTCGCCGTCGACGGCCCCGACGTCGTCTCGTTGCAGGGACGCCAGGCGAGTCTCGAGGGAACAGGCGAGATCACCCTGCGCCGGCTGGTGAAGGAGGCGCTGAGAATGCGTCCCGATCGCCTCGTGGTGGGCGAGGTCAGGGATGCAGAGGCACTCGACCTCGTCCTCGCACTCAACACCGGTGTGCCGGGTGCAGCCACGGTGCACGCCAACTCCGCGTCCGAGGCTCTCGACAGGCTGACGCTCCTGCCGCTGCTGGCAGGCAGGAACATCGACCGCTCCTTCATCGCACCGGCGCTCGCCGCCGCGGTCGATCTGGTGGTGCACTGCGTGCGTGGCAGCGACGGTGTCAGACGAGTGAGCGAGGTCATAGCGCCGACGGGCGAGGTCCGTGACGGCCGACTCATCACCCGATCGGTGTACCCGCACGGTACGGATATGAACGCGGGGCGGCGCGGCGATCTCCGACGCGTCGGGGGCGAAGGATGACGGCTCTGCTCGGTGCCGTGCTCGCGGCGGGACTGCTGCTGTGCGCGGCGCCGTGGCTCTGGCCTCCGCACCCTCCGCAGGAGAAGGCCGGGCGGCGCGGAGTCGCGGTCCGCATGCTCGAAGAAGCGGGGTTCGGCAGCATCCGCCCCCGCGCACTTCTGGCCATAGTGGTGCTGGTCGCGCTCGCCGCCGCATCCGTCGTCTGGCTCGTCACCGCGATTCCCACCCTCGCGACGCTGGCCGGTGCGACCGCGGCGACGGCGCCGGTCGTGTTCCTGCGGTCTCGTCGCCTGCGACTGCGCAAGCAACGTCGCCAACTCTGGCCCGACGTCTGCGACCTTCTCATCGCATCCATCCGCGTGGGGCTGTCGCTGCCGGATGCGGTGGCGAGTCTGGCCGAGTCCTCGCCCACGATGATGAGGCCGGCTTTCATCGTGTTCGCTCGCGATCTGAGGGCCACGGGGCGATTCGAGACCAGCCTCGATCGACTGAAGCTTTCGCTCGCCGATCCGATCGCCGATCGCATCATCGAGACCCTCCGTATGGCGAGGCAGGTCGGTGGCACCGAGCTCGTCGGCGTCCTGCGGGCGCTGTCGTCGTCGGTACGCGCGGATGCCGCCCTCCGAGGTGAGGTCGAGGCGCGCCAGTCGTGGATCCGCGGTGCGGCCGTCCTCGGTTCCGTCGCGCCGTGGGTCATCCTCGGCCTCCTGGTGCTGAGGCCCGAAGGCGCTGCGGCCTATGGCACGCCCGAGGGGGTACTGGTGATCTGTCTGGGCGCAGCGGTGTCCGTCATTGCCTACCGCATCATGATCCGGATCGGGCGTCTTCCGGAGCCGGGGCGGTGGTTCGGGTGAGCGTCCTGTCCGCGCTCGCCGTCGCAGTGCTCGGCGGTGGGGCGCTGTCTGCGGGCCTGCTGTGCATCCTCGCGACGCTCCCGCGCTGGTCGGCGGCGTCGCTGACGCTGCGCATAGCCCCCTACGTGCGAGACGCCGTCGCCGACGAGCGGCTACCGGAGATCGTCCTGCCGCAGGCAGGGGTACTTCCTGCCGGGGGCCGAACCCTCTGGACCCGGTCGTCGGCGGTCTTCGAAAGGCTGGTCGGAGGGGGTGGGGCGCTGCGGGGGAGGATCGCGCAGGCGGGTCTCTCCATCGATCAGGCGACGTTCCGTGGACGACAGCTCGGCTGGGTCATCGGCGGGATCATGGCCGGCGCTCTGGCTCTCATCGTGCTCGCGATCTCGGGACGTATGAGCCCTCCGATCGCTCTTATCCCCGTACTGCTCGGCAGCGGTGCCGGGGTCGGCTACGACATGCACCTCACCGCGCGTGTGCGATCACGCCGCGCGCGGCTCACCGATGAGCTGCCGACGACACTCGAGTTCCTCGCCCTCTGCCTGTCCGCGGGGGAGGGCTTCCTCGATTCCCTGCGCCGCGTCGCGGCGGTCGGATCGGGAGAGCTCACCGCGGAGTTCCGCAGGGTGGTGCTGGCCGTCGGAACGGGGTCATCTCTCGCCGACGCGCTCGGTGAGATGGCGGGCCGTCTGCAGCTGCCAGGGCTGGCGCGCGCGATCGATCAGGTCGTCGCCGCTCTCGAACACGGCGCGCCGCTGTCGGCCGTCCTCCACGCACAGGCCGGAGACGCGCGTGAGGACGCCAAGCGCGTGCTGATCGAACAGGCCGGCCGCAAGGAGATCCTGATGCTCCTTCCGCTCGTGTTCCTGATACTCCCGCTCTCCGTGCTCTTCGCCATCTATCCGGGCCTCTTCATCCTGCGACTCGGCATCGGCTGAGCTCTCCACGAAAGGACGATATGAACACTCTTCGACACAGCCAGGGAGGCAGGGCGGCCTTCGCGCGCGAGTTCCTCGACGACGAGCGCGGAGACGTGCCCGGATGGGTGCTCGTCACACTCATGACCGCCGGACTCGTCGTGCTGATCTGGGCGGTCGCGGGCCCGGCGCTGAGCACCCTGTTCGAGCAGGCGATCCAGCGCGTGTCGGGCATCTGACGGGCGAGTGCCTCCATGTTCGACCTGACGACCCGTGATCGACTCCTAGACGAACGCGGTTCGAGCCCTGTCGAGTTCGTGATGGTGGGGACCCTGCTCACCCTGCTGACCCTCGCCGTGATGCAGCTCGCGCTCGCCGTGTACGTCCGCAACGTCGTGCACGATTCCGCCGTCGAGGGGGCGTATTACGCCGCACTCGCCGACACCAGCCTCGAAGACGGCGCAGAGCGTGCGCGTGCGCAGATCGTCCGAGCTGTCGGAGAGGCCTATGCCGAGGATGTGACAGTCGGGCGCTCGACGTCGCTCGGGCAGTCGACGATCGACGTGCGCGTGCGGACCACGCTGCCCGTGATCGGGTTGCTCGGGATCCCCTTCGCGATGGAGGTGGAGGCCCATGCTCCGGAGGAGTCGTTCGGCGATGGATGACGACGGCTCGGCGGCTCTCGAGTTCATCGCCGTCGGAGTGGTGCTGCTCGTGCCGCTCGTCTACCTGATCATCGCGCTCGGCGCGATCCAGGAGCAGACGCTCGGGGCGGAGGCTGCGGCCCGACACACGGCTCGGGCCGTCGCCCTCGCACCGGACGCGGAGAACGCAGAGCTGAGTGGAGAACGCGTGCTCGCCAGCGTCTCCGAGCAGTACGGCATCGACCCCGACGCCGCCGAGGTGTCCGTGACCTGCACTCCCGAGGTCGCGGTATGCCCGTCCGCGGGAGCGACCATCACGGTTGTGGTCGCAGCGAAGGTCTCGTTGCCGTTGATACCGGCGATCTTCGGGCTGGATGAGGCGGCATCCGTCTCCGTCGAGGGGACCGCGGTGCAGAAGGTGTCCCGGCTGTGGGGCACGGGGTGAGAGACGACGACGGGAGCGTGCTGCTCCTCACCCTGGGATACGCACTGCTCGCTCTCGCGCTCATCTTCGTGAGCGTGTGCGCGACAGACCTGTACATCTCCCAGAAACGGCTCGATGCACTCGCCGACGCGGCAGCGCTCGCCGGGGCTGACGGGTTCACGCTGGTCGTCGACGGGACGACGGTGCGCGCCGACCTCACCGATCAGGGCGTCAGAGAGCAGGCGATCGCGCTGGTCGCCGAGTGGCCGGGCGACGCGAATCTGCTGTCAGCCACCGCGTCCGACGGACGCTCGGCGCGGGTGACGGTCGCCACCGAGTGGAATCCGCCGCTGCTGTCGCTGTTCGTCCCCGACGGCGTGCGGCTCGAGGCGACGGGCACGAGTCGCACGGCGCTGAGATGATGCCCGGCCCCGCGGATCCCGACACCCGTCAGACGAGAAGCCGGTCGCGCAATCTCCGTACGCGTCCGTCGAAGCCCGGCGGAACCTGATCGGGGAGAGCATCGATCGGCCACCACCGCACGTCCTCCGACTCGTCGCTCACGATCAGCGCCGCGCCTTCCGGGACGACGACGGCGACCCCGATGTCGAGATGCGAGGAACACCGGCCGAACGCAGACGAGAGCCCGTGATGATCGAGGTCGTACACGAGAGACTCGGGGAGACCCGACACGACGACACCCGTTTCCTCCCGCAGCTCGCGCAGCGCGGCATCCGCGATCGACGCATCGCCTGACTCGAGATGCCCGCCGGGCTGGACCCAGAACTGCCCCTTGGCATGGAACACGAGAAGCGTGCGGGTGAGCGTCGGATCGAACACGAGTGCTGACGCCGTGGCGTGGTCGGGGCCGTCGTCGCGAGACACGGGGCCATGCTCGTCGGGGAAGAACGTCGCGAAGTCGGCCTGCGCCGCCCGCTCCAGGTCGGAAGTCGCCGCGGCCCCGAGGACCAGACGACGCACATCTGCGGCGAGATCGGCGCTCACGAGGGTTCCTCCTTCGTGCGTGGTACGAACCGGGGGATCCAGCGGATGAAGCCTCCGGCGCCGACCAGGCCGATCACGCCCATGGCCGCGGCCGCTATCGGCAGCGAGGCGATCGCGATGATCCCCGACACCATCAGGGGAGCGATGGCCCCACCGGCATCCGTCAACGTGCGCCATGAGCCGAGGAACGCGGCGGGTTCGGTCTTCGGAGCGACGTCGGCACCCAGAGTCAGCAGGATGCCGCTCGACAGGCCGTTGCCCACGCCGAGCACCGCGGCGAACATGCCGAACCACAGCACCGCGGCATCGAGGTCGTGGGTGAACGACATCGCGAGGAAACCGGCGCCCATGAGGACCATCGCCGGCATCGCCGCCCAGAGCCGGCCGAAGCGGTCCATCACCTGACCGCTCGCGTAGAACAGGGCGAAGTCGATCGCCCCCGAGATTCCGACGACGAGGGCGATGGTCGACGCGTCGAGGCCGAGCGAGAGGCCCCACAGCGGGAGCACGACCTGACGCGCCGAACGCACTGCCGAGAGTGACGCGGCGGCGAGGCCGAGACGACCGAGCACGGTGCGCTGCTGCCACATCGTGCGGAAGATGCCCGTGCGACCGACGGTCGGGATCGAACCGGTGACCGGCTCGCCCGAGTCCTCAGACAGGGGAGCGGTGCGCACCGGGGTGGTGGGCGGGATCGTCTTCTCGGGATCCGGACCGAACAGCACCAGCAGCACCATGACGACGAGGCAGCCGAGGAAGAACCAGATCGCCGCGGTCTCGGAACCGAACAGTTGCAGGAGGCCCGCGGCGACGAACGGGCCGATGAAGATCCCGAGACGGAAGCTGCCGCCCAGCAGCGAGAGCGCGCGGGCGCGGAACGCGATCGGCACCCTCGTCGTCATGAAGGCGTGACGGGCGAGACCGAAGGCAGCGGCGCAGAAGCCGAGGAGGAAGACGGATGCCGCGAGCACGCCCAGCGACGGAGCGAAGACCATTCCGACACCCGCGCCGATCGCGATCACTCCCGCAATGACCATGGTGAACCGCTCGCCGATGCGCGACACGGCCCAGCCTGCAGGCAGGTTTCCACAGAGCTGACCCACGACCAGCGCGGAGGCGACGAGTGCGGCGAACGCCACATCGGCCCCCATGCGCGCCGCGATCACGGGGATCAGAGGGATGACCGCTCCCTCACCGAGCGAGAACAGGACGGTGGGGAGGTACACCATCGGCCCGAATCGTCTCAGGACCGTGGATGCGCTGCTCACTCGTTTCACGCTACTCCCGTTCGAACCCGTCCCCGCCCGCACAGGCGGCACGTTAGGCTGGACGCGACATGCTCGAACTCGATCTCTCCGCCGACATCCAGGCCCTGCGACTCACCTACGGTGACATTCGCGAGGTCATCGACGTCGATACGCTCCGTTCCGACATTGCACGTCTCAGCGAGGAAGCCGGCGTGCCGGACCTCTGGGACGACCCCGAACGCGCCCAGAAGGTGACCAGCGCGTTGAGCCACCGCCAGTCGGCGCTCGCGAGGGTCGAGGGCATCGGCTCGCGACTCGACGACCTCGAGGTCCTGGTCGGGCTCGCGAACGAGATGGGCGATGAGGAATCGGCCGTCGAGGCGCGCGCCGAGCTCAGCGCTCTCACCGAGATCATCAATCAGCTCGAGGTCCAGACGCTGATGGACGGCGAGTACGACGAGCGCTCGGCCATCATCACGATCCGCTCGGGTGCCGGTGGCGACGACGCCACCGACTTCGCCGAGATGCTCATGCGCATGTACCTGCGGTGGGCCGAGCGTCACAAGTACCCCGTCAAGGTTCTCGACACCTCGTACGCCGAGGGTGCCGGAATCAAGTCGGCGACGTTCGAGATCGACGCGCCCTACGCGTTCGGCACCGTCTCGGTCGAAGCCGGCACGCATCGCCTGGCCCGCATCAGCCCGTTCGGCTCTGCCGACAAACGTCAGACGTCGTTCGCCGCGGTCGAGGTCATCCCGCTCATGGAGGAGGCGACCGAGGTCGACATCCCCGAGAACGACATCCGCGTCGACGTGTTCCGCTCGTCAGGCCCGGGTGGTCAATCGGTCAACACCACCGACTCCGCCGTGCGCCTCACGCACCTCCCGACCGGCATCGTCGTCTCGATGCAGAACGAGAAGTCGCAGATCCAGAACCGTGCCGCCGCCATGCGCGTGCTGCAGACCCGCCTCCTGCTGCTCCAGAAGGAGGAGGAGGCCGCGAAGAAGAAGGAACTCGCCGGCAACATCACCGCGAGCTGGGGCGACCAGATGCGCTCGTACTTCCTCTACGGCCAGCAGCTCGTCAAGGATCTGCGCACCGGGCACGAGTCGGGAAACCCCGCAGCCGTGTTCGACGGCGATCTCGACGGGTTCATCTCGGCCGGCATCCGCTGGCGCAAGCGCAAAGACGAGGACTGAGCTCGTCTCAGCGGGCGGCGCCTTCGAGCGTCCCCGTGAGGTCTTCGTAGCTGAACACGATGCATTGGATGGCGCGGTCGTTCGCCCGCTTCCATGACGTCTCGGTGGGCACGAACCAGTAGTTGTCGAGCTCGGAGTCCGCATACGGGATGCCGATGAACTCCTCGAAGGCGGCATCGCAGCGCTCGGTCGCGAGGGTCTGCAGCTCGGCGTCGCCGGGGAAGTCGCCGTCCGGCGCATCGAAGATGAAATACACCTCATCGGTGTGCGGCTGATCGCACGGGACGACAGGAAGATCGTAGACCTCGTCCTCCCACTCGACCAGGGGGAGGCAGTGCCCGACCTCGAGGTCGTTGATGTAGACCCTCTCGGCACCCTCTGCCGCCGACTCGTCGGGTTCCCCGCCGTCGGACGACGAGGAGCCGGGCGATGACGTCGGTACTGTCGCGCCGGGCGCGGCCACGCTGAGCGACAGGAGCATCACCGCGATCGCGACGATGCTTCCGAGAACGCTCACGGCGATGCCGACGATTCCCGGCCACTTCGTTCCACGGAGGAACACCGACACCAGCGAGACGACGAAACCGACTCCCAACAGCACCCAGCCTGCGAGCGCGATCGACGGGAAGCAGGAGAGGACGAGTCCGATCACCGCGACGCCGAGACCGATGATGCCGAGAACGGAGAGCTTCGGCTTCGCCTGCGGGGGAGTGGGCGCTCCGAAGGGAGCACCCAGACCCTGCGCGGGGTAGGCCGTGCCCTGCGCGGGGTAGGCCGTGCCCTGCTGGCCGTACATAGGCGCCTGGTCCCAGACGGGCGGACCTGCAGCTGGCCCGGGATGCATATCGCCCGCCGAAGTCGCAGTCTGCAGAACGTACGGTGGCTCGAACGTCGCGGACTCGATTGCGGGGGCCGTGGGGCTGCCGGCGACCGGAACCACGCCCGCCGTCGACTGCCCGGAGGCGTCGATGGCGGGCGCAGCGATGCCTTCAGTGGCAGCGTCCTGCGGTGTCACGTGTTGCTGCTGTGGCGAAGCCGTCTGTGGCACGGAACCGTGCTGTGCGGAACCCTGCTGTGCGGAACCCTGCTGTGCGGAATCCGGCTGCTCCGCGGTGGCCGGAGCCGGCGCCGCGACGGTGTGCTCCGTCCACGCGACTCCGTCCCACCAGCGCTGCCGGCCTGAACCGTCGTCGTACCACCCCGCCGGGGTCGTCATGCCTGCTGCTCCGTACTAGGGGCTCAGCCGGCGGACGGGGTGAACGGGACGCGTGCGACGTCCTGCAGGAGTTCATCCGTGAAGGTGATCACGTACGACGAACTCTGCGCGATGTCGAAGGTGATCTTGCCGCTGACGGTGTCTCCCGCGGCGAGCTCCTCCGCCACGATTCCGTCGACGTAGTAGTCGTAGGTGCCTTCGGCGCCTTCGGCGGTCTCGAGTGCGAAGTAGAACGGGTTGATGTAGCTCGTGCCCGAGATGCCGGTGAACGTGACATCGAGGATCACGTAGCCGCCGTTGGTGGAGGGGATGCTCGATCCGTCCGACGTCGCCCACGTGGCCGAATTGATCGTGACCTCGCTGGTGCCCGACATCTGCTCGATCGTGACGGGGGAGCCGAGCTCGCCCTCGACGACATCCGTGGGGCCGGTGTCTCCGTCCTCGGTGCCGTCGTCGGTGCCGGGGTCGGTGCCGTTGTCGGTATCGGAGTCGCTGGACGGGGGTGCGGTCGGCAGATCGCGCACTGCTTCGGCCACGGTCGCGAAGATGAAGACGAACGCCATCACGACGGCGACGATGGCACCGACCACAGAGAGGATGAGGCCCGAGATGCCCGGCCACTTCTTGCCCTTCAGGAAGAGCGAGATCAGCGAGACGATGAAGCCGGCGGCGAGCAGCAGCCACCCGAATCCGAGGATCACGGGGACGCACGACAGGATCGTGCCGAGGGCTGCGAGGCCGAGACCGACGATGCCGAGGATGGACGGCTTGGTCGGCGCTGCGGGTGCGGCACCTGCGTATGCGGGCGGGTAGCCGCCCGCAGCGCCGTATGCCTGACCTGCGGGCGCGTACGCGTTCGCGCCGGGGTAGCCGGGTGCCGCTCCCGGATAGCCGGGGGCGGGATAGGCCTGCGTCTGTCCTGCATCCGCGGCGCCGGGGTAGGCGGGCGCGCTGCCGGGGTAGGCGGGTGCGGCGTTCGCGTACGGCGGGACGTTGCCGTCGAGCGGCGTGGTGGCATCGGGTGCGCTGGCACCGGGCGCGGTGTACTCCGTCGACGACGCGTCGGAAGGAGTCTCGGGGGCCGACCACGATGCTGCGGAGTCGGGAGCTGCGACCTCATCGACGGGCGCTGCGGAGTCGGAGCCGGAGTCGGCTGCGACGGGTTCGGAGGCGGGAGCGTTCCACGAGGGACTCTCGACGGCCGCCACGGAGTCGAGCGCTGCTGCGGTCTCGGCGGCTGCTGCGGACTCGGGGGTCGTATCGACTGCGGCGGCACCGTCATCGGTCGTCACCGTGTCGTAGCCTGCCGCAGCGGAGTCGGAGAACGATGTGTCGGCTTCGGTCGTCACGGCCTCAGTCTCGGAAGCCGCAGACTCCGTCTCGGCCGCTGCCGGCTCCGCGGCCGGAGCGAAATGCTCGGTCCACTGCGTGCCGTCCCACCAGCGCTGGCGCCCGGATCCGTCGTCATACCAGCCTGCAGGCGTCGTCATGGTTCCCCCTCGAGTCGTGGTCCACGCTGACGGCATGGATCGGCACCTCCATGTATAGCAGTGCGGGGCGACACTCCGGGGGTGCGCGGGGTGTCGCTCGCGAGCAGGGCACACGGCGCGCTTAGGCTCGAACAGCCATGATTCGGTTCGAGAACGTCACGAAGCGCTACCGCGGGACCTCACGGCCCGCTCTGTCCGCTGTCGACTTCGAAGTGCAGCGCGGGGAGTTCGTCTTCCTCGTGGGTGCGTCGGGGTCCGGCAAGTCCTCCTGTCTGCGACTCATCCTCCGAGAGGACGTGCCGACGACCGGCCGCGTCGCCGTGCTCGGACGCGACCTGCGATCGCTCGCGAACCGCAAGGTTCCGTACTTCCGTCGCCACATCGGGTCCGTGTTCCAGGACTTCCGCCTCCTGCCGTCGAAGACCGTCTACCAGAACGTCGCGTTCACGCTGCAGGTGACAGGATCCTCGCGCGGATTCATCCAGCAGGCCGTGCCCGAGGCGCTTGCACTGGTCGGGCTCGACGGCAAGCAGAAGCGGATGCCGCACGAGCTGTCCGGTGGAGAGCAGCAGCGCGTCGCGATCGCCAGGGCGCTCGTGAACAGGCCTCAGGTGCTGCTCGCGGACGAGCCGACCGGAAACCTCGACCCGGCGACCTCGGTCGACATCATGCAGCTGCTCGCGCGGATCAACGCCGGCGGCACCACCGTTCTCATGGCCACGCACGAGGCCGCGTTCGTCGATCAGATGCAGCGTCGAGTCATCGAGCTCCGTGACGGCGAGATGGTGCGAGACGAGGTGCACGGCGGATACGGCGACACCTCGAACATTCCCCGTCTCGTCCCCGAAGAGGTTCGGGGAGCCGCCGCGGCCGCGGCTCTCACCGCGGTGCAGGAGGTGCAGCGCCAGACCGCCGACCTGTCGGTCGTGCGCGCTGCGCTCGCGGAGGAGCTGAGCGCCCAGCGCAAGGCCGCCGCCGCATCCTCCGACGCCGTGCCCACGGCATCCGAGACTCCTGAGGCGCAGGCCGCTCCCATCGAGCCGCCGATCGCCGACGAGAGGCCCGCCGACGCGCAGGCAGCCGTCGGTCCGCTCACGCATCCGATCCTGCTTCCGCAGGTCGACGTCGCCGAACTCGGCGTCGCCGATCGTCTCGGCCTCTCCGATGACGGTGCCGAGGAAGTGGGGCCGACCTCATGAGAATCGGACTCATCCTCACCGAGGCCCTCGGAGGCCTGCGGCGCAACATCTCGATGGTCATCTCCGTCGTTCTCGTCACCTTCGTGTCACTGACGTTCGTCGGCGCCGCGATCCTGATGCAGGCGCAGATCGGCACGATGCGCGGCTACTGGACCGAGCGGGCGCAGGTCGCGGTCTACATGTGCTCCGACATCTCGGAGCAGAACACGTGCGTCGACGGCGGGGCCTCGGAAGAGCAGGTGAACGCCGTGCGCGCCCAGCTCGAGGGCGAGGCGCTCGCGCCGCTGATCAGCGAGGTGAGCTACGACTCCAAGGAGGACACGTACGCCAAGCTCGTGGAGCAGCTGGGCGAGGAACAGGCGAGCGTCATCACCCCCGAGCAGGCCTTCGAGGTCTTCTTCGTGACCATGAAGGACCCCGGCCAGTCCCAGGTGATAGCCGAGGCGTTCAACGGCGTGGCGGGCGTGGAGCAGGTCACGGACCAGCTCCAGTACCTCGAACCGCTGTTCTCCGCGCTGACGGTGGCCACGTACATAGCCGTCGGCATCGCCGTGCTCATGCTGATCGCAGCCATCCTTCTGATCGGCACGACCATCAGGCTCTCCGCGTATGCCAGACGCAAGGAGATCGGCATCATGCGCCTGGTGGGCGCCTCGAACCGCTTCATCCAGACGCCGTTCGTGCTCGAGGGCGTGTTCGCCGCCTTCCTGGGCTCCGTGCTCGCGAGCGCCGCCGTGGTCGCGGGCGTGCACTTCGGCGTCAACGGCTATCTGCGGGGGCGAGTCCCGTTCATCACCACCTGGGTGTCGATGCAGGATGCCGCGGTCGTCGTGCCCGTGCTGATCGGTATCGGCGTGATCCTGGCGGCATTGTCGGCCGGCTTCGCCATCCGTCGCTGGCTGCGTACCTGACCGCGTCGACTGCGGGAGCGTCGTCGGTATAGACTGACAGGCTGTCGTGCGCCCGGGATCGGGCTCTGGAACCACTGCGCGACGCGGATCAGGAGAGAATCATGCCCAGGGAACGCGGGGAGAAGGTCATCGCGACCAATCGTCGCGCACGTCACGACTACAACATCGAGAAGTCGTACGAGGCGGGGATGGTGCTCACCGGCACCGAGGTGAAGTCGCTGCGCCAGGGGCGCGCGAACCTGAGCGACGGATATGCGTTCGTGAAGGGGAACGAGGTCTTCCTCGACTCCGTGCACATCCCGGAGTACTCGCAGGGCCACTGGACGAACCACTCCGCCAAGCGCATCCGCAAGCTCCTGCTGCATCGTGAGGAGATCGCGAAGCTGCAGCATGCGGTGTCGGCGGGCGGCTACACCCTGATCCCGCTCAAGCTCTACTTCTCCGACGGGCGTGCCAAGGTCGAGATCGCGCTGGCGAAGGGAAAGCGCGAGTTCGACAAGCGTCAGACGCTGCGCGAACGTCAGGACACGCGCGAGGCGGAGCGGGCGATGCGGCTGCGCAACCGCACCGGAGACTGATCAGCTCGACGGGGTGAATCCGAACGCACGCCCGAGGAACGCGAGCTCTCGCTCGAGGGCGTCGACGATCGTCTCGGTCGAGCGGAATCCGTGTCCCTCGCCCGGGTACAGGACGTACTCGTGAGCGATGCCTCGGGCGTCCAGGGCGTCGCGCACGGCCTCCGACTGCGCAGGTGGCACGACACGGTCATCCGCGCCCTGCATGAGCAGCACGGGCACGTCGATCCGATCGACGTGCGTCAACGGTGAGCGGTCGACGTACAGGCCCTCCGCCTCGGGCAGCGGTCCGACCAGACCCTCGATGTAGTGCGCTTCGAAGTCGTGGGAGTGCTCGGCCAGCATCCGGAGGTCCGTGACCCCGTATCGGCTGATCCCGGCGGCGAAGGTCCCGCCGCGCACGAGCGCGGAGAGCACGGTCCAGCCGCCGGCGGAGCCGCCACGGATCGCGATCCGCAGAGGATCCGCGACACCCGTCTCGGCGAGGCCCCTCGCGGCCGCGATCACGTCGTCGACGTCGACCACGCCCCACTCTCCGTCGAGGCGTTCGCGATATGCGCGCCCGTATCCGGTGGAACCGCCGTAGTTCACGTCGAGCACACCGATGCCGCGGCTCGTGTAGAAGGGGATCACGGCCGACATGGCACCAGTCACATGGGCCGTGGGGCCGCCGTGCACGAGCACGACGTAGGGAGCGAGTTCTCCGGCCGGAGCCGAGGCTGTGGGGTGGGCCGGTGGATAGGCGAACGCGTGCACGGGACCGTGCGCGCCGTCGACGAGGATCGGCGATGCCGGGGGCATCCATGCCGGATCGGTCGGCTCCGCGCCGGCGACCGCGATCACCTCGTCGGAGTCGAGGTCGACGCACCAGACGCCGGGCGACGTGGTCGAGCTGTTCCCCGAGAGCAGGACCCGGGATCCCGAGACGTCGTCGACGCTGACATGGCCGTCGGCGGGGAGATCGAGCAGACGGGCACCGCCGTCCGCGTCGAGCATGACCACCTCGTCACGTCCGTTCGTGCGCACGGCGACGATCCGGCCGTCGCCGATCGGCCGATACCAGCGATTGCCCAGCACCCACAGTCCGTATCCGGTGTCCGCGTCGACGTCGTCGACACGGACAGCCGGGAGTGCGGTGCCGCTGCTGTCCAGCTGCACGCGATGCAGCGCCCAGCGACCGGTCGGGTCGTCCGCGTACAGCAGCTCGTCGTCCCCGGTCCACTCAGGCTGCAGGGCTGCGCGCGTGGACAGCTCGACGGTGGCGACCCCGTCGGAGACTGCGAGTGTGGCATGCTGCCACGGCATCTCCGCGCCCGTCCACTGCACCCAGGCGACCCGAGACCCGTCCGGCGACAGCGCCGGATGCGCGTAGAAGCCTTCGCCTTCGACGACGATCGTCACCAGCGACGGATCCTCGGCCGCGGAGCCGTCGAGGGGGATCTCGACGATGCCGCGACGATGAGGGTCCCTGGTGAGGTCCTCACGGACGGCGAGGAGCCGCCCGTGCTGCAGTCTCAGACCGCCATGGGCGGGGCCCGCGGGCGTCAGCGGTTCGGGCTCGTCACCGCGGCGCATCCGGTGCACGCGCTGATCCTTCGCGTCGACGAAGTAGAGGGTGCCCTCGGCATCCGCGGTCCAGGCTCCACCGCCGTACTCGTGGACGCGGGAGCGGGCGCTCCACGGAGCAGGGAGGATCTCGGCGCCGGTCGAGCTGCGCACGGTGAGTCGACCGCCCTCGGAAGGGACCGACTCACCCCACCAGATCTCGTGCCCGACGAATGCGGAGCCGTCGATCCTCGGAGAGGACGCGGCGATCCGGGCCGCAGAGAAGGGCGAGGGCCAGGTACCGAACGGCGATGACATGCTTCGAGCCTAGGCGTGGCTCCTGCGACGCGCGGTCGGAGGTCGTCAGACGGCGCGCAGTACCGCGACGATCTTTCCGAGGATGACGGACTCGTCACCGAGGATGGGCTCGAATGCCGAGTTGCGGGGCAGCAGCCACGTGTGGCCGTCACGGCGGCGGAGCACCTTGACGGTGGCCTCGCCGTCGAGCATCGCCGCCACGATCTCGCCGTTCTCCGCGCTGCCCTGCGAGCGGACGACGACCCAGTCGCCGTCGCAGATGGCAGCGTCGATCATCGACTCTCCCGAGACCTTGAGCATGAAGAGATCGCCCTTGCCGACGAGCTGGCGGGGGAGCGGGAAGATCTCCTCGACCTGCTGATCGGCGGTGATCGGCACGCCGGCGGCGATCCGCCCGACCAGGGGAACCAGTGCGGCATCGCCCACGGGCGTCGAGACGTCTGCCGGGTTCTCGCCGCTGGTGCCGGGAAGATCGATCAGGACCTCCATGGCACGGGTCTTGCCGGGGTCTCGGCGCAGGTAGCCGCTGAGCTCGAGCTGCCCGAGCTGATGCGTCACGCTCGACAGCGACTTGAGTCCCACCGCGTCGCCGATCTCGCGCATGCTCGGCGGGTAGCCGTACCGGCTGATCGAGGTCTGGATGACCTCGAGGATCGCCATCTGCTTGGGGCTCAGGCTCTTCCGGCGACGGGTGCGCGGGACATCGGCGTCGGTGGCGGAGTTGTCGCTCATGGTGCTCCTCAGGTGTGCGATTCCGGCGTCTCAGTTCGAATGTCGGAGGCCCGTGGTGGGGTGTTCGTATCGAAACCGTATCCGAGAATCGGCCAGATGTGGAAGATCTGTTCGAGCGTGTCTCCTGATTCAGCGGTCAGTTTTTCGAAGAACGCTTGACAGATGTTCGAATTCGAAGATAACTTCGGAACGTAGCTTCGCATTCACGGCTCCCGGCCGAGGCGCGGATGCGAACGCTACGCCAACTTCACCGCCCACGCGGTAGATGCAGAGGAGCACGACATGAGCACCATCACCTTCAGCAACGCAGCAGTCCTCCCGGCGCGTCCGGCGACGAAGCTCCGCCTGACGGTGCGCGGTCGTCGCGTCGTGCTCGCACTGGCCGCAGTGCCGCTCGCAGTGGGCATCGCCTTCGCCGCGCTGAGCGGCGGCAGCGCGATGGCCTCGGGTGAGCAGGTCGCGACGGCCTCCTTCGCAACGGTGACCGTGATGCCGGGCGACACGCTCTGGTCGATCGCCGAGGGCATCGCACCCGGTGCAGACCCGCGCGAGGTCATCGGAGACATCACGCGCCTGAACCTGCTCAGGGGTGGCGCTCTCCAGATCGGCCAGGAACTGGCGATCCCCGCGCAGTACTCGGAGTGAGCGGTCGGCGGCGGCGTCAAGCGGGATTCATTCTCCGTCACCGCGCGCATGTGTGAGGTTCACGCCGCCTACCATGGGAAGGGTGACTGCATCACTCGCTGACCTCCCGCTTCGCGACGACCTCCGTGGGCTCACGCCGTACGGAGCTCCGCAGGCGCCGCTCCCTATCGCCCTCAACGTCAACGAGAACACTCATCCGGTTCCGGATGCCGTAGCAAGCGACATCCTCGATGACATCGCGGTCGCGCTTCGCGACGTCAACCGCTACCCCGACCGTGAGTTCACCACACTGCGTGAGGGCTTCGCCGAGTACCTCGGCCACGGCCTCGATGCCAGCCAGATCTGGGCGGGCAACGGGTCGAACGAGGTGCTGCAGCACATCCTGCAGGCATTCGGCGGCCCCGGTCGCACGGCCTTCAGCTTCGCTCCGACCTACTCGATGTATCCGCTGATCTCGCAGGGCACGGGAGCGCGATGGATCGCGGGCACCCGGGAACCCGACTACACGATCACCCCGGACGAGGCGGCCGCGCAGGTCGCGGAAGTCGACCCCGACGTCATCCTGCTGTGCTCGCCGAACAACCCGACGGGCACGCCGCTCGGCCTCGACGTCGTCGAGGCCGTATACGAGGCGTCCAGAGGAATCGTCGTGGTCGACGAGGCGTACCAGGAGTTCGCGTCCCGCGACGCAGCCTCTGCGCTGACCCTGCTCGAGGGACGCCCGCGCCTCGCGGTCTCGCGCACGATGAGCAAGGCATTCGCGTTCGCGGGCGCCCGCGTGGGCTATCTCGCCGCCGATCCCGCCTTCATCGATGCCCTGCGGCTCGTGCGGCTGCCGTACCACCTCAGTGCTCTGACGCAGGCTGCGGCTGTCGCAGCGTTGCGCAACTCCGATGTGATGCTGGGGATGGTCGAGGAGATCGTCGAGCAGCGCGATCGCATCTCCGCGACCCTCGAGGCGCTCGGCTACGCCCCGCACGAGTCATGGTCGAACTTCGTCCTGTTCGGAGGAGTGGCAGAGCCCCAGAAGGTCTGGCAGCAGCTGTACGACCGTGGAGTGCTGATCCGCGACGTCGGGATCCCCGGACACCTCCGCGTCACCGCCGGCACCGAGGCGGAGACCACCGCGTTCCTCGATGCCCTCGCCTCGATAGGATCGGCTTCATGAGCACCCCCGCCCAGACCCCGCGCACCGCCACGCGTGTGCGCAGCACGTCGGAGTCCACCGTCGAGCTCGAGCTGAACCTCGACGGAACCGGTGCGAGCCGCATCGACACGTCGGTGCCGTTCTTCGACCACATGCTGACCGCGTTCGCGAAGCACTCGCTCACCGACCTCACCGTGCGCGCATCGGGCGACACGCAGATCGACGCGCATCACACCGTCGAAGACATCTCGATCGTGCTCGGCCAGGCGATCCGAGAGGCGCTGGGCGACAAGTCGGGGATCTCGCGTTACGGCGACGCGCTCGTCCCGCTCGATGAGGCGCTGGCGCAGGCCGTCGTCGACATCTCGGGCCGCCCCTACCTCGTGCACACCGGAGAGCCTGCGGGCTTCGAGCACCACCTCATCGGCGGTCACTTCACGGGTTCGCTCGTGCGGCACTCCTTCGAGGCCATCACGTTCAACGCCGGTCTCACGGTGCACGTGCGCGTGCTCGGCGGGCGCGACCCGCACCACATCGCCGAGGCCGAGTACAAGGCCTTCGCGCGTGCGTTCCGCCAGGCCAAGTCGCTCGATCCGCTGGTGGACGGCATCCCGTCGACCAAGGGTGCGCTGTGAGCGCAGCTCCTCGGGTCGCCGTCTTCGATTACGAGTCCGGCAACGTCCACTCTGCAGTGAAGGCTCTGGTCGCGGCAGGGGCGGATGCGGTGCTCACGCGCGACCGCAAGGAGGCGCTCGAGGCCGACGGCCTCGTCGTGCCCGGCGTGGGTGCCTTCCAAGCCGTTCGTGATGCGCTGCACGCGCACGGTGGCGACGAGATCATCGATCGGCGGCTCGCCGGTGGACGACCTGTTCTCGGCATCTGCGTCGGCATGCAGGTGCTCTTCACCCATGGCGTCGAGCGCGGGCACGACTCGCAGGGTCTCGGCGAATGGCCGGGAGCCGTCACCGAGCTGAACGCTCCGGTGCTGCCGCACATGGGCTGGAACACCGTCGAACCCGGCGCCGACTCGGTGCTCTTCAAGGGGATCGAGAACGAGCGCTTCTACTTCGTCCACTCGTACGCCGCGCAGTCATGGGAGCTCGACGTCATCCCGCCGTTCCCGCAGCCCGTGCTGACGTGGACCACGTACGGTGATCCGTTCCTCGCAGCCGTCGAGAACGGTCCGCTCTCGGCCACGCAGTTCCACCCCGAGAAGTCCGGCGAGGCCGGCATCCAGCTGCTCCGCAACTGGGTCGACAGCCTGCGGTCCTGAGACGAGACGCGTGGTCGCGGCGGTTCAGAAGCCGCGAGCGACCGCGGCTGCGGCCGAGAGCCAGGCCTGCTGCGCGGGGGCCGAGAGTGCACGGAGACGCAGGTGCCCGTCGACCATCTCCCGATCGAACGGGATGTCGACGACTTCGCGCGCGAGCGGGCGGTATCCGGCGACCACCTCTGCGACCTCGGCCGACGAGGCCTTCGGGTCGGCCTGGCTGACCACGACGACGGATTCGCGCGCGAGGCGGGCTGAGCGCTCGTCGCGGTCCTCAAGCGCCTCGAGAAGGAGCGCTCCCGCCTCGGCGTGGTCGTCACGCGTCGTCGTCGCGACGACGATCTGGTCCGCGAGGTCGATCATCCGCAACCACATCGGATCGGATTCGTCGTTGCCCGAATCGATGATGATCAGGCGGTAGAACTTCGCGGCGACCGCGTGGATCGAATCGACATCCGCCGGGCTGAGGCGATTCTCGTGAGCGAGCCGGATGGGCTTGGACCGCAGCACGTCGTACTTCTCCTGCGGCTGGTGGTGCACGAAGTGCGCCAGGTCGGCCGATTGACCCTGGGCGCCGAGCAGACGCTGCGTCTGCGGCAGGAGCTCGAGCAGGGTGCGGTCGTGAGCGCCGGTCTCGGTGCGCCACCCGAGCGTGCCCCGAGTCTGATTGTTGTCCCAGGCGAGCACACCGGCGCCGCCGTACTGCGCGAACACGGCCGACAGCAGCACCGTGGCGGGAGTCTTACCGGCCCCGCCCTTGCCGTTGACGACGGCGACCGTGCGCGGGCCCGGCCAATGGCGGCTGACCTCATGCTCGTCGTCGCGCACCGCGCGCTCACGGGCATTGGGGCCGAGGGAGAACCCGACGCGATTGAGGAATCCGCGACCGCCTCGGCGGGCGGGCTCCTCCCGACGTTCCTCCTGGAGGAAGGACCGGCGTTCGATTCCCTGTTCCCGCTGGCGGCGACGCGACGAGGCCGCTGCTTCCGCCTGCATCGGTGCGGCGGTGCCGGGTGCGAGCGTGGCGGGCGGAATCGGCGTCGCTGCCGCCGCGGCGAGAGCCGGTGCCTGGACCGGTGACTGTGCCTGGACCGGCGATTGTGCCTGGATCGGTGACTGTGCCTGGACCGGCGATTGTGCCTGGACCGGCGGCTGTGCCTGGACCGGCGGCTGTCCCTGGACCGGCGACTGTCCCTGGATCAGTGACGGTGACGGCTGAATCGCGGTGGGCCGCGTGTCCGAGGCGCCCGTGGCCGGTGCAGACGGGATGGTCGCGGGCGGAGAGGAGAAGCTGGGTGCCGCCGCCGCTCCGGCTGGCATTGCGGTCGAGGGGCGGAGAGGTGCCGTTGCCGGCTGTCCAGGCGGCGCCGGGATCGTCGGCGTGACGGGTGCGGCTGCGTCGGGCGTCTGCGGAGCTGCGGCGGGCCGGGTGGGCGGAGCGGACGCGGGTGGAGTCGCCGGAGCCGCTGTTGCCGGTGCAGCGGAAGGTCCTCCCGTGGGGATCGTCCGCACCGGTGCGGGCGGAACAACGGGAAGCTGCGGCTCGGTGCGCGGGGTCTGCTGAGTGGGGGGCGGCGTCAGAGGAACGGGTCCGGCGTCCGCGGATGCGGGAGTCACCGGTGCCGGCGCATCGCGCTGAGGGAGGACGGGGGCTGCAGCTGCGGCAGCCGCGGCCGCAGCGCGCGTTCCCGGCGCAGGGGTGTTCGACGGCGCACTCGCTGCCGGGGACCGTGGTGGCGGCGGAGCAGACCAGTCGACAGCATCATCGTTCGCGGTGCTGGTGTTCGCGGTGCCTGCTGCGGGGGCAGACGGCTGCGGAACGTTCGGGCGCTGCGCGGCATCCTCATCCGTGCCCTGCGTGGGCTCGACGCCCTCCGGAACCTCGGGAGGCATCGGATTGCCCCGACGAAGGGGTCCGCTTCCCCGCGCTTCCGCATCGCGCACCATGGAACATCTCCTCACCGACCGAACAGGGGCGTCTTCGAGGCTACCGCGTGGTGTCCGTCGTTCTCTGCCGTCATCATTTTGGAGCGGGCGGATGCGCGGGCTAGTGTCGACTCTCGTGCCGACGAATCGGCCCTCCCATCTCACCTGAGGACGTCATGAACGACTTCGCGCAGTCCCCTTCGCTCACTCTGCTCCCCGCTGTCGATGTCGCGGGTGGCAAGGCCGTCCGCCTCACGCAGGGCGAGGCAGGCACCGAGACCAGCTACGGCGACCCGCTGGACGCGGCAGGGGAGTGGGTCGCGCAGGGCGCGAAGTGGATCCACCTCGTCGACCTCGACGCGGCATTCGGTCGCGGCAGCAATGCTCCGATCCTCCGCAAGGTCATCAAGCAGTTCAAGAACGTCAACGTCGAGCTGTCCGGCGGAATCCGCGACGACGCCACGCTCGAGGCCGCTCTCGAGAGCGGTGCGACGCGCATCAACCTCGGCACCGCTGCGCTCGAGAACCCCGAGTGGGCGGCCGACGTGATCGGTCGCTTCGGCGAGGCGATCGCCGTGGGTCTCGACGTCCGCGGCACCACCCTCGCCGCACGCGGCTGGACGAAGGAGGGCGGCGACCTCTGGGAGGTCCTCGAGCGACTCGAGGATGCCGGCTGCAGCCGTTACGTCGTCACCGACGTCACCAAGGACGGCACGCTCAAGGGCCCGAACCTCGAACTCCTCCGCGAGATGACCTCGCGCACCCCGAAGCCCGTCGTCGCGTCGGGTGGCATCGCGAACCTCGACGACATCGCCGCGCTGCGCGAGCTGGTTCCGCTGGGCGTCGAGGGCGCGATCGTCGGCAAGGCACTCTACGCCGGCGCGTTCACGCTGGCTGAGGCTCTGGATGTCGCAGGGGACTGACGACGCCTGCGGCCACGGCCCCGACGGCCATGGCGCGAACGATCATGCCGCGGGGAACCGGGGCGACTCCGCAGGTGTGCCCTGGGAGGGGCGCAGCTTCGAGTCGAACCCGCACGCGGGCGACGACGGCTCCGCCGACCCCGCACTCCTCGACGCCCTCCTGCGCTTCCGGGCAGGATCAGGTGCCCAGACCGAGGTTGTGGACGCGTTCCGCACCGCGCGCGTTCTGATACCGCTGATCGCCGAGAAGGGCGAAGAGGGGGTGGCGCCCAGCGGGCTGGCGGTCGACAAGACTCAGGAGCTCTCGATCGTCACGGTGGCCGCGCCTGACGGCCGCCGCGTGCAGCCCGTGTTCTCTTCCGTCCAGGCGATGCAGCGATGGGATGCGACCGCGCGACCGATTCCGGTCGAGGCCACGCGCGTGGCGCTGGCGGCATCCGCCGAAGACACCGACCTGATCGTGCTCGATCCGACCTCCGACACCGAGTTCGTCTTCCGCCGCCCCGCTGTGTGGGCGATAGCGCAGGGGCACAGGTGGGAGCCGAGCTTCCTGTCTCCCGAGGTCTTCGGCGCACTGCAGGAGAGCGTCGCTCACGAACTCGCGGTCATCGACGTGGCCGTGGCCGCCGGGGATCCGGATGCGCGCCTGCGGGGACCCGAGCTGATCGTCGTCCTCGAGCTCGTCGACGGGCTGGAGCGTGAGGTTCTCGATGCGGTGCTCGCTCGGCTGGCTCAGCGCTGGGCGGCGGACGACCGTGTCGCGGTGCTCGCGGATTCACTCACCGTGAAGTTGCGACGCTCCGCCTGAGCCTCGCGGCCGCGGTATCCGCGTCGATAGGGTGGCGGCATGCGCAGGGCAGCCGGGGCCGTCATCGGACTCGTCGTCGCGCTGCTGTTGCCGGGCTGCGCGACCGCGTGCCCTGCGATCGGGTGGTCGAACGGCGTCGAGATCGACGCGTCGGCCTACGGCCCCGACGTCTTCCTGCAGGTCTGCTCGGATGCGGGATGTTCGGCGGACCCCGGGGCGGCACCGACTCTGGAGACGGATCTGTCCGTGCCCGCACAGGGTGACGCCGGGACCTTCCACTTCGGCTTCGCCGCCCCGGACGACGTCACGGTGCGCGTCTACGACGGCTCCGGCATCCTGATCGCGGAGACGCAGGAGGCCATCGCATGGACGCATTCGTCGGATCCCTGCGGCGGCCCGTCCACGGCTCCGCCCATCGTCCTGCATCCCTGACCCCAGCACCGCGAAAGGTCAACGGGCGGGCGACGCCCCGACGCGAGGCGAGGGCGCAGGGATGCTCTGTCGAGGAGAATCGGGAGGGGCCCACGAAGTGGGAGGGTCCCCGCTCTTCTCCTCGACAGAGCAGCCCGGAGCCCGGACCACGAGATCCGAACGGATGGAGGCCTAGTTGACCGGCCCCGTCCACTTCTCGCCAGGTCCCTTGCCGATCGGGTCGGGGATCGTGGAGGCCTCGCGGAACGCGAGCTGCAGGGAGCGCAGACCGTCGCGGAGCGAGCGAGCGTGCATGTCGCTGATCTCGGGCGCTCCGGCGGTGATGAGACCTGCCAGGGCGTTGATGAGCTTGCGCGCCTCGTCGAGGTCGAGCTGCGCCGCGGCCTCCGGGTCGTCGGCGAGGCCGAGCTTCACGGCCGCGGCGCTCATGAGGTGCACGGCGGCGGTCGTGATGACCTCCACGGCTGGCACATCGGCGATGTCTCGGGTGGCGGAAGACGCCGCCTCCTCCTGTCGGGCCCAGCGCTCTTCGCGCTCGCGTGCAGCCTCGTCCGATGCCTGGTTCGTCACTTCGCCTTGCCTTCTGTTAGACTTTGTCGGGCTCCGGAGCGTAATGCTCCGGCACGAAAGAGGATTCACTTCCCACCCGCGCTTGCCGTTCCAGGCTACCGGGTCTTGTACTCCACCGGATCGCGTCGTCAGATGCATCCGGCAGGCAGGGTGCAGAGCCGGCGTCTGAATGCCGGTGGGTGGGGGACGATTCTGATTTCGCCCGGGATGCTGACTGCATCCTGGTGGCCGAATCCACTCGTCTAAGGAGTTACGCATCAGCGATCCCCGCACCAATGAGCGCATCCGCGTCCCCGAGGTCCGCCTCGTCGGCCCCGCGGGTGAGCAGATCGGCGTCGTCCGCATCGAGGCGGCGCTGCGCCTTGCGCAGGAAGCCGACCTCGACCTCGTCGAGGTCGCACCCAACTCGAAGCCGCCCGTGGTCAAGATCATGGACTACGGCAAGTTCAAGTACGAAGCTGCCCAGAAGGAGAAGGAAGCTCGCCGCAACCAGGCGAACACCATTCTCAAGGAGGTCCGCTTCCGCCTGAAGATCGAGGCGCACGACTACACGACCAAGCTCAAGCGCGCCGAGGGCTTCCTCAAGGCGGGCGACAAGGTGAAGGCCATGATCCTCTTCCGCGGTCGCGAGCAGTCGCGTCCCGAGCAGGGTGTCCGTCTTCTCCGCAAGTTCGCAGAGGATGTCGCCGAGCTCGGAACCGTCGAGTCGAACCCGACCATCGACGGTCGCAACATGGTCATGATCGTGGCTCCGCTGAAGAGCAAGTCCGAGGCCAAGCAGGAGCAGAACGCGGTTCGCGACGCACAGCGCGCGGCGAACAAGCAGGCTGCTCGCGAGGCCAAGAACGACGCAGACGCACCGGCCGAGGCCGCAGCGGAGTAACTCCCGCCCCCAGACTCCCGCACCGCGGGTTGACACCGTCGCCTGAGAGGGCGCCATACGAAGGAAGAGAAGATGCCGAAGCAGAAGACCCACTCGGGTGCTAAGAAGCGCTTCAAGATCACCGGCAGCGGCAAGCTGAAGAAGCAGCAGGCCGGAATGCGCCACAACCTCGAGCACAAGTCGAGCCGTCGCACCCGCCGCCTCAACCAGGACCAGGTGCTGTCGAAGGCTGACACCAAGGTCGCGAAGAAGCTTCTCGGTCGCTGACGCGCCCGAACGCACGATAGGAACACAGGAAAATGGCAAGAGTCAAGCGGGCGGTAAACGCCCACAAGAAGCGTCGCGTCATCCTCGAGCGCGCGTCCGGCTACCGCGGTCAGCGTTCGCGCCTCTACCGCAAGGCCAAAGAGCAGGTCATCCACTCGCTCGTCTACTCGTACCGTGACCGTCGCAAGCGCAAGGGCGACTTCCGCCGTCTCTGGATCCAGCGCATCAACGCCGCTGCACGCCAGAACGGCATCACGTACAACCGTTTCATCCAGGGCCTCGGCCTCGCGGGTGTCACCGTCGACCGTCGTATGCTCGCTGACCTCGCGGTCAACGACGCCGCGACCTTCACGACGCTGGTCGAGACGGCCAAGAAGGCTCTGCCCTCTGACGTCAACGCCCCGAAGTCGGCCGCGTAAGCAGCTCTTCACCACAGAGGACGCTCTCCTTCGGGAGGGCGTCCTCTGTCGTTTCCCCGGTGTTTGCGCAGCAAGGTGCCTGCGGTTCTCTAGACTGTGAACGTGCTGGAGAACCCCCGTTCGCCCCGAGTCCGAGCCGTCGCGAAGCTGACCAAGCGCAGCGCGCGCAGCGAGACGGGTCTGTACCTTCTCGAAGGTCCTCAGGCCGTCCGCGAGGCGCTGACTTACAGCCCCGAGGCCATCGTCGAGCTCTTCTCGACCCCGACCGGGTGGGAGAAGCATCCCGACATCCGCTCGAAGGCGGCGGATGCCGACGTCGAGGTCGAGTACGTCACCGAGTACGTGCTGAACGCGATGGCCGACACCGTCACACCGCAGGGACTCGTCGCAGTCGTCCGGCAGACCCCGACCTCGGTGCGCGACGTCTTCGCGTCATCGCCCCGCCTCGTCGCGATCTGCGAGGAGATCCGTGACCCGGGCAATCTCGGCACCATCATCAGGGCGGCCGACGCGGCGGGCGCGGATGCGGTGATCCTCACCGGCCGGACTGTCGACCCGTACAACCCCAAGGTGGTCAGGGCCACCACCGGATCGCTGTTCCACCTTCCCGTCTCTGTGGGTGCCGAGCTCGACGACGTCGTGAAGAAGGCGCATGCGGCGGGACTGCGTGTGCTGGCCGCGGATGTGAAGGGCGACGATCTGCTGCGGGCGCGTGCAGACGGAATCCTGGCGGAGCCGACGGCGTGGCTGTTCGGCAACGAGGCGCGAGGTCTCGAGGATGAAGCGCTGGCGCAGGCTGATCAGGTGCTCAAGCTTCCGATCTTCGGTCGAGCCGAGTCGCTGAACCTCGCGACAGCGGCGAGTGTGTGCCTGTACGAGAGCGCGTTCGCCCAGCGGGCGGAATCCCTCTCCTGATCGCCTCACCCGAGGTGAGCCTGCACGACTGATAGGTTTATCCCTGCTCGAGCGGAGAAGGGGACCCGGAGTCGATGCGGATTCTGATCGTGGAGGACGACGAGCGCGTCGCCGCTGCGCTCGAGGCTTTTCTCGCGCGATCGGGGTACGCCACGGTGAGGGCTGCCGACGGCGCATCCGCATTGGAGATGCTGGGCGCTGACACCGAGGTCGTGCTTCTCGATCTGGGGCTGCCCGACGTCGACGGCATCGACCTGTGCCGCCGTATCCGTGGCCGCTCGGAGGTGCCGATCGTCATCGTCACCGCACGGAACCAGGTCACGGAGCGCATCCGAGGGCTGCGTGCGGGTGCAGACGACTTCGTGGTCAAGCCCTACGACGTGCATGAGCTCCTCGCCCGGATCGAAGCGGTCACGCGCCGCTCACGCCCGGTGCGCCCCGAGTCGGAGGCGCGGGTGCGGCTCCAGGACGGGGACGTCGAGATCGACCTCATCACCCGCCAGGTGATCATCGATCGGGAACCCATCGAGCTCACCCGGAAGGAGTTCGACATCGTCGCCGTCCTCGCCCGGTACCCGGGGGTCGCCGTACCGAAGGAGCGCCTCATCCGCGAGGTGTGGAACACCGACTGGCGGGGCTTCGGGCACTCGCTGGAGGTGCATGTCGGTGCGATCCGACGCAAGGCCGGCCAGCGAAGCCTCATCGAGACCGTGCGCGGCGTCGGCTACCGGTTGGCGGGGTAGCGTCCGATGCGCAGGCGTCTGATCGTCGTGTTCCTCGTTCCTCTGGTCGCGATCCTGCTGTCGCTCGGCGGCGCCGCGGCCTGGAGCGCCACCCGGAGCATCCAGCAGGCGTTCTACACCGAGCAGCTCGGTGACGTCGGGTACTTCGTGACCAGTGCACGTCAGGCGCTGCGCTCGGGGAGCGCCACGGTGATCGACGCCGAGGTCAGGCGTTTCGAGCAGGTCTACGGCATCGATGTCGTGGTGTTCGATCTGACGGGGAGCATCTGGGCCGCCGGCAACAGCGACGCCGCGGTGATCGCCGAGGACGAAGCGGCTCGCGTCCGGCTCGCCCTCTCCGGCCGCCGGGCAGAGGCCCCTGAGCCGGTCTTCCCCTGGGGCACCGCCGAATCCTCGATCGTCGAGCCCGTCTTCGACGACGGCGACGTCATCGGCGCGGTGATGGTGTCGGCGGATGTCGAGGCGCCGCGCACCGAGATCGTGCAACAGGTGCTCGTGCTGGCCGTCGTGTCGACAGTGTCGATCGGGCTCGGCGTGCTTCTCGTCTTCCAGCTCGCGCGGTGGGTGCTGTCTCCCGTCCGTCGCCTCGACGAGGCCATGATCGCGATCGAACGCGGAGAGATGGATGCCAGGGTCGCCGAGGACACGGGACCGCCGGAGCTGCGCCGGATGACACGGGTGTTCAACGGCATGGCGGATGAGATCGAGAGGGTCATGACGCGACAGCAGGAGTTCGCGCTCAACGCCTCCCACGAGTTGCGCAACCCCCTCAACGCACTCCTGCTGCGCGTCGAGCACCTCTCGACGGGGCTCGACCGCGAGTGGGACGGCGACGTCGAGGAGACGAGGGAGGAGGGGAGGCGGATGGCTCGGATCCTGGAGACCCTGCTCGGACTCGCTCGAGGAGGACGCGCGGACACCACGATCTCCGCCGTCGACCTGTCGACACTCGCGACGAGGCGAGCCGATGCATGGAGCGAGGTGGCATCCCAGCGCGGGATCCGCACGCTCGCCGGCGGAGGCGATCCGGTGATGAGCGTCACCGACCGCACGATCGTCGAGAGCGCACTCGATGCGGTGATCGACAATGCGGTGAAGTTCTCGCCGTCGGGCGCGGCGGTCGAGATCGGTGCGCGCCGTGACGGCGACCTGTGCCGGCTGAGCGTCCGCGATCACGGGCCGGGGCTCAGCCGCGAGCAGGCGGCGAACGCGGCTGACCGGTTCTGGCGCAGCGACGACAGTGGCGAGACGCCGGGCTCGGGACTGGGGCTCGCGATCGCCACAGACCTGCTCGGTTCGATAGGTGGAGAGCTGCGGGTCGAGTCGCCCGAGGGCGGCGGACTGCTGGTCACGCTGCTGCTTCCGGACGGAGCCTCGGAATGAGCAGGCGGGGCAGCGCTCGTCGGAGCTGGACGCGCATCTCGGCGACGATCGTCGTGCTGGCGGTCATCGGTGCGACGAGCGCCTGCAGCACTCGAGCGAGCCAATGGGACGACTCTCGCTACGAGATCGCGAGCGGCGGATCCGACGGGGTCTATTTCGCCTACGGCTCCGAACTCGCCGACGAGCTGTCGGCGTCGCTCGACGTCGATATCGTCGCGGAGGAGTCTGCGGGCTCTGTCGACAACCTCCTGCGGGTGAGCTCGGGGGAGGCGCTTCTCGGCTTCGCCCAGGGCGATGCTGCGGCGGATGCGGTCGCGGGTGCCGGAGCATTCGACCAACCCCTGCCGGTGCGGGCTGTCGCGCGCCTCTACGACGAGTACCTGCACGTGGTCGTCCGCGCGGATTCGGACATCGACGACCTCGGTGACCTCTCCGGGATGACGGTGTCGCTCGGCGCGGAGAACTCCGGTGTGCACGTCATCGCCGCTCGGGCGCTGGATGCGGCGGCCGTCGACATCACGTCGATCAGTGACCCGCAGCTCGATCTTCGCGAGTCGATCGGCGCGCTCGAGCGATCGGAGATCGACGGTTTCTTCTGGGTCGGGGGCATCCCCACACCGGGCATCGCGGAGCTCGCCATGACGACTCCAGTTCGGCTGGTCCCGATCGAGCAGAACTGGGTCAACTCGATCAACACGCGGTACTCCGACGCCTATCGTCCGTCGGACTTCCCGGTGGGGCTCTACGGGCTCGACGAGTCGCAGCCCACGATGGCGGTCCCGAACTATCTCGTCACAGCATCGGACACACCGGACGCCGTCGTTCGCGATGTCCTCACGGGCCTGTTCGGCGCCAGAACCCGGATCGCCCAGGACGTCCCGGCGGCCGCTCTGCTCGACCGCAGGCAGGCCATCTTCACGGGGCCGGTCGAGCTGCACCCCGGGGCGATCGAGTACTACCGGGACCAGCGGGACTGAGCCCTCAAGAAATCCTCAAGAAGTCCGCTCGCGAAGGCGGGGCTCTGCCAATCTGGGGGTCGATCGCGATCGATTCGACGGAGAATTCAGATGCCACAGAGCCCACGCCATTCATGCAGGCGCGGGCTCCGTCCATCCCCCGGGTCGTCTCGCGATCGGATCCGATCGGAGGCTTGCCGCTTCGTCCCGCCTGGGGGAGGAACGGGGCGGCAGGGACGCCCCCACGGTCCGCGGGGGCGGACCGTGGGGCACTCCGATGCGCCCGTGCGATCGGGCACCTCCCGTGGTTACGAACGTGTAAATGTCGACGCACCTGTATGGAGCCACGTGACCGACCTGGCTAGTTTGGAGAAATGATGACCTCTGGTAAGCCTCTCGTCGTGGTCGACAACGTCCAGAAGCACTATGGCGACTTCCAGGCGCTCACGGATATCGATCTCACGGTCAACGCCGGCGAGGTCGTCGTCGTGATCGGCCCCTCCGGCTCGGGCAAGTCGACGCTGTGTCGCACGATCAACCGACTCGAGACGATCACGAGCGGCACGATCAGCATCGACGGCAAGGCGCTGCCCGCCGAGGGCAAGGGCCTCGCGACGCTGCGCGCCGACGTCGGCATGGTGTTCCAGTCGTTCAACCTCTTCGCGCACCTGACGATCCTCGAGAACGTCACCCTCGGCCCCATCAAGGTCCGTGGGATGAAGAAGGCGGACGCCGACAAGGAGGCGATGACGCTCCTCGAGCGCGTCGGGGTCGCCCAGCAGGCATCGAAGCTCCCGGCCCAGCTCTCAGGCGGACAGCAGCAGCGCGTGGCGATCGCCCGTGCTCTCGCCATGCAGCCCAAGGTCATGCTCTTCGACGAGCCGACCAGCGCGCTCGACCCCGAGATGATCAACGAGGTGCTCGACGTGATGGTCGAACTCGCCCACGACGGCATGACCATGATCGTCGTGACCCACGAGATGGGCTTCGCACGCAAGGCAGCCAATCGCGTGGTCTTCATGGCGGACGGGCGCATCGTGGAGGAGGCGACTCCCGAGGAGTTCTTCACGAACCCGAAGAGCGATCGCGCCAAGGACTTCCTCTCCAAGCTCCTCACGCACTGACGAGCTAGACAGCCCGAGCTTCACAGACCTTTGCACACACAGCACACGAAGGAGACGCACATGCGACGCACACGCACACTGGCAGGAATCGGGATCGCGACGGTGGCACTGTTCGCGCTGACCGCCTGCAACAGCGGCAGCCCGTCCAGCCCCGGCGCCGGCACCGGCGGCGACGAGGGCGAGGACTCGACCTGGTTCGAGGTCGCCGAAGACGTGCAGCTCGAGGGCAGCCCGACGTTCGATGCCATCCAGGAGCGCGACAAGGTGATCGTCGGCGTCAAGGAGGACCAGCCCGGTCTCGGCTACCTCGATGTCACGACGGGGGAGCGCACCGGCTTCGACGTCGACATCGCCCGCTGGATCGCCGCCTCGCTCGGCTACGACGAGGACAAGATCGAGTTCAAGCCGATCGCCTCGGCGAACCGCGAGCAGGCGATCACCAACGGTGACATCGACTACTACGTCGGCACCTACTCGATCAATGACAAGCGCAAGGAGCTCATCGACTTCGCCGGCCCGTACTTCATCACGGGCCAGGGACTCCTCGTCGCCGCTGATGCGGACGACGCCGAGGCGCTCGAGGACTTCAACGGCAAGACCGTCTGCTCTGCGACCGGCTCGACGCCGATCCAGAACATCAAGGCGAACTTCCCCGACATCAAGACGCAGGAGTACGACCTGTACTCCGCCTGCGTCCAGGATCTGATCGACGGCAAGGTCGATGCGGTCACCACCGACCAGGCGATCCTGATCGGCTACGCCGCCCAGTACCCGGATGACGTGAAGGTCACCGGCGGCCTGTTCACCGAGGAGCGCTACGGCGTCGGCCTCACCAAGGGGGACGACGCACTGCGCGCGCACATCAACGAGCTCTTCACCGACGGTGGCGACATCTGGCAGGCGATCTTCGACAAGAACCTCGGCTCCAGCGGCATCGAGGTCGAGCAGCCCGAAGTCGACGCGTACTGACCTGACCTGGGCGGCCTCCTCGCGGAGGCCGCCCACTCATTCTGAAGAAGGGAGGGTGGCGTGGACGTCATCTTCGGCAACCTCGACCTGTGGGGGCAGGCGATCAGCAACACGCTGATCGTGTTCTTCGCCGGTGGGGTCATCGCACTGATCCTCGGTCTCATCGTCGGAGCGATGCGCGTATCGCCGGTGCCGATCGCCCGCGGCGTCGGCACCGTGTATGTCAACACCGTGCGCAACACACCGCTCACCCTCGTGTTCTTCTTCTTCATCTTCGGATATCCCCAGTTGGGCCTTCCCGAGCTGTCGAACCTGGTGCTCGGCATCCTCGCCATCGGCATCTACACCGCCACCTACGTGGCAGAGGTGCTGAGGGCGGGAATCAACACCGTTCCGGTCGGTCAGGCCGAGGCCGCACGAGCGATCGGCCTGCCTTTCGGGCAGGTGATGGGTCTCGTCATCCTCCCGCAGGCATTCCGCTCCGTGGTTCCACCGATGATGAGCGTCTTCATCGCTCTGCTGAAGAACACGACCGTCGCCGCCGGTTTCTCGGTCGCCGAGCTCGCTGCACTGCGCTCGACCGTCAACGACTCCGCCGACCGCCCAGGCAACCCCATGGAGGTCCTGCTCTGGGTCGCTGTGGTGTTCGTCGCCCTGGTGCTGCTGTTGAGCTGGCTGCAGCGATATCTCGAGAACCGATGGAGGATCGCGCGATGAGTTCCGTACTGTACGACGTCCCGGGGCCCCGGGCGATCGCCCGCAACCGCATCATCGCCGTCGCCACGATCGTCCTCGTCCTGGCAGCCATCGGCTTCATCGTCTTCCGGATGGTGGAGACCGGTCAGTTCTCTGCGGAGAAGTGGTTCGTCTTCACGTTCTCGAACGTCTGGATGGGCATCCTCAAGGCGCTCGGCAACACCCTCGCCGCTTTCGCGCTGGCCGCGATCCTCAGCGTCATCCTCGGATTCGTCCTGGCGATCGGGCGTCTCTCCGAGCACGCATGGGTGCGGATCCCGGTGACCGCGATCACCGAGCTCTTCCGTGCCGTTCCGGTGCTGGTCTTCATGATGCTGCTCTACTACGGGCTTCCCGTGATCGGCATCAAGATGGACCCGTACTGGGCAGTCGTCATCGCGCTGATGGCCTACAACGGCTCCGTCCTCGCCGAGGTGCTGAGGGCCGGCATCGAGTCCCTGCCCCGCGGGCAGAAGGAGGCGGGCTACGCGATCGGTCTCCGCAAGAGCGGCGTGATGCGCCTCATCCTGCTGCCGCAGGCCATCCGAGCGATGCTCCCGGTGATCGTGGCGCAGCTGGTCGTGACGATGAAGGACACCGCACTGGGCTTCATCATCACCTACCCCGAGCTGCTGTACTACGCCAAGCAGCTCACGTCGCAGCAGGGCAGGCCGATCCTGCAGTCGGCGTTCGTGATCGGCGGCATCTACATCGTGATGTGTCTGATCCTCTCCGGCATCGCCAAGTGGGTCGAGATCCAGACTCGGCGTTCGCCCAAGGTCAAGGCCATCCACGCCGCGGAGGATCCCCGCCAGCATGGCGACGGAACGGACACCGAGCTGATCACTCTGCAGCGCGGAGGCAGCGGATTCGGCGGCACCGGCGGTGTAGGCGGGCTGGACAGCTCCGATCCGAAGTGACCTCTACCGGCGCGGGGCGACCGCCCCGCGCCGGTAGACTCCTGTCTCGTGTCTGAGTCTCCCGAAATCACCCCGGAAGCAGTCGAGGCCGCTGTCGCAGCGGCGCTCGAAGCGATCGCCGCAGCCGCCGATACGGCCGAGCTGAAGGCCGCCCGTGCCGCTCACGTCGCAGAAGGATCGCCTCTGGCGGTGCTGAACGCGTCGATGCGCCAGGTGGCTCCCGAGAACAAGGCCGCGTTCGGCAAGCTCGTCGGCCAGGGCCGCGGCCAGGTCACCCAGGCGCTCGCCGCCAAAGAGGCCGAGCTCGCGACCGCGGAGGTTGCCGCCCGCCTCGAGTCCGAGCGCGTCGACATCACCGCGGTGCCCTCGCGCACGCGCGTCGGCGCACGGCATCCGCTGACGCTGCTGAGCGAGCAGATCTCCGACATCTTCGTCGGCATGGGGTGGGAGATCGCGGAGGGACCCGAACTCGAGCACGAGTGGTTCAACTTCGACGCCCTGAACTTCGACGTCGATCACCCCGCCCGCCAGGAGCAGGACACCTTCTACGTCGACCCGCCGTCGCGCCACCTCGTGATGCGCACGCACACGAGCCCCGTGCAGGTGCGCTCGATGCTCGACCGCGACGTGCCCATCTACGTGCTGTGCCCCGGTCGCGTGTACCGCACCGACGAGTTCGACGCGACGCACCTCCCCGTCTTCACGCAGTTCGAGGGGCTCGTCGTCGACAAGGGCATCTCGATGGCGCACCTCAAGGGCACGCTCGACCATGTCGCGCGCCAGCTCTTCGGTCCCGAAGCCAAGACGCGCTTCCGCACGAACTTCTTCCCCTTCACAGAGCCGTCCGCCGAGCTCGACCTGTGGCACCCGACCTTCAAGGGCGGCGCTCGATGGATCGAGTGGGGCGGCTGCGGAATGATCAACCCGAACGTCCTGCGGGCGGCCGGGATCGATCCCGATGTCTACAGCGGCTTCGCATTCGGGATGGGCGTCGAACGCGGACTGATGTTCCGCAGCGATGTGCAGGACATGAGGGACATGGCAGAGGGCGATGTCCGATTCAGCGAGCAGTACGGGATGGTGGTGTGATGCGCGTCCCGCTTTCGTGGCTGCGTGAGTACGTCGATCTGGCAGCGGATGCGACGCCCGAAGACGTTCTGGCGGCGATGGTCACCGTCGGCTTCGAAGAGGAGGACGTGCACCGGTTCGAGATCTCGGGTCCCGTCGTCGTCGGACAGGTCGTCTCCCTCGAGGGGAAGCCCCAGTCGAACGGCAAGACGATCAACTGGTGCCAGGTCGATGTCGGAGAGGCGAACGGCGGCATCCGCGGAATCGTCTGCGGTGCGCACAACTTCGTCGCCGGCGACAAGGTCGTCGTGACCCTGCCGGGCGCCGTGCTGCCCGGTCCGTTCCCGATCGCCGCGCGCAAGACCTACGGTCATGTGTCCGACGGCATGATCGCGTCGGCGCGCGAGCTGGGTCTCGGCGACGAGCACAACGGCATCCTCGTGCTCGCCGACCTCGGCATCGACGCACCGGTCGGCACCGATGCCATCGCCCTGCTCGGGCTCGATGATGTCGCGGTCGAGATCAACGTCACCCCTGACCGCGGATACGCGTTCTCGCTCCGAGGTGTCGCCCGCGAGTACTCGCACGCCACCGGAGCGGCCTTCCGCGACCCGGCCGAGCGCGACTTCGCCGAGCTCCAGCCCGGTACCGGCCACACGGCGATCGTCGACGACGCCGCTCCCATCCGCGGACGCGCCGGTGCGAGCGAGTTCGTCACTCGGGTGGTCCGCGACGTCGACCCGTCGCGGCCGACCCCGCCGTGGATGATCGCCCGGCTCTCGCTCGCGGGCATGCGCTCACTCGGCATCCTGATCGACATCACCAACTACGTGATGCTCGAGCTCGGCCAGCCGCTGCACGGTTACGACCTCGACAAGCTCGCGGGGGGGATCACGGTGCGCCGTGCGACCGCAGGCGAGAAGATGACGACCCTCGACGGCCAGGAGCGCACGCTCCACGCCGAGGATCTGCTCATCACGGATGAGTCGGGCCCGATCGGCCTCGCCGGAGTCATGGGCGGCGGCACCACCGAGATGAGCGACACCACCCACAACGTGCTCATCGAGGCGGCGACGTTCGACCCGATCACGATCGCGCGCACCGCGCGTCGACACAAGCTGCCGAGTGAGGCCTCCAAGCGCTTCGAGCGCGGCGTCGATCCGCTCGTGCCGTTCGTCGCTGCTCGTCGCGCTGCCGACCTGATGGTCGAGTTCGCCGGCGGCACGCTCACCGAAGAGGGTGGCGCGCTGTTCGCCGAGGTCTTCGTCGCCGACATCGCCCTGCCGAAGGGATTCGTGCAGGGACTCATCGGCGTCGACTACACCGACGCCGAGATCGAGGGGGCGCTGACGACGATCGGAGGCGACGTCACCGAGACGGATGCCGGCTGGACCGTCATCCCGCCGACCTGGCGTCCCGACCTCACCGACAAGTGGTCGCTCGCCGAAGAGGTCGCCCGCATCCACGGGCTCGACCGGATTCCCTCTGTGCTGCCCACGCCGCCCTCGGGCCGCGGGCTGACCGCCCACCAGCACGGCCGTCGTCGGGTCGCAGACGCACTGGCCGCCGCCGGCTTCGTCGAGACTCCGTCGTTCCCGTTCACGACCGAGGCCGAGAACGACCTGCACGGTTCGGCGTCTGGCGCGCACCTGCCCAGCATCCGGCTCGCGAACGCGCTCGACGGATCCGCTCCGTTCCTGCGTCGCTCGCTCATCCCCGGGCTCCTGCAGACCGCGCATCGCAACATCTCCCGCGGCCTCACCGATCTCGCGCTGTTCGAGACCGGTGTCGTCTTCCTCCCGGAGCCGGGCGTCGAGTACGGCACCGACGAGGTGCCTCCGCTCGGGGCGCGTCCGTCCGATGAGACGCTCGCCGCCCTGAACGCGTCGATCCCGCCGCAGCACCGCCACGTGGCGGTGCTGCTGACCGGCAACGTCGTCGCGCGCCAGCCCGGCCGCGCCGCAGAGCCTGCCGGCCTGTCCGAGGCGCTCGATGCTGCTCGCGTCATCGCCGCGGCAGCGGGCGTCGACCTCGATGTCGTCCAGGGGCAGCGTGCCGCGCTGCACCCCGGACGCACCGGCGTCCTGTCGGTGGGCGACGTCGAGGTCGGGTACGTCGGCGAGCTCCACCCCGACGTCGCCGCCGGCGCCGACCTTCCCGGTCGCGCCACGGTGCTCGAGCTCGACCTCGACGGCATCCTGGCGCTGGCCGAGGCCCGTGCCGTGGCAGCCTCCCTGTCGACGTTCCCCGCAGCCACGCAGGACGTCTCTCTCGTGCTCGGCGTCGACGTGCCGGCGGGCGCTGTCCGTGCTGCGCTGGCGGAAGGTGCCGGTGCGCTGCTCGAGGCGATCCGTCTCGTCGACGACTACCGCGGAGAGGGCCTCTCCGAGGGGGAGAAGAGCCTCACGTTCGCGCTGCGGTTCCGCGCCGACGACCGCACGCTCACGGCTGCCGAGGCCACCGAGGCGAAGCTCGCCGGTGTCGCCGTCGCCTCCGAGCGCTTCGGCGCGACGCTGCGCGACTGACACCGACTGGGCCTGAAACGACCCGCACGCGGACTGCACCCGAGTGGTGCGGTCCGCGTGCGTGCGTTCCCATCGGATGCGATGTTCGCCGCCGAGCCGACCTGAGCCCGGTTGACCACCGGGGTACCGTGTCGTGATGAGCATCCTTCCTCACAGCACCCCCGCGGCGGTGCCGGACGGGGTCCGGGCGATGGGCGAGGGGCCCTTCCTGCAGCCGGGCGATCAGATCGACTGGCACTACCGCAAGCCGGGCTGGCAGCCGGGTGACCCGTCGACCATCACGCCCATGCGCGTCGTGCGCGACGACGAGCGTGGTCTCGTGGCCTGGCTCGCGCCGGGAACTCTCCAGGAGGGGCAGGGGACGCCCGAGGGCGAGCGGATACGAGCGGTCCCGCTGGAGCGTCGCTGGCTCGATCCACGTACCCGGATCGTCGAGGAGTGGTGGGGAAACGGCATCCTGCGCATCGCTCCGGCTGGCGCCGCATGGTCGGTGTGGTTGTTCTGGAGCGACGTGAGCGGTCCGGACTGGCAGTTCGCCGGATGGTACGTGAACCTCGAGAACGCTCATCTGCGCACCGACCGCGACACCTACTCGTCGGATCACATCCTCGACGTCGAGATCGAACAGGACGGCCGCGTGCACCTCAAGGATGAGGACGAGCTGGTCGCCGCGATCGCACAGGGGCGCCTCACGCGCGAGCAGGCCGCGCAGATCGAGCGACACGCCGACGCCGCGATCGAGTCATTCCACGCGGGCGAGTGGCCGTTCGATCCGGAGTGGCGCGAGTGGCGCCCCGACTCCTCGTGGACGATTCCTGAGCTGACCGGGCTGGGTGAGCTGCGCGGCTCGTGAGCACGGCATCCGCCCTGAGCGGAAGACCCTTCCCCTCAGAGACGGATGCTGATGGCATGGGTGCATGACAGACGTACTGATCCTCGGCGGAACGGGCTGGCTGTCGGGCCGGATCGTCCGACGGATGCTGGTGAACGGGGCGACCGTGATGTGCCTCGCACGGGGAGGACGCCCGTCTCCCGAGGGGGCGAGCCTCGTGCTGGCCGACCGGGATGATCCCGCGGCCTACGACGCCGTGGCGGGGCGTGACTGGGACCACGTGATCGATGTCTCATCGAATGCGGCCCACGTCGAGGCTGCGGTGACCGCGCTCGGGGAACGAGCAGCCCGCTGGACGTATGTCTCGTCGATGTCGGTGTACTCCGACGACGCCACGGTGGGAGCCGACGAGACGGCTCCCGTGCATGCAGCGGCGAAGCCGGGTGACGAATACGAGTACGGCGCGCAGAAGGTCGCGGCCGAGAACGCCGTGCGTGCGCTCGGTGAGCGAGCGCTGGTCGTACGCCCCGGGCTGATCGTCGGCGAGGGCGACCCGAGCGATCGCTTCGGATACTGGGCTGCGGCGTTCCTGCGCGCGGTCGACGGTCCCGTTCTGCTGCCGAATGCCGAGGGGCGCAGCGCGCAGGTGATCGACGTCGACGACCTGTCGGAGTTCGTCGCAACGACGCATGCCACCGGCGTGGTCAACGCGATCGGCGACCGGCATCCGCTGGCCGAGGTGCTCGCGACCGTGCGACGGGGTGCCGCACACGGGGGCGACACGGTGACGGCCGATGACGAGTGGCTGGTCGCGAACGGCGTCGGGTACTGGGCGGGGGAGCGCTCGCTGCCTCTCTGGCTGCCCGCCGAGATGACCGGCTTCATGACCCGCACCAACGCCCGGTACCACGCCGCGGGCGGCACCCTCCGACCGCTCGACGAGACCGTCGCGGCCGTCATCGCAGACGAGCAGGAGCGAGGGATCGACCGTGACCGGCGCGCCGGCCTCATGCGGGACGACGAGCTGGAGCTGCTGCAGCGGCGAGGGTGATCTCCGGTCGTCGCTAGACTTCGAGCAGTGACACGGGGTGCCGCATCCGCGGCTGAGAACAGACCCGTCGAACCTGATCTAGTTCGTACTAGCGAAGGGATGTCGCATTGAGCGATCGTCTGCGTCCAGAATCCGAATCGACCCTGGCGGCCTCGGCCGCCGAGCTGCTGACCGCGCTCCGTGAGTCACCACCGCTGACCCACTGCATCACCAACACCGTCGTCACGGGCTTCACGGCCAACGTGCTGCTGGCTCTCGGGGCAGCACCCGCGATGGTCGACATCGTCGACGAGGCGGGTCTCTTCGCGGGCGTCGCGTCCGGAGTGCTCATCAACCTCGGGACTCCGACCCCCGAGCAGCGGGCCGCGAGTCTCGAAGCCGTCGCCGGTGCCGCCGCCGCGGGCACTCCCTGGGTGCTCGATCCGGTCGCGATAGGTTCGCTGCCGGTGCGCACGGCGCTCGCGCACGAACTCGTCGCCTCGCGCCCCACGGCGATCCGCGGGAACGCCTCCGAGATCCTCGCACTCGCAGGGCTCACCGCCGGAGGGCGCGGGGTCGATGCCACCGACACCACGGATGCCGCGTCCGATGCCGCCCTCGCACTCGCCTCCCGTCACGGCTCGGTCGTCGCCGTCTCGGGCCCAGTCGATCTGATCACCGACGGCCGGCGCGTCGTGCGGATCGCGAACGGCGACGAGCTGCTCACCAGAGTCACCGGTGGCGGGTGCGCACTGGGCGCCGTGATGGCAGCCTTCCTCGGGACCGCCCGCAGGGCCGGGACCGATCCGTTGACCGCCGTCTCGTCGGCGAGCCTGGTGTACACGATCGCCGCAGAGCGCGCCGCCGCACGGGCATCCGGTCCCGGCAGCTTCGCGGTCGAGCTCCTCGACGCGCTCGCCGCGGTGGGGCCGCAGGACATCGCCGCTGCGGCACGCGTCGAGGAGCGTGCGCTGTGATCGCGGACCTCTCGCTGTACCTGGTCACCGACCCGGATCTCTGCGGGGAACGCGGTGTCGTCGAGACCGTCCGCCGTGCCGTCGACGGAGGAGTGCGGATCGTGCAGCTGCGCGACAAGACGGCGACGGATGCCGAGACCACGGCGCAGCTCGTCGAGCTCTCCCGCGTGATCGAGGGGCGAGCACTGCTGGTCGTGAACGACCGCCTGGACGCTGCCCTCGCCGCGCGTGAGCAGGGCGCGCGGGTCGACGGCGTGCATCTCGGGCAGGGGGATGCGTCGGTGCTGCGTGCGCGAGAAGCTCTGGGCGCCGAGGCGCTCATCGGCCTCACGGCGAACAGCCGGGAGCACTTCGAGGCGGTGCGCGCGCTGCCGCCCGGCACGGTCGACTACCTGGGCGTCGGCGTCATCCGCCCCACCAGCACCAAGCCCGACCATCCGCCGGCCCTCGGCGTCGCGGGATTCCGAGCTCTCGTCGAGACGACCGTGCTCCCGTGCGTGGCGATCGGAGGCGTGGCGATCGACGACATCGAGCGGCTGCGGACCGCGGGGGCGGCCGGCCTCGCCGTGGTCTCGGCGCTGTGCGCGGCTGCCGATCCGGCCGAGACCGCAGCGACGTTCGTGCGTCGTTGGCGCGCGGCCGGCACGCCGCGTGTGCTCAGCATCGCCGGGAGCGACCCGTCCGGTGGAGCGGGGATCCAGGCCGATCTCAAGTCGATCGCCGCGAACGGCGGCTACGGCATGGCGGCGCTCACCGCGCTGACCGCCCAGAACACCACGGGCGTGCGGGGTGTTCACGTGCCACCCGCGACCTTCCTGCGGGAGCAGCTCGACGCGATCTCCGACGACATCGTCATCGACGCCGTCAAGATCGGGATGCTCGCCAACGCCGACGTCATCCGCACGGTCGCCGACTGGCTCGATGCCGTTCGGCCGCCCATCGTCGTGCTCGATCCGGTCATGGTCGCCACCAGCGGCGACAGGCTGCTCGATCAGGATGCCGAGGCGGCACTTCGAGAGCTGCTCCGGCGTGCGCACGTCGTGACCCCCAACCTCGGCGAGCTCGCCGTGCTGGCCGGGCGGGCGACCTCGGGATGGGACGACGCGCTCGCCGCAGCAGAGGATCTGTCGACGGCGATCGGGGCGGCGGTGCTCGTCAAGGGCGGGCACCTCGATGGGGACGATGTCCCCGATGCGCTCGTGGACGTCGGAGAGGGAGTGCGGCGCGAGTACCAGGGCACTCGGATCCGCACCGCGAACACCCACGGCACGGGGTGCTCGCTCTCCTCTGCGCTGGCCACTCGCCTGGCTCGCGGCGAGACGGCCGTCGATGCCGTCGCCTCGACCCGGGCGTGGCTGCGCGAGGCGCTGCGCGAGAGCGAGACGCTGCGCGTCGGGCGCGGTCACGGCCCGGTCAGCCATTTCGCGGGGCTGTGGGAGCGCGGCGGGCTCGAGACGCGACCGACGCCGGAGCAGATCCGGGCCGCGTGGTGGGCGCGCACAGCCGACGTGAGGGCGGGGATCGACGAACTCCCCTTCATCCGCGGACTGGCCGACGGCACTCTCGCTCGGGAGCCGTTCCTGTTCTACCTCGCGCAGGACGCGCTGTACCTCCGCGAGTACGCCCGCGTGCTCGCCGAAGCCTCACGCCTCGCTCCCACTCCGCACGAGCAGGCGTTCTGGGCGCGCTCCGCCGAGGGCGCGATCATCGGCGAGCTCGAGCTGCACGCATCGTGGCTGACTCCGGGTGAGGGAGTGGAGGCGGCGATGTTCTCGGTCGCTCCCGCTCCGGCGACCGTCGCGTACCTCGACCACCTGCGCTCCGTGGCGTTCGGCGGCGACTACGCCGAGCTCGTCGCCGCGGTGCTGCCGTGCTTCTGGCTCTACACCGACCTCGGCCAGCGTCTGCACGCGGGGGAGTTCGGCGAATATGCGCGGGATCCCCGGCATCCGTACGTCTCCTGGCTCGCGACCTACGCGGACCCGGCGTTCGAGGACGCCACGGACCAGGCGATCGCCTTGGTCTCGGCCGCAGCGGCGACCGCCGCCCCGGCCACGCGGGATCGGATGCTTCGCGCCTTCGAGGTGTCGAGCGCCCACGAGCTCGCCTTCTTCGCCGCACCGTTCGCCTCTGCCGCCTCTGCGTGACGGAGCGGATTTGCGCATGCCGCGACGAGCGCGCTATCGTCGCGGCATGCCTTCGGCCGCCACCGCAACCCTGACGCTCGCTCCGAGCGTCATCGCCGTGCGCCGACGCCGCAGCGGCCGCCGACTCTAGGCGACCCTGCGCTTCTGCCTGCTCACGCACGGCGGTCGAGTGCCGGTGTCGCCGCCCCGGTTCCCGACACTGCGCCCCGAGTTCGACGCGGGGCATGACCGTTAAGGTAGAAGCATGACGTACTCCGTCGCCGTCTCCGGCGCATCCGGCTATGCGGGCGGCGAGATCCTGCGCCTCCTCGCGTCGCATCCCGACATCGAGATCCGCACCGTCACGGCGCACTCGAATGCAGGCCAACCGCTGGTGCAGCATCAGCCGCATCTGCGTTCTCTCGCCCACCTCACGCTGCAGGACACGACCCCCGAGATCCTCTCAGGGCACGACATCGTCTTCCTCGCCCTCCCGCACGGTCAGTCCGGCCAGTACACCGATGCGCTCGGGGACACGCCCCTCGTGATCGACGCGGGAGCCGACCATCGACTCACCTCGCAGGATTCGTGGGACGCGTTCTACGGGGGCGACTTCCACGAGCCCTGGGCGTACGGCGTGCCCGAGCTGCCGGTCGGCGGCGTCAAGCAGCGGGAGACACTGCGCGGCGCGACGCGGATCGCTGCCCCCGGCTGCAACGCCTCGACCGTGAGCCTCAGCCTGGCACCGGGAGTCGCGGCCGGTGTGATCGATGCCAGTGACATCGTCTCGGTGCTCGCGGTCGGTCCTTCGGGGGCGGGCAAGAGCCTCAAGACGAACCTGCTCGCCGGCGAGATCCTGGGCAGCGCCAACCCCTATGCGGTCGGCGGCACCCATCGGCACATCCCCGAGATCCGCCAGGCGCTCGCCGCGGCGTCCGGGACCGCACCCGACCGCATCCGCATCTCCTTCACGCCGGTGCTCGTGCCGATGTCACGGGGGATCCTCGCCACATCGACGGCTCCCATCGTCGGCGGCGTCAGCGATGCCGAGATCCGGGCCGCGTGGGAGGACGCATACGGTGACGAGACCTTCGTGCAGCTCCTGCCGGCCGGTCAGTTCCCGCGCACGGCCGATGTCCTCGGTGCGAACACCGCCCTGATCGGTCTCGCGATCGATCGCGCGGCGAACAGGGTGACCGTGGTGACCGCGGTCGACAACCTCGTCAAGGGCACCGCAGGCGCTGCCATCCAGTCCATGAACCTCGCGCTGGGGCTTCCCGAGTCCCGCGCCCTCTCAGTGAACGGAGTCGCGCCGTGAGCGTCACCGCCCCCGCAGGATTCGAAGCGGCAGGAGTCACCGCCGGCCTCAAGTCGACCGGCAAGCCCGACGTCGCCGTGGTCGTCAACCGCGGCCCCCGCAAGGTCGGTGCCGCCGTCTTCACGAGCAATCGCGCCAAAGCCAACCCGATCATCTGGTCGCAGCAGGCAGTCGCCGATCGCGTGGTCGAGGCGGTCGTGCTGAACTCGGGGGGAGCGAACTGCTTCACCGGCAGCTTCGGCTTCCAGACCACGCACCAGACCGCCGAGAAGGCCGCCGAGCTCCTCGGCGTCAGCGCCGGCGACGTGCTCGTCTGCTCGACCGGTCTCATCGGCGTCGGCGACGAGGTCTTCCGTGCCAAGGTGCTCTCCGGCACAGAGCAGGCGATCGCCACGCTGTCGACCGACGGCGGAGATATCGCGGCTGAGGCGATCATGACCACCGACAGCGTCGCGAAGACCGCAGTGGTCACTCGCGACGGCTGGACGATCGGAGGCATGGCGAAGGGCGCGGGCATGCTCGCGCCGGGGCTCGCGACGATGCTCGTCGTCATCACGACGGATGCCGTGCTCGAGCCGCTCCAGGCCGATGCCGCGCTGCGTGCCGCGACCGGAACCACGTTCGACCGCCTCGACTCCGACGGCTGCATGTCGACGAACGACCAGGTCACGCTGCTCGCGAACGGCGCATCCGGCGTCACTCCCGACCTCGACGACTTCTCGGCGGCGCTCTCCGAGCTCTGCCAGCAGCTCGCGGTCAAGCTTCAGGGAGATGCCGAGGGCGCGAGCCACGACATCACCATCGAGGTGCAGCACGCTGTCTCCGAGGGTGAGGCGGTCGAGGTCGGACGCTCGGTCGCGCGGAACAACCTCTTCAAGGCGGCGATCTTCGGCAACGACCCCAACTGGGGCCGGGTGCTCGCCGCGATCGGCACCACGAGCGCGCAGTTCGACCCGTATGACGTCGACGTCTGGATGAACGGCGTGCGCGTGTGCAGCGAGGGCGGCCCTGATCGCCCGCGTGAAGAGGTCGACCTGACCCCGCGAGCCACGCACCTCGTGATCGACCTCAAGGTGGGCGACGCGACCGCGACGATCCTCACCAACGACCTCACCCACGACTACGTGCACGAGAACAGCGCCTACGCCTCATGACCGACATCCAGGACACCACGCCAGACGTCGCCGCGGTCAAGGCCGCGACACTCATCGAGTCGCTTCCGTGGCTGAAGAAGTTCCGCGACCAGATCGTCGTGGTCAAGTACGGCGGCAACGCCATGGTCTCGGACGAGCTGCAGGAGGCCTTCGCACAGGACATCGCCTACCTGCGCTACGTGGGTGTGCTGCCGGTCGTCGTGCACGGCGGTGGGCCGCAGATCTCCGACATGCTCCAACGCCTCGAGATCCCGAGCGAGTTCAAGGGCGGCTACCGCGTCACCAACACCGAGGCCATCAGCGTCGTGCGCATGGTGCTCACCGGTCAGGTCAACCCGCAGCTGGTCTCCAAGATCAACTCGCACGGTCCGATCGCGACCGGGCTCAGCGGTGAGGACGCAGGGCTCTTCGGCGGACGCCGCCGAGGCGTGGTCATCGACGGCGAGGAGATCGACCTCGGACGCGTCGGCGACGTCGTCGAGGTGGACCCGACGCCCGTGCTCGACCATCTGGCGGCCGGCCGCGTGCCGGTGGTGTCCAGCATCGCGCCCGACCTCGATCACCCGGGTCAGTCCCTCAACGTGAACGCGGATGCCGCGGCAGCGGCCCTCGCCGTGGCGCTCAACGCGCGCAAGCTCGTCATCCTCACGGATGTGCCGGGGCTCTACGCCGATTGGCCCAACCGCGACTCGCTCGTCTCGCACCTCACCTCGGAGGCGCTCATCGAGATGCTGCCGACACTCGAATCCGGCATGATCCCGAAGATGAAGGCCTGCCTGGATGCGATCCAAGGGGGCGTCGACGCCGCCGCCATCATCGACGGACGCGTGCCGCATTCGGTGCTCGTCGAACTCTTCACCAGCAAGGGAATCGGAACAGAAGTGGTCATGGGAAGCGCAGGGAAGAACGCATGAGCAATTGGCAGGATGACGCAGCGAGCGATCTGGTCCTCAACGCCGGGCCCCGCCTGGCGATGCTCACCCGCGGTGAGGGCTCCTACCTCTGGGACTCCGAGGGCAAGCGACACCTCGACTTCCTCGCCGGCATCGCGGTGACGTCGCTCGGGCACGCGCATCCGGTGTTCGTCGAGGCCGTGTCACGGCAGGCGGCGACTCTCGCGCACGTGTCGAACTACTTCGCGACGCCTTCGCAGCTCGCGCTCGCCGCACGGCTCAAGCGCCTCGCGGGTGCCGGCATCGACGGCCGCGTGTTCTTCTCGAACTCGGGCGCCGAGGCCAACGAGGCGGCCTTCAAGCTCGCCCGTCTGCACGGAGGCACGGAGAAGCCGCGCATCATCGCTCTCGAGAACGGCTTCCACGGACGCACGATGGGCTCGCTCGCGCTGACGGCCAAGGCCGCCATGCGGGCGCCGTTCGAGCCGATGCCCGGCGGCGTCGAGCACATCCCGGCGACGATCGAGGCTCTCGAGGCAGCGATCGACGATCGGGTCGCTGCCGTGATCGTGGAGCCGATCCAGGGTGAAGCCGGTGTCGTCGAGCTGCCGGAGGGCTACCTGCAGGCGGCGCGGTCGCTGACTCTCACGCACGGAGCACTGCTCATCGTCGACGAGATCCAGACGGGGGCTGGGCGCACCGGAGCCTGGTTCGGATTCAGTCACGAGGGCATCACTCCCGACGCCATCACACTCGCGAAGGGCATCGGCGGCGGCTTCCCGATCGGCGCGCTCGTGACCTACGGTGCGGCGAGCTCGCTCTTCACCCCCGGTTCGCACGGCTCGACGTTCGGCGGCAACCCGCTGGCGACGGCCGTGGCCGATGCCGTGCTCACCGAGATCGAGAGCGCGGGTCTCGTCGACAACGCGGCGCGTCGAGGCGAGGAGCTCCGTGAGATCATCACCGGGCTCGACTCGCCCCTCGTCACCGGCATCCGCGGCCGCGGACTCCTCATCGGCGTGGCGCTCAGCGCCCCCGTCGCGAATGACGTGGTCGCCGCCGCTCAGGAGCGCGGGCTCATCGTGAACGCCGCGAACCCCGAGACCGTGCGCATCGCACCGGCGCTCACCATCGGAGACGCCGAGCTCGCCGAGTTCCGCGAGCTCTTCGCCGCATCGCTCGCCGATGTCCAGGCATCCCTCACCGAATCCGGAAAGGCCCTCGCATGACCCGCCACCTTCTGCGTGACGACGATCTGACCCCCGCAGAGCAGGCGGAGATCCTCGATCTCGCCATCGAGCTGAAGAAGGACCGCTGGGCGAACAAGGCGCTCGCGGGTCCCCAGACGGTCGCGGTGATCTTCGACAAGTCCTCGACCCGCACCCGCGTCTCGTTCGCGGTGGGCATCGCCGATCTCGGCGGTTCGCCGCTGATCATCTCGACCGCCAGCAGCCAGCTGGGCGGCAAGGAGACGCCGTCCGACACGGCTCGGGTGCTCGAGCGTCAGGTGGCGGCCATCGTCTGGCGCACCTACGCGCAGGCGGGTCTCGAGGAGATGGCCGCGGGCACCACGGTTCCTGTCGTCAACGCACTCTCCGACGACTTTCACCCGTGCCAGCTGCTCGCCGACCTGCTCACGATCCGTGAGCACAAGGGAGACCTCAAGGGGCTCACCCTGACGTTCTTCGGCGATGGTCAGAGCAACATGGCGCACTCGTACGCGCTGGCTGGCGTCACCGCCGGCATGCATGTGCGCATCGCATCGCCCGCCGACTACGCCCCCCGCGCCGACGTCGTCGAGGCTGCCGATCGCCGTGCGGCCGAGACCGGTGGGTCCATCACTCTCTACACCGACGCGGTGGAGGCGGCGGCCGGTGCGGACGTCGTGGTCACCGACACCTGGGTGTCGATGGGCAAGGAGGAGGAGAAGCTCGCGCGCATCCGCGATCTCGGCGGCTACAAGGTGACGCCCGAGACGATGCAGATCGCCGATTCCGAGGCGATCTTCATCCACTGCCTGCCCGCCGACCGTGGCTACGAGGTCGACTCCGAGGTGATCGACGGCCCGCAGAGCGTCGTCTGGGACGAGGCCGAGAACCGTCTGCACGCGCAGAAGGCGCTGCTCGTCTGGCTGCTCGGCAAGAAGGACGCGTGATGGTCGATTCGAAGAACGAGGGCACCAACGAGGGCGCGCTGTGGGGTGCTCGTTTCGCGAGCGGACCCTCACCCGAGCTCGTCGAGCTCAGCCGCTCGACGCACTTCGACTGGGTGCTCGCACCGTACGACATCGCCGGCTCCCATGCCCACGCGACCGCGCTCGCGGCGGCCGGGTATCTCGAACCCGACGAGGCGGCGCGGATGCACGAGGGACTCGATGCTGTGGCGCGCAAGGTCGCAGACGGCAGCCTGCAGCCTGTTCCCTCCGATGAGGACGTGCACGGTGCTCTCGAGCAGGCGCTCATCGCCGAGCTCGGACCGGAGCTGGGCGGCCGCCTGCGCGCCGGTCGCAGCCGCAACGACCAGATCGCCACGCTCGTGCGGATGTATCTGATCGATCACGCCCGCGTGATCGCCCGCGACCTGCTCCGCGTCATCGACGCGCTCGTCGCCCAGGCTGAGGCGCACCCCGACGCGATCCTCCCCGGACGCACGCACCTGCAGCACGCGCAGCCGGTGCTGCTCGCCCATCACCTGCAGGCGCACGGATGGCCGCTCGTGCGCGAGCTCGAGCGTCTCGTCGACTGGCGTCGTCGTGCCGGTGTCTCGCCGTACGGCGGGGGAGCCCTCGCGGGTTCGACGCTCGGCCTCGACCCGGCTCTCGTCGCGACCGAGCTCGGCCTCGATCGTCCGGCCGAGAACTCGCTCGACGGCACGGCCGCGCGTGACGTGGTGGCCGAGTTCGCCTTCATCACCGCGATGACCGGCGTCGACATCTCGCGTCTGAGCGAGGAGATCATCCTCTGGAACACGCGTGAGTTCGGATTCGTCACTCTGCACGACAGCTACTCGACAGGGTCGAGCATCATGCCGCAGAAGAAGAACCCCGACATCGCAGAGCTGGCTCGCGGCAAGTCCGGGCGCCTGATCGGAAACCTGTCGGGTCTCATGGCCACGCTCAAAGGCCTCCCGCTCGCGTACAACCGTGACCTGCAGGAGGACAAGGAGCCGGTCTTCGACTCCGTGCAGACCCTCGAGGTCGTGCTCCCCGCGTTCGCCGGAATGATCGCGACGCTGCGCTTCGACACCGAGCGGATGGCGGCGCTCGCACCCCAGGGGTTCTCACTGGCGACAGACGTCGCGGAGTGGCTGGTGAAGCGGCGTGTCCCGTTCCGCGATGCGCACGAGATCTCCGGTGCCCTCGTCCGCGCCTGCGAGGAGCAGGGGATCGGCCTCGAGGACGCCTCAGACGAGCTGCTGCTGTCGGTCTCGCCGCACCTGGTCCCGGAGGTCCGTGAGGTACTCACGATCGAGGGGTCGGTGGCATCGCGCACCGGAGCCGGAGGAACGGCACCCGTGCGGGTGGCGGAGCAGCGCGCAGAGCTCGTGGCCCGCGCTCAGGCGGCCGCGCACGCGCTCGGCCTCTAGCCGGCATTCCTCCGGCGAACGACTCGCACCACGGAGAAACGGCCCGCGGGGGCTCTCGATGAGAGCCTCCGCGGGCCGTTCGGTTCTCCGCAGTGTCCGTCGGTGAGACTCAGTGCAGTGCGGCGTCGGCGGCCGAGCGCGTCCAGCGGGTGAAACGCACGACGAGACCGGAACGCGTGGGCCCGGCGAGGAAAGGGCCGGCGGATGCGGCGGCATCGCCGTCGAACGGGGCAACCCGGACGAGGCGCCAGTCGCCGTCATCCGCACGCGCGCGCACGATCACGGCATCCGGCCACCGGCTCACGCGGACGGTGATCTCGCGGCCGTGCCAGTCGTCGACGTACCCGACCGACCAGTCGGAGCGGATGTCGGTGACGACGGCTCCGAGGCCGAGGTGCTCGTCGGCGTATTCGATGCCCGCCTTGATCCAGTGCTCGTCGTCGATACGCACGAAGACGCCGGCCTGGTCGAACTGGCCGTCCCACGGTGCGCGGAAGGTGACGTCCATGGCCTCTCCCACCGCCAGGGGAGCGAGAAGCGCATGCTCGGTGTCGTGCACGAAGCCGTAGGCGGTGTGTCGCCAGGCATCGCNNNNGCGTGGGTCCAGGAGCCTTCGGCCCAGGAGATGATGTCTGATTCAGGCATGTTCCGAGACTATAGCCAAATAGGGCATAAAGGAAAGTTATTCGTGATACGGTTATGACATGGTCATCGCCGTACTCGCCGACATCGTGGGCTCTCGCAAGCTCAACGATCGGTCGGCGGCGCAGCGCATCCTCGACGACACCATCAGGCGGGTGGAGGCTGATCGGCCTCTCGCACACCAGCCTCTGACCCCCACGGTGGGGGACGAGCAGCAGGGCGTCTACCTCGCGCTCGACGATGCGATGGTGTCGCTCCTGATGATCCAGCTCGCCCTTCCCGACGGCATCGCCTTCCGCTTCGGGATCGGCGTCGGCGACGTGCGCGCGGTCGACTCCGTGCACGGCGAGCTCGCCGACGGCCCCGGCTGGTACGCCGCGCGTGCCGCGATCGAGACCGTGCATGCGAGGGAAGGGCGCACCGTGCCGCGCACGCGCACATGGATTGTCGGTGCTCCCGGGCAGGATGAGGTCATGGACAGCGTGATCGCCGCATCGAACGCCTACCTCCTCGTCCGTGACGAGCTGGTCGGCGCGATGAACGAGCGCGAGCGCCGTCTCACCTACGGGCGCCTGATCGGCAGATCTCAGCATGAGCTGGCGGCCGAGGAGGGCATCTCGCAGCCGAGCGTCTCGAAGTCGCTGAGGAGTGCGGGGAGCGCCGCACTGATCGAGGGCGTGGCCGCCTTGAGAGGATCGAACGCATGATCGTCGCAGGATTCCTGCTGCTGGCGGTGGGTGCCGCCGATCTCGTGCGGCAGTTCGCGCCGCGTCGGTGGATCGGCTACCTCGCGGTGGCCGTCATCCTGTTACTCCTCGGCAGCGTGAGCGATGCGCTGCTGCCGATGCTCGCAGGTCTGCTCGTCGGTGTGCTGTGGGTCTGGTGCATGCCGTCGGAGCGACCGGCGCCGCTGGGGTTGTGGCCCGCCGTGCTGCTCGGCGTGCTGAGCATCGGTGCCGTGGTGTGGCTCGGTGCTCGAACGGATGCCGGTCTGATCGGTTCGGTGTGGACCCTGCGTTCGCCCTTCGGCGACGTCCCGTTCGATCTCGCGATACTCACCCTGGGCGCGGCTGTCTTCCTGCTCGAGTCCTCGAACCTCGTGGTGCGCGCCGCGCTCGACGGCGAGCACACCTGGCGGCCCGCCGAGCTGCGGCTCGTCGCGTCCGACACCGGGGTCTCGATCCCTGCTGCCTCCGACGGCGTCGTCGCCGCCGCCGAACAGGGCCATGACTCCTCGGCCGCAGGATCTCCGGTCGAGGACGCGGACGTCGAGAGCGTGATCGCCGGTAGCCCGGTATCGGATCCTCGGGCCGGATTCAAGGGTGGGCGCCTGATCGGACCGCTCGAGCGCATCCTCGTGATGATCCTCACGCTGGCCGCCGCCTACCCGATCCTCGCGGCGATGCTCGCGGCCAAGGGCATCGTGCGATTCCCCGAGATCTCGCGCGACGGAGAGACCGGGGCGCGGGCCGAGTACTTCCTGGTGGGCAGTCTCGTGAGTTGGGTGATCGGGCTGGGCGCGGCGTTCCTGGTGTGGTGGGCCGCCCACAGCTGACAGCAGCGATCCGTCCGTGCGGCGGCGAATGGCGGGCATCCACCGCTGATAGCCTGGAGCGCGTGTCGAATACCGATCTGACGACCGCCCCGCCGGCGATCGACCCCACGTTCGAGAACGTGTGGGACGAACTCCTGTGGCGCGGCCTCGTCCATGTGTCCACTGACCAGGAGGCGCTGCGCGCCCTTCTCGCCGGGGATCCGATCACGTATTACTGCGGTTTCGACCCGACTGCTGCCAGCCTGCACCTCGGCAACCTGGTGCAGCTGCTGACGCTGCGTCGCATCCAGCTCGCCGGGCACAAGCCGCTCGGCCTGGTCGGCGGCTCGACCGGCCTCATCGGCGATCCGCGGCCCACCGCCGAGCGCACGCTCAACACGCGTGAGACCGTCGAGGAGTGGGTCGGGCGCCTGCGGACGCAGGTCGAGCGCTACCTCAGCTTCGAGGGCGACAACGCCGCGCGCATCGTGAACAACCTCGACTGGACGGCGCCTCTGTCGGCGATCGACTTCCTGCGCGAGATCGGCAAGCACTACCGCGTCGGCACGATGCTCAAGAAGGATGCGGTCGCCGCGCGGCTGAATTCGGATGAGGGCATCAGCTACACCGAGTTCAGTTACCAGATCCTGCAGGGCATGGACTTCCTCGAGCTCTACCGCCAGTACGACTGCGTCCTGCAGACCGGCGGTTCGGACCAGTGGGGCAACCTCACCAGCGGCACCGACCTCATCCGTCGGTCCGAGGGGGTCGCCGCGCATGCGATCGGCACGCCGCTGATCACGAACAGCGACGGCACCAAGTTCGGCAAGAGCGAGGGCAATGCGATCTGGCTGGATCCGGAGATGTGCAGCCCGTACCGGATGTACCAGTTCTGGCTCAGCACGGCGGATGCCGACGTCATCGAGCGGCTGAAGGTCTTCACATTCCTGACCCGAGCCGAGATCGAGGACTACGAGGCGCTGGTCGAGTCCGAGCCGTTCCGGCGAGCCGCGCAGAAGCGTCTGGCGCTCGAGGTCGTCGCCACCGTGCACGGCATCGATGCGACGGGCGCGGTGATCGCGGCATCCGAGGCGCTGTTCGGCCAGGGCGACCTGACCGCACTGGATGCCTCGACGCTGCGCACCGCGCTGGAAGAGCTCCCGAACGCCACGGTCGATGCGGGCTCGTCGGTCGTCGACGCGCTCGTCGCGACGGGGCTGGTCTCGAGCCTGTCCGAGGCTCGTCGTGCGATCGGCCAGGGTGGCGTGTCCCTCGACGGCGAACGCGTCGACGACGAGTCGGCCACCGTGCAGGGAGCCCTTCCCGGAGGTGTCTCGGTGCTCCGCCGCGGCAAGAAGACCCTTGCGGGAGTCTTCCTCGCCTGACGATCGACCACTGATCGCGAGACGGCGGTCGCCTGGGCAGTTCTCAGGTGGCCGCCGTCACGCTTCTCGCCAGCCGGATCGACAGGAGACATCGGATGCCGTTCACCCCGAGCCACGCGCTGGTCGCGCTGCCTTTCATCCGCACTCCGCTGGTGCCGGCCGCGATCGCGATCGGCGCGATGACGCCCGATCTTCCGCTCTTCCTGCGCGGTGTCGGCCTCGACTACTCGTTCACGCACACGTTCGGCAACGTGGTGTGGACGGCACTGGTCGCTTTCGTGCTGTTCATGATCTGGCGGGTCGTGCTCCGTCCTGCGGCGGGCGAGCTCGTCCCGCTCCGGCTGGCCGAGCGGATTCCGGCCGAGTGGTCTCAGTCGGGAGTGGAAGCGGCGGGAGCCGCGGTGGGGGTGGGGTCGAAGCGCCCGCTGTACGCGGTGCTGCTCGCCGTCTCACTGATCCTCGGTGTGCTGTCGCACATCCTCTGGGATCTCTTCACGCATGAGGGGCGCTGGGGCGTCGATGCCTTCCCCGCGCTCGATGAGATGTGGGGTCCTCTGACCGGCTACAAGTGGCTCCAGCACGGGTCGAGCGTGATCGGGCTTCTGGTGATCGGGATCTGGGCGGTGCTCCGACTGCGTCGAACCGAACCGCGGGGTGACGTGGTGCGGACGCTGCCGGCGGGAGTCCGGATCTCGTGGTGGCTGTCGCTTCCGGTGGTACTGGTGACGGCCACGGTCATCGGATACCTGGCATACGGTCCGTTCACCGAGGACTTCACGTACCAGCACCTCGCATATCGGATGCTGCCTCCGGCGTGCGCACTGTGGGGTGCGCTGACCCTGGCGCTGTGCCTCGCCCTGCCGCTCTTCCGTCGGCATCACCAGCGCGGCTGATCCGACCCCCACCGATGCGGAGCCGTGAAAGCGAGCCCGGGAAGTGCGGCACGCGCAGTGGTGACCTTCCCTCCGGCGACGTCGAACGTCGTGGAGTGAGCACTGGTGTCGAACTCGCGCACCGGTTCCGGTTCATCGGCGCGTGGCATTCCGAGCAGCTCAGCGGCCACCCGACGCAGTGATGTGCGCACCGTCCAGCTGCCCCCTTCGCGCTGACGCCGCTTCAGCAGCGCGATGACAGCGGCCGCGAGCAGGTAGCCGGCGCTGTGGTCGAGTGCCTGGGCAGGGAGCGCTCCTGGCCGATCGCCGTCGGGCGACTCGATCAGAGAGATACCGGATGCGGCCTGCACCAGGCTGTCGAAGCCGGCGCGATCTGGCTCGTCCATGCCCCAGGCGCTGAGCTGGGCGATCATCAGCCCCGGATGCCGCTCGGTCAGTGCGGATGCGGACAGGCCGAGGCGGTCGAGCGATGACGGCCGGTACCCGAGAACGACGACATCCGCGGCGGCGAGGAGTTCGTGGAAGCGCTCGCTTCTCGCCTCGAGCAGCGTCGTTCGCTTGCCATGGCCGGTGTCGAGGTGCTGCCACTCGGGCTCCGGAAGGTCGGGCGGATCCACTCGGAGCACGTCGGCGCCGAGCAGCGCGAGAGTCCGGGTGCACACGGGGCCTGCGATCACGCGCGTGAGGTCGAGGACGCGGATGCCGCTGAGCGGTGCGCTGTCGCGCTCGAGCGGGATGCGCCGCGAGCGGGATCCGTCCGTATCCCGATGGGTGACATCGAGCAGGGGAGTGGCGCGCCACCGTGCATCGAGGTGAGGATCCTCGGGGAGCACGGGGACGGCGAGGCCACGCTCGGCCGTGATGAGTCCGACCGCCTCGGCATTCGTGCACCTCAGGATGACCGCACGCACCTCGTCGCCGCTCGCGCCGAGATCGAGTCCGAGCCCGGTGAGGAGGCGGTGTGCGTGATGCGGATAGTTGCCATGGGTACGCACCCACCCATCTGTCGAACGCCAGAACCCCGAGTATGCAGACCACACGTCGGGCGCGATCCCGTCGACCGCGAGAACGCGATCGCTTCGGTAGGCGATGGAGATCCTGTCGGGATCCGGGAGCTCGTGAATTCCGGCGGCCAGGCTGATCGCACGCACGCTCGCCCACGCGAGATCCGCGGTGGCCAGACGAGAGGCGAGCGGGACCGGGTGGGGTGGGAGGTAGCCGATGTCAGCCGCAACGTCGGTCATGCCGAGATCGGAGAACACCCGCTCCAGCAGGGTCGCTGAGGGGGAGGGAATCGGGGGCTGGGTCACGCTGCGATCGTACTCGTGACGCCGATCCGCGGCGATAACTGCGCCTGGACTGGGGAAATCCTGAACTGCAGCGCCTGCGACACGCCCGGGGGTGGTGCCCCGATTTGCCAGAACCCCGGAACCCACGTAACTTATTACTTGTTCGCCCCACAGGGAAGCGGAGGAGCCAAGAGCTTCACCCCCCTCAAGCGGAGAATCACCTCCCACTCCACTCACTTGTGAGAACAGACGCCTGCGTCTAGGATGGGAGATCCACCCCTTCTGCGGCTGTCACAGGCTGCGCAGCGGATCCAAGATCTGCACGGCGCGCTGATTTGACAAGCGAGTCAGGGTGGCTAAGATAGAGAAGTTGCCCTTCGGGCCTGGTTGTGATGACTGGGTCGTGGGAGCATCCGATCC
>NZ_LMOU01000001.1:2859565-2865742 GCF_001423615.1 Microbacterium sp. Leaf159 | reverse complement strand
CCCCAGGGACCCGGGCACTGGGCTCCCGGGGATGCCAGACTGGAGGCATGGCCCTTCACATCACCGGAGACACCGCCGCTGACTCTCTGCTCACCGACAACCCGCTCGCGCTTCTGGTCGGGATGCTGCTGGATCAGCAGGTTCCGATGGAGACGGCTTTCGCAGGGCCGCTCAAGATCGAGCAGCGCACCGGAGCCACGGATGCGTCCACCATCGCCGGCATGGACCCCGACGAGTTCCTCGAGGCATTCAAGCAGACACCGGCTGTCCACCGGTTCCCGGGCTCGATGGCCGCCCGCGTGCAGACCCTGTGCCAGGATCTCGTCGATCAGTGGGGTGGCGACGCGTCGGCGATCTGGACCGACGGGAACCCGTCGGGCGCAGAGGTCCTGAAGCGACTCAAGGCCCTGCCCGGTTTCGGCGAGCAGAAGGCCAAGATCTTCCTCGCGCTGCTCGGCAAGCAGTACGGCTTCACGGGCGAGGGATGGCGCGAGGCCGCAGGCGACTACGGCATCGACGGCTCGTACCGCAGCGTCGCGGACATCGTGTCACCGGAGTCTCTGACCAAGGTGCGCGAGCACAAGAAGGCGATGAAGGCCGCGGCGAAGGCCAAGGCATGAAGCCCACCGGCGATGACGTCGCGGGACTCATCGCCCGTTCCAGCCCCGCGATCCGTCGTCGGGATGCCGAGACGCTGACTGCGCTGATGCAGGACATCACCGGTCGCGACCCGCAGACCTGGGGCACGATCATCGGGTTCGGCAGCTGCCGCTACCGGTACCCGACCGGAACCGAAGGCGACAGCGGGCTGCTCGGCTTCGCCCCCCGCAAGGCGGCGACCACGATCTACCTGTTCGACGGTGTCGACGCCCACGCAGGCGCGCTCGCGACGCTCGGCCCGCACACGACCGGCGTCGGATGTCTCTACATCAAGGACCTGGAGCAGATCGATCTCGACGTGCTCCGCGGCATCCTCGAGCGCTCGCTCGCGTGGGTCGAGGCCGGCGGCACGGATCAGGTCCAGCTCACCGTCACAGGCTGATCCGGTCAGGCTGGTCCGGTCAGGCTGATCCGGTCGCGGGATCTATCAGCGGAGCACCTCGACCAGCGCCACCCACGAGACCACGATCGCTGACACGATCGCGAGCAGGCAGCCGGCCGCCGCGACGTAGAGTCCAGCCGGATGGCCGAGGACGACGAAGACGCCCGCGACGAAGTAGGCCGCGATAGGCAGGAATCCCACCAGATACTTCAGCGGCCTGGCGCGATCGGCCGGATCCGGGTCGCGCGCGATGAGCACGGTCGCGTGGATCTGGGACGCCGACGCGAGCAGAGCTGCCACGAGTGTCATACTGCCGCGCCAGAGCGCGTCGATGCCGGGCACCAGCCCCAGCGCCGACACCGCGAGCGCGAGCAGAAGCGCCGCGATGCCCGCGAGCAGCCGCGCGGTGAGCGTGCGAGACTTCACGATCTCGCCGATGTTGACGCTCGCGGCCACGATCACGAGACCGGCGAGAGCCGCCGTCGCGCCCGCCATCGCGACGTTGAACTCGCTCCAGTCCTCGATCATGGGGTCAGCCTAGAAGAACTCGGTCGCCGCCTACAGGGGCTCAGCTGCCGGATCACGGGGATCCGGCAGCTGAGGGGTCATGCGCCCTTGAGACGATCCGCGAGGTACTGGTGCAGCTCGTCGATCGAGACACGCTCCTGCGCCATGGTGTCGCGGTCGCGCACGGTGACGGCGCGATCGTCGAGCGAGTCGAAGTCGATGGTGACGCAGAACGGCGTGCCGATCTCGTCCTGTCGACGGTAACGGCGACCGATCGCGCCCGCGTCGTCGAAGTCGACGGCCCACGAGCTGCGCAGCGTGTCTGCGACCTCGCGCGCGAGCGGCGACAGTCGCTCGTTGCGGCTCAGCGGCAGCACGGCGGCCTTCACCGGCGCGAGACGCGGGTCGAGCTTGAGAACGGTGCGGACGTCGGTGCCGCCCTTGGCGTTCGGAACTTCTTCTTCGCGGTACGCGTCGACGAGGAACGCCATCATGGCACGGGTGAGGCCGAACGACGGCTCGATCACGAACGGCGTGTAGCGGTCGCCCGTAGCCTGGTCGAAGTAGGTCAGGCTCTGGCCCGATGCCTCGCTGTGGCTCGACAGATCGTAGTCGGTGCGGTTGGCGACACCCATGAGCTCACCCCACTCCTTGCCCGTGAAGCCGAAGCGGTACTCGACGTCGATCGTGCCGGCCGAGTAGTGCGCGCGGTCGTCTTCGGGCACGTCGAACTGACGCATGTTCTCGGGGTCGATCCCGAGGTCGATGAACCAGTTCCAGCAGGCCTCGACCCAGTGCTCGAACCACTCCTGCGCCTCGGCGGGCGGCGTGAAGAACTCGATCTCCATCTGCTCGAACTCGCGCGTGCGGAAGATGAAGTTGCCCGGCGTGATCTCGTTGCGGAACGCCTTGCCGACCTGGCCGATGCCGAACGGCGGCTTCTTGCGGCTGGCGGTGAGCACGTTCGAGAAGTTCACGAAGATGCCCTGTGCGGTCTCGGGGCGCAGGAAGTGCAGGCCTGACTCGTCGTCTACGACACCCAGGTAGGTCTTGACGAGACCGGAGAACGACTTGGGCTCGGTGTACTGGCCCTTGGTGCCGCAGTTCGGGCAGGGCACGTCCGCGAGGCCGTTCTCGGCCTTGCGGCCCTTGCGCGCCTCGAAGTCCTCGATGAGGTTGTCGGCACGGAAGCGCTTGTGGCAGCTCAGGCACTCGACCAGCGGGTCGGTGAAGGTGGCGACGTGACCCGACGCCTCCCACACGCGCTTGGGCAGGATGATGCTGGAGTCGAGGCCCACCATGTCTCCGCGGCCGCGCACGAACGTCTGCCACCACTGGCGGCGGATGTTCTCCTTGAGCTCCGTGCCGAGGGGCCCGTAGTCCCACGCGGACCGCGAACCGCCGTAGATCTCACCCGCCTGGAAGACGAACCCGCGGTGGCGGGCAAGGGCGATGACCTTGTCAAGACGGGACTGTTCGGCCACGGTGGCTCCAATGGTCGGCGGTGGGAAAGCCCGTGATCACGGGCACATCAATCCTATCCGCGACCGCTTCCCCGAAGCACCGGGCCTCGGTTCCTCAGGCCGTGAAGAGGTAGCCCTTCTCGACGTCGAAGCCCGCGAGGGTCAGGCCGCTGCTCAGCAGGCCCTCCATCTGCGCGCGAAGGCGGGTGCGCCACTCGTGCGCGGCATCCGGGTCGTCGACCCGGATCGTCTCGATGTCGGACGGGATCTCGAGCGTCTCGACGACCTGATCGGATTCCGGGGTCTTCGCGATGTCGGCGAGCGCCCATTCGACGTCGAGCCGGTCGCTCTCGTCTCCTGCATCCCCACCGCCGAAGATGCCGTACCGGTTCACCGAGTAGCCGGTCACGCGTGCACCGAGAACGGTGAGGAAGAAGTGCGCGTTGCGGGCGACGAGCGGGTCGAACGTCCAGGTGATGCGACCGACATCACGCGAGAACGCCCACTGGCGCTGGTGCTCTTTGAGCTCCCGGCCCCAGCCGCGCCCGCGGTACTCGGGCAGCAGCGCGGTGATGTGCGAGTGCATCGCCCGGCGTCCGGGGGCACCGAAGAAGGCGATCGAGGCGCCCACCATCCGCTCTTCGCCGCTCTCGGCGTCGAAGAGACCGACGACGTAATTGCCGGACTGCTGCAGAGCGCGCAGAGTACCGGCGTCGATCACGCGCTCGGGACCCCGGATGGAGTCGAGCAGGCCCTGCGCGTCGATGATGAGTTCAACGGTGTCCAGATCACGGATGGTTCGCACGCCCCCAGTCTGCCCCTCCGGTCGCTGTTTTCGGAATCGCGTGACCCGAATGGTCTGGGATGCGCACGCTGACCGGGCGTACCGTGGAGGGATGTCAACCAGCGATACGACCGCCGAGAAGTCCGACACCCGGTTCTTCGGGCAGCCCTGGGCACTCGTCCACATCTTCGGCGTCGAGATGTGGGAGCGCTTCAGCTTCTACGGCATGCAGGGCATCCTGCTCATCTACCTCTACTTCTCGGTCAGCGAGGGAGGCCTCGGCCTGTCCCAGGCCGTCGCCGGTGGCATCGTCGGCGCGTACGGCGGGTCGGTCTACCTCTCCACCATCCTCGGCGCCTGGATCGCCGACCGGATGCTGGGCTCGGAGCGCGTGCTGTTCCTCAGCGCGATCGTGATCGTCGCCGGACACGTCGCTCTGGCCCTCCTCCCCGGCTTCGTGGGCGTCGGCGTCGGCCTGGTGCTGGTCGCCCTCGGCTCCGGTGGCCTCAAGGCGAACGCGACCTCGGTGGTCGGCACGCTCTACAGCGCGGACGACACGCGTCGGGATGCCGGCTTCTCGCTCTTCTACCTCGGCATCAACCTCGGTGCCTTCCTCGGGCCGATCCTGACCGGCATCCTGCAGTCCTCGCTCGGCTTCCACTACGGCTTCGGACTCGCCGCCATCGGAATGACGCTCGGACTCGTGCAGTACTCGTTCGGTCGCAAGGCACTGCCCGACGAGGCCCGGCGTGTGCCCAACCCGCTCCCCTCCTCGCGCTACCCGCTGGTCGCGATCATCGCGCTGGCGGCGATCGCCCTCATCGTCGTCCTGGTGCTCGTCGGAGTGATCAAGGCCGACAACCTGTCGACCATCGTGATCATCGGCACGATCGTCGCCGCCGTCGCCTACTTCGCGGTGATCCTCAGCAGCCGTCGCATCGACGGCACCGAGCGCTCGCGCGTGTGGGGCTTCCTGCCGCTGTTCATCACGAGCGTCGCATTCTGGTCGCTGTACCAGCAGCAGTTCACCGTGCTCACGGTCTATTCGGACGAGCGTCTCGACCGCAACATCTTCGGCTTCGAGATGCCGGTCTCCTGGGTGCAGTCGATCAACCCGGTGTTCATCATCATCCTGTCGGGCGTCTTCGCGGCGATCTGGACGCGCCTCGGAACCCGCCAGCCGTCGACCCCGGTGAAGTTCGCCCTCGGCGCGATCATCATGGGCGCAGCCTTCCTGCTCTTCCTGCCGTTCGCAGGCGGCGGTGCGAACTCCACTCCGCTGCTCGCGATCGTCGGCATCCTGTTCGTGTTCACGGTCGCCGAGCTGCTGATCTCCCCGGTCGGGCTGTCGGTCACGACGAAACTCGCACCGAAGGTCTTCCACACGCAGATGGTCGCCCTGTTCTTCCTGTCGATCGCCCTCGGCACCGCGATCTCGGGCTGGCTCGTGCGGTTCTACGATCCGAAGAACGAGGTGCCGTACTTCTCGATCCTCGGCGGCATCGCGATCGTGGTCGGCCTCGGCCTGCTCTTCGCCGTGAAGCCGGTGCTGCGGCTCATGAAGGGCGTGCACTGAGGATGCTGCGCACCTGAAGGCCGTTCCGGTTCTGGTTGCGCGCGCCTCGGGTGTCCGGGACGCCGATAGCCTGAAGCGATGGGAGAGAACGAAGATCGCGCGCGCAGAAGACTCTCCCGAACACCACCGAAGTGGGCGATCGTCGCGGTTCTGGCGTTCGCCGGGCTCTGCTCGTCGTTCATGTTCACGCTGGTCGTGCCGCTGCAGGCCGAGCTGCCCCGCCTCCTGAACGCATCTCGCGAGGACACCACCTGGGTCGTCACGATCACTCTGCTCGTCGCGGCGGTCGCGACCCCGATCTCGGGTCGCCTCGGTGACATGTACGGCAAGCGCCGCGTGGTGATCGTTCTGCTCGGGCTGCTCATCGTCGGTTCCCTGATCGCCGCTCTCTCCGGCTCGATCGTGGGCGTCATCATCGGCCGAGCGCTTCAGGGCGCCGTCACCGGCGTCGTTCCTCTCGGGATCGCGATCATGCGCGACGTGCTCCCTCCCGAACGCCTCGGCACCGCAGTCGCGCTCATGAGCGCCACGATGGGCGTCGGCGGTGCGATCGGGATGCCGGTGGCCGCCCTCCTCGCCGAGAACGCCGACTGGCACTGGCTGTTCTGGCTCGCCGCGGGTCTCGGCGTGATCGGCCTCGCGCTCGTGCTCCTCGTGATCCCCGAAGACGTGTTGCGCTCCCCCGGCCGCCTCGACGTGCTCGGCGCGATCGGTCTCGCGATCGGCCTCACCGGCATCCTGCTGTTCGTCTCGCGGGGAGCCGAGTGGGGCTGGACCGCTCCGCTGACCCTCACCTGCATCATCG
>NZ_LMOU01000001.1:2843495-2859539 GCF_001423615.1 Microbacterium sp. Leaf159 | reverse complement strand
CCTGCGCGTCGCCGCGCGACCTGCCGTGCTGTTCACGAACATCGCCGCGATCGGCATGGGGTTCGCCCTCTTCGCCTCGAACGTGACGTTCCCGCAACTGCTCGAGGGTCCGGCCGCCTCCGGCGCCGGCTTCGGGCTCGACATGGTATCGGCCTCGCTCATCATCATGCCCGCCGGGCTCGTGATGATGGTGATCTCGCCGCTGTCGGGGTGGCTCGAGCGCGCCGTCGGCCCCCGCCCCCTGTTCACGGTCGGCGCCGGGGCGATCGTGCTCGCGTACGTGTTCGTGCTGCTGTGGTCGAGCGAGGTCTGGCACATCCTGGTCGGCAACCTGCTGATCGGCGTCGGCATCGGGTTCACATTCGCCGCCATGCCGATGATCATCATGCGGTCGGTGCCGGCGAACGAGACGGGTGCCTCGAACGGATTGAATGCGCTCTTCCGCTCGGTCGGCACCTCCAGCGCCTCGGCCGTGATGGGCGGAGTGCTCGCGGCCATGAGCGTCGACGTCGGAGGAGTCTCCGTCCCGACCAGGGCCGCGTTCGACGTGTGCTTCTGGCTGGCGATCGCGGCCGGCATCGTCGCGCTGGTGCTGTCGCTCTTCATCCCGCGTCAGCGCGCTGCCGAGCGGCATCCGTCGCTCCCGGGGTAGGCGCCGGGCCGAGCGTGATCAGATCACGCGCGGGTCGGGATCGGCCGCCGTCGGCGGCCGCAACCGTGCAGGGATCGGCCATTCGAGCACGTACTGCTGCACGGGCGGACGGGTGATGTCGCCGAAGTCGTCGACCTTCACCACGATGCGCCCGGGAACGCCGTCTTCATCGGGGGTGACCTCGAAGATGCGCACGCGAAGCGGGCGCTCCGCCTCTCCCTCGAGCATCCACGGATCTGCGAGCCACGCGATGCCCCGCGCCTCGAGAGCAGCCTCGGCGTCGAGCCACTCGGTGGCATCGGAGGCGACGCGGCCGAGCACATCGACGGCCACCCATTCGTCGCCCTCCGGGTGGATCCACCCGAGCAGCTCGCGGTCATCGCGGCGATGCGGGGTCCAGTCGGGGCGGGGCATATCTCCAGGCTAGCGAGCCCGGCAGCGAGCCCGGGGTGCCGGCGAACTCAGTGCGTGTACTCCATGAGCTCGACACCGAGCACGCGGAAGGCGTCGTGGGCGCGCAGCCGATGCGTGATCGACAGGTCGTCGAAGCACACGATCAGCGAGTAGGCGACGCCTGCGCGGGGCCCCGCGAGCACGCCCGCCTCGGCCCGCACGCCGCGGTCGCGCCCGGTCTTGTTGATGAACAGCAGTCCGTGAGCGTCGTGGTCGTGTGCGAACGGGTCGAGCCCCGTCGATGCAGCCACGAGGCTGAGATCCTGATTCAGGCTGAGCCATTCCGACACCTGAGCGCTCACCGAGGCGCCGACCACCTGCGAGTTCACGAGGGCCGAGAAGAGACCGGCAAGCTCCCGCGCGGATCCGACGGCCACCTGAGGCGCGTCATCGGGGCCGCGCTCATCGCGGAACCGGTCGAGCAGTGCCGTGCGGCGAAGCCCCAGGGTCTCGATGCGCTCGCGCACCCGGTCGTGGCCGACCCGCTGCAGCAGTGCGTTGACCGCGATCGGATCTCCGGCCGTCGCCGCGAGAACGGCGAGGTCTTCGAGCGGAAGCGCCGGAGCGTGCAGGTGCCGCCACAGCCCCGAACTCGAGACGGACTCGACGGCGCTGCGTTCGACGATCTCGAGCGGGTCGAGGGTTCCCGCCTCGAACGCCGAGGCGACCTCGATCAGCAGGGGGACGACGCCGAGGCCCGCGATCGGCATCGTGACATGATCGTCGCCCGAGAGCACGTGCACGTGACTGTCGAGATCGACGACGTGCACCGACACCTGCGCGCCGGAATCGGCCAGCTGCTCGAGCGCCTGCAGCGTCGAGGTGAACGAGCGCCGCCCCGCGGCGGCACGACGCGGCAAGCGGCGGCTGGTCCGCTGAGAGCGGCGCAGCGAGGCCAGTGACGGCCCTTCGACAGGCTCGGGAGCACCCACGCGTGATCCTTAAAAGGGGGGTTGGATTGGCGGGATGCTGCAGGGTTCATCCCCCGCAGCATCGATATCGTAACCCCCTCAGGTGAGGATGCCCTACAGACTCCGATGTTTGGTCATCAGATCGTCATGCAGGAGCGAGCGGGGCACCCCGCAACCGGATTCGGCTACGACCGAAGAGTCACCAGATCGTCACGCGCGAGTCCTGCGGCAGCCACAGCGCGTCGGACTCCGCGACGTCGAAGGCCTCGTAGAAGGCGTCGATGTTGCGGACGATCTGGTTGCAGCGGAACTCGTTGGGCGAGTGCGGGTCGATCGTCAGCAGTCGCAGCGTCTCGGCGTCGCGGCTCTTCTGCTGCCACACCTGCGCCCACGACAGCAGCAGCCGCTGCACGCCCGTGTATCCGTCGATGACCGGAGCCTCGGCCCCGTCGAGCGAGAGCTCGTAGGCCTTCAGCGCGATGCCGAGCCCTCCGAGGTCGCCGATGTTCTCACCGATCGTGAGGGCGCCGTTGACATGATGCGCGGCCTCGAGACCCTCGGGAACCAGCGCGTCGTACTGCGCGATGAGAGCTTTGGTGCGCTCCTCGAACGCCGAACGGTCGGCATCCGTCCACCAGTCCTCGAGCTTGCCCGCGCCGTCGTAGCGGCTGCCCTGGTCGTCGAAGCCGTGGCCGATCTCGTGCCCGATGACCGCGCCGATGCCGCCGTAGTTCGCGGCGGCATCGCGGGAGACGTCGAAGAACGGGTACTGCAGGATCGCCGCCGGGAAGACGATCTCGTTCATCGACGGGTTGTAGTACGCGTTGACCATCTGCGGAGGCATGTGCCACTCGTCACGGTCGATCGGCTTTCCGACCTTCGCGACGTTGCGGTCGTGCTCGAAGATCGCCGCTCGCCGCACGTTCCCGAACAGGTCGTCGCGGTCGATGACGAGGCTCGAGTAGTCGCGCCAGACAGTGGGGTGACCGATCTTCGGGGTGAACGAGTCGAGCTTCGCGAGCGCGCGCTCGCGGGTCTCGGCGGTCATCCACTCGAGGTCGGTGATGCTCCGGCGGTACGCCTCGATGAGGTTCGCGACGAGCTCGTCCATCGCGGCCTTCGCCGTCGGCGGGTAGTGGCGCTCGACGTAGACCTTGCCGATCGCCTCGCTCAGCGCGCTCTCGGTGACCGAGACGCCGCGCTTCCAGCGCTCGCGGATCGTGGGGACGCCGGTGAGTTCGGTGCCGTAGAACGAGAAGTTCTCCTGCACGAAGTCGTCGGTGAGGTAGGGAGCTGCGGCGTGCACGACCTGCGCGCGCAGCCACGCCTTCCAGTCGTCGAGACGCTCGGCGACGAGCAGCGTTCCGAGACCCTCGAGGAAGCTCGGCTGGGAGACGACGATCTCGGAGAACGCCTCGGGGTGCTCGGGGGCGACGGCGTCGCGCCACGGCTCGAGGTCGACTCCCGCGAGCTCCTGGAGCTCGGCCCAGGACTTGAGGTTGTACGTGGCGACGGCGTCGCGGCTCTTCACGTTGTCCCAGTGGTGACCGGCGAGCTCGGTCTCGAGCGCGATCGCACGGTCGGCGGTGGCCGCTGCATCGGAGATGCCGGCGAGGGACAGCAGCCGCTCGAGGTGGGCGCGGTAGGCCGCACGCGTCTCGGCGAACGTGTCGAGGCGGAAATAGCTCTCGTCGGGGAGCGAGAGGCCCGACTGCACGACGACGGGGAGGTAGCGCTCGGGGTTGCCCGGGTCGCCGTCGACGTAGAAGCCGATCAGGTGAGCTCGGCCGTCGCGGTCGTAGGCACCGACCGTGCGGAGGAAGGCCGGGACGCCGTCGATCGAGTCGATCTCGGCGAGCGTCTCTGCGAGCGGCGTGACACCGGCTGCGGCGATGCGCTCGGTGTCCATGAAGCTCGCGAACAGGTCGCCGATCTTGCGTGCGAGAGTGCCGTCCGCGGCATCCTGCGACTCTTCGATGATCGCCCTGACGTCTTTCTCGGCCTGTTCGGCGAGCAGGTGGAAGGACCCCCAACGCGCCTTGTCACCCGGGATCTCGGTGCGGGCGAGCCACGCGCCGTTGACGTGACGATAGAGGTCGTCCTGCGGGCGGATGTCGGAGCTGAACTCGGAGGTCTCGAGGCCGGAGGGAAGCACGTCTGTCATGCGAACAGCCTATGCGTCGCTCCGACATTCGGGCGGAATCGGTCACGCCCTGCGGCGGATGCCGAACCGCCGACGCCGCGGCTGCTCCGGCGCCTCCGCGGCGCCCGCGGCGCGTGCGGCGAGTCTCGCCGCCCGCCTGTCGGCCCAGGCCGCGATCTCGGCGTCGATGTCGCGAGGTTCCGTGACGACGGGAGGCCCGCCCTGCAGTTGACGGCGGGCCTCGATGACACGCCTGTTGAAGTCCACGAGCACGTCGCGCACGTCTGCCTCGCGCCCCAGCAGGTCGAGCTGGTCGTCCAGCTCGCGGTCCTCGGTGCGCAGCAGGATGGCCGGCGGGCCGAGTCCCGTGAGGTTCTCCTGCTCGATCTTGCGGCGGATCCACCAGTCCGGGTCGTGGTGCGTGCCGAGTCCTTCGAGGGGCTTGCCCGCACCGGGCAGATCGTCGAAGTCGCCCCGGCGGATCGCGATCTGGATCGCCGTCTCGATGAACGCCGCCCGATCGGTCGCGGCGGCGATCCCCGGAGCGGTGCCGGACTCGGCATCCTCCTCCGAGCTCTCGCTCTGCTGCCGCGCGCGGTATCGCGCCGCGGCCTCGCGCGGATCCGTCATGATGCACCTCCCGTGCCATCCGGGTGCTCCCAGCGTACGACCGGAACGGCGCAGCGAGCACTGTCGGCACCAGCCCATAGGCTCGGAGGATGACCGAGCGCACCCTCAATCGTGAGATCCTGCGCCTCGCCGTCCCCGCCCTCGGTGCGCTGATCGCCGAACCGGCGTTCCTCATCGTCGACGCCGCCCTCGTCGGGCACCTCGGCACCACCCCGCTCGCGGGCCTCGGCATCGCCGGAGCCGTGCTGCAGACGATCGTCGGCCTCATGGTCTTCCTCGCCTACTCGACCACCCCCGCGGTGGCTCGACTCTTCGGCGCCGGACGGCCGGGCGAAGCCGTCTCGGTGGGCATCAACGGCATGTGGCTGGCGCTCGCGATCGGAGCCGTGCTCGCCGCGGCTGGCGCCGCATCCTCCCCGTGGCTCGTGTCGCTGTTCGGCGCGAGCGACGCCGTCGCCACCCAGGCGAACGACTACCTCGTCGTCTCGATGTGGGGCCTTCCCGCCATGCTGATCGTCTTCGCGGCGACCGGGCTGTTGCGCGGGATGCAGGACACCATGACGCCGCTGTGGATCGCAGGGCTCGGTTTCGGCGCGAACGCGCTGCTCAACGTCGTGTTCATCTACGGCCTCGGCTGGGGTATCGCCGGTTCCGCCGCCGGCACCGTCGTCGCTCAGTGGGGAATGGTCGGCGCCTACGTACTGGTGATCCGCCGTCTCGCCGCAAAGCACGATGCCTCGCTGCGCGCGCGCAGAGAGGGCATGGGCAGCACCGCGCGTTCGGGCAGCTGGCTGTTCCTGCGCACGGTGAGCCTGCGGGCAGCTCTCCTCGTGACCGTCGCCGTGGCCACGGGCATCGGCACCGACGAGCTCGCCGGCTGGCAGATCGTGTTCACGATCTTCTCGGCGGCGGCCTTCGCCCTCGATGCCCTGGCGATCGCCGCGCAGGCGCTGATCGGCAAGGAGCTCGGCGCGGGTGACGAACGGCAGGTGCACCGGGTGCTCACGCGCACCGTCGCCTGGGGTGCGTGGTTCGGCGTCGCGGTCGGGGCGCTCATCGCTGCGCTGTCGGGCGTGCTCGGCATCGTGTTCACGGGCGACCCGGCAGTCGCAGCCCTCGTGCAGCCGGCCCTCCTGATCCTGGCGGTCGCCCAGCCGATCGCAGGCGTCGTGTTCGTGCTCGACGGCGTGCTCATGGGTGCGAACGACGCGCGCTATCTCGCGCTCGCGGGCGCGCTCAACCTCCTGCCCTTCCTGCCTGCGCTCTGGATCATCGCCGCGACGGGGGTCGACGGCGCCGCGGGTCTCATCTGGCTCGCCGTCGCGTTCTTCGGCGTCTACCTGCTGGCACGACTCGGCACCCTCGGCTGGCGCGTGCGATCAGGGCGCTGGATCTCAGCCGGCGTCTGAGACTGCACGATCGCCGCAGATCCGGAGTTCTGCACGTATCCCGGAATCTCGCCAACTCGCTCGGTCCAGCCCTGGCATTCTCATCACGAGCGAACGAGAATCGGAGCGTGCTGACCATGAACGAACCGCAGGTGTGGGTGCTGATCGGCGTCTTCGCCGCATCGATGTTCGGCATGATCACTGTCGTGTCGACACTCTTCATCCACGTCGTCAAGGCGGAGATCGGAGGCCTTCGCACCGAGGTTCTCGGCGAGATCCGCGCTCTCGACCGCGACGTGACGGCGCTCTACCGCAACACGTTCGGCATCGACAGAGACTGACCTGTCAGGGGATCAGGCGTTCTCGAGCTCGGCGATNCCCGCCGGCACGACCTGCCAGCTCACGCCGAACCTGTCCTTGCACCAGCCACAGGCCTCGGATTCGGGCACGGCCGAGAGCGCCGCCCAGTATCGGTCGATCTCGGCCTGGTCCTCGCACCCGATCACGAACGAGATGGACTCGTTGAACGCGAACTCGGGCCCGCCGTCGACGCAGCCGAAGGGAGCGCCGTTCAGCGTGAACTCCCCGTTGATCACCTTGCCGGTCATGCCCTGGAAGTGGTCGTCGAGGGACTCCTCGGGGTACAGCACCACCTGGTCGATCGACGAGTTCGGGAACACCGAGACGTAGTACTCCATCGCCTCCTGCGCCCGACCGTCGAACCAGAGGAACGGGCGGATGGGACTGATCTCTGCCATGGCGGCCTCCTCGGATCGGCACTCACGCTACGCCCGTGGCCGAGCCTTGTCGAGGGGAGCATGCGACACCTGTCAGCCCGCGTATCTCCGGCACCACTCGTACATGATCACGGCGGCCGCCGCGCTCGCGTTGATCGACCGCGTCGAGCCGTACTGGGTGATCTCGATGTGCGCGGATGCTGCGGCGAGCGCGGCATCCGAGAGCCCCGGCCCCTCCTGCCCGAACAGCAGCACGCAGGTCTGCGGCAGCTCGGCGCGGTCCACGGGCACGGCGCCGCTGACGTTGTCGACGGCGATGATCGGGATGCCTTCGGCCGCCGCCCACGCCGCGAACGTCTCGACGTCCTCGTGGTGCACGACGTGCTGATACCGGTCGGTGACCATCGCCCCGCGTTTGTTCCAACGACGGCGACCGATGATGTGCACGGTGTCGGCCAGGAACGCGTTGGCGCTGCGCACGATCGAACCGATGTTCATGTCGTGCTGCCAGTTCTCGATCGCGACGTGGAACGGATGCCGCTGCGTGTCGAGGTCGGCGACGATCGCCTCCATCCGCCAGTAGCGGTAGCGATCGATCACATTGCGCGTGTCGCCTGTCGCGAGCAGCTCGGGGTCGTACTGCTCCCCCTCGGGCCAGTCCGACTCGCCCCCGGGCCACGGGCCCACCCCGTATCCGGGCTGCGCCGACGATCCGCCTGTCTCCGCTGCCGCCGCGGGCGCCTGCTCTTCCATCCCGTCAGGCTATCCGCCGTACGACAGACGACATATTTCGGCGTGCCTAAAAATCCGCTACGATTTCGGCATGCCTAAAAATGCCGCGCTCGACGAGGTCGCCCCCGCCATCCGCGCCACCCCGCCCCGCAGCCTGTGGCTGCTCGGGCCCGCACTGGTCGCCGGCGTCGCCTACCTCGACCCGGGCAACGTCGCAAGCAACATGACGGCCGGAGCCCAGTACGGCTACCTGCTGGTCTGGGTCGTCGTCGCCGGAAACGTGATGGCCTGGCTCATCCAGTACCTCTCGGCGAAGCTCGGAGTCGTCACGGGGCAGAGCCTCCCCGAGGTGCTCGGCACGCGACTCACCAGGCCCTGGGCTCGGCGGGCCTACTGGCTGCAGGCCGAGCTCGTCGCGATGGCGACCGACCTGGCCGAGGTCATCGGTGGTGCGGTCGCGCTGTACCTGCTCTTCGACATCCCCCTGCTGCTCGGCGGAGTCATCACCGGGGCCGTGTCGATGATCCTGCTCACAGTGCAGAGCCGACGCGGCGCTCGACCCTTCGAGTTCGTGATCATCGGCCTCATGGTGATCATCACGGTCGGCTTCGTCGCCGGGCTCTTCGTCGCCCCGCCGGACGCTGCGAGCGTGGTCGCAGGGCTCGTGCCCCGCTTCGAGGACACGGGATCGGTGCTGCTCGCGGCATCCATTCTCGGCGCGACCATCATGCCGCACGCGATCTACGCCCACTCGTCGCTGACCCGAGACCGATTCGGCTCGGCGGCAGCGCACGCCGCGACCGAGGCCGCACGCACCGAGACCTCGCGCATCCGCCGCCTGCTCAGCGCCACGCGCTGGGACGTGTCGATCGCCATGCTGATCGCGGGCACCGTGAACCTCGGCATCCTGCTGCTCGCCGCCGCGAACCTCGCCGGCGTCGACGGGACCGACTCGCTCGAGGGCGCCCATGCCGCGCTGGCGGCCGGGCTCGGCCCCGTCGTGGCGACGTTCTTCGCGGTCGGCCTGCTCGCGTCGGGCCTCGCCTCGACCTCGGTCGGCGCCTACGCGGGAGCGGAGATCATGCACGGCCTGCTGCACGTGCGCATCCCACTGCTCGCTCGACGCCTGGTGACGCTGATCCCGGCGCTGGTGATCCTCGGCGTCGGCGTGGACCCCACCCTGGCCCTCGTGCTCAGCCAGGTCGTGCTGTCGTTCGGCATCCCGTTCGCCCTGATCCCGCTCGTCGCGCTCACCGCTCAGCGCCGCACGCTCGGTCCGTGGGTGAACCGGGTATGGACGACGGCGGCGGGCATCGTGGCGTCGGTACTGCTCATCGCCCTGAACGGCGCCCTGCTCTGGCTGGTGCTGACGGGCGCCTGAGGCGGCGCAGAGGCGCATACGCAGGAGCAGCACTCGAGGGACACGACAGAACCGCCCCGAGCCGGCACGGGAAGATTCGGCTCGGGGCGGCGGTCTGTCACCGCACGCGTGCTCAGCGCTTGCGGAGGGTCTCCGTCCACTGCGAGGTCGCGCCGTCGGCGATGCGGTAGCCGGCATCCGGCACAGCGACCACGGTCACCTCTCCGGTGACGCGCACCTTTCCGTTGCGGGCCTCGACCTTCTCGCCGTTCACGTAGTACGTGATGCCTTTCACGTTCGTCGGCACCTTCACCTCGTCGCGCGAAGTTCCCGGCTTGTCGGTGAAGGTCGGGGGCTTGGGCGTCGTCGGCGCCGTCAGCACCGGGACGTTCGCCCAGTCGAGGTCGCTCGCGAAGTAGAACGAGGTGTACGCCGGCTGGTTGTACGTCGTCTGCTGACGAGCGGTCTCGACCCGGTACTGCACGTCGTGCATGAGAGTCGTGAGCTTGTGCGCGGTGGGCTCGGTGGTCGTGTAGAACCGCAGTGCGCTCGAGTCGGCTGTGCGCACGAGCATCTCCTCCCGCCAGTCGCCCAGCACGTCGGCGACGAGCGAGGGATTGCCCTTCGTGCCGTTGTTGGTCAGCGTGCCGGTGGCGGTCAGCACGGTGCCCCGCGTCCAGTCATCGATCGTGGGCGTCTGATCGCCGCTGCCGTTGACGAGCTGGGTGGTCATGTCCCCCGCCCAGCGGATCGACATGTTCGTGCCGGGCGTCTCGGCCTGCAGCACCTCGCCGGTCGCACTCAGCAGACCGCTGCCCTCGGTGCCGCCGGGCATGCTCGACCACACCTCGATGCCCGGCACGTCGGGTCGCACGTCTCCGATCATCGCTCGACCCGTGTCGCGGCCGGAGTAGGCGCCGAAGAGCGACTCCCCGGTCGCGGCGTCGCGCAGCACCGACCCGTACGGCGCACTCGTCGCGCCCTCGTGGGCGGTCCAGATCTCGAGGCCGGGGCGGGCCGGATCGATGTCGGTCACGTGCATCGCGTCTCCGTGACCGAGTCGCACGGTCGCGCCCGGGTCGGCGCTGCCCTCAGGCAGCACGTCGAACGAGCTGTACAGCAGGCTGCCATCGTCGTCGATCGTCGCCGATCCGTAGACGAGCTCCTGCTTTCCGTCGGCATCCACGTCGGCGAAGCTCAGCGAGTGATCGCCCTGCGTCGTGATCGTGCCGAACTCGGGGTCGGTGCCGTCACGGCCGTGCGGGGAGTCGTTGAACGGGTTCGTCATGGGCGCGTGGCCGCTGTCGACGTCCCACCGCTCTGTGAGGCGCTTGCCGTCCCAATCGAACGCGGTGACCGTCGTGCGCGTGTAGTACCCGCGGGCGAAGACGGCCGACGGATGCTGGCCGTCGAGGTATCCGACGCCCGAGAGGAAGCGGTCGACGCGGTTCGCCGGCTCGATGCGGGACATCGCATAGTCGCCCCACAGCAGGCCGTCGTCCCCACGCTCGGTCGGATACGGGATGGTCTGCAGCTCCTTGCCGGTCGCGCTGTCGAAGACCGTGAGGTACTCGGGACCGTCGACGATGAAGCCCTCGAACTCGCGCAGCAGGTTGCGCGCGCTGCGGCTCGGCGCGTACACGTCGATGAACGTGGTCGCCAGTTCCTGCGCGCTCTCCTGCGAGAGGGGGTACTCGTGGGTCACGGGCATGCCCCATGCCTCTTCGAGAGTGGCCGGCCACTGACCGGACACGACCTCGTCGCGCTCGCTCCAGCCGAGGAACATCTCGACCAGGTGCGCCTCGTAGTCGGCGGCGCTGAGGCGGTAGTCGTCGTCGTTCGAGTAGCCGGCCTTGCGGTCGTCCTTGGGGAGCGTGATGTACGACTCGCTCGCCACCGAGCCGTCGGCCGCGAACTGCACCGACTTGGTGCCGGGCGCCGTCTTCAGCATCGTCTCGGATCGCCCGTCGCCGTCGAAGTCGTAGACGAGGAACTGCGTGTAGTGCGCACCGGCGCGGATGTTCACGCCGAGGTCGAGACGGTTCAGCAGGGTGCCGTCGAGCTCGTACGTGTCGAGGTAGACCGGGCCGGTGTAGCCGCGCTGCGAGACGTCCTTCGAGTTCGAGGGGTCCCACTTCACGACGTACTCGTACTGTCCGTCTCCGTCGACGTCGCCGACCGAGACGTCGTTCGCCGAATACGTGTACGCCTCCCCCTTCGGGGTGACGCCGTCGGCGGGCTTCTGGAGCGGCAGGTCGTAGTGCCCCTCGGCCCAGGCGGTGACGGATGCCGAGGCCGATGCCGTCAGCTCGACGCCGTTCACGATCGGGACCACGGAGTACTCCGAGGTCGCAGCTCCGTCGGCATCCGCATAGTTGGTGCTGTCGGTGACGGTCGCCACCCGAGCGCCGTCGCGGTAGACCGCGAAGTCGGGGCCGGCGAGGCCGGTGGCGGTCGTGCCGGTCGCCTCGGTGGCCAGCAGCCGCCAGCTGAGGAAGACGCCGTCAGCGGTCGAGACCGCGACGAGGCCCCGGTCGAGAGCCTCCAGCTGCGGTCCGCCGGATCCGGGGTCATGGCGGCCGGTGACGGGACCGTCTGAGCTGACGGCTCCTGCACTCTGCGCGCCCCCTGCGAGGAGGCAGCCGGCAGCGGCCACCGCCACGACGGCGCGGAACGAATGGTGTCGGATATTCATCGTCGAAATCCTTCTCTGAGCTCGGAGCCCGTTCGGATAGCGTTTTCCCGTGCCCGCTCGAAGCTACCCGCCCCGCCAGTGCCCGTCAAGGAATCCCGGCGGATTGAGACGATTCACAGCTCCCGTCGGCGATTAGGCTCGGAGTCATGTCTGCCGAAACCGCACGCCGCTCCGTCCGCATCCTCACCTGGATCGGAATCGCGACCGGCGTGATCGGCGGACTCCTCGTCGCCTTCCCCACCGTGCTGCCCGTCGGCGGTCCGTGGGTGCAGCTCGCGCTGGGGATCGCGACGCTCGTCCTGGCCTTCCGCGCCCGCAAGATCGGGATCGCCGAGATCGAGGGATTCGACGGGCGGATCTCGCTCTTCGCCGCACTGCTCGGATTCCTCATCGTCTTCTTCGCCGGCCAGGTCGCCTTCGGCATCCTCGTCGACGTCGCCAACCCCTGAGCACTGCGCACCCCTGAGTACTGCGCACCCCTGATCTAGGCTGGACCCGTGGCATCCCCGGCAGCAGACGACTACCTCAAGACCGTCTACGCGCATACCGAGTGGCAGGACGCGCCGATCACCCCCTCGGTGCTCGCGGCGAAGCTCGGCATCGCTCCCTCGTCGGTGACCGAGATGGTGAAGAAGCTCGCGGCCGCCGGACTCGTCTCGCACGTGCCCTACGGAGCGGTGCGGCTGACGGATGCCGGCACGCAGCGCGCCCTGGCGATGGTGCGACGCCACCGACTGATCGAGACCTGGCTCGTGCAGGAGTTCGATTACGGATGGCACGAGGTGCACGACGAGGCCGAGGTGCTCGAGCACACGATCAGCGACCGGCTGCTCGAGGGCATCGATGCACGCCTCGGCCGGCCCCGTTTCGACCCGCACGGCGACGCGATCCCCGACGCGAACGGCGCGGTCGATCGCGAGCCCTTCGTGCTGCTCGCCGATGCGCCGATCGGCCACACCGGCCGGGTGCTGCGCGTCGACGACCGCGACCCCGAGCTGCTGCGGGCGCTGGAAGCGGCCGGCGTCGCGGTCGCCGCGACCGTGACGATCACGGCATCCGGCATCGAGCTCGGCGGCGCGCAGACAACCCTCCCCGAGGGGGCGTCCGGGGTCGTCTGGCTCAGCGCCTGAGCGGTTCCGACTCGTCCGCTCGAACCTGACACCTGCCCGTAACCGCGGGCCAATAGGCTGTGCACATGGCACACCGCGATGACATCGAATGCTGGCTCACCGACATGGACGGCGTGCTCGTCCATGAGAACGACGCCATCCCCGGAGCTGCCGAGCTGCTCGCCGGATGGGAGCAAAACGAGATCCCGTACCTGGTGCTGACGAACAACTCGATCTTCACCGCGCGCGACCTCTCGGCCCGCCTGCGGGCCAGCGGCCTGACCGTGCCCGAGGAGCGCATCTGGACGTCGGCGCTCGCCACCGCAGACTTCCTCGCGCAGCAACTGCCCGGGGGCTCGGCCTTCGTGATCGGCGAGGCCGGCATCCTGACCGCCCTGCACGAGGCGGGGTTCATCATGACCGAGACGAACCCCGATTTCGTGGTCGTCGGCGAGACCCGCAACTACTCGTTCGAGGCGATCACCAAGGCGATCCGCCTCATCATCAGGGGCGCGCGCTTCATCGTCACCAACCCCGATGCCACAGGCCCGTCGGCCGACGGCGTGATGCCGGCGACCGGCGCGATCGCCGCCCTCATCACCAAGGCCACCGGCAAGGAGCCGTACGTCGTCGGCAAGCCGAACCCGATGATGTTCCGCTCGGCGCTCAACAAGATCGGCGCGCACTCGAAGAAGACGGGCATGATCGGCGACCGCATGGACACCGACATCATCGCGGGCATCGAGGCGGGCCTGCACACCGTGCTCGTGATGACGGGGATCAGCGACGAGGCCGAAGTCGAGAAGTACCCGTTCCGCCCCGACGAGATCGTCGACTCGGTCGCTGATCTGCTGCCGACCGTCACCGAGTCGATCCCGACGCTCGACGAGGACTGACATGGGGGCGCTCGACGAAGGAGAGCGATTCGCGGCAGCCGATGCTGCCGTCTGGCGCGCCTGGCTCGAAGAGCATCACGAGCGCACCGCCGGAGTCTGGCTTCTGAGCGTTCGCGGCACCCGCGCGGACGGCGTCGGCTACGAGGATGCCGTGCGCCAGGCGCTGTGCTTCGGGTGGATCGACGGCCCGGTGCGCACCTTCGACGATCAGACCGTCGGGCAGTGGTTCTCACCCCGACGCCGCGGCAGCGGGTGGGCGGCGACGAACAAGGCGCGTCTGGTCGACCTCGAGGCCGCCGGATTGCTCGCCCCGGCCGGCATCCGCGTGCTCGATGCCGCGAAGGCCGACGGGTCCTGGACCGTGCTCGACGGCCCCGAGGCAGGCATCGAGCCCGTCGAGCTGGCCGAGGCGTTGGATGCCGCGCCCGCCGCGCGCGCGAACTGGGATGCGTTCCCGAAGTCGGTCAAGAAATTCGGCCTCACACACATCGCGATGGCGAAGCGCGCAGAGACGCGCTCGGCGCGGATCGCCAAGATCGTGGCGGACGCCGCGGAGGGGAAACGCCCATGAACCAGTCCGATCTGCTCTTCCTGGTGGTCTTCCTGATCCTCCTCAGCACACTGACGGTGTTCGTCGTGCAGTTCTGGCGCTCACGCCGTCGCGGCGGAGGTGACGAGGGCCAAGGCCGAGCCGGTTGGTGGGAAGGCCCCTGGGACGACGACGACCGCAAGCGCTGAGCGCGGCTGGTCTTCGACCGGTCAGCCGAGGGTGAGGCTGCGCACGCGCTCGATCGGCTCCGGCATCCGCAGCGGACCCGTGCCAGGCGTGATCGTGCCGAGGATTCGCGGCTCGCGCGCTCCGGTACCCCCGGGCGTCACCGCGGCCACGCCGTGCATCGTGCACCAGCCGATGAGGGCGAACAGGATCGCCTCCTTGCTGTCGACGGACGCACCGAGCTCGTCGGCGAGCACGACCTCGACATCGGGGAGCGCGGCGCGGAGCCCCTGCATGATGAGCGGGTTGTGGCATCCGCCGCCCGAGACCGCGAGGAAGCGGATGCCCGCAGCCAGGACGTCCTGCGCGACGGTGCGCACTGTCAGCTCGGTGAGGGTGCGCACGAGGTCGGGGACGGAGAGCGCGCGGCCCGAGGAGCCCGTGAGGCGATCGACGTGCGCGCGCACGTAGTCGAGATGGAAGTGCTCCTTGCCGGTGCTCTTGGGGGCTCCGAGGGAGTAGTACGGGTCGGCGAGAAGAGCTGCGAGGAGATTCTCGTCGACGGCGCCGGTGCGCGCGATGGCGGCATCCGCGTCGTACCCGCGATCGTTCAGTCCTTCGGCCACGACGACCGCGTCGACCAGCGCGTTCGCCGGTCCGATGTCATAGGCGGACAGCCCGTCCGGCCCCACCACCGTCATGTTGGCGATGCCGCCGAGGTTCACCGCAGCCGAGACCCCGGCACGGCCGCGAAGCAGCAGCTCGTCGAGGAACGATACGAGCGGTGCTCCGTGTCCGCCCGCGGTGATGTCGCGGATGCGGACGTCGGAGACGACAGGAGCGCCCACCCGCTCGGCGATCCATGCGGGCTGGCCGATCTGCAGGGTGCCGAGCGCGTGCCCCTCGTCGACCCAGTGGAAGACCGTCTGGCCGTGGGTGCACACGGCGTGCACTCCCCCGACCGCAGCGGATGCGGATGCGGCGACCTCGGCGAAGGCCTGGCCGATGAGCGTGTCGAGCTCGCAGACCTCGGCGAACGTCGTGGGCGCGGGCGGCAGCGCAGCGACGAGGCGAGCCCGGAGTTCGGGATCGTACGCAACACTGTCCTCGTGCAGGACGGTGCCGCGCAGCTCTCCGCCCCTCTCCTCGAAGTCCACGACCGTGACGTCGATGCCGTCGTGTGAGGTGCCCGAGAGCAGTCCGAGTACGCGCATGCGTGTTCCTTCCGTCGCCTGCTACGAGCGTAGAGCCGTTTTGTTAGGGAGGCGAACGGAACGGGTGGATCTCTTCTGCACCGATGATCACCTGGATGAGTAGTCCACTCTGGTCGACGCCGCGCTCGCCATCGCACCGCTCCCTGTCCGTGGCGTACGTAGCATTCTGCGAGACCCCACCCTCCACCCGCAGAATGGGAGCATGTTCGTGTCCGCAGAGCTCATCACGATCGTCCTCAGCGCCGTCGGCCTCCTGCTGACGCAGGGCAGCCTCATGTTCGCGGGCTTCGCCTGGTGCATCCGCCGATCCGACTCCCTCCGCACCGATCTCGTCGGCGTCGAGACGTCGCTCGGTGTGCGTATCGACGGAGTGGAGCAGAGGCTCACGGCACGCATCGACGGAGTCGAG
>NZ_LMOU01000001.1:2809109-2843470 GCF_001423615.1 Microbacterium sp. Leaf159 | reverse complement strand
AGAAACTCACCGCACGCATCGACGGAGTCGAAGAGAAACTCACCGCACGCATCGACGGAGTCGCCGGCGACGTCACCGAACTCAAGATCACGATGGCTCGACTCGAAGGGCCGCAGCGCCATCTGATAGTCGCCGCCCGCTGAGTCGTGAGTCAGCGCAGGACGAGTGCCGCGGCGCCGATGAGCGGCCCCTCGTCACCGAGCCCCGAGCGCACCACTCGGGTACGACGCGAGTACTCGTGCGCGGCGCTCGCGGTGAGGGCCTGCTGCACGAGGTCGATGTAGTCGACGGACACCCGCGAGAACCCGCCGCCGATCGCGACCATGTCGAGGTCTACGAGGGTCGCCGCGTCAGCGAGCGCCTCACCCACAGCCTTCGCCGACCGCTCGATGGCCGCACGGGCGATGGCGTCACCTGCAGTGGCATCCCGCGCCAGGTCTTCACCGGTGGCTCCGGTCCAGCCCTGCTGCCGCGCCCAGGCCGCGCTCGCCGGACCCGAGGCGATCTCCTCGAGTGTCAGCCCGCCTTCGCGGCGCACCTGACCGAGGTGCCCGGCGTTTCCGGTGGCACCGGGGATGTATGCGCCGTTCGCGACGAAACCTCCGCCGACCCCGGTCGAGACGACGATCGAGAGTGACGCACCGGCATCCTGCGTGGCGCCCAGCCACGACTCGGCGAGAGCGAGAGCGCCGCCATCGTGGCCGAAGACCGTGGGCAGCGCGCGTCCGAGGATCCCGGAGGCGGTCGTGCGCACCGCATCCTTGAGACCGTACCCGCGGGCTGCGGGCATGTTCACGGGGAGGATCTGGCCGACGTTCCGATCGATCGGCCCGGCGCTGCCGATGCCTGCCCCGATGAGTTCGGCGTCGTCGGGAAGACGGGAGAGCGCGTGTGCGATCACTGTCGCGATCGCGTCGTCGAGCGACGCGGGAGTGGCATCCCGGCCAGTCGCTCGGCGGCTGCGGCTTCCCCGCACCAGCACACCGTGCTCGCTCACGAGCGCGGCCTCCATCTTGGTGCCGCCGACGTCGACGGCCAGGGCGTAGCGGGTCACTGGGGGTCGAGTCCGAGGTCGTCGAGGTCGAAGGCCGCACGCCATTCGAGGCCCTCGGCTTCGATCGCGGCCTGAGCGCCGGTCTTGCGGTCGACGATCACGGCGACGGCGACGATCTCGGCGCCCTCCTTGCGCAGCGCCTCGACGGCCTTGAGCGCCGACTGGCCGGTCGTCGAGGTGTCTTCGAGCACGACGACGCGCTTGCCCTTGACGTCGGCGCCCTCGATCTGGCGGCCTCGGCCGTGGTCTTTCGGCTCCTTGCGCACGACGAAGGCGTCGAGCGGGCGGTCGGTGGCGACCGAGGCGTGCAGCACCGAGTTGGCGATGGGGTCGGCACCGAGCGTCAGGCCCCCGACCGCGACGACGTCGAGGTCGCCGATCAGGTCGAGCATGATGCGGCCGATCGCGGGAGCCGCGCGGTGATCGAGCGTCAGCTTGCGCATGTCGACGTAATACGTCGCCTTCTTACCGCTCGAGAGGGTGAAGTCTCCGTGGAACACCGCCTCGTCCTTGATCAGGTCGAGGAGGGTCTGGCGGTCTGCGTCGAGTGCGGTCACGGCATCCAGTGTAGGAGGTGGGCCCTAGGCTTGACGCATGCGCTTGGCCACCTGGAACGTCAACTCCATCCGCACCCGTGTCACCCGCACCGTCGAGTTCGCCGTCCGCGAGGACATCGACGTGCTGGCGATGCAGGAGATCAAGTGCAAGCCCGAGCAGTTCCCGTACGGGCCGTTCGAAGAGGCCGGCTACCACGTCGAGGTGCACGGCCTGAATCAGTGGAACGGCGTCGCGATCGCGAGCCGCCTGCCGATCACCGACGTGCGCACGTCTTTCGACGGGATGCCGGGCTTCGCCAAGGGGCATGAGGGGCCGGATGTTCCGCTCGAAGCGCGCGCGCTGGGCGTGCTCGTCGACGGCGTGCGCGTGTGGAGCCTGTACGTGCCGAACGGCCGCTCACTCGAGGACCCGCACTACACCTACAAGCTGCACTGGCTCGAGGAGCTGAAGAAGGCGACCGCCGCCGAGCTGTCGGCGAACCCCGATCTGCCTCTCGCGCTGGTCGGCGACTTCAACATCATCCCGTTCGACAACGACAACGGCGACCCCGACATCGTCGAGGGCGTCTCCACGCACGTCTCCCCCGAGGAGCGTCAGGCGTTCTTCGCGTTCGCCGATGCGGGCCTCACCGACGTGGTGCGACCGCTGATCCCCGAGGGATTCACCTACTGGGACTATCAGCGGCTGAAGTTCCCCCGCAACGAGGGCGTGCGCATCGACTTCGTCCTCGGCTCGAAGACGCTCGCGGATGCGGTCACCGGCGCCTCGATCCACCGCGATGAGCGCAAGGGCGAGCAGCCGAGCGACCACGTCCCCGTGGTCGTCGAGTTCGACCTGGGCGGCGCTGCAGAAGACGACGACCTGCCGATGATCTTCTCCTGAGACTGTGACCGTCCGCCTGATCGCCACCGATCTCGACGGGACCCTGCTCGATTCCTCGTCCACGGTCACGCGGCGCACACGTGCGGCACTCGATCGGGCGCGGGCTCGCGGCATCCATGTGGTTCCCGTGACGGCGCGGCAGCCGATCGGACTGCGTGCGATCGCCGACGGCGCGGGCTTCGACGGGTGGGCGCTGTGCAGCAACGGCGCCTACGCGACGCACCTCGCCGACGGACGGATGCTGTTCGCCGAGGAGCTTCCCGCGGAGACGATCCGTACTTTGGCCGAGGCGCTGCGCGCCAGCATCCCCGGGCTGTTGTTCGCGAGCGTGCGTGAGGGCGGCGAGACGTTCGTCGCGCAGCACGGCTACGCCGAGATCGCCGACCTCGCGGACCATAAGAGAGATCCGCGGACGATGGGCGGCGTCGCGCTCGACCAGGTGCTCGCGGCCCCCAGTCTGAAGTTCGTGATCCGGCATCCGGAGCTCGCCCCCACCGACCTCTTCGAGTCGCTGCAGGCACTCGGTCTCACCGGTTTCGAGGCCACCTTGTCGGGGGCGCCGTTCGTCGAGGTCATGGCCGAAGGTGTCACCAAGGCCACCGGCCTCGCCCGCCTCTGCGAGCATCTCGAGATCGACCGCCGCGACGTGATCGCCTTCGGCGATGCGCTCAACGACGTCGAGATGCTCCGCTGGGCAGGCCGCGGGGTCGCGATGGCCGATGCCGACGACGTCGTGCAGGACGCCGCGGACGAGACGACGACCTCGAACGACGACCACGGCGTCGCCAGGGTGATCGAGCGGATGCTCGGCTGACGTTCTGGAATGAGTCGGCCCGGTCGCCCCGAGCGGGACGGCCGGGCCTCTATCACCGCCGGGTCAGCTGTGCGCGCGTCGGCGACGCACGAGCACCGTGCCCGCGAGCGCGAGGAACAATCCGGTGAGGAGCGCAGTCGTCGGCAGTTCGCCGCCCGTGGCAGCCAGTCCGCGGGGCGGACTCACCGCTGCGCCCTCTACGGCGGCGCCGGTCACGACGGCTGCGGTCACCTGGAGCGTCGCGCTCGTCTGAAGCGGCACGCCTCCGCGGAGCGCGACGAGCGTGTGCGAACCCACCGCTGCGGATGCCGGGATGCGCAGAGTGCCGCCGATCCGGCCGTCAGCGTCGGCGACCAGCGATCCCAGCGCGATCGGATCGGAGTGCAGCTCGAAGGCGATGCTCTCACCAGGCACGAAGCCGGTGCCGGACACGGTGATGACTCCACCCGCCCGCACCGAGGGCGCCGAGATCGTCAGGGCTGGTGCCGGGTCGACGATCGGCGCGGTGACCGCGACGAGGTCGAAGTCGATGCCCGTCAGCGTGCTGCGTCCGACAGCGACCACCGGGGTCGCCTCCGCGGCGGTGGAGACTCCGTCGAAGTACTGGGGCGCAGCAGTCGTGGTGCTGCCGGGGAACGTGGCCGACGCCTTCAACACATAGGTGCCCTCGGGAACGTTGAGAGTGTAGGCACCGGACGCCGGATCCGCTTCCGTGGAGCGGACGAGAGCACCATCCGCCCACGCCTCGACCACGACATCGTGACCTTCATCGGAATCGAGGGTCACAGTGCCCGACACCGTCGATACCACCTCGAGTTCGGCGGAGATCCCCTCGATCTCCTCGTTCGAGCCGACGGTGACGAAGGTCGCATCGTCCCACTCCCGAGTCCCCTCCCAGTACTCCTCCAGCACGCCTGTCTCGTACGCGTGGAACAGCACACGGTAGGTGCCCGGGATCACGGCGATGCGATAGTTTCCCTCGCTGTCGGTGTCGACGTACGGGTCCTCGACCGAGTTGTTCACGTCGTAGAGCAGAACAGCGGCACGGACGGGCGAACCGTCTGCGCTCTTGGTCACCGTGCCGCTGACGTACCCGACACCGTCGAGCTGCGCGTCCACGGCCGTGACGGATTCCGTCCCGGCGACGACGACGAGCGTCGCCCCGTCCCAGCTGTACGAGTCCTTCCAGTATTCGGACACCAGTGCCGGGTCGGGAGAGCCGAAGCGCACACGGTAGGCACCGGCAGGCAGCCCGTCGAGGCTGTAGGCGCCGGATGCGTCCGACTCGGTCTGACCGACGATCTCGTTCCGTTCGTCGAGCGCCTGGATCCCGGCCCCCACGACAGCGCTTCCGTCGTCGGCGCGCGTCACTGCGCCCACGATCGCGCCGCCCCTCTCCAGTGCAGCGTCGATACCGGCTTCCGCATTCGCCCCTGCGATCACGATTCTGGTCGCGGCGTCGTAGTCGGAGGTGTTCTGCCAGTACTCGCGCTTCAGGTCGGTGCCATCGGGCATGAAGCTGATGACGTACGAATCATCCGCGAGAGCCTCGATCGTGTAGCGGCCGTCGGCGTCCGTGGTCGCGTATCCCCAGCCGCCCGCATCTCCGCTCGCACTGACGCCGACCCCTGCTACGGCCGAACCGTCATCGCCGCGCGTGACCGTCCCGCTGATCGTTCCCGCGGCGGCCGGCGGGTCTGCGTCCTCTGCGACCGCCGCTGTGGCACCGCCGAGCGCCAGCGCGAAGGCCACCGCCCCGCTCACCGCAGCCCGAATGAATGCGCGTCGTCGCGCCATGTTCCCACCCTCCGAGGGAGGCCGTGCGCACGATGTCGTCGCGATACCGCTCGGCCTCGGTCCAATGCCGATATGCGGCAACGTTCTTCTCGAACCTAAGCGATGCACGCATAGGAAGGGAATAGTCGATTCGAAGGATCAATCTTCGAAGGTCCCGACTTCGGGCACCCGGTCCGTGCGGCCGTAGCGCAGGAGCATCACACCGCTGTCGTCGACGACCGGCGGTTTGAGCAGCCGCAGCACCGAGGGCACCGCGCCATCGTCGAAGACCTTCTTGCCCCTGCCGAGCAGGATCGGATACACCCAGAGGTTGAGCTCGTCGAACAGCCCCGCAGCGAGCAGCGAGTGCACGAAATCGATGCTGCCGATCACATGCACCTCGTGGTGCTGCGCGCGCAGCTCGGCGATCTCTGCGGCGAGGTCATCACCGACGCGCACGCTGCCCTTCCACGACAGGTCGGTGTCGGCATCCCGCGTCGCCACGTACTTCGGCACCCGGTCGAAGAGCCGGCCGATCTCCCCGGACGGGCCCTCGGTATGATGGGGCCAGTATGCGGCGAAGATGTCGTACGTCCGGCGCCCGAGCAGCAGGGCGTCGAGCTGCCGCATCCCCTCCGAGACGGTCTCCCCCATGCCCGACGACGGATATCCCGCCTGCCACCCACTGAACTCGAACCCTCCCGAGGTGTCCTCGTCGGTGCCGCCAGGCCCCTGAGCGACACCGTCGAGGGTCATGAAGAGGTCGATCAGAATGCGTCCGGCCATCAGAGTGCTCCTTTGCACGAGAGATCCTGCACGATGACATGGCTCACACTATGCGCTCACTCGGAGTCGCGGGAGGGTGTCCGGTCGACGGGATCCGATCGCTCCTCACCCCAGCGGCCGAGCGCCTCGATCGCCTCCCTCAACGCGACGCCTCGATCAGTGAGGGCATACGCGCGCGTGTTGTGCCGGAGGGGAAGCCTGCTCAGCACGCCCGCCGCCTCGAGCTCGCGCAGACGGGTCGCGAGCATGTTGGTCGGCACCCCGAGATCGCGCTGCAGATCTCCATACCTCTGCGGCCCGTCGAGCAGCTTCTCGACGATGAGCAGCGCCCACCGGGCCCCGACGACGTCGAGGGCTGCGGCGAGGTCGCTCACGCGGTCTGGTCGGAGTCCGGCTTCATCCAGAACGGCGAGTAGTGGTAGCCGTCGGGGTCGTCGAACTGGCGCTGGTACATGAACGGGTAGTCGTCCGTGTCGCCGACCCGCCCACCGGCGGCAGCGGCCCGCTCGACGAGAGCGTCGACCGCCTCCCGGCTGTCGAGGTCGAACGAGACCGTGACCTTCGACGGGGTGTCCGGTCCGCCGATCACGTCCTCGGTGCCACCGACGCTCGCGTACATCTCGCGGCTGCCGAGCATGACGTACTGCTCGGGCGCGATCGCGAAGCACGACACGTTGTGATCGGACATGTCGGCATTGAGGGTCCAGCCGAGGGCGGTGTAGAACTCTGTGGCCCGGTCGACGCTCTCGACGGGGCAGGTGATGAAGAGGCTCATGTGTTGATACTTGCAAAATGCAAGTGCGCCGTCAAGAGCATCTTCAGGCCTCACCGGATCGGCTCGGCTCGGCTCCGTCCGAGATCTCCGCATCCGCGCGACGCCGGAGGCCCAGCAGCGCGAGCGCGCCCGCACCCGCCGTGAGGGCTGCGACGACTCCGAGACCCAGGCCCGGGACGGATGCCGTCGCCACGGCTCCTGCGACGAGCGGACCGCCCGCGTCCCCGAGCTCCCGCCCCAGTTCGGCGCTGCCCATCGTCCGCCCCATGCGTTCCGGCGGTGTCGATGCGGCCAGGTGCGAGAACGCGATGGGCGTCGCGACGCCGACCCCGACACCGACCAGCAGCGCGGTGGCGACGAGCGCGACGGGCACCTGCGTCACCGCGGCGAGCGCGATCCCCGCCGCGATCAGGAGCAGCCCGCCGACCGTGCCGAGTCGCACCGAGATGCGCCCCCGATCGTGTGCGGCGCCGACGAACGGCTGAGCGACGCTCGATGCGATGGCGAGCACGGTCACGATCGCCATGCTCCCCACGGTGTCGAGTCCGGCCTGGCGACCGAGCAGCGGCAGGAAGCCGACCGCGACTGCCAACGCCCCGGTCGTCGCGGCCAGCACAAGGGTCGGGATGAGGAAGCCGGGGGCGGCCAGCTCGCGTCCCAGATCGACGAGGGTGACGCGCTTGCGCGGCAGCACCGGCACCGCGGGCACCGCCAGAGCGACCCAGGCGGCCGCGCCGACTCCGAGCACGGCGAGCGCCCAGAACAGCGCAGGCATCCCACCCCAGACGACGAGCACGGCGCCCAGGAGCGGGCCGAGCGCATAGCCGAGGCTCTTCCACGAGCCGTAACGGCCGAAGTACTTCCCCCGAGTGGCATCGTCGGTGAGCCGGGCCACCGCGGCCGAGGACGACGGCGAGAACGCGGATGCCGCGGCTCCCTGACCGAACCGGCCGATCACGAGTCCGAGCATCCCCGGCACGACGGCACCGACCACCGAGAACGCCGAGAACGCGAGAAGGCCTCCGATGATCACGGGGCGCACGCCGATGCGATCGCTCAGCGCACCGAACAGCGGTTTGAGCAGCACCTCGGCGAGGTCGTACAGCGCGAGGGTCAGGCCGAACGCGAGCAGCGTCCAGCCGATGTCCTCGGTCTCGGCACCGAGGGCTGCGGCGATGCCGTGTGCGCCGAACGCGGTGGTGAAGCCGGCGAGATACAGCGGCGCGAGCCGGGGCGTCGCGAGCGGCGGAGTCGAGGTCACGGTCGATTCTCCCAGGTGGGCGCTCGCCCGCGCTGCGCTCCGGGTGTCCTGCGCCGTCTCATTACGGCACGCGCAGACACCGCGGGTCATGCGAGGACACGCCCGCGCTCCGCCGTTGCGACCTCCGCCATGATCGCTCAGAACGAGGCCCATTCCGCCTGACTCATCCGAGGAGAGACTCCCCCGTGAACCGCCTGATCCAGCGACCGAAGCGCGTGCTGCTCGCCGCCCTCGCGACCCTCGTCGCGACGACCTCCGTCCTGGCCGCCTGCTCCACCGCACCGTCGTCCGGGTCGACCTCGGGCGGCGACACGCAGCCTGCCGTCATCCGATGGGCCGACTCGAGCGCGCCGGCCAACTGGGATCCGGTCGTCACCGGAGCGACCGGGGTGTCCATCCAGCTCGGAGCGATCTACGAGCCGCTGCTCACCGAGAAGGACGGCGAACCGGCGCCCGGCCTCGTCGAGTCGTGGGAGTACAACGACGACGGCACGGCCGTGACCTTCACCCTGCGGGACGGCCTCACCTTCCACGACGGCTCGACGGTCGATGCCGAAGCCGTGGCCTTCTACTTCAACCGCGCCAAGACCCAGGAGAACTCGGCCCTGCTCGGCTCGTACTCGAACATCGACACGGTGACGGCCGATGACGAGCTGAACTTCACCGTCCATCTCAAGAGCGTCGACTACCAGGTGCCCTACCTCCTGAGCGTCCGCGCCGGATTCCTCACCAGCGAGGAGGCCACGGCGACCCCGGAGGATGCCGCCGCACTCAACTCGCAGCTCCCGATCGGTGCCGGCCCCTTCCAGGTCGTCGAGTACGTGCCCGAGTCGCACATCTATCTCGAGAAGTTCGACGGCTACTGGAACGCCGACGAGATCAAGATCGACCGCATCGAGATCTCATACGGCGTCGACGCGGCCTCGGTCGTGTCGGGGATCCAGACGGGCGTCTACAACTTCGCGCAGATCGGCGGCGCGCAGATCCAGCAGGCGAAGGATGCGCACCTCGACCTGGTCTCCGACATCTCCACGAACTGGGTGGTGCAGTTCCTGAACGTGAACCGCAAGGTCGCCCCGTTCGACGACGAGAAGGTCGTCGAGGCCTTCCGTCTCGCGCTCGACCAGCAGGCCTTCGTCGACCGCGTGCTGCTCGGCGAAGGAGAGGTGACGCATCAGATCGTCCCGCCCACGCATCTCGCCTCCAACCCCGAGCTCGAGACGGCCTTCGAGCACGACCCGGAGCGCGCGCGGACGCTGCTCGAGGAGGCCGGCTACGGAGACGGGCTCGAGGTCACCCTGAGCACGTCGCCGTTCCAGAACGTCGCCTTCGCGGAGCTCGCCCAGGCCCAGCTCGCAGATGTGGGCGTCACCGTGACGATCGACAGTGACCCGAACTGGGCGCAGGGGTACTTCGGCAAGGAGACCGCCTTCTCGCTCTACGGCTGGGTGGGCCGCAACTCCCCGACGCAGCTGCTGACCGAGCATTTCGACGTCAACGGCGTGCTCAACCTCAGCTCGCCGTACACGACCGATGCATTCCAGAGCGCGATCGCCGAGCTGCGCGCGACGCCCATCGATGATCCGGCGTTCACCGACCGCGTCAAGGCGGCCAACGAGATCGGCTTCCTCGACGGCTCCGTCATCCCGTTGAGCTCCGCCCCGATCACCTGGGTCAAGGACCCGAGCATCTCGTCGAACTTCGACAACGGGCAGGGGCGCCTGAACTGGACCGGCGTGACGATCGGCGAGTGACGCCGCCGCCATCGGACGACGAGACCAGAGCACAGGAGAGATCATGACCACCACCGAGACGAGGCCCGGCCTCTCGCTGTTCGAGGTTCCACCGCGCTCCGCGGATGCCGCGCACACCTACGCCACCCTGTTCGAGAACGCCCAGCGTGTCGAGCAGCTGGGGTTCGAGGCCTATTGGCTCGCCGAGGGGCACTTCTCGGCAATCGGATCGCCGTCGGCGCTGACGCTGCTCGCCGCGCTCAGCCAGCGGACGACCAGGCTGCGTCTCGGCACCGCCGTCGTGCCGCTCGCGCTCGACAACCCGCTGCGGATCGCCGAGACGGCCGCGCTGGTGAACACCCTCAGCGGCGACCGTCTCGAGCTCGGGGTGGGGAAGGGCAACCCCGGAGGATTCTCGACGGCCGCATATCACGCGTTCGGCCTCGACGAAGGAGAACGCGAAGGCCTCTATGCCGAGACCCTCGACCGCCTGCGTGCCGCGTTCCGCCACACGGAGACCGGTTCGGATGGGAACGAGTACGACCTGTACCCGCCCGTCGGCGCGCTGCCTGGTCGGATCTGGCAGGCCACGGCGAACGTGCGCACCGCACGCGCGGCCGGAGTGTCCGGAGACGGGTTGCAGCTGCACCGCCTCGTTCGCGGCGCCGACACCGGGCAGGCTCAGAGACCGCTCGTCGACGCCTACCTCGACGCGCTCGACCCCGCGGCGACGCCGAGGGTCGGAGCTTCGCGGTCGATCCTCCCCGCCCGCGACGAGGCCGAGGCGATCCGGCTCTTCACGCAGCACCTGTCCGACAGCCCTCGGGCGCTCCCCGGCGTCGACACGAGCGGGTCGGTCGAGGAGGTCCTGCGCGCCTCCTCGATCCTCTACGGGTCACCGGCGCAGATCGTCGACGCGCTCCTCGACGATCCCACCGTCACCTCCTCGACCGACTACCTGTTCAGCATCCCGCTCGGATACGACCGCTCCGAGTACCGCGAGTGCTTCGTGCGGATCGCCGAGGAGATCCATCCGCACCTCCCCGTGGCGCACCTGGGCAAGGTGGGTGCGGTGACGACGGCTGCGGACTGACTCCGGCCCGACACCGGCCGATGCGGAGGGCGACGTCGGCGACGCGATCCCCCGTGAGGGGGATGCCGCAGCATCCGCCTTCGATCTACGGTGGGGGAATGCCCGCAGCGCCGTTCACCCGCACGCCCAGTGTCCGCGAGCAGCGCAGCGACCTCATCCTCGCCGCCGTGATGTTCGTGGGCGCGGTGCTGAGCGCCGCCCTCTCGACGGTCGCCGAGATCTACGGCGACACGAGGGCGGAGCCGTGGACGGCGCTCGTCTACGCGGTCGCCGTCACCGTGCCCCTCGGCGTGCGGCGCCGCTGGCCCGGCCCCGTCGCGGTGGCGGTCTGCGTCGCGTACTTCCTCGCGATCTCGTTCCAGGTGCCCGAGATCTACGTCGGCAACATCGCCATGTTCGTGTCGCTGTACACGGTGGGCGCGTGGATGAACAACCGCAGAGCCGCGATGATCGTGCGCGTCTCGATCATCGTCGGCATGTTCGTCTGGCTCATCATCACGATGTACCGACAGGCGATCGAGGAGGCCGACAAGGCCGAGGTCGCGGCCGGCCTGCTCTCGCCCTACCTGGCCTTCATGCTCATCCAGCTGCTGCTGAACGTGCTCTACTTCGGCGGTGCGTACTACTTCGGCGAGCGCTCGTGGCATGCCGCGCAGGAGCGTCAGGTGCTCGAGCAGCGCACGGCCGAGCTCGAGAGGGAGCGCGAGGTGACCGCGGCTCAAGCCGTCGCCCTCGACCGCGTGCGCATCGCCCGCGAGCTGCATGACGTGGTCGCCCATCACGTGTCGGTCATGGGCGTGCAGGCGGGGGCCGCCCGTCTCGTGATCGACCAGGATCCGGAGAAGTCCAAGAGCATCCTGACCGGCATCGAGGGATCGGCGCGCGATGCCATCCACGAGCTCCGGCAGCTGCTCGAGACCCTGCGCTCCCCCGGCAGCGAGGCACCGGATGCCGCATCGACCGTGACCCTCGACGACATCCGCTCGCTGGTCGAGGCGTCGGTCGAGGCGGGACTCCCCACCGACTACGCGGTGATCGGCGAGCCGGTCGCCGTGCCCTCCGTCGTCGCCGTGAACCTCTACCGGATCACGCAGGAGTCGCTGACCAACGCCCGGCGTCACGCCGGAGTCGGCGCCACCGCCGACGTGCGCGTCCGCTACGACGACGGGGGCGTCGAGGTCGAGGTCGTCAACACCGGTCGAGCGGTCGCCGTGCTGCGACCGGGTCTGGGCCAGCTCGGCATGCGCGAGCGGGCCGCGGCATCGGGCGGCACCCTCGAGGTGACCCCTCGCCCCTCGGGCGGGCTGCGCGTGCGCGCCCGCGTGCCCTTGGGCGGCACAGCACCGCAGACCGGCAGTGCCCCTCTGGCCGGCTCAGCTCCGCTGCCCGGCTCGACTCCTCTGCCCGGCACGCCTCCTCAGACTCCGCAGACCGACCAGCTGACCGAGACGAGCGCCACCTCATGACCACGCCCGCCCCTCCGATCCGCGTGCTCATCGTCGACGACCACGCGATGCTGCGAGCTGGATTCCGGACGATCCTCGACACCCAGCCCGACATCACGGTCGTGGGCGAGGCGGCGACGGGCGCCGAGGCGCTGGCGCAGGCATCCGCTCTGCACCCCGACGTGATCACGATGGACGTGCAGATGCCCGACATGGACGGCATCGAGGCGACCAGGCGGATCGTCGCCGACCCCGCTGTCGCGGCGGCCATCGCGATCGTCACGACGTTCGACCGGGACGACTACCTCTATCAGGCGCTGGATGCCGGAGCGAGCGGCTTCCTGCTGAAGAACGCCGGCGCCGAAGACCTCATCGCCGCGGTTCGCGCACTCGCGGCGGGAGACGGGATGCTCGCGCCCGAGGTCACCCGCCGGGTGCTCGCACGGTTCGCCCACGCACCCGCGCCGACCGCCGCTCCGGCATCCGGGCCCGTCATCGCCCCCACAGCACCGGTGGTGCTCGTCGACCCGCTCACCGACCGCGAGGCGGAGGTTCTGGTGCTGCTCGCCGATGCCCGCAGCAACGCCGAGATCGCGAGCGCGCTGTTCATCGGCGAGGCGACGGTGAAGACCCACGTCTCACGCATCCTGCAGAAGCTCGGCGCCCGCGACCGTGTCCAGGCGGTCGTGCTCGCGCACCGCATGGGACTCACGTAACACGGGCCCCGATACGCTCGGAGGATGCCGACCGCCGCACCCCTCTCCCGACCGATCCTGGCCGGGATCGTCACCGCGCTGGTCGGCTTCACGAGTTCGTTCGCCGTCGTTCTCGCGGGCCTCGGCGCTGTCGGTGCGACACCGGCGCAGGCGGCCAGCGGATTGCTCGCCCTCAGCCTCGCGATGGGACTCGCCTGCATCGTCCTCGCCCGGCGATACCGGATGCCGATCACCGTCGCCTGGTCGACGCCCGGCGCCGCGCTGCTCGCCGCGACCGGCGTGGTCGAGGGCGGCTGGTCGGCGGCCGTCGGCGCGTTCCTCGTCGCAGCAGTGCTGATCCTGCTCACGGCGCTCTGGCCGGCCCTCGGCGCGCTGATCGCGCGCATCCCTCCGTCCATCGCGCAGGCGATGCTCGCCGGCGTCCTGCTGCCCCTGTGTCTCGCGCCGATCACCGGTCTCGTCGCCAACCCCTGGGGCGTGGTGCCCGTCGTGCTGACCTGGCTGGTCTTCGCGCGTCTCGCACCGCGCTGGGCGGTTCCGCTCGCATTCCTCGCCGCGGCGGTCGTCGTCACCGTCTCGCTCATCCAGGAGGGCGCCCCGGTCGACGCCGGCCTGTTGATCCCCCGCATCGAACTCACGGCGCCCACGTTCACGCTCGGCGCCATGATCGGTGTCGCGCTGCCTCTGTTCATCGTCACGATGGCGTCGCAGAACGTGCCGGGCATCGCGATCATGCGCAGCTTCGGCTACGAGGTGCCCTGGCGACCCGCCATGCTCGTCACCGGTCTCGGCACCGCGCTCGGCGCCACGGCCGGGGGCCACGCGATCAACCTCGCGGCGATCAGCGCGGCGCTCGCGGCATCCCCCGACGCCGATCCCGATCCGAAACGGCGCTGGGTGGCCGGCGTCTCGACCGGGGCCTCCTACCTCGTGCTCGGCGGGTTCTCGGCTGCGTTCGCCGCGCTCGTTCTCCTCGCACCCGACGCCGTGATTCCCGCGGTCGCTGGGCTCGCGCTGTTCGGGGCGTTCGGGGCATCCGTGCAGCAGGCGATCGACGACCCGGGCGAGCGCATCCCCGCGGTCGTCACCTTCCTGGTGGCGGCATCGGGCATCTCGCAGCTGGGCGTGAGCGCCGCGTTCTGGGCGCTCGTCGCCGGTCTGCTCGTGCGCACGGCCCTGCATGCCGGGCGGCGCTGAGTCCTCGGCCGATCGGCTCGGCTAGCGTGGGGGCGTGACCGTTCCCGCACCAGCGCCCGTCCCGTCAGCCGGCACCCCCGCCGGTCATTTCGACGCCCGCGCACTGCTCGACCCGGTGAACCCCGCCGAGGTCGACGCATTCGCCCGTGCCCAGCGCGCGGCCAACCGCTCCTCCGCCGGGCAGATCATCGCGTGGGTCGCCATGGGATTCGCCCTGCTGTGCGTGGTGCCCGTCATCGGGATCATGATCCTGGGCCTCGGGTACACGATCGGACGCGGCACCGGGGTCGCGGTCGCCGGGCTCGTCGCACTGCTGCTTTTCGCGGGTCTCATCGTGGGAATCGTGATGCTCGTGCGCCGAGGCATCCGCACGCGCAATCTGACCCGCTTCCGCCTCGCGCGCTTCGCGGGGGCGAACGCGATGAGCTACTTCGAGCGCATCGACGACCCGCCTCTGCCGGGGATGATCTTCTCGAGCGGATCGAGCCGGATGTCGACCGACGTGCTCCGCGGGGTCGAACCCCGGTTCGTCGAGTTCGGCAACTATCAGTACACGACGAGCAACGGCAAGCAGTCGCAGACGCACCGCTGGGGCTACGTCGCCGTCAAGCTCGACGTCCCGCTGCCGAACATCGTGCTCGACGCGCTCGGCAACAACACCCTCGGCAGCACCGTCGCCGGCGCGTTCCGCGGCGACCAGCGGCTCTCGCTCGAGGGCGACTTCGACCGGTACTTCTCGCTATTCTGCCCTGCGGGCTACGAGGTCGACGCCCTCTATCTCTTCACGCCCGACGTCATGGCGCGCTTCATCGATCACGCCGCACAGCTCGATGTCGAGATCGTCGACGACTGGCTCTTCCTCTACGCGCGACGCGAGGTGTCGACGCTCGACCCGGCGACCTGGGCGTGGCTGTTCGGCGCGGTCGGCGCTCTGCTGACGAAGCTCGACCAGTGGGCGCGGTGGCGCGACGACCGGCTGCGACTGTCCGCGCCGGTCGCGCAGCATCCGATCCTCCCCGCCTACGGGGCCGCAGCCCCGGGGCCTGCGGGATCCGCTGCGCTGCCGTTCGCGGCTCCGCAGGGTCTGCTCACCCCTCCTCCTCCCGGTGTCGCCCCGCCGGGTCAGCGCCTCAAGCGCCGAAGCCCGTGGCTGATCGTCGGCATCATCGTCGGGGTCATGCTCGTGGTGACCATGGCCCCGTTCGCGATCGGCATCTTCTCGTTCCTGTTCCTGGGCTGAGGCAGGAAGCTCCCCCGCACGACGGACGAGCACGGCTTCGGGCGAGGTGCAGATCCACCGCACAGATCCGCCACAGGGGGGATGCCGCGGTGCAGCGCCCCGCCATAGCGTGAGGGCATGACCACAGGAAAGCTCGTACTGAGCGGCATCACCAAGAGCTACGGCTCGCGGCGTGTGCTCGACGACGTCTCGTTCGAGGTGGCCCCCGGGCGTCTCACCGGGTTCGTCGGCGGCAACGGCGCAGGCAAGACCACGACCATGCGGATCATCCTCGGGCTGCTCGGCTCCGACGGCGGCCATGTCGAACTCGACGGCACGGCGCTCACCAGCGCCGACCGCCGCCACTTCGGGTACATGCCGGAAGAGCGCGGGCTGTATCCGAAGATGAAGGTGCTCGAGCAGATCGTCTACCTCGCCCGTCTGCACGGCTTCAGCAAGACGGATGCCGCCACCCGCGCGACCGCCCTGCTCACCGAGCTCGGGCTCGAGGAGCGCCTCGGCGACACGATCGAGTCGCTGTCGCTCGGCAACCAGCAGCGCGCGCAGATCGCGGCAGCCCTCGTGCACGACCCCGAGGTGCTGATCCTCGATGAGCCGTTCTCGGGCCTCGACCCGCTCGCGGTCGACGTCGTGGCGTCGGTGCTGCAGTCGTCGGCGGCGAAGGGCGCCTCGATCCTGTTCTCCTCGCATCAGCTCGACGTCGTCGAGCGGCTGTGCGACGACCTGGTGATCCTCGCCGCGGGAACCATCCGCGCATCCGGTTCCCGCGATGCGCTCCGCGCGCAGCACGCAGGCAGCCGGTACGAGCTGGTCTCCGCCGGGGACGCCGGGTGGCTGCGGGCCGAGCCGGGCATCACCGTGCTCGACTTCGAGGGCGGCTACGCCCTGTTCGACGCCGACGACGCCGAGGTCGCGCAGCGCGTGCTGCGCACCGCCGTCGAGCGCGGCGACGTGGCGAGCTTCGCCCCCAAGCATCCCTCTCTCGCCCAGATCTTCAAGGAGGTCATCCAGTGAGCACCTCGAACAGCACCGGCTCTGCCGGCACAGGCTCCGGCGCAAGCTCGCAGGCCTCGATGATCTGGCTCGTCGCCGAACGTGAGATCGGCTCGAAGCTGCGCAGCAAGGCCTTCCTGATCTCGACGGGCGTCCTGCTGCTCATCGCGCTGGCCGGCATCGTGATCGGCGGTTTCGCGAGCAAGAACACCGATGCGATGCCGGTGGCCGTGACCTCCGAGACCGCGTCCCTCGTGTCGGCGCTGCCCGACATCGACGTCACCGAGGTGTCGGATCAGGCGGCGGCCGAGCAGCTGCTGCGCGACGAGAAGGTCGACGCCGCCGTCCTCCCCGGCGACGGTCCGACCGGCGTCACGGTCGTTGCGCTCAAGGACGCCCCGACCTCTCTCGTGTCGGCGCTGTCGCAGGCCCCGACTGTCGAGATCCTCGAACCTGCGACGACCAACCCGCTGCTGCGGTACTTCATCGCGATCGCCTTCGGCATCGTGTTCATGGGTGCCGCGGCGACCTTCGGAGGCACGATCGCCCAGAGCATCGTCGAGGAGAAGCAGACCCGCGTGGTCGAGATCCTGCTGTCGACCATCTCGGCGCGGACGCTGCTCGCCGGCAAGGTGATCGGCAACACGATCCTGGCGATGGGTCAGATCCTGGCTCTGGCCGCGGTCGCCACGATAGGCCTCATCGCGACAGGCCAACGCGAGGTGCTGTCGACGCTCGGCGCCCCGATCATCTGGTTCGCGGTGTTCTTCCTCTTCGGGTTCATCCTGCTCGCGGCGCTCTTCGCCGCAGCGGCGTCGATGGTCTCCCGCCAGGAGGACATCGGCTCGACGACGACCCCGATCACGATGCTGATCATGGCGCCGTACGTGCTCGTGATCATCTTCAACGACAACCCGCTGGTGCTGACGATCATGTCGTACGTGCCGTTCTCGGCTCCGGTCGGCATGCCGATGCGGCTCTTCGTGGGCGAGGCGCAGTGGTGGGAGCCGCTGCTGAGCCTCGTGATCCTGCTCGCGAGCTGCGTCGCCGCGATCGTGGTCGGCGCGAAGATCTACGAGAACTCGCTGCTGCGCATGGGCTCGAGGGTGAAGCTCGTGGAGGCGCTGCGCGGCTGAGGGAATCCCCGACCCGCCACCCGGATTCTTCCCGGGCACAACTTCGGATGCCGCGGCCGCCACGCCGCGGCATCCGTCGTGTTCTGGGGCGTGTCCAGCCGCAGATCCGAAGTCGTGCCCGTTCCGGAGGGCAGGACCGGGATCAGACCCGGGTCAGATCAGGCCGTCCGACAGGGTCGTGGGGTTTCCGAACCGGTGGTTCGTGATCGACACGGCCTGCTCGTGCAGGAACGGCAGCATCTCGACGCGTCCGGCACCCGTGACGGCGTGCGACCAGACGGCGACATCGGGGGTTCCGCCGAGGGCCTCGAACAGAGCGGAGGCGTCGCCTCCGACGAGGCGCACCCGCTGCCAGCTGTGCTCGGCCTTCGCCGCAGCCTTGGCGAAGCGCTTGACCCATGCGGCATCCTTCTCGTGCGTCACGGTGATGCCCTGGGCGCGCAGCGCCTTCTCGACCCGCGACGGCAGAGCAGGGGCAGACACCGTGAACGGGCTGCCGCTGCGCAGCGCTGCGGCGATCACGCGGATGCCGTCGGCCAGCGCCGCGGTCTCGCCGATGCGCACGTCGGCGGCGACAGGACGATACCGGAACACGTTGCGCTCGACGCCGAGACCGGACTTGTCGCTGACGGTGCCGAACTCGGTGGTCCACGCACGCTCGTCGGCGGCGGCCGCGCGATGCAGCCACTCGATCTCGACGGCGCCGAGGTCGGAGCCGGCGGCGGCGAGCAGGGCATCGACGGCAGGGATCACGGCGGCGCCTGGGGCTGAGGCGGGGAGCTCTGCAGGGGCCCAGTCGCCGAGGCCGAACAGGTAGTTCGGGCCGCCGGCCTTCGCTCCGGCTCCCACGGCCGACCGCTTCCAGCCGCCGAACGGCTGACGCTGCACGATCGCGCCGGTGATGCCGCGGTTGACGTAGAGGTTTCCGGCCTCGACACGGTCGAGCCAGGTGGCGACCTCGTCGGAGTCGAGCGAGTGGATGCCGGCGGTGAGGCCGTAGTCCACGGCGTTCTGCAGACGGATCGCCTCGTCGAGGTCCTTCGCGTGCATGATGCCGAGCACGGGGCCGAAGAACTCGGTCAGGTGGGTGGTCGAGCCGGGCGCGACGCCGATCTTGAGGCCGGGCGTCCACTGCTTTCCCTCGTCGTCGAGCTTCTTCGGCTCGACGAGCCAGCGCTCGCCTCGCTCGAGCGTGGTCAGCGCGGTCAGCAGCTTGCCGTTCGCCGGCTCGATGATCGGGCCCATCTGGGTCGCCGGGTCTTCGGGCAGCCCCACGCGCATCGACGTGACGGCATCGACGAGCTGGCGCTCGAACCGCTTCGAGTCGGCCACCGATCCGACCAGGATCGCCAGCGATGCGGCCGAGCACTTCTGGCCGGCGTGGCCGAAGGCGCTGCGAGCGACGTCGGCGGCCGCGAGATCGAGGTCGGCCGACGGCGTGACGATGATCGCGTTCTTGCCGCTGGTCTCGGCGAGCAGCGGCAGGTCGGCGCGGAACGAGCGGAACAGCTGCGCCGTCTCGTACGCGCCGGTGAGGATCACGCGATCCACCTCGGGGCTCGCGACCAGACGGGTGCCGAGGTCGCGGTTCGCGAGGTCGACGAGTGCGAGCAGGTCACGGGGAACGCCTGCGGCCCACAGCGCCTCGACCATCACGGCGCCGCAGCGCTGCGTGAGCTTCGCGGGCTTGATGACGACTCCCGAGCCCGAGGCGAGACCGGCGAGCACGCCGCCCGCGGGGATCGCGACGGGGAAGTTCCACGGCGGCGTGACCACGGTCACCTTCGACGGCACGAACTCGGCACCGTCGACGGTCTCGAGGTCGAGCGCGCGCTCGGCGTAGTAGTGCGCGAAGTCGATCGCCTCCGAGACCTCGGGGTCGGCCTCGGCGATCGTCTTGCCCGCCTCGTGCGCCATGATCTCGATCAACTGACCACGACGGGCGGCGAGTTCGTCGCCCGCGCGGTGCAGCACGGCGGCGCGCTCGGCGGCGGGCAGGGCGGCCCACGTCGCGGCGGCAGCGGATGCGGCGGCGAAGATGCCGTCGAGCTCATCGGTCGTCTCGACCTTGGCGAGGGCGATCGAGTCGACACCGAGCATCGAGTCCACAGAGCGCGCCAGGATCTCGCGACCCCATGCGCGGTTCGCGGCGATCGCCGGGTCGCTGTCGGGCTGGTTCTCGAAGCCGGTGGTCACAGCATCCACCTGCGTCTCCGCGTGTGTCTCCGCGTGCGTCTCCGCCTCAGCCGCGCGGTCCTGCACGCGGTTCGACGACGGCACCGAGCGGTCGGCCTCGAGCCCTGCGAGAGAACGCTCGAAGCGCTCGCGCTCGCGGGTCAGGAGTGCCGGGTCCGAGGCGAGCTCGAACACGGCCGACATGAAGTTCTCGGGGCTGGCGTTCTCTTCGAGGCGGCGCACGAGGTAGGCGATCGCGACGTCGAACTCGGCCGGGTTCACGACCGGTGTGTACAGCAGCAGCTGGCCGACGTCCTTGCGGACTGCTTCGGCCTGGCCGGTCGCCATGCCGAGCAGCATCTCGTACTCGACGGCATCGGTCACCCCGCGCGCCTGCGCGAGCAGCCAGGTGTAGGCGATGTCGAACAGGTTGTGGCCTGCGACGCCGATGCGCACAGTATCCATGCGCTCGGGCGTCATCGACCAGTCGAGCACGCGCTTGTAGTTCGTGTCTGAGTCCTGCTTGGTGCCGTAGGTGGCGAGCGGCCAGCCGTGCACCTTCGAGTCGACCTCTTCCATCGCGAGGTTCGCGCCCTTGACGACACGCACCTTGATGGGCGCCCCGCCCTTCACCCGACGGGCGGTCGCCCACTCCTGCAGCTGCTGCATCGCACCGAGCGCGTCGGGCAGGTAGGCCTGAAGCACGATTCCGGCCTCGAGATTCTCGAGGCCCGGCTGGTCGAGGATGCTGGTGAACGCCGCGATCGTGAGGTCGAGGTCGCGGAACTCCTCCATGTCGAGGTTGATGAACTTGGTCTTGCCTGCGGCTTCGGAGGTCGCGGCGAGCTCGTACAGCGGGGTGAGCTTGGTCACGACGTCGGCCACGGCCTCGTCGAACGACCACATCGACAGCTGGCTGACGACGCTCGAGACCTTGATCGAGACGTAGTCCACGTCCTTGCGGGCGAGGAAGTCGTAGGTGCCCTGAAGGCGACGGCCTGCCTCCCGCTCGCCGAGCACGGCCTCGCCGAGGAGGTTGAGGTTGAGGCGGTTGCCGCTCTTGCGCAGTTTGGCGATCGCGGGGCCCAGCTTCGACGGGGTCGCATCGAGCACGAGGTGCCCGACCATGGCGCGCAGCACGCGGCGGGAGATCGGCACGACGACGCCGGGAAGCTTGGGAGCCCAGAAGCCACCGGTCTTGATCGCGGCACGGAGGTAGCCGGGCAGCAGCGAGGGAGTGATCTCCGACAGTTCGGCGAGCGTGCGGCCGGCGACGCTGAGGTCTTCGGGGCGCATCACGCCGTCGACGAAGCCGACGGTGAAGGCGAGTCCGTTCGGGTCCTTGAGGACTTCGGAGAGGCGCTGGGCGGCGGGCTCGACGGGGTGGGTCTCGCTCTCGGCGAGCCAGCGCTGCACGAGGGCCGCGACCTCTTCGGTGCGAGGCGTCGTGTCGGGAGTGGTGGTGTCGGCGACGACAGTCATCAGGTGAACCTTCCAGGGGATCGCACACCCGGGTACGTGTGCGGCTCGATCATTGTCAGACGCGCGAGTAGGCTACGTCTATCAACCGATCCGAGTGATTTCTGTTCAGTTGGACTGAACAATTGGCTCGGCGAGAAAGCGGTGCGGATGCTCGACGTCAATCGACTGCGGATGCTGGTCGAACTGTCCCGTCGGGGCACCCTGTCGGCCGTCGCGGATGCCCTCTCGTACAGCAAGGCATCCGTGTCTCAGCAGCTCAGCGCGCTCGAGCGCGAGGTGGGCGTCCCGCTGCTGCGCCGCGTGGGCCGAGGCGTGCAGTTCACCCCGCAGGGGAACGTGCTCGTGGCCGAGGCGATCGGCATCCTCGACCAGCTCGAGCACGCCGAGGTCGCCGTCGCCGAGTCGCTCACCGAGGTCACCGGCACGGTGCACATCGCCGTGTTCCAGTCGACGGCGCATTCGCTGCTCCCCGGCGCGCTCAATGCGCTGCGCGACCAGCATCCGGCCCTCCGCGTCGAGGTCACCGAGAGCGACCCCGAGACAGGGCTCGTCGGAGTCTCGAGCCGTGACTTCGATCTGATCCTCGCCGAGCAGTACCCGGGGCGCACCCGCCCGATCCACGCCGACCTCGACCGGGTGGTGCTCGTGCACGACTCGATCGCACTCGCGCGACAGCCCGGCGCAGCGGATGCCGAGGACGCCGATGCCGATGCCGTCGATGCCGTCGCCGCACTGTGGTCGACGAGGGACGACCCGTGGGTGCTCGAACCCGCAGGCACCGCTTCCCGCGCGTGGGCGGAGCAGCTCTGCCGCACCGCCGGCTTCGAGCCCGACGTGCGCTTCGAGGTCGCCGACCTCACCGCGCATGTGCGCCTGATCCGCGCGGGCCTCGCCGTCGGACTGCTCCCCGAGCTCGTCTGGGCGGGCGAGGCGCCGACGGTCGCGCTCACCCCGCTCCCCGACGAACCCCGTCGCGAGATCTTCTCGTCGGCCCGGCGGGTGTCGGCGGCGGCCCCGTCGATCCGCGCCGTGCGGCGAGCGCTCGCATCCGCCGCCTCCCGCAACCTGCTCGACTGAGCTTGCTCCTGCGCCATCCACAGTCCGACGACGTCATATCCCGTCATCGGGAATATGCGCGCACATACATCCGTTGAGACGCTTGTACGCGGACGAAGGAGTCCGATCGACTCCTTTCTGAAAGGCACTTCCGTGAGCACTCCCGTGATCGACCGCACCGCCCCCACCGAGCACCCCGTCCTCGACGTCCTCGCCGGGCGTTGGAGCCCCCGCGCCTACGACGCGGAGAACACGATCGACGACGCCAAGCTGAACGCCGCTCTCGAGGCGGCGCGCTGGTCGCCGTCCGCGTACAACCTGCAGCCGTGGCGCTTCATCGTCGCTCGCCGCGGCACCGCGCTGTTCGACCAGGTCGTCGACTCGCTGGTCGAGTTCAACCAGCTCTGGGCCTCGAAGGCGTCGGCGCTCATCGTCGCGATCGCCGAGACCGAGTCCGAAGAGGGCAAGGCCATCAGCCACGCGGTCTACGACCTCGGCCAGGCTGTCGCGCACTTCTCGGTGCAGGCCCACCACGAGGGTCTCCTCGTGCACCAGATGAGCGGCTTCGACCCCGAGGTCATCCGCGAGTTCGCCGACCTGTCGCCGCGATTCTCGGCACTCACCGTGATCGCCGTCGGCGAGTACGGCGACGCCGCCGGTCTTCCCGAGGGCCTCCAGCAGGGCGAGACCGCACCGCGCGTGCGCCGCCCGATCGGCGAGACGGTCATCCTCAGCGCCTGAGCTTCCGCTCGGGCACATACGACAGAGGGGCGGATGCTGCGGCATCCGCCCCTCTGTTGTGTCCGGCTCTGTCCGGCTCCCGTGTCGGGCCCTGTGTCCGGCTCTGTGTCCGGCTCTAGTCGTCGAGCAGCTCGGCCTCGATCACGTCATCGTCGTCCGGCTCGGTCCCGGAGTCGGGCTCCGGCGCGGTCGACGTGAGCACGAGGCCCGTGCCGTCGGCCGCCACGTCGACCCGCACCGTGTCGCCGTCGTGCACCCCACCCGAGAGCAGCGCCGTCGCCAGCTTGTTCTGCACCTCGGTCTGGATGAGGCGTCGCAGCGGACGGGCACCGAACATCGGGTCGTAGCCGCGCTCGGCGAGCCACGATCGCGCATCCGGCGTGACCGCGAGGGTGAGCCGGCGATCACGCAGCCGGTTGTGCAGCTGATCGATCGAGAGCTCGACGATCTGCGCGAGGTCGTCCTGGCTGAGCGCCGAGAACATCACGATGTCGTCGAGGCGGTTGAGGAACTCCGGTCGGAACGCCTGGTGCACCAGAGCCATCACCTGCTCGCGCTTCTCATCGGGCGACAGCGTCGGGTCGATGAGGATCGGTGAACCGAGGTTCGAGGTCAGGATCAGGATGACGTTCGTGAAGTCGACCGTTCGACCCTGGCCGTCGGTCAGACGACCGTCGTCGAGCACCTGCAGCAGCACGTCGAACACCTCGGGGTGCGCCTTCTCGACCTCGTCGAGCAGCACCACGCTGTACGGACGCCGGCGCACGGCCTCGGTGAGCTGACCGCCCTGCTCGTAGCCGACGTAGCCGGGAGGGGCGCCGACGAGCCGGGAGACGGAGTGCTTCTCTCCGTACTCCGACATGTCGATGCGCACCATGGCGCGCTCGTCGTCGAAGAGGAAGTCGGCGAGGGCCTTCGCGAGCTCTGTCTTTCCGACACCGGTCGGCCCGAGGAACAGGAACGATCCGGTCGGGCGACCGGGGTCGCTGATGCCCGCACGCGATCGCCGCACGGCGTCGGACACGGCCTTGACCGCATCCTTCTGGCCGATCAGCCGACGACCGAGCTCGGACTCGAGGTGCAGCAGCCGTTCGCTCTCGCCCTGCAGCAGACGGCCGACCGGGATGCCGGTCCACGCCGCGATCACGGCGGCGATGTCCTCGTCGGTGACCTGCTCGTTGACCATGCGGCCCTCGCTCGACACGGCGGCCTCGGCCTGCTCGGCCTCGGCGATCTCGCGCTCGAGGCGCTTGATCGTCTCGTACTCGAGCTTCGAGGCACGGGTGTAGTCGGCCTCGCGCATCGCGAGATCGCGCTGTGTGACCGCGTCGTCGAGCTTCTTCTTCAGGTCGCCGACCCGGTTGAGCCCCTGCCGCTCGCGCGCCCAGCGGGCCTCGAGGTCGGCGAGCTGCGCCTCCATGCCCACGAGCTGCTCCCGGAGCGCCGCGAGGCGCTCCTTGGAGGCTGCGTCCTTCTCGCGCTTGAGGGCGAGCTCTTCGAGCTTCATGCGATCGACCTGGCGCTTGAGCTGGTCGATCTCGACGGGGGACGAATCGATCTCCATCTTGAGTCGCGACATCGACTCGTCGATCAGGTCGATCGCCTTGTCGGGGAGCTGGCGGGCAGGGAGATAACGGTTCGAGAGCGCCGCGGAGGCGACGAGGGCGCTGTCCGAGATCGTCACACCGTGGTGCGCCTCGTAGCGGCCCTTGAGCCCGCGGAGGATCGCGATCGTGTCCTCGACCGTGGGCTCGCCGACGTAGACCTGCTGGAAGCGTCGCTCGAGCGCGGCATCCTTCTCGATGAACTCGCGGTACTCGTTGAGTGTCGTGGCACCGATCAGGCGCAGCTCACCGCGGGCGAGCATGGGCTTGAGCATGTTCGACGCCGCCACCGAGCCTTCGCCGCCGCCCGCACCCATGAGCACGTGAAGCTCGTCGATGAAGGTGATGATCCGCCCGTCGGACTCGGTGATCTCTTTGAGGACGCTCTTCAGGCGCTCCTCGAACTGGCCGCGGTACATGGCACCGGCGACGAGAGCCGAGATGTCGAGCGACACCAGCTCCTTGTCCTTGAGGGACTCGGCGACATCGCCCGCGACGATCCGCTGAGCGAGTCCTTCGACGACGGCGGTCTTGCCGACGCCGGGCTCGCCGATCAGCACCGGGTTGTTCTTGGTGCGGCGGGTGAGCACCTGGCTGACGCGCCGGATCTCACTGTCCCGTCCGATGACGGGGTCGAGCTTGCCCTGACGGGCGCGGTCGGTGAGGTTGATCCCGAACTGCTCGAGGGCGGACTGCTGGTCGTCGTTCTGTGCGCTCTGTGGGCCTGGCATGCGTTCCTCCTGGGAGACTCCTTCTGGTCACGTTCTCGTGGATGCAGTCCGCAAAGTTGAGTGGACTTGACTCAAGTTTACCGCAGAGTCAGCGCGGCGTCCAGGATCACTCGAGCGACCTCGCGCTTGGTCCCAGCGGCAGAGGCCACGACCTCACCGCCCTCGCCGACGATCTCGACCGCATTGTCGGGCCGCTCGAAACCCTGCTCCGCGTTCGCGAGATTGACGGCGAGCAGGTCGACGCCTTTGCGTTCGCGTTTGCGGCGAGCGCGATCCCGCCGCTCGGACGCGCTCTCTGAGGTCTCGGCCGCGAAGGCGACGATCGTCTGACCCTGCGGCGCTCCCCCGTCCGCCCTCGACACCGCCAGAGCGGAGACGACATCCTCGTTCTCGACGAGCGCGAGATGCGTCAGAACCCCCTGCTCCTTGGTGAGCTTGTGCTCCGAGACGGATGCCGGTCGGTAGTCGGCGACTGCGGCGGCCATGATCACGATGTCGGCCGAGCGGGCGGCATCCTTCATCGCCGTCGAGAGCTCGGCGGCCGTCCCCACGGAGATCACCCGGACCGACGGATGCCGCGCCGCGGCCAGCACGTCGGCCGAGACGTTCGCCGCGACCACGGTCACATCCGCTCCTCGCGCTGCCGCGTCGGCGGCCAACGCGACGCCCTGCCGCCCGCTCGAGCGGTTGCCGAGGAACCGCACGGGGTCGATCGGCTCGCGGGTGCCGCCGGCCGAGATCACCACCCGCAGTCCGTCGAGGTCACGAGGCGCGAGCAGCGCGACGGCGGCCTCGAAGATCGCCTCGGGTTCGGACATGCGTCCCGGCCCGCTGTCACCTCCGGCGAGTTCGCCGTCAGCGGGGCCGACCAGATGGATGCCGCGCGAGACGAGGGTCTCGATGTTCGCCTGCGTCGCCGCATTCCGCCACATCTCGGCGTGCATGGCGGGCGCGAGGAGCACGGGCGCCTCGGTCGCGAGCAGCGTGGTGCCGAGCAGGTCGTCGGCGATGCCCGCCGTGATCTTCGCGATCGAGTTCGCGGTCGCGGGGGCGACGATCACCAGATCGGCTCCCTGGCCGAGCGCCACGTGGCGGACGCGCGCGACGTCGTCGTGCACGCTCGTCGTGACCGGATGCCGGCTCAGCGCCTCCCACGTCGGCGTGCCCACGAAGCGCAGTGCGTCCTCCGTCGGCACCACGGTCACGTCGTGACCCGCCTTGGTCAGCAGTCGCACCAGGTGCACTGTCTTGTATGCGGCGATGCCACCCGTAACTCCGACGACGATGTTCACGGTTCGATTCTGCCGCAGCATCCGCCCCACCGGGGCTGAGGCTCCGGTCGTGCAGCATCGACCTAGACTTGTTGCCGTGTGCACCGTGGTGATCGATGTGGCCGGCCCCGACACCGCGCGTCTGCTCGCGGTGCGCGATGAGGATCCGCTGCGCGAGTGGGATGCCCTCGGCGAATGGTGGCCGGACGCGCACCCCGGGGTCTCGGGGATCCGCGATCGGCGAGCCGGTGGAGCCTGGCTCGCCGTGAATCCCGCGGAACGACGTCTCGCCGTGCTGCTCAACCGCGCCGACGTGGTCGATCTCGCCGACGACGTCGCCGTGTCACGCGGATCGCTCGCACTCGAGTCGGTGGCGGGCCGGTCGCCGATCGCACCGCTGCCCATGCACGGGTTCAACCTGCTCGAGGTGCGCCCCGAGGGATCACGCGTGCTGAGCTGGGACGGCGCCGAGCTGCGCGAGACGCCGATCAGCGACGGCATCCACATGATCGCGCACGACGATCTCGATGACTCCGAGACGCCGCGGATCGCCGCCTGGCTGCCGGAGTTCCGCGCTCTGGGCCCGGCTGCCGACAGCGCGGACTGGAACGGCGAGTGGATCTCGCTGCTCGCCTCCTCCGCCCTGCTGGACCCCGAGGACGACCGGGCGATCATCCGCGACAACCGCCCGCACGGGTATCCCACGCAGTCACTGCTGTACTGCACGGCATCCGTCACCCCCGCAGGGGTCGAGGTCGACTACCACGCGCTCCCGAGTCCCGCTCACTGGGACCACTGAGAGTGCATCGAGGGGGCGCCGAGCTTCCGGCAGTCTGAAGCCGGTCAGGCCGCGGTGGTCTCCGCGTCGTCGACGCATGAGAATCGCGCCCGATAGGCGGTGGGCGTCGTGCCGAGCACACGTGAGAAGTTCTGCCTCAGCACCGCCGCCGACCCGAAGCCGCATTCGTCGGCGATCTGCTCGAGCGACAGGTCGCTGCGTTCGAGCAGCCGCTGGGCGTGCAGCACCCGCTGACGGGCGAGCCAGGCTGCGGGGGTCGCGCCGTACTCGGCTTTGAACCGGCGCGCGAAGGTGCGAGGGGACATGAGCGCTCGTGCCGCGAGCTGATCGACGCCCAGGTCGTCGCGGAGGTGCTCGACCGCCCAGTCGGCGACTGCGGCGAGCGAATCACTCGGAACCACCGGGATCGGTCGGTCGATGAACTGCGCCTGTCCGCCGTCGCGCTGCGGCGGCACCACCATCCGTCGAGCGATGCGGTTCGTCAGCTCGGCGCCGAGCTCCTGGCGCAGCAGGTGCAGGCAGGCGTCGATCCCGGCGGCCGTGCCGGCGCTCGTGATGATCCGTCCGTCCTGCACGAAGAGCACATCGGGGTCGATGTCGATCTTCGGGTACATCTCGGCCATGATGTCGGAGTACATCCAGTGCGTGGTCGCGCGGCGACCGTCGAGCACTCCGGCAGCGCCGAGGATGAACGAGGCGCTGCAGATCGTCAGCAGCCACGCGCCGCGCGCCACAGCGTCGCGGGCGACGTCGAGCAGCAGCGGATCGATGTTCGGCCAGTACTCCCGCGGCACCGGGCAGAGCACCACGAGGTCGGCCTCATACGCGAACGAGAGGTCGTGCTCGACGTTGATGGAGAAGCCGAGCTTGGACTGCACGACACCCGGATGCGGAGCGATGACCCGGAAGTCGAAATTCGGCACGCCGTCGTTCGATCGGTCGAGACCGAAGGCTTCGCAGGCGAGGCCGAACTCGAATGGCGCGAATCCGTCTTGCACGACGCAGGCGACGGTCTTCATCATGACGCTCTCCCGGAGTTGGCAGTTTTCATACGCCCGTAGTCTATTCTGCCACTCGTGGCAGATCAAGAGTGATCGTAGCGTTTCTGCCATGATCCTTCTCATCGCACTTCTCGCACTCGGCGCGTGGGCGCTGATCGCCACCATCGTCGAACTCCGCCGTGACGGATACCGTCATGTGCCCACCGATTGGTCACGCGTAGCCGACCACGACACCCTCGACCGCGCCGAGGCGGGGCACACGTACCGCTGAGCTCCGGCGGAGGGTTCCGCACGAGGCCCCGCACGAGGGTTCCCCGCTGGCCGGATGCGCGGCTACGCTCGACACCATGAGCGAGCCGCAGCAGCCTCCCGCGCAGCCGTACGGAACTCCCCCGCAAGGGCAGGGGCAGCCGGCGTCACCGCAGTACTCGGCGCAGCAGCACTCGGCGCAGCAGTATTCGCCGCAGCAGAACCCGGCGCCGCAGAACCCAGCCCAGCCGTATGCCAGGCAGCCGTACCCGGGCTCGTCTTCTTCTTCTCCGGCATCCACCGGCGCGTCGCTCGGTCGCCTCGCGTTCATCGTGGCGCTGGGTGCGCTCGGCATCGCGCTCCTCGTCACCATCGCCTATCCGGTGATCATCCGCACGCTCGCCGACCCGTCATCGATCGGCGCCTTCGGAGCCATCGGCAACGGACTGGTGCTCATCGTCGCGATCGTGGCACTCATTCTCGGCCTGATGTCGGTGCGGCGACCGGGACAGCAGGTGCTCGCGGGCATCGCGATCGGCATCTCCGCAGCCCAGATCACCGGCATCCTCGTCGCCTGGGTCTCGAATCTCTTCTACGCGTTGACCTACTGAGCGTCCCGGAGCCACCCATGAGCGAACCACAGCAGCCTGCGCAGGATCCCCGTCAGCAGTCCCACCCAGTGCAGCCCGCACAGCCGCACTCCCAGCCCGGCCCGCCGTACGGCGCACCCGGCCAGCCGCACTCCCAGCCGGGTCAGCCCTACGCCCAGCCCGGTCAGCCACACTCCCAGCCGGGTCAGCCCTACTCACAACCGGGCCAGCCCTACGTCCACCCCGGCCAGCCGTACTCCCAACCGGGCCAGCCGCACTCCCAGCCCGGCCAGCCCTACTCACAACCGGGCCAGCCCTACACCCAGCCCGGTCAGCCTTACGGCGCACCCGCGCAGCCGTACGCTCCGGGCCAATCCGGCCGCCCCGGTGCCCTCGGACGCACGGCATTCCTCGTTGCCGTGGTCGGGGTCGCGATCGGATTGCTCTTCCAGCTCGTGACGCCGCTCCTGTACATGAGCATCGGCTTCGGCGTCGTCGACTTCCTGTCGAACCTTGTGAACCTGCTCGTCCTGGCGGTGGCCGCGACCGGCCTGGTGCTCGGCATCATCGCGCTGCGGCGTCCGGCGCCGCATCTGCTCGCCGCCATCGCCGTCGGCGTGGCGGGCAGCACGGTCGTCGGCACGCTCGTGTCATGGGTGTCGAACGTCTTCTACTACTTCGGATACTGAGCACCCCCAACGCTAGGGCTGTTCGGTCGGAGCGCCTTCAGCCTCGACGACCAGTGCCTCAGCTGGCGAGCACCCGTTCGTAGACCTCGATCATCGCGGCCGTGCGCGACGACTGGCGGAATGCCTCCGAGACCTCGCGCATCGGCATCGGTGCCGTGCCAGCGGCGATGTCGGATGCTGCGCGGCGCAGCGTCTCGACGAGACCCGCCTTGCGCTGCGCCTCGGTGCCTGCGGCCCCGGGGACGGCCCAGAGCCCGCCGCCGAGCTCGGCCGCGATGTCGGGATCGCTGATGACCGACGGCGTGCCCAGGGTCGCGGCCTCGAACGGCGTCATGCCCTGGGTCTCGAAGCCGATCGAGGTCTGCACGAGAGCGTCTGCGCCGGCGATGCGCGCGAGGGTGTCGGGGTAGCTGAGCTTGCCGGCGAACCGCACGTTCGCCGAGCTTGCGACGATCTTCTCCGCGGCCGACCGCTGTGCTCCGCCGCCGATGATCTCGAGATCCGCGTCGACCCCCGAGTCGACGAAGGCCTCGAGGAACGGCAGCAGTCGCTTCTCGGGACTCATTCGTCCGAGCCAGACGAAACGGGGCCGACCGGGCGCGCGATCTGTCGGCACGGCGGCGAGTGTCGCCTCACGTACGTCGTCGTCGATGCCGTTCCAGACGACGTCGACCGGGCTGAAGACCCCGTGCTCTTCGAGACGGCGAGCGAAGTGGGTCGACGGAGCGGTCACGGCTGACGCACCACTGGCGATGCCACGCAGGAACGCCCAGCCGTCGGCCCCACCCACCGGTGCCGTGACACCGCGCAACGCTCGGCGCCGCCAGAGGTTCAGCACCCCGAGCACGGGGCGGTGCAGAGGCGTGACCGCGGCGATGCCGACATCGACCCGGTTGTGCAGGGTGTGCACGACCGGGATGCCGTGTCGCGCGGCGTACCGGTGCCCGATGAATGCACCCCAGAAGTCGGCCTGCACGTGCACGAGGTCGACCGGCGGTCGATGTGTCATCGCGCGGTCGAGGAAGCGATCGGTCGTACGCCCCGGCCAGCTCATCGAGTACTCGCGGTCGACGGTGATCGGCACCGACGGCAGATCGAGATTCGAGGGATCCGTGACGTCCGAAGCGCGCGCTCCGTGCATCTTCGGGGCGACCACGGTCACCGTGTGGCCGGCCCGCTCGAGGAACTCGCGCTGCAGCCGCATCGACACCTGTGCCCCACCGAGGGAGTCCAGGTGCTGATCGCCGAAGAAGACGATGTGCATGGCGCGGGCCGTCACTCGGGCAGCGGCTCGTCGCGGTACAGCGCCTCGAACGTGTCGAGCGTGCGATTGATGTCGTGGATCGCGACACCGTCGAGCGATGCCTGCTGCATCCGCGCATACTCTCCCGGCGATGCGGTGAGCACGTCGGTCAGTCGTGCGGCGAGGGCATCCGCGTTGCCGGGCTCGAACAGGTAGCCGTTCTCGCCGTCGTGCACGAGGTGCGGCAGGGCGACGGCATCCGCTGCGACGATCGGCAGCGCGGAGGCCATGGCCTCCATGGTCGCGATCGACTGCAGCTCGGCGATCGAGGCGATCGTGAACACGGATGCGCGCGACAGCAGGGCCCGCAGGTCCTCGTCGGTCGTGCGTCCATGGAAGGTCACCCGATCGCCGAGACCCAGCTGGGTCGTGAGGCTCTCGAGCTGCTTGCGCTGGTCGCCGCCGCCGACGATGTCGAAGGTCGTCTCGAGCGCCGGGTCGAGCTTCGTCATGGCGTCGAGGATCACCTCGACCTGCTTCTCGGCGGTCAGGCGTCCGACGAAGATGATGCGGTTCTTCTCGCGAGGGGCGATCACCGGCGTGTACTGGGTGCGATCGATGCCGCAGCTGACGGGGATCACGTTCTCGACGGCGACAGTGCGCTCGAGGAAGTCTGCGGCGCGACGTGTCGGCGTGGTGATCGCGCGCGTCAGGGCGAACGTGCGCTTCGCGTCGCCCCAGGCCCAGCGCAGCACCAGGTCATCGACCCATTTGGGCATGGTCGTGTGGTCGAGGATGTTCTCGGCCATCACGTGATTCGTGGCGATCACCGGGATGCCGCGCTCGTGCGCGATGCGGGCAAGGCCACGACCGATCACGATGTGCGACTGGATGTGCACGACGTCGGGCTGCACGCTGTCGAAGATCTTCCGCGCGTAGTGCTTGACACGCCACGGCCAGACGAAGCGGAGCCAGTCGTGGGGTGCCCAGCGCACCGACGGAAGCCGATGCATGGTCATCGGCTCGCCCTCGATCACCTCGGTCTGCGCGGGGGTGCGGCGGTAGGCCACGTTCGGGGCGACCACGTGCACGTCTTCTCCCCGCTGCACGAGACCGGCTGCGAGGCGCTCCGCGAAGCGGGCGGCGCCGTTAATGTCGGGCGCGAAGGTGTCGCATCCGATCAGGATGCGCAGGGGACGCTGCCCGGGGTCGGGGGCGACGTCGGGAGCACTCGTCGGATCGGAGGTAGAGGAGGACATTCTGCCTTACGGTACGGCGGTCAAAGAGCCCGATCGGGCGCTGGCCACTCTACCCGAGGGCCTTGATCGAGCCGCCGAGGCATACCGGCATCCCTCAGCCTCACCCCCTAGCGTGGAGGCATGCGACTGACAGCTGACGCCGACCCCCAGCAGTGGATCCCCGTCACGGACTCGCTCGGCTGGAAGGGCCGACGGCACCGCAAGGCCGCGATCCGGATGCTGCTGGGCCAGGTGAATTCGGCGATCGGCGTCACGGAACGGCCCGGATCCCGGTTCGGAGCGTGGGCGATGAGCCAGGCCGCTCCCCTGCTGATGCGCAGGGCCGCCGGTCGCGTTCTCGTGTGGACGTGGAAGGCCGACCCGGAGCTCGTCGTCGCGATGGCCACCGTGCAAGCGCTCACCCCTGAGGTGCGCATCGCTCGGGCATCCATGCCGATGGACTACGACGACACGGTCTCGTTCTCGAGCCGGTGGCTGGGTGCGGGCGAGAAGCTCGTGGTGTCGATGCCGCCGTCGCCCGCGAGCCCTCCGTTCGCGACCTACACGTGGGATACCGGCACCCATCTGGTGACGCTGACCGCGGTCTGCAGCGAACGCGAGCGATTCGGCACGCTCGACGGCGCACTCGACGATCTGGCCCGCAGCATCCGCATCGCCGACGAGCTGACCGGCGGCGAGTCGCCCGAGGTGCTCCGCCTCGGACCTGCCTGAGCGCGGCTCCACTGAGCAAGGCTCTTCTGGGCGCGGCTCCACCGAGCGCGGCTCCACCGAGCGCGGTTCTCCTACCCGGCGGGTGGTTGCCAGAGTTCGATCGCGAGGCCTTCGGGATCATGGATGCGGGCGAAGGTGCCGTATTCGGCGGTGTTCCACTCGTCGCGGCGCTCGACCGGAATCCCTGAGGCGTCGAGTCGCGTGGCGAGCTCCTCGATGTCCGACACTCTCAGATTGAGCATGAACTGCTGGTCGGCGTCGAAATAGTCGCTGTCTGCCGCGAACGGCGCGAACACGGTCATGCCGGCCTCCTGCTGCCACATGCCGTCATGTCCAGCCCCGATTCCCAGGTGCTCTCGGTACCAGGCGGCACGAGCCTCCGGGTCTCTGCTGCGGAAGAAGAGGCCGCCGATGCCTGTGNACCCCGAACGTGCGCGTTCCGCGGGAGGCTGAGTCTCGGGGTGCGCCATCGCTGTTCGGGATCCCACCATCTCGGGCCCCGCACCTGCGGGATGCCGTCGTCCATCCGGATCTCCCACCCGGAGGTGCCGAGGGATCGGTGGTGCCACCAGCACAACGGCACACCGTTATCCGTATGCGTCGGACCGCCCCTGGAATGCTCGACGACGTGATGGATCTCGCACCAGGATGCCGGGACGTGGCATCCGGGGATGAGGCATTCCTTGTCGCGGGCGACGATCGCCCGGCGTTGATGCACGGTGAAGACGCGGTCGGTGGTCGTGATGCCGATGATCCGGCCCTCATCGAACAGGACTCGTTGGATGGTGCCGGCGCAGCCGATGTGCGCGGCGACGGAAACGGGGAGGTGGGCACCGGATCCGGGGATCGTCGCCCACCCGCCATTACCGCCCGATGTGCCAGCGAGGTCTTTCGCGTCGACGTTCACGACCAGGACGGGTGATGACCCACCGAGGGTGGGCATGTCGTTGTGTCGGGCAGCGATCGCGCACACCATCGCCAGGGCATCGTGGCGCTTCTGCGCCGCGGTGCGGTCGTCGAGCACGCACCGCGGGTCCGAGTTGAACGGATCCGTGTCGTCACCGTCTGCGCCAGCCTCCGCCTCCGCCTCCGCGTTCGCATCCGCCTCCGCATCCGCTCCCCCGTCCGCATGCGCGTCGACGTCAGAGTCAGAGTCAGTGTCGGCATCCGCCCCATCGCTGGGGGCGAAGTGCACGCCGGGCATGGGTGGGCCGTCGCCTTTCGGGTTGAGGATCGCGTCGATGATCAGCTGCAACTGCGCCGCAACGTCCGGGGTCAGATACCCGCGGATCGCATGCACA
>NZ_LMOU01000001.1:2808746-2809037 GCF_001423615.1 Microbacterium sp. Leaf159 | reverse complement strand
GACGTCCGGGTCATCGTCGACCACGACACCGTGCCCGCGTGCGCACCCGGCCAACGCGACATCGGCCGCCAGGCGTTGATCGACCGTGAGCCGATCCCACACCTTCTCGATCGGACCCGTCGCCGCGAGGAACCCCGCGACACCGACCACCCCATCCAGCAGCGCGAGGCGCAACTCCGACCAGCGGGCCGGCATCCGCTCCCCCGAAAGGCTCACCGGCCGCCGCACCAGATCGACGACCGTGTCGACCCGGGTCGCACCTCGCACATCGACCCGCACCGTCCGCTGCAG
>NZ_LMOU01000001.1:2705068-2808671 GCF_001423615.1 Microbacterium sp. Leaf159 | reverse complement strand
CTCCGCGGTGCTGTTCATACCCGTAAGTCAACCCGGAACCACCGACATTCAAGACCCGAAACCACCCCGAATTACCCCAGATCAGAACCGTATTCCAATCTCTCAGAATGACACAGCGCGGGCCACGCGCGTCAGCAATCAGGCATAGTGAACATAGGTAACAATGTAGTAGGGTAACAGCCATGGAACCCCTCTTCGTCGACCGCCTCCTCCAGATCGCCGATCTGTTCCAGAAGGACATGGCCCGTGCGTTCGCCGGCACGGATCTCACACCGACCCGAGTGCACCTTCTCTGGGTCCTGCAGCACGCCGGCCCGTCGACCCAGCAAGCCCTCGCCACCCTCTGCGAGGTGACTCCCCGCAACATCACCGCTCTCGTGGACGCGCTGGAGCATTCCGGCCACGTCCGTCGCACGCCGCACCCCTCCGACCGCCGTGCCGTACTGGTCGAGCTCACGCCGACCGCGGTCGAGACCATGGCGCGGATGCAGGAGGAGCACGCCCAGCTCAACGAGACCCTGCTGAACGCGATCGCGCCCGACGATCGGGCCACCGTCGAGCGCGGCCTGGCAGCCGTCATCGCGCATCTCGAGACCCTCGTCACCTCCGCGGCGAGCGCACAGGCACAGACACAGGCACAGGCACAGGCACAGGACGGCACTCCATGACCGAGCAACTGCGCGACGACACCACCCACACCCCGACGCCGCTCGCGCGCATCCTGAACTTCCTCCATCGCGCATGGATCGCGGAGCTCCGCGTCTACTCGAGCATCGCGCGGGCGATCACCCGTCGTCCGGCCATCCCTGCGGGCGGCACCGGAGTCGGCTATCACCGCCCCGTGCTCACCGTGCTGTTCATCTTCATCGGCCTCTCCGCAGTCGAGATCCCGATCCTCGACCTGATCGTGCACCCCTGGCCGGCCGTGCGGATCACGCTGCTGGTGCTCGGAATCTGGGGCGTCACCTGGATGGTCGGACTGCTCTGCGCGATGCTCATGCGCCCTCACTCCGTCGGCCCCGACGGCATCCGCGTGCGCAGCGGCCTCGAAGTCGATGTGCCGGTCACCTGGGCCGACATCGCGTCGATCGCGATCGATCGCCGTGTCGATGAGCCCAAACAGCCACGCGTCACCGGCTCGGAGTACGCCGAGCGGATGCAGGACGAGACCAACATCGAGATCGAGCTCGAGCGCCTGCTCGCGATCCGCCTCCCCGGTCTCGCTCCGAAGGGTGGGACGCATCGGGTCGACCGCATCAGGCTCTGGGCCGACGACCCACGTGCGCTCCTCGACGCCGCTCGGCCGTTCCTCACAACGGCCTGATCAGTCCAGCCCGCGCTCCGCGAGCCACTGCTTCGCGACGAGCACCGGCGCGCGCACGAGCCACGCATCCGCGATGATCTCGGCGAGGCGGTCCTTCTCGACGGTGTCGAGCTGCACGAGCAGTCCCGGGTATCCGTCGAAATGGGGGATCGAGAAAAGCCCGTCGGGCTCCGCCGCGAGCAGCGTCGCCTTCTCCTCGAGGCTCGCCACCCGCACACCGAGCACCGGACCTTCGGGCCACTCGAGTCCGAGGTCGGCGAGCTGACGGAGATCCACCTTGCTGGGCCCGCGGATCCATGCGATCTGCCCGCTCGGCAGACGCCACGACGGCTCCCCGGTATGACCGCCGGGTCGCTCGGTCACGCCGGGGAGCGCGAGCGCGATCTCACGCACATCGTCAAGGGTGACCATCTGCCTATCGTCCTCCCGCACAGCGACTGCCACAATGGCCGAATGAGCACCGAGTGGTCCGCGCCACCCTCCCCCGCAGACCTGCTCGCCCGTGGCGAGACGGCGCGCAAGCGCACACCACGCCGCGCACTCGCCACGCTCGCCGGTGGGACGCGCGACCCCCTCGGCATCCTCGACGCTCAGAACGCCACCCGCATCCCGGAGCTCGTGCCGTTGCGCACCGAGCGGATGTCGGCGAGCCCGTTCGCCTTCTACCGGGGGACGGCCGCTCTCATGGCGGCGGATCTGGCCGATGCGCCCCACAGCGGCATCCTCGTCGCCTCCTGCGGAGACGCTCATGTGTCGAACTTCGGCTTCTACGCCTCACCGCAGCGCAGCCTCATGTTCGATCTCAACGATTTCGACGAGGCCGCCTGGGCGCCGTGGGAATGGGACGTCAAGCGGCTCGCCGCCAGCATCGTGGTCGGCGGGCACGCGACAGGGCGACCGGAGGCAGTGATCGATCAGGCCGTGCTGGGCGCTGTCGATTCCTACACGCGCGGGATGCGGCGCATCTCGGCGCTCAGTCCCCGCGACCGCTACTTCACGCACTTCGACGTCGAATCCACCCGCAGCATGCTCGACAAGACCTCTCGCAAAGCGATCCGCAGCGCCGTCACCCAAGCACAGCGACGCACGGGCGAGCGTGCGGTGAGACGGCTCACCGAGGCGGATGCCGCCGGGCGACGCCGCTTCCTGCCACAGGACCCGACGACCACGCCGGTCGATGCGGACCTGCTCTCGCTGGTGCACGACCTCGTCGCGCAGTACCGGGCGACGGCGAGCCCCGACGTGGCGCTGCTGTTCGAGCACTACACGGTCGGCGATGTGGCGCGACGAGTGGTCGGGGTCGGCAGCGTCGGGACCCGCTGCTACCTCGTGCTGTTCCAGGACGGCGAGCACGGCACCCTCCTGATGCAGCCGAAGCAGGCGTCGCAGAGCGTGCTCGTGGAGTACGGACGGATCCCCCAGCCCGAGTCCTTGAGCGCGCGGATCGAATCCCACGGCGAGGGCGCCCGAGTGGTTGCGATGCAGCGGATCCTGCAGGCGCTCTCCGATCCGTTCCTCGGCCATCTGCGCAGCCCCGCCTCTGACTTCTACGTGCGTCAGTTCCACGACATGAAAGGGAGCGTCGAGGTCGAGGAGCTCGACGACGGGCCGTTCATCACCTACGCCCAGGCGTGTGCCGCCGTGATCGCCCGGGCGCACAGCCAGTCGGTCACGGCAGCCGAGGTCGCCGGCTACATCGGCGGTGGCAGAGCGATCGGCACCGCGCTGCTCGCCTGGGCGCGGGCATACGCCGACGTCTCTCTCGCCGACTACGAGGCGTTCCGCGCAGCGAGCACCCGGTGATCCCGAGCCGTCAGCGGACGATGCGCAGCGTCCGCACCTCGAACGGTCGCAGTCTCAGCTCGCCACCCATGCGCGCATCGTCGAGCGCATCCTCGATCAGCGACACCTCGTGGATCTCGCGGTGTTCGAAGTCCGCGACCACCGAGCCCGCCACGCGCCGCCCGAGCGCCTCGTAGACCCGCACGATCACATCGCCGGATCCGTCGTCCGCGAGCTTCACCCCCGACACGACGATGCCCTCGCCCTCCACCGCTACGAGCGCGTCAACCTCCCGGGCGCCGCGCACGAGCGTCGCCGGGCTGTTGAGGGTGATCCCCTCGGCCGTCGCGAGCGCGGCATCCGCTCCGATCACCATGCCCACCTCGATCGTGTGGTGACCGTGATCGGTGTCGGGATCGGGGAACCGCGGCGCCCGCAGCAGCGACAGTCGCACGGTCGTGGTGACCGCGTCATCCGACACCTCGCGCGACGTGTCGTAGCCGTAGATCGAGTCGTTCACGAGGGCGACGCCGAAGTCCTGTTCGCGCACCAGCACGAACCGGTGCATCGAGGTCTCGAACTTCGCCGCCTCCCAGCTCGTGTTCGTGTGCGTCACGCGTGACTGGTAGCCGAACTGCGTCTCGGCCTCGGTGTTCGCGGCCTGGATGTCGAGCGGGAACGCGAGCTTGAGCAGCTTCTCGGTCTCGTGCCAGTCGATGTCGCACCGCAACGCCACCGTGCGGGAGCCGGGAGCGAGGATGATCGTCTGCTCGATCGTCGATTCCGAGAACGCCCGGGTCACCACGACGCTGGCTGTGCCATCGACGACGGATGCCGACATCGATGCGACGCCGGTGAGGTCCTCGACGCTGTTGCGGTAGTACTTGTCGATGTCCCACGCATCCCACATGTTGGGGAAGTCCTGGTGCAGCTGGAACAGGTTCGCCGCGCGACCCTCGGCCACGGCCTCGCGACCGGATGCCTTGTCGACCGCCGAGACGATCAGGCCTTCCGCAGACACCAGCACCGAGACGAGCTCGTTCTCGAGGCGCCATCCGCCGTTCTCGCCCGAGAGCAGGACGGATGCCGCGGCTGGCGCCTCGACGAACGCGGCACCCAGAGCGCGACCGCCTCCGACCGAGGTCGGCACGAACCGCAGCTCGTGCTCTCCCTCACCGGCGAGCGACCGGCGGGCGGCGGCTGCGAGATCCTGCGCATCCGAGAGCACACTCGAGAGCACCTCGACGGCTTCACGATGCACCCACGCTATGGACGTGCCGGGCAGGATGTCGTGGAACTCGTGCAGCAGCACGGTCTCCCACAGGCGGTCGAACTCGGCTTTCGGGTACGCGGCGCCGGTGCGCACGGCATCCGTCGCCGCCCACAGTTCGGCCTCGACGAGGGCGTGCTCCGACCAGCGGTGCAGCGCCTTCGTGGCGTGCTGGCTGGTCAGGGTTCCGCGGTGCAGCTCGAGGTACAGCTCGCCGACCCAGACGGCCGGATGCGGGATCTCGGCGCGAGCGGCTTCGAAGAAGTCATCGGGATGCTCCCACTCGACGCGCGGACTGCCCTCGAGGTTCTGCAGCCGCTTCGCTTTGCCCGTCATCTCGCGGGTGGTGCCGCCACCGCCGTCACCGTAGCCGACCGGGGCGATCGACCGCGAGCTGACGCGGTTCTCCTTGAACTGCCTCGACGCCTTCGCGAGCTCCTCTCCGCTGAGCTGAGAGTTGTAGGTGTCCATCGACGGGAAGTGCGTGAACACCTGCGACCCGTCGATGCCCTCCCAGAGGAAGCTGTGGTGCGGGAACACGTTCTGCTGATTCCACGAGATCTTCTGAGTGAAGAACCACTCGAATCCTGCGCGGCGCATGAGCTGCGGCAGCGCTGGCGAGTATCCGAAGCTGTCGGGCAGCCAGACGCCCTTCGAGCGGATGCCGAACTCGCGCTCGAAGAATCGCTGACCGTACGAGAACTGCCGCACGAGCGATTCACCCGAGGGCATCACGGTGTCGGATTCGACCCACATGCCGCCGAGCGGCAGGAAGCGTCCGTCGGTCACGGCGGCCTTGACGCGCTCCCACACCTCGGGGCGGTGCTCTTTGAGCCAGGCGTACTGCTGCGCGCTGGACATGCCGTAACGGAACTCCGGCTGCTCCTCGATCAGCGTCGTCATCGACGACGTCGTGCGAGCGACCTTGCGGATCGTCTCGCGCAGCGGCCACAGCCAGGCCGAGTCGATGTGCGCGTGCCCGACGGCCGAGACACGGTGCGCGCTGGCCTCTGCCGGAGCAGCGAGGGCAGGGACCAGCACGGCACGGGCGTCGGATGCCGTCGCCGCGACATGCTGCAGATCGAGCACGTCGAGGGCATCGTCCATCGCCTGCAGGATCTGCATGCGACGAGGAGAGGTCTCGGGCAGCTCGGCCTGCAGCTCGAACAGCACCTCGAGGTCGAGGGACAGCTCGTACACCTCGGTCTCGAACACCGCGAGGTCGAGGCGTCGGAGGCGATACAGCGGCTCACGCGACGAGGTGCGGATGTCGCCCTCCTGCGTCGGCAGGAAGGGGTGATGGTCGAGCAGCACCGGGTTGGCGGCCGCCTCGAGGTAGAGCTCGACCGGCTCGTCGCTGTGGGCGGCGTCGGCCATCGGCAGCCACTGATTGCGCGGGTTGATGCTCTTGATCGGCGTGCCGTCGGGGCGGTAGGCGAGCGCCTCGCATTGGAAGCCGGGCATGTGATCGCTGAAGCCGAGGTCGATCAGAGCCTCGACGCGGCGGCCCGCCCATTCTGTGGGGACGCGGCCCGAGAGCCGGAACCACGTGGTCGACCAGGCCGGACCCCACGCGCTCGGGACGGACGCGGGTGAGAAGTCGAGCGCGAGCCCGGCACTCGGGCTGATCGGCTCCCCCGGCAGCTCGTTGACCTCCACCTCCAGCGGCACGGATGCCGAGTGGATCGCCGGGCGGATGCGCTCGTCGAGCACCCGCCTGACGCGGCCTACGGTGAGCGAGGTGCCATCATGCATGCGGTGTTCTCCATCGAAGCCGGGTTTCTCAGCCTATTTTACTAAAGCGATATAGCTGCGAGAGCCGAATCGCGTTAGAGTCTGTGCACCGACCCCCGAAAGGACAGCGATGCCCTCCTCTGACGCCCCTCTTCGCTTCGGCGCCAACTACACGCCCCGCTCCCAGTGGATGCACGCGTGGATGTCGCTCGACCTCGACGAGGTGCGCCGGGACTTCGCCGCGCTCGCCGAGCTGGGCCTCGATCACCTGCGCATCTTCCCGCTGTGGACGGTGCTGCAGCCGAACCGCACCCTGATCCGCGCCCCAGCCGTCGACGACGTGCGTGCGGTGGTCGACGTCGCCGCGGAGTTCGGGCTCGACGCGAGCGTCGACGTGATCCAAGGGCATCTGTCGAGTTTCGACTTCATCCCGTCGTGGCTGTTCACGTGGCACGACAAGAACATGTTCACCCACCCCGATGCCCTGAGCGGCCAGGCCGAACTCGTCACACGTCTGGGCGAGCGGCTGGGCGACGCCGACAACTTCCTCGGTTTCACGCTCGGCAACGAGACGAACCAGTTCTCGGCACGGACCCACCCCTCCCCCTGGCCGGTCACCGAGGCCGAGGCCGCGAACTGGATCACCACGCTCCTCGATGCCGCGCACAGCTCGGCGCCGAGGCAGCAGCACGTGCACAGCGAGTACGACGCCGCCTGGTACATGGACGGCCACGGGTTCACGCCGGCGCTCGCCTCGCGCCTCGGTGACATCACGACCGTGCACTCGTGGATCTTCAACGGCACGGCGCAGAAGTACGGCGGCCGCTCCGTCGCATCCGATCGCCACGCCGAGTACATGATCGAGCTCGCCCGCGCCTTCAGCACGGAACACGGAAAGCCGATCTGGCTGCAGGAGGTCGGCGCCCCCTCGAACTGCCTGACACCGGAGCAGACCCCCGACTTCCTCGAGGCCACCCTGCGCTCGGTCGTGCGCACCGACGACCTCTGGGGTGTCACGTGGTGGTGCTCGCACGATGTGAGCCGCAGTCTCGCGGACTTCCCCGAACTCGAGTACACGCTGGGCCTGGTCGACCAGAACGGCGAGGCGAAGCCGATCGGACGCCGGTTCGCCGAGCTGATCCCCGAGCTGCGGGAACGACGCGAGACGCCGACGCGCACCCTCGGGATCGTCGTCGAGGTTGACGAGGCCGAGACTCCCGTCAGCCGCGGCGCGATGAGCCCCGGAGGCTCGATCTTCCAGGCCTGGGTCGATGCGTGCGAGGCCGGAGCCGACCCCGCGTTCATCACCTCGAAGGATGCCGCGGATCCGACCGTGCTCGCGGCGCGCGGCATCACCGAACTCGTCCGTCCGACCGTCGAGCCCTGGTCGTACGAGTCGCAGAACACGGTGGTCGAGCACCGGGCGGAGTAGCCCGAGACCACCGGCGCGCGGGTCTCAGCCCGCCTGCGCCGTGCTCTCGCGCACTGTCAGCACCGGCACCGAACCGCTGCGGTCGGGAAGCGGCGCTGGCGCGGCGATCTGCTCGATCAGGAAGTTCGCGGCATCCGCTCCGAGTCCGAACGTGTCTCGCGTCATGGCCGTGATCGACGGATGCACGAGTGCGGCCACCGTCGAATCGTCGAACGACGCGATCGACAGAGCGGAGGGCACCGCGATGCGGCGCTCCTGTGCGGCTCGGAGGCCCGCGATGGCCATCACGTCGCTGTCGAAGACGACAGCACTCGGCGATGCCTCGTCCGCGAGCAGCCGGACGAGAGCGGCGGACGCCGCGGCCGGTGACGAGTCGGTCGGGATCACCGCACCGGCGATCCCCCGGGCGGCCAGCCCCGACAGGGCTTCGGACCGCAGCCTGGTGTGCTGGAATTCGGCCGGACCCGAGACATAGGCGATGCGGCGATGACCGAGACCGACGAGGTGCTCGAAGAGCGCGTGCGCGACGCGTCGGTCGTCGACCTGCAGAGTCGCAGGATGTCCGAGCGCGGAACGGACGCTGCCGATGACGACAGCGGGGAGGCCGAGATCGCGCAGCACCGGCATCCGCGGATCATCGTCACGGGGATCGATCACGACCACCCCGTCGACCTGGTGCGAGCTGCGCCAGCGCCGATAGGTCGCGATCTCGTCGTCGATCGACGCCACGAGCACCGTCTGCAGCGCGAGACGATGCGGCGCGAGAGCCGACTGCACGCCGGCCATGAGATCGGTGAAGAAGGCTTCGGCGCCCAGCGTGCGTGCGGGCCGGTTCACCGCGAATCCGATGACTCCGGCACGCGCACCCGCCAGCGCCCGCGCCGTCGAGCTGGGCAGCCAATCGTGCTGTGCGGCGACCTCGAGGATGCGGGCGCGCGTCTCGGCACTCACCCCCGGGCGACCGTTCAGAGCGAACGAGACCGCCCCGGGCGAGACCCCGGCGAGCCGCGCGATGTCGGTGATCGTCACGCGTCTCGCCGGGCTCATCCCCTCACTGTAATGATCCGCAGGCCGGAAGCCCGCAGCCCCCTCGCTCAGATCGCGACGTCTCCGACCAGGTTGACCTTGATCCCCATGCCGGCGAACATCGCAGCCTTCGCGATGAGGGCCTTGTCGGCGGTCTCGGCATCCGGCGCGTAGACGAGCTGCGCGTGGTTGGCCTTGTGGCGGGCCATGAACTGGTCGCGCGAGATGCCGTGCAGCACCACGTGGGCGATCGGCCACTCGGGGTTCGTCGCATCCTTGCGGCGCTGAGTCTCCTCGGCCGGCAGCTCGACGACCGAGGCCCGGAAGATGTCGGCCTGCAGGATGCCGTCGGCGATGAACACACGCGACAGCACGATCTCGCCCGGCTTCGAGACGCCGTTGATCGTCGCGCCGCCCCCGGGGAAGAAGACATGGCCCTGGCGCCACCCCTCGGCGTTCTGCCATCCGCCGAGGTGAGACGCGGGCACCGAGCCCGAGATCTCGTAGACCCAGACGAACTGCCCGTCGAAGTCCTCGCCCCAGCGCACGTCGTGCAGCGTGTTGTCGGGCACGAGCCCCATCGCGCGCCACACCCGGTCGGTGACGAGCGCGTCGACCGCGACGCCCTCGTCGGCCTCGTTGAAGTGCGGGAAGGCGCGGCCCTCGTGCAGCACCCGCGAGCCGTCGCGGGAGGTCACCGGAGGACGCTCGGTCGAGTTCAGGATTCCCTCGGCGAGGTCAGAGGCCGGCACGAGGTCCTTCAGACCCTGCTGATACTGGATGCCGACCGCATCGAGCCCGAAGTCGTCGGCGATGCGGAGGGCGGCGATGTACATCTTCAGCTGCCACTGCACCTGCTCGCGCGTCAGCTCGGTCTCGGCGTCCTCGCCGTACCGGAACGTCATGCCGGCATCCGTGAGCCAGGTGTAGGCGGCATCCGCCTCGTCATCGGTGACGTTCAGCATCTCTGCGTAGAGCGCCGACTGCGAGAGACGCTCCTTGTAGATGCCGGTGCGGTTCAGTAGCTCGTCGTCGAAGATCGCGTTGTACATGCCCATGCAGCCCTCGTCGAAGACCCCGATGATGGCCTTCTCAGCGAGCAGCTCTGCGGCGAGCGCCTCTCCCAGCGCCTTCTCGGGGCTGTCCGGCAGCTCCGGCAGCGGACGCACGTGCGAAGCATCATGCGTGATCGACCCGGTCTCGGTCCACTCCTTGATGCCCGCCGTGAACCAGTCGTCCGTGAAGTCGACCGACCAGATCGACGAATAGGGCTTGTCCATCTTGGTGAGGCCGGCGTTCAGGCCGAGCAGTCCGACGAGGCCGGGCCAGTCGCCGGCGAAGTTCGCGACCGTGAGGATCGGGCCCTCGTGCGTGCGCAGCCCCGCGAGCACGTGGTGCGAGTACTGCCACACGGCCTCGGCGACGATGAGCGGAGCATCCGTGGGGATGTTCTTGAAGACCTCGAGACCCATGCGCTGACTCGAGATGAAGCCGTGCCCGGTCGCGGGGTCGACGTCGTTGGCGCGGATGACTGTCCAGCCGAGATCCTGGAAAACGCCGGTGACGCCCGCCTCGAGCTCCACCTGCACGGGCCAGCCGCCGGTGTTCGCCGCTTCGCGCAGGTCGCCGGAGGCGATCAGATACGCGGTCTTCGGCGCGGCTGCAGGTCGGGATGCCGGTGTGGGCAGGGTGTAGGTGGTCATGATGCCTCTCCGATGGTGCTGGTGGTGCTGGTCGGTCGAATGGTCTGGGAGTCTCCGAACGGGAAGCTCTGCGTCTCTCCGGCTCGGAGGCGGATGCCGCGGCCGATGCTGCGCTCACGCAGCCGCAGGTCGTCGAGGTCGAGAGCGCCGCCGTCGAGATGCAGCGTCAGCGTCTCATCGTCGATCTCGACCCGACCCCAGCCGGCCCCCGTCGTGAACAGGCTTCGGAAGGGCCCGTCGGTCGCGGGTGCGAAGGCCAGTGTCGCGGCAGGCGCATCCCACTGCGCTCCGCTCGCGCCGAGCAGCAGCGCCCACGATGCGAGTGAGCGGGCGTAGTGGTTGCCGCACTCGATCTCGTTCCACGGGCTGCGGTGGGTGCCGTCGTAGCGCGAGCGCAGTGCCCGTTCGATGCGCAGCGCATCATCGACGCGGCCGGCGAACAGCAGCGACGCGGCGACCTGGTGCTCGATCCCCGTCCACACCTCGTCGGAGTAGACGAACGGGATCGCCGGGCGTCCGCCGCGCGGCCAGGAGGCGAGCAGCAGCCCGCCCTCACCGTTGAGGGCGTACACGCGCTGGGTGCTCTCGTGCGCGGTGAGATCGTCGCGGAAGTTGTGCGCGACGACCGCTGCGAGAGCCGACTCGATACGCTCCGGGCGCAGGATGCTGCCCAGGCCGTTCACGGAGGCGTGGAACTGACCGAGAAGCTGATCCGACAGCACTCCGTCGCCGTACTGGTAGCGATGAGAATCCGGGTCGTCGATCACCTGTCGGTAGTACTCCCCGTTCCAGAGCGTCTCGTCCATCGCGGCGGCCACGTGGTCGGCGCGATGCGCCCAGGCCACGGCACGCTCCGTCTCGCCGAGGTGCCGCGCCATCCTGACCCCAGCGCGGAGCGCCGCCAGGTACACGCCGTTCGCGAGCGGCTCCGCCCCGTGGAACTCGATGTCGTAGGTGTTGTGCATCTCCCCGTCGAGCAGGCCGTCGCCGTCGCGGTCCCACTCACGGATCGCGTAGTCCAGAGTGCGGGATGCCGCCGGCCACAGCTCACACAGGAACCCGTCGTCCCCACTGAACCGCCACTCGCGGTGCAGGCGCAGCAGCGTGCCGAGCTGTCCGTCGACCGCAGGCCCCATGAACCACGAGGGTCCGCCGAAGACGCGGTTGCCACGGAACTTCTGCGCACCGGCCTCGTCGGTCTCGAGCAGGTACTCGACACGGCGGGCGCTGCGCTCGAGCGACGGGAAGAGCCAGGCGAGCGTCTGCGCATACGACCAGACGTGAGTGCACGTTCCCTCGCAGGAACCGCCGTGGTCGAACGACCCCTCCCATGCGGCGAACACCGGGCCCTCACCCAGTTCAGCGTTCGGAGACTCGAGGACGAAGCCTGTCGTGGATCGCGCAGCGGCGATGTTCGCGCCGATCGCATCGGCGAGGACCGGGTCCAGGGAGCCCCCGTAGAGCGCTTCGACGAAGGCATCCGTCGTGGCCTCGAGATCCGTGAGGTTCGCGTGCAGGTGTGCAGCCGCGGCCCAGGCGTCCGGCCAGAGGGTCGCGTAGTGGTTCTTCACGATGTCGTCGCCGGGCGGATCCGCGAACACGATGTGCCCGTGCCACCCTCGGCGACGGTTCGGGAAGCTCCACGACAGCACGAACTCGAAGTCGCGGCTCTCCCCCGGGGCCAGCGCATGCACGATGCCGAGAGACCCTGTGCGCAGGCGCGGCAGCTTCGCGAGCATCTGCTCCTCGGTCAGAGGCACGGCGCCCGGGTCGGCGTCGAGTTCGGCGAACAGGCCGCGCGGACGGTCTTCGAGAGTGAGGCGCGGCTCTGCCTGCAGCAGTCCGTCGTCGCTGAGGTCGTTCCAGAACAGTCGCGCGCCGTCCGGCCAGTAGCTGGTGACCCATTGCGGCTTGGCCGTCGTCGAGGGGTCGGTCGTGGTGAGGCTGAGGGTTCCGTACCCCGGGTCGTCGTCGGGCAGGTCGATTCCGAAGTCCAGGCCTCGCACGTCCCCGTCCTCGCGCCAGCGCACGTTCTGCGTCGCGCGCATGCCCCAGGGCGCTTCCGGTCCCGGCGTCCCTCGACCAGCCGTGTGCGAGACGCTGCCGACCACGGTGACGGCCACGGTCTCATCGCCCGGGTTCGTGACGCGATAGCGGAGCACTGCCGCGGGGATGCCGGAGGCATCGGCGTCCAGGGGCACCAGGGGCGTGAACGCGCGCAGCGAGACGTCGACCGGAAGCACCGCATCCGTGAAGTCGATGTCGACGACGGGGTACTCGCCGTGCAGCGTCGCGGCGTCGAGGCGCGGGAGTCCGGCGAGCTGATCGAACGCGTAGCCGGCGTCCGCATCATGCCGCCCCGTGAGCCGCGCCTCCAGCACGCGCGTGACGGCGGGCCCGCGCTCGGGCGCGGCATGTATCGCGAAGAACGAGTGCGGGTTGCGCCTGCCCTTGTCCGGCAGGTTCTCGAACTCCCAGTCGCGCAGTTCGCCGCGGGCGCCCACCGAGACGTTGCCGGTCCCGATCCCGCCGAGGGGGAAGGCGGTGGCCTGCGAGGTGTGCGGGATCCCGGGTGCACGGCGGGTCATGCCGATGCTCCCGCCCGCGTCGTCGCGATGTCCGCCCCGAAGGTGCAGCGCATGGCGTCCTCCTTGAAACCGATGCCCATGATTCTGAAATCTCCCGCAACTGTACGCGAAATCGATTTCAGCGCGCAAGAAGATGACGCGACGATTCCCGCACGACCCCGTCGAGTCGCGGAATCCCGTCAGACCCTGACGATGCTCGCCGGTTGGATCTCGTTGCGCAGGACCACCGTGCGCGAGGGCTGAGCATCGCCCCCGATGCGTTCCAGCAGCATCCGCGCCGCGGTCACCCCCATGTGCCGGGCGGGCAGTCGCACCACCGTCACCGCAGTCGGTGACAGCGTGGTGAACGGCAGCGATCCGATCACGGCGACACCGATCTGCGGCGGGGTCAGACCGTGCTCCGTCAGCACCTGGATCGCGCCGACGCCGATGAGGTTGTTGCCCGCGACCACCGCATCCGGCGGCTCGGGGAGGGCGAGAAGCTCCTCCATCGCCTCGCGCCCGCCGTCGACGCGGAACGTGGCGAAGCGCTCGAGCTCGTCGAGATCGAGGCCCGGCCGTGCCGCACCGAGCGCCGCCCGCCAACCGGCGGCTCGCTCGGCCGCCGTGTCGATGTGCTCGGGTCCGCCGATGTACGCGATGCGTCGATATCCGGCGCCGAGCAGGTCTTTCGCAGCCGATGTGCCCGCCGCCCTGTTCGCCATGACGACGCCGTCGATGTCGTAGGTCGTGCTGCGGTCCACCGCGACGACGGGCCGACCGGTCGCGAGGATGCTGTCGAGGTTCGACGTCTCGTCGGCGGTCGCGATGATGATGCCCGACATGTGCTCGGCGATCGCGATGCGCAGATACGTCGCCTCCTTCTCGACCTGAGCGTCCGAGTTGCACAGGACGACCGAGTAGCCGGCTTCCGATGCGACGTCCTCGACGCCGCGGGCCATCTCCGTGAAGTACGGGTTCTCGATGTCGGGGATGACGAGCGCGATGACCTCGGAGCTCTGGCGACGGAGCGTCCTGGCCGTCCGATTCGGCGTGAAGTTCAGCGTCGCCGCAGCGGCGCGCACCGCGGCGACCTTGTCTTCAGAGACGCTCGTGCCGTTGAAGACGCGCGACACCGTGGCGGGAGAGACCTTCGCCAGCTCCGCGACGTCGTAGATCGTGGCCATTCGAACCTCACTGCTTCGTCCGGCAACGCCGGATCTGAAGCAACAGTATCGCGCACGCATCCCGTCTATGGCGTTCTCTTCTGAAATCGATTACATTGGCGGCCATGACTTCTGCTCCCTCCGATCTCGCAAACCTCGCAGCGCTGCGAAGCGTGCAGACGCGCTCCATCTCTCCCGAGAACTTCGACGGATCCGCTGGGGGCGGAGGCCGGGCGACCGAGGGCACGGGCGCCACGTGCGCACGAGACCTCGGCCCCGGCTGGAAGATCTCCCCCAGCGTCGACGTCAAAGCCGGCGAGACCTTCGACCTCGCGAACATCGGAGGCGCGGGCAAGATCACGCACATCTGGATCACCACGCACACCGACAACTGGCGCACCCTGCTGCTGCGCGCGTACTGGGACGGAGCCGAAGAGCCGGCCGTCGAGGTGCCGTACGGCGACTTCTTCTGCAACGGGTGGGGCGTCTTCGCCCAGGTGAACTCGCAGACGATCGCGGCGAATCCGCACGGCGGCTTTAATTCGTACTGGCCGATGCCCTTCAAGGACGGCGCACGGCTGACGATCGAGAACACCTCTGTCGTGGACGTGCGGATCTACTTCCAGGTGACCTACGAGATCGGCGGCGACTACTCGAACGACGCGTACTTCCACGCCCAGTGGCGGCGCTCGAACCCGCTCGAGGATCTGACACCGCACGTGATCCTCGAGGGCATCGAGGGCCAGGGCCAGTACGTCGGCACCTACATCGCCTGGGGCGTCAACTCCAACGGCTGGTGGGGCGAGGGCGAGATCAAATTCTATCTCGACGACGACACCGATCACCCGACGATCTGCGGTACCGGTACGGAGGACTACTTCGGCGGAGCCTGGAACTTCGACATCCCCGGAGAGGGATACACCGCGTTCTCGACCCCGTACCTGGGAATGCCGCAGGTCATCAGGCCTGACGGCCTGTACGTGAGTCAGCAGCGCTTCGGCATGTACCGCTGGCATCTGCTCGACCCGATCCACTTCGCGACCGGCATCCCGAAGGTCGACATCCAGGCTCTCGGATGGCGGAGCGGTTGGCGCTACCTGCCGCTGCGCGACGACATCGCCTCGACCGCTCTGTTCTACCTCGATCGGCCCACTGCCCGGCGCCCCCGGACTCCCTCGCCCGACGACCTGGAGGTCCACCTAGGCACCGCTCCGGTGCCTGACCTCGGGGCCACTCCTCCGAGATGATCGACGTCCTCGTCGTCGGGGCCGGATTCGGCCGCGACTTCGTGCCGCTCTATGCGCTGCATCCCGAGGTGCTGCGCGTCGGCCTCGTCGAGCCCGACGCGCAGCGCCGGGCGGCGGTGTCGGCTGAGCTCGGCGTGGATGCGGCCTACTCGTCGCTCGACGAGGCTCTCGCCGCCGGCGACTGGGATGCGGTGCATCTGCTGTCGCCTGTGCGGTTCCATGTCGAGCAGACCCTGCAGGTGCTCGCGTCGGGTCGCTCGTGCGCGAGTGCCGTCCCGATGGCGACGACCCTCGACGACATCGCTCGCGTGATCGATGCCGCATCATCCTCAGCCGGTCGCTACATGATGATGGAGACGGCCCTGTATCAAAGGGAGTACCTGCACGCGCTGCACCTGCGCGAGACCGGCGCCCTCGGGCGGCTGACATATCTCAGCGGGGCGCACATGCAGGATCTCGACGGATTCGCTTCGTACTGGATGGGCTACGCCCCCATGGAGTACGCGACGCACATCGTCGCCCCGCTGCTCGGCATCGCCGGCGTCACGGCCCGCAGCGCGCGCTGCCTGGGTTCGGGCACACTGCGCGCCTCTCACCGAGGCGCGAATGGCAATCCCTTCCCGCTCGAATCGGCGCTCTTCACCCTGTCGGCGCCCGAGCCGCTCGTGGTTCAGGTCACCGTGTCGTTCTTCGAGAACGCACGCTCCTACACAGAGGGGTTCAACGTCTACGGCGAGCGAGCCGCGCTGGAGTGGCCCTCGGCTGAGGGCGGCCCTGTCGTGATCCACACCGCGGGACCCGCAGACGGGGCCGGCCCCGGTCGACCTGTCGCCCGGGCGGAGCTCGCACCTCCCGATCGCCACGGCACCATGCCCGAGGCTCTTCGCCCACACACGAGGCCGCACGTCTACCGGCCGCCCGGCGGGCGACCGGCTGTCGAGCTGCAGGCCTGGCACGGCGGCTCGCATCCGCACCTCGTCCACGAGTTCGTCTCCTCCGTGACGGACGGGCGCCTGCCGGAGATCGACGCCCGCCGCGCCGCCGGTGTCACCGCGCCGGGCATCGTCGCCCACCTGTCGGCGCTCCGCGGTGGTGCGGAGCTGATGATCCCGCAGTACTGAGCCCGCGCAGCGCCCTACTTGAGACCCGCCATCTTGATGTTGCCGATGATCTGACGCTGGAAGATCAGGAAAAGGATCATCACGGGTGCGGCGGCGAGCACGGAACCGGCCATGAGCAGGCCCAGCTCGGTGGTGCGCTCGGAGCGGAACGTCGCCAGGTACTGCTGCACGACGAATCGCTCGGGTGTGGTGATCGTGAGGATCGGCCAGACGTAGGAGTTCCAGTATGCGAGGAACGCCGTGATCCCCATCACGACGAACGGCGGCTTGGAGAGCGGCAGGAAGATGCGGACGAAGATCGCGAAGCGGCCGCACCCGTCGAGCATCGCGGCCTCTTCGAGGCTCGCAGGGATGTTGAGGTAGAACTGGCGGATGAAGAACACCGTCCCCGCGCTCGCAGCCCCGGGGAGTACGAGCACGGCGAGGGTGTCGAGCATCGACAGCCTCGTCACGACGATGAAGCTCGTGAGCAGGATCGTCATCCCGGGGATGAACATGGTGGTGATGACGATCACCCAGAGCGTGCGCTGGAAGCGGAAGTCGAGTCGCGCGAAGGCATAGGCCGCGAGCGAGTTGACGGTGAGCGTGAGCAGGGTGAAGAGCACGGCACCGCCGAAGGTCCACAGCATCGTGCGCGTGAACGTCGGGTCGGCGAGGATCTGCGCGTAGTTCTCCCACCTCCACACCTCGGGGAAGAACTGGAACGGCGTCTGGATGACCTCGGTCTTCGACTTGAACCCGGCGATCACCATCCAGGCCAACGGGAAGAGCGCAGCGACGAGGAAGACCGCACCGGCGATGAACTTGCCGATCACGGTCACCCACGAGCCGGGGGTGCGCGGAAGGCGAGCGCGGCGCGACGGCTCCTTGCCGGCGAGCACGATCGCCCGCGTGGTGTCTACGGGCATGACGGCGACCATCTCAGTCCACCAGCCTCTCGGAGTTGACGAACTTGAAGACGATGGCCGAGACCGAGCCCAGCACGACGAACATCACCAGCGCCGCGGCGATCGAGTAGCCGACGTTGATGTCGTTGCGGAAATGATTGAAGATGAACAGGTTCGGCAGGGTGGTGGAGTCCAAGGGGCCGCCGCCCGTCATCACGAGAGGCAGCTCGAACTGCTGGATGGCCGCGACGAACCCGGTGATCAGCAGGTAGAGCAGGATGTTCTTCATCTGCGGCAGCGTGATGTACGCCGTCTTCTGCCACCAGTTGGCGCCCTCCATCGCGGCGGCCTCGTAGAACTCGGTGGGGATGTCGACCATGGCCGCCACCATGATCAGCGACGTGAGTCCCATCCCGAGCCAGATCGCGGGGATGGCGATCGCGAGCAGCGCCCATTTCGGGTCGCCGATCCACGCCACCGGGTCGATCCCGAACGACCCGAGCACCCAGTTCAGCAGTCCGCCGGAGTAGTCGTACATCAGCACGAAGATGATCGACGTGATCACGGACGAGATGATCGTGGGGATGTAGATGCTGACCTTGAGGATGCCCGCGAACCGTCGCGAGACGCTGACGACGAGGCTGGCGAAGAGGAACGCCAGAAGGAGCATCGGGGGCACCGTCATGAGGACGAACATGAATCCGCGTCCGACCGAGGCCCAGAACAGCGGGTCGTTCAGCACCGCGATGAAGTTCCGGAGCCCGACGAATTCAGGCTCCTTGTAGAAGCTCCAGTTCTGGAAGGAGAGGAATCCCGCGTAGATCGCCGGCCAGATCACGAAGATCGCGAGCAGGGCGACGAGCGGGAGAAGGAGGAGGTAGGCGACCTTGGTGTCGCGGTGTCGGCGGCTGTTCGCCCTCGCCCGCAAAGCGGGCGGGCGCTCGGTGACTGCACTGACCATCGTTGGGTCCCGTTTCTGTCGTCAGCGGACGCTGACCGGGGGCGAGCGGACGAACCGCCGCCCACCCCCGGTTCGCGCTCTACTCGCTGGGTGCCTTGTCGGCGAGCCCCTCGCGGTCGATGACCGTCTGGATGGCGTTGTTCGCCGTCTCGATCGCGGCATCGGGCGACGCGGACCCCTTCATCACCGACTCGAAGGCCGTGCCCACAGCGAGAGACACGTCCCACGGGTAGGTCGGCTCGGGGATGGCGTTCGGCGCGATGTCGTCGACGATGACCGTCGACCAGGGCGCGTCGGCCGCGGCCGGATCGGCGGCGACGGCATCCTGCACCGACTGGCGCACCGGCGCCTTGGTGAACTGGGTGTCGACGAAGAACGGCACCAGGTTCTCCGGATCTCCGGCGATCGCCCAGGAGAGGAACTCTCCCGCCGCCTCGGCGTTCTTGGTCTTGGCGTCGACGACCCATTTGAAGTTGCCGAGCGTGGTCGCGGTACGACCGTCGGCTTCGGCGGAGTTCACCATGGGTCCGATCCCGGTCAGACCGAGCACATCCGGGTAGTCCGAGCCGATCTCCGACAGCATCCAGGATCCGGAGACCTTGAAGGCCACCTTCTGCTCGCCGAAGTCCTTGCCTCCGCCGTAGTCGGCGAGAGGCTGCTTGGGCATGTAGCCCTTGTCCCACAGCGTCTTGTACTGCTCCATCATGTCGCGGTACCCCGCGTCGTCGATGTCGGCCTTGGTCCAGTCGTCCGCGAGCGCGGTGTGGCCGGCGAAGTTGTACTGCTGGCCGACGGTCGACCAGGCGAAGGTCGCCGCGTCCTGCGCCGGGGAGATGCAGTACTGCCCGTCGGCGAGAGTGGGCTGGATCTTGGCGCACGCGTCGAGGAGTTCGTCCCACGTGGTCGGCCCTGAGGTCGAGTCCACGCCAGCCTTGTCGAGCATGTCGGTGTTCCAGAACAGAACGGCCTGAGGCTCGAGCAGCAGCGGGTAGGCGTAGTACGTGCCGTCGACCTCCGAGACGGGCTTCGCCGCGTCCGAGATCTCGGCGAGCGCGTCGGCGGGCACGATCGAGTCGAGCTCGTGCAGCTGTCCGGCATTGACCGCGTCCTGGATGCTGCCGGGGTGCGTGTAGATGTCGGGCGCCTTGCCCGCCGCCTGCGCGGCCTTCATCTTCTGGTCCCACGCGTCGCCCGGGACCTGGGTTCCCACGACCTTGATCTCATCCTGTGACTCGTTGAACTTCTTGATGATGCCCTCGTACCACTCGTTCTCCACCGGCGTGAAGTTGCGGTGCCAGAACTGGATCGTCGTGACGCCTTCCTCGTCGCCGCCGCCCGCCGCTTCGCCGGGGGTACCGGATCCGCAGGCCGCGAGCATCGCGCCGACCGACAGTGCGCCGATGGCGGCGACCGCCGCCCTCCGTGTGCGTGTGGTGATTCTCATTGGTTCCTCCTCAGGAACGGACTCCTCATCGAGTCGCTGCTGTGTGCTCGGCTCTTCACCGAAGGACACCGGCCGTGCCAGACGATCCACGGTGACCGGGTATGCGCCAGAGTAGGCGAAATCGATTTCATGCGCAAGAGATCCGGAGCGCTCTCGTCACTCGGCGCGTTCCAGATCGACGGAGAACCAGAACACGTTGTACGGCCCCCACAACGAGAGCGCGAAGTGGATGCGGCGTCCCCCGTCGGTGACGTAGCGCGGGTTCAGGTACGGCGAGTACAGACCCTCGTACTCGCTTCCGGACACGAGCTCGATCGGCTCGCCCCACGGCCCCCAGGGCGTGATGCCCTCACGGATGTACGCGTTGCCGGCGTCGGAGTAGGTCATGATCCAGCGCTCGAGGTACGTCGACCACATCACCGAGAGCTCCCCGATCGTGCCGTCGACGATCGTCTTGGCATCCGCCATGTCGCTGCTCCATCGGGGCGTCTCGCCATCGACCCCCGCGAAGTAGGAGTACGCGGACTGGTCCTCGACGGCGGCCTCGGTGGCCGACACACGCATGAGCTGCACCCCACCGAACCGGCCGGACGGGATGGACCAGAAGTAGATCCAGTCCTCTCCGCCCTCTGACACCTCGGCCGTCGCGACCTGCACGAAGTTCGAGTCTCCGGGCCATTCCACGCCCTCGACCGGTGACCAGCTCTCGCCGCCGTCACGCGAGACGATCAGAGCAGCATGATTGGCGTCCCAGGCGCCGGGCTCGCCCCAGAACTTCACCGACATGTAGGAGACGTAGATCGTCTCGCCGATCGCGAACCCGTAGGTCGGGATCTTCGTGACCTCTCCTCCCGCTCCGTTGGCGTCGTGATCCCCCTCGATCAGAGCGGCGGCCAAGCCGATGTCGTCCTCCACCCACCCCTCGAAGTCGATGCCGTCAGTGGGGTCGTCATCGGTGGTCCAGGCCGCGACGTTCGACCGCCAGAACCCTCCCTGACCGCCGATCGACTCGGGATCCCGCTCGCCGAAGGTGTCGCCGAAGAAGAAGAACGTGCGGTCGCCGACGTTCGTCATCGACCCGAGGTCGGTGCCGGCCACCGAGACCGCTGCGGTGTCGTTCATGGCGTCGGGGCCGGTGAGCTGCGCGATCTCCGTGAGGTTCGACACGCCCTCGAGCACGAACGGCTTGCGGGGATCGGCATCGACGCTCACGCCGCCACCGCCCGAGCAGCCGGCGAGCGCGAGAGCCAGGATGACGGATGCCGCGATGGCGATGCGACGACGTGATGCGGATGGGACACGGGGCATGATCCTCCTCGATCAGCGGACTGTGTGCTCCCGAACCTAGCGAAATCGATTTCAGAAAACCAGGGCCAAAGCGCTCTCTGCGTCATCCGCGCCGGCACGATTCTCGCGAGAACGCCCGACACCGCCCCGCGACCGCGACCGCGACCGCGACTCAGCCCGCGAGCATCCGATCCCGCACCTGACGGCGCAGCACCTTGCCGATGAGCGAACGCGGAAGATCGTCCATCGTGACGATGCGCTTGGGAACCTTGTAGGGCGTGAGCCTCGTGCGGCAGAAGTCGCGCAGGGCGCCGGCGTCGAGCGTCGCGCCGTCTCGGAGCACCACGGCAGCTGCGACCTCTTCGCCGCCGCTGGAGCGCGGAAGACCGACGACGGCGGCCGCGAGCACGTCCGGGTGCGCCTGGAGCGCATCCTCCACCTCGCTCGGCGACACGTTGAACCCGCCGGTGATGATGAGCTCCTTCAGGCGGTCGACGATCGTCACGAAACCGTCTGCCGACACCTCGGCGATGTCGCCCGTGCGCAGCCACCCGTCGGCGAGCAGCACGTCGGCGGTCTCTCCCGGCCGACGCCAGTATCCCTGGAACACCTGTGGGCCGCGCACGAGAAGCTCTCCCCGCTCGCCCACGGGAACGTCGGTGTCGGTGTCTGCCGGATCCACCACGCGGATCTCCGTACTCGGGAACGGCACGCCCACGGTTCCGGGGCGGCGACCGCGCCCCATCGGATTGCCGAGAGCGACGGGCGAGCTCTCGGTCATGCCGTAGCCCTCGACGAGGAGGCCGCCGGTCGCCTCCTCCCAGCGCTGCACCGTGGCCACAGGCAGACTCATCGCGCCCGAGATCGCGAATCTGACCGTCGACAGGTCGATCGTGCCACGCGATGCCGCCCGCGCCAGCTGATCGTAGATCGGCGGCACGGCGGGGAGGAAGGTCGCAGGACTCGTGCGCGCCGCCTTCGTGACGAGGTCGAGGTCGAACGTCGGGAACAGCACCAGCTTCGCGCCGATGCTCATGGCGAAAGTCAGGCACAGCGTCATGCCGTAGGCGTGGAACAGCGGCAGCACCCCGTAGAACGTCTCCTCGCCGGCGACGAGCCCGGGCACCCAGGCCTGACCCTGCATCGCGTTGGCCCGCAGATTCGCGTGGGTGAGGATCGCCCCCTTCGGGACACCCGTCGTCCCGCTCGTGTACTGCAGCAGCGCGGTGTCGTCGAGAGTCGGGGCGTCGACGCGGCGGGAGAGCGCGCGGTGGTCGACCAGCTTCTTCCAGGGCAGCGCTCTTCGCGCCTTCGGGGTGCTGGTCAGCTTGGCCCGCGATGCCCGCGCCTTCGGGATGGGCAGCCGCAGCAGGAACCGCTGCGAGGCGGGCATGGCCTCCGTCAGATCGACGCTCACGATGTGCTCGACCCGCAGGTCGGCGGGGAAGTCCGCGATCGTGTCGACCGTCTTGTCCCAGACGATCGCGACCTTGGCGCCGTGATCCTCGAACTGGTGCCGCAGCTCCCTGGCCGTGTAGAGCGGGTTGTGCTCCACGACGATCGCGCCCAGGCGGAGCGCCGCGTAGAAGGCCACGACGTGCTGCGGGCAGTTGGGCAGCACGAGCGCCACGCGGTCACCCTTGTGCACGCCGAGACGTCGCAGTCCCTCGGCGGCGCGCAGGATCTGATCGCCGAGCTCACGGTACGTCGTGACGGCGCCGAAGAACTCGAGAGCCGGTCGACGGGCGAACGTCCGGACGCTCGCCGCCATCATCTCGGTCAGCGTCTGAGACGGGGTCTCGATGTCCGCGGGGACACCCTCCGCATAGGAGTCGAGCCATGGCCGGGAGTCGTACGGGTTGACGGACATGAACCCATCCTCCCCCGTGCCGGCTATGAGAACCACCGGCAGGGAGAAGGCGGCCCGACCGAAGCCACGCCGCCCACCCCTCCCGGTCTCTCCGGCCGCTCTCCTAGCGGTGCGCGGCCACCACCTGGGCGACGGCCCGGCGTTCAGCATCCGTCGGCTCGGCGATCGCCATGCGGCAGTGCGTGTCGACGACGTCGAGCACCCGGTACGCCTCCTTCATGCGCGCCATGTCCCCGCCGATGAGCGAGACGACGTCGTCGACCGCGGCCTGGGCGGCGGCGATCGCGTCGGCATCGCCCGAGCGGCCGGCGTCTGCCAGGGCGCGGAACGGTTTCGGCGTGACCGACGAGACCCCCGAGACGACCCCCTGCGCGCCCACCTGCACGGCGGCGATCAGGTCGCGGTCGGCACCGGTGTACAGATCGAAGTCGGCGGGGACCGCGGCGCGGTAGGCGGCGATCTCGTCGAGCGAGAGCTCGCTGACCTTGGCACCCACGATGTTGGGCAGCTCGGCGAGGCGTGCGAGAAGCTCGACCGAGACCGGGTTGCCGCTGCGCGCCGGATAGATGTAGACGTAGAGCCGACCGTCGCCGATCGCGTCAGACAGCGCCGCGAAGTAGTCGTAGATCGAGTCGTCCGTCGCCTTGAGGTAGTACGGGGTGAGGGCGGCGAACTCCGTCGCACCGAGGCCCTTGGCGATCTCGACCAGACGCAGCGCCTCGAACGTGCTGGGCTGGCCGACATGCACGACGACGCGCATCCGGTCCTTCAGCTCGGCCAGCGCGGCCTCGACGATCGCCGCGAATTCGGTCGCGTCGACGGCGGGGAACTCGCCCGTCGTGCCGAGGACGAAGGCGCCCTCGTTGCCCGACTCGGCGACGAACCGGAAGATCGCTCGCGACCCCTCGAGGTCGAGTGCGCCGTCGCTGTGGAAGGCGGTGGGCACGGCGGTGAGGATGTCGTAGCGGGTCACTTCTCGTTCTCCTTGGAGTTCTTGCGAGCCTTGCGGGCGGCGCGGGCTGAGGTGTCGACGTTGCGCACGGTGGAGGTGAGCAGGTCGGGGTCGGCGGCGAGCTCGCCGTGCGCCTTCTCGATCTGCTCGCGGCTCTCGGCCTGGAGGATCGAGTCCTCCAGCGAGGCGCGCTCGGCACGGGGCGTGCGGGCGGCGCGGATGGCCGGCATCACGATCGACAGCACCGCGAGCACGAGAAGCACGATCGCGATCGGGCTGACGACCTCGAAGAACGGTCGGGTCGGGAGGATGGCGAGGGTGCGGGCCAGGTTCTCCTCGGCGAGCGGACCGAGCAGCAGGCCGAGCACGATCGGGCCCGCGGGCACCTGCATCCGCTTGAGCAGCACTCCGATCACACCGAAGACGAGCATCGTCACGACGGTCGACAGGCTGTTCGAGGTGGCATACGTGCCGATGATGCAGAAGATCAGGATGCCGCTCCACAGGTACGGCTGCGGCACGTCGAGCAGCTTCACCATGCCCTTCATGCGCACGAGGCTCAGGCCGAGCGAGAGCAGGGTCGCGACGAGCATGATGCCGACGATCGAGACCACGAGGTCGGGGCGGTTCGTGAACAGCGTGGGTCCGGGGGTGATGCCCCAGATGATCATCGAGCCGATCATCACGGCCATCACCGAGTCGCCGGGGATGCCGAGCGCCATGGTGGTCGTGAGCGAACCGCCGAGCGTGGCGCTCGATGCGGTGTCGGAGGCGGCGACGCCCTCGATCGATCCCTTGCCGAACATCTCGGGGTGCTTCGACGCCTTGCGCGCGCGCTCCCAGCCGATGAGGCCGGCGATGTCGCCACCCGCCGCCGGGATGAGACCGACGCCGAGACCGACCGCGCCGCCGACCGCGGTGGCTCGTCCGCTCTGCTTCAGCTCCGAGCGATTCGGCCACCAGCGACCGAGGCTCGAGATGGGGCGCACGTTGCTCTTGCGGTAGGTGAGCAGCTGGTCGAAGAGCTCGGCGATGCCGAAGAGGCCGATGATGACGGCGATGAAGTTGACGCCCTCGACCAGTTCGAGCACCCCGAACGTGAAGCGCTGGTCGGCCGTGGCGGCATACGTCCCGACGGTGCCGAGCATGAGGCCGAAGAGACCGGCGAGGATGCCCTTGAGCATCGACTTCGACGAGATGCCGATCATGATCGAGATGCCGAAGACCACCAGCGCGAACAGCTCGGGCGACTTGAAGTAGTCGCGGGCGAAGCTGGCGATCGGCACGGCGGCGACCGCGAACAGCACCAGAGAGGCGAGGATGCCGACGGCCGACACGATCGCCGAGATCGTCAGCGCGAGTCCCGCCCTCCCCTGCTTGGCCATCGGATAGCCGTCGAGCGTGGTGGCGATCGACGCAGGCGTGCCGGGGGTGTTGATGAGGATCGAGGGCACCCGGTCGCCGAAGTTGGCGGCGACGTAGATCGTCAGCAGCACGGCGAGGCCCTGCACGGGCTCGAGCGTGAGCGTGAATCCGGCGGCGAGCGCCACGGCCATGGTCGCGGTGATCCCGGGGAAGGCGCCGACCATGAAGCCGAGCAGGAGCCCCACCAGCATGTAGAGCAGGATCGAGATGTCGAGGAGCGAGTTCAGCCCCTCCATGAGCGCGTTCACAGCGGGATCCTCAGGAGCATGCCGAACACGACGTAGACGAACGCCGTGACGGAGACGGAGTAGATGATCAGGCTCAGCCAGCGGCGGTGACCGTAGAGGAGCATGAGGGCGGCCATCAGCACGGCTGCGGCGATCGGGAAGACCTCGATGCGGTAGCCGAAGAGGATGACGGATCCGAGCGACCACACGGCGATGAAGGCGCCGGCGATCGCGAGGGTGGCGATCACGCGGACCGTGCCACCCGGCTGGATGCGATCGAGATCCTCACGGCCGGGAGCGGGTCGGGTGATCGCGATCGCGAGGATGGCGAGGGAGATGACGACGGCCGTGACGGCGATGACCATGGGCCAGAAGCGTGCGTCGATCTGGCCGGGGAGCGCCTCGCGGCGCAGCGGGATCTGGGTGGCGAGGAACAGGTAGCCGGCGCTGAAGGCCAGGGAGACGACCCCGAAGACGATCTCGAGCGGTCTGGACGCCGGTGCGCCCTGGTGTTCGTCCTGATCGACCCTCTCGACCGAGGGGGTGGAATCGGCGTGGGACATGGTTCTCCTTCCCTGGTCTGACGTGCGGCGGGGATAGTGCGGGGCCGGCGATGAGACCGGCCCCGCGTTCCCGGGCCGGTCAGCCCAGGAGGTCCTTGAAGAGGTCGAACTGCTCGTCGACGAACGTCGTCCACTCGGCCGAGTCACGGTAGACCACGAGGTTGCCGGCGTCCTTCTGGAACTGCTGGTAGGTGTCGGACTCGACGGCCTCCTTGACGGCGGCCTCGAGCTCGCTCTTCACGTCGTCCGGCAGGCCCTTCGGGGCGTAGATGCCGCCCCAGCCGCCGAAGACCACGTCTTCGCCGATCGCCTCGTCGACCGTGGGCACGTCTTCGGCATCGGGGTGACGCTCGTCGTTCATGACACCGAGGATGCGCACGGCCTCGCCCTGCGCGAGTGCTTCGCCGAGTCCCGACACGGCGGCGACCGTCTCGCCGGAGGCTGCGGCTGCGACGGCCGTCGCTCCACCGTCGTACGGCACGGGCGTGAAGGTCGAGTCGGTGGCATCGCCGAGGCCGATGGTCGCGGCTTCCCAGATCGAGCCCGCACCGGAGTTCGCGACCGTGACGGCCCCGGACTTCGCCTGGGCGACGAGGTCTTCCAGCGACTCGATGCCGCTGTTCGCTCCCACCGTGATGACGCCGGGAGCGAGCATGATCTGGCCGAGGAGGTCGAAGTCCTCCGGCAGCACGTTCGCGCCCTGCGTCGTGTTCAGCATGGCGATCTCGACCGGCGCGAAGCCGATCACATAGCCGTCCGGGTCCTGCGCACCGACGTACTCCATGGCGAGCGCCCCTGCGGCACCCGGCATGTTCTCGGGGATGACGCTGACGCCGAGGATCCCCTCGAGCTCGGTGGCGAGGGCGCGAGACGACAGGTCGGACCCGCCGCCGGGGTTGGCCTGGATGATCAGGCGGATGTCGTTCTCGGGAAAGGCGGATGCCGCATCCTCACCCTCTTCGACCTTGGTGCAGGCCGACAGGACGAGAGCGGTGGCGGCGACGGCCGCGATCGCGGCGGCCGCCCGGGTGATGCGCATGCGGGGCATCTTTGCTCCTCTACGTGGGTCGACCTTGTTGTCGACATCCCGACCGTAGCAGTGTTGACTGTTAACAGTCAACACTCAGAGCGACGATCCGAGGCCTGCTGATCGAAGCCCTGCTGATCGAAGCCCTGCTGACCGAAGCTCTGCTGGTCGAAGCTCTGCTGATCGAGGCGGGCCCGCCGGCTCGCGATCAGGTCGGCCGGTCGGCGAGCTCGCTCAGCATCCGATCGCGGGCGCCGTCGAGATGCGCGGTCAGCACCGCGGCCGCCTCCTCCGGCGTGCCGGAGCGCATCACGTCCATGAGCTTCATGTGGTCGTCGGATGACTCGTGGAGGTCGTCATCGTGGTTGATCGTGACCTCGAGGAGGGAGGCGAAGGTCGGCAGATACTGGCTCCAGGCCCCCTGCAGTCGCGGGTGGTCGGCCAGCGCGTAGATCTCCGAGTGGAACTGGAGGTCGGCGGCGACGAAGGCCGCGTGATCGCCGACGTCGGCCGCAGCCCCCATCCGCCCGACGGCGGCGGCCATCGCCGCCCAGCGCGCGTCGTCGTCGACCCTCATGGCCCGCGAGAGCGCCAGCTGCTCGAGAGCGCCCCGCAGGCTGTACAGCTGGTCGACGTCGTCCTGCGAGAGTCCGGTGATGTATACGCCGCGCGGGCGCTGCACCTCGACGAGCTTCTCGAAGCTGAGCTGGGTGAGCGCGTCGCGGATAGGCCCTCTGCTCACCGAGAACTCCTCGGCGAGCGCCTCCTCGGTGATCCGCGCGCCGGGTGCCAGCTCTCCGCGGACGATGCGCTGGCGCAGGACCTGCGCCACCTGCGCGCCGAGGGACTCTCCGCGCTTGACGGTCTCTGTCACGGTGACCTCCTGTTAACTGTTGACAGGATACACACGGGTGAGACAGCAGAGGGAGCGCCGCGACGACGCTCCCCCTCTCGGCTTTCGCTGAGCACGGCCTCGCAGTCAGCTGAGCCAGGCCGGCACGCGACCGCGCAGGAACGCGCCGTCGAGCGAGAAGCGCCCGGCGCCGGTGAACGCCAGCGCGAGCGCGGCGACGCCGAGCACCGCGACGAACTCGTAGCCGCCCTCGCCGACCCAGAGGCCGGCGGGAAGGTGCACGGCGAACAGTGCCACGACCATGTCGACGGCGAGCAGGATGCCGACGGGGCGCGTGAAGAGGCCGAGCGCCAGCAGGATTCCGCCGATCAGCTCGATGAACGCGACGACGGGTGCGGCGATCTCGGGCAGAGGCACCCCCATGCCGGCGAAGCTGCCGATGGTTCCGGGGATCGTGTATTCGAAGATCTTCTGCGCTCCATGAGCGGCGAAGACAGCGCCGACCACGACGCGAAGGACGAGGAGTCCGAGCGAGGTGGCGGCAGAGGGGGCGGTGGTGTTCGTCATGAGGAGATGTTCCTTCGTGGCAGGACACCGCGCGCCAGGCGCGGAGCAGGGTCGATCCCTGCTCTCACGCTAGGAAGAGCACTTTTCCATCTCCTGAATGCGGGTCGCCGCAGCCCCCGCACCCGCGGGCTTCCGTAGACTCGCCGGATGGCGCGGTTCGCGCTCGGGACGACGATGGGCGCAGCCGGGAAGGGGCAGGGGCGAAGGTGAGGGCACGATCGCTCTTCGGCGTGCTGCGCCTGGCCACGGCCACCGTCTGCACGGTCGCACTCGTGCACCGGCTGTTCTGGGGGCTGAGCTCGCGGACCATCGCCGGCGAGAACTTCTTCGCCTATCTGACCGTGCAGTCCAACTGCGCACTCGTCGTGGTGCTGCTGATCGGAGCGGTGCTGGCCTTCATCCGCGCGACCGATCCGCGGTGGTTCACCGTATCGCTGGCTCTCGTGCTCACCTGGACGATCACCGCCGGACTCGCTTTCGCGCTGATCGTCTGGCAGGCAGGTCTCCGCGGCATCCGGGTCGACGTGCCGTGGTCGGATCAGGTGCTGCACTTCTGGCTGCCCGCGTGCACGGCGCTGGCCTGGGTGCTCACGCCGGGGCATCGCGGAGTGCCGTGGTGGGTGGTGCCGACGGCGCTCGCGTTCCCGCTCGCCTGGGGTGGTGTGACACTGTGGCGCGGCCCCTCGGTGGGCTGGTATCCGTATTACTTCCTCGACCCGCGGCAGGTGTCGGGCCCCCCGGAGTTCCTGATCACCAGCGGCATCGCGCTCGCGATCTTCGCGCTGGTCGCCACCGTGATCGTGCTCGTCAGCAGGATGCGACGGCGAGGGCACGAGCGCCCCGAGGTCTGAGGGCTCCGGTCTGAGAACTGAGGTCTGAGCCGGGGCCCGCCGGCGTGCCGGGATGCCGGTCAGGCAGGCGCCGTCAGGAACGGCGCGAGCGACGCGATGGCCGCCTCCAGCGCTTTCTGGTCGTCGAGCTCGGCGAAGTCCGCCGCCGCATCTCCCCCGACGAGGCCCACCACGATGTTCTCGCCGGTCGCCGGAGCGAGGTTGATCCAGGTGCGGATCGACACGTCGCCGCCGACGACATGCCAGATCGCGGGTTCGGCGGCGGCATCCGTCTCGCCCTCCGTCTCGCCCTCCGCCGGCGGGGTCGCCGCGATGAGCGGATCGTCGAAGCGCAGCCACACGGTCTCGATGCGCCCCATGCCCAGGTCGTCGATCGCGCCGCGGTGGCCGAACGGCAGCGCCGGGGCGAACTGCAGCCCCTCGCTCTTGAGCACGCCGAGCGGCACCGTGATGAGCACCCGGTCGAACGACAGCGATTCTCCCGAGGCGATGCCGAGGCTGACCCCGGCCTCGTCGTACGCGACCCGACTGACCGGCGACGACAGGCTCAGCTTGGCGCCCTCGAGCAGGCCCTCGACGACGGGGGTCAGATCGGCGAGAGGTGCGGTGTACTCGTCGGCGGGGAGGATCGGCGGGAACCAGGTCGACGCCTCGTCGGCGTCGGCCCCGGACGATGCGGCGATCGAGGCGAGCAGGGCCGCGAGCCCGGGTTCGGTCGGATCGGCGCCGGCCGCGGTGAGCGCATCCTCGAGCGACGTGTCGGTCAGCCCCTGCTGGGCCGTGGCGATGGCGGCCTGCACGGGCTCGGCGGACACCGCGCCGACGTCGCCCTCGCTCGATCGCCACAGCGATCCGGCGATCGGCGCGGTGCGGATGTCGAGCGCGTTCAGGGAGTCGAGCAGAGCGTTGTCGGAGGCGACGAAGAGCCAGCCTCCGAGCTGCGCCGGGAACGGCCACGCCTTGTCGTCGACGACCGAGTGGATGCGGCCCCCGACACGGTCGCGCGCCTCGAAGACGGTGACCTGCAGCCCGTCGGCGACGAGTCGCGAGGCGGCGGTCGCACCGGCGAGTCCCGCGCCGATGACCGCGACGCGTTCACCCGCGTCTGCCGCACGCAGGAGCTGCTCGGCAGCCCGTTCACCCGAGCGGAGCGCGGCGGCCATCGTGCCGGGAGCCTCCGAGTCGGTCGCCTCGCCCGACAGGAACAGGCGGTCATCGATCGGCTCGGCCAGCGCGTCGCGGGCGGTCGCCTGGGTGCCCACCGGCGTGAAGCTCGCAGCTCCCAGCGCGAAGGGGTCGGTCGACCACGAGCTGCGGGCGAACGCCGCCGGGGTGATCGCGTCGCTCGTCGGCTTCGGGGTCGGCGAGCGGTCGGGCGTGGGCGACGGCGCCGGCTCGGGCGTGCAGGAGGCCAACAGGACTCCCAGGACACCGGCTCCGGCGCCGATCAGCAGTGTGCGACGCGTGATCCTCATCGTGTCGCAACGATACCGCGCGCGAATGGATGCGCGGGTGCGCCGACCCCTCCTGCACCATCCCGCATCGCGCTCGAGCTGTCCTCAGAACCGCGGGATCGGGCGCGGGCAGAAGGTGTCGGACGACACAACACTGCCATTCTGGCGCCACGCTCACAGGATGGAGTCATGACGATGAACGAGCCTCAGGTCTGGACGCTCATAGGGGTGTTCGGCGCCGCGCTCCTGGGCGGCTTCACCCTCGTGACGACCCATTTCGGCAGGGTGGTGCGCGCCGAGATCGGCCGCCTCGAGGGAACACTGACCGGCAAGATCGAAGCGCTCGACGGAAGGCTGTCCGGCCAGATCGAAGCGCTCGATGGAAAACTGTCCGGCCAGATCGAAGCGCTCGATGCGCATCTGAACGGTCGCATCGACATACTCGACCATCGATTCGACGCCCTCGACAAAGAGGTCTCGAACCTCGCAACGAAGGTGTGGCGGTCGTCTTAGCTGCAGTCGAGCGGGAGGTCAGTCCCTTCCGCCACCCGGATGCCAGAGGACGACCTCGGCAGAGCGGCGCATGCGGCGGCCGTTCGGCATCGGGATGACACCCGATGCACCGGCGGCGAACACACGGACACCGGGGCGACTCTCTCGCTCGGCTCGCAGGGCGGCATCGAGTTCCACGACGCGGCGCCGCAGCATCCGGTTCTCATCCTCCAGATCGAGGAGTCGCGCGATGGCCGGAAGGCTCATGCCTTCGGAAGACAGCTGGGCGACCTCGCGGAGCTGCTCGATGTTGCGGGTGGAGTAGCGGCGCGAGCCGCCGGATGTGCGACCGGGCACCACGAGTCCGATGCGGTCATACTGTCGCAGAGTCTGCGGGTGCATTCCCGAGAGTTCGGCGGCGACGGCGATCGCGAACACCGGGGTGTCGGCATCCATGCGCTGGTCAGCCACTGTGGATCACCTCTTCCTCGGTGTTCGCGTTCGTCATCATCGTTCTCATCGCGGTTTCTCTACCGTCGGGCCTTGGCCATGAGGTCTGCCCGCGGGTTCTCGGCGGGTTCGAGGGACTGGAACTTCTCCAGCGCCTCGCGAGCGGCCTCGTCGAGGTGCGACGGCACCGCGATCTGCAGCTCGGCGAGCAGATCGCCCGTGCCCTTCGCTGTGGTCACGCCGCGTCCCTTGACGCGCAGCACGCGTCCTGATGGGGTGCCGGGGGCGACGCGCAGCTTGACCGTGTCGCCGCCGAGCGTCGGAACCTCGATGGTCGCGCCGAGCGCGGCCTCGGTGAACGTCACCGGCACGACCACGCGGAGGTTCAGCCCTTCACGGGTGAACACCGGATGCGGTCGTACCGCGATCTGCACCACGACGTCGCCGTTCTCCCCACCGTCGGGCGAGGGGCGGCCGCGTCCGCGGAGCCTGATCTTCTGACCGTCGGCGACACCGGCGGGGATCTTCACCTTGAACGGCTTGCCGTCGTCGCCCTGCAGGCTGATCGTCTCGCCCTGCACGGCGGTGGCGAAGTCGAGCGTGGTGCGCGCCGTGACGTCGGCGCCCTTCTGGGGGCCTCCGAAGCCTCGGTACCCGCCGGACGTCTGCCCGAACCGACCGGAGCCGAACGAGCCGCCCTGACCCTGATTGAACATCGCGAAGATGTCCTCGAAGTCGGCGGACTGCTGCTGCCCGCGCCCCTGCTGCCCGAACCGGCTGAAGACGTCTTCGAAGCCGCCTGCGCCCGTGCCGCCCGCCGTGAAGCGTGCGCCCGAGCCCATCGCGCGGATCTCGTCGTACTCCTTGCGCTGTTCCGCGTCAGAGAGCACCGAGTACGCCTCGCTGACCTCTTTGAACTTCGCCTCGGCCTTCTCGTCACCCTGATTGGAGTCGGGGTGGTACTTGCGAGCGAGCTTTCGGTACGTCTTCTTGAGATCGGCGTCGCTGACGTCTTTCGAGACCCCGAGGGTCTTGTAGAAGTCCTTGTCGAACCAGTCCTGGCTAGCCATCGATCACCTACTCTGCGGGTACGGCGACGACGACCTTCGCGGGACGCAGCTCGACGTCACCGAGGCGGTAACCCACCTCGACGACCTCGAGCACCGTGGTCTTGTCGGCGCCCGGCGTGGGCTGCTGGAAGATCGCCTCGTGGCGCTGCGGGTCGAATTCCTCGCCCTTCTCGCCGTACGAGACGACACCGAGCCGCTCGACCACCGTGCGCACCTTGCCGGCGATGACGGCGAAGGGTGTGCCCTCGACCAGGTCACCGTGCTGGGCGGCGCGGTCGAGATCGTCGAGCACGGGGATGAGGCCCTTGGCGGCCTCGCCCTTCGCGCGCTCGATCTCGACCTGGCGCTGCTCTTCGGTGCGGCGGCGGTAGTTGGCGTACTCGGCCTGGAGGCGCTTGAGGTCGTTCAGCAGCGTCGACTCCAGGTCGGCGAGCACGGCATCCTCTGCCGCGGCCTCGCCGGTCTGGGTGGCGCCGAGGATGTCGTCGACCGTCAGATCGTCGGGTGCACCGTCGACCGGCGTCTCGTCGGATCCTTCCGCGGCCGCGGCCTCGCGCGAGTCGGGGTTCTGCGGCGCGGGGCCGGATGCCTGAGCATCCGACCCCTCGCTGCGAACCTCGTCGTCACCTTCGAAGTTCTTGTCCGTCATGATTACTTCTTCTCGTCCTCGTCGTCGACGACCTCGGCGTCGATGACGTCCTCGTCGGAGGAGCTGTCATCGGCCGGAGCCTCGCCCGCGGCGTCGGCGCTCGGAGCGCCCTCTGCCTGGGACTGTGCGTAGATGGCCTCGCCGATCTTGCCCTGCGACTGGTTCAGCTTGTCGAACGCGGTCTTCACGGCCTCGTCGTCATCGCCGGCCAGAGCCGTCTTGAGCGCGTCGACGTCGGCCTTGACCTCGGTCTTGACGTCTTCAGGCAGCTTGTCGTCGTTCTCGGTGATCAGCTTGTCGATCGAGTACGCGAGCGTCTCGGCCTGGTTGCGGACCTCGGCGGCCTCGCGGCGCGCCTTGTCTTCTGCCGCGTGCTCCTCGGCCTCGCGCACCATGCGCTCGATGTCCTCCTTCGACAGCGACGAGCCGCCGGAGATGACGATCGACTTCTCGGTGCCGGTGCCCTTGTCCTTGGCGGACACGTGCACGATGCCGTTGGCGTCGATGTCGAACGTGACCTCGATCTGCGGGATGCCACGGGGAGCCGGGGCGATTCCGGTGAGCTCGAACGTTCCCAGCGGCTTGTTGTCGCGGGTGAAGTCACGCTCGCCCTGGAAGACCTGGATCGCGACGGACGGCTGGTTGTCGTCTGCTGTGGTGAAGGTCTCGCTACGCTTGGTCGGGATGGCCGTGTTGCGCTCGATGAGCTTGGTCATCATGCCGCCCTTGGTCTCGATGCCGAGGCTGAGGGGGGTGACGTCGATGAGCAGGACGTCCTTGCGCTCGCCCTTGAGGACACCGGCCTGGAGGGCTGCGCCCACGGCGACGACCTCATCGGGGTTGACGCCCTTGTTCGCCTCCTTGCCGGTCTCGCGCTTGACGAGCTCGGCGACGGCGGGCATACGGGTCGATCCACCCACGAGCACGATGTGGTCGATGTCGGCGACCTTGATGCCGGCTTCGCGGATGACGTCCTCGAAGGGCTTCTTGGTGCGGTCGAGCAGGTCCTTGGTGAGGTCCTCGAACTTCGCGCGGGTGATGGTCTCGGAGAGCGAGACGGGGCCCGACTCGGTCAGCGACAGGTACGGGAGGTTGATGCTGGTCGAGGTCGAGGAGGAGAGCTCCTTCTTGGCCTGCTCCGCAGCCTCCTTCAGACGCTGCAGGGCGATCTTGTCACCCGAGACGTCGACGCCCGTGGTCTCCTTGAACTGCTTGATCAGGTGATCGACGAGACGCTGGTCCCAGTCGTCGCCGCCGAGGCGGTTGTCACCCGAGGTCGAGCGCACCTGGATGGTCGAGAAGTCGTCGTCCTTGCCCACCTCGAGCAGGGAGACGTCGAAGGTTCCGCCACCGAGGTCGAAGACCAGGATGAGCTCGTCTTCCTTGCCCTTGTCGAGGCCGTACGCGAGAGCCGCGGCGGTGGGCTCGTTGATGATGCGCAGGACGTTGAGGCCCGAGATCTCGCCGGCCTCCTTGGTCGCCTGACGCTCGGCGTCGTTGAAGTACGCGGGGACGGTGATGACAGCGTCGGTCACCGTGTCACCCAGGTACGACTCGGCGTCGCGCTTGAGCTTCTGGAGGATGCGCGCGGAGATCTCCTGCGGCGTCCACTTCTTGCCGTCGACGTCGAACGTCCAGTCGGTGCCGATGTGGCGCTTGACGGATGCGATGGTGCGGTCGACGTTCGTGACGGCCTGGCGCTTCGCGGTCTCGCCGACGAGCACCTCGCCGTCCTTCGTGAAGGCGACGACCGAGGGGGTCGTGCGGAAGCCCTCGGCATTGGCGATGACCTTCGGCTCGCCACCCTCGAGGACGCTGACGACGGAGTTCGTCGTACCGAGGTCGATTCCAACAGCACGTGCCATGTGATTCTCCTTTGTTGCTGAGGTTGATGTGGTCTGGAAATCCGGGGCGATCAGGCAAACCTGAGTCGCGATGACTCAACTGTACTCCGACCTCCGGATGCTGTCAAACAAAGTTGATATGAACTGGCTCAACTTTGGATTCCGGGTGCGGAATCAGGCCGCCGTGCAAGAATCCCCGCGTGAGCCACCCTCCCCTCGACATCCCCGGCCTCGCGAACGCGCGCGACCTCGGGGGCCTTCAGCGCCAGGACGGCACTGTCACCCCGCATGGCGTCTTCATCCGCTCCGATGCCCCTGATCTCGTATCGCCCGAGGGGTGGGACCTCCTGCGCGAACGCGGGATCGCCACAGTGGTGGACCTGCGCCGACCGGAGGAGCGCACGCCCGGTGCGCCAGGCGACATCGACGTGATCGCCGTGGATCTCGACGGAGCGGAACGCGACTTCTGGGAGCCGCTCGAGGCCGATGGGCGCTGGGGCACGCCCCTCTACTACGTGCCGCACCTGACAGACCTGCCGCATCGCATGGCGGGGGTGCTGCAGGCGATCGCGACGGCGCGCCCCGGCGGCATCCTGTTCCACTGCGCGGCCGGATGGGATCGCACCGGTCTCGTCACGATGATGCTGCTGCGCGCCCTCGACGTGACCACCGAGGCCGCGCGGCTCGACTACGCGACCTCATTCGCGAACGCGGCCGCGATGGAGGCGCTCCGCAGCAGATCGCAGCACGCCGAGGAACGCCGAGCGGTGCTGGCGCGCTTCGGTCACACACCGGAATCAGCGTTCACCGACGCGTACGAGTCGCTCGATCTCGAGGAATGGTCGAAGTCGGCGGGGCTCGACCCCGATGTCCTCCTCGCGCTGCGCACGTGGCGGAGCTCCGCGCCCGCCACCTGACCGGGCGGCTGCGCCCAGTCAGCACTGCACTGCAGTGCACTGCACATCAGCTCTCGACTCGAGGCGAGATCCTCGAAACACCGTCGTCACACGGCTCGCCTACAGTCTCAGCATGCGCCGCCCGATCCTGCTCGCCGTCTCGCACGGGACCTCGGATGCCGAGGGTGCCCGAGCCATCGCCGATCTGGTGGACGCCGTCGCAGCGGCCCTCCCCGACGTCGATGTGCGCAGCGCCTTCGTCGACGTGCAGCAGCCAGACGCGGCCGACCTCCTGCCGACGATCGAGGGTCCGGTCGTGATCGTGCCGTTGCTGCTCTCGCGCGGCTTCCACGTGCACCACGACCTGCACGGCATGGCGGCGAAGAAGGCGGATGCCGTGGTCAGCGACCCGATGGGGCCCGACCCGCGTCTCGCCGAGGTGCTGGCGGATCGCCTGGCTGCAGCATCGGCCGAGACACCCGCGGTCGATCTCGACTCCCGTCAGCCGGTGATCCTCGCGGTCGCCGGCTCCCGTGACCCGGCCTCGCTGACCGACGCCGAGGCCATGGCCTCGCTGCTCTCGCTCCGACTCGGTGCGCGGGTCGAACTCGCCTACCTCGCCGCGCGTCAGCCAGACCTGCCCGGTGCACTGCGACAGCATCCCGAAGCGGTCGTCTCGACCTATCTGCTCGCCCGAGGCTTCTTCTTCGACATGACCGCGGGCCAGGCCGACGGCCGCACGATCACGCCTCCCCTGCTCGACGGCACGATCGTGCCGCAGCCGCTGATCGACCTCGTCGTCGCCCGCTACGACGAGGCGTCTGCGCGCCTTCTCTCGACCACGGGCCCGATCGCCGAAGCCGCACGCCCATGACGAACGGCACCGGCACCGACACCAACACCGTCACAGCACCCGGCACCGTCACGCTCGTCGGTGCGGGTCCTGGTGATGCCGGGCTGCTGACCGTGCGGGGGCTCCGCGCGCTGCAGGCGGCCGACGTGATCGTCGCCGACCGCCTCGGCGCACGGGCCGTGCTCGCCCAGCTCGCCGACGAGGGCGTGCGGATCGACGCCGAGGTCATCGATGTCGGCAAGCTCCCCGGCCACCACCCTGTGCCCCAGGACGGCATCAACGAACTGCTCGTCTCGCTCGCCCTGGAGGGGCGCCGCGTGGTGCGGTTCAAGGGCGGCGACCCGTTCGTCTTCGGCCGCGGGCGCGAAGAGCAGCTGTTCTGCGAAGCCGCCGGCATCGCTGTCGACGTGATCTCCGGAGTCACGAGCGCCGTGGCCGTGCCCGGCCTCGCCGGCATCCCCCTGACCCAGCGCGGCGTCGCCGAGACGTTCACCGTCGCCAGCGCCCACGACCAGATCGAGGCGCTGGGCGGAGGGCGCGACCACACCGTCGTGCTGCTGATGGGCGTGAACACCCTCGGGCACTCCGCGCACATCCTCGCCGCGGGGGCGCGCGGCGCCGACTGCCCTGTCGCGATCATCGAAGACGGATTCGGTGAGCGCCAGCGGGTGACCGTCGGCACACTCGGGACCATCGCCCACCTCGCCGCCGCCCGGCAGGTGCGATCCCCCGCCGTCGTCGTGATCGGCGACGTCGTCGCACTCAGCCCGCACGCCGGGATCGCCCCGAGTTAGGTGACCCTCAGTCGCAAGGTGGCAGACTGGACGCGACAGAAGGGCACTGATGACTGACACGGACGCCTACGACGTGCTCGTGATCGGTGGTGGCCCTGCCGGGCTCTCCGCCGCCCTGAATCTCGGACGCTCACTCATGCGCGTGCTCGTGGTCGATGCGGACCGCCCTCGCAACGCCGCCACTCTGAACTCGCACGGGTTCCTCACCCGCGACGGCGTGCCCCCGCACGAGCTGCGGCGCATCGCGCGCGAGGAGCTCGCCGCCTACCCGAACATCGAGGTGCGCACCCGCGTGCGAGTGCTCGATCTCGCACGGCGGGGACCGGGAGTCGGGGCGGATGCCGAGCTCGCGCCGGATGCCGGTGGGCAGCGCCCCCGGTTCACGGCATCCATCGGCCGCAAGGATCCGACCGACATCGTCGCCGCGCACTCGGTGCTGCTGGCCACCGGGTTGCGCGAGACCCTCCCCGACGTGCCCAACCTGCGCGGGTTCTACGGCATCAGCCTGTTCAGCTGTGCCGCCTGCGACGCGTGGGAGATGCGCGGAAGACGACTCGCACTCATCGGCACGACGGATGACCTCGCCGACCGCGCCCGGCTCATCGCGCGCTGGACCGAGGATCTCACCGTCTTCACGCTCGGCGCCGACACCGTGACCAGCGCGCAGGAGGCCGAGCTGGCCGCGGCCGGCGTCGCGGTCGTTCGGCGTCCGATCTCCGAACTCGTCGGCGATCGCGGCCGCATCGAGGCGATCAGACTCGACGACGGAGCCGTCATCGAGGTCGAGGGCGGGTTCGTCCGGCCGGAGTGGGAGACCGATCTGTCGTTCCTGCGCGGCTTCGCGCCGTCGATCGATCACGACGGACATCTCGTGACCGACCGCTCGGGACGCACCGACATCCCGGGGCTCTACGCCGCCGGCGATGCGGCGATCCCCGGCCCCCAGCAGCTCATCGTCGCGGCGGGAGCGGGGGCGCGCGTCGCGTCGGTGATGGTGCAGGATGCCGTCGGCATCGCGTCCGCGCACTGACGGCCCTGCCCGGGCGAATCGTCCCGCAGGATCGCGCGGGCCCCGGCTAGGCTGACCCGCATGACGCGCATCTCGCAGGTCTCTCCGCTCGTCCGCCTCGCTGCCGCCTCGGCGGTCGCATTGGCGGTGCTGCCGCTCAGCGGATGCCTGTATGCGCAGATCCCGGTGAACACCCCTGACGGCGACGGCCCCGACCCGGCACCGACCACGAGCCCGACGGAGCAGCCATCGGGTGACCTGCCCGCGTCGCTGACCTTCGCTGCGGGTGCCGATCTGCCGGCCACGGCCTATATCCAGTGGGGAGACGGCTTCGTCGTCGACGACGGCTGGAAGATCGTCAAGCCCGACGACGGCAACGGCGGCTGGACCTACGGCACGATCGACGACACGTGCACCGCGCAGTTCTGGCAGGGGCTCATCCCCGATGTGCCGACGGTCGCCGGCGATGACAGCGTCAGCTCCGACGCGATGCTCGCCGTGATCCTGGGCGAGGCGGATGCGGCGGCCATCACCCCGCTCTCCACCACCGGCGCGTTCAGCTACCAGATCGGCGGCAACACCGACGTCGAGAACCGTCAGGTCGAGGGCGAGGCCGGTGAGCGCAGGTGGAGCATGGCGGCGCGGGCCTTCACCGCGACCGGCGTCGGGCTCTACGTGATCGTCGACTGCACGGGTGGCGACATCGACGCGACGATGGCAGAGGTCATCGACAAGAACGCCGTCGTCGTGCAGTGATGCCGGTCGGGCCTCACTTGCCGCCGGGAGGGCCGACCAGCAGCAGGATCACGTACAGCGCCACGATGCCGACGACGAGCAGGATCGCCAGGACCCACGGGCGACGCAGGAACCACCGCATGAGCCTGTCGTACCAGCGAGCGTCGCGCGGATCGTCGGTCTGCTCGAGCCGCCAGTCGCCGGCGAGACGCCCGGTGCGGTGCAGCCAGATCTCCATGGGGATCGTCGCGTAGGGCACGATCGCGCTGACCACGGCGAGGATCGCGACGCCCAGGTGCCAGCGCTGGTTGAGCGCGACGAGCACGGCGGTCGCCGCATAGGCGAGGAACACGAACCCGTGGATGCCCCCACCCACCGTCACGACGATGCCGGGCGCACCGACGGCACGGGCGATGATCGCCGAGATGAGGATGGTCCAGGTGATCGCCTCCGCGATCGCGAGGACTCGGAACAGGCGGTCGGGTGTGCGGAACACGGGACTCCTCGGGTGGGGGTCTTTCCAGCGTATCCGGAATAGCTGTGCGCCCCCGAGCGTTGCCGAAGGCATGGTGACCGTCGATTCCGCAGCCCTCGGGCAGGTGCTCGACTCCGTCGACCTGCGCGTGGGCATCGCTCGACGCGTCACGCTGGCGGCGGGCGGCCTCCTGCCGCTCCCCTCGGGCGCAGCCACCCTCGTCTACATCGCCGACGGTTCGGTGAGCGGGCATCCGCCCCTCACCACCGGATGCCGCCTCGACGTCGACCGCACGGCACAGATCGTGGCCGTCGATGACCGGCCCCTGAGTGCGAGTCTCGTCAGAGGCGATGCGTTCCTCACGCTCGGCCGGGCTCCGATCGCTCTCGAAGCAGGTGCTGCGACCGACCTGGTGGTGGTCGACCTCGAGTTCTCGGACAGCGCGTCGATGCTCGCCGCCGTGCTCCCCGACCCGATCACCGTCATGTCGTTCGACTCTCTCGAACCCGCGGCAGCGGCGCTCGCCGGCAGCATGGGGCCGACGGATCCGCCGTCGTACCCGGTCAGACAGGGCGACCCCGTGATCTGCCGCATGATGGCGCAGACCGTGCTGCTCTCGGTCATCCGCGCCTGGGCCGCGAACGGCTGCGCGCCCGCGGGCTGGCCGTCGGTCTCGAAGGACCCGTTCCTCGACCGCGTCGTCGACGCGATCCACGAGCAGCCCGGTCGAGAGTGGACCGTCGAGCGCCTCGCGAGCGTCGGGGCGATGTCGCGCTCGGTCTTCGCGGAGCGCTTCCGCAGCGCGATCGGTCGATCCCCCGCCGACTACGTCACCGAGGTGCGCATCGACACGGCCAAGCGGATGCTGAGCGCCGGCCGATCCGTCAGCGAGACCTCTCGCGAGTTGGGCTACGCCTCGGACGAGGGATTCAGTCGCGCGTTCCGACGCCGCACCGGCCTGACACCGTCCGCGTGGCGGGCGGGCGAGCTGACCGCCGTCCCCGTCTGAGCCCACCCGGCCCGCTGCGGCCCTGCGCTGCCAGCCCACGCCGGGCACAACTTCGGAGTCCGAGCCCGACACGCCGCCCGCGGTGGGCGGACGGTCGGTGTGTCGAACGCTCGATCCGAATCCGTGCCCGGGTGAGGGTGGGAAACGAGGCGACTCAGACGAGCGCCGCCGCCGCAGTGCTCCTGCGGTTCGACATTCCGAAGAGCACGGCGCCGACGAGCAGCGAGATGGCCCCGAGAACGTAGACGAACTCGACGTCGAGGGTGTCGACGAGCAGTCCTCCGAGGCCCGCCGCGATCGTGATCGCCCCCTGGAATCCGACGACGACCAGGCTGCCGCCGGCTTCGAGCCGGTCGGGCATGCGGTGGCCCACCCAGGTGTTGGCCACGAGCAGCCACGACGAGAAGAAGAAGCCCCAGACGAACACGACGATGCCGACGCCGAGAACGGACCCTGAGAGGAAGATCATCGACAGCACCGACACCGCGATCACGAGCGGCGCGAACACCGCGAAGAACGCGAAGGTGCGGTCGATGAAGAATCCGAGCCCGAGGTTGCCGGCGAGGCCGCCGACTCCGAAGAGAGCGAGCAGCAGGATGATCGTCGACGGCTCGACCTCGGGGATGCGCTCGAGCGCGAGCCGCACGTACGTGTAGGCGAGGAAGTGCCCGAGCACCACGAGCACGTGCCCGACCATGCCCAGCCCGATGCCGGGGCGCCGCAGGGTGTCGACGAGCAGACGGATGCTCGATGCCTGCTCGGCCGGAACAGACGGCAGCATGAATCGCAGCGCCACGGACAGCAGCACCATGAGCACGCCGGCGATCGCGAACACCGTCTGCCAATCGACGATCTCGCTGAGCATGACGCCGAGCGGCACGCCCGCGACCGTGGCGAGCGAGACGCCGGCCGAGGTGAACATGACCCCGCGTCCGAGGTGCTCGGGTCCCGCGAGCCGCACAGCGACCGTGATCGACATCGCCCAGAACGCGCTGATCGCCGCTCCCAGCAGGAACCGCGCGAGCAGGACGATGATGAGGTTCGGCGCGATCGCGACGATCAGGTTGGATGCGGCGGCGGCGAGCGCCATCCAGATGAGCAGCGACCGGCGGTCGAGGCGGGGGAAGATCAGACCGACCGTGGGTGCGACGATCAGGCCGACGAGAGCGGTGACCGTCACGGTCTGCCCGGCCTGTCCCGGCGTGACGCCGAGCGCGTCTGCCATCTCGGTGAGCACGCCGTTGGGCAGGAACTCCGCCGTGACGAGCAGGAAGCCCATCAGCATCAGCACGATGAGCCCGCCGTAGCGGATGCTCTCGGTGCGGGCGGTCGTCACGGGCACGGGCGCGGTCGTGGTCATGGTTCAACACTCGCAGTCGCGGGGCTGCTGCACCCGACGCGGCGTCCACGGCATCCGACCATTCGTCCGGCTTCGGCCCGGGGAGCACCGGATCGGGCCTGGCAAGCACCGGATCGGGTCTGGACAGCATCCGCCCGCGACCTCTAGGCTCGACGACGCACCGGGGTTCTCCCGGAAGGTCTCAGCGAGAGGAGTGGATGACATGAACGCCGTCTCTGTCGCGCCCCTCGCCGACTTCCTTCCTCTCGAGGCCGCCCGCTCCTGATCCGCGGTGGCCTCCTTCTCTCGGAGCCACATACCGTGTCTGATCTCTTCGCTTCTTCTGAAGCATCCTCTTCCCGTCTCTTCGCCCGTTCGTCGGCCGCCTCGACGTTCGACGCCTCTCCCTTCGAATCCGTCCCGACCTTCGCCGACGTCGAACCCGGCGACAACCAGCGCTGGACCACCTGGCCGGCGATCACCCCGTCGGAGCGCGGCCCCCTGCCGTGGCCCGCGTGGGTCGTGACGAGCGCCGGTGCGCTCGACACCGAGCTCGGCATCCTCAAGACCGGCAAGGAGGCCGATGTGTTCCTGCTCGAACGGGCGGTGCCGGACGACCCCGCGCACCGCACGCTGCTCGCCGCCAAGCGCTATCGCGACACCGACCACAGCAGCTTCCACCGCTCGGGCGTCTACACCGAGGGCCGCAGCACCAGGAACACCCGCGACACCAGGGCGCTCGCCAAGAAGTCCGAGCACGGCAGGGCGGTCGCCGCCGCGCAGTGGTCGTTCGCGGAGTTCGATGCGCTGTGCCGCATGTGGGAGCTCGGCGCCCCCGTCCCGTACCCCGTGCAGGTCAACGGCACCGAGCTGCTCATGGAGTTCGTCGGCGATGCGAACGGCGTCGCCGCTCCCCGACTCGCGGCGGTGCGCAGCGACCGCGCCGAGCTGGCCGAGCTGTACGACCAGATCGTCGACCTGATGCGCATCTTCGCCGCGGCCGGCTTCGCCCACGGCGACCTCTCGGCCTACAACCTGCTCGTGCACGACGGCCGGGTGCGGGTGATCGACCTGCCGCAGATCGTCGACATCATCGCGAACCCGCAGGGCCTCGACCTGCTGCACCGCGACTGCGTCAACATCTGCGACTGGTTCACCCGCCGCCGCGTCGAACGCGACGCCGAAGAGCTCTTCGCCGAGATGCTCGCCGCATCGTATGCGTGAGAGCTGTCAGCTGCGACCGATTCGGGCGGCGAGCAGCGACACGAGCTCGTACACGACGTGACTCGCGGCGATCCCGGTGATCTGCGCGTGGTCGTACGCAGGAGAGACCTCCACGACGTCGGCGCCCACGATGTCGCTGTCGCCGAGGGCACGCAGGATGCGCAGCAGCTCGCGGCTGGTGAGCCCGCCGGCCTCGGGGGTTCCGGTGCCAGGGGCATGGGCCGGGTCGAGCACGTCGATGTCGATCGACACGTACAGGGGCTTGTCGCCGATGCGCTGCAGGATGCGCTGGATGCCGGCCTCGACGCCGTGCTCCTCGATGTACTCGCTCGAGACGATCGAGAACCCGAGGAGCTCGTCGTCTTCGAGGTCCTTCTTCGAGTACAGGGGTCCTCGTGTGCCGACGTGGCAGCTCGCGGTGAGGTCGATGAGCCCCTCTTCGCTCGCCCGGCGGAACGGGGTGCCGTGGGTGATCGGTGCGCCGAAGTAGGTGTCCCAGGTGTCGAGGTGCGCGTCGAAGTGCAGCACCGCCACCGGGCCGTGCTTCGCCGCGACGGCACGCAGCAGCGGCAGCGCGACCGTATGGTCGCCGCCGATCGTGACGATCCGCTGCACCTGCTCGCCGAGTGCGAGCGCAGCGCGTTCGACCTCGGTCACGGCCTCGGTGAGATCGAACGGGTTGACGGGGATGTCTCCGGCATCCACCACCTGCGCGACCGCGAACGGCGAGACGTCCTGCGCCGGGTTGTAGGGGCGCAGCAGCCGAGACGACTCGCGCACGTGCGAGGGCCCGAAGCGGGTGCCAGGACGGTAGCTCACCCCCGAGTCGAAGGGGATGCCGACGACGGCGATGTCGGCGCGCGGCACGTCCTCGATCCTCGGCAGGCGGGCGAAGGTCGCGATCCCCGAGTAGCGGGGGTTCACGGAGGCGTCGATGGGGCCCACGTTCTCGGTCATGATCAGTCCTGTCTCTGCGTGGGGATGTGCACGAGCTGCACGCCGCCGGCGGCGATGGCGCTGCGGATGCTCGGTGCGATGTCGTCGGGGGTCTCGGCCCGCCGCCCTGTGGCGCCGAACGCTGTCGCCAGCGCCGCCCAGTCGGGCTGCACCAGGTCGACGCCGATCGGGGTCATGCCGCGGTCGACCTCGTTCTGGCGGATCTCGGCGTAGCCGCCGTTGTCGACGCACACGACGGTGATGTCGAGGCGCTGCTCGACCGCCGTCACGAGCTCGTTCACGCAGAACATGAGCGCGCCGTCTCCGATCACGGTGACGACGGGATGCTCGGTCTGGGCCACCCTGGCGCCGATCGCTGCGGGCAGGCCATAGCCGAGCGTTGCGTAGGTGGGCGTGTAGAGCAGGGCGTGCGGACGCGCCGAGCGCAGCACACTGCCGAGCGCCATGTAGACGATCTGCGAGGAGTCACCGGCGACGACCGCGTCGTCGGGCAGCGCATCGACGATGATCTCGGCGAGCGCCACGGCGTCGGGGGCGGTCTCGCGCATCTCGGCGTCGATCGCCGCTCGCTCGACGGCCAGTTCACGCGGCACGCGGTGATCGGCCGGCAGCAGCGCGAGCAGTCCTGCCGAAACGGCGGCCGCGTCGCCGACGATGCCGACGGTCGCGGCGAGGTTCTTGTCGAGCTGCAGCGGCGAGATGTCGATGCGCACGACTGCGCCTCGCGCCTCGAGCCGCGGAGCCCAGAGCTCGGCCTCGCCGAGCTTCGAGCCGATCACGAGCACGACGTCGGCGTCTTCTGCGACCTCTCGGGCTGCGGCGAGACGCAGGTTCGAGCCGAGCGAGAGCGCATGCCGTTCGTCGACGACCCCCTTGCCGTTGAGCGTCGTGAGCACCGGAGCACCGAGGCGTTCGGCGAGCATCGTCACTTCGTGGGCCGCATCGACGGACCCGCCGCCCGCGACGATCACCGGGCGCTCGGCGCCGGTCAGCAGGCGCGCGGCCTCGGTCAGCGCTGCGGGATCGCCCGATGCCCGCTGCGGCAGCGCCCTGGGGCGGCGCGCTTCGGCGGGGACCTCGGCCGCGGATTCGAGCACGTCGAGGGGGATCTCGATGTGCACGGGGCGGGGGCGGCCGGTGCGGAACAGCGTGAAAGCGTCGTGCACGGCCTCGACCGCCTCGGCTGCGCTGGTCACGCGGCGGGACCACTCGGCGATCGCGCCGACCATGGCCGTGGCATCCTTCGTCTCGTGGAGAGTCCCGACGTCGGCGAACTCCGACCCGAGCGGCACTCCCGGGGAGAGCACGACCATCGGCCGCGACTCGCAGAACGCCGTGCCGATCGCACTCATCGCGTTCTGCAGCCCCGGGCCCGACGTCGTGATGACGACGCCGGGCAGCCCGGTCTGCTGCGCCCAGCCGTCGGCGCCGTATCCGGAGCCCTGCTCGTGACGGTTGGTCACCGCACGGATGCCCAGGTCGGCCAGCGGACGGTACAGCTCGAGGTTGTGGGTGCCGGGGATGCCGAACACGGCGTCGACCCCGTAGCCGCGGATCGTCTCGAGCACCGCCCGACCGGCGGTGTCGGCGAAGCGGTCTTCGGTCATGGTCGAATCCTCGCTCATGCGCCGGCCATCACCGCAGCGGCCACGTGGCGGCGGGTGCCGTCGACCCAGGTCTCGCGCACCGTGATCGAAGCGATGTCCTCGGCGTCGACGCCGAGCGGGTCGTCGGAGAGCACCACGAAGTCGGCGTACTTGCCGGCTTCGAGAGAGCCGAGGTCGTCTTCGCGGCCGATCGACACCGCACCCTCGATCGTGTGGGCGCGCAGCGCCGACAGGGCTGAGACGCGCAGGTCGTCGGGCCCGAGCTTGTGCCCGCGCCGAGTCACGCGAGTGACCGCCGTCTGGATGGCCTCGAGCGGGATCGGCTCGGCGACCGGGGCATCAGACGAGATCGTGAACGGCACGCCTGCGCGCTCGAACTCGCCGAGCGGGTTGAAGCGCTCCCCCGGGGTGCCGATGGCCTCTTCGACGCCCTCGCCCCAGTTGAAGTAGTGCTGCGTCTGGTTGACGGGGCGGATGCCGGAGGCGGCCATCCGATCGATCTGCTCGGGCGTCGGCAGACCGCAGTGCTCGATGCGGTGCCGCGCATCGGAGTCGGGTCGTTCGGCGAGAGCCGCCTCGATCGCCGACACGACCATCTCGATCGCCGTGGGCGACTGCGCGTGGGTCGCGGTCTGCAGGCCGGCGGCGTGCGCCCGGCTGATCAGCGCGGTGTACTCGGCGGGCTCGTGGTACAGCTGCCCCGTGCGGCACGGGTCACCCACATAGCCGTCGGGGAAGTACGCGGTCCAGCCGCCGAGCGTGCCGTCGGCGTAGAGCTTGATGCCGGCGAAACTCAGGTGAGCGTTGCCGAACTGGCCCACCAGCCCCATCTCGAGCGCCTCGTCGAGCAGGTGCGACAGCAGGTACATCGACACCCGCAGCTCGAGGCGGCCCGCCTCGGCGAGGCGCAGGTACATGTCGAACTCACGACGGGTGACCTGGCAATCGCCGATCGAGGTGACGCCTCCGGCGAGGAAGCGCTGCGTCGCGGCATCCAGCTGTCGCAGGTGCTCCTCCGGCTCGTCGGCGAGGTGGAAGTTCGGACCGTGGTGGCCGATCTTCACCCCGTGCACTCCGGTGAGGATGTTGCAGGCGGCGTCCGAGAGCTCGCCCGTCAGCTCGCCGTCGGCGTCGCGGAAGAACTCGCCGCCGTCGGGGTTCGGGGTATCGCGATCGACGCCGTTGCTCGCGAGCGTGAACGAGTTGACCACGCCGCCATGACCGGAGGCGTTCATCAGGTACACCTCGCGATCGGCCGCGACCTCGTCGAGCTCGAAGCGGGTCGGATGCCGCTTCTCGGCGAGATTGCGCTGCTCGTAGCCGTATCCGCGCACCGGCCGCCCCGCTGGGGCGTCGATCGCCGCGGCCTGCAGCAGCGCCACGATCTCGGGGATGCTGCCGGCCTTCTCGGGTCCGCAGTCGACCCAGGTCATCAGCTGCCCGTACATCAGGGGGTGGGCGTGCGCGTCGACGAACCCGGGGACGACGACCGCGTCGCCGAGGTCGACGTGCTCGGGCACGAGGCCGGCGCGCTCGGCCGCCGCAAGACACTCTGCCCGTGTGCCGATCGCGACGATGCGGCCACGGTCGGTCAGCATCGCGGTCGCCGCCGCGGCATCCGCGTCCACCGTGTGGATCACGCGGGCCGTGACGAGCTGCGGGGCCGTCTGGGCGGAACGGTCGAAGGGGGTGAGCTTTCTCATGGCAGCCTGTTCGCGGTCGTGTCGGTGCGGGCGGTGAAGGAGGCGGTGACCGGAGCCTCGTCGGAGTGCTGCGGTGCGAGACGGGTGCAGATCCCGGCGATCACGGCCATGCCGATGAACATCGCGATGACCGACCAGATGCTGCCGGTCCAGGCGATGAGCTGCGTCGCGAACCAGGGCGAGAAGCCGGCCCAGAGCGCGGCGCCGACACCGTACGAGAGCGCGATCGAGGTGTAGCGCGACTGCGGGCGGAACATCTGCGCGAGCAGCGCCGCGATGGGAGCGTAGGTCGCACTCATCGCGATGCGCACGAGCGAGGCGAAGAGGAAGATGAGCGGCTCGACGCGTCCGGGCATGAGCAGCAGGAACGGCACGAATGTGAGGACCGAGCCGATCAGCCCGATGTACATGACGTTCTTGCGGCCCCACTTGTCGCCCAGCCACGCGACCGGGAGCGTCACGACGAACTCGACGAAGGAGGCGAGGGTCATCGCATCGAGGATCACCTGCTCGCTGATCGCGATCGGCTCGCCCGTGGCATAGGCCGTGGCGAACGTCGTGGCCAGGTAGTAGCCGCCGGTCGAGATCGGCAGGATGCCGATGCCGAGCAGGATCGGGCGCCAGTTGGTGCGCAGCGCGAAAGCGAGCGGCATCGACTGCTTGCGGCCCTCGACCTTGTTCTCGAAGACCGGGGTCTCCTCGACGCGGTAGCGCACCCAGAATCCGACTCCGACCAGGACGATCGAGAGCAGGAACGGGATGCGCCAGCCGCCGTTCATGATGAAGTCGTCGCTGACACGCGACATGATCGCGAAGATGCCCGAGGCGAGCAGCGCGCCGGCCGGGTTGCCGAGCTGCGTGAAGCCGCCGTAGAAGGTCTTGGACTTCTCGGGTGCGTGCTCGACGCTCATCAGCACCGCGCCGCCCCATTCGCCGCCGACCGCGAGGCCCTGGATCGCGCGCAGCAGGATCAGCAGGATCGGGGCGAGGATGCCGATGTTCTCGTAGGTCGGCAGGCAGCCGACGAGCACGGTCGCCGCGCCCATCAGCAGCAGGGTGATGACGAGCGACGTGCGCCGGCCGAGCTTGTCGCCGATGTGGCCGAAGATGATGCCGCCGAGAGGGCGGACGAGGAAGGCGACGGCGAATGTGGCGAAGGCCGCTGCGGTCTCGGCGAGGCGGTCTCCGCTGGGGAAGAACAGCGGACCGAAGACGAGGGCGGCGGCGGTCGCGTAGACGTAGAAGTCGTACCACTCGATGGTGGTGCCGACGAAGGCGGCGAAGCCTGCGCGTCGCGCCTTGCTGTGGGTGGAGGTCATGTGTGGCCCGCTCCTTTGCGGAAGATGTCGGATAGCGAAGGATGCTACGGACGCGCGGACCCGAGAACAAGGTCAGAACTCCAGCGTGACAGACGATTCACTGGAGTTATGTGAGCCAAAGTGTGCAGTATTGCACTACACACCCCATCGAAACACTTCTACACTGCACTTATGCACTCGTGGATGGACGTTCGCGGGAATCTGACGAATGTGGGCTGAACCATGGATTTCGACGCCGAGCTGATCCGCGCTCTCCAGGAGGACGGCCGCGCCAGCATCCGGTCGCTGTCGTTGCGCCTGGGACAGTCGAGGGCTGCGGTCGCGGCCCGGCTGCGGACGATGCTCGACGACCGCACGGTGCGCGTGGTCGCGGCCGTCGATCCGGTCTTCCTCGGCCAGCATGTGCTCGCGCACGTGTCGATCCGCACCGACGGCGAGGTCGAGATCGTGGCGGAGCACCTGCGCGACATGAGCGAGACCGTGCTCGTGTCGGCGGTCGGCGGCGCACACGACCTCGTCACCGAGGTGCGCCTGGGCACGATGGCGGATCTGCACGACCTACTCGCCCAGATCCGCGCGATCGACGGCGTGCTCGACATCAACACGATCATCTACTCGACCGTGGTGAAGGGGTTCTTCGTCTCGGAGTACCACGGCGATGTCACCCCCGACGCGGTCGACGAAGACCTGATCGAGCATCTGCAGTCGGATGGACGCATGAGCTTCCGCGCTCTCGGCGAGGCCGTGCGCCTGTCTCCGTCGGCTGTCGCGACCCGCGTGCAGCGCCTGATCGACGGCGGGGTGATCAAGATCAGCGCGGTCGAAGCGAGGGGTCTCGCGCACCGGCAGCTGTCGATGGGCGTCGGGCTCACCCTCAACCACGACGACGAGGCGGTCATCGACGAGCTGCGAACCGGTCGCGGCATCGACTTCGCCGCCCGCACGCTCGGCCGCTTCGACGCGGTGGCCACGCTGGTCGAGCCCTCGGCCGGGGCCCTGTACGCGAGCCTCGAGCGGCTGCGCTCGCTCGCCGGCGTCACTCGCATCGAGTCGTGGCTGCACTTGGCCGTGCTGAAGGAGGACTACGCCCGCACCCTGCGCGAGCCGATGATCAGCGCGCGTCGCTGATCGCGACGCGGGCGACTCAAACGCGACGCCGGTCAGCCGGGACGCAGGGCTGCGTCGAGCAGATCGTCGAGGGGCCGCGGCATCCGCGCGAGCGGCAGCGCATCGATCACGTCTGCCGAGAAGCGGGCCTTCCTGCCGGCGGCGGTGCCGGCGAAGCGATGCAGCTGCTCGTCGATGGTGCGCTCGCGCTGGGCCGGCTGCCCCTGGAACACCTGGAATCGGGCGAGCTCGCCCCGAGCAGCCAGCGTGTCCAGCACCAGTTCAGGACCGGCCGCCGCGATCACCTCGTCTTCGAGGTCCCGTTCGCAGCCGTAGAAGCCGGCATCGCTCGGAGCGGCGCCGTCGGCGATGACGCCGACCTCCACGAGGATCTTCGCGACGTAGTCCCCCTCGGCCGCGTCGTACAGACCGAGGACGCGCGGAGCATCCGACTCCGCCCGCAGCGCGGCCAGAGCTTTGCGGAGGTTGGTGATGCCGTCGAGGTCGATCAGGTCGAGAGTGTCGATGCCGAGGCTCCGACGTCGCGCCAGGGCGATGAACGCGAGGCTGTCGCTGCGGCCCTCGAACAGGACGACGGTGCGACGCACGGCGCGACGGACGGCGCGAGGCACCTCCGGCGTCGTCGGCATGCCTCGACGGTACCCGAAGGGGTGAGGCGTACCCGAGGAGGGGAGACCGCCGCGCGGCGCGCCGTCACCCTCCGTTCACCCCACGCCGCCAGACTTCGAGCATGAGCGAATCCCCGCAGAGCGGCGCGGTGCCCGAGCCCGCTGCGACGGCCAACAGCGGCGCGGTCGGAGTCATCGGCCTCGACCTGCGCGGCGAGACACCGGCCCCCAAGAAGCAGGTCTACTCGTGGGCGCTGTGGGACTGGGCGACGCAGCCCTTCAACACCGTCATCCTCACCTTCATCTTCACCGCGCTGTACCTCACGACCGAGGCGTTCCTGCCGGCGTCGATCGCGGGACTCGACGCGAAGGACCCGATCCGCGAAGCCGCCGAGGCCGACCTCGCCTCGGGGCTAGGCCTCGGGTCGACGATCGCCGGGATCGCGATCCTCCTGATCGCGCCGGTGCTCGGCCAGCGGGCGGATGCCGCGGGCCGTCAGAAGCTCTGGCTCGGGATCGGCACCGGCGCGCTCATCGCCTGCATGTTCGGCCTGTGGTTCGTCGAGCCGACGCCGGCGCTGTTCTGGCTCGGCGTCGCGCTGATCTCGGCCGGCTCCGTATTCGGCGAGATCGCCGCCGTGAACTCGAACGCGATGCTCATCGGCATCGCGAACCCGAAGACCGTCGGACGCATCTCGGGCCTCGGCTGGGGCTTCGGGTACATCGGCGGCATCATCGCGCTCGTCCTCGTCGTCGTCTTCTACATGCTCGACTGGTTCGGTCTGCCGGAGGATGGCGGCCTGCCGTTCCGCATCATCGCCGTCGGCTGCGCGATCTGGGCGATCGTCTTCTCCATCCCGATCTTCCTCAACGTGCCGGAGCCCTCGCTCGGCCGCCCCGAGCGCAAGGTCGGCTTCTTCGCGTCGTACGGGCTGCTCGTGAAGGACGTCACGGGCCTCTACCGCAACCCCGAGACCCGTCAGACCTTCTGGTTCCTGCTGTCCAGCGCGGTGTTCCGCGACGGACTCGGCGGCGTCTTCGCGTTCGGCGCGGTCATCGCCAGCCAGGTGTTCGATTTCGAGTTCCTCGACCTGGTGATCTTCGGCATCGCGGCGAACCTCATCGCGGGCGTCTCGACGATCATCGCCGGACGCTACGACGACCGCTTCGGCCCGAAGCGGATCATCCTCATCTCCCTCGCATCCATGGTGATCGCGGGCCTCGCCGTGTTCTTCCTGGTGGATGGGGGCACGATCGTGTTCTGGATCGGCGGACTGCTGCTCTGCGCGTTCGTCGGCCCCGCCCAGGCGGCGTCGCGGTCGTTCCTCGCCCGCATCACCCCGGCCGGGCGCGAGGGCGAGATCTTCGGCCTCTACGCCACGACGGGGCGGGCGGCGAGCTGGATGGCATCCGGCGCATGGACCCTGCTGATCGTGCTCTCGGGGTCGACGTCCTACGGCATCCTCGGCATCGTGATCGTGCTGATCGCGGGCTTCCTGCTGCTGCTCCCGGTCAAGGCCACGCAGAACGCCTGAGCGGGCGGGCAGCAGGGCTGCCGGCCGACCAGGCCCGGCGTCTCGACTCAGACGGTGACCGCCTCCGCGCGCGCCGCCACATACCGGTTCTCGGGCGTCTTCAGGCCGAGGTTTCCGCGCAGTGTGTCGCTCTCGTACTCGGTGCGGAAGACCCCACGGTGCTGCAGGATCGGCACCACCTCATCGAGGAATCGCGTCAGCTGAGCCGGGTGACCGGCGTGGATGTTGTAGCCGTCGAGGCCGTACGCCTCGAACCACTCCTGCAGGCGGTCGGCCACGGTCTCGGCCGTGCCGACGAACGGACCGCGTTCGCGACGCAGGCTCAGCTGCACCGTCTCACGCAGCGACAGCTTCGCCTCGGCGGCATGGGCTGCGATCCGCTCGGCCTGCGTGCGGAAGCTGTTCTGCGCGTACCGCAGCACGTCCTGCGGGAACGGGGAGTCGAGGTCGTACTGACGGAAGTCGTGCCAGCCGAACGACCGGCCGAACTCCCCCAGCGCCTGCGCGAACGAGTGGTCGCTCGACCGGTAGTGTTGCTCGAGCTCGCCCGCCTCGTCGTCGGTGTCGCCGATCACGACCCCGACGCCGGGCAGGATCACCAGGTCCTCCGGCCGACGGCCGTACTTCGACACCGCTCGACCCTTGATGTCGTCGTAGAACGCCTGGGCACCGGCGAGCGTCGCCGCGTGCGTGAAGATGCCCTCCCCCACCTCCGCACCGAGATCGCGGCCCTGCTCGGAGTCGCCGGCCTGGAAGATCACCGGTGCCCCCTGCGGCAGCCGTTCGATGTTCAGCGGTCCCGTGACCGAGAAGTGCTCGCCCCGATGGTTGAGCGCGTGCAGCTTCGACGGGTCGAGGAACTGCGCGGTCGCACGATCCCGCGGCAGCGCGTCGGGCTCGTACGAATCCCACAGCGCCTGCACGAGCTTGACGTGCTCGCTCGCCCGCCCGTAGCGGGTGTCGTAGTCGTAGTGCTCGTCGAGTCCGTAGTTGCCTGCTGTTCCGGCATCCCCGCTCGTGACGACGTTCCACCCGGCGCGGCCGTGGCTGATGTGGTCGAGCGACGCGAAGCGCCTCGCCACGTTGAACGGCGCGTTGTACGAGGTCGTCAGCGTACCGACCAGGCCCACCCGCTTTGTGTGCGTGGCGAGGGCCGACAGCAGCGTGAGCGGCTCGAGCCTGCTGAGGTAGTGCGGCGGTGAATCCGGGGTGATGTATTGGCTGTCGACGATGAAGACCAGGTCGAACTTCGACTCCTCGGCCTTCTTCGCGTGCTCGATGTACCAGTCGATGTCGACGCTCGCGTTCGCGGGGATCTCGGGGTCCAGCCACAGATTGTGGTTGCCGGGGCCCCCGGATCCGGTGAGCACGAGTCCGAGCTTGAGCTTCCTGTCTGCCATGTCCTTCTCTCCTACGCTTCGACGAGGGCGGATGCCGAGGCGCCCGCCGTGTTGCTGTTCTCGGGCACCCGGAGTCCGAGGTTGCCGCGCAGCGTGTCGGCCTCGTACTCGGTGCGGAAGAGTCCTCGACGCTGCAGGATCGGCAGCACCTCGGACGTGAAGGTGTCGATGTCGTCCGGCGTGCGCGCGCGCAGGTTCAGCCCGTCGGCGGCGCGGCCGAGGAACCAGTCCTGGATCGTGTCGGCGACGGTCTCGGGGCTGCCGATGAACGGCGACGGCGAGTACTGCGTGAACTCCTCGACCGTCTGGCGCAGCGTGAGTCCCCCGTCCGTTGCGCGCTCGACGATCGCCGCCGATCGCGTGCGCCCGCCCTTCTCGGCCAGCGCGCTGACGTCGGGGAACGGGGCATCGAGGTCGTGCTGTGAGAAGTCGTACGCGCCGAAAGCCCGACCGAAGGCCGCGAGCTTGCGGTCGAAGTCGTTGTCGGACTCGTAGATCTCGCGGGCGAGGCGGTGCGCCTCGGCATCCGTCGATGCGATGACCGGCGTCGCGCCGACCAGGATCACGAGGTCGTCCCAGTGTCGGCCGTGCTGTGCAAGGCGGCCCTTGACGTCCTTGTAGTAGGCGCGGGCGGTGTCGATGTCCTCGCCCGGGGCGTAGATTCCCTCGGCCACCTCGCCCGCGAGGGTCTTGCCCTCCTCCGAGATGCCGGCCTGGAAGATGACGGGCTGGCCCTGCGGCGAGCGCGAGAGGTTGAGCGGCCCGTCGACACGGAAGTGCTCGCCCCGGTGGTTCAGGGCGTGCAGCTTCGTGGGGTCGAGGAAGAGGTCGCTCTCGACGTCGGCGACGAAGGCGTCGTCTTCGTACGAGTCCCACAGGCCCCGCACGACCCGCACGGCTTCGAGTGCGCGGCCGTAGCGCGTCGCGTAGTCGAGGTGCTCCTCGAGTCCGTAGTTGCGCGAGGTGCCGGTGTCGAAGCTCGTCACGACGTTCCAGCCCGCGCGGCCGTGGCTGATGTGGTCGAGAGAACCGAAGCGACGGGCAAGGTTGAACGGCGAGTTGTACGTCGAACTGGCCGTGCCGATCAGGCCGAGGTTCGTCGTGTGGGTCGCGACGGCCGACAGCAGGGTGAGGGGCTCGAGACGGTTGAGGTAGTGCGCGGGGTAGGTCGCGTTGATGAACTGACTGTCGACGATGAAGAGCGCATCGAACAGCGCGGCCTCGGCCTGCTTCGCCCTCGCGATGTACCAGTCGATGTCGATCGACGCGTTCGCGGGGATCCGCGGATCCTTCCAGAGGCTGTGCTGGCCGGGGCCGCCGACCCCATACACGCTGAGGGCGATCTTGAGCTTGCGTTCGGTCATGTCCGTCTCCTGGGTGTTCTGGGGGCGTGTCGCGGGGTCGAGGGGGTTGCCGTCAGCTGGCGTCGAGCACCCGGCGCAGGCGCGCCCGCTCTTCGCGGTCGATGGCACCGGCGTGCAGGCTCGGCGCAGAGCCGACGAGCAGTCGGGTGTACGGATGCTGCGGGTCGTTCACGATGTCCTCGGTGCGACCGACCTCGACGACTTCGCCGCGGTAGAGCACCACGACGCGGTCTGTCACGCCGGCGACGGATCCGAGGTCGTGCGAGATGAAGACGAGCGACGTTCCCGCTGCCCGCAGGTTATTGAGGATCTCGAGGATCGAGACACGGTTGGCAGCATCCAGCGCGCTCACCGGCTCGTCGAGGATCAGCACGCGCGGCTCGGTGGCGAGGGCCCTGGCCAGCAGCACGCGCTGACGCTGCCCTCCCGAGAGCTCGCCGGGGAAGCGCACGAGCAGGTCGCGGTCCAGTCGCACCTGCTCGAGGCGGAAGTCGATGCGGTCGCGGATCTGCTCCTTCGACAGCCGCCGCTGCAGTCGCAGCGGCTCGGTCAGCGATTCGCCGATCGTGAGGTCGGGGTCGAGCGCGCGCAGCGGATCCTGGAACACGTACTGGATCGCCCCTCGGCGACGGAACTCCCGCCACTGCCGAGCACCGAAGGCGGTGACCTCCTCGCCGCCGACGTGAACGCTGCCGGCCCGAGCCGGAACCAGGCCGACCACGGCCCTGGCGATCGTCGACTTGCCGGAGCCGGTCTCGCCGATGATGCCCACGGACTCGCCGACACCCACCTCGAACGAGGCATCGTGGATGATCTGCGTCCGGTGCCGACCGCTGCCGTACGACACCTGGAGGCCGTCGATGCGGATGGCGGGGCTCTGCTCTTTCCCCGCGAGACTCTGATCCGTCGTCGCGGTGCTCTGCTCAGCCATGGGTCGCCTCCACCCGGCGGAAGCGGTCGAGCCCGTAGGTGTTGTGCTCGTCGATCAGGAGGCGGGTGTACTCGTCCTCGGGGTCGAACAGGATGCGCTTCGCCGGCCCCTGCTCGACGACCTCTCCCTGACGGAGCACCAGCACGTCGTCGCAGGTCTGCGCGATGACCGCGAGGTCGTGCGAGACGACGATGAGTGCGAGTCCGTGCTGCTCGGTGAGGTCGATGAGGAGGTCGAGGATCTCTGCCTGCACCGTGACGTCGAGGGCAGTGGTGACCTCGTCGGCGATCAGGATCCGCGGTTCGAGCGAGATGGCGGAGGCGATCAGCACACGCTGCAGCATGCCGCCGGAGAGCTCGTGCGGGTAGCTGCGGTAGATCAGCTCGGGGTCGCGCAGCCGCACGTCGTCGAGGAGCGCGATCGTGCGGCGCTTCGCCTCGCGGCGCTTCAGGCCCCCGCGCACGCGCAGGGCTTCGGCGATCTGCGGGCCGACCCGCAGCGAGGGGTTGAGGTATGAACCAGGGTCCTGGAACACGGCGGTGATGCTGACGCCGCGGAGCTTCTCCCAGTCGCGCGCCGTGAAGCCGGCGATGTCACGGCCGAACAGCTCGACGCGCCCGCCCGAGATGTGGAACAGGCGGGGCAGGATACCGAGGATCGCCCGGCACGTCAGCGTCTTGCCGCTGCCGGACTCGCCGACGATGCCCACCACTCGTCCGGGGCGCAGATCGAAGCTCACTCCTCGGACGAGCTCTTCGCCGGTGTGGCGATGGGCGATGTGCACGTCGTGCAGGCGCAGGACGCTGTCGCCCTTCACGCTCGCCGCTGCTGTGGCCTCGGTCGCGGTGATGGTCATGACGAAGTCCTTCCGACGAGGGCGTCCGCGGATGCGGATGCCGGCGGGTTCTTGCGGTCGTGGGCACGGCGGATGCGGCGGCTGCGCGCGGCATCCCTCTCGGTGAGGAGCGTGCGGCCGGACTCCCCCGCGACGTCGCGGATCACGTCGGCGAGCAGGTTGAACGCCCAGACCGAGAGCATGATCAGCACGGTCGTGAAGATCGGCGCATACGGTCGCTGGGTGAGGTAGCCGAGGTCGCTGGCGAGCACCCCGCCCCACGACGGCGCCGGCGGCTGGATGCCGATGCCGAGGAACGTCAGGCTCGAGACGATCACGAAGCCGACTCCGAGCGTGTTGGCGGTGGCGATCGCGATCGGCGGCAGGACCTTCGACCACACGTGCGTGCGGACGATCCACCCGGTGCGTGCACCCGAGAGGATCGCCGCCTCGACGTATTGCGACTTCGCCACGCTCAGAGTCGCCGCCCGGGAGACCCGGTAGAAGAGCGGGGAGACGAGGATGCCGACCGTGAGCATCGCCTGCGGGATGCCGTTGCCGAGCAGCGCGGTCGCCGCGACCGCGAACACGAGGAACGGGAGCGCGATGAGGGTGTCGACGAATCGCAGTGTGAGCCACTCGAACACGCGGCCGAGATACACCGACAGGATGCCGGGGATCGCCCCGGCGAACAGCGCGATGACCGCGACCTGCACGGCCCCGAACACGCTGATGGGGGCACCCGCGAGGATGCGGCTGAGCACGTCGCGACCGAGGTAGTCGGTGCCCAGCCAGTGCACTGCCGACGGGTGCGCGAGCACCTCGGGCGTTCCGAGCAGCGGGTCGTAGGGCGCCAGCGCGGGCCCGGCGAACGCGAGGATCGCGATGAAGACCAGGAAGGCCAGGGCGAAACGGCCGGCCGGCAGCGCGAGGATGCGACGGATCATCTCAGACTCCTCTCGCCGACGCGGGGTTGAGTCGCACCAGCAGCAGGTTGACGATGAGGTTGAAGACCACGACCAGGACGATCGCGATCACGAGCACTCCCTGCACCGCCGGAACGTCACCGCGGTTGGCGGAGTCGGCGGCGAACTTGCCGAAGCCGGCGAGGCCGAAGATCGCCTCGGTGACCACGGCGCCGCCGAGGAGTGCCGGGAACTTCATGCCGAGCACCGTCAGCGCAGGACCTGCGCCGTTGCGCAGCGCGTGCACGAAGAAGATGCGGCGAGAGCTGAGGCCGCGCATCTGCGCGCCGGTGACGAAGTTCTCGCGGTAGGCCTGGATGAGACCGACGCGCATCTGCCTTGCGAGGTCGGCGACCGTGTCGAAGCTGAGGGCGATGGCGGGCAGCCACAGGTGCCAGAGCCAGAGTCCGACGCCGCCCTGTTCGAGGGGGATGTACCCGGCCGAGGGGAACCAGCCGAGCGTCACGGCGAAGACCGCGACGAGCGCGATGCCGACGACGAACGAGGGCATGACCGAGATCACGGTCGTGAAGCCGGTGATGGAGCGGTCGAGGATGCTGGTCGGGTAGGCCGCGGCGAGAACACCGAGCCCGAATCCGAACACGATGCCGATGACCAGTGCCAGGCCGGCGACCGACAGGCTGATCGCGGCACGGGAGACGAGCAGATCGGCCACCGGGGCGCCGTTGTACCAGCTGTTGCCGAGGTCGCCCTGCAGGATGCCGCCGAACCAGTCGAGGTACTGCACGATGAACGGCCGGTCGAGGCCCCACTGGTGCTCGAGGGCGGCGATCTGCTCGGGGGTGGCCGACTCTGAGAGCTGCAGGTGCGCGGGGCTGAGGCCGCTGAGACCCTGCAGCGCGAAGGTGATGAAGGTCGCGAACAGGAAGACCGTCGCGAACACGATCACGGTATGGCCGATCAGGCGACCCGCTGTCGCGAGGTGCGCGCCGGCGCGGAGCGGTGTGCCGGCGGCGTTCGCGGTCACAGCACCGGGCTTCTGCACGGGTGCCGAGGCGAGGGCGGTCATGCTGTGCTCCTTTCCTGTCTTGTCTGTTCTGCCTGTCGGCAGGTCGGGTGCGGGCCCCCTGCAGTGCGGCAGGGGGCCCGCGGCATCCGCTAGTCGCTGATGGTGACGCCGGTCAGGCTGATCTGCCCCGGGATCTGAGGCAGGTCCGAGACCTTCGGCGACTTCACGATGAGCGTGGGTGTGCCCACGGTGAAGACGAGGGCGCCGCTCTGCAGGCCTGCGCGCGTGGCGTCCTGCAGGTTCTCGGCGTAGTCCGGCGAATCGAGCGGCGTCTCACGGGCGACCTTGATCGCCTCGTCGAAGCCCTCGGGAACGTACGGGCTCGAGAGGTTGAGCGGACCGTCCTTGCCGAAGTGCGCCGTCAGCGTCTGCACCGGCGACTCGCGGCCGGTGGTGCCGTAGGTCGAGAGCACGAGGTCCTTCGCGAAGAAGGGCGTCGCCCAGTCGGGAGCCACCGTGATGTTGGCGGTGATGCCGACGGCCGCGAGCTGCGCCTGGATGACCTCGTTGATGACGGCATCCGCGCTGACCACGAAGTCGACGACGATCTCACCCGGCTCGTACCCGGCGTCCGCGAGGATCTTCTTGGACTCCTCGGGGTCGTAGGGCCAGAGGTCCTCGGACTCGTCGTCGTAGGCGATGTATCCCTCGGGGAACGGCTGCGTGGTCGCGTAGCCGAGACCGAACGTGACCTTCTCGACGAGCTCGTCGCGGTCGATCGCGTGACGGACCGCGTCGACCACGGCCGGATCGTCGAACGGCGCCTTGTTGATGTTGAGGCTGAGGTTCGATGCCGAGTACACCGGGTGCGTCGCGACGTCGAGACCCGCGTCGGTCGCGGCGTCGTACTGTGCCGGGGCGAGGCCGTAGGCGAAGTCGTAGACACCGGTCTGGATCGAGGCGACGAGCGTCGACGGGTCGGGAGCGGTCGAGAGCTCGACCCGATCGATGTGGATGTTGTCGGCATCCCAGTAGTCGGGGTTCTTCTCGAAGTAGATGTGCGACTCTGGCACGTACTCGGTGACCGTGAAGGGGCCGGCGCCGACGGGCCACTGGTCGAGCTTCGCCGGGTCCTCGGCGGCGAGCGGGCTCGTGATCTGCGCCGTGCGCTTGCCCAGCAGCAGCGGGATCTGGTGGTCGACCTGGTTGAGGTGCACCGTGACGTCGGTCTCGCTGTCGGCCGTGACCGACTCGATCGAGGTCAGGTCGCCGAACAGCGCCGAGTTCTCCTGTGTCTTGGCGCGCTCGATGTAGAGCTTCACGGCCTCGGCGTTCAGCGGCTCGCCATCCTGGAAGACCAGTTCGTCACGCAGGTGGAACGTGACCGCGGTGCCCTCGGCGTTGTAGTCCCAGCTCTCGGCGAGCCCGGGGGCCGCCTCGCCCTTCTCATCGATCTCGGTGAGCGAGGCGTAGGCGAGCGCGGTCAGGTTGAAGCCGAATCCGGAGCCCTGCACGATCGGGTCCCAGTGAGCGGGCAGGGTCGCGGCCCAGCGGAGGACGGACTCGCCGCCCTCGTCGTCCGAGCTGCTCGACGCCGGGGTCGCGGCGCACGCGGTGAGCGCCAGGGCTCCCACGAGCAGCGCTGCGGCTGCGGTTCGAAGTCGAGTGAATCTGCGGGTCATGAGCTGTTCCGTTCTGCGGTGTCTGGCTTGTCTCGGTGCGGGTGGTGGCCATCCTGACGCGGGTCAGGCGGCCGACGATAGGGCGGTGTCACAAAGGTTCCGGCGACGAAACCTGACGTCACATGTCGTCGTCGGAGGACTCCGACGACGGGCGATCAGAGGGTCGCGGATGCTGTCGCGGGGGTCTCCGCGGCTGCATCCGTGCGTGCAGTCACGAGGGTGTCGCTGGCGGGAGTGCGCCCGTAGACGCGGTCGAGGACCGCTGCGGCACTCGATGCGTCCGCGCCTCGCCATGCGACGTGGTGGTCGGGTCGGACCAGTGCGAAGGGAGCCCCGTAGAGTTCGCGCGCGCCGGCATCGGGGAGGTGGATCACCTCGAGACCGATGGCCCGCTCCCGCGCCGCCTCGGTGAACCCGGCGACCGCGGAGACGTCGTCGGAGAGCACGAGCAGGGCCGCGTCGCCTCCGATGCGGTCGTAGAGAGTGACGCCGTACGGGTCGATGATGCCGTTGGGTGCGCGATGCCCCGGACGACCGCCGGGCACATAGACGCCGGCATCCCAGGGTGTCTCGGTCGCGGCCTGGTCGGGCTCGTAGGCGATGACCGGGGAGTCGTCGTAGCGCTCGTCGAAGTAGACGCCGACGTCGCGACGCTGGCCCTGAGCGAGGATCTCGCGGATGCGGTCGCGTCGCTCCTCGGCCTCGGGACTCGTGTCGTCGTCTGCGGGGAATCCGAGTCGGCGGGCCTCGTCGACGTTGCTCTCGGTGCGGTCGGCGCGCGCCTTGGCCGAGGCGCCGACGCGGGCATTGTGCGGGCGGCGTTCACGGTCGTAGGAGTCGAGCAGGGCGTCACCGCCGGTGCCGCGCAGGACTGCCGCAAGCTTCCACCCGAGGTTGAACACGTCGCCGAACCCCTCACCGAGGTTGCCGCCGGGCGTGCGCACGTGTGCGGCATCGCCGACGAGCAGCACTCGGCCCTGCCGGAAGGTCTTCGCGAGCCGAGTGCTCTTGAAGTACGGGGTCACGTCGACGACCTGCAGCGCGAGATCCGAGCCGAAGGCCGCGCGGGCGAGCGCCAGCAGCTCCTCTTCGGTGGGCGTGTGCTCAATCGGATACGGCCCCGCGTAGACACGCCAGTCGGTCTCGTTGAGAGCTGCGAGGAAGCCGGAGTGGATGCCATTCACGATCACGTTCACCGCGCTCGGGAACGGGTCGCGGCCGGCGTAGTCGCCGTCGGTGCGCACCACGAAACGGAAGTGCCGATCCGTCGCATAGGCGCCGTCCCGTTCGATTCCCGCGAGGGTGCGCACGGTGCTGCGGGCGCCGTCGGCACCGACCACGTACTTCGCTCGGATGCGACGGACGGCGCCGGTCTCGACATGCTCGACGGTTGCGATGATGCCGTCGCGTGCTCCGGCATCCTGCTGGTCAGCCGATGCACTCGACGCACCCGATGCGCTCGGTGCCCCCGATGCGCCCGGTGCCCCCGATGCGCCCGGTGCCCCCGATGCGCTCTCGAGCAGCGAGAGCAGACGCCATCCGCCGGCCACCGGCACGTCGAGTTCGGCGAGCTGGTCGAGGAACGCCTGCTGCAGGGCGGTCTGCGGGCGGCGCAGCGACTCGGCCAGCGAATACGGGTTCTCTGCGCGGCCGGTGAAGCCCGGGCGGCCGGTCGGAGTGCCGGGGCGTGTGAGGTCGTGGCCGATCAGGGAGGTGCGGAACGTGGTGCCGAGGTTCCACTCGGGCGGGAAGGTCCAGCCTCTGCGGATGCGGTCCTCGACGCGCCACTGCTGGAAGAACTCCACCGTGCGGGCGCTGTGCCCCATCGCCCCGGCTCGGATCAGGCGGAACGAGGTCGCGGCATCGACCACGGCGACGTCGACCTTCTGCCGGTTGAGCTCGAGTGCGGTCGCGAGACCCGATGGCCCCGCCCCGACGACGAGGACCTCGACCTCCTGCGGCGGGGTGCCGTGTGCGAGCAGCACCGTGTCGACGTGCCGCTCTCCGCGGCTGATCTCGTTCTGGGCGACCATGTGAACCTCCAGGCTGGGGTCGGGAATGCAGATCATCATTCGCCTCACCCACGGCACGCGCGTCGGCGGCGTCACAGAACTTCTGCGAGCGTCATGCGGCGTCACCGGACGACACGGGCCGACAGCGGGCGCCGTCGCCGGAGCAGGGCTGGCTACTGTGAGCCGCACATCGCATCGGACCGGAGGACAGAGATGACGATCACCGACACCACGACGCCCCCAGCACCCGCCCTGGACTTCGTGCAGGAGTGGCAGCACTGGCACGACGGGATCGAGGCGCAGAGGCGGACCCCGCACAGTTTTCTCGCGTACACGAGCTTCAACCTGTTGAGCGAGGAGCCGCAGCGCTTCGACGACGTGCCCGGCACCTGGACGACGGGCCCTGAGGGCGTGATCGTGCAGCTCGACGCCGGACAGGTGCTCGATGTCGACGGCGTCGCGGTGCGCGGGGTGCACCAGTGGGGCGTGATCGACGAGCGCACCTTCCATCGGGCTCGTTTCGAGGACGCCGTGGTCGAGGTCTCGAAGCGAGGCGGCCGGGACATCGTGCGGCCGCTGCATCCGGAGCATGCGCTGCGCACCGAGTACGCCGGCACTCCCACCTTCGCGCCCGACGAGCGCTGGGTGATCGAGGGCGTGTTCGAGCCGGAGCCGGTGCGCGACATCGACATCGCGGCGGCGATCCCGTCGATCGAGCACGTGCATGCGACGCCGGGCAAGGTGCGGTTCGCGGTGGACGGCATCGAGTCCTCCGTCACGCTGATCGGGCAGGGCGCGGATGCCGCGGTGCTGCTGTTCCGCGATTCGACGAGCGGCGTCACGACCTACGGGGCGAGCAGGACTCTCGCCGTGGCGCTGCCGAGCGGGGACGACCGTCGCGTGATCCTGGACTTCAATCGGGCCAGGAATCTGCAGTGCGCGTACACCGACTACTCTCCGTGCCCGTTGGCGCCGGTCGAGAACTGGCTGCCGTTCGCGGTCGAGGCCGGTGAGAAGACGCCGCTCGCCCGCACGTCGTGACCGCAGGAGTAGCCTGACCGCGTGACGGTCATCATCGCTTTTCTCGCCAACATCCTCGTCGCGATCGCCAAGACCGTCGCGGCGGTGCTCACATCGTCGGCGTCGATGGTGGCGGAGGCTGCGCACTCGTGGGCGGATGCCGGCAACGAGATCTTCCTCCTCATCGCCGATCGCCGTGGCGCCCGCGCGAAGGATGAGCGGCACCCGCTCGGTTATGGTCGCGCGGCGTTCGTCTGGTCGCTGATCGCCGCCTTCGGGATCTTCACCGCAGGGTCGATCGTGTCGATCATGCATGGCGTGCAGGAGCTGTCCGCGACCGGACCTGTCGAGAGCCCCGCCGTCGCCTACACGGTGCTCGGCATCGCGTTCGTGCTGGAGGGCGCGTCGTTCACGCAGGCGATGGTGAAGTCGCGACGCCTCGCGCGTGAGCGCGGATCGTCGACCTGGGACTATGTGCTCGACACCAGCGACACGACGTTGCGCGCGGTGTTCTTCGAGGACATGGCCGCCCTGATCGGTCTCGTCCTCGCCGCCGGGGCGATCGCGATGCATCAGATCACCGGGGTCGCTGCCTGGGATGCGGTGGGATCGATCCTCGTGGGAATCCTGCTCGGTGTCGTGGCGATCATTCTGATCGGGCGCAACATCGCGTTCCTCGTCGGCTCGAATGCGTCGCCGGCGCTGCGTGACCGCGTGGGGCGCGCGCTGCTCGGTTCGCCGCAGATCCAGCGCCTCACCTACCTGCACATCGAGTACGTCGGACCGAACCGGCTGTTCATCGTCGCCGAGGTCGACCTGGCCGGCGACGCCCGGGAACACGATGTCGCCCGACGCCTGCGCGAGATCGAGCAGCAGATCGAGGGGCACGAGGTCGTCGAGACCGTGGTTCTGTCGCTCTCCGTCGACGACGAGGACTCGCTCGTCTTCGGTGCGGCCGAAGACGCAAGCGCACAGCAGTAGCCGCATCACCCTGCCTGCGTGAAGACCGGCGGTGCTTGCGCGTTCGCTTTCGCTTGCGCTTGCGCTTGCGACCGCGCTGGAACGCTGAGTCGCGGGGTGCGCCATCGCTGTTCGGGATCCCACCATCTCGGGCCCCGCACCTGCGGAAGGCCGTCGTCCATGCGGATCTCCCACCCGGAGGTGCCCAGACTTCGGTGATGCCACCAGCACAACGGCACACCGTTGTCCGTATGCGTCGGACCGCCCCTGGAATGCTCGACGACGTGATGGATCTCACACCACGACGCCGGAACGTGACATCCGGGGATCAGACACTCCGTGTCCCGGGCGACGATCGCCCGCCGTTGATGCGCCGTGAACACCCGATCCGTGGTCGTGATCCCGATGATCCGCCCCTCATCCATGAGCACCCGCTGGATCGTTCCCGAGCATCCGACGTGCGAGGCGACGCTCACAGGCAGCTGCCCCCATGCACCGCTGACGCTCGCACGCCCGGTGCCGTTCTCGAGGTCTTTCGCATCGACAGTCACGACCAGTACCGGACCCGCACCTCCGAGCGTGGGCATGTCCCGGTGGCGTGCAGCGATCGCCAGCGCCGCGGCAAGAGCATCGTGCCGCTTCTGCGCGGCCGTGCGTCCGTCGATCACGTTGCGCGGATCCGAGTTGAACGGATCTTCTTCGGCGTCACCCTCCCCCGGCGTGAACACCACGCCCGGCTTCGGTGGACCGTCGCCCTTGGGGTTGTTCTGCGCGTCGAGGATCAGCTCCAACTGCGCGGCGACCTCGGGCGTCAGATACCCCTTGATCGAGCGCAATCCGTCACGCACCCGCCCGAGGGTGATGCCTCGTCGACGGGTGGGCTCATCGCCGGGTTCGTCTCCGTCGGGGTCGAGCAGCGCGACCAGCGTCTCGGCAAGCAGCTTCAGCTCTTCGAGAGTGGGCGCGGGCCCCTGGACCTCGTCATCGGGGCCGCCCTCAGGATCAGGTCTGATGCCTCGTGCCGCCCGGGCGAGGCACATGTCGGCCTCGAGCCGATCATCGACGCTGAGGCGATACGCCACCTTCTCGAGCGGCTCGGTCGCCGCGAGCATCCCCGCGACTCCGATCGCCCCGTCGAGCATCGCCTCTCGCAATGCCGGCCACCGCGCGGGCAGTCGATCGCCCGACACCAGGTTCACGTTTCGTCGGATCAGGGCGACGACCTTCTCGACCTGTGACGCCCCGCGCACGTCTGTCAGCAGGGTGCGCTGCAGGAGTTCGTTCGGCGTGCGGCAGCCCGTGGAATGCGGGAAGTCCACCGCATCTGTCGAGGCGATCGTCTCGACCACCACGGCCTCGACCCGCCGGAACGCCGCGCCGGCCGCCTGCAGCACCTCTACCCGCTCGGCGTCGGACAACCCCGCGAGCGCGTCATCGGAGAGCACCTGATCGAGGTCGGCGATGACCTGATCGACAAGGGTGCGAGTGCGGGATGACATGCCTCCATTCAACTCGCAGCCACCGACATTTGACGCGAAGAATCAGCCGCTTTTCGACCAGATCAGAAGCATATTCCGGAACACCGGAGCAGCGTTCCGGAATGCCGATCGCGAACGTCACGAGCGCCAGCGAGACGCCTATCGAGCGCTCAGCTCTCCCAGTTGTCGGCGAGCTTGTTCAGCAGGTTCGCGAGCTGCTCGCGCTCGTCTTCGGTGAACGCCGCGAGCGCCTTGCCGAGTGCTTCACGCCGCTCGCCTCGCATACCTCGAGCGACCTTGCGCCCTTCATCCGTCAGCGCGATGCGCGTGCGTCGCGCGTCGTCAGGATCCGCCTCACGCCGCACGAAACCGTGCGCGACCCCCTGTTGCACGAGTCGCGAGGCGCGCGGCTGATCGACGCCGATGGCCGCGCCGAGGTCGCTCACGCTCAAGGGCGTGGCTGCCGCCGCGAGCGCTTCGAGCATCCGCATCCGCGCAGGCCCCCCGAAGCGCCCGGACGGGTCGTTCATCCACGGCGGCATGCCGGGATGCCCCGGGTGCCCGTGACCGTGACCCCCCTGCTCGAAGTGATCGGGGTGAGGACCGCCGTGCCAGCCGTGGGGGCCACCCATTCCACGGGGGCCGCGACCACGTTCGCCCGGACGGCGCCCGCGCAGACGGGACAGGGCGCGGGCGATGGCCTCGGCGGGGTCGTTCTCTTCGGCGCTCACCCGTCGATTTTACATGCGACTTGACATGCATCCGCACTGCATGTCACACTACATATACATGCATAGTGACAAGCACATGCTCCATGACATCTAAGGAATCACCTCATGAACACCTCTGATACTCAGAACACAGACACCACTCCCCGCCCGTTCGGCTTCTGGATCAAGGCGGTCGACCGCCTGATGGCCGCCGAGTTCGCCTCGGCTTTCGAGGGCGAGCAGGCGAGCCGCCGCGACTGGCGGATCCTCAACGTGATCGACGGCACGGCGCCTGCGCGCCGCCCGCTTAACGCCCACAAGCTGCACGACCTCGTCGAGCGCGGATGGGTCGTCGCCGATGGCGACGGCTGGATGCTCACCGACGACGGTCGCGCCGCAAAGGAACGCCTCGGCGGCATCGTCGACGGCATCCGCGCGAAGGTCACCGACGCCGTCTCCCCCGACGACCTCGCCACCACACTCGCCTCGCTCGAGCAGATCGCCCGCGCGTTCGGCTGGGACGAGGAAACCCCTCTTCCCCGTGGACGCGGCCGTCGCCACGGCTTCGGCCCGCGCGGGTTCGGACGCGGCTTCGGCCCCGGACACGGCTTCGGCCGCCGCCACGGCCGACCGTTCGGACGCGGTCGCGACTTCGGCCCCGACTTCGGTCCGGGTCGCGAGCACGGCCGCGACCACGGGCATGAGCGCGGGCATGAGCACGGTGCGGATGCCGAGTTCGGCACCGACTCCGACTTCGCCGACCGCGCCTGCGCGCACCGCGGACACCGCGGGCACGACCGCTTCGCCGACGAGCGCGGCGGCCACGGGCACGGCGACGGCCACGGCTTCGGTCCCGGCCACGGCCACAACCGCGGCGACCACCGCACCGCCCGCGCGGCGCAGCACGCCTACGAGCGCGGCTTCGACGCCGGGTTCTCCCGCGGTCGCGACGCCTGACCGCATCCGATCACCGAAAGCCCCGTCTGACCTCGGTCAGGCGGGGCTTTCTGCGTGCGCGCGGGTGGACGGCGCGGGATCAGAAGAGGCCCGGTCGCGACCCCGGTGCGTCACTGACCGCGGACATCCTCCGGCCGGAGCAGCCCTGATGCGCCGAGTATCTCGACGCCGAGCAGATGACCGTCGCGATCGAAGTCGAGGATGAGTTCACCGGACATGCCGTCGGGCAACGCCACAGGCACCTGCCGCGCCGCCTCGCCGGGCCGGATCGGCCGCCCGATCGTGGCGTAGGCCGCGTCAACCTCGGGGTCGTAGGTGAGGTCGCCCACGTCAACCGGTCCAGGATGCCGCGGCGGCCGCGATCGAGGAGGAGTCGACGGCCGACAGCCCGAAGGTCGTGACCCCGAGGTAGATCGCGCCGATGATCGCCGCGGCGAGGAGCAGCAGCAGGAACGCGAAGATCACGAAGGTCAGCGCGCGGTATCCGCCGGACGCCGGAACCTCAGGGGCGACCGACGGCTGAGCCCAGTCATCAGCGACGGGGGCGGGCTGGTCGCCCGTGAGGATCGCCGGCTTCGGCCGAGTCCGGCGGGTGGCCGGAAGCATCGCCTCGGGCGGAGGCGGTGGGATCACGACATCCGGAACAGACGACTCCGGCGGAGGCGGCGGAATCACCGCATCCGGAACCGCGCTCTCGAATGGAGGCGGCGGAATCACCGCATCCGGAACAGACGACCCTGGCGGAGGCGGCGGGATGACAGCATCCTCCGACGGGTCGTACGGATCTCTGCTGTCACCGCTCATGTCAGCCCCCTACGGCTCCGACGTCGGTCGTGCCGACGTCCGTCTTGTGGAAGTTCTGGAACGACCGGGATGCCGTCGGCCCCCGCTGCCCCTGGTAGCGGTTTCCGTACGGGCCGGAGCCGTACGGGTTCTCGGCCGGCGAGGTCAGGCGGAAGAAGCACAGCTGCCCGATCTTCATTCCCGGCCACAGCTTGATCGGCAGCGTCGCGACGTTCGCGAGCTCGAGCGTCACGTGCCCGGTGAAGCCCGGGTCGATGAACCCGGCGGTCGAGTGCGTGATGAGGCCGAGGCGACCGAGCGACGATTTGCCCTCGAGGCGCGCCGCGATGTCATCCGCCAGCGAGACCTGCTCGAAGGTCGCGCCGAGTGCGAACTCGCCGGGGTGCAGGATGAACGGCTCGTCGGGGTCGACCTCGATGAGGCGCGTGAGCTCGGGCTGATCGACCGACGGGTCGATGAACGGGTACTTGTGGTTGTCGAAGAGGCGGAAGTAACGGTCCAGGCGCACGTCGATGCTCGACGGCTGGATCATCTCCGGCTCGTGCGGATCCAGCCCGATGTGGCCGGATGCGAGTTCTGCTCTGATGTCGCGGTCGCTGAGAAGCACGGCCCCAGCCTAGTTGCCGCACGCCGCCGACACTTTGGCCATGACGGATCTGACGGGTAGGCTGGCGTTCACCCGCTCCTCGGATGCAGGTACGGGGCTGTAGTTCAATGGCAGAACTTCTGCTTCCCAAGCAGATAGCGCGGGTTCGATTCCCGTCAGCCCCTCCACGACTTGCGCGGATTGCATATCGCGACACGCGACGCCAGCCGGCTTCGGTCACGTCCGCAGTCGCCCCGCCGTGGTTAGCATGACCCATGGCAACGACGTCACGCACCCAGCTGCTCGTCAACTCCTCCGTCGCACTCGTGTTGGCTGGCATGACGACGGTCACCCTCCACGAGCTCGCCCACTTCGTCACGTCGTCGGCATTGGGCCATTCCACGACTCTGTTCGCGACCTCGGTCGACAGCGCCGCGACCGACGTGCCGACGAACATCGCGACAGCTGCTGCCGGCCCCCTCTTCAGTCTGGTGTTCGGCCTGGCGATCGTCTTCGGAGGCCGACGGTGGGGCGCAGGATTCGGACGGTTGTTCTGGATGTGGTTGGGATTCACCAGCGCCCAGACCGGCTTCGGGTACCTGATGATCGCGATCATCGCGCCCGTCGGCGACACCGGCAAAGTGCTCGAACTGCTCGGAGCGCCGGCGATCCTGTTCTGGGTGTCGCTGGCCGTGGGAATCGCCGGCACCCTCTGGCTGTCGCGGCTCTTCGCCACGCGCGTGGTGGCGTACTCCGACGGCACAGAGCCCTCGATGCGCACCTTCGGGATCTTCTCGTGGCTGATCGGCACCGGGGCCCTCGTGCTGATCTACGCGGTGACCGTCATGACACTGCCCGCCGATGCGATCTTCGTCTCGATGATGGGCATCGTGGCCCTGGCGATCTTCGCGCCCATGTTCAGCTTCTTCTACAAGCGAGTCTCCGTGCCCCACGAGCACCTCGCGCTCCGCACTCCGGTCATCTGGATCGCGGTGACCGTCGTCGCCGCCCTCGTCGTCATCCTCGTCCTGAATCGCGGCGTCACTCTGGGCTGATCGCCCGGCTCCCCGGTCAGGCATCTGCGCACGCGCCGCAGGCGAGAACCCCGGCCGCGGCGTGAGATGGTCGTATCGGGGCAGTATTTCGCGCCACGCCCGCAATCTCATCCCATCCGAACCGTCATCGGTTCCGAACAAGAGGATACGGGCGGTACTCGCGCGCCCGCGTTGTAGGCCGAATGCTCCGACGCAGGCCCGCGTCACGCGTCTGAGAGCCACCCCGCACGACCGAGAGGAGCCCCGATGATCGAGTCATCGACCCCGCCGCTTGCAGACCTCGACGGGTACCGCAACGTCACCGACCTGCTCGTCGCACGCGTCGCCGCCGCTCCTGATCATGTCGCCTTCGAGGTCGCAGGAGCGGATGCCGCAGCACCCTGGCGACCGATCACGACGCAGGCCTTCTCTGATGAGGTGCGCGCTCTCGCGAAGGGCTTCATCGCCTCCGGCGTGCAGGCTGGCGACCCGATCGCGATCATGGCGCCGACGCGCTACGAATGGGCCGTCGCCGACCTCGCGTCCTGGTTCGCCGGCGCCGTCGTCGTGCCGATCTACGAGACCTCCTCTGCGTCCCAGGTCGACGCGATCGTCGCGGATGCCGGGGTGCGTCTCGCGATCGGCGGCACCATGGAGCACGCGGCTCTTCTGCAGGCGGCACTCGCGAAGACGGATGGGGTCACGCTCGGAGCCTGGACGATGGATGTCGCCTCGCCCAGCGCTCTCATCGACCTGGTCGCGCGGGGCGTCAATGTCACCGACGAGGAGCTCGAGTCGCGCAGGACGTCTGCGTCTCAGGACGACCCGGCGACGATCGTCTACACCTCGGGCACCACCGGCGAGCCCAAGGGCGTCGTACTCACTCATCGGAACTTCCTCGGGCAGGTGCTCAACATCGCCGCCGCGTACCACGAGATCGTGAACGAGAGCGGGAACACCGTCATCTTCCTGCCGCTCGCGCACGTGCTGGCGCGCGGTCTGCAGCTGATCTGCCTGGCCAGCGGCATGCGCATCGCGCACCTGTCCGACCCGTCGACGGTCGTCGCCACGCTCGACACGCTGCGCCCGACCTTCCTGGTCGTCGTGCCCCGCGTGCTGCAGAAGATCCAGGCGGCCGCTGGCGACAAGGCCGCTGAGAAGAAGCTCTCGGCGGTGTGGACGAAGGCCCGCTCGACGGCCATCGCCTGGGGCCGCCGCGCCGAACGCGTCGATGCCGGCCGCCGTGTGCCGAGGGACCGCGGGCTCACCCTGCGTCACCGCTTCTTCGACGCGCTCTTCTACCGGCGCCTTCGCACCGTGATGGGCGGACGCGTCGGCTACATCCTGTCGGGTGGGGCCGCGCTCGACACCGATCTCTCGCTCTTCTTCCGCGGCATCGGGGTCCCCGTCATCGAGGGCTACGGCCTCACCGAGACGACCGCACCCCTGACCGGCAACCTGCCCGGTCGCATCTCCTCCGGCAGCGTCGGCTCTCCACTGCCGGGGCTCACGGTGCGCATCAGCGACGAGGGCGAAGTCCTCGCCCGCGGTCTCGGCGTCTTCAGCGGCTATCGCAATCCGGCCCATGACGAGGGCGCCTTCGTCGACGGCTTCTTCCGCACCGGCGACCTCGGGCGTCTCGACGACCAGGGCCGGCTGATCCTCGAGGGCCGCCTCAAAGACGTGATCGTGACCTCCAACGGCAAGACGATCGTGCCGACCCGCTGGGAGAGCGCCGTCGAAGCCGATCCGCTCGTCTCGCATGCCGTGATGGTGGGCGAGGGAAAGCCGTACCTCTCGGCGCTGCTCGTGCTCGACCCCGAGCAGACTCTGGCATGGGCGGACGCCCAGGGCACCAGTATCCCCGCCGTCACCCAGCCCGACATCCGCGAGGTCACCGACCCCGCGCTTCGCGCCCACCTGCAGCGCGCCGTCGACGCCGCGAATGCGCTGGTGGCACGCAGCGAGCAGGTGCGTCGCTTCAGCGTGGTCTTCGCCGACCTCGAGGACCGCGGGCTGGTCACGCCCACCATGAAGCTCAAGCGGAGCGTGGTGCTCGATCGCGCCGGCGCCACCGTCGAAGACCTGTACCTCTGAGAACCGGAAAGAACACGATGTCCTCCCCCACACCCACGAAGCCCAAGTCCTCGCGCGCCTCGCTCATCGCGATCATCGTCGCGCTCGCCATCGGGGCGCTCGTCGCGCTCGCCGGCAGTCAGGGCGGTGCGACGCTCGGCGGCATCCCGCTGTTCGCCCTCGCCGTCGCCGGGGCATACGCGATCCAGATCCTCGCCTTCATCCCGGCGATGCTCCTGCGCACCGAGCGGTTCTTCGACCTCACCGGCAGCCTCACGTTCCTGGCGATCTCCGTGGCCCTCGTGCTGCTGACGCCCATGCCGGACGCCCGCAGCTGGATCCTCGCGGCGATGGTGATCCTGTGGGCCGCGCGCCTCGGATCGTTCCTCGCCATGCGCGTGCACAAGGCCGGGTCCGACGGACGCTTCGACGAGATCAAGGGCTCCCCCGTGCGCTTCCTGCAGGTGTGGGTGATCCAGGGCGCGTGGGTGTCGATCACGGCAGCCGCGGCATGGATCGCGATCAGCACGGATGCCGGCGCGCGGGCCCCCATCGGATGGCTGACCGTCGTCGGCATCATCGTCTGGGCGCTCGGCCTCGTGATCGAGATCGTCGCCGACGCGCAGAAGTCGGCGTTCCGCGCAGACCCGGCCCACAAGGACGAGTTCATCCGCACCGGCCTGTGGTCGCGCTCGCGTCACCCCAACTACTTCGGTGAGATCGTGCTCTGGGTGGGCGTCTTCCTCACCGCCGCACCGGTGCTCGCCGGATGGCAGTGGGTCGCGATCCTGTCGCCGCTGTTCGTCATCCTGCTTCTCACCCGGGTCAGCGGCATCCCGCTGCTCGAGGCACGCGCTGAGAAGAAGTGGGGCGACCGCGCCGACTACATCGAGTACCGCGAGAACACCCCGTCGCTGATCCCCCGACTCACCCGGCCCGCCCTGCGGCAGAGCGCCGCCTGAGGGGTTGGCGCGCTTCAATCATTTGATGCTCAGGAACGAAGCGCGCTTCCCATCTCATCCCCCAGGTCCCCCGCGAGGGGGATGCCCTCGCGGGACTCGGACGGTTTGATCGGATCATGCACCAGAACAGGGCAACCGATCCGTACCGAACTCGACGACTGCGCACGACATTCAGGCTGATCTCCGTGGGAGCCATCGTAGGAATCGGCGTTGCCGTGGTGTGGTTCACTGTGTCGGCCATGGCGGAGTCCGGCGCGCAGATGGCAGCAGCAAGCGCGATGGCCGCCGGAGTAGGTGCAGCGTGGTCAGCAGCGTTCGCCGCAGTCAGATCACGGCAGAAAGCGGCGGACGAAGAACCGTCGCAAAGCACCGTCTGACCCCAGAGGCTCCGGCGGTTCCGGACAGCAAGCCCGGCACCTCGTCATCGAACGGCCACAGAGACAGGGTGCCCGCTGCTGGGGAACTCTCTGCGACAGGCCAGCGCCGTGCCGACTTCACCGAGGAGGCCTCCGCCGCGTAACCAGATCGCACACCGTTGCTGCGGCCGCGCCCACCGCGTAGGCGATGAGGTCGCGTGCGTCGAAGCCTGCACCCAGCACCAGTCGCACGGGCCAGAACGCCTCTGCCCACACTCCGGGGAGACCGGTGAGCTGGAACAGCTCGATCAGGGTGCAGACGACGACTGCGGCAGCGCCGACGGCCCAGGAGGCGGCGCGCGCGAACACGACGGCGATGACGAGGTAGATCATCACGGCGTAGAGGGCATCGCCCGTGAAGTCCGCCACCGGGCCGCTGCCGATCAGGTGCACGGCGAGGCCGACCACGATGACCAGGACGGCCGCGATCAGAAGCCGTCGGCGCCGAGTGCGCACTGTCGCGTCGCGGTCGGGTGAGGGCTGCACCCCCTCACCCTAGGTGAGGGGGTCAGCTCAACACGGAGCGTAGGGCGTCGAAGTTGTCCGCGACGGTCCGGACGAGATCGTGCACCGTCCGATCACGCGGGCGCCTGCTCACCTTCAGCCCGAGCCGCTCGACACCAGCAGCTGCAGCGAGCGCGGCGGCGACATGGGCCTCGCCCAGCAGAGAACCCGAATCAGAATCCGCCGCCGCGAGCGGCAGATGACCGTCCGTCCAGGCCGGTCCGTAGGGTCCATCCACCGAGGCGGATCCCGAGAACGTCAGCCCGGCGAGAAGACCAGTCGCCGCGGCGAGGGCGATCTGCTCGGTCACGGCGTCGGCGTCGCGGGTCTCGATCACCGAGCGCCCCCAGTTCAGCCAGAGCGAGATCGGAGCCTCGACCGAGAGGATCGCACCGATCTCCTCGTCGAGTGACAGGAAGCCCTTCTCCCAGGGGTGACTCGCGGTCGCGGCGTCGCAGTGCTCGATGACGAGCTGCGCTCCTGCCCAGTCCCATTGCGTGATCTCGGCCAGGGATTCGACCAGCGGTGGCCGTGCTGCATTCCCCTGGGGTGCCGTGTGCAGAGCCACCAGGGTCACGGATGCGTCACTCTCGGCCCCGATCCGCTGCACGTCGTCGGCGACCGCGCGCAGGTCGGCGAGGGCGGCGCGGCGTCCCTCGTCGTCGGGCGATGCGATGCCATAACGAGCATCCGTGCCGCACCGCTTCATGACCCACGGCAACGGGGTCACCGCGAGTTCTGCACCGGCAGGCGCGTGGCTCAGGAACCATTCCGGATCATGAGGATGCAGGCGCCCCATCCACGGCACCTCGAGCCCTGCGACCCCTGGCAGCGCGCAGAGGGCGGGCAGGAGTGCAGCCTCGAGTGCGGGATCCCAGGTCGTGTGAGCCGGTGAGACCGCGTAGGAGCTGACCAGCAGCGGTGCGAGCGACTCGGTCATGACACCAGGTGGCGGTGCGCGTGGGCGTGCCGGTAGTAGTCCGCGAGCTCGATCCGCGACGCGGCGGCGTCATCGACGAGCACCGTGACGCGGCGATGGTGCTGGAGCACCGTCGCCGGCCAGCGGGCCGACACAGGGCCCTCGACGAGATGCGCGATCGCCTCCGCCTTCGCGTCACCGGTCGCGACGAGGACGATGCGTCGGGCGTCCATGATCGTGCCGAGCCCCTGGGTGACACAGTGTCGGGGAACCGCGTCGATGTCGCCGCCGAAGAACCGGGCGTTGTCCGCGCGCGTCTGCGCGGTGAGCGTCTTCACGCGGGTCCGCGACGCGAGCGACGAACCGGGCTCGTTGAAGGCGATGTGCCCGTCGGTGCCGATGCCCAGGATCTGCAGGTCGACACCACCCGCCTCGCGTATCGAGTCCTCGTAGTCGGTGCAGGCCGCGGTCAGGTCGGCGGCGTCACCGTCGGGTCCGCGCACCGCGCCGGGGGCGAAGTCCACGCGCGAGACGAAGTCCTCGTCGATCACCGTGCTGTAACGGCACGGATGACCCGGAGGCAACCCGACGTATTCGTCGAGCATGAAGCCGCGAGCGCGGGCGAGCGAGAGCTGCCGGCGAGCGACGCGCTCTGCCACGGCATCGTAGATGCGCAGCGGGCTCGATCCCGTCGCGAGGCCGAGCACGGCATCCGGTCGAGCCGCGATCAGGGCTGCGATGTCGTCCGCGACGATCTCGCCGACCTGCTCGTCTGGTGCGATGACGACGTCCATCAGCTCTCCTCGATGAGTGCGGCGACGAACCACGACGTGATGGTCGCCGGGTGGGTGATCGCGGTGCCGACGCACACGGCGAAAGCTCCCGCCGCGGCCGCGGCCGTTGCTTGAGCAGGCGAGTGGATCCGCCCCTCCGCCATGATCGGAGTCGTGCAGTGCGCCGCGAGCAGCGCGATCAGCTCGAGATCGGGGCCCTCGGTCTTCGGGCGCTCCGACGTGTAACCCGAGAGCGTGGTACCCACGATGTCCGCCCCGGCCCGCTCCGCCCCGAGGGCATCATCGAGTGAGCCGCAATCGGCCATGATCAGTGCATCCGTGTGCTCTCGGAGCGCCGCGACAGTCTCAGCGAGACTCCTCCCGTCGGGCCGCGGCCTGCGGGTCCCGTCGATGGCGACGATGTCGGCGCCCGCATCGGCGACCGCTTTCGCGTGCTCGAGCGTCGGCGTGATGAAGACGTCGGAATCGCCGTCCTTCCACAGCCCGATCACCGGCACGGTCATGCCTGCGACCGCTCTGATGTCGTCGATGCCCTGCACCCGGATGCCGACGGCTCCGCCGACCACCGCCGCCTGTGCGATCTGCGCCATGGTGCGAGGGTCGCGCATCGCCTCGCCGGGGTACGCCTGGCACGAGACGACGAGGCCGCCGCGCAGCTTGTCGAGGATGTCCGTGGTTGTCATATCGCCCTCCAGGCGGATGCTGCTGCGCCTCGCAGCGGAGCGTCGTCGCCGAGCACGCCCGGCAGGATCGGGGTGGACTGCAGCGCGTCGATGGCGTCGGCGACGAAGGCGCGTTGCATCGGCGTCCACCAGGCATCGCCGATCTTCGGCACTCCCCCGGTGATCACGATCCGCTCTGGGTCGAGGATCGTGGCGGCGCCGGCGAGCGCGCGCCCGACGGCGGCAGCCGATTCGCTGACGGCACGGCGGGCGATCGGGTCGCCGTCTGCCGCAGCGGCCGCAACGCCGCGGGCATCGGCGATGAGCGGATCTCCGCCGAGCCAACGGAAGTGCGCGTGCATGCCGATGCCCGAGCCGATGGCTTCGAGATGACCCATGCGACCGCAGGGACAGCGCAGATGCTCGGCACCCGGAGTCGGCAGGTGGGCGATCTCGCCCGCGACGTGATGGGCGCCGCGGAGGGCGCTGCCGTCGAGGATGAGCCCTGCACCCACACCGGTTCCCACGGCGACGACGAGCACGCTCGCGGCATCGGCCGCCGCTCCGTGCCGGTGCTCTCCCTCGGCGTGCGCGTCGACGTCGTTCTGCACGACGACCGGGGCGTCTGGCGCGAGCGACTCCCCCAGCGCCTCCCGCACGAGCTGGGCGACGGGTGTGCCGGGCCAGTCGGCGAAGGTGTCGGTCGCCGAGACGATCGAGCCGGTCGAGACGTTCACGACTCCGGCCGTGCCGATCCCGACGCCGGAGAGCAGCACCGGCACCCCGGCGCGGAGCCTCCGCGCGAGTCCGGCGACGGTCGAGACGACAGCCGCCGGTCCTTCAGCCGCCCTCGTCGGCGCCGTCTCGGTGCGCAGCAGCACACCGTCGCGATCGACGAGAGCCGCCGCCGTCTTGGTTCCGCCGATGTCGACGGCAAGAACGACCTCGCGCGGCGGCGCATGCACGGGACGGCCGGCCATCAGGAGACGGCGACCGGCAGCATCCCCTGCTCGGACAGGATGTGGCGGATGCGCGAGACCGTGTCGCCGTCGAGCGACTGCACGGTGTGGGCCATCGTCGCGTGATCGATGATGCCGCGGGCGTGCATGGCCGCCTTGAACGCACCGACACCGGTCGCGTCGCCCGAGAGGCCCCGCGGCTCGAAGACGATGTCGAACGCGCGATTGATGCGCTCCTGCTCGGTGCGCGCCTCGGTCCAGTCGCCGCGCTGCGTGGCATCCCACAGCCTGACGTACCCCTCGGCTTCGACGTTCGCGAAGCCGGGAACCACCCCGTCGGCTCCGGCCAGGGCCATGGCGTCGACCACGAGCTCGTGTCCGGTGAGCAGCTGCAGCGGACGCCCGGCCTCGACGTTGGCCGCGATCAGACGACGGAACGAGACGTCGTCTCCCGACGAGTCCTTGACGCCGTGGATGACGCCTTCCTTGCCGAGCTGCACGAGCAGGTCGATGCCGAGCTTGGAATGCACGCGGACCGGCACGTCGTAGGCCCACAGCGGCACGTCGATCGCGGCGGCGATCGCGCGGAAGTGATCGGCGACCTCAGCGGCCGAGTTCAGCGTGTAGAGCGGTGCCGTCGTGACGATCGCCTGTGCGCCGGCTGCCACCAGACGCCGCGCGGTCTCGATGATGCGGGGGGCGGTCAGCTCGATCGCCCCGGCGATGATCGGCACCCGACCGGCGTTCACCCTCACGATCGTGGTGAGCAGCTCGACGCGCTGATCGTCGGTGAAGTAGGCGGTCTCGCCCGTCGATCCGAGCGCGAAAAGCCCAGAGACGCCCTCGGCGATGAGCCGTTCGACGAGCCGCTCCAGCGAGACGTGGTCGATCGTGCCGTCGGGCAGCAGCGGGGTGGCGACGGGCGGGATGACACCGGTGAAGGTGACGGAGGAGGATGCAGCAGTCATTGTGTTCCGGTCGTTTCAGTTGGTCGGTTCGAGCAGCGAGGGCGCAGCGCCCAGCAGCGTTCTGGTGTAGTCGTCGGAGGGTGCCTCGAACACGCGGGCGGCGTCGCCGAACTCGACGACCCTCCCCCGGTTCATCACGGCGATCTCGTCTGAGAGGTAGCGGACGGTCTGGATGTCATGCGAGATGAAGACCATGCCCAGGCCGAGCTGCTCCTTGAGGTCGGTGAGCAGGTTGAGGATCTGAGCGCGCACGGAGACATCGAGCGCCGAGGTGGGTTCGTCCGCGACGATGACCTGCGGATCGAGCACCAGTGCCCTGGCGATGGCGACACGCTGGCGCTGACCCCCCGAGAGCTGGCTGGGCAGGGCCTCGAGTGCGGAGGCAGGCAGCCCGACGAGTCCGATCAGGTCGCGCACCTTGCGGTCGCGGCTGGCGGGCGTGCCCAGCCGGTGCACCTGCATCGGATCCAACAGCGCATCGCGCACGGTCATCCGGGCGTTCAGAGCCGTCGCAGGATCCTGGAAGACCACGGACAGGATCCGACCGAGGCGTCGGCGCACCGCCGGCGTGAACGATGTCACGGTCTCGCCGTCGAACACGACTCGGCCGCTGGTCGGCTTCTCGAGCCCGACCAGCACCTTGGCGGAGGTGGACTTGCCCGAGCCCGACTCTCCCACGATCCCCAGCGTCTGCCCGCGCTTCACGGAGAGCGAGACACCGGCGAGGGCGTCGACGTACTTCGGCCTGAACAGCGACGATGCACGCGTCTTGTAGCGGACGTGAACGTCCTCGAGCTCGATGACGGTGTCGCTCATCGTCCTGCTCCGATCGCGTCGATGGGCGCATCGTCGGGATGCGCCGCGTAGTAGTGCTCGGTTCCTCGGATCCGACGTCGCACAGGCACGGCCCCCGCATAGCGGGCCGGGTCGGACGAACGAGGAGCGAAACGGTCGCCCGCGGGGAAGTCGCGCGGCGACGGGACGACGCCGGAGACCTGGTGGAGCCTGTCGGAGCCCGCCTCGATCGAGAGCACAGCGCCGAGGAGGCCCTGCGTGTACTCGTGCACCGGCTGGGTCAGGATCTCCCTGGTCGTGCCCTGCTCGACGACCTGCCCCGCGTACATCACCGTGATGCGGTGAGTGAGCTCGGCGACGAGCGCCAGGTCGTGCGACACGAAGACGAGGGCGAAGCCGAGCTCGCGCTGCAGTCGCATCAGCAGCTCGACGACCTGCGCCTGCACCGTGACGTCGAGAGCGGTGGTCGGCTCGTCGGCGATCACCAGTCGCGGGTCGCGGGTGAGCGCCATCGCGATCAGCACGCGCTGCCGCTGACCTCCCGACAGCTCGTGCGGGTACGAGGCGAGTGTGCGAGCGGGGTCGAGACCCACCAGTTCGAGCAGGTCCTCCGCCGTGCGGGTGCCCCCTCGGGAGGTGAGCTGCTTCATCTGCGAGCGGATGAGCATCGCCGGGTTCAGCGAGCTCAGCGCATCCTGGTAGATCATCGCGATGTCGTGCCCGCGGAGCGCGTTGCGACGCTTCGGGTTCATCTGCAGCAGATCCTGACCGTCGAAGAGGATGCGACCGCGGATGTCGGCCTTCGGGTCGAGCAGGCCCATGATCGCGAGGGACGTGATCGACTTGCCGCAACCCGATTCGCCGACCAGCGCCATGGTCTCGCCGGGGCGCACGGTGAAGCTGACATGGTCGACCACGTCGACGTCACCGTGCCGCGGGAACGAGATGCAGAGGTCCTGCACGTCGAGCAGCGGGGTGTCGTCGCCCGAGTACACGAGACGATCGGTACGCGCGAGCTCGCGCTGACGCAGATCGGCGAGGCGGTCGGCGAGAGGCACCGCGGGGGCGACGGGCACCAGCACGTCCGGGACTCCGCTCGGAACCGAGAGGTTGACGGCGGTGTCGACCGTGACGATGACGTTCGTGTCGTCGGGGCCGGCGGCCGCCTCTTCGAGCTCGTGGGTGGACTCCTCGGTGTTCGCGGCATCCGCGCTGATCTTGCGTGCACGCGGCGACACCATCGTGTCGGTCATCCCCTCGGAGAGGATGTTGAGACACAGCACCGTGATCATGATGAGGATGCCGGGGAAGAAGGTCGCCCACCACGCCCCGCTCATCAGCAGGTTGCGCCCGGCGGCGATCACGTTGCCCCACGACGGCTCGGGGTCGGGCACGCCGGCCTGCAGGAACGACAGCGACGCCTCGAAGACGATCGCGTCGGCGACGAGCACAGTCGCGAAGACGAGCACCGGGGCCATCGCGTTGCGGGCGACGTGCTTGGCGATGATCCGGGGAGTGCCCGCTCCCATGACGCGCACGGCGGAGACGTAGTCCTCGCCGTACTGGTCGAGGATGTTCGCGCGGATGATGCGGGTGAGCTGCGGCACGTAGAGGAAGGCGATCGTCAGGACGAGCACCGGCAGCGATTTGCCGAACACCGCCACGAACACCGCGGCGAGTGCGATGCCGGGGAAGGACATCACGATGTCCATCACCCGCATGAGCGTCTCGGAGATCCATCGGGGAGCGGTCGCGGCGATGGTGCCGAACACGCACGCGGCGGCCAGGGCGACCAAGGTCGCGCCGAGTCCGATCACCAGCGAGTACCTGGCGCCGTAGACGAGCCGAGAGAAGATGTCGCGGCCCTGGCGGTCGGTGCCGAACCAATGCTCCGCGCTCGGCGGCTGCACCGGGGGGCCGGAGGCCAAGGGGTCGAACGGTGCGACCAGGGGCGCAGCGATCGCGGCGATGGCGATGATCGCCAGCACGACGATGCAGATCAGGGAGCCGAGGGACAGGCCGCCCAGCCGGAGGCCCGGAAGCGAGAGTCGTTGAGTCAGTTTGCGTCGCATGTCACACCGCCCGGATTCGGGGATTGATGAGCACGTACAGGAGGTCGACGATGATGTTGATCACCACGAAGGCCAGTGACACTGCGAGAGTCACGCCCTGCACGAGATTGGGTTCGTTGTTGGTCACGCCGTTGAGGATCAGCGTGCCCATGCCGGGGATCGCGAAGATGATCTCGATAACGACCGCTCCGCCGATGAGGTAGCCGATGCGCAGACCGAGCACGGTCACGGGCGTGATCAGTGCGTTGCGCAGCACGTTGCGGCCGACGACGACGGTTCGCGGGATGCCTGCGCCGAGAGCGGTGCGCACGTAGTCTCGGTCGAGCTCCTCGACCATCGAGGTGCGAACGACACGGGACAGCTGACCGATCACGGGAACGGCGAGAGCGATGGCCGGCAGCGCCATGCGGGCGAGCCACCCTGACGGGTCCTCCCAGAAGTCCGGGAGCGGTCCGGATGCGGGGAGCACGTTCGGCCCGAGGGTGAAGAGCTGGATGAGCAGGATCGCGAGCCAGAACGAGGGCGTCGACAGCGACGCGACCCCGATGATGCGGATGAGCTGGTCGGGCCAGCGGTCGCGGTAGACGGCGGCGAGGACGCCGATCGCGAAGGCGACGATGACGGCGATGAGAAGGCCGAGGAAGGTCAGCGCCAGCGTGACGGGGAAGGCACGGACGACCTCATCGATCACCGGAAGACTCCGTGCCGAGTAGGTGCCGAGGTTGCCCTGCAGCAGCCCGATCAAGAAGGTGAAGTAGCGCACGAGCAGCGGCTGATCGAGGCCGTACTGCTCTCGGTACGCCTCGAGCGCCTCGGGGGACGCGGTCTCTCCGAGCGCGGTGCGTGCGGGGTCGACGGGCGAGAACGACATCACGAAGAAGACGAGGAACGTGATGCCGAGGATCATGAACGGCAGCTGCAGAAGCCGTCGTCCGATGAGGCGGAGCGTGTTGGACACGTGCCGCNGGGGAGGTGTGGCGGGGATGCGCTCGGGCGCGCATCCCCGCCGTGGAGACCGGGGCTACTTCGCCGCCACGCCGACGTCGAGGAACGACAGGCCGGTGGTGGGGACGGGAGCGAAGCCGATCAGCTCCTGGCTGCTCCACGCGGTGGGGAGCTTGCGGTGGAACAGCGGGTAGAGCACTGCCTGGTCGGAGAGCAGGTCGTATGCCTTGTCCCACGTGGCCTGCTGCTCGTCGCCCTGCTGCTGCACGGCGTCATCGAGGAGCGTGCGCAGTTCGGCGTACTCGGGCGAGTCGGCCCAGTTGGTGCGGGTCTGGGTCCAGACGTTCTCGCCGTACCACCAGTTCATCAGCAGGTCGGGGTCGACGCCGAAGACCGACGGGTCTCCCGGTGCGATCGCGACCGTGTAGTCGCCGGAGTCGACCTTCTCGTACATCGCAGCCGACTGCCCGATGTCGAGTGTCGTGTCGATGCCGATGGCGTCCAGCGATTCCTTGATCAGCGGCGCGACCTCCTTCACCCAGCCGGTGTCGGTGGTGAGCAGCGTGATCGACAGGTCGTCGACGCCCGCCTCGGCCAGCAGCTCTTCGGCCTTCTCGGGGTCGTAGCTGTAGACCGTCGAGGCCTCGTTGTAGTTCGGGTACGTCTCGGGCAGGAACGACGTGGCGGGGGTCGCGTTGCCGAGCATCCCGGTCTCGATGATCTTGTCCATGTCGAGGGCGTAGTGCATCGCCTGACGCACGCGGACGTCGTCGAACGGCGCTGCCTTGGTGTTGAACATCATGAACAGCAGCCCGAAGGACTGCACGCTCTCGACGTCGGCGGCGGATGCCAGCGAGTCGACGTCGATGTAGGGCACGTCCTCCATCGCCTGGATGGTGCCGGTCGACATCGCAGTGACTCTGGCGGAGGCGTCGGACAGCAGGTTCCAGTTCATGCCCGCGGCGAGGGCCGGGTGCGGCCCGTTGTAGTCGTCGTACCTCTCGAAGACGATCTTGTCCTCGGGCACGGCCGACACCAGGGAGTACGGCCCTGAGCCGACCGGGTTGGTGCCGAAGCCCTCGGGGTCGGCCTCGACCACGGACTTGGGCACGATCTTCACGACGCCGAGGCGCTCCTCGATCAGCGAGAACGGGTAGTCGGTCGTGATCTGCACGGTGTCCTCGTCGACCGCGGTGACGGTGTCGACGAAGTCGATGAAGGTGCGGAACAGCGAGTTGTTGTCGGGGTTCAGCACACGCTCGTAGCTGAAGACGACATCCTCCGCGGTGACGGGATCGCCGTTGTGGAACGTCGCGCCCTCGCGCAGGTCGATCTCGTACGTCGTGTCGTCGACCTTCGTCGGCATCTCGGCGGCGAGCGCGGGCTCCGCCTTCTGCGTCACGGGGTCGAGATCGACGAGCCCCTCGAAGACGTGCCAGTTCGCAGAGACGGTGACGGCGCCGGAGGCGACCATCGGGTCGAAGCTGCCGTTCAGCGTGTACGAGATTCCTGCTTCGATGATCGCGTCCGGGTCGATGTCGGCAGCAGCCGCGCCCGTGTCGGGATCTGCCGAGGCGCCTCCGCAGCCGGCAAGGGCGAGGGAGGCGGCGACGGTGCCGGCGATCACCATCGCGAATCGACCCGCGCGACGGCGAGTGATGTGTCGGTTCATGTGTGCTCCAGGTGGTGGGGGGACATCTTGAGGACATCTGATGTCTGATGTCTGATGTACTCTAAACACAGGTTCGATCAGATCACAAGAGTGAGATGATCGGAGCGTTTGAGTCGGGACGAGAGGGAGACCAGATGAAGTCCACCACGAGTAGGGCATCGCGGATGCGGCGCTCGACGACGGCGGATCAGATCAAGCAGCTCATCATCGCCCGCGGGCTCACCCCCGGCGACCCACTCCCGACGGAGACCGAGCTCTGCGAAGAACTCGACGTATCGCGCTCATCGGTCAGGGAGGCGATCCGCACACTGTCGACGCTCGACATCGTCGATGTCCGACACGGCCACGGCACCTACGTCGGCTCGATGTCGCTGGATCCGATGGTCGAGGCCCTGGTCTTCCGAGGAGTCCTGTCCCCCGAAGGATCTCTGCAGTCGCTGCGCGAGGTCGTCGAGGTGCGGCTGGCTCTCGATCTCTCCATGGCTGAGCGCGTCGTCGCGGCCGCCCAGGTCGATTCCGACGGAGAACTCGACGAACTCGTCGCCGAGATGGTCGACAAGGCGAGCCGAGGCGAGCACTTCCTCGAGGCCGACCGGCTCTTCCACACCAAGCTCTTCGAGGCGATCGGCAATCGGCTCGTCGGTCAGCTCGTCGGCGCCTTCTGGGACGTGCACACCGCCGTCCTCCCCCAGCTCGACATCGCTCAGCCGGAGGACATCCATCAGACCGCGGTCGCGCATGGCGACATGCTCGCGGCGGTGCGCGCCGGCGATGTCGCCGCGTACCGTGCGGCTGTCGTCGAGCACTACCGACCGCTTCAGCGCGTTCTCGCGCAGGCGGAGAAGTCGCGGGCCTGACCCGTCCCCGCATCCGCGCAGCAGCCGCATACGACGACCGCATGCGCGGTGGTGGTGGTCGTCGTCGAGACTCACCACTCCTGCGAGAGGACCTCGATAAAGGTGCGGATGCGTCTCAGAGCACGTCCGCGAGAATTCCGAGCACCCGCTCGGGGTCTTCCAGGTGCATGTCGTGGTGGACCCCCGGGATCCGACGGATGTCCCACCCTTCACGTTCGAGACCGGCCGCCATCGTGTCGGGCAGCACGGCGGGCGACTCGTCGGAGAGCACGATCGTCGACGGCACCGCGGGAGCCGCGATCGCGACCGGGTGGAACGCGATCTCGCGGAACACACCGATCGCCATCTTCGAGTCGAAGCGCCGCTGGCTCTCCTTCATCGACTCCCGGATGCTCTCGGGGTAGACGGCTCGCTGCGACGCGCTGCGCCGCGCCTGCCGCGCACCGACGGCACCCAGGGTGAGAGCCGGAACCGCCCAGAAGGCGCGGCCCGCGAGACCGGTGGTCGGGAGCGCGAGACCGAAGCCGGGGTCGAGGTAGACCGCATGCTGCGGACGGAGCCGTTCGACCGCGCGGACGAGTACCGCGCCACCCAGCGAGTGCCCGACGACGCTGTGCAGCCCCTGCGGCAGCGACTCCACGACGTCGTCGGCGAGTTCGCCCAGGGTGTATGACGACGCCCGGTCGCTGCGCCCGTGCCCCCGCAGGTCGATCGTCGTCACGGTGTACCGGCCCGTGGCGAGCATCAGATCGATCAACGGCTGCCACGTCGTGCCGTCGGCTCCCAGGCCGTGTATCAGTCCGACATGGTGCTCGCCTGAGCCGAAGGTCGCCGTGTGCAGCTGCATCCCGTCATTGTGTCATCCGAGTGTCATCCGCCGTTCTCGTCGTGAGTGGCCGGGCGATACGCTGACCGGCATGAGTGAGAACGCGACGCCCGACCACCTGACACCGGCCTCGTTCGCGCAGCCGGACTCGGCGGCGGCCCGCGCCGCCCTGTCTCTCGCGACGCAGTATCACTCCCCGTCCATGCTGAATCATGTGCTGCGGTCGTGGCTGTGGGCCGAGGCCTTCGCGGTCGTCGAGGACCGGACGGACATCGACCACGAACTCCTCTACGTCGCTGCCGTGCTGCACGACATCGGCCTGGTGCCCGAGTTCGACAACGTGCTCCGCTCGTATGAGGAGTCCGGAGGCCACGTGGCGGTCGCGCTCACCCGCGGTGCCGGATGGGACCAGCACCGGGGTCAGCGTGCGCTCGAGGTGATCGTGCGCCATAACTGGCCGGCCGTCGATCCCGACCTCGACATCGAGGGATACCTGCTCGAGATCGCGACCGGTCTCGACATCTCCGGCGCTCGACCCGATGCGCTCCCCGACGCCTTCATCCGCGAGGTGCTCGACGTGTATCCGCGTCTCGACCTCGCCCAGGAGTTCGGCACCGGCGTCGTCGACCAGGCGGCACGCAAACCGCACACCGCGGCGCACCGGTTGGTCGAGGGCGGCGTCGTCCGCAAGCTGGCGGACAACCCGCTGGGCTGACGCAGCCGCATCCCGTTGCGGGCGCTCACTTCACGGTCGCGGTCACCAGCAGATACTCCCAGTCCATCGCGCCGCTCTCGAGGTGACGGTCGCCGAGCGCGGCCAGGGCATCGTCCAGTTCACCGCGACGCTCGTCGTCGTCGCCGATCCCTCGGTAGGCGGCTGCGGTGGGCCCGTAGAAGTCCCGGAAGAAGTCCCGGAACGCAGCGCCCGACGCGAACCTGTCGACCGACAGCCGCCGGTGCTCCATCGACAGATCGGTCACGCGGTCTCCGAGCAACTCGCGCACATGGTCCTCGCCGCCCCAGAGCGGTGGCGGCTGCACTCCTGCGGGAGGTGCGGGGACGAACTGCTTCAGCGTGGCGAACAGCTGGCCGATGAAACCCTCGGGGGTCCAGTTGATCAATGCCAGAGTGCCGCCCGGGCGCACGACCCGGGTCAGCTCGCGGGCCGCGACTTCGTGGTGCGGCGCGAACATGACGCCGACGCACGAGAGCACCGCGTCGAACGAGTCGTCGGCATAGGGCAGCGCCTCGGCATCCGCCTCTTCGAAGGTGAGCTCTACGCCCTGACGCACGGCATCGGCGCGTCCGATCTCGAGCAGCTCGGGCGTGAGGTCGCTGGCGACCACGGATGCTCCGGCACGCGCAGCCTCGATCGACGCGTTGCCCGTACCGGCGGCGACGTCGAGCACCCGGTCGCCGGGTCCGACGCCGCTCACAGCGACGAGAACCCTGCCGAGTTCGGGGATCACCTCACGCGCGACGGCGGCGTAGTCGCCGAGCGCCCAGACGATCCTGTGCTTCGCCTTCAACGCGCGATCCGCATCGATCTGAAGGTCTGTCGTGCTGTTCATGATGGGCTCCTCTGCCTTGTGATCCTCACGCTACGAAGCCCGCACAGACCGCTCTAGTATCGGATCTGTACCGGGTCTATCGTGAGGCTCGTGGGCGCCCCCTATTACCAGTTCTGCCCCGTCGCCAAGGCGATGGAGCTGCTGGACGAGCGGTGGACGATGCTCCTCCTTCGCGAGCTGCTGCTCGGCACCGAGCACTTCAACGACCTGCGTCGGGGCCTCCCCCGCATGTCGCCCACGCTGCTCTCGCATCGGCTCGACCAACTGCAGCGCGCGGGACTGATCGAGCGCATCGCCCTGGGCACCGACGTCCGCTATGTGCTCACCCCGGCGGGCGCCGAGCTGCGGCCCGTCGTCGAGCAGCTCTCGGCCTGGGGCGTGCGATGGATCGGCGAACTCGGCGACGCCGATCTCGACCCCAAGCTGCTGCTCTGGGACATGCATCGCAACATCGACCACGAGACCGTTCCCGATGCGCGCACGGTGATCGCCCTGCACTTCACGGATGCGAGTCCGGCGCGGCGCCGGTGGTGGCTGGTGATCCACGACGGGGATGCCGACGTGTGCGACGCCGATCCCGGTTACGAGGTCGCGATCGAGGTGCGCTGCTCGCTGCGCTCCCTGACCCGGTTCTGGCGCGGCGACATCGAGTGGACGACGCTGCTGCTCGCGGACGACGCCACGACGACGGGCCCGAGTCACCTGCGGCGAGCGCTGCCGTCGTGGTTCATCCGCCCGGGGTATGCCGGGGTGCCGCGCGTCGGGGCCGCCGTGGGGGCGAGCGGGCTCTAGACCGTCGGGCGGATGCCGGCGAGCATGACGTCGAGGAAGAGCTGCCTGTCTTCCGGCTCTCCGATGCGCACGGCGTGCTCGATGCCGCACACGAGGTGCTCGATCTGCACGATGGACAGGTCGGGTCGGACGAGTTTCGCCTCGCGCGCTCGCTGAAGCACACTCTCGAACGCGGCGAAGATCTCGATCTTCATGTCGCGCACGGACTGCTCTTCATCGTCGGGTGAGAGCAGCACGGCCTGAAGGCCGCCATCCTGCAGCTGCAGCGCCAGCGCTTCGCCGAGGAACGTGGCCAGAGCGCTTTCGGTGTCCGGATGCTCGGCCGCCGCCCGGGCGATCATGACCATGCGCTCCAGCGTCTCGACCGCGAGCGCCTCGGTGAGCGCATGCACCGACGGGAAGTGGCGATACACCGTGCCGACGCCGAGCCCGGCATCGCGGGCGACGTCGTTCAGCCGCAGGCCCCCCGACGGTCGAGCACGCGCGGCGTCGAGGATCCGTGCTCGGCTGCGCGCCGCATCCGCCCGTATCTGTGCCATCCTCCGATCCTAGCAGCGCAAGCGGATAGACATTCCGTTTATGCTACGGTCTAACCGGATAAGAAATCCGCTTAGAGAACGAGGGCAGAAGTGAACTGGAATCCTGACCGTCTTCCCGACCGCACCGGACGCACGATCGTCGTCACGGGAGCGACCGCGGGCATCGGCTACTTCGCCGCCGAGCAGGTCGCTGCGGCGGGCGCCGACGTCGTGCTCGCGTCGCGGTCCGAGTCGAAGCTGCGCCTCGCCGAGGCCTCCATCCGCGACCAGGTGCCCGGAGCCTCCGTGCGGAGCGTCGTGATCGACCAGGAGAGGCGGAGGGGGTCGCGAGCCGCATCGTGCACACGTCGACCGGCTTCGTGTCGCAGTTCCGAGTCGACGTGGATGACGTCAGGGCGACCCCGCGCACCGCCATCGCGGCGTACACCAAAGCCAAGACCGTCACCGAGGTGTTCGCCTTCGAACTCGACCGCCGCCTGCGGGCCGCAGCCCTTCCGGTCGCCTCGCTCGTCGTGCGGCCCGGCGTGGGTGTCGATGCCAAGACCCCGACGCGAGCCGGCATCCGCGATGCCACGACGCCGTACCAGCGCAACCCCTACACGCTCTGGGCCCAGGGCAAGGACACCGCCGCCTGGGCTGCGGTCCGTGCGCTCACGGATCCCGCAGCGCTGGGCGGCGAGTACTACTCCCCTGCTGGGCGACTGCGCGGACTGCCCGTGCGGGTCGAGCCCTCAGCGCGCACCCACACCCCTCCCGCCGAACTCGCGAAGAGCGTGTGGGACCAGCTGGAGAAGCTCGCTGGCGTTCGGTTTGAGCTGCCGATCCGGCGCTGACCTGCACGAGCCGCACGACGAAGCCCCCGCACGCAGTCGCGTGCGGGGGCTTCGCCGGTCCCGGGGAGAAGCAGCGGGGGACTACTTCGAGACGAGCTCCGAGGGGAGATCCTTCGCCGTGTTGACCGCGCGATGCTGCCGCACTGTCATGGTGAGGATCGCGCCGATGATCATGATGGCGCCCGTGATGTACAGCGCGATCGTCGCGACTCCGGTGGTGTCCTTCACGAAGCCGATCAGGTACGGCGCTGCGAAGCCGGCGAGGTTTCCGGTCGAGTTGATGAGCGCGATGCCGCCGGCGAGGGCGGTTCCGGCGAGCATCGACGTCTGGAAGCTCCAGAAGATCGCGGGGATCGACAGGGCACCGGCGTTCGCGAGGCAGAGTCCGATGATGCCCCAGACCGGATCGGTGCCCGCGATGATGCAGATCGCGAAGCCCGTGGCGCTGAGCAGGAAGGCCGCGGCGATGAACTTCCGCCGCTCGCCCGCACGGTCCGACAGGAACCCGAACGTCACCATCGACACGATCGCGGCGAGGCTCGGCAGGGCGCTGAGGAAGCCGACCTGCACGGTGTCGGTGATGCCGAGGTCGCCGATCAGGGTCGGCAGCCAGAAGCTGATGCCGTAGAGGGCGAAGTTGTATGAGAAGTAGACGGCGGTGAGCAACCAGATCAGCTTGCTCGTGAAGACCTTGCGCAGCGGGGTCTCGGCCTCGTCGACGCGCTCAGCCGCGAGCAGGGTGCCGAGACGATCGCGCTCGGGTTCGGTGAGCCAGGTGACGGTGCGGTAGTCCTCCTGCAGGCAGAACAGGATGACGATGCCGAGCAGCACGGTCGGGATCGCCTCGATCACGAACAGCCATTGCCACCCTGCATGGCCCCAGACGCCGTCCATGCCGCTGAGGATGAACCCGGAGACGGGTCCACCGATCAGGCCGGACGACGCGAGTGCGATGTAGAAGATTCCCCAGGCGCGACCGCGACGGCTGGCCGGGAACCAGTGCGCCATGTAGAAGAGGATGCCGGGGATGAACCCGGCCTCGGCGACACCGAGCAGGAAGCGCAGCAGGTAGAACATCCACTCGCTGTCGACGATGAACATGAGTCCCGAGATAAGCCCCCAGGTGATCATGATGCGCGCGATCCAGCGGCGCGCGCCGACCTTGGCGAGGATGAGGTTCGAGGGGATCTCGAAGATGAAGTATCCGATGAAGAACAGCCCGGCGCCGAGGCCGTAGACGACGTTCGAGAAGCCGAGGTCGGCGCTCATGGTCGCCTGCGCGTATCCGATGTTCACGCGGTCGAGGTAGGAGAGGAAGAAGCCGAGCATCGCGAGCGGGAGCACGCGCAGCATCACCTTCCGGAAGAGCTTGTCGTCGTTGACGTTCATGGGGGTCCTTGGTCGTTGGTCTGGGATCGGGTCGGTGTCAGGAGAGCGGGTCGATGAAGGGTCTGGGGTCGTACACGCGCTCGGCAGTGTCGTGGAACACCGCACGCTGGGCGTCGGAGTCGAAAGCGGAGAGGATCTCGCGGTAGCCGTCGACCAGGCCACGGAAATCGATGAACATGCCGTCGACAGGGAAGTTGCTCCCGAACATGACACGCTCGGCACCGAAGATCCTCACGAGATCCTCGATCGGGCCGCGGTTGGCCTCCACGGTCCACGGCGTTCCGGCGACGCAGAGCCCCGACGCCTTGATCACGACATTGGGTGCCCCAGCGGCTCGCTCGAGGTCAGCGCGCCAGGCCGCGACCGTCTCGTCGTCGCGAGACGCGAGCACGCCCGCGTGATCGATCACGATCGTCGTCTCGGGGAAGTCGACGGCGAGACGGTGCGCCTCGTCGAGGTTCCACCACGGCGTCTGCAGGTCGAAGTGCAGACCGTGCTCGGCGAGATGCGCATAGCCCTCGCGCCAGGAGTCGTCGCTCAGCAGCGAGGGCACGCCCGCCTCGGCGTCAGCCCGCGACGTCGCCCCACCGGGCTTGTGCCGAACGCTCTTCACCGCGGGCGCGGCGGCCAGCTCGGACAGGCGCTCGGCGGCATCCGGAGCGTCGAGCCAGGCCTGAGCGACCATCGAGCCTGGTACGCCCGACTCCTCGCGATACCGCTCGACGGTGCGCACCTCAGCCATGCCGTCGCCCGGCGTCCACTCGGCCTCCATGTAGACCGAGGCGACGACGCCCGTTCCCACGATGTCCCGCAGGTAGTCGGCCGGCAGGTAGTCGCGCTTGATGGGCTCGTAGTCGCCGTAACGGTGGGCGACGCTCGCGCCCGCGGCCAGCCACGGGTGCCGGCCGAGGCCGAGATCCCACACGTGGTGATGCGAGTCGATGATCGGCCCGTCGTAGAGCTCAGGCATGCACGGCCGCCTTGCGCACGCCGCGCCCCTCGAAGTCGATCGAGAGCGAGCCGACGAGGTAGATCGCTGCGCAGACCGCGAGGTAGATGAGCACCGCGGTGTAGCCGCCGGTGAACTGCACCAGCAGGCCTGCGACGATCGGCACGACGATGCCCGCCGAGGTGCCGGCGAAGTTCATCACGCCGCCGACGACGCCCACACGCTCGGGCTTGGCCAGACGACCGGGGATCGTCCAGTACAGGCCGCCGAACAGGTTGAAGAACACTCCGATGCAGAGCAGGGTCACCGCTGTCGCGGCATCGCTCACGAACGGCAGTGCGGCGAGCGCGAGCAGGCTGAGGGCGCCGGATCCGCCGAACAGCAGCTTGAAGGCGCGGTTCGGGGACATGCGCTTCTGCAGGGTGTCGGCGAGGATGCCGCTGAGGATCTCACCGCAGGCTCCGCACAGGAAGATGAGGAAGGTCGCGAATCCCATCGCCGCAAGGTCGAGGCCCCGAGCCTGCGAGAGGTACGTCGGGCCCCAGGTGACCAGACCCCAGAAGACCATGGCCCAGCCGATGCGGCCGACGACCATCCAGAAGACGGTCGCCCGGCTCATGCCCGGCGGCTCCTCGTCCATGCGCTCCTCGACGCCGCCCGAGCGGATCAGCTCCTCCTCGGCGCGGTTGACGAGCGGATGCTCCGAAGGGTGGTTGCGGATGAAAAGAGCGACGCCGATGCCGATCACGACCGTGGCGAGACCGATGATGATGAACGACCAGCGCCACGATCCCGTCGCCGTGATCAGGCCTGTGACGACGAGAGCGCCGAAGGCCGATCCGAGCGGCGCTCCGGAGTCGATGAGGGTGACACCGGTGGCGCGGTGCTTCGCCGGCAGCCAGCGGGTGACGAGCTTGTTGGCCGACGGCATGTACGGTGCCTCGAAGGCTCCGAGGCCGAGGCGACTGAGCACGAGCATCACGGCGTTGACCGCGAGCCCTGCCAGCGCGGTGAAGGAGCCCCAGATGACGGCGGCGATGCCGATCACCCTGCGCGGTCCGAACCTGTCGGCGGCCGCGCCGCCGGGGATCTGGAAGAGGCAGTACGTCCAGAAGAACGCCGAGAGGATGAGGCCCTGCACGGCGGGTTCGAGCAGGAACTCGGCGCTGATGGTGGGCAGGGCGACCGAGAGCGAGGCCCGGTCGATGCAGTTGATCGTGTAGAAGACGAACAGCACGACGATGACCCACCAGCGGATCTTCGTGGGGCGTGCGGTGCGGGCGGCGGTGCCCTTGTCGACGGTGGTCATCAGTGGTCCTTGGAGAGCGAGTCGGAGGGAAGGGAAGAGAGGTCGAGGCGGTAGACCCGCGCGGCGGTGCCGTGGAACAGCGCATCGAGGCCCGCGGAGTCGAGGCCTGCGGCACCGGCGAGGATCGTGTCCATCACCTCGTCGAAGTCGGGGGCGGTCAGCGTCGCGACCGGCAGATTCGAGGCGAACAGCGCGCGATCGGCGCCGAAGATCGCGAGGGTGTCTCTGACCACGACCTCGTTCGACGGGCGATCCCAGCGGTTGGGGTAGAGGCCCAGCTCAGACACCTTGACGACGGTGCGGGGCAGCGCGGCGAGGCGCTCCATGCCGTCGCGCCACACACGGAGTCCCTCGGCCGAGCGATCGAGCGGCAGGCCGCAGTGGTTCACGACGACGGGGAGATCGGGGAAGGCGGCCAGCACGTCGGCCGCCTCGGCCAGGTGGTGGGAGGGAACGCGCAGGTCCCACGAGAATCCGTGTGCCGCGAGAGCGGCGATCCCCTCGACCCACTTCGGATCATGGAGCGTACCGGCGCCGGTCGCGCGCTCGTCGGCGCGAGCGGCGATCACGGGCTTCGAGCGGATGCCGCGCACGATCGAGCGCTGTGCGTGAGCGGCCAGCACCTCGTCACGGTCGGCCTGCAGGAATCCGACGTGCGCGACGGCGGCGAGCGGGAACCGTCCGGCGGTCGCGTCGCTGAGCGTCTGCAGGAAGTCATCCTCCTCGACCTGCTCGCTGCGGCTGCGCTCGGCCTCGCAGTGCACGGTGCCCACGATGTTCCAGCCCACGGTCTCGGCGAGGTACTCACGCGGCAGGAAGGTGCGACGCATGGCGTTGTAGTCGCCGAGGAAGAAGTCCTCGTTGTACTCGTCCTGGATCCACGGCCAGTGGCCGTCGCCGTCGAGATCCCAGAAGTGGTGGTGCCCGTCGACGATTCGCAGCTCGTACCCCTCGGGCAGACGAGCCTCGCGGATGCGGCGAGCAGCCTCGACGGTCACAGCCGCACACCCTCCACGAACGCGTCGCGCACGTCGTCCGCGACGCCCTCGAGGTCAGAGATGCGGATGAGCTCGCCCTCGGCGACCTCGCGCACGAGTCGCGCGCCGGAGAGCAGGTAGTAGGCGGCCGCGAGCGCATCGTCGGTGTCACTGAGGGCGTCGGCGCGGTCGATGATCACGGGGCGCACGCCGTCGATCTCGTGGTGGTGGCCTCGCACCTCGAACGTCGTACCGGCGGCGAGCGGCTCGGAGGCGCGAGCGGCGAGCACGGTGTGGTGGCGCGGCTCGGCGAACGGCGTCGCACCGGAGGCGACGGCGTCGATCGTGAGCGGCGTCTCGACGCCCATGTAGTGGTACGGCCAGTAGATGCAGGCGTACTCGCCAGAGCGCGAGACGATGTGCCCCTTGCCCGCGAGCAGCTCCCAGACCTCGGTGTCTCCCGTGGTGACGATCGTGAAGACGCCGCCCGCGAAGCTCGTCTCACCGGGCAGACGCAGGGCCGAGAAGACATCGACCGCGCGGTCGGTGGCGATCAGGCCGCCGTCTGAGCGGCGGGCGTAGATGTCGGCCAGCTCGCTGGGACGCGCGACCGGGTAGTGCATGCGCTCGGCGTCTGCGGTGGCGCCCGAGTAGAGCGAGACGACCGCCATCTCGCACGAGTCGGCGGCGGCAGCGCGCTTGAGCGGGGCGACGATGGCGGCGCGTGCGGCGAGGGTCTCGTGGATGTCGTCCGCGAGGAACAGATGATCGCCGAGACCCGCGGCGTCGATCCTCTCGCCCTGCTGGTCGAGGATGCCGGTGGCGGGGTCGAACACCAGGTCGTACTCGCCGGACTTGCCGAGGGCGACCACGTGCAGACCGACCTTCTCGACCCAGTCGAGCAGGCGCAGCAGGTTGGCGGGCTGGTCACCGTCTCCGGGGAGGTAGCCGACACCGCGTTCTCGTGCGGCCTTCGCGAGCGAGACACCTGCGACGCTCTCGATCTCCTTGCTGACCATCACGACGTGGATGCCGCGGCTGATCGCCTCTGCGGCGTAGCGATAGCCGGCCTCGACACGACCCGAGGCCTCGACGAGCACGTCGATCTCCTCCCAGCGGACGTCGTCGTGACCGGGGATCGGCTCGGCGTCCGGAAGACCGCCGAGATCGGCGATGAGGGTGCGCACGCCGTCGACATCGGGGTCGATGAGCTGAGTCGCCGTCATACGGTCGATCGACCGGAGCTGGGCGAGGAAGGTGCGGCCGAAGCCTCCGCGTGCGCCGGTGAGAGCGACGCGAACAGGAGTGCGGGTCATCGGTGGTCCCCTCTGCACGGGACGTTCCGTGCGGTCGTGCGATGCCTGCGGAGCGGGTTCTCCGGTGGGCGTCGATCACTTTTCCACAGTCATACAGAATTATCAAATTTGTTCACATGGATTCACACGTGGTCAAATGGTGTCACCTACCCGAGGAGGACGCGTGATCGAAATCGGCGCAGTCGCAGACGACTTCACCGGCGCGACGGATCTCGCCATCGCCCTGCGCGAACGCGGCTTCCGTGCCGTGGTGTCGATCGAGGACGCCCCTCTCGACCCTCAGAGCCTCGGCGATGCGGATGCCGTCGTCGTCGCACTCAAGACACGCACCGCACCGGTCGCCACCGCCGTCGCGCAGAGCGTGCGAGCCGTCGCGGCTCTCGAAGCGCTCGATGCGCGACGGTTCTATGTCAAGTACTGCTCGACCTTCGACTCCACGCCCGAGGGCAACATCGGCCCGATCCTCGACGCCGTGCTGGACGAGCTCGACGAACAGCGCACCATCATCGTGCCGTCCTTCCCCGACAACGGTCGCACCGTCTATCGCGGTCACCTCTTCGTGGGCGACGAGCTGCTCGAGCACTCCCCCATGCGTCACCACCCGCTCACGCCGATGACGCAGTCGAGGCTCCGCGACATCCTCGCCCCGCAGACCAGCCGAAAGATCCACGAGGTCGCCGCCCCGACCGTCTGGGCGGGCCCCGCAGCGTTGCGCAGCGCGCTGGCGTCGTCGCCTGCGGGTTACACCGTCGTCGACGCGATCACCGACGCCGATCTCGAGACCATCGCCACCGCCGTCTCCGACTGGCGCGTCGTGAGCGGCGGAGCGGGCCTCGCCCTCGGGATGACCGGCCCGCGCCCCGGCACGCTCTCGCAGATCGAACCGGTGCCGGGGCGACGCCTGATCGTGTGCGGCAGCGCGTCGGCGAAGACCCGCGCGCAGATCGCGCATGCCGCCGGGACCCTGCCGACCCGCAAGCTCGACATCGAATCCATCGCGACGGACCCCGAGAGCGTGATCGCCGAGACGGTGTCGTGGCTGCAGGGCCTGGCCGCCGAAGAGATCCCCGTCGTGTACTCGGTCGGTTCGCTCGACGACATCCGCCGCGGCTCCTCGGGCAACACCGTCGCGGGGCACATCGAGGCCGTGCTCTCGGAGATCGTGTCCCGCGCCGTCGAGAATTTCGGCGTCACGCAGGTGATCATCGCGGGCGGCGAGACCTCGGGCTCCGTCGTCCAGCACCTCGGCATCCAGCGCCTGCACATCGGGCCTCGCATCGCGCCCGGCGTCTGCTGGAGCGCCGCCGATTCGGCGCACGGCCCGCTCACCATCGCACTCAAGTCCGGGAACTTCGGCTCCGAGGACATGTTCACCACCGCCTGGAGGGCGCTCGATGACCTCACCGATTGACGACCTGATCGCCGCGGGCGCCCGCGTCGCCGCAGCGGGGATCAGCCCCGGAAGCAGCGGTAACGTCAGCGTCCTCGCCGACGACCTGGTCTACATGACGGGCACGGGCACCGACCTCGGCCGCCTGTCGGAAGACGACATCGCGGTCGTCACGCGCGACGGCGCGTTCGTGCGCGGCGCGAAGCCCTCGAAGGAACTCGCCCTGCATCTGGCCTTCTATGAGAAGAACGTCGGCCACTCGGCGGTCGTGCACCTCCACTCTCCGTTCTCGGTCGCGGCGAGCTGCCTCGAGCCCTGGTCGGAGACGAGCGCGATCCCGCCCCTGACGCCCTACTTCGTCATGCGGGTCGGGCAGAGTCCGCTCGTCCCGTTCCGTGTGCCGGGCGACCCCGACCTCGCCGTTCAGCTGCTCGCGATCCCGCATTCATTCCACGGCGCGCTGCTCGCCAACCACGGTCAGATCGTCTCGGCACCCGGTCTGGATGCCGCGATCGAAGCCGCGATCGAGCTCGAAGAAGCGTGCCGCATCACCCTGCTCACCGACGGCAGACCCCGGCGTCTGCTGCCCGCAGACGACGTCGCGGCACTGGCCGCACGATGGGGCACTCCCTGGACCGAGAGCGCCGCCCTCGTTCGCTAGGCTGACCACGACATGACGAAGCCCGCCCCCGCAGCATCCACGCCGCTCATTCCCGAGCAGCGACGCGAGCTGATCGTCAAGCACCTCCGCCGCGAGGGTGTGCTGAGCTACCGCCAGCTCACAGACCTCGTCGGTGTCAGCCACATGACGATCCGCCGCGACATCTCGGTGCTCGAAGAAGCCGGTCGCGTGCTCGCGACCCCCGGCGGCGCCAAGATCGCCTCACGCCTGGTGACCGAGCCGTCGCGTTTCGAGAAGGCTCGTCAGGACGTCGCCGAGAAGGACGGGATGGCCCGCCACGCGGCATCCCTCGTCACCGAGTCGATGACCATCTACCTCGATGCCGGCACGACGATCCAGGCGATGCGGCCGCATCTCGAGAGCATCCGCGATCTGACCGTCGTGACGAACGATCTCGCGATCATCGCCGCCTTTCTCGATCACCCGACGGCCGACATCATCGCGATCGGCGGGCGGGTCGAGAAGGCGAACCAGTCGACGACCGGACGGCTCGCCGCACTCACCCTGCACGAGCTGTCGATCGACATCGCCTTCCTCTCGTCGTCATCGTGGGATCTGCGGCGGGGCGTCACCACGCCGACCGAGTCGAAGATCGCCCCCAAGACGGCGGCCCTCGAGAGCGCGAGCGAGACGGTGCTCGTCGCCGGCAGCTCGAAGTACGGCACCTTCGGCCGCTACCGCGTGCTCGACCTCACCGATCTCGACCTGATCGTGACGGATGCCGGGCTCAGCGACGCCACGGCCGCGGGCATCGAAGAGCTGGGCGTCTCGGTCGTGCGCACCGGCGCAGACGCCGGATAGATCGCATCGTCGGCTCGCCAGCGCGGCCGACCTGCTACTCCTCGCTGCTGTCGAGGAACACTCCGACGCGGTCGCCGTCGAGCACGAACTGGAGCGCGACGCCCGAGGAATAACGCTCGATCAGCTGTTCCGGCATCTCACCGTCGATCGGCACCACGACCTCAGCCGGGAACGCGCCGATGCTGCATGCCGCGTACATCGGGCCGCTGATGGACGACGACCCGTCGTCCGCACCCTCGTCGGGCACATCGACCGTCCTGACGACCGAGATGCAGCGGTTCTCCGACGAGCGGTCGCCCGACTCCGAGACCCATCCCGGGCTCTCGAAGACCGTCAGACCGAAGAACTCGGCGGCCGCGACGTCGGTCTCCGCCCCGAACCACCCCGGGGGCACGGCTCCGGTGCGCGCCAGTTCGAGCGTCTCGATCTGCGGCGCCCCCGCCGATGACGAGATCGACGGCATCGACGTCAGGGCGAAGGTCACGGCGGCGGCCACGGCAGCGGCCGCCACGACCGATGCCACCCACAGCGGCATCCGCCATCTCGCGAGACGCGACCGCCGGCCGGCTTCCTCCGTCGGCTGATCGTGCGCGACGGGGTCGTCCCAGAGCGAGTCGTCACCCAGTCGATCGAGCAGCTCGTCGCTCGCGCGGGATTCGTCGGCAGCGGGGATCACGAGGCGCAACTCGGCGGCTGCGGCAGGGGCGTCGAGAGCGGTCGCCCCGCCCGCTCGGAGTCGGGCGGACGACGCAGCACGCGACGACTCGAGCTCCTGCAGCCGGCGGAGTGCTGCCGGGTCCGTCGCGATGTCGGCGTGAGGGCCGTACGCGCGAGCCCGCAGCTCCCGCAGTTCCTCCTCCGCAGCGGCATCCATCCCGGCATCGTCTCACGCCGACTCCCGCGCGCACACAGCAACGGGCGGGTGGAGGTGTGAATCACCCTCCACCCGCCCGCGCCGGAGTGTTACTTCTTGAAAGCGTCCTTGACGTTCTCGCCGGCCTTCTTCGCGTCGGCCTTGACCTGGTCGGCCTTGCCTTCGGCGGCGAGCTTGTCGTTGTCGGTCGCGTTGCCGATCGCTTCCTTCGCCTTGCCGGCGATGTCCTGAGCGGCGTTCTTGATCTTGTCGTCGAGTCCCATGAGGAGCTCCTTTCGTGAGGGTGATCGTGACGGCGGGAGGGTTCCCGACGTCTTATCGCCGTTGCTCTTCGCGACCGACGATAAGTGTGTGGACGGGTGTCAGCGGCGCACCCGATCGAGCGCCTTCTCCGCAGCCTTGGCCGCCTTCTTGGCGGTCTTGGCGCGTTCCTTCTTCGCCTTGGGGTCGTTCCACATCCGTACGAGCTGATGCCGGACCGACTCGCCCTTGTTCACCTGCACGGTCGCCGACCGGCTGCCCAGGATGTAGGCGACGAAAGCTACGGCGCCGATGAGGAGGATCTTGTTTCGCATGATGCTGGTTCCTGCTTCCTGAGAGTGAGGGCGACGACCGGTGTTCACGACAGTCGACGCTGGTCGTGGGCGAGACGCGCACGGAGCCCGGTGTGGATCGAGACATAGGTCTCGGTGTCACGGCCGGTCAGCGTGGCGAGGTTGGTGAGCAGCCGGTCGACGTGATCGACGAGCTCGCGCGGGTCGGTGTTCTGCCGCGGCGTGACAGACACGTGCAGCACGGGCGTGTTGCGGATGTCGTTCGCCGTGACCTGGGTCGAGAGGATCTCGTCCCTCGTGGCGAGCGAGTTCTTCACGGCATCCGACACGAAGGACTCGGTGACGGTGACCCGACCCAGCGGGTTCTGGGCACCCGTCGAGCGGAAGGCCGTCTTCGAGCGGCGTCCGGCGATGCTGGTGAGAGCGAGGATGAGCAGCACGACGACCACGAGGATCGCCGCGACGGCACCGATTCCGATCCACGAGAGGCTGCCGCCCGCGATGGCGGTGGCGGCGATCGCCTGGTCGAGCCAGGAGCGGGCGTCCTTGCCTGCCGACGTCCAGATGTCCGTCGCGGTGGGCCAGCTCATGATCGCGATGCCGACGGCGCCGAGGGCCAGGAACAGCAGCCCGATGATCAGCAGCAGTGTGCGGTTCAGCGCACGGTTCGTGTTGTTCACAGCTCGTCCTCCTGCTCGGTGGGGCGCTCGATGCGCACCCGGGTACGGACGCTCCTGGTGAGCCGGTACGTCTGCAGCTCGGCTTCGGCGGCGGACTTCACCGCGCCCTTGTCGAGCGGGATGCCGGCGCCGGGCCGCACGGTGACGTCGACTCCGCGGTGGCCCACACCGACGGTGATGTTGTCACGGGCGAGGCCCGTCTCCTCAGACAGGTGCTGAGCGAGAGCGCTCGCGATCACGCCGTTGTCGACGACGACCGCCCGGTCACCCGCTTCGAGGGTGTGCTTCGACAGGCGCCCAGGCGTGAGGGCGAGCACGAGGAAGACGATCCCGATCAGGGCGAGCACGACGCTGCCGGCGATCACGAGTCCGGCGGGCTGCGCGGTGGGCAGACCCACGATCCATCCGCCGGCCGCGGCGGGACCGAGCAGGAGCGCGGGCTGGGCGGCAAGGCTCAGCACGATCTCGAGCCCGATGTAGGCCAGGGCGAGGATGAGGAGGACGACCGCCANGCTCATCGCACTCGTCTCCTCTCGGGGATGGTCGCACCGGTGATGGTGAGGTTGATGCGGGTGACGTCGCGTCCGAGGACGTCGGTCAGGTTCCGCTGGAGCTGCTCCTGCAGCTGACGGGCCCGATCGAGCACGGGGACGCTCTGGGAGATCGCGACGGTGTCGTCGAGATCCGGGACGGGAAGCGGTGTGGCGATGCGCACCGCGATCCCGCCGGGGTGTTCGGTCACGTCGACCTTCACGTCACCGCGAGGGACACCGATCAGGGTTGCGGACGCCTGTTCGGTGACCGTGCGGTAGACGCGTTCTTTCACGTCGACGCGACCAGGGACGGTGGCCTCGGTGGCGGCCCGCTCGGGGCCGCCACCGGCGGCGAGGTGCTGGTCGGCGCGCATCAGGAGGTACGCCGCCCGGTGAAGGCGTCCGCGAGACCGCGGACGTCGAGCTTGCCGGAGGCGATCCGACCGATGAGCGCCCCGATGCCGACGAACAGAGCCATGAGCAGGAAGCCCCAGAATCCGAACATCAGCGCCGCGAGGGCGAGGAGGGCGCCGATCAGGGCGCCCGTGGTGGTGGGGGTCATGAGACGCGCGACTCCTCGTTCTCGGTGCTGTCGTCGCCGGGCACGTGCACGTCGTTGACCTCGACGTTGACCTCGACGACCTCGAGGCCGACCAGGCGGCTGATGGCTCCGGCGACGGCGGCGCGGACGTTGTTCGCGACCTCCTGGATGGGAGCGGGGTACTCGACGACGATGGTCAGGTCTGCGGCGGCCTGCGTCTCGCCGACCTCGACCTTGACGCCCTGCGAGAGGTCGGTGGCGTTGACGGCGTCGCGGATGGCGCCGAAGGCGCGTGCTCCGCCGCCACCGAGCGCGTACACGCCGGCGACCTCACGGGCGGCGATGCCGGCGACCTTGGCCACGACGCCGTCGGCGATGGTGGTCTTGCCCGCGGCATCCGAGTCAGCGGGGATCCGCGACGTCGAGAAGCTGGAGGAGCGGTCCACACGCGAGGTGGNNNNGTTCTGATCCTGAGTTGCCATGACGGTTCCTTGTCTCACGTGGTGCCGGCTGCGAGACCTGATGGCCTCACCGGGAGCGTGTTGGTCGCTCACAGATAGGACGTGCGGGGGCGGGGATTCGTCACAGATTCGTCGAAGAATTCTTCCTGAGGCTCTTCGAACGCCACCTAGGTTGGAGAGCATGACCTCCTCAGCGACGGGAATACCCGACCTGCACGGCCGCACGATCCTCGTGACCGGGGCGAATGCGGGCATCGGATACTGGTGCGCCGAGATCCTCGCCGCACACGGCGCACGGGTGCTGCTCGGATGCCGGTCGACCGAGCGCGCAGAGGTCGCCGCCTCCTCGATCCGTTCTCACGTGCCGGGCGCGGACCTCGGGATCCTCTCCCTCGATCTCGGCTCTCTCGCGAGCATCCGAGCAGCAGCCGCCTCGCTCGACGAGCGCGTCGACGCGGTGATCTGCAACGCGGGGGTCAAAGCGGCGGATCGCGACGCGCGCACCGCCGACGGACTGGATCTGATGGTGGGCACGAACTTCATCGGGCACTTCTCCCTGCTCGCGCAGCTCGGGCATGTGCTCGCCGATGATGCGCGGGTCGTGGCGGTCGGGTCGCTCGCTCATCGCTTCGCCGACATCGATCCCGCGACGCTCTCAGAGCCGTGGACCGGAGCCTCCCTGCGTCAGTACGGCCGCTCGAAAGCGGCCCTCATGGCCTTCGCCTTCGAACTCAACCGCCGCTGGCGGGGCACGGCGCGTTCGGCGCTCTGCGCCCACCCCGGCTACGCCGTGGATCCGCTCACTCCGCACCGAGACGGACTCGCCGACGTCTCGGCCGCGACGCGGGCGTTCGCCTCGCTGAGCCGCCCCCTCGTGCAGGGCAAGGATGCCGGGGCCGCGCCGATCGTGCACGCGGCGGTCGCGGCCGACGCCACCGGCGGCGACTACTGGGGTCCCGGCGGTCTGCTCGAGTTCCGCGGATCGCCGAAGCGGGTCACCGCGAGCGCGCAGGTGCGCTCGGTCGACGTGGGGGCCGAGCTGTGGTCCGTCGCCGAGCACCTGGCCGGCGTGCGCTTCTCGGCCTAGCCGCGGCGCTCTGGATAAGCCCTAGTCGTCCTCGAGGACGTATGCCCCCGAGGCGTCGGTGAACAGCCCGGTCTGGCCGGACTTCGCCTCACGCACGAAGGCCGCGACCCACGGAAAGCGGGCGACGAACGAGTCGACCGACCACACCTCGTGATTCGCGGAGTCGTTCATGTACTCCTCGGACTCGAGCCCCGTGACCGACTGCAGGTCGCTGCCCGTGAACGTGATCCAGCGGGGCGGATGCTCGGCATGCAGCTTCGACAGGAAGACAGGGGCATTGCCCGCGAGCCCCGGAGACGAGGCGGCGTCGTCGCGAGTGACGTCGAGCAGGGCATCCACCGACCCCGCCTCCGCGACCAGGGCGTCCCACCCCTTCGTCGAGGCGAAGCCGGCCTCGGCATCCGTGAGCATCCGGAGGGTGCGGACGTGCCCGATCACCGCTCCGTCATCGGCGCGGACGTCGTCGAACGACGCGCCCCAGCGCGAGGGCGTCACCATGATCGCCGAGATCCGGGTGCCGGTGAGGAACGGCTCGCTGTTGCGCCACGGGGCACCGACCGGGGGCACCCGCCGGTTCGTCGCCATGTCGTCGCACACGATCCCGAGCGCCACGCGGGCTGCGCCCTGCTGACCGTCGAGCACCTCCACCGCCAGCTCGACGCGCTCGCCCGAGTCCGTGGGCATCAGAGAGGCACCCGAGGTCATGACCGTGATCGGACCGCCGGCCGGCCGCTTCTCGACCACCCGGATCGCA
>NZ_LMOU01000001.1:2553550-2705063 GCF_001423615.1 Microbacterium sp. Leaf159 | reverse complement strand
ACTCGAGGCCGTCGGTCATCGCCCCAGTCTCACAGGGAGTCGCGGGGCGTGGCAACGGGCCCGGCCCTCCCCGGCCCTCCCCTGCCCAGCGCCTTCTAGGCTGGGCGCATGACCCCTGACGCCGTGGAGTCCTCGTCGAGACGTGTCGTGTTCCACCGGTTCGGCGGGCCCGAGGTGCTCGAGATCGAGGAGCGGCCGATCCCTCGCCCCGCGAGCGGCGAGGTGCGGGTGCGGCTCGCCGCGGCGGGGGTGAACCCGGTGGACTGGAAGCTGTTCAGCGGGCGGCCCCTGCACGATCCGTACGAACGCTCGCTCCCCTCCGGCAACGGGTACGACTTCGCCGGCGTCATCGACGAGCTCGGCGCCGACGTCGAGGGGTGGGCCGTCGGCGACCGTGTCTTCGGCGGCCTGCGCTTTCACGCGCAGGCCGATCACCTCGTGATCGATCCGGCCCTTCTCGTGCGGGTTCCTGACGGGCTCTCCCTCGTCATCGCCGGCGCCCTCAACGTGGTCGGCCGCACCGCGGTCGCGAGCGTCGAGTCGCAGGACATCGGCTCTTCCGACACGGTGCTCGTGAGCGGGGCCGCCGGTGGAGTCGGCATCCTCACCGCGCAGCTGTGCGTGGCTCGGGGGGCGAGGGTGCTCGGCACCGCGAGCCCGCGCAATCACGCGCTGCTGTGTCGGCTCGGCATCGAGCCCCTCACCTACGGAGACGGGCTCGCGGATGCCGTGCGCGCCGCCGCCCCCGACGGGCTCACCGCCGTGCTCGACACCGTCGGTCACGGCACGGTCGACCTCGCGCTCGATCTCGGGCTGCCGCCCGAGCGGATCAACACCGTCGCCGACTACGAGGCCCGCCGGCGGCATCCGGTGCGCGGAGTGGGCGGAGCCGCCGCCGGCGCCGCCGAGCTCGCGATGATCGCCGCGCTGCTGGCCGACGGCACGATCGAGCTGCCGATCGACTCGGTGCATCCGCTCGAGGGCGTGCGCGAGGCATACGACCGCTCGATCGAGGGTCACGCGACGGGCAAGATCGTCGTCGTGACGAGCGCCGCCGAGGAGGCGCGCTCGCCCCGCTGACGAGCGTGCCCGTCGGCGCGGCGACTCAGCTGCGCGAGAACAGCAGCAGGTCGGGCAGGCTCGTCGCGAAGTAGTCGATCTCGCCGTCGGCATGCCGCGCGACCGGCGGGGTGTACGCCGGCCGCCCCTCGCCGAGGCTGAGCGGCGGCTCTCCCTGCGGCAGACCGAGGGCTTCGCGGGCCCGATCCCAGGCGCCGAGAACCTGGCCCTCGCCGCCCTCCCACGGCTGGAAGACGCGGCTCTCGAGAAGAGCGAGCGCCTCGGCCGCAGACCCCGTCCTCACCAGGAGGTCGGCGTAGGCGACGACGAGATCATCACGGGACGCGACCACGTCGAACCGGTCGGCGAGACGCTCCTGTCGCTCGATGTCGGTCTCTCCGAGTCGCACCGCCAGCTGGTCGCGTTCGAAGAGCAGCCGCGCATCGCCCGGATCGAGGGCCACAGCCCGCTCGTAGTGCGCCACGGCGCGGACTTCGTCGTGCGCCACGTTGTAGCTCGCCAACCCCGCGTTGCGATGCACGATCGGGTCGTCGAGCCCACCGTCGATCGCCCGCTCCCACAGCGCGAGAGCCTCGTCCCGCCTCCCCGCGTCGTACAGCAGGGCACCCAGCAGGCTCGCCGCCATCGGGTCCGGCTCCGCGGCGAGCGCCGCCACGAGCGCATCGTGGTCGTCGAGCCCCGCGGGGAAGGTCCAGCGCCGATCCGACTCCCTGGCCGCGGCGCGCTCGCGCGCGGCATCGTCGGTGAGGCCGAGCCGGTCGAGGATCGCGGCACGGTGGTAGCGGGCGAGCGGTGCGACGTTGCCTGCCGCGCTCGGCCGCACGCGGGTGGCATCGTCGAGCACCGACAGCGCGGCATCCGCCTCTCCGGCCCGCGCGAGTTCGCCGGCGATGTCGAGGAAGGTGCGACCGTCGCCGGGCAGAGCACCCGTGTCGAGGAAGCCGAGCAGCGGGTCGAGGGGGTCTTCGGCGCGGAGCCGCCTGAGCGCCGCCTCGGCGTCGGCAACTCGACCGAGTCTTCTCAGCAGCACCACTCGCAACGCGCCGCGCCTGCGGTCGTCGGAGGCCACGGCATCCAGCTCGTCGAGGTCGTGCAGGGCCGCGGCGTGGTCGCCCGCCTGCGCCGACTGACGCGCCATCTCGAGCCCTGCGGGTGCGACGAAGGCCGCATCCCAGAATGCCTTGGCGAAGGCGCGGCGGGCCGCGGCAGTGTCTCCTCGACGCTGCTCCACCAGGCCGAGCAGGTAGAGAGCGTCCGCGTGCCGGGGGTTGGCGTTGCGGGCGTTGATGCGCACGAGCGCACGGGAGAGCAGGTCCTTCGCCCGGTCGTAGGAGCCCGCGCGATACGCGAGCTCGGCGAGTCCGGTGAGCACTCGGGCGTCGGCGGGATCGCGGCGCAGCGCCTCGTCCCAATACGGCAGGGGCGAGCGGCTGGGGTGCCGGTACTGCACCAGGTGCAGGCCGATCAGGTAGAGCTCGTCGGTGCTGTCGACGTCAGCGGGTGCGGGCGGGGCTGAGGCGGTCCAGGGTTCGTCGTCCTCGTCGGCCGGCTCCTCATGCCAGGCGACGAGCGTCGCACCGGATGCCGCCGACAGCGTCACGACGATGCCCGCACCGGCCCGGACCCCGGTCTCGACCCGCCACACGTCTCCTGGAACCAGGTCAGCGGCCTGCTCCGACAGGAGGATGCCGTCGGCGTCGCGGATCTCGAGGCGGGCGCCCGCCTGCGGCGAGGTCACCGCCGCTTTCACGACCAGATCGCCGTCCCTGTCGACATGGATCGCGGCGTCGGTGGATGCCTGGTGGGCGACGCCGATCCCCGGGATCGGGTACCAGTACTGGCTGAATCGCTTCGTCTCCCCCGGCGCCAGCCAGGTGAAGTCCGGCTGGTTGTCGGTGTAGACACCGGCCATGAGCTCGACGTAGGGGCCGTCAGCGTCGGTGAGCAGCCGATCCCACGCGTGACCGAAGGGCGCGTCGCCCCAGGTCCACTGCTTCTTGCCCGGCGCGACGCGGCGGTCGGCCCAGTGCACGAAGCCCGCCTGCGCGTCGTGGTCGTACCCGCCGAAGTACTCGTGCTCGGTGTCGACGATCATGTACGACGTCGGCACCGGGATGTTGCGGTACCAGTCGATGTGATCGGCACCCGGTTCCTGACGAGCTCGCTCCTGGTAGTCGACCCCGTAGTACGGGCGGTCGGCCTGAGGGTATCCCGTGAGGGCGCGACGGGCGTGGTCCGCGACGTGGCGCACGTCCTCAGGGAAGAACGACTGGTACTGATCGTGCACCCGCACGGCGACGTTGGCCCACCAGAGGAACGTCTGCGCGATGCTCGTGCGGTTGTGGAGCCTCACATCGACGCGCACGGTCGAGCTGTCAGGACCCACGTGGATGCCGTGCGTGCCGCGCATCCGGGCGAACGGGTCGTGATCGCTGCACCACACCGTCACGCTGCCGTCATCGTGGCGCTCGATGGTCGACTCGACAGGCAGGAACGTCGCAGGACGGTGATGCTGCGGCCAGTTGAACTCGACCCCGCCGCTCATCCACGGACCCGTCAGACCGACAAGGGCGGGCTTGATGACGTTGTTCCGATAGAAGAAGTCGTATCCGGTCGTCTTGTCGTAGGCGACGTGGATGCGCCCGCCGAGCTCGGGCAGGATCATCAGCCGGAGGTAGGCGTTCTCGATGTGCACGGCGTTCCAGCGGCGACGCACCGGGACCGACGCGACCCGTTCGACGAACGGCAGCGGATACACGCGGCCACTGGATCCCTGGTAGACCCGCTGGTCGAGGTACATCGGATACGTCGACGGGGCGTCCGGCTCGTACGTGTCGATCTCGACCGCCTCGTACCAGGCGACCGCGCGCCCGGCATCCAGATCCGCCTGCAGCGCGGCAGGGACCTCGGGAAGGACGAGCTCCGCGTGGGAGTGGTCGACGGGTGCGGTGGTGTGGGTGGGCATGTTCCGTTCTCCTTCTCAGAGAGCCGAGGTCCAGCGCGACGACACGACGCGATCGACGCGGATGGCAGCCCCGAGGCGCCCCGCCGCATCGACGCGCTCGCGCACGGACGCGTCGAGATCGATGACGCTGTGGGCCGCGATCGGCGCGATGTGCAGGGTGAGTTCCGCACCGGGGGCGAGGTCGGTGATGTCGATGCGCCAGGTCAGGCCGTCCCAGAACCGATCCCGGATCACGACTCCGTCGGCACGAAGCTGCGCGACATCGCCCTCCCAGTCGACGACCAGCTCGATGAGGTCTCCCCTCGAACGATCCTGCGGCGCGGGGAGCGCGATCCGCCAGACACCGGCGACCTCGTCGAACTGCCCGCTGTCGGGTGCGGCCGACCGGCCCATCGATTCGCCGTAACGCGCCGGGGCGTCGCCCACGGGACGCAGCTCCTCGAGCATTGCTCGGGCCGACCCCGGCTGCGCGTCGGTCCGCAGGACGAGCGGTGCGAACTCCTCACCCCTCCAGACGAGTGTCGTCGGCTCACGGTCCGCACGCACCACGAGGTCACCGGACTCCCGCCAGACGGCGTCCGTCGAGTCGACCAGGTCGGCGCCGAGGTACCAGAGACGCTCGGCCCGCTCCTCGTCGACCACGAGGAAACGCAGGGCGCCGTCCACCACCAGGACATCGTCCGGGGCGAGATCGAGCGGCGCCGCAGCATCGACCTCGATCCCCCGAAGGAGCGCGTGGGATCTCCCCGCCAGCTGGATCCTGGCGGGGAGGCCGTCATGTGCGCGCAGGACGAGCGTCGGCACCTCGCCGTCGACGATCCCGGCGACGGATGCCGTCGCCCACTCGACGCGGACACCCGCGACGTCGATCCGCAGCGGCCAGCGACCGATCACCCCGCTCGGGACGTCGATCGCACGGTCGGGGAACACCAGCTCACCGTCGGCGAACGGGATGCGGAACTGCACCCCGTTCGAGCCCGACAGCGGCTCGTGCGGCTGATGGGTGTTCACGAACAGGAATCCGCTGGCGCCGTCTCCGCGCACCGCCCAGCGCAGCGAGTCGAGGTCGTGCACGTCGACCGGGGCATCGCCAGGAAGAGAGCTGAACGTGTCGGCGAGGCGCGGGCCGAAGGCGGCGAGGAACGCGTTGTGGTCGCGGAGCACGCCCAGGCTCGGGCCAGGACGACCGGTGGCGCCGAAAGCGGCCTGGAAGTCGTAGTCGAAACGCGGCAGGTCGTTCGGGTATCCCGTGGCGAGGCTCTCCTGCAGCCCGTCCTCCGGGTTCACGCCTCCCGCGTACATGTAGAAGCCCTGCCACGCCGACCCGTTGCCGATCTTCACATTGGCGAGCGCGGCGATGTCCTGCCCTCGCGCGATCGGTCGCCGGTGATACGCGGTCGCCATACCTCCACCGAGCTCGCACGTCGACGGAGGGAACTCGGGGTCGATCGGACGCACGACGATCTCGGCACCCTCCTCGCGGAAGTCGCCACCCACACCCGGGTCGTCCCAGACGTGCGTGAACCGGAAGTGATCGCGGAAGCTGTCGTCCCAGGTCGAGCCCTGACCCGCCCAGAAGCCGTCGGCATACCCGCTGTAGAGCGGGAAGACGTCGTGGGACGGCAGGGTCGCACCACCCCACGCGGTCGCCGTCCACAGCGGGGCGGAGAGCCCGGACTCCCGGGCGATGACCTTCAGAGCGGCGATGTGATCGGGCTGGTGGTGGAGCTCGTTCTCGAGCTGGATGCCGACGATCGGCCTGTCCGGGCCGCAGAACGGCCGCACCTGCTCGGCGATGCGCCCGAACCAGTCACGCACCAGCGCGAGGTACTCCGGGTCGTTCGTCCGTGCCCGATCGCCGAGGGCGGCGGCCACCCAGTCCGGATGACCGCCGTTGCGCACCTCGCCGTGACACCAGGGGCCGATGCGCAGGATCACGTCGATGCCCACCCGCTCGGCGGTCTCGAGGAAGGCCGCGACGTCCAGGGCGCCGTCGAATCGCGCCTGACCGCGTTCGCGCTCATGGTGGATCCAGAACACGTAGGTCGACACCGAGGTGAGTCCGGATGCGACGAGAAGCCGCAGCTGCTCCTCCCACCGCCTGCGCGGAATCCTGCTGAAGTGCAGCTCGCCGGTCACCGGCACCGTGGGCGCTCCGTCGACCTCGATCCACCGGCTCGTCAGGCGCAGCCGCTCGTGCGGATCCTCGGTGTTGCTCATGGCCGGCTCGATGAGCGGGGGCCGATCATCGAGGAGCCGGATGGCCCGAAGAGTCGACGTCGCGGTCATGGTTCTCCTTCGAAACGGGTGGCGAGCGCTCTCGAGAGACTACGGGCCGGGGCGACCGGTGCGAAAGAACGATCCGGCGTCACGATATGGATGAAACGATGCTGGTCGGTTCTCGGAATCAAGAGCATGGATTCCTACGGCGCTATCCTCGATAGACGAAACTCTGACGAGACCTACGAAAGGAGTCGCCGCGGTGTATGTGCACGAGGGATTCCTGGGCCAGCGCCTCCGGGTCATTCCCCGCCCGGCGGTGCGTGCGGCGCAGAGCCAGCCCATCGTCCGGCGACTGCTGGTCACGGATGTCGGATACTTCCCCCGTGCGGCACAGCACGGGCGGGTGCGCGCCACGGGTGCACCCGAGACGATCGTCATGGTCTGCACCGACGGCGGCGGCTGGGTCGAGTGGGGAGACCGCGAACCGGTCCGTGTCGAGCGAGGTTCCGCAGTGGTCCTCCCCCCGGGCGTTCGCCACCGGTACCGCGCCGACGACGATGACCCGTGGACGCTCTGGTGGGCGCACGTGACCGGCTCCGACGTCGACGACTTCGTCGACACGATCCTCGCTGAGGGGCGCAGCCCGATCGTCGAACTCCACGACGTCTTCGCCGTGGTCGAGTCGCTCGATGAGGCACTCAGCGCCCTCGAGAAGGACGAGACGCTGCCCATGCTCCTCACCGCGGCCGGAGCGGCATGGCGGATGCTCGCCGCGATCACGTCCAGCGCGCTGCGGGGAACGGCCGCCACGAGCGACCGCATCCGACAGGTGCAGGACTACCTGCGCACGAACCTGGACACGGACTTCTCCGTGCCGGAACTCGCCGCGATGGCGGGCCTGAGTCCCTCGCATTTCTCGGCGCTGTTTCGGGGCTCCGTGGGCACATCGGTCAAGGACTACCTCAAACGCCTGCGCAGTGCGCGGGCGCGGGAGCTGCTCATCACCACCGAGTCGCCGATCTCCGAGGTCGCCCTGACTGTCGGATACGACGACGCGCTCTACTTCTCGCGCCAGTTCCGCTCGATCAACGGCGTGAGCCCCTCGGAGTTCCGTCGGCAGGCAGCATCCGAACGCGTGACTCGCACCTGACGCCGGCGCAGGCACCGCCCGCGATGACGGCGCGGCGCGCGTGGCCTAGTCGAGTGGGATCCCCCGCGCGGGTTCCGGTCGGTGGATGCCGCGGGGCCGATACCCCAGAGCGTCGGACTCCCCGAGCAGGTCGGCGAGGAGCCAGACGATCGACAGCCACATCTCGGTGCCCTGAAGCCCCGGCGCCGAGGCGCCCGTGAGCCCGCTCGCCGATGACGGGGCCTGGAAGCCGAATCCCTCACCGTCGACCCAGTTGCCGAGCGCTGCGTCGAGAAGGTTCGAGGCGAGCGCGCGGATCTCGTCGGATCGATAGGCACCGGTCTGCGGGCGCAGCAGCCAGAGCGGATGCGCGACATCGAGGACGTTGCAGGCGGTGAGGCTCTCCGGCTCGAAGAACCGCGCATCCCGGGTGTGCGCGAGCACGGTGTCGACCGCACGATCGGCGTAGGGCAGCGGAACCCCGAACTGCGCGAAGCTGCCCCGTGTCAGCCGGTAGTAGCCGTTCACGATCTGCAGCAGGCCGTCCTCCGCCCGCGGGTGACCCCACATTCCTGTCGCCGGATCGACGTGGGTGAACAGCCATCCGAAGTACGCCTCGAACGCGCCCCGCTCGCCGTGGTCGAGGTTCCACAGCAGCGCGGTCCCGAGTGCATCCACGTCGTGACCCGCGCCCCATGCCCGGGTGCGCCATGAGCGGCTCCCGAGGAAGTCGACCACGTCGTCGCCCGACATCTCGGCGACGGAGCGGATGGCGTGCGGGAATCGCGCGCCGAGGAGGTCGAGCGCGTATCCGACGCATTCGACGTGATACGCGGCCTCGCCGTCGTTCAGGTCGATTCCTGGAGCGGGGGTCTCGATCAGGCCATCCGCGCCCAGGCTCGGGACGAGACCGGTCTCGGGATCCTGATACGACTGCAGCCGGGCGATCTGGGCCTCGAAAGGGAGTTGATCCGGAGCCCGCCCGAGCAGCAGCGCACTGATCTCGATCGCGTCGCACTGCGCGCGCACGGTCGGTGCGGCATCCGGTCTGTCGGAGAAGAGCCCGTCGGCGACCTGCGGGTTCCAGGACCGCGCGAGGATGCCGGGTGCCTGCACTCTGGCGGTGCTCGCGAAGCGCGCGAGGCGGCCGGAGAGGGACTCGGGCTTCGGCTGCACCGGCTGCGGCGCCTGCTCTGCTGTCGGCGCGAACCGCGAGCGGATGACCCGCGCCGGGTTGCCGCCGACGATCGCCCCCGGCGGCACGTCCTTCGTGACGACGGCACCCGCGGCGAGGATGGACTTCTCACCGACCGTGATCCCGTCGAGGATCGTCACGTGCGAGCCGATCCACACGTCGTCTCCGATTACGATGCCCTTGGTGGTGAGCGGCTGCCGGAAGATCTCGATCTCGGTGTCTGCGAAACCGTGGTTGAAGCCGATGATCGACGCGAAGGCACCGATGCGCACGGCGTCGCCCATGCGGATGTCTCCCCTGACGATCGCCGACGGGTTGATCGTGCAGTCCCTGCCGGTGCGCACCTTTCCGGTGACGTACGCGTTCGCCGCGATATAGGTGCGATCGCCGAGTTCGAGGCTGTCGGTCTGCACCGCCGCGAGCTCCGAGATGAAGGTTCGATCGCCGAGGACGTGCTCCGGTCTGGCGTCGACGAGGGCGTGCTGCAGCGCGAGCTGGCCCTTCTTCTGCTCGTCGGACGCATCGGTCCAGAACGACCACGGCGAGTAGTCGAAATGAGTGCGATCGAACGGGAGGCCGGCCTCGGATCCGGTGGTCATGTCTGCCTCTCGGGTCGTGATCCGGCTTCACCCACATCGGGAAAGCGTTTACTGGGCAATCTACGCCACCTGCGGGAAGCGGGCAATGCGCGAGCGGAGGCGGGCGCTCCCCACCTCCGCTCTGACGTGCCTCCCGCTACGCAGCCACGTCCTCCCGCATCGGGATCTCGTCGACCGAGTGATACACCGGCAGCCCGCGCTCGAGGGCGATCTCGACGTCCTTGTCGGCGCCGGCGGATTCGCCGGGCAGCCGCAGCACGGCGTCGCAGTGCTGCAACAGTCGGTGGGCGGTCTCGTACATGACGTCGCCGTCGGCGGCATCCGTCTCGTCCATCCCGCGGAGGATCGGCAGGGCGACCCATTCGCCGATCATCGGCACGTGGCCCCGGCGGTGAATGGGGGCCGCAGCCTCTTCGAGGCGCTCGAGGTTGCGGGCGATCAGAGCGGGGTCCCCGCCGGTTCCCGAACGGTAGGGGCCGGCGATGAGAATCAGGAGTGGAGTTGTCATGGAGAAGACTGTAACGTTAACCGTGCAAGAACGTGCAACTTCATGAATGAGTGAGCACAGAGGGAGTCGGATGCTGGGCGCACAGCGCAAGGACCATCTGCGGGAGATCCTCCGCAGAGACGGCCGCGTGGTCGCGAAGGACGTCGCCCTCGACCTCGGCGTCTCGGAGGACTCGATCCGACGCGACCTTCGCGAGCTCGCCGATGCCGGCGAGATGGTGCGCGTCTACGGCGGGGCCCTGCCGGTGCCGCCCGCCGACAGACCCGTCGATCAGCGGACCTCGCTCGCGACGGACAGCAAGGAGCGGGTCGCCCGTCGCGCGGTCGAGCTGATCGCCCCGGGCTCGACGATCGTGCTGGATGCCGGCACGACGACCCTGGCGATGGCCCGGATGCTCCCTCGCGGTGCCGATCTCACGGTCATCACGCCGAGCCCCGCGATCGCCCTGGCCGCGGCCGAGCACTCCGATGCCCGCATCGTGATGATCGGCGGCGAGCTCGCGCGCTTCTCGATGGTCGCGAGCGGCCCGCTCGCGATGGAAGCGGTGCAGCACCTCGCCGCCGACCTGTTCTTCCTGGGTGTGACGGGCATCGACCCCGAGCGCGGCCTGACCACCGGCAACCTCGACGACGCGGTCACCAAGCGGGCGATCGCCGCACGCTGCGCGCAGACGTTCGTGCTCGGCAGTGAGGAGAAGATCGGTGCGACCTCGCAGTATCCGGTGCTCGACCTCGCTGCCGTCGCGGGCATCGTCGTCGACCCCCGCGGTGCGAATCCCGTGATCGAGGAGCTCGCCGAGCGGGTGTCGGTGCTGCGCTGACGGGCGTCAGGGCAGGGAGCATCCGGGCACAGGTTCGGACGGATGCCGCGACACGCCGCCATAGGTCGCCTCGCCTCGGCGCGGCGTCGAGGAGCTCCGAAGCTGTGCCCGCCGCGGCGGGGCGTCAGGTGATCGTGGCGGCCACGATCGTCGGCGTCATGATGGCCACCATCGCGGCGGTGATCGCATCGTTGACGGCCTTGGCGACGGCATCCCCTGTGGCCGAGCCTGCAGTGAGGTCCTCGATCCTCCGCTTGAGGTCGCGCGCGGACATACCTTCGCACTGGTCGCGCAGGATCCCGTGGGCCGCGTTGAGGTTCTGCAGGATCGAGAGCAGCGCCAGGTCGGCCTGCGTCGGCACCCCCGCGCCGGCGATCACGGCGGCGAGCCGCGAACGCAGCACCGCCTCGGGCGCGGGGTCCGACTCAGGCGTGCGGGCGGAGCCCCACCCGAAGAACCCGCGTTCTCCGCGGACGAGAACACCCTGCACGACCAGCGACTCCACGACGACCTCGAGCGGATCGAGCTTCGGACGCGCGACCAGCGACTGCAGGCGCTTGCCACTCAGCGGCACGAGACGCGTGAGCGTCGCATCGAGGATCGGATTGCCCGTCGGCTCGGTCGACACGATTTCGACGGTCGGGTTCTTGCCCTCCGAGACGACGACGCGTCCGTGCAGGGCGAGGTCGACGATGACCGCGGCGATCTCGCCGTAGAGGCGGTTCACGCTCACGGCGCTCTCGACGCGACCATCAGGCCGGAGAAGCAGCATGTGGAGTTCTTCGACGATCAGCATGCATCCACGCTATGACGGAGCTTCGCGACTCGGCATCCCCCGGACGGATGACTTCGGATGCCGCCGCTGGCCGCTCCCGTCGCAGTTCGCGCCGCCCGCACGCCAGTCGCGCGGCACGAAGTGCGACCGGGACATCACCGAGACGCACGAACGCCGCGCCCTCCGGAGAGGACGCGGCGTTCGATGAAGGGCGTTACGCGGCGATCTTCTTCGCGTCGTCCGTGTTGAGCACACGGAAGAGCAGGGCCGCGATGACCGCACCGACGACCGGGGCGACGATGTAGAGCCACAGCGAGGCCCAGTCGAAGTAGCCGCCGACCGAGAGGCCGAGCGCCACGGCCGGGTTGAAGCCGCCGCCCGAGATCGAGCCGACGGTCGCCGCACCGATGAACACGGTGGCACCGATCGCGAGCCCATAGAACGAGTTGCCCTCGGTGTCCTTCGAGGTCGCCGTGTTGAGCACGACCCAGACGAGGATCAGCGTGAACAGCGCCTCGACGAAGAACGCCGGGCCGACTTCGATCACCATGGCCTCGCCACCGGCGGGCCACACGGCGAGGCTGGCCAGGGCGGCGAGCGCGCCACCGACGAACTGGGCCACGAGGTAGGCGATGAGGTCGACGACGCTCAGGCCGCCGCGCAGGAAGACACCGACCGAGACGGCCGGGTTGAGGTGGGCACCCGAGATGTGACCCGTCGAGTAGACGAGCACCATCAGGGTGAAGCCGATCGCGAGCGGGGTCAGCGGGCTCTCGCTGTTCACCGCGGCGATGATGCTGAGGACGAAGAGGAAGGTCGCGAGCGCTTCTGCGAGCGCCTTACGAGGAGTACCGGTCATGAGTGTGCTCTTTTCTGGGATTCCGACGGAAGGCAACAGCTCCGTCGGCCCGCGCACTCCGGCTGACGCACCCTCCAATGACGAGACTGAATATAGCGACGGCGCACTCCTCGACGACGCGCGCCGCGCGGGCTTTCTGTGAAATTCCTGAGTGCCGCGTTCGCGCCTGTCAACCCCGTCGCCCGCAGGTCAGTGCCTCCCTAGGGTTCCAGGATGACCTCCGACACCGCCTCGACGCAGGACGAGCCCACCCGGCTGCGTCGCGCCATCACCGGCCCGTTGCTGTTCGCCTTCATCCTGGGAGACGTGCTCGGGGCGGGCATCTACGCGCTGATGGGCGTGCTGTCCGAGAAGGTCGGCGGGATGCTGTGGGCACCGCTGCTGCTCGCGCTGCTCCTCGCCCTGCTCACCGCCGGGTCGTATGCGGAACTCGTCACGAAGTACCCCCGCGCAGGCGGGGCGTCGGTGTTCGCCGAACGCGCGTTCCACAGCCCCGTCGTGTCGTTCCTCGTCGGGTTCAGCATGCTGGCCGCCGGCGTCACGAGCGCGGCCGGTCTCGCGATCGCCTTCGCCGGCGACTACCTCGGCACGTTCTTCGACCTGCCGACCATCCCTGTGGCGATCGCGTTCCTCGCGGTCGTCGCCGCTCTCAACGCCCGCGGCATCCGCGAGTCGCTCGGAGCGAACCTCGTGATGACGGCGATCGAGCTCAGCGGCCTGGTGATCGTGATCGTCGTGGTCGGCATCTTCGTGGCCGGAGGCGGCGGTGACGCCTCGCGACTGACCCAGACTCCCGAGGGCACGCCGGTCGCCCTGGCCGTCCTCGGCGGAGCGGTGATCGCGTACTACTCGTTCGTCGGCTTCGAGACCTCCGCCAACATGATCGAAGAGGTCAAGGATCCGCGCCGCACCTACCCGCGGGCGCTGTTCGGCGCTCTGTTCACGGCCGGGGCGGTCTACGTGCTGGTGGGCGTCGCGAGTTCGATCGCCCTGCCCGCATCCGAGCTGCAGGAGTCGAGCGGTCCGCTGCTCTCGGTCGTCGAGGCGGCGGGCGCGAGCATCCCCTCCTGGCTGTTCAGCCTGATCGCCCTCGTGGCCGTCGCGAACGGCGCACTGCTGACGATGATCATGGTGAGCCGTCTGACCTACGGCATGGCCGAGCAGAACCTGCTGCCGTCGGTGCTCGGACGCGTTCTACCGAACCGCAGGACGCCGTGGGTCGCGATCCTCACCACCACCCTCGTCGCGATGGGGCTGACCCTGGTCGGCGACCTCGCGACGCTCGCCGAGACGGTCGTGCTGCTGCTCCTGTTCGTGTTCCTCAGCGTCAACGTGTCGGTGCTCGTGCTGCGGCGCGACAGGGTCGAGCACGATCACTTCCGCATCTGGACGGTCATCCCGGTGCTCGGCATCGGCTCGTGCCTCCTGCTCCTGACGCAGCAGCGCCCCGTCGTCTGGCTGTTCGGCGCGATCCTGCTCGCCGTCGGCGGAGTGCTCTACCTGCTCGCACGCTGGAGCCGCACGCGCTCCGCGTCACGCGCCCACTCGTCCGACACCCCCGAAGCCACTGACACCACCGACACCACCGACACCCAGAGGAGCACCATGAGCACGCCTGACCAGACACCCGACGACGCCATGACGAGCGAAGAGAAGCGTCACGACCAGCTGACCGCGGCACCGGATGCCACCGAGGCCGACGCCGCGCCACGCATCGAGGTGTCGGAGCACGACGGCAACACGCGCATCGACATCGCTCCGGATGCCGCGGTGCGCCCGGGCCCCGGCCCCGGCGTCGAGACCGCGGACGAGACTGAAGACGAGACCGAGACCGAGCCTCGGGACTAACCGGCGCTCACGAGCGAGAGGCGGTGCGGCGGCGGACAGCCGCGACGATGCTGACCGCGGCGCCCGCGAGCACGAGCATCCCGCCCAGTGCTGCTGCCCCCGAGCTGTCGGCGCCGGTCACTGCGAGCGCGCCGCGCGACGGATCCGTCGGGGTCGCGGACTCCGGCGTCGCGTCCGCGATGACCTCATGCTCGAACGACTGCGGCGCAGTCGCCACGGCACCGCCCCGCGCGCCGGGGCTCTCGGCGGAGACGTCGACGTCGATGACCGATCCCCCCACGCGCACGAGCGCGGTGAACGACACCGTCACGGCTTCGCCGGGGACGAGCGCGCCGACCCAGCGCAGCACGCTGCCCTCGAGTCGCGCCTGCCCGACGCTCGCCTCGAAGGCACCGTCGATGCCCGCCGAGCGCAGCAGCGAGGCGAGATCGGCGGTCAGCGTGGCATCCGTCAGCGGCACGTTGCCCGTGTTGGTGAGGGTCATCTCATACCGGATGCGGTCGCCGGGGTGCACCTCGGCACCCGAATCCGGCTCGGCCGAAGCAACGAGAGCGAGAGCCGGCGCGGCTGCGACGGTGACCGCGGTTCCGGCGGTGCGCCCCGTGTAGAGCAGCAGAGTGCTCTTCTGCGTGGGGTGCGAGGGGTCACGGGATGCGTCGCTGACCGCCCCGACCGCCGAATAGAGCGCGACCTGGCGCGCCACCTCGGGGATCGCGGTGTTGTCGACCGGGAACCACGTCGACTCGCCCGTCGCGTCCCTCGCGGAGGAGAGCACATAGAACGCCCCCTCGACCGGTGCAGGGATGGTCGCACTGACGATCGGCTGGCCGTCGAGGGTGTCGTCGCAGTTCACGGTGTAGTCGACGCCTTCGGTCAGTGGCGTCCCGCCCTCGACCGGCACGTTCACTGGGCCGGGGTCATCGTCGAATACGCGCAGGGTCGTTGCCGCGCAGTCCGCGACCGAGGCCCCGAACGGAGGCACCTCCTCGGTGCCGGCCGCGACCCACTGCCCGCCGGATTCCGCCGCGGCCTCGTCGCCGATCGCCTTCGCCTGCACGACGAACCTCGCGGGCGACGTCGCGGTCGCACCGCTCACCCAGTGGCCGCCCGTCCGTTCGTACAGATCGATCGCGGTGCCGTAAGGCACATCCGTGCGGAACACGGCTCCGTCGCTCTCGAACTCCGTCGAGTAGACGCCACCGGCCGCGTCGAGGACGCCCGAGCCGACCACCTGCAGGAAGAACGTGAACGATCCGGCCACGCTCACGGCATCCGCGGCGGCCGGAGTGAACGTGCCCCGCACGAGGTCGCCCGTCGCCCCGGATTCGGCGACCGTCACATCGACGAGCGGCGCCCCGCCCACGGCATCCGTCACCGTCGCATCGGACGTGAGCACCGCCCTGGTCCCGGCGGGGGTGCGGACGTCGAACGTCTCACCCGCGGCCGCGAGCTCGCGCTCGAACTCGACCGTCACCGCGAGGAAGGGCAGTGCAGCCGACGGCACCAGCGGGTTGGCTGCCTCATACGGGGCGACCGAGACGGCGGTCACGGGCGACGGCGAGGCGGCGGATGCGGGGGCGACGCCCCCTCCGAACAGCGCGGCGCCCAGGACTGCGGCGAGGGAGAGCACCACGGCGATGCGGTGACGGGGACGACGTTCGACGGGCACAGCAGGTCTCCAGACACATCGGCGGGGATGGCCCCAGCGTATCCGCGAGCCGGCTCGGAGCACCCGGGAAGACGGGGCGAGGCGGAACTAGTTGCGGGTTGCGGCTCCGTATCGGCATCGTCGCGATAGGTTTTCCCTTGTGACCACGACCATCGCCGACGAACCACCCGCGCGCCGCAACGCGTCGCCGGGTCCGGAGCGCGGCGGTGGAGCCACCCTCGCCGATGTCGCCCGCCTCGCCGATGTCTCCCGTGCCACAGCCTCCCGCGTCCTCGCCGGCCGGGCCGCAGGCAAGTCCGCGAGCCATGCCCGCGTGCTCGCCGCCGCCGAGGAGCTCGGCTACGTCGTGAACGGCCTCGCTCGTTCGATGATGGGCGTCGGTCGGCGGAGCATCGCGTTCGTGTCGAGCATCATGGTCGGCCCGACCTTCGCCACGATGGCCGGTGGTGCCGAAGACGTCGCCACCGCGAACGGCCACCTGCTCACGATGTGCACGACCGGCAGTGACGTCGCTCGTGAGGCCGCACTGATCGAGACGCTCAGCGAGCAGCGGGTCGCCGCCGTGCTCCTCGTCGGCTCGACCCCCGCGACGGAGGAGTTCGAGAGGCGCGCACAGCGGTACTCGGACACGCTCGCACGCGTGGGCGCCCGACTGATCCTGTGCGGGCGTGCCGCTCTACCCGGTCATCCGCACATCGCGTCGATCGACTACGACCACCGCGGAGGGGTGCGCACCGGCGTCGAGCACCTCGTCGAGCTCGGGCATCGCCGCATCGCCTTCGTGGGCTCTCTCGACGACATGACCACGCCGCACCAGCGCTTCCTCGGCTACCAGGACGGACTCGCAGGCGCCGGCATCGAGTTCGATCCCGGGCTGGCCGCGCAGAGCGGCAACTCCTCGGACGACGCGGCAGCGGCCACGGTCGCATTCCTCGACGGCCACCCCGAGATCACCGCGATCGTCTGCCAGACCGATGTCATGGCGGTCGGCGTCTGCCGCGCACTGCACGCCAGAGGCATCGCGATCCCCGGGCAGATCTCGGTGGTCGGATTCGACGACATGCAGCTGGTCGCCGATCTGACGCCGTCGCTCACGACCGTGCGCGCGCCCTTCCACGAGGTGGGCGAGCTCGCCGGTCGGATCGCCGTCGGCGGGGCCTACGAGGGACCCGCCGTGCTGCCGGTCGAGCTGATCGTCCGCGGATCGACGGGCCCCGTCCGCGACTGAGACGCCCCTCCCCCGCAGACGCGGGCCAGCGGCACGACGGAGCGACGCGATCGGAGAGCCCGACCGCACCGCTCCGCCATCCGTCAGTACGCGCCGAGATCCTCCCACGGGCCGTTGACGTCGCCAGGCTCCTGATTGCGGGTCCACCACTTCGCCCTGAACGTATGCCCGTCGTGGGCGACGGTCTCGCCGCCGACGTAGACGTACGACGCCGTCCAGGCCCGCAGGGTGTCTCCCGCCGCGGCGACGGGTGCGCCCTGCTGCATCCACGATCCGGTGGCGGAACTGCCGGGCTGCTCGTTCCGCGTCCACCACTGCGCCGTGAAGACGGCTCCATCGTGCGACACCTCATCACCGGCGCCGTAGACCGCGGCCGGATCCCAGGCCGCGATCGCCGGGGCAGTCGACACGTCACCGAACACGATGAGCTCGGCCACGTTCAGGATCTGGCCGTTCACGAGTCGGATGTACCGGAACGACGTGTCGTCACTCACCGTCCACTGCTGCCAGTCGAGGGTCTTCGCCGGAGCCGCGGGCGTCAGCCGCGTCCACGCCTGGAGGTCGTTCGAGCCCTCCAGCCGCATGTCCGCGATGCGCGAGGTGCCGTAGCCGTCCTGCCGCACGAGCAGCTCCGCCCCGCTCAGCGACACGGTCGTGTCGGGCCCGAAGTCCCACACGTTGCCGTAGAGACCCGCGTTCAGCCGGGTGTCGGAGTGCGTGGCCGGGTCGCCGTCGAGCATCCTCGCCGTGTACTGCGTCCAGGCGGCGTCGGCGACTCCGTCTGGTCGCAGCACCGTCGCGTCGCGGAACGCCGAGTCGATCCGTCCACTGTCGCTCGAGAGGAACAGTCTCGATCCGTCGGTGGTGGCGTGGATCGTGTCGGCATCCCGCCCGTCGACAGTGGTGAAGTCGACGGTGAAGTCGACCCGTGCCCCGCGCTGAGCACTCTCGGGCACCGCGGCCGTCGCGACCCACTGGCCCGCTGCGGGAGACGTCACGGTGGCGGGAGCGCCGAGCACCGTCACAGCCACGTCCGTGTTGCCTGCGGGGCCGGCGATACGCACCTCGACGCCGTCTCCCGCCACGATGCGTCCTGCGACGGCGTCCGGCGACGAGAGCGACACGGTATCCATCGATCCGACGGCCTCTGTGCGGGAGCCGTCGATGCGGATGTCGGCGATGCTCCAGATCCCCGGGTAGGCGGGATCGGACGGCACACCGGGCTCGTCCACCTGGAACTTCAGGAATCGGAACGGCTGGCCCCGCACCTCGTCGCGCACATCGAGCCACTCGATCGACGAGTCCTGGCCCACGTTCGGATGCTCGGTGAGCAGCGTCCACGTCGCGCCGTCGTCGGAGCCGTAGACGTTCGTCCCCTCAGCACGGTTCGGGAATGTGTCCCTGGCCTGGATACCGAAGCGCTCGGTGCCGACGCGGAAAGCCGACCCGAAGTCGAACACGATGCTCGGAACCCGTTGGTCGCCCCAGCTCGTCTGGTTGTCGCCATCCGTGATCGCGGTCAGCTGTGCCGCCGTGAGAGGCGCCGCCGTCACGAGTCCCCGATAGTCGAGAGTGCCGTCCGCCAGCACGGGGTCGAGCACCACGAGACCTGCGACAGCGTCACCGAGCCCGTCGAGAAGGGTCGCGAAGGCTGCGGCATCCGCTCCCTGCACTCCCTGCTGCGCACTCGTGCGGGCCTCGACGAACCGCGCCCAGCTCGCCGAGGTGTACTCGTCGCTCTCGCCCGCTCGTCCGACGAGTTCGTCGATCGCGGCATCCCGAGTCTCTGCGACCGTGATCGTCACGGGCAGCGCCGTCACCGTCATGCCGTCCGACGCCGCGAGGGTCATCTGCGCGACCCCCGGCTGCGCGGGCGACCAACTCAGTTGGCTCCCCTGCAGGACCATGCCCGACGGGGCGTCCTGCAGCGCGAGGGTCACGGTCTCGCCGGCGCCATCCGTCGTCTGCACGCTGCGCGTCCACTGCTCACCGGCGACGAGCACCGCATCGAGCTCGGGAGCGTCCGCGAACACGGGCGGCGTGATGACACCGTTCGCCTGCGCCACGAGTCCCGCGACGTCGACCTTCGCATCCGACCCGGTCGCCCGGAGGAACAGGATGTTCTCGCCCACGGCAGCCGGCGTCTTCGTGAGGGCCAGATCCAGCCAGACGTAACGCCACTCACCTTCGGTGTCGGGGACGACGATCTCGGCGAACGGCGGCTCCTCCGCGGTTCGTGAGGCCTGCAGCCGGGCGGTGCCGTCGCTGCGCACCTTCACGGCGACCAGCGACTGCGCGGCAGCTCGGTCACCCCAGATCGCACGCCGGATCGCGAGGTTCGCATCGTCGGCACCCGCATCGAGTCGAATGAAGGACGTGTCGCCGTTCTCCTCGCGGACAGCTCCATCACCGAGGGGCGCGCCGAAGGTGCGCACTGACAGCTCGGCGCTGTCTGCCTGCGGAGCGACGGAATCGTCGACCTCGGCGAGCTCTTCGGGGAACGCGACCCAGTACTCGGCTCCGGTGTAGTCGGATCCCCGGTCGCTCCAGAAGTTCTGGACACCGGTGCCGTAGTAGTACAGCGGACCGTCGCGCTGCTCGTAGAGCTCCGCGACATGGGGCGCCTCGGCGGCGACATCGACGTCGGCGACATAGCGGTACTGCAGATACGCCTCGCTGAGCGGATCCTGCAGTCGACCGCGGTACGCCTGCGAGATCGCACCGCCCTCGTTCGCCGGGATGTACGGCACCTCCTCGCCCATCATGAAGGCGTAGAAGGTGTCGGCGCCGTCGAGGATGCGGTGGTCGAGGAAGTCGTAGGGCGAGACGGCATCCGTCGACTCCGACACCGCGCCGGAGTCCGGATCGATCTTCGTGCCCTGCGCGTCGACGATGCGGGCGAGGGCGACGAAGATGTCGACGTCGCCCTGACCGTGCGCCTGATCTCGGAGCATCTCCATGTGCTGCACGAACGGCTGGCCGGTCGTGTTGCCGGGGGCATCGGCCGGGATCTCACGGAACAGCTGCTCCAGCGATCCGTTCACGTTCCCGCCGTACAGGTCGTGCTCGCTCTCGTACCCCGCGTTGACCGTGAACCACTCCACCCGCTCGGCGTACAGGTCGGCGTCGTCGAGGAAGATCGCCGCCGAGATCATGCCGATGACGCCGTAGAGGTGCTGATTCCAGAGGCGGTTGTTCGAGGACAGGAAGGTGTCGAGCACCGGGCGGATGAGATTCGCCTCGATGCGCTGCTCATCGGCATCCGTCCACCGCAGGTCGTATCCGTCGAGAGCGGCGTTGACGGGCTCAGTGGTGCGGATCAGCTCGGCCGCGATCAGCATGTAGTACAGCGGTACGCCGGTATGGATGTGCGCGTCGGCGAAGTATTCGTACTTCGCCGGATCCAGGCTGCTCCAGGCCCGGAGCCCGTGGAGCGCGTTCGCGCGGTACTGCTCGTCACCCGTGACGACGTACTCGAGCGCCTGGGTCATCACGCCGATACTGTCGCGCTGAGCCATGGAGCGCATCCCGACGCTCGCGTAGGCGTCGTTCTGCGGGATGTCGGTGCCGGGTTGCGCATTCTCGACGCGGTAGTCGATCGCGGCGTACCGGGTATCGACCATCGCGTCGTAGTAGCTCGCCCACGGGTCGACCCCGGCGAGCACCTGGGTGCGCATGTTCTGGAGGTTGTCGGCCGTGAAGCCGATCCCCGGATGCGCGAAACCGGCATCGCTGACCGTCTCGACGATCTCGGGTGCAGCCGTCTGCGCGGCGGCCGAGACCGGTGACGCGGCGGCGGCCGGAGATGCGGCGACAGCCGGCGGTGCGACGAGGAGCGCCCCACTGAGGGCGATCACCCCGGCGGTCAGCGCACCGACCGTCTTGCGGATACTGCGTTGTTCGATCTTCATCGATCTCTCTTCCGTGACGGCGCCGTCGAGCGACGGCGCGAGGGCATGCAGGAGCAGGAACTTCGCGACGGCCAGGGGTTCGGAGGTGTGCGGGTCAGTCCTCCCCCGCCGGATCGGTCTCCTCGTATCTCAGAGACACGTCGGTGAGATCGGCAGACCACCCGCGGCCGTCGAGATCGTCCACGCGGACGCCGAAGAACAGGCCGGTGAACCGCAGCCGATCGCCGTGGTCGTCCGACAGGGTCCAGGCCGGGTGGATGCCGGGTACGTCGGTCCAGTGATCATCGCCGACCGCGGCGACAGCGAACCGGAGGTCGGGTCCGTCGAGCGTCAGCCGCATCCGCACGGCTCCATCCGGCAGTGCGACCGGCGCGGAGCGAGTGGTGCGCGCCCCGTCTCTGATCACGACGCGGACGTGCCGGTCGTTGTCGGCATCCCACCCCAGCTGCAGCCAGATCCAACCGCTGCGGTCGTACCAGGCGATCGCTCCGGCGAGCTCGCGGGTGCTGGTGGGCTCGGCGTCCACCGTGACCTCGAACGTGGCCCGATGCTCCTCGACCCTGGTGACGATCATCGACTGATCGAAGACGGATGCCGGCGAGTGCCCGCCACGCAGCCGTAGCCATCCGGGCCGCGCGGTCAGGTCGGCGGTGTCGCGATCGAGCGCTGTGCGCAGCGTCGACCAGCGCCGGTTGTCGAGCTGCGGGACATCGAAGGACTCAGCGAACCCCGACGCGACAGCGCGGCCGACGCCTTCTCCCTCGAGCTCGAGCTCGAGCTCGAGCTCGGCATGATGACCGCCCTGCGCCAGCCGCAACCAGCCGTTCTCGTCGAACACGACCCGCTGCAGGCAGGTCTCGCGCCCGAGCGTGCTGTACCTCTCACCGAGGTGCAGAGTCGGCCGGCTGGCCAGATGCACCAGCATCCACTCGCCGCTCGGCCTCTGCACGAGTTCGCCGTGACCCGCCTTCTGCAGGGGCAGGCCGGGGGCGTCGCGGCTGGTCAGCACGAACGGCTGCGTGTCGCGCTCGTAGGGTCCGGTGATCTCGCGCGACCGCGCCACCGTGATGGCGTGGTTCCATCCGGTGCCGCCCGCGGCGATCAGCAGGTGGTACCAGTCGCCGATGCGGTAGAGGTTGGGACCTTCCACCAGTGTCGGCTCCTGATGGATCACGGTGGCCGTCCCCGAGGTGCGCCTCTCATCAGGCAGATACTGCTCGAGCACGAGACCGCCGAACGACGGATGCTCCGGCCGCTGATCCCATTGCACCCCGACGATCCAGTGGGTGCCGTCGGGGTCGTGGAAGAACGAGAAGTCGAACCCGCGCGAGCCCAGATGCACCGGCTCGCTCCACGGACCGTCGATGCTCTCGGCGGTCACGAGGTAGTTGTCGATGTCCTTGTCGTCGCCGTCAGTCGACCGCACCACCGAGTACGCAAGCCAGAACAGGCCGTTCGAATGCGAGAGGCTCGGCGCCCACACACCGCCGGAGTCGGGCACGCCCCGGAGGTCGAAGCCCTCGTCGAGCGCATGCCCGCGGACCGTCCAGTGCACGAGGTCGGTGGAGTGATGGATGCGCACCGCGGGGTGGAACTCGAACGTGCTGGTGGCGATGAAGTAGTCGTCTCCTACGCGCACGATCGACGGGTCGGGGTTGAAGCCCCGCAGGATCGGATTGCGCACGACGCCCATCACACGACCCCCGGCACCCGCTCGAAGCCGACGAACGCCTCACCCGCGACGAAGCGGGCGACCTCGTCGATCACGTCGCGCCCGAGTCGGTGGAGCTCATTTCCGGTGGCGCCCGCGATGTGCGGGGTGAGTGTGACGTTGGGCAGGGTCCACAGCTCGTCATCGGCCGCGAGGGGCTCCGGCTCCGTCACGTCGAGGATCGCGTCGATCCGCCCCGCGCGCAGATGCGTGCGCAGCGCATCGTGGTCGATCAGCGAGCCTCGAGCCGTGTTGATCAGCACCGAGCCGTCGCGCATGGCGGCCAGCTCATGAGCGCCGATCATGTGCTCGGTCTCGGGAGTCGCGGGGGCGTGCAGCGAGACGATGTCGGAGGCCGCGAGCAGATCATCGAGCGTGGCCTTGAGCCCGCCGAGGGCCACGATCTCCTCTTCCGAGGCGTATGGATCGTAGATCAGCACACGCACGTCCGTCGACTGCAGAAGCTGAGCCACGCGACGTCCGATCCGCGAGGCTCCGACGAGCCCGACCGTGCGTCCGAAGTTGCCGCTGTCGATCAGATCGGCTTCGCGGTCGACGAAGGCGCGACCCTCGCGATAGATCTGCTCGGCATACCTCGCCCGCTTGCCGGCGAGCACGATGGTCGCCGCGGTGTACTCGGCGACCGCCTGCGCGTTGCCCTCGCCGGCGTTCGTGAAGACGATGCCCCGGCGCGCGGCCTCCACGGTGTCGAGCACCGCGCTGGCGGCGCCACCGGCGAAGACGACGGCGCGCAGGTTCGGCATCCGCTCGAGCATGTCGCGGTCGACCTGCGGACATCCCCAGCCGGCGAGCAGGATCTCGGCCTCGCTGATCAGTTGCGAGGCGTGATCGCTCTCGAAGTCGGTGAGCACTTCGGCGCTCACATCGACCAGCGCGCTGAGGCGAGCCCGGTGCGGGCCGAACAGGTTCTCGGCCAGGGCAGGGGGGTTCATCGCGACGATCGCGCGGGGTCGGGCGTTCACTTCTTCAGCTCCTCGATGCTCCAGTCGTCGCGCCAGCACAGTTCGGCACGACCCTCCTCGACCCGCAGCGGCAGCCAGATCGGCGCCGACGATGCCAGGTCGTCACGATCCCAGCGGTCGCCGATGTACACGTGGCCACAGTCGACCGGCAGCACGACGCTCACCTGCGAGTCGAACGTGCGGCCGCCGGTCGGGGCGAAGTCCCGCCACGGCGACCACGGCCCCTCGAGCGCGGAAGCGGTCGCGTACTTGTTGTCGTTGAGGTCCCAGCCTGTGAGGTCGGACCCGAACAGGTAGTAGAGATCGTCGTGGTGGATCAGCGTCGGCGACTCGTACCCGATCTCGGGGCGCTCCTGCTGGCGCAGAGTCGCCACGATCGATTCGACCCCGCAGTGGTCGTCGCGAAGGCGATAGATGTGCAGACCGTTTTCGCGGTCCTCAGAGAGCAGATAGCCGACGCCGCCCTCCTGGTAGACGCCGATGTCTCGGCTGAGGTTGCCGAGCGGTCGCTCGCTGCCGAGATACTCATACGGCCCCTCGGGCGCATCGCCGATCGCGAAGCCGACCCTCGCGTCCGAGTAGTCGGCGCTCTCGATGTGAACGATCAGCACCCAGCGCCCGTCGGGGCGGCGCAGCGCCTTGGGTCGTTCGACGATGCGGTCGGGGGCGAGATCGCCCGAGCCCGCGGCGAGCGCATCGCCGACGTACTCCCAGGTCGCGAGGTCGGCCGAGCGGTAGCAGGCCACCGCCGTGAATCGGTCGCCGGCGGTCTTGTCCTCGCCCCAGGCGTACCAGTGCGGTCCGACGCGCTGGATGCCGATACCGTGCAGCTGCGCGATGCGGCCGAGGTCGTCGGTGAAGAGCTCGCCGGTGCGGATCGTGCCGCTCATGCGTCGCTCCCCTCGATGTCGGGGCCGACGCGGAGCACACGGGCACCGAGTCCCGGCCCCGTGGCGATGCGGATGCCGTCGCCGGCGCTGTCGATCACCCAGCCGTCGACGGAGGATCCCGCAGGGAAGAGGGTCTCGACACCGTCGACTCCGGGGATCGTGATCGAGCGCGGCTCCTCCGACCTGTCCCACACGAAGAGCAACGACTGCTCGGTTCCTCGCAGGCCCAGGCAGACGACGTCGTCATCCCACGCGGGCAGGCCGAGCGGCCAGAACGGGTCGGTCGCAGCCAGCCCGCCGCGCACGGTCTTGTGCAGGCCGACGGCCTCGGCGACGAGCGCCCGCTGCGACGCGCCGAGCTCTCCCAGGAACCCCGAGAGATAGAGCCTGCCGCTCAGGCCGGTGACGAGGGTGAACACCGTCTCGGCATCCGTCATCCCGCTCGCCGGGTACGCCCAGTTGCCTGCCTGCTCCGGAAGGATCGACGCGGGCGCCGATGCCGCGATCGGCGGATAGAGACGGAAGTCCTGCTGGTCGGTGGTGGACTGCAGGTGTGTGCGCGACAGCAACGCGTAGTCGGCCCGCATCGCGCCCGACGAGCAGTTCTCGATCAGGAGCTCCGGATGCCGTCTCTGCACGTCGTCGAGCCAGTCGCCGAAGGCGCGGATGTGGCCCAGCAGGCCGTCTCCGGCCGCTGCGGCCTGCCACTCCGTGCCGGCACCGGGGTTGATGTTGTAGTCGAGCTTCACGAAGCTCACGCCGTACTCGCTGACGATCCGATCGACCGTCTCATCGAGGTGCGCCCGCGCCGCGGGGTGCCGGAAGTCGAGGTGGTAGCGGTCGTGCTCGCGCACGCGCACACCGAACCGCTGGAAGAAGGCGTCATCCGGCAGCGTCTTCGCGACGGGACTGCTCACGCCGACGACCTCGGGCTCGAGCCAGAGCCCCGAGCGCATGCCCGCAGCGTGGATCTCGTCGATGATGCCGCGGAGCCCTGCCTCGTCGAACCGGCTCGGGGCCTCCCGCCACTCGCCGACCGTATCCCACCAGTCGCCGATCTCGGGGTCGGCGAACCAGCCTGCATCGATGCAGAAGACCTCTGCCCCGGCCCCGGCGGCGGCACGGATCAATGGGCGGAGCGCCTCGGACGAGGGCTGCCCCATCAGCGTGTTCATGAAGTCGTTGTAGACGATCGGCAGGTCAGGGCCGTCGACGCGGCGGATCGCTCGACGATGCGAGGTGAGCGCGGCGATCGCTCCCTCGAATCCCTGCGCCGACGCGGCGAGCGCGACCGGCACCGTGAGGAACTCGTCGCCCTGCGCGAGCACACGGGCGAACTGGTGCTCGAGATCCGTGGGGCCGAGCAGTGAGACGGTCAGACCCTCGAGCCCCTGGCTGAGGTCGACATGCCAGCCCGCGCCGCTCTCGATCTGCCACGCGATGGCCGAGCCGTCCCGGTGCACGAGGGCGCCGACAGGCAGGTGTTCCCCGGTCGACCAGGCGCCGTGGCTGGTCAGGGTCGCGTGTCCCCGGCCGTCCTGCGCGTGGATCGGCAGCGACAGCGGGGGCAGCTCGTCGGCCAGGGCACGACGGTGCCAGCGGTTCTCCGCCAGCCATTCGCTGCGCGCGGTGAGGAGGTCGTACTGCTCCCCCGCATGCGGGCCCGCGCCGAATCCGACCGTGGCCGAGCTGACCGCGGTGATGACGACCGGATCCGACGCGGTGCCGCGCAGTGTGTGCTGCACACGCACAGCCGTGCCCGAGAGCGCGAGCACGCTCGTGACCTCGAGTCCCGTGAGCGCGTCGCGCTGCACGAGCGTGACGGTCTCGGGGTCTGCATCCGTCGGCGTGGCATCCGCCTGTTCGATGCGCAGCCGAGCTCCCAGAGCCGAGCGCACGTACGCCTGACTCGTGCGCGCACGCTGCTCTGCGGCGGTGAAGATCTCGACGAGAGGCGTGGGATGGCCGTCGCCGACGGCCAGAGTCGCCGGACCGTCAGTTTCCGCCGCGATCGTGAATCCGCCGATGCGGGCGATCATGCGCCCACCCGCTCACGTGCGCGGTCGAAGCCGAGCGTGCGGGTGCAGATCGTGGCGGCCACCGCGGCGAGAGCCGGCGTCGACAGCCACGCGACCGCGCCGATCACCGGAAGCGAGGTGGCGAGACCCGCGAGAGCCGCGAGCAGCAGCCAGACGAGAGCCAGGTGAGGGCGCTGCAGGACGATCCGTGCCGCGGCGAGTGCATACGCTGCGCCGTGCAAGGGCGAGTCCGAGAGGAACGCGGCCGCGACGACGATCGCGGCGACGACGGCGGCCACGGCGACGGCGCCCAGCAGCACGCCGGCATCCGCTCCGAGCAGGGCGATGTCGTAGCCGAGCACGAGCACGGCGGCACCGAGCGTCAGAGCCGAACCCCAGCGGTGGCGCACGGCGTCCGCGAATGCCCGCCAGAAGGTCTGCGCCACGTGCGGCTCCGAGTCGAGCAGAGCGGCGGCGGCGTGCACCAGTCCGTGCAGCGCCGGGGCGACGGGCAGCACTGCGGCAGCACCCAACCAGAGCGCGATGTGGGTGGCCTGCCAGCCGACGAGCGCCTGGAAGGCGAGCACCGGCACGAGGCAGCCGACGAACGACAGCGACACGAGGAAGTAGCGGAACGCGCCCAGCAGCAGCGTCGCGATGACGCCGTCGTAGCCGAGCAGACGGCCGAGCCGCGAGGTGGTCACGGTGCTCATCCCTTGACCGCCCCGACCGACATGCCCTTGATGAAGTAGCGCTGGAAGGCGGCGAAGATCGCGACCGAAGGGACGATCGCGAGGATCGCTCCCGTGTAGATCAGCTGCCACTGAGAGGTGAGCAGACCCACCATGCGGTTGATCGCGACGTTGATGGTTCCGGCCGATGACGAGTCGAGGAACACCAGGGGGATGAAGAAGTCGTTCCAGAGCCCGAGGGCCTGGATGATCACGAAGGCCGAGGTGACCGGCAGGAGCATCGGGAAGACGATGAGCCAGAAGGTGCGCAGGCGCCCCGCACCGTCGACATGCGCCGCCTCTTCGACCTCGATCGGGATGCCCTTGATGAAGCTGCAGTACAGCAGGATGCCGAAGCTCGCCGCCCCTCCGAGATGCACGAGGATCACCGAGAGCAGCGTGCTGTACAGGCCGACATCGTCGAAGCCCTTCACGAGCGGGATCATGCGCACCTGGAAGGGGATCATGAGTCCGGCGATGAACAGCACGTACAGGAACCGCGAGGTGCGGCCGCCGATCCGCTCGATGCCGTAGGCAGCCATCGGCACGATGATGATGAGCATCACGACGGTGCCGACCGTGATGATGAGGGTGTTGAGCACCGCCTCGAGGAAGTCGGTCTGCTGGAACAGGGTGACGTAGTTGTCGAACGCGAAGGAGGTGGGCAGGCCCATCGGATCCTTCGTGATCTCGGCGTACGAGCGGAACGAGTTCAGCAGCGCGTAGATCACCGGAGACGCGACGATCAGCACCAGGATGCTGAGCACCACCATCACGACGATCTCGCCGATCGACCACTTCTTCTTCTCCCGGCGCACACGCGGCGGGCGGGGGATGCGTGCGATCCCCGCAGGGCGCGCCTCCGGTTCGATCTTCATGGTGACCTGGGTCATCGTCTCGGTCATGCCTGGATCTCCCTCTTGCGCATGTAGGCGTTCGCGGCGACGGTGCTCACGATCACCACGATGAAGAGCACGACGGCGGCCGCCGAACCGAATCCGGCCCGGTACTCGCCGAAGCCGACCTTGTAGATGAAGAAGGCCATGGTCTCGCTCACGAACCCGGGGCCTCCCGAGGTGAGCACGAGCACCTGATCGAAGATGACCCAGCCGGCGATCATCGCGAGCGTCATGTTGACGGTGACGGCGCCGGCGATCATCGGCCAGGTCACGTTCCAGAAGACCTTGGCACCGCTCGCGCCGTCGATGCGCGCGGCCTCGATCAGCTCTTGGGGGACGGACTGCAGGTTCGCGAGATAGATCAGGGTCGTGTTGCCACCGAGCGTGAAGCAGGTGATGAACAGGATGACCCAGATCACGATGCTGCTGTCACCCAGCCAGTCGCGGGCCCACTCGGGGAGGCCCATGTCACGCAGTACCGTGTTGACGGAGCCGAAGTTGTAGTTGAGCAGGTACTTCCAGATGGTCGCCATGATGAAGGCGCTGACGAGTGCCGGCAGGTACACGGCCGTACGGAAGAAGCCCTGCGCATGGTTGAGCTTGTCGAGCATGAGGGCCACGGCGAGCGAGATCACGTTGATGATCAGTGCGGAGCCGAGTCCGAGGATCAGGGTGTTGCGCACCGCGTTCCAGAAGCGGCCGCTCGCGACGATGTCCTCGTAGTTCCGGATGCCGACGTAGTCGTAGCCGTCGCTGATGCCGTCCCAATCGGTCAGGCTCAGCTGCAGAGTCTGCAGCGACGGGACGATCACCATCAGGAGGTAGATCACCAGCGCGGGGATGACGAAGCCCAGCATCGCCAGACGTCCTCGTCCGAATCGCGGTCTCACTCTGACCTCGGTGTGTGCACTCATGTTCTCTCCTTGATCGATCGCCGTTCGCCGAAGCCGGGGCGCGGTCGGGTCCGCGCCCCGGCTTCGTGGCTCAACCCGCTGCGGCGACCTGCGCGTCGAGTTCCGCCTGGACCTTCGCGATCGTCTCGTCGATCGTGGTCTGACCGTCCTGCATCTCGATGCGGGACTGCCGGAAGAAGGTGTTGACCGAGCTGAAGGTGCTGAGCGTCGGGGAGTTCTCGTACCAGACGAGGTTCGGGTTCTCGAGCAGGGCGAAGAAATCCTCGGCTCCGGGGATGGTGTCGTTGCGGGTGACCTCATCGGACTTGAGGATGTTGGGCGAGATCCATCCGCTCGCCTCCATCAGGTCGGCGGCCTCGACGGAGTAGAAGTACTCGAGGAACTCGACGGCGGACGCGTATTCGTCCTCGTCCTCCGCGGCCTGAGACGAGATCGCGAGACCGCCCGCGGTGTCGCCGATCACGCTGTTCTTGAGGACGTTGAGGTTGCCGTCCTCGTCGGGGATGATGAACAGCCCGGCGTCGAACTCCGGGTCGACTTTGTTGATGTCCATGAGTCGTCCGAGTCCGGCGGACGAGGTCGCCATGACCGCCTGCTCGTTGACCAGGAGCGTCGTGGTCTGCGCATCCGCGGTGGACTGCCATCCCTCGAGCACGTAGTCGTCCATGATCATCTTGAGTTCCTCGAGCGGAGCCTTCAGATCGGCCACAGAGGCATCTCCCGCAGCTGCCGCGTTCCAGAACCCGCCTTCGTCGCTGTACTCGGCGAACACCGGTGCCGCGAGCGGCTTCCAGAGTTGGTCGGAGGGCCATACCTCCGCGGCGGCGGTGGCGAGCGGCACGTCGCCGTTGGCTTTGATCTCCTCCAGCAGGTCGAGGAAGTCGTCGTAGGTCTCGGGCACCTCGAGGTCGTGCTCCTCGAAGTAGGTCTTGTTGTAGACGATGTTCATGCCGAGCTCGCCGTTGAGCGCGCTGGACGGCACGGTGTAGACGTTGCCGTCCTCGGCAGCGGCGAACGCGTCGGGCTCGAGCAGCGCCGTGACCTCTTCGGGCACGGGGGCGAGCTTGCCGGCGTTGACGTAGGTGAGGGTGTCGCGCATGTCCACGACGGCGGGCCAGTTGCCGGTGGCATCGACGGTCTTGAGCGCGGTGGCGTAGTCGGATCCGGCGGGCAGCGGGTCGAGCTTGACTTCGGTGGTGTCGCTCTGCTCGTTGAAGGCGGTGACCACCTGGTCGACCACCCCGTTCCAGGTCTCGTCTCCCGTGGCGTACAGGAACCGGATCGTGGTCTTGTCTTCCGACGCTCCTGCGTCACCGCCGCCACCAGCGCAGCCGGCGAGCGCGAGAGCAGAGGTCGCGAGGCCCGCGGTCACCAGCAGGAGGCGGCTTCGTGCCGTCCGCGTCATTGCGTTGTGCATGTGATCTCCCTTGATTCGTGCCGGACTCTCGTCGGCTACACCGACGGTAGCCGAGGGGATAGCGTTTTCCAAGCACTTTCTGTAACTAGTTGCACTTTACTCGTGAACTCGCGAGAATCAACCCTGGCGACGTTCGGCGCGCCCGGAATCGAGTGGTTACAGCCAGCCCTTGCGCTTGAAGACCCAGTACAGGCCGAAGCCCATCCCCACCATCAGCGCGATCGCCATGGGGTATCCGAACGCCCAGTGCAGCTCGGGCATGTGGTCGAAGTTCATGCCGTAGACGGTGCCGACGAGGGTCGGCGCGAACAGGATCGCCGCCCAGCCCGAGATCTTCTTGACCTCGTCGTTCTGACGGATGCTCAGCTCCGTCATCCGCGTCATCTCCTCGTTCTGACGCCGTGCCACGATCGTCGACTCGACGGTCAGCGCGTTGTCGAGCACGGTGCGGAAGGTGTTCGCGCGCTCGGACACGCGCAGGGTGTGGTCGAGCACGTCGCGCAGGTACCGCTGCAGCTCCTCGTCGACCTCGTACTTCGCAGAACCGCGCAGCAGCGCATCGAGCATGCCCGCCAACGGCTGCACGGCCCGCTGGAAGTCGATGACCTCACGCCCCAGCTCGTAGATCCGCTGCGTCGCGTCGACCTCGTCTTCGAAGAGCTGGCTCTCGATCTCGTCGATGTCGTTCTCGAGGCCCGCGAGGACCGGCGCGTACTCGTCGACGACCTCGTCGAGGATCGCATAGAGCACCGCCTCGGGGCCGAGCTTCAGCAGGGTCGGGTCACCCTCGAGGCGACGACGGACGCGCCCCAGGTCGGGGGACTCCGCGTGCCGGATGGTGACGACGAAGTCGGTGCCGACGAGCACGTGGATCTCGCCGAACTCGACCTCCTCGGCCGCGTCGAGATAGCGGGCCGAGCGGAGCACCATGAACAGCACATCGCCATAGCGCTCGAGCTTCGACCGCTGATGACCCGACAGCGCATCCTCGACGACGAGGGCATGGATGCCGAACTCGTCGGCCACCTCGCGGATCTCGGCCTCGCTCGGACGGTACAGTCCGATCCAGCTCAGTCCGCCGCGCTCCCGCATTGCCTCGAAGGTCTCGCTGAGGCTCCGCGGGTTCTCGGTGCGGACACCGTCGACATAGATCGCGTTGTCGATGATCGCCATCGGCTTCCCTTCCGTCCGGTCGGGCCGGGCCGCGGCTCGATGCCCGGTCTCAGCCCTCAGCGGGTGCGACGCAGGGGATCGCCGATGCGGCGATGGCCTCGTGGTACTGCTCGGCGGTGAACGGCAGACCGAACTCCGGAGCGGTCTGCCCCTCGGCCGCCGGCGCCTTGGAGGCGATGGCAGCGAGCTCCCACGCGAGGTACGCGGCGGTCGTGCCACCCGTGGTCGAGTCGTTCAGCGACACCGCGACCGTGAATCCGGTCGCAGGGTCGGAGTAGGCGGCGGTCTGGTACCCGGGGGTCCAGCCGTACTGACCGACCATCGAGCCGACGAGGACCGCTCCGCCGGTGGCCTGCAGCCACGACGGCGTATCGGCAGCGACCGGGAGCGGGCTCGCGAAGCGGTCAGGCGCCTGTTCGGTGCGCAGCGTCGCTTCTGCCTGTGCATAGCGACCGAGGTCCTCGATCGTCGAGACCACTCCGGAGTCGGTGAACCCGGAGCTCGACGAGAGCGTCGTGATGTCGACGGGCGCAGCGCAGTTGTAGCCGCCCTCGACGGGCGAGAGGTAGTGCCCGTTCATGACCGGCCCCGTGGAGGGCGGTGCCGCTGCGGCAGCAGGCAGCGACGTGTTCGCGAGACCGAGCGGCTCGGCGACGTACTCGGCGATCAGCTCGGAGGCCGACATGCCGGAGGCGCGCTCGAGAGCGAGGCCGAGGAGCAGGTACGCGGTGTCGGAGTTCGAGTACGTCGTGTGCGCGGCGCCTCGCGCGGCACCGAGTCCGTAGGAGGCGAGCTCGAGCGGAGCCCACACGCGCTCGGGGGTGTTCATCCACGCCGACTTGGCAGTGGTCTCGGACGAACCGAGTCCGGACGTGCCGTTGCACAGGTCGAGCAGGGTGAGGTCCTGCAGGTTCGGGACACCCGAGACGTAATCCGGCACGGGGTCGTCGAGGTCGACGACCCCGTCATCGACCAGGCCGTAGAGCACGTCGCACGTCATGAGGCGCGTCACGTCGGCGACGCGGAAGGCCATGTCCGTGCTGATCTCGTCGCCGGAGCCCGGATCCTGCGTACCGATCCCGGTCACCCATTTGCCGCTCCACGGAGCCCAGACGCCGACGACGGCGCCGGTGGCACCCGAGGCGGCCAGCGCGTTGGTGACGGCCGCCTCCATGGCGGCGACGGTGTCGTCCGGCAGGGCGCCGTCGACCTGAGCCGGCGGCTCGTAGCTGAATTCCGGATCGGATGTGCATCCGGTGAGGAAGAGCCCGAGCACGGCTGCGCCGGCCGCTGCTGCGCGGAACCTGCGCGACGAGAGAAGCTGCATGAAAGGGGACCCCCGGAAGACGTGTCTCCCGAGTCTAGAACGCCGTTCCTGAAAGATCGCATCGCCAGGGCCCGTTTAGGGTGATCATCATGCCCCACATCTTCGATGCCGACGTCGTCTCCGCGATCCTGCGCCACATGAACGGCGACCACACCGACGACAACCTGTTGATCGCGCGCGCCTTCTCGCCTGCCGACGGCGGCGAGATCACGGATGCCGTGATGACGGGCCTCGACGGCGACGGCGGGGTCTGGGAGATCACCCGCGCCGGGGTCTCGTCGGAGCTGCGGGTGGCCTGGCCGTCCGCCCCGATCAGCGAGCGGCCCGCGGTGCGCCGCGAGGTCGTCGCTCTCTACGACCTCGCCTGCGAGAAGCTCGGGGTCGAGCCGCGCCCGCACGCATGACGCTCTGAGATCCCGGGGTTTCGCCAGAGGTAAGGCAACCCTTACACTTGGCACATGTCCGAGATCCTGTCCTTCTCCGCCGCCCTCCGTGAGCGCTCCTCCGGTTCGCACTCGCGCAGCGAGGGCGCAGGCTTCATGTCCGACCTGCTCAAGGGCGAGGGCTCGCGCGAGGACTACATCGCGCTCGTCGCACAGCACTACTTCATCTACGAGGCTCTCGAGTCGGCGGGTGACCGCATGCGTCAGGACGCCGTGGCATCCGTCTTCATCAGCGACAAGCTGACCCGCCTGCCCGCACTCGAGGCCGACCTCGAGTTCCTGCTCGGCGCCGACTGGCGCGACGAGATCGTCGCGCTCCCCACCACGCAGCGCTATGTCGAGCGCATCCGCCAGGTCGGCGCGACCTGGGCCGGCGGCTTCGTCGCGCACCACTACACGCGCTACCTCGGCGACCTCTCAGGCGGCATCTTCATCGGCCGCGTGATGGCACGTCGCTTCGGCTTCGAGACCAACGGCATCGGGTTCTACCTGTTCGACGACATCGCCGACCCGTCTGCGTTCAAGGACGTCTACCGCGAGCAGCTCGACGCGGCTCCGTGGGACGACGCCGAGCGTGAGCGCGTGATCGACGAGGTCCTGCTCGCCTACCGCTTCAACACCGAGCTCTTCGAAGACCTCGACCGCGCCCGCGTCGCGGCCTGACTCCTGACTCCCGCTCGTCGAGCGAGGAGCGCAGCGACCGAGACGAAACGCCTCAGCCCTTGCCGACCTCGGGCGTGGATGCTGCGAGCCATGCGTCGCGCATGAAGCGGCGCACGTCCTCGTCGACCCGGATGTCGCTCGGTCGCAGTGCCCTCGACAGGTAGAGCCCGTCGAGGGAGGTGAGGCGCGAGAGCGCGACGTACGTCTGCCCCGGAGCGAACGCGCCCGAGCCCAGATCGATGATCGCGCGATCGTAGGTCTTACCCTGTGACTTGTGGATCGTGACGGCCCACGCGAGACGCAGCGGGAACTGCGTGAACTCCGCGACGACGTCACGGGTCAGCTTCTTGGTGCTCGGCTCGTACGAATAGCGGAAACGCTCCCAGACGGCGGGGTCGACGTCGACCTCCTCACCGTCGATCTCGACGCGCACGGTCTCGCCGAGGATGCGGATGACCGTGCCGATCGTGCCGTTCACCCATCGGGGCGGCTCACCCGACATCGAGGTGTCGTTGCGCAGGAACATCACCTGCGCGCCGATCTTGAGCTTCAGCTCCGACTCGGCAGGCAACGAGGCCTCGCCCTTTCCGAACTCGCCGCTGACCTCGGCACGCGCCGTCTGCTCCTTGCCGGGCAGGGCGGCCAGGTGACGGCTGTTGATCGTGTTCACGATGTCGTTGCGGGTGGCGAGGGTGATCATCGGCACCTCCCCCGGCTCGGGGTCGGGGGGCGTGCGCGCCCCCTGTGTGTTCAACACGCCCGCGATCTCTGCGGTGACCCGCCCGTAGCGCACGGCGTTCAGCATGGCCTTGAAACCGTCATCCGACTGGCGGTGGATCTGCACGAGCTCTCGCACGTGCAGCTCGGCTCGGGTGTCGACGGCGAAGAGTCCGCCGTCGTCGTCCGGAGCGTCGCCACCGGCGGCCCCCGCCCAGACCTTGGCGTCGAAGAACCAGAACGAGCGGTAGTGGTCCTTCACGTAGCGCAGCTCGTCACCCCGCGGAGGCACGGGGGCGAGCTGATACGGGTCGCCGAACATCACGATCTGCACCCCGCCGAAGGGGATGCCGCGCTTGCCCCGCGCTTGGCGCAGGGAGCGATCCATCGCATCCATGAGGTCGGCGTTGACCATCGAGATCTCGTCGATCACGAGCGTCTCGATCGCGTTCAGGATGCGACGGGTGTTGTCGTTCTGGTCGATGTCCGAGTCGCCGATGAGGCCGATCGGCAGCCGGAACAGCGAGTGGATCGTCTGCCCCTCGACGTTCAGGGCGGCGACCCCGGTGGGAGCGCAGATCGCGATCTGCTTCTTCGTGTTCCACGAGAAGTACTGCAGCAGCGTCGACTTGCCGGTGCCCGCGCGTCCGGTGATGAAGACGTGCTCACCGGTGTCCTCGATCAGCCGGAACAGCTCTTGCTGCTCTTCGGACAGGGCGGGAAGCGACACGGATCTCTCACACGGGACGACGGCGGAAAGCGCACGCGGAACACGCGCTCCCCCATGCTACGTGGCGCTGCGGCCCGGCATCCGACGGACACAGCCGAACTGCCCCGTCACAGAGCGAGGCCATGCTCGGCTCCGTCCCAGGCCGCCCTCCTAGACTGACGCCATGCAGCAGGTCGAGACGAAGGCGCCCCGGCGTTCGCGCCTCGTCGCCGACCTCGCACTGCTCTCGGTCATCGGTCTGCTGCTCGTCGCCGCTCTCGGCGCCGGCGGGGCCACTCTGTACCGGCAGTTCTATGGGCCCTCAGCGTTCGTGGTGCGCTACCTCGACCTCCTCTCAGAGGGTCGTGCGGCCGACGCCCTGCGCATCCCCGGTGTCGCGGTCGACCGCGAGACGCTCGAGGCGGCGGGCATCGGAGCCACGGCATCCGAGGCGCTGCTCCGGCACGCAGCCCTCGCCCCGCTCACCGACGTCGAGGTGGTGTCCGAGAAGTCCGACGGCGACAGGACGGCCGTGACCGTCTCGTACAAAGCGGCCGAGCACTCGGGCGTCACGACCTTCACGGTCGAGCAGGACGGCTGGGCCGGGGTCACGCCGAACTGGCGCTTCACCGACAGTCCCCTCGCGGTGGTCGAGCTGACCCTGCGCGGCGCGGACCAGTTCGCCGTGAACGGCTTCGAGGTCGACCGGCGGCAGGTGTCGTTCGCCGGCGCCGACGCGGCCCCGCTCGAACCGCTTCCGCTGCTCGTCTTCACGCCGGGGCTGTACTCGGTGACCGTCGACACCGCGATCTCGGACTCCGAGGGTGTCGGCGTCCTCGCCGATACCCCGCTCGCCACGACGCCGGTCGACGTGCAGACCACCCCCACGGCCGACTTCGTCTCGGTCGTGCAGCAGCGTGTCGAGGAGTTCCTCACCGCGTGCACGTCGCAGCAGGTGCTGCAGCCGACCGCCTGCCCGTTCGGGCTGCAGGTCTCGAACCGCATCGCGTCGCTGCCGGAGTGGTCGATCGCGAACCAGCCTCAGGTCACCGTCGTCCCCGACGGCGGACACTGGAAGATCCCCCCGACGGATGCCGTGGCGCACGTCGAGGTCGAGATCCGTTCACTGTTCGACGGCTCCGTGCAGGAGGTGTCCGAGGACGTCGCGTTCCAGGTCAACGGATCGATCACGATCCTCCCCGACGGGTCGGCCTCGATCCGCGTCGGATCGCCCGACGAGGAGTCGACCGACTGAGTCGCCTTGGTCGGCGCCCCGTCGGCCCCGCTCAGCGCAGTGTCAGCGGGCCTGGCGTTCGGCCTCGCGCCGGTCGCGCTCGGCCAGAGCCGCGAGCTTCGCGTTGTACTCCTCGAGCTCGGCCTCGCCCGTGCGGTCGGCATGCCGGTCGCGGCGCTTCTGCACCTTCGTGTCGTCGCGGCTCCACTGGATCGCGACCGTGATGGCCAGGATCAGGGTGGGGATCTCGCCGATCGACCAGGCGATGCCGCCACCGATGTACTGATCGTCCATCGGTGTCGGTCCCCAGGTGCGTCCCATCGCGCCGAACCAGTCGGCGACCATCAGCCCCTCCTGCATCATGATCGCGATGCCGAAGAAGGCGTGCATCGCCATGATCGCGATCAGGGTGATGAGGCGGCCGGGGTACGGCAGGCGGTACGGCACCGGGTCGGCGCCGATCAGGCTCATCACGAACAGGTAGCCCGAGATCAGGAAGTGAGCGACCATCCACTCGTGCCCCAGGTGCTCGAACATCGACCAGCGCACGAGGTCGGTGAAGTAGAAGGCCCACAGCGACAGGATGAAGATGCCGGCCGCGACGAACGGATGCGTGACGACCCGCGAGAACGGCGAGTGCACCGCCCACATGATCCACTCACGGCCGCCTCGGGTGCCGTCGTCGCGCTTGTGGATCGCGCGCAGCGCCAGGGTGATCGGCGCACCCGAGACCAGCAGCAGCGGGATCGCCATCGACAGCATCATGTGCCCGAGCATGTGCACGCTGAAGAGATACTCCTGGTAGGCGTTGATCGGCCCACCCGTGACCCAGACGAGCATCAGCATGCCGAGCACCCAGAAGATCGTGCGGTGGATCGGCCAGCGGTCGCCTCTCAGCCGCAGGCGACGGACGCCGGCGAGATAGAGGAACAGACCGAAGCCCGCGGCGACCAGCCAGAGCACGTCGATGTCCCATGCCGTGAACCAGCGGTCGATCGTGAAGTCCGGCGGCAGCGGCGAGCGGGTGAGGTTCTCGGCCGGCGTCTGCACGAAGGCCGCCTCTTCGCCCGTGGGCGGAGGGGTGCGCGCGAGCGCGGCGGCGGCACCGGAGGCCAGGCCCATCAGCGCGACCTCGCACAGCACCAGCATCCAGAACCAGCGCGAGGCGTTCGCGCCCTCGAGACGAGGGATCAGGCGGATGCGGTACCAGGCGCCGAGCAGGCCCATGGCGCCCAGCAGCACCACCTTCGCGAGCAGGATCATGCCGTACGGCGTCCACAGCTGCGAGATGTCGCCGAGGGCGACGAACGAGCGGGTGAGTCCCGAGATCGCGACGACGGCGAAGGCGGCGACCGCGAGGCTCGAGTAGCGACTGACGAGCTGCGCGGTGCCGATGCCCGAGCGGCCGCGCAGGATCACGACGAGCAGCAGACCGCCGAGCCACACGGCGGCGCCGATCGTGTGCAGCAGGATCGAGTTGACCGCGATGTTGTGGCCGGACAGCTCACCCGAGTGCCCCTGCGTCGCGAGAGGCAGGAACGATGCCGCGGCGAGGAGCGCCGTGATGAGGGTGGGAGTCCAGGTGCGCCACGCGAACGCGAGCACCGTGATGACCGAGCCCATGATGGTGGTGATCAGCCAGGACTGTCCGAGCGGCAGCTCCAGCAGGAACCGGCCGAGCTGCTGGCCGAATTCGCGCTCCGCGCTCAGCTGCGGGTTGAACGCCGCCATGAAGGTGAAGAAGCCGCCGATGCCGGCCGTGACCGTGAAGACGGCGGCGCCGATGGATGCGGTGTTGAGCGCGAGGTCGAACGACTTCTCCTCGCTGCGCAGCGCGAAGAGGGCGAGCACGAGCGAGCCGAGCATCGCCGCCGAAGCGATGTTCATGACGAGTTTGGCGATCGGGGTGGCCCACCGCACGAACGGACCGGGGTCCTGCAGCAGCAGCGGAGCCGCTCCCCCGCCGAACGCGAGGGCGATGAGCACGCCGATCAGTGCGGCCGCGAGGAGGATGCCGATTCCACCCGCGCGATACGCGGAGCTGGTCGGGGTCTGCACGGCGCGGGCACTCACACCACAAGCCTAAGCCGCCGCATCGGGGAGAACGCACGAAGGCCGCCCCCGACTGATCGGGAGCGGCCTTCGAAGAGGTGCGGTCTTACTTGACGGCAGCCTTGAGCTTGGAACCAGCGGTCACCTTGACGCGGTGGCCGGCCGGGATCTTGATCTCGGCGCCGGTCTGGGGGTTGCGGCCCGTGCGAGCTGCGGTCGCGACCTGCTCGAACGAGATCCAGCCCGGGATCGAGACCTTGCTGCCCTTGGCAACAGCGTCGGAGACCGAGGAGAACAGCGCGTCGAGGACACCGGAGACGGTGGCCTGGCTCTGGCCGGTGGCGGAAGCGATGCTCGCGACGAGCTCGGTCTTGGTGATGGACTTGTCAGCCATGTCATCCTCCAGCGACGAGGTTCCCGTCGCATCGTTGGTGTTCGGGGGGCTGATGCCCTCCGTTGGTCGAGTGACCGCCTTGAATGTATCAACCGCCACCCACATTTCCGCGTCATTTCGCGGGTTTTGGGCTTTTCGGCGGCGTGTCGTGGGGCAGAAGTGACGAATGTGACTCGTGTGGCGCCTTATCAGGCGCCTGCTTCGGGCTTCGCCTTGCCCTGCGCGATCGCCTCGAGTTCGGCAGGATACGTCAGATCCGCGGCGAACCAGGCGTCGAGCTCGACCGCGTGCAGCACCACCGTGACGCTCGCAGCACCGGGATTGACGTAGTAGCCGGTGAAGCGCGGCGGGTAGGTCTGCGCCTGCGGAGCATTCGAGGTGCGCACGGTGAGCTCGGTCCGCTCCCCGACGCGTTTCTCGATGGAGTTCGCCTCCATCACGCCCGAGAGCTTCAGCGTGGGTTTCTTGGCCCCCGGCACCTGGGTGATCCCCTGCAGCGCGAACACGAAGTCCGGCTCGCGCTTCTCCGGCGAGAACGCGAGCAGGCGGACGCTGGTCCGCACCGCGGCGACCAGCCACCACACGATCAGCAGAGTGAGCAGCGTCATCGTGACGGCCCAGAACCACTGCCAGAAGTCGGGCCCGGCCGGCGCTTCGGTGCGCACGTCCCCGTCGCGCGTCTCGACCCAGATCGGAAGGCTCTCACCCACCTGCAGGTCGTCGCTGCGGACCGAGTCGCTGCCGATCTTTCCTTCGAGCGAGTACTCGATCGTCACGAAGCGGCGGTCCACCCAGTGACGGTTGCGGCGCGATCCCTCGCGTACCTGTCGCGTCTCCTCCTCGATCACCTGGCCCGTGGTCGAGACATACGACGCGGTGAGGTCGCGGCTGAGGTCGATGACGTTGTTGACGCCGATGAACCCGATGACAGCGGTGAAGAACACCAGCGTGAGCACCAGCACGTTACGCGTGCGCAGGTGACGGTTGATGAGTCTGCGGTCGATCTTCGCCGCCATGAGGTCCCCCCTCGGTCGTGAGCAATTCCGCAGGGGAGACTAGCGCGATATATCGGGTCAGGCAAAGGATCGAGAGCTGATGTGTCGCCCGAGGTCAGCGCGGGCGGTGCGCGTCGACCACGGAGCGGGCGGTGCGCGCGAAGGCCGGAGCGACGCGGTCCTCTCCGTCGAGGTAGCCCCCGACGAGGGCCGCATCGCGCAGCAGCACGAGCGAGGCCGCGATCTCGGCGGGGCTGTCGAGACCTGCCAGCTCGGCGACACCCTGCAGGGTGGAGCGGAACCACTCCCGGTGCTCCTCGATCAACTGGCGCACGGCCCCCTCGGCATCCGGGTACTCCGCCGCCGCGTTGATGAACGGGCATCCGCGGGTGTGCCGGAGGCGGATGTCGGCGGCGATGCCCTCGATGACTGCGTCGACCAGCTGGGCGGGGTCGGTGACCTCGGCCCCGGCTTCGGCGAACATCGACCGCAGCATCTCGTCTTCATTGCGCAGGTAGGCGAGGACGAGATTCTCCTTGCCGCCGAACTGGTTGTAGAGGGTGGCCCTGGTGACGGCAGCCTCTTCGATGATCCGATCGACGCCGACCGCGTGGATCCCCTCTTCATAGAAGAGCCTCGTCGCGCTGTCGATCAGCCGAGTGCGGGCTGCGCTGGGCCGCTTCGGAGCGTCGGCGTTCGGAGCGTCGGTCGTCGTCGTGCGAGTGGTGGTGTCCATGGTGATCCCTCTCATCGTGTCATCCGAACCCCGGGTTTCGAACCGCGACTTGTGAATTTCGGGAATAGGTTGCGGTAGATAGAACGTTCGGTCTACTATCAGCGTAACGCACTCGCACCGGGCGGGGGCAGAAAAAGGAGAAGAGACAATGAGCAGCACCGAGAAGACCCCGATCATCCTCATCCACGGACTCTGGATGACACCCAAGAGCTGGAACACGTGGGCGGAGCACTTCCGGGCCCAGGGCCACGAAGTGATCGTTCCCGGCTGGCCCGGCATCGACGACCGCTCGGTCGAAGACATCCGCCGCGACCCGTCGGCACTGAAGGGCATCGGCCTGAAGCAGATCGCCGACAACTACGAGCGCATCATCCGCGCACTCCCCGTGAAGCCGATCATCATGGGCCACTCCTTCGGCGGGGTTCTCACCCAGATGCTCGCCGACCGCGGACTCGGCGCCGCCTACGTGGGCGTCGCCCCCGGACAGACCGCCGGCGTCACCGCGCTCCCCCTCTCGACGCTCTGGACCGGAACGCCGATCCTGTCGAACCCGTTCGGCCGCAACGGCGCCAAGCCGCTGTCGAAGCGCCACTTCCACTTCACGTTCGGCAACGACCTGTCGCGCGCGGAATCCGACGCCCTGTGGGAGGAGTCGGCGGTGAACTCCTACAACAAGGTCTTCTTCGAGGGGGTCACCTCGGTGCTCAACGAGAAGGGCGGAGTCACTCACGTCGACTACACCCGCGCCGACCGCGCCCCGCTGCTCGTCATCACCGGTGAGATCGACCACGTCGTGCCGCCGGCCATCGGTCGGGCGATCGTCAAGAAGTACCGCTCCTCCGGCAGCCCCGCCATCGTCGAGTACAAGGAATACGCCGGCCGCACCCACCGGCTCGTCAGCCAGGACGGCTGGGAGGAGATCGCCGACTACGCCCTGACCTGGGCGGTGGCGCACGCGACAGCATCCGTGTGATGCGTGGGTGTTGCCCCTCTGGGGCACCCTCGCTGCGTCACGCTTCTCGATCAGGGCTGCCCCTCGGGAGGAGAACTGCGTCTCGGGAGGAGAGATCCACGGATTCTCTCCTCCCGAGGCGCAGTTCTCCTCCCGGGTGTCAGGCCGCACTCATGCAGCAACATGGAGTCGCTGCCCGATGGCGGCCAGAATCACCTGCTGCACCTGTGCCCACTGACCCATCAGCTGGTCGTAGCCGATGCGGATCACGTGATAGCCGTGCAGCTTCAGCAGGGCGTCGTGGGCGATGTCGCTCGTGCGCTGATGTCCGACATGATGCCCGCCGTCGATCTGGACGACGAGACGCTCGCCGATGACGAAGTCGACCCGATGCCCGAGTATCCAGACCTGTGGCACGACAGGGATTCCCAACCATCTCAGCCGTGTCTGAAAGATGCTCTCCGTGCCGGAATCGGCGAAAGGGCGGGCATCGGCGAGAAGGCGTCTCGCCTTCGGCGGCAGCGGAGCTCGCTCGAGCATTCCGGGGTCCACGAGATTCTGCCGCATCGCCGACTCCCACGTCGCCAGCGCGCTCTCGTAGGGCTGGCACCCTGCGACCACGATCAGCGCATTCTCGAGTGAATCCTCCCGTGAGTCGGGGTTCCTCGGAAACACCGGCTCATTCCAGTGAATCGTTCCGTGCGAGACAGTCACATGACCCGACCTCGCCGGTGCGGCGACATGCGGTTCGGAGGCGTCGAGCACCCACAGCCCCCTTCGCGCCGCAAGAGTGACGCAGCTCAGGACCACCCCGCGGCGCGCAGCGGCCATAAGCATCGGGTCGGCGCCCGGCAACGCGACCCACCCCCGGCGGACGGAGATGACCTCACCCCGTTGCACCGCGGACCGAATGGCGTGGCGGCTCACGCCGAGTCGGCGCAGCGTCTCAGTACGTGCCACGCCGTCGCGCTGAGCCAAGGCCTGTGTCAGGGTCACGGATCGAGGATCGCCGATGGCGACATCCGAACTTCGCGCGAATCCCGCGAATCGTGTATCGCCCTGGTCGATCGCCGCAGTGTGCAGAAGAGGCGCCGCCGCGTGCCGACGCCTTCCCGTCCCGTCGTGCAACTCGGCACCGCCTTTACGCGCCTAGGGAGGAGAACTGCGCTTCGGGAGGACGGATCCGCTGCTTCACTCCTCCCGAGCCGCAGTTCTCCTCCCGGCGGTCAGGCGCGAAGCTGTGGGCGGCGCGCGGCACGCCCGCGGAAGTACGAAAGGGGCGAGGGCCCGAAGACCCTCGCCCCTCCCGGCTGTCTGACGGCTTACTGCACTCTGCGACGGGGAATCGCGAGAGACAGGATGCCGGCGACGAGCAGGAGTCCGCCGACACCCAGAAGGATGCCGTCGACGTCACCGCCCGTGGCAGCCAACGCCGCCGCCCGCGTCGGCGCCGGCAAGGGCGCAGACGCATCCGATGGGGAGATCGGATCGGCAGCGGTTCCGGATGCGGGCGGGGGGCCCGCCTCCGGAGTGGATCCGTCACCGGGCTGGGGACCCGGAGCGGAAGTCGTGAGGATGCTGACGGCGACCGGCGTGCTGACATTGCCGACGCGGTCGGTACTCGGCTGCACGGCGATGCTCTCTTCGGCGGAAAGGAGGGAGGCGGATGCCGGGGCCACACCGACTCCGACACCGACACCGACCGATGCCGCCACGAGGACGACGCTCACGAGGAGAGCAGGCACGGCGGGCGAGGTTACGCGCGGGCGTCGTGCGCGGAAGCTTGCGGAGGTCATGAGAGTCCTTCGAGGGGTCATCGCGATGATGTCGCGTGCGCCGGCTCAGAATTCTCGGTCCGACGGATCAGCGGGTGGCTGATACCCCAAGAATACATTAATATTTCACCAATTCCAAGTATTAATATTTCTCGCCGTCGACGAAGGCGCCCAGTCCAGGACGCACACTCCACCCCGAACACAGCGAAAGGGGCGAGGATCCGAAGATCCTCGCCCCTTTCGGCTTGTCTGCTGAGACTTACCAGCTCGACTTGGTGACACCCGGCAGCTCGCCACGGTGTGCCATGTCACGGAAGCGGACACGCGAGATGCCGAACTTCGTGAGGACACCGCGGGGGCGGCCGTCGATGACGTCGCGCGAACGCACGCGAGCCGGCGACGCGTTGCGCGGCAGCTTCTGCAGGCCGAGGCGTGCGGCCTCGCGGGCCTCGTCGGTGGCGTTCGGGTCGACCAGGGTCTTCTTCAGCTCGGCGCGACGCTCTGCGTAACGCTCGACGATGACCTTGCGCTGCTCGTTGCGAGCGATCTTGCTCTTCTTAGCCATTGATCAACGCTCCTCTCGGAATTCGACGTGCTGACGGATGACCGGGTCGTACTTCTTGAGCACGAGGCGGTCGGGGGTGTTGCGGCGGTTCTTCTTCGTCACGTACGTGTAACCCGTACCTGCCGTCGAGCGCAGCTTGATGATCGGACGTACGTCCTGAGCCTTCTTGGCCATTAGAGCTTCACACCCTTCGCCTGGAGGTCCTTGACCACGTTCTCGATGCCGCGGACGTCGATCACCTTGATGCCCTTGGCGGACACGTTGAGCGTGATCTTACGACCGAGCGAAGCGACGAAATAGGTCTTCTTCTGCACGTTCGGGTCGAAGCGACGCTTCGTCCGGCGGTGCGAGTGCGAGACGTTGTGACCGAAGCCGGGAACAGCTCCTGTCACCTGGCACACTGCTGCCATGATGTGACTCCTTCTATACCGTGAGGCCGGACGGCCTCACCCAAGATCCCTTGTCTGCGCGCCACCCCGCATCGCCGATCTCTCGGTGGAAGAGGGGGAAGCACGCGAACTACGCACAGGAGTGTGCGCAGACAAGGAGTCAGTTTAGCATGGCCCGAGTCACCCCCGAACGACCCGTTCAGACTCGAACGGCCTCGAGCAGCAGCGCCGCCCCCGGTGCCAGCAGCGGCAGGGGCACTCCGACGGATTCGAAGAACGAGCCGGTGGCCTCGATCCCGGCATCCAGCCAGGCGGGGTCCGCGACCTGGTGACGCGACACCGCTCCGAGGTCCTCGCGCACGCGCAGCCTGTACCGCTCCCCCGACTGCAGTCCGGGGATGCGGGTGCGCGGGGTGAAGCCGTCGACCGATGCCCCCAGGCGCACCCACGCGAACACACCCCGCGAACCGTCGACCGCGACGACGCCGTGCAGCAGGGTCTCGTCGTCGACCTCGTCACTGCGCACGGTGACGCCCGCGTGCAGCAGCGGACGCAGCTCGCGATACAGAGCGGTCCAGCGCGTCAGCGCCGCACGCTCGTCGTCGGTGCATCCGGTGATGTCCCACTCGATGCCGGCGTGGCCGAACAGCGCGGTCGTCATGCGGAACGGCAGGGATGCCGCGCGGTGCGTGGTCTCGGCGATCGGCGGGCCCACGTGCGAGCCCACGACCTCCGGCGGCACGAGCGTGCCCGTCCACCGCTGGATGCGCTGACGCTCGACCGGGTCGTTCGAGTCAGAGGCCCACACGCGCTGCGTGCGCTGCAGCACACCGAGGTCGACGCGGGCACCTCCGCTCGCGCAGGATTCGATCTCGAGTGCCGGATGCCGCTCGCGCAGTGCGTCGAGCAGGGCGTAGAACGCGGTGGTCTGAGCGTGCACCGACGCTCGGCCCGTGTGCGGCGACACCGCCGCATGCAGGTCGCGGTTGTGGTCCCACTTGATGAAGTCGATCCCGATCTCAGAGACCAGGGCGTCGAGGCGTTCGAGCAGGTGGGCCGCGGCATCCGGGTTCGCGAGGTCGAGCACCTTCTGGTGCCGCCAGGTGGGTGAGTCGGGGGATGCCTGCAGCACCCAGTCCGGATGCCGTGCGGCGAGGTCGGACACCGGGTTCACCATCTCGGGTTCGAACCAGAGCCCGAACTGCATGCCGAGAGAGTGCACGTGCTCGGCGAGCGGCCGCAGGCCCTCGGGCCACTTGGCGTGATCGATGTACCAGTCGCCGAGCCCCGACCGGTCGTCGGGGCGACCGCGGAACCAGCCGTCGTCGAGCACGAACCGCTCGACGCCGACGGATGCCGCGGCCTCGGCGAGCTCGATGATCTTCGCCGGGTCGTGATCGAAGTACACGGCCTCCCACGTGTTGAGCACGAGGGGGCGCGGTGGGGTGGGGTGCGCCGAGAACGCCCGGACGCTCTGATGCAGGCGGGCGGACACCGAGTCGAGGCCGCTCTCGCCATAGGTCAGGAACACCCAAGGAGACACGTAGGTCTCGCCGGCCGCGAGCCGGATCTCGCCGGGCAGCAGCAGCTCTCCCCCGCCGAGCACCGCGCCGTGCACGCCGGCACCCTCGGGCAGCCTCTCGACCCCGACCTCGAGGTCGCCGCTCCACGCGACGTGCGCGGTCCACAGCTCCCCCCGACGGAAGCCGAACCCGTCGGTGCCGACCGCGGTCAGGTACGGGGCATCGTGGCCACCGCGACCGCGGCGCACCTGACGCAGATGCGCTCCGTGGCGCAGGGCACCCCGTTGCGGGTGCCGCTCGCCCGTCCAGCGTCCGGTGTGGTCGAGCACCTCGGTCGCTTGAGCGGGAATCGGGAGCAGGATGCGTGCGGCGATCAGGTCGAGCGGCTCGGCCTGCTCGCCGGCGGTGCTCGTCACCGACACCTGGGCGGTGAGCACGCCGACGGCATCCAGCTCGAGATCGAGGACGACGGAGGCCCCGGCCGCTGCATCCGCGAACTCCGCCCGCACCGACGTCTCCGCCGCCTCCCACCCGACCGACCGCAGCAGCGGAGCACTGTGCAGACCACCCCGGTGCCAGGCGAGAGCCGGCGCACCCGACCACCCGTCGGCCTCGACGGCCAGCAGCGGGAAGGTGCGCGGGGCGTCGAACGAGCTGAACGTCACCGAGCCGCGCGACGATCCGGCGAGCGCCTCGAGGTCGGCGGGATCGAGCGCCGCACCCCAGTGCAGCAGGCGCGCACTCGTCGTGTCGATGACGACGCTCACGCCGGCCGAGGTCAGGTGGACGAGTTCGCTCATTGCCGCTCCAGACGAAAAAGGGAGGCCCGCCCGTGAGCATACGGGCGGGCCTCCGAGGGGTGTTACTCCTTGACGGGGATCGACGCGGCCTTGAGCGCGTCGACGGTGGCCGTCTGACCCTTCTCGATCGCGTCGAGCAGCGTGCCGCTGCCCGAGACCGCGGCCTTGAACCCGTCGGACACGTCCGAGTAGGTCTGGGTCATGGTCGGGCCCCACGCGAAGTCGGGCGAGACCTGCGTGGCGGCGTCGGCGAAGACGTCGTAGATCTTCTGTCCGCCGTAGAATTCGACGCCCTCGGCGTATACCGGGAGCTCGAGACCCGCGGTGGTCGCCGGGTAGAGGTTGGCTGCCTCGGCGAGCGCGGTCAGCGCCTCATCCGAGGTGTTGAGCCACAGCGCGAACTTCGCCGCCTCGTAGACGTGCTCGCTGCCCTTGAGGACGGCGGTCGACGACCCACCCCAGTTGCCTGCCGCGGTACCGCCGGCCTCCCACTGCGGGAGGGGTGCGACGGCCCAGGATCCAGCCGTGTCGGGGGCGCCGCTGGAGATCGAGTTGGCGCCCCAGACGGCCGAGTTCCAGGTCCAGACCTCGCCCGAGTTGTAGGCGTTGTTCCACTCGTCGGTCCATGCGGGAACCGTGGCGACGAGGTCGTCGTCGAGCATGCTCTGCCAGAAGTCCGCGACCGTGGTGGTGGCGTCATCGGCCAGCGAGACCGTCCAGCCCTCGTCGTCGCTCGAGAACCACTGCGCGCCGTCCTGCCAGGCGAAGCCGGCGAACTGGTTGATGTCCGACTGCGAGAAGTTGGTGATGTATCCGCCGAGTGCGCGGATCTTCACGGCGGCGTCGCGGTACTCGTCCCAGGTGGTGGGGATCGCGATGCCGTTCTGCTCGAACAGGTCGGCGCGGTAGAACAGCGCCATGGGGCCGGTGTCCTGCGGAACGCCGTACACGCCCTCGGTGCCGAGCGTGACCTGTCCCCAGGCCCAGTCGACGAACTGGTCCTCTGCGGCGACGACGTCCTCGCAGGCGCTGAGGTCTTCCAGGCCGTCCTGCACGAGGAAGTTCGGGAGCGCGTCGTACTCGATCTGGCCGAGGTCGGGGGCATCCCCCGCCTTGATCTGGTTGAAGAAGTTCTGGTACGTGCCGCCGTTGCCGTTCGGGCCGGTCTGCACGTCGACCTGGATCTCGGGGTTGGCCTCGTTCCAGATCTCGACGACGTCTTCGATGCCGGGGATCCAGGAGGTGAACTCGAGCGTGACGTCGCCGTCTGCCGGGGTGCAGGCGGCTGCCTCGCCGCCGGTGCCGGAGCTGTCTCCGCCGGACGCCGAGCAACCGGCGAGCGCGAATGCCGAGATGGCGATGACAGCGGCTGCCTTCATCTTCGAATGCTGCATTTCGATCCTTTCGTGGATGCGATGGGGGTGGTGCGGGTAGGGATGGTGCGGGTGGTGCGCCGCCCGGTCGGTCCGGGCGGCTGCCTGCTCACTTCAGGGCGCCGGCGCCCAGTCCGTTGCGCCAGAAGCGCTGGAGCAGGAGGAAGGTGACGATCAGCGGGATGACCGACAGCAGGGCGCCGATCAGCACGAGACCGCGGAGTTCCGGCAGCTGGTTCAGCTGGTTGTTCCAGTTGTAGAGACCGAAGACGACCGGGAAGAGGTCCTCGGAGCGGAGCATGATCATCGGCAGGAAGAAGTTGTTCCAGATGGCCACGAACTGGAAGAGGAACATCGTCACCAGTGCCGGAGTCATCAGGCGGATGCTGACGGTGAAGAACGTACGGATCTCGCCCGCGCCGTCGAGCCGGCTCGCCTCGAGAAGCTCATCCGGCACGGAGGACGCCGCGAAGATCCGCGCGAGGTACACGCCGAACGGACTCACGATCGAGGGCAGGAACACCGACCAGAACGTGTTGGTCAGCTGCGCCTGGCTGAAGATCAGGAACAGCGGCAGCGCGAGGGCCGTCGCCGGCACCAGCACACCGCCGAGCACGATGTCGAACATGAGGTCGCGGCCGGGGAACCGGTACTTCGCCAGGGCGTAGCCGGCCATCGCGGCGAGCAGGGTCGCGATGGCCCCGCCGAGTGCCGCGTAGAGCACCGAGTTCATCAGCCAGCGCAGGTAGATGCCGTCGCGGTAGGTGAAGAGCTCGGCGATGTTGTCGAGCAGGTGGAAGTCGGCGAACCACAGCGGAGCGGTGGTCAGGATGTCGCCCGTGTCCTTGCTCGAGGCCACGAGCAGCCACCACAGCGGCAGCAGGAAGTAGACCGTGAACACGGCCATGATCAGCATGGCGCCGGTGCGGGAGATGCCCGATTCGCGAGGGCCCTTGCCCCGCGGGGCCTTTTCGCGCGAGCCCCGACCGGGGGCGACGATCGTCCTGGTGCTCATGCGTTCTGCTCCTTGCGCTGCATGTACTTCATGAATCCGAACGACAGCACGAAGGTCGTCACGGCGAGCACGACCGAGAAGGCGGCCGCCAGGTTGGTGTTCGGGATGGATGCCGTGGCGTACACGGTCATGTTCGGCGTGAACGTGCTGGTGACCGCTGAGCTGAACGAGCGGAACACCTGGGGCTCGGCGAGCAGCTGCAGGGTTCCGATGATCGAGAAGATCGCGGTCATCACGATCGCCGGACGCACCAGCGGGATCTTGATCGACCAGGCGATGCGCCACTGGCCGGCTCCGTCGAGGATCGCCGCTTCATACAGCTCCTGCGGGATCGAGAGCAGCGCCGAGTAGATGATCAGCATGTTGTAGCCGACGTAGACCCAGGTGACGACGTTCGCGATCGACCACAGCACGAGGTCGGCTCCGAGGAAGTCGATGTGCTTCGTGATCGCGGTGAACGGCGACAGGTTGGGCGAGAACAGCGAGCCCCACATGATCGCGGCGATGACGCCCGGCACCGCGTACGGCACGAAGAACGCGAGGCGGAAGAAGCGCTTGCCCCGCACGAGCGGCGAGTCCAGCAGCAGGGCGAACAGCAGGGCGAGGCCGAGCATGACCGGCACCTGCACGACGCCGAACGTCAGCATCCGCCCCATCGAGCTCCAGAAGGCTTCGTTCTGGAAGACGAGCACGTACTGGGCGAAGCCGCCGAACACTTGCTCGGCCTTGCCGAAGGTGCCGTCGCGCTCGACCACGAGCAGCGACTGCCAGAACGCGTAGGCGATCGGCACCACGTAGAAGAGCAGGAACAGGATGCCGAACGGCACGATCAGGAACGCGATGGCGCCCTTGTGCGGAATGCGTCGGCGCCGTCCCTGCGCCTTCGGCGCCGAAGCGACCGCCGGAGCGGTGAGCGTGGTGGTCATACATCCTCCTTGATGATGCGGACCGCCCCGGCCGGCACGAGGCCGGTGGCGGGGGCGTCGGTGACGAGGTCGTGGCCTGCGGCCGCGATCTCGACGTCAATCGATCCGTGGTTGATGACGAAGAGGAACGAGCCCGCGTCGCCGGTGCGGCGGACCATCTCGACGTCCCGGTCGCCACCGGCGATCGGGGAGACGCCCGCGGAGGCCGCGAGCTGCGCGACCAGCCGTGAGTAGTCGTCGCGAGCAGGCTGCGTGCCGAGGAACCAGGCCTCGCCCTCTCCCGCAGCACGTCGGGTGATCGCGGGTCCCCCGGCAGCGGGGCCGTCGACGTACGACGCGATGACCTCAGCATCCGTCGTCTTGAGCCGCTCGCTCCAGACCGTGCCGGTCGTGCCGTCGGTGAGGGTGACGGAGTCGTCGGGGCGGAGGGGCGCGAACTCCTCGGAGCGGATGCCGAGCAGCTCGCGGAACGCGCCGGGGTAGCCGCCTGTGCGCACCCTGTCTTCCTCGTCGACGATGCCGCTGAAGAAGGTGACGAGGGCGGTCGCGCCGTTCTCGACCGCATGAGCGATGGCGGCGGCATCCGCATCGCTGATCAGGTGCAGCGCGGGGACGATCAGCAGTCGGTAGCCGTCGAGATCACTGCCCGGGCGCACGACGTCGGTGGTGATGCCGGCATCGGCCAGTGCCGCGTGTGCCGCGTGCACCTGGCCCAGGTAGGTCAGTGCTTCGCTCGGGCGACCCTCGTTCTCGGCGGCCCACCAGCTCTCCCACGAGAAGAGAAGGGCGGCGTCGGCGGCGACACGGGTGCCGGCGACCTCGCCGAGGCGATCGAGCAGTCCGCCGAGCTCGACGACCTCGCGCCACTGGTCGGAGTCCTCACCCGCGTGCGGCACGAGGGCCGTGTGGTACTTCTCGGCACCCTGCGTCGACGCACGCCACTGGAAGAAGCAGATGCCGTCGGCACCGCGGGCGACGTGCGTGGCGATGTTGCGCTGCATCTCGCCCGGGGCCTTGGCGAGGTTGTACGGCTGCCAGTTCACGGCGCCGGTCGAGGTCTCCATGAGCAGCCAGGGCGCGCCCTGCGCGAGGCCGCGGGTCAGGTCGGCGGCGAACGAGAGCTCCCCCCGCGCGTCGTCGAGGCGACGGTCGAGGTAGTGATCGTTGGCGATCAGGTCCATGTCCCCCGCCCACGTCCAGTAGTCGAGGTTGCGGATGTGCGCGGTGACCATGAAGTTGGTCGTCACCGGCACGTCGCTGCGCTCACGCAGGATCGCGGCTTCGGCGCGGTAGAGAGCGAGCTGCTCGTCGGAGCTGAACCGCTGGAAGTCGAGGATCTGACCGGGGTTGCGCAGCGAGAGGGCCTGGGCGGGCACGCGCACGTCGTCGAAGTCGCTGTAACGCTGGCTCCAGAACGTCGTGCCCCACGCGCGGTTCAGCGTGTCGATGTCGTCGTAGCGGTCGCGCAGCCAGCCGCGGAACGCCTCGGCGCTCGTGTCGCAGTAGCAGAGCGCGTTGTGGCAGCCCAGCTCGTTCGACACGTGCCAGAGCGACACGGCGGGGTGGTCGCCGTAGCGCTCGACCACGCGGGTGACGACCTCGGCGGCGTAGGCGCGGAAGATCGGCGAGCTCGGGCAGTAGCCCTGGCGGCCGCCCTGCTGGAAGACGGTGCCGTCCTGGCCGACCGGGAGGATCTCGGGATGCTGCGCGGTGAGCCACGGTGCGGGCGACGCCGTACCGGTGCCGAGGTTGATGCGGATGCCGCCCTCGTGCAGCAGCCCGACGATCTCGTCGAGGGCGCTGAAGTCCCACACTCCCCTGGCCGGGTTGATCGACGACCAGCCGAAGATGTTGATCGCCACGAGTCCGACGCCGGCCTGCTGCATGAGACGCACGTCTTCGGGCCAGACGCTGCGGTCCCACTGCTCGGGGTTGTAGTCGCATCCGAAGACGAGGCCGCGCCCTGCGGAGAGGGTGGCGATGCGGTCGGACACAGCGGCGGCCATCGGTGACGCTCCTTTGCGGTTCATGTGTGCACGTGCACAGCTCGCGGCATGAAAGCAGCGATCGGGATTTCTGTGAACGTGCACACATCGTCGCATGTCTTCGCGAATCCCGTCAAGTCCGGGTCGCTAGGCTGTCGATCATGAGTACTTCCGCGCGCCGTCGCAGCACCGTGCACGACGTGGCGCGCGTAGCTGGTGTCTCGAGGGGAACCGTCAGCCGCGTGATCAACGGCGGCTACGTGTCGGATTCCGCGCGGACCGCGATCGAGGACGCGATCCGCGAGGTCGGCTACGTGCCGAACACGGCGGCGCAGAACCTCGTGCGCCAGCGCACGCAGGCCATCGCGTTCATCGTGCACGAGCCGCACGCGCTGTTCCTCGAAGACCCGAACATCGGCGCGATCATGCTCGGCACGAACGAGACGCTGTCGGAGGCGGACTACCAGATGGTGTGCCTCGTCGTGGACTCGGTGCGAGACACCGAGCGCGTCGCGCGGTATCTGAACGGCGGATTCGTCGACGGGGCCGTCATCGTCTCGGCCCGTGCGCAGGATCCCATCACCAAGGCCGTCATGCGGCTCGATCTTCCGGTCACCTACGTCGGACACCCGCCGGACGTGGATGCCGCCTGGGTCGGGGTCGACAACCGCGGGGCAGCGCACGCCGTGACCTCACGCCTCCTGGCGACGGGGCGCACGCGGGTCGGCATGATCGCCGCAGCCCTCGATCGCGACTCTGGCACCGACCGACTCGCCGGGTTCACCGATGCGCTCGGTGACGCCTTCGACGCGGACCTCGTCGAAGAGGTGCCGCTGTACTCCTACGCCGATGGGGCCGCGGCCATGACCCGACTGCTCGAGCGCGCTCCCGACATCGACGGGGTGTTCGCCGCGTCCGATGCGGTCGCGGCGGGCGCGATGTGGGCGCTCCGCGAAGCAGGGCGCCGCGTGCCGGAGGACGTGGGAGTGGTCGGCTTCGACAACAGCAGCTGGGCGACGCGCACCACACCGCAGCTCTCGACGGTAGACCAGCCGGCCGAAGGCCTCGGGGCCGCCGCCGCGGCATCCGTGCTCGCGCAGCTGCGCGACGATCAGCGCCCGCGCGCGGGGATCATGCTGCCGACGCCGGTCGTGTGGAGAGACTCGGCCTGAGCACCTCTCCCCCAGCGGAACGGAGAGACCGTCGGATCGCCCGCGATCCAGAACCGCCAGGGGAACGCTTCGGTGCCGGCGATGCCCGCGACGCCGACCCGCGGCCCGGTCGCGATCTCGGCCACCGGCTCGTCGCGCAGCCACAGCTCGGCGCGGGCGCCCTCGAACTCCTCGCCGGTGACCGCGTCGATGCCGTCGTGGATCGGATGCCGCAGCCCCACCGCCTGCCCGAATCGACCGGGACCGCGCGCGAGGTCACGCAGCGCCGTCTTCGTGAGGGGCGTCGATGCGTGACGGCGCACGGCGGCGGCATCCACTCCTGAGACGACCTCGCCCGCGCGCATCAGGATTCCGCCCGCCTGGCCGTCCGGCCCGCACACGACGTTGACGCACGAATGGATGCCGTGACTGAGGTAGACGTACAGATGCCCCGGCTCGCCCCACATCGTCGCGTTGCGTGCCGTTCGCCCCATGCGCGCGTGCGAGCCCGGGTCAGCCTGGGGTCCGGTGCCATGCCCGTGATAGGCCTCGACCTCGGTCAATCGCAGGCACACCTCCGAGCCCGCCACGACGGTGCGCAGCTCGGCCCCGAGCAGCAGCGGGGCGACATCGACGGCAAGCCCGCTCAGCTCGGCGCGGGTGGCGCGGTGCAGCGGATCCGACGACATGGCGTCTAGAACTGCGGAGCCGTCTGGCACCACGAGGCGTCGAAGCCGGTGAGGGCCACGATCTCGTCTCCCGTGCGCAGGTCGAGCAGGTGCGTCTCGAGGTTCTGCGGCAAGGGCAGCAGCATCTGGTCGTAGGGGTTGTCTGCGAGGTCGGGGGCGATCACGACCGCGGCGTACTGCCCACTGGGCGAGGCGCAGGCCTGCAGGATCGAGTCCGTCGAATCGACCTCGACCAGCGGCGTCGCCTTTCCGTCGTCGTCGACCCGCACGACCGCCTGCCCCGTCGGCATGCCGTCGGCGGCCCGCGCGACGACGTGACGCAGAGTGCCTCCCGGGAACGGCGTGATCGTCGTCGCCGTGCCGTAATCGGGATCGGACGCCTCGAGCGGCACCTCGGTGCCGTCGGCGAGGTTCAGCTCGACGACCGAGCCGTCGAGCCTCTCGACGATGGCCGTGTACGTGCCGCGCGAGATGCCCTGGATCGTCGTGGCGAGCCCGAGCGACTGCACGCCGTCATCCGTCGAGCGGTCGACCAGCGACAGTGCACCGTCGAAGTCGATGAAGAGCACGGCGGCGGTGTCGGGCACGAACTGCCAGACGAAGATGTTCGCCTCTTTGTCGCCGACCTCGGTGACCACGGGCTCATCGTCGCCGCTGAGCGACTGGGTGACCAGCACGCTCGCGCGCCCCTCGGTGTCGCTCAGCTCCTTGTCGGAGTAGCTGTACCCGACGAGTCCGCCGCGGTCCGAGACCTGGATCGCACCGACGTAGCCGACGCCGGGGAGCGGCAGCTCGCGCTGGTTCCCGCCCTTCCGGTCCATCACGAGCAGCTTCGAGCCTTCTTCCTCCTCCAGCGAGACGACCAGCTGCGACGACGTCGCACGGAAGTCGTTGATGCTGTCGGCGGTGAACACCGGCACGGCCTCCTCACCCGAGAGATCGGTGCGGAAGATCGTGTCCTTGCCCTCGACGTCGCGGCGCAGCAGGAAGATGCTCGACGCGGGAGTCGAGAAGCTCGTCGTGAGGGTCGCTGTCGGTCCGCCTCCGGCGCCCACCGCGTCGGCGATGCTCACGGTGTAGTCGGTGTCGTCGTCGAGCGGCACGGTGAAGCGGATGCCGATGCCGCGGCCCGCCGCGTCCAGCGTGAAGGGGACTGCGGGCTCGACCGTCACCTGAGACTCGTCGATCGCGGCGAGCGACTGGTTCGCTGTGAGGATGACACGACTGCCCGACGTCTCGATCGCCTCGGTCGGGTTCACCTGCACCCCGGTGATGCGCGGCCCCTGGGTCAGACTGACGGCGCCGAGTCCGGCGCCGACCAGCACGAGGATGCCGAGCACGGCGCCGAGAGCCAGCAGGAATCGGCGGTCGCGAGGGGAAGCGGGCTTCTCGGGCTTCGGCTCCTTCGCGGGCTTCGGTTCCCTGGCCGACTTCGGTTCCTTCGCGGACTTCGGTTCCTTCGCGGCCCTCGGTTCCTTCGGCGCTTTGGCGGGCTTCCGCTTCTCGGGCGCGGGGGATGACTCGTCGGTCGTAGAGGGAGCGGGGGGCACGTAGTCGGTCGAGGAGTGAGCCGCGAACGTGGTCGTCGAGTCGGCATCCGGCGGGACGAAGGTCGAACGCGTCGGCCGCTCGTCACCCTTCGAGCGCGCCGCAGCGCCCCCACCACCGGTCGTTGAGCGAGCCGCAGGCGAGTCGAAACGCGGCTCCGCAGCGGAAGACGCCTCGTCGCGGTCGGCTCCGCCGTCCTCATCCGAGGCGGGAGCCGACGCGGCCGCCTCGGCCTCGCGGGCGGCGCGCATCTCGGCGCGCGTGCGAGGCGCCGCCGGCACCTCGGGGCGCTCGTCGTCAGTACTCATACGGGTCCTGCGGCTCGTCGATCGGTGTGACCGAGTTCGGCTCGACGTGCAGCGATCCGTCGGCATCCGCCTTGATCGTGCCCTCGACCTCGACCCACTGGCCGGTGTCGAACTCGCCCGCATCGATCGTCACGGGCAGGGTCGCGGGCTGCGCGTCGATGACGCAGTGCGTGATGACCAGGCGCGTGAGGTTGACCTCATCGGCATCCGTGGGGGTGACGAATCCGGTCAGCGTGACCGTCTTGCCGTCGTAGGCGGCGGTGTTGGTCGCCGTCGCGAACACGCTCGCCCAGTCGCCCACACCGAAGGTCGAGGTGTCGGCGACTCCGAGGGTCACGTCGTCGGCGCCCGCGAACAGCGCGGTCTGCTCGCCGACCCGGGACATCGCGAGCTCGACCGACAGCGATGCGGGCGGCAGCACGAGAGCGGCGACGACGACGCCCGAGGCGATCACCCCGCCCGTCACCGTGCCGACGACGGCGAGGCTGCGGCGCGGCGCGGCCGGTGCATCCGCGTCGTGGGCGTCGCCGTGGTCGTGTCCGTGATCGCCCTCTTCACCGAGCGGCAGTGTGCACGACCAGATCGCGCCCGCGAGCGTCACGACGGCGGCCGCGCAGGCGAACCACACCGACTCGGGGCTGATGTAGAGGTTGAGCCGGCCGGTGAGACCGAGTCCGAGAGTGACGACCGAGATGACGGTGGCGAGGCCGATGCCCAGCCAGCGCGACCCGAGTGCGCGGGCGCGGGAGGGCTCGTGATCGGTGTGCGTGTGCTCAGACAAAGACGTTCACCCCGATCCCGATCGCGAAGGCGGCGAACAGGACGACGCCGACGATGCCGACGAGCGTGCGGGTGGTGAAGGTCGTGCGCATGAGCGCGAGCATCTTGACGTCGACCAGCGGACCGACGAGCAGGAACGCCACGAGCGCGCCCGAGGAGAACGTCGAGGCGAACGACAGTGCGAAGAACGCGTCGACGTTGGAGCAGATCGCGACGGTCATCGCGAGGGCCATCATCGCGAGGATCGACAGCACCGGGTTCGATCCGATCGCCAGAAGCACGTCGCGAGGGATGAGCACCTGCACGGCCCCGGCGAGCGCCGAGCCGATCACGAGCGCCGGCATCACCGCGCGCAGCTCGACGAGGAACTGCGTCAGGCTGCGGCGCACCGGGGTGCCGGGTTCATGGGTGACGCGGTCGCACGTGTCGATGAAACGCTGCGTGAGCAGCGAGTCGGGCGAGGGGTGACGGCTGTAGATCCAGCCGATCAGGTTCGCGATCAGGTAGCCGCCGATCAGGCGGGCGACCAGGATGCCGTCGTCGAAGCCGAACGCCGCGTGCGTGGTGAGGATCACGATCGGGTTGACGATCGGGGCGGCGATCAAGAAGGTGAGCGCCTCGGCCGGGGCGAGGCCCCGCATCATCAGGCCGCGGGCGAAGGGTACGTTGCCGCACTCGCACACCGGGATCAGCATGCCGAGCAGCGACAGCACGGCGCGACGCGCCCAGGCGCGCTTCGGCAGCCAGCGGTGGATGACGTCAGCGGGCAGCCACACCTGCACGACGATCGACAGCAGCACCCCGAGGATCACGAACGGCAGTGCCTCGATCAGCACGCTCAACGCGAGCGTCAGGCCGTCCTGCGCCCTGTCGGGGAGGCTGGCGGTGAACAGGGTCGGCAGGAACCGATCGACCAGGAACAGGGCCGCCACGATCACGGCGCCGAGGCCGACCCCGATCCACGGCGAGCGCGGGGATCGTGAGGGCCGGTGCGAGTGCACCGTCCGTGGAGCGGCCTGGGTGGTCACGCGTTCGCTGCCTCTTCGGCGTCGCGCTTGTTGGTGCAGGAGGCGCACAGCCCGAAGATGTCGACGACGTGCGCGGCATCCGTGAATCCGTGCAGAGCTGCGGTGCGATGCGCCCACTGCTCGACGTCGGTCGCCTCGATCTCGACCGTGAGTCCGCAGTTGCGGCAGATCAGATGGTGGTGGTGGCCCTGGGTCGTGCAGGCGCGGTAGAGCGCTTCGCCCTCGGGGCTCTGCAGCGAATCAGCATCGCCCGATGCCGCGAGCCCGGCCAGCGCGCGGTAGACCGTGGCGAGGCCGATGCCGGTGTTGTCATCGCGGAGCGAGGCGTGCAGGTTCTGCGCACTGACGAACCCGCGCGCATCGGCGAGGGCTTCGCGCACGCGTTCGCGCTGCCAGGTGTTCCGCTGAGCCATACCGACGATTCTAGGCGCGCCGCCCTTGCCGGGCCCTGGGAACGGTCCCCGGGCTTTCGAATCGCGCACCTGGCAGATCCGAGGACCGATTTCCTGCAAAGTGCGCGATTCGAAAGCAACCGTCAGGCCCGCACACGGCGCACACCGCCGCGGGCGCGCTGGACGATCCAGCACACGACGTAGATGGTGAACGACAGGGTGGTGATGTACGGGCTCACCGGCAGGGTGCCGGCGAGCGCGAGCAGGATGCCGCCGACTGCCGACACGAAGCCGAACAGCGCCGCGAGCAGGGGCACGGCCACCGGCCCCGCGGTGATGCGCATCGCAGCGGCGGCGGGCGTCACGAGCAGTGCCATGACGAGCAGTGCTCCGATGATGTGCACGCTGACCGCGACGATCAGACCGAGCAGCACCATGAACAGCAGGCTCACCGCACGCGTGGGCACCCCGCGGGCGGCGGCAGACTCGGGGTCGAGCGAGTCGAAGCGCAACGGGTTCCACATGAGCAGCAGTCCGAGCAGCACGACGATGCTGATGCCGAGCAGCCAGCCGAGGTCGGGGCTCGAGACCGAGACGATCTGCCCGGTGAGCAGGCTGAAGCGGTTGGCGCTGCGCCCGTCGTAGAGCGACAGGAACAGGATGCCGAGGCCCAGGCCGAACGGCATGAGCACGCCGACGATCGAGTTGCGGTCGCGGGCCTTGGATCCCAGAATGCCGATGAGGATCGCCGCGACCAGAGCCCCGCCGAGCGATCCGACGACCACGCTCCCGCCGAACAGCAGCGCTGCGGCCGCACCGGCGAACGACAGCTCGCTGACTCCGTGCACCGCGAACGCGAGGTCGCGCTGCATCACGAAGACGCCGATGAGTCCGCCGACGATGCCGAGCACCGCGCCCGCGATGATCGAGTTGGCGAGCAGGGCGACGAGCTCGCCGTAGTCCTGGAACGAGAAGACGTCGCTCCAGTCGACCGCCTGGACGATGCCGGTCATGACGTTCATGCGGCACCCCCGTGGTCGTGATCGTGGTCGTGCAGGTGGTGGGGCTCGGCATCCGGCACCCCGACGACGACCAGTCGGTCGCCGGCTCGCAGCACGAAGACCGGGGTTCCGTAGAGCTCGGTCAGCACCCGTGTCTGCAGCACCTCTTCGGGGGTGCCGAGCACGAAGCGGCCGCCGGCGATGTAGAGGATGCGGTCGACGCGACCCAGGATCGGATTGATGTCGTGGGTCACGAACAGTACGGCCGCCCCACGATCGCGGCGCTGACGGTCGATGATGTCGGTGACGGCGACCTGGTTCGCGAGGTCGAGGTTCGACAGCGGCTCGTCGCACAGCAGCAGGCTGGGCTCGTCGGCCAGGGCCTGGCCCACACGCAGCCGCTGCTGCTCACCGCCCGAGAGCAGTCCGACCCGGCGGTCGGCATAGTGCGAGGCCCCGACCGAGGCGAGCAGCTGGTCGACCTTGGCTTTGTCGCCGCGGTGCGGGATCGGGAAGCCGAAGCGGCTGCCCTGCACCCCGAGCGCCACGAGATCGCGGGCCCGCATGCTCGTGTCCGGGGCGAGTGATCGCTGCTGCGGGATGTACCCGATGCGCGGGTTGCCCTTGCGCACGGGCCCGCCCGCGACGGTGATCTCGCCGGCCGACAGCGGCTGGAGGCCCAGGATGCTGCGCAGCAGCGTGGTCTTACCCGACCCCGACGGCCCGAGCACGGCGATGAACTCACCGGGCTCGACCGTGAGATCGAGGCCCGACCACAGTTCCCGGTCCCCACGCTGGAGGGCTGCTCCCTGCACCTCGAGCACGGGGCTCGACTTCTCGGCTCCTGCCCGCGCGTCGGCGCCGGCGCTCACGACTGGAGCGCGTCGGCGAGGCTCTGGATCGCGTCACTCATCCACTCAGAGTACGACGATCCTTCGGGGAGCAGCTCCGTGAAGGCGACGAGCGGGATCCCGGCATCCGTTGCGGCGTCCTCGACGCGCTGCGTCTCGGCACCACCGGTCTGCGCGTTCGTGAGCACGGCGCGCACGTCTCCGGCTTCGACGACGTTCAAGGTGGCGAGCAGGGTCGCGGGGGCGACATCGCTGCCCTCCTCGACCGATTCGGCGAAGCCCTCGGGCGTGACATCAGTGAGTCCGGCGGCCGCGGCGAGGTAGCCGGGCACCGGCTCGGTGATGATCACGTTCGCGCCGGCGGCATCCGTCTTGAGCGTCTCGAGATCGGCCTCGAAGCCCTCGAGGTCGGCGACGATCTCCTCGGCGTTCGCAGTGAAGTCCGCCTCACCGTCGGGGTCGAGCTCGGTGAGCTCCTCGGCGATGGCCTCGACGACATGGATCATCGTGTGCGGGTCGAACCAGACATGCTCGTTGAATCCCTCGATGTGGTCGTGGCCCTCGTGACCCTCCTCGCCTTCGGCGTGGTCGTGGTCCTCTTCGGTCGCGTCTTCTGCCTCGTCAGAGTGACCCTCGTTGCCGGGGAAGTCGTGCGAGAACTCGACGGCCGTCACCAGGTGCGGATCGCCGGCATCCTGCAGCAGCGTGTCGATGAACGCGTCGTAGCCGCCGCCGTTCTCGATCACGAGGTCGGCCTTCTGCACCGAGAGACGGTCGCGCGCCGAGGCCTCGTACGAGTGCGGGTCCTGCGTCGCCGAGGTGATGATCGAGGTCACGTCGACGCGATCACCACCGATCTGGGCGGCGAGCGAGCCGTAGACGTTGGTGCTCGCCACGACGGCGACGTTACCGCTGTCGCCCTCCCCCGCCGCGGGGGTGGTGGAGCATCCGGCCAGCGAGAGTGCGGCGACGGATGCCAGGGCGAGGGCGACGAGCGGCTTCTTCATGCTCTCACTCTAAACGCTAATGAGAACCATTATCAAATCGGTGAGGAGTTAAGGGGGACGTTCGCGACCGCTTGCAGGACCGAGGCGCGGATGCAGGACGAGAAATCGTGTTCTCGTCCTGCATCCGTGCTGTCGTCCGACGAACGACTCGGTGGACCAGCTCAGTGGATCCGGCTCAGCCGATCAGGCCGGGAGCGATCCAGACGGTCGAGTCATTCGGCACGGCGCCGTCGACGATCGCGCCGAGCACGACGTCCGCGGCATCCGCCCCGAGATCGAACGGCTCGGTGCCGAAGTTCGTCACGATCTGCCAGCCGTTCGGGCGGGCGAAGCGCAGCACATCGGCACGGCCGGTCTCGATCCACTCGAGGCTCTCGTCGGTCTGCAGCTCGTGACGCAGGCGCAGTGCCTCGCGGTAGAGCGAGAGCGTCGACGAGGGGTCGGCCTCCTCGACGTCCACCGCATACTCGGCGAACCACTCGGGCTGCGGCAGATGCGCATCGCCGGCTCCGAAGCCGAAGGACGAACCGGATGCCGTCCACGGCAGCGGCACACGGCATCCGTCCCGCCCGAGTCCGTCGAACTCCGCTCCGCGGAAGAACGCCGGGTCCTGGCGCTGGTCGGGGCCGATCTCGGCGACCTCCTGCAGGCCGAGCTCCTCGCCCTGGTAGAGGTAGGTGCTGCCGGGCAGGCCGAGCAGCAGCAGGGTCGCCGCGTGCGCCCGGCGGAGTCCGGCCTCGCGGTCGAGCTGCTCGTCCGGCCCGCCCGCGGCGACCCACTCGACGCCCTGCTTGACCCCGGTGCGACCGGCCAGCGGAGCGAGTCCGTATCGGGTCGCGTGACGCGTGACGTCGTGGTTCGAGAGCACCCACGTGGTCGACGAGCCGGTCTCGCGCGCCTGAGCCAGGTTGTCGGAGATGATCGTGCGGAACTGCGTCGCGTCGAAGTCCGCCACGAGCAGGTCGAAGTTGAACGCCTGCCCGAGGCCCTCGGCCGACGCGTACTTGGCGCGACGCTCGGGAGTGCTCACCCACGCCTCGGCGACGGCCGTGCGGGGCGGGTCGTACTCGTTGAAGACGCGGCGCCACTCGGCGTACACCTCGTGCACGTCATCACGGTCGTGCAGCGGGTGATTGCCGTCGTGCGGCAGGAGCTCGAGCTCGGCGGTGCTCGGCAGCGGCTCACTCAGGTCCTTGGTGAGCATGTGCGCCACGTCGATGCGGAAGCCGTCGACCCCACGGTCCGACCAGAACCGCAGCGTCGTGAGGAAGTCCTCGCGCACCTCGGGGTGATCCCAGTTGAGGTCGGGCTGCTCGGGGGCGAAGCTGTGCAGGAACCACTGTCCGTCCTCGACCCGCTCCCACGCCGAACCGCCGAACGCGGCGGTCCAGTCGGTCGGGGGCTCGGAGCCGTCTTCACCCGCACCCTCACGGAAGATGTACCGCTCGCGGGCCGCCGAGCCGCGGCCTGCGGCGAGCGCCTCCTGGAACCATTCGTGCAGATCCGACGAATGGTTCGGCACGATGTCGACCACCACGCGGATGCCGCGGTCGTGGAGCGCCGCGACCATGTCGTCGAAGTCGTCGAGCGTGCCGAGACGCGGGTCGACGTCGCGGTAGTCGGCCACGTCGTATCCGCCGTCAGCGAGAGCCGACGGATAGAACGGACTGAGCCACACGGCGTCGATGCCGAGCTCACGCAGGTAGTCGGCGCGCGAGACGATGCCCGGGATGTCGCCGAGCCCGTCGCCGTTCGCGTCCGCGAAGCTGCGGGGGTAGATCTGATACACGGCGGCCTGTCGCCACCATGCTGCCGTCGTGTCGTCGCGGGTCTCGGTGAGAAGCGCATCGGTCATGAGGGGTACTGCTCCTTCGTGTTGCGGTCTGCGGTGTGAGAGGTGTCAGCCCTTGACGGCGCCCTGCGTGACGCCCTCCATGACGAAGCGCTGCGTGAACAGGTACGCCAGGATCGCCGGGGCCATCGCCATCAGGTACGAGGCGAACGACACGTTGTAGTTGTTGCTGAACTGGGTCTGGAAGAGGTTCTGCCGCACCGGGAGCGTCTGCAGAGCCGGGTCCGAGATGATCAGCGACGGCATCATGAAGTCGTTCCAGGCGTAGAGGAAGGCGAAGATGCCGACGGTCGCGCTCATGGGTGCGAGCAACGGGAAGATGAGCTGCCAGAACGTCTGCCACGTCGTGGCGCCGTCGATGCGGGCGCTCTCCTCGAGCTCGATCGGGATCGACCGCAGGAACGCGGTGAACAGCAGCACGCTGAAGCTCAGCTGGAACATCGTCGCGAGGATGATCACGCCGAACGGGTTGTCGAGCCCGACCCATCCGGTCAGCTGGATCTGGGGCAGTGCGACGACCGGGAACGGGATGAACATCGCAGCGAGCAGGTAGAAGAACGAGTAACGGAACAGGCGGTGGTCCCAGTTGCGCACGATCGCGTACGAGGCGAATGCCGCGAGCACGATGGTCGCGATGACCGTGCCGGCCGTCACCAGCAGCGAGATGCCGGCGCCGACCGGGAACTTCGTGAGGTTCCACGCCTCGATGAAGCCGTCGATACTGAACGGCGCCGGCAGCGAGAAGGCGTTGCCGTCGACCGCCTGACCGGTGGTCTTGAAGGCCATCGAGATCGTCACGTAGAGCGGCAGCAGCACGGTGACCGCGCACAGGATCAGGATGATCGTGCCCGACCAGTTGACGCGCTCCATGCGGACGCGCGGCTTCTTGCCCGAGGTGGGGATGGTGGTGAGTGTCTGCGTCGACATCAGAGTGCGTTCCTTCCGCGGGTCAGCGAGAGCTGCAGCAGGGAGATGAGCACGGCGACGATGAAGAAGATCGTCGCGTTGGCCATCTGGTAGGCGTAGTCGCCGCCGTTGAAGCCCGCGATGATCGTCATCGCGACGCTGCGGGTGGAGGTTCCGGGTCCGCCGTTGGTGAGGCCGACGATGATGTCGTAGGCGTTCAGGAAGCCCTTGAACCCGAGGATCACGTTGATCACCACGTAGCCCGCGACGAGCGGCAGCGTGATGCGCGTCAGCTGCTGCGTCTTGTTCGCCCCGTCGATGCTCGCCGCCTCGTAGACCGCGCCGGGCACCGAGAGGAGACCTGCGATGTAGATGAGCAGTGTGCCGGGAACGGCCTGCCAGGCGGTCACGATGACGATCGCGACCCACGCGAGGTCGGGATTCGCGAGCAGGCTGGTCGACAGCCATGGGATGCCGGTGGCGGCGCCCGCCGCCGGGAGGGAGTTGGAGAACAGGAAGTTGAAGACGTAGGCGATGATGATGCCCGAGATCACCATCGGGATCACGAAGATCGTGCGGAGCCCGGTCTTGAAGCGGATGCGGGAGGTCAAACCGACCGCGAGCATGAAGGCCACCACATTGACGACGATCACGGTCGCGATCGAGAACCCGAACGTGAACAGGTAGCTCTGCAGGATGGCCGGATCGCTGAACATGGCGATGTAGTTGGTCAGTCCGTTGAAGCTCCACTCGCCGATGCCGATCGAGTCGGTGAAGCTGAAGAAGATGCCCATGACGCCGGGCACCGTGATCGCAAGCGTGAAGATCACGAGCGTCGGCAGCAGGAACAGGTAGTAGATCGGCTCGACCTTGCGGGTGCGGCGACCGAGCCTGCGGGTGCCGCCCGTGACGATCGCCGTGGTGTCGGTCGTCGGAGTGTTCGGCTTGGTGATGTTCGATGCGGCGGGGGTCGCCGCGGGGCCGGGCAGAGCGGTGTTCGTCATGGCGTGGACTCCTCTGTCTCGCCGGATGCTGAGTCCTCACCGGAGGCGTTGTCCTGGGTCGACGGGATGGGCGCGCGGAATGCGATCCTGGCCCAGTCGGCATCCATGGTGCGCAACGTGGAGGTGGTGGACGCGCCGAGCACCATCGCCTGCGCGTAGTTGAAGACCGGAAGGGTGCGGGGCACGAGCACCGAGGGGCCCTGGTAGATCTGCCCGTTGTCGTAGTACTCGACCATGCCCTCGACCCGCGGGTCATCCGGAGCCGGAGCATCCTTCGTGGGGGTGAAGCCGAGCTGCGAGGCGTTGTACTCCTCGATGTGCTCGGGCAGGAACAGGTACTCCAGGAAGTCGCGGGCGGCCTCCTGGTGGCGCGATCCCTCGGGGATCATCGCGGCGAGGTCCATGTTGACGCGCACGCCGAGGTCGGCGGGATCGTCGGTCATCGGCAGCGGGAACGTGCCGAGGTCGAGGTCGGGCGCGGTCTTCTCGATCTCGCTGAAGGCCCACGGCCCCTGCAGGTACATCGCGGCCTCGCCCTTGCCGAAGGCGAGGTTGCCGTCGCCGTAGCCTCGGCTCGCGGCATCCGCGTTCGTGTAGTTCTCCACCAGGGTCATCATGCGGTCCATGGGCTCTGCGAAGTCGTTCTCGAACGAGACCTCCGAGTCGGGTCCCACTTCGGTGCCTTCGGTCGCGAGGGTGTCGAAGAAGTCGATCACGTCGACCGAACCGCCCGCGGTGTAGTCATACCAACCCTGCGCGACCGTCCAGTCGTCCTTGAAGGTGGCGTAGAACGGGTCGATGCCCGCCTCCTTCAGCTGGTCGCACACGGCGAGGAGCTCGTCCCAGGTCTGCGGAACCTCGAGCCCCTGCTGGTCGAAGATCTCCTTGTTGTAGATGACCGAGGCCCCCATCACCGAGTAGGGCAGTGCACTCGTGCGTCCCTCGCACGAGCCGTACTGCTCCATGAGGGGCTGCAGGTCGTCGCGGATGGTGGCGGCAGCGTCGGTGCCCGACAGATCGGTGAGCGCGCAGCGCTGCACGAAGCGGGCGATCTCGTAGTTGTAGTTGGCGAGCATGATGTCGGGCGGGTTGCCCCGCACGAAGCTGGCCGAGACGACGTCGACACCCGAGGTGTCGATCTCGACGCGGACCTTGTCCTGCGAGGAGTTGTACTGCGCGACGAGCTCGGTCATGAACTCGATCGCCTCCCGCTTGCTGAACGTGAAGCGGATGGTCTCGGTTCCGCCGGCCGTCGAGCAGCCGGTGAGGGCGGCCCCGACCAGGGCGAGAGCGGCCGCACCGGCGACGATCCGTGCCGGGTGTGGAGGTTTCACAGACACCGTTGTCCTTTCGTCCTGTAGATCCGCAGACTAAATCTAGTGAGCGAATTTACTTCGATGAACGGTACTCTCTCATCTGAACGAGAGTGAGGTCAAGACCCATGACCGAAGTATCCGCAGGTCTGGGCACCGGACGAGCCAGCGTCGGCGCCATCCTCGACTTCGCATGGGCCGCCGGCGAGTTCACCGCGACCGAGGCGATGGCGACCACGACGCTGACCCGTTCGACCGCGATCGACGCGATCGACACCCTCGTCAGCGCCGCGGTGCTGCAGGAACTCCCCAACGCCCGGGTGGCCGGAAGCTACCGCGCGGGGCGCCCCGCGAGGCGCTTCGTGCTGGCATCCGATCTCGGCGTCGTCGTCGGCGTGGATGCCGGAGACACCCACCTCGCCGTCACGATCTCGGACCCGCTCGAGCGCACCCTCGTGCACCACCGCACCGACCTCGACTCGGGCCAATCGGCGCGTGCGCGACGCGCGACGATCCTCGGACAGATGCAGCTCGCACTCGACGAGGCAGACGTCGAGCGCACCGAGATCCTCGCGATCTGCGTGGGAGTGGCCGCTCCCGTCAACAGGGCCGGCATCTCGCCGCCGCACCCCGACGGCTTCTGGGAGCGCACCAACCCGGGTCTCGCCGAGGCGCTGGCCGACTGGGCTCCCGTCGTCGAGATCAAGAACGACGCGCAACTGGCCGCGATCGCCGAGGGCTCGGCAGGAGCGGCCGTCGGATGCCGTGACTACGTCGCCCTGCTCGCGAGCGAACGCTTCGGCGGCGGGGTCGTCGTCGACGGCCATGTGCTGCACGGCGCGCACGGCGGCGTCGGCGAGGGTGTCGTGTTCGACCACATCGTCGGAGTCGGCTCTGCATTCGGGCTGCGCTATGCACTGCAGGACCAGGTACGCGCAGGCGTCGAGAGCGGCGAGATCTCGTCGGAATCCGCGATCGGGCGGCTCGCAGGTGAGGATCGCATCGATCCGCGGATCGTGTTGACCGCGGCATCCGCCGGTGATGCCGACGCGCTGCTCGCGACCTCACGCGTCGGCGCGACGCTCGCCCGCGTCGTCGGAGTGCTGGGCAGCATGTACGACCCGGCGCGTGTGATCGTCTGCGGCGGGGTCGCCGAGAGCATCGCCCCCGTGCTCACGGCCGCACGCGAGGTGCTGCCGACCCAGCTGCATCTGCCTGCGCCCGAGATCCTCGCCTCGACGCTCGGCGCAGAAGTCGTGTCGATCGGTGCCGTCGCGACGGCACGCCGTGCCGCCCGCGAGGTGGCAGTGCCGCTCCTGGCGGAACGGCGCCTCAGCGCGGTGAGCTGAAGGGCTGGCCGACGTCTCGACCGTTCCTCCTCGGAAAACGGAGAGCATCGCGCCGCGCCGCGGCGAGTCGAGGGCCGAATCGCCGCGGCGCACAGGAACGGTCTGCGGTTTCCGCGCGGATGCCGGGCGCGGACCGCGACATAATCGACCCGTGCGAGAACCAGATCCGCAGCGTTCCCCCTCCTCGATCGAGCTGCTCCTCGACGCAGAGGCAGAAGCCGCGATCCGGGCCGAGTGGAATGCTCTCGCCGCACGTGGCCTGTCGAGCCTCGCGGGGCACACGTCGGCGAGCAACCGCCCTCACATCACGCTGGTCGCACGCGTCGACCTGTCGCCGCCGGACCCGGATGGCCTCGCCGGCATCCGTTCGTTCCCGATCACCCTGGGCGCTCCCCTGCTCTTCGGCTCCGGGGATCGCCGCGTACTGGCGCGGAGCATCGTTCCCGGTATGGAGCTGATGGGCCTCCGCGAGACGATCCTCGCCGCCGTCGGGCCGGGGGACGATGCTCCGCACACCGCGCCGGACGAGTGGATGCCGCACGTCGCCCTCGCCCGCCGGTTGCGCGTCGCCGACCTCGCGCAGGCGCTGGATCTCATCGGCGGCGGCATCCACGCCCACGCGCGCAGCGTGCGGCACTGGGAGCCCGCCACCGCACAGCTGACGACCCTTGCGGAGCTTCGTCAGGCATAGCCGGTCGCCCCTCGCGGAGCGGCGTCAGCCTCGATGAGGTGAGCTGAACGAGTCGTGCTGCACGCGCGCGGCGACGTCCTGCAGGGCTCGGACCACACGCCTGACCGCCGTGTAGGCCAGGGCATCCGGTCGAGCGAGCACGTCGACGTGGCGGACAAGATCGACATCGGACAGCGGCCTGAGAACGAGGCCGTCCACAGCGAGAGGCGTGGCGGTGGCGCGAGGCATGACGGCGATCGCCGCCCCGGCGCGCACGACCTCGGCAGTCACCGAGAACTCGTTGATGCGATGCGCGATCCGCAGCGGCGCCCCTGACAGCGCCGCGAGATGGTCGAGCACACCCGCGAGAGGGAAGCCCTCATGCACCGACACCCATTCCTCGTCGCGGAGGTCGGCGAGGGCGATGCCCGCTCGGCCGGCGAGACGGTGCCCTGCGGGGAGAGCGATGTCGAGCGGCTCCTCGACGAGCGGGACCGCGACGACCCGATCAGCGGGCCAGGGGGCGTCGTGCGCGAGCCGATGGGCGATGACGAGATCGTGGTCGGCGGTGAGCCCGGGAAAGTCCCGGTGCGGGACGTCGGCATCCGCGAGGCGGACGGCAGGACTCCCGTCGAGTTCCCTCAGGAGCGGTCTGAACAGGGCGAGGCCCGCACTGTTGAACGACGACACCCGCACCGGCCGGTCGCCGGCTTCGAGGAGCGCCCCGATCGAGTCGCGTGCCGCAGTCAGCGCCTCATCGACACGAGTGCTCGCCGCAGCCAGCGCCTCGCCCGCCGCGGTCAGGATCAGGACTCGCCCCCGGCGCACCGTGAGCGGCAGGGCGACCGCCGACTGCAGAGTCGCGAGCTGCTGCGAGACCGCCGACGCCGAGATTCCGAGAGCGGCCGCGACGGCCGTGACGCTGCCTCGGTCGCGAAGCTCCCGGAGCAGTCGAAGGTGAGTCGGATCCATAAGGGCAACCTTACGGGAACTGTAAGAAGATGCCCCTTGGTCTTCATGGTTTGGATCGCCAGAGTGAGTACATGCCTCGTCATCCCCCTCGCGATCTGCTCGTCGACGTTCTGCTCGTCGCCGTGGCGGCGGTGTGGGGCGCGAGCTTCGTGGCCGCCAAGAGCCTGGCCCTCGAGACCGGCGTCGCCTCGGCCGTCGCACTGCGGTTCCTCGTCGCAGCGGTCGCTCTCGGGGCGATCTGCGCGGTACGCAAGGAGCGGATGCCGCGTGGCCGCGGCCTCGCCGTCGCCGTCGTCCTCGGCTTCTCCCAGGCAGCCATCATCGGACTCGAGACCTGGGGCGTCCACCTCACGTCGGCAACCAATGCCGGTCTGCTCATCAGCCTCGCGCTCATCCTCACCCCCGTGCTCGAGAGTCTCGCGGCGCGGTCGTGGCTTCCGCGCGCGTACTTCGTCGCCACGGTCGCTGCCGTGGTGGGGGTCGCCCTTCTCGTGTCGGACGGCGGACTGCGGATGCCGACGGCAGGCGACGCCCTCGTGATCGCAGCGGCGGTCGTGCGCGCGCTGCACGTGACCGCGAGCGCCCGGCTCACCCGCGGTCGCCGAGACAGCACGCTCGCGGTCGTCCTGGTGCAGCTCGTCGTCTGCGCAGGGACGGCCTCACTGGTCGCAGGAGCGGAGCTGCCCGCGGCGGTCGCGCGACTCGACGGATCAGGGTGGGCGAACGTCCTCTTCCTCGGCCTGATGTGCTCGGTGTTCGCGTTCGTCGTTCAGCTCTGGGCGGTGCGGCGCACCTCTGCGACGCGCGCCAGCATCCTCATGGGCACAGAGCCCGTCTGGGCGCTCCTGGTCGGACTCCTGCTCGCCGGGGAGAGCGTCGGGGCCGTCGGTCTGCTCGGCGCCGCGCTCATCGTCGCAGCGTCATACGCGGGGCAGGCGATCGAGCGCCGTCACCGGCACCGCACGCTCGGGCCGGCTGTCGAGGTGCTGAACAGCGACAGCGTTCAGGCGTAGTCGCTGTCGTCCACCGGCGAGGGCGCCGCGCCCAGGCTCTCGATGGCGTCCCACAGCCCCTCCGGGACCTCCGTCTGCACCAGCTCGTCGAGCTGCTCCCGACGATGCGGTGTCGACACCCCGACGACAGTGGAGTTGACCAGCGGGGACCGCAGCGAGTAATGCAGCGCTGCGGCAGCCATCGACGTTCCGTGCTCCGCGCACACGCGCTGCAACCGCTCAGTCCACTCCAGCAGCTCCTCGCCCGCGGGCCGATAGGCGTACTGCGCGCCGGAATGCGGGCCCTTGACGAGCAATCCCGAACCGAACGGTGCCGCGTTGAACACGGCCATGCCGCGCGCCTTGGCGTCGGCGAACACAGTTTCAGCCGAGTGATCGACGAGCGTGAATCGGTTGTGGATCAGCACGGCGTCGAACACACCCGTCTCGACGTATTTCGCCATCAGCGGGACGGGAGCCGCCGCCACACCGATCGCGTCCACCACGCCGGCGCTGCGGAGTTCGATGAGTCCCTGCACCGCGCCACCGATCGAGATCGTGTCCTCGAACGACACCGAGTACGGATCGTGCAGGTGCAACAGCGGAAGCCGGTCGACCCCGAGGCGGGCGGTCGTCTCGTCGAACGAGCGAAGGACGCGGTCGCGGTCGAAGACCCCGGTCTCCGGGTCCTGATCCACCTTCGAGATGACCCGCGAACCGTCCAGCCCCAGCTCACGCAGCGCGATGCCGAGGACGACCTCGGAGCGACCGGCCGCGTAGTTGTTCGAGGTGTCCACGAACCCGTGTCGGCTCGTGAGCAGGTCGATGGCGACCTCGACGGCAGCTCTCTCCTCGGCGGATCCCGGCTCCGAGTGCCGGCCGAGGCCCGAGGTTCCGAGGGTGATGGCAGTCGGTTCGATCTTCATCCGCTGGGAGTCCGTTCTACTGGGGGCCGGTCATCGCGGTTCTGCTGCCACTGTATCCCCGCGCTGTCCGCCTCACTCGACGAGCAGCGCAGGCTCCTCGAGCACGGATGCCACGTCGGCGATGAAGCGACTCATGCCGTCGCCGTCGATCACGCGGTGGTCGAACGAACCCGCGACCGTGGTGACCCAGCGAGGGCGCACCTCGCCGTCGACGACCCACGGCTTCTGGCTGATCGTGCCCATGGCCACGATTCCGGCCTCGCCGGGGTTGATGATCGGCGTGCCGGCATCCATCCCGAACACACCGATGTTCGTGATCGTGATCGTGCCGCCCTGCTGGTCGGCGGGGCTCGTCTTGCCCTCGCGGGCGGTGAGGGTGAGGCGGTTCAGGGCGCGGGCGAGGTCCTTCATGCTGAGGTCCTGCGCGTCCTTGATGTTCGGCACGAGCAGGCCGCGGGGCGTTGCTGCGGCGATGCCGAGGTTCACGTAGTGACGCACCGAGATCTCGGCGCCGCCCTCGGTCTCGATCCACGCGGCGTTGACCATCGGCGTGCGACGGGCGGCCCAGATCACGGCGCGAGCCATGATCAGCAGCGGCGAGACGCGGATGTCGGCGTAGTCGGGCGATGCCTTGAGCCGCTTCACGAGCTCCATCGTGCGGCTCGCGTCGATCTCCTTCCACACGGTGACGTGCGGGGCGGAGTAGGCGCTCTGCACCATCGCCGACGACGTGGCCTTGCGCACACCCTTGACCGGGATCGACTCGGTGCGGTCGTCGGACACCGGGGCGGATGCCCGCGCTGCCGTCACTCCACGGGCGAGGCCCGCCGGGGTGCTCTGCGGCGCGGGCACGGTCTCCTCGCGCACGGCTCCCCATTCGGGCGTCTCGATGTTGCGGAAGACACTCGCCTGCGAGGCATGGGTCACGACGTCGTCGCGGGTGACCTCGCCGTCTGCGCCGGTCGGCGTGACGGTCGTCAGGTCGACACCCAGGTCGCGGGCGAGCTTGCGGATCGGGGGCTTTGCGATCACGCCGACCGACGAGCGCACCGGGCGCTCTGCCGGGCGCTTGCGACGGGATGTGGCCCCTCCGCCGGTGCCGTAGCCGACGAGCACCGAGCCGCCGCCCTCTTCGGGCGCGGGTGCCTCGGCGGTCGCGATCTTGCCGGGACCGGCATCGTCGCGAGCATCCGTCACGAACGTGATGATCGGGGATCCGACCTCCACAGTCGCACCCTCGGCGGCGAGCAGCTCACCGACGACGCCGGCGTGCGGCGAGGGCAGCTCGACGAGCGACTTGGCCGTCTCGATCTCGCAGATGACGTCGTTGATGGCGACGGTGTCACCGGGCGCGACCTTCCACGCCACGATCTCGGCCTCGGTCAGTCCCTCGCCCACGTCGGGGAGGTTGAAGTTCTGCGTGCTCATGTGCGGTCCTTTCGGAACGGCGAGGTCAGTAGGCCAGCGAACGGTCGACGGCCTCGAGGATGCGGTCGGCATCCGGGAGGTAGGTGCCCTCGAGCTTCGCGGGCGGGAAGGGGGTGTCGTAGCCCGAGACGCGCAGCACGGGGGCTTCGAGGGCGTAGAAGGCGCGCTCCATGACGGTCGCCGCCACCTCGCTGCCGATGCTCGTGAAGCCCTGCGCCTCCTGCGCATAGACCATGCGTCCGGTCTTTCGCACCGAGTTCAGGATGGGCTCGTAGTCGATGGGCGACAGCGAGCGCACGTCGACGACCTCGCAGCTGGTGCCCTCGGACTCGGCGAGCGCCGCGGCCTGCAGCAGCGTCGTGACCATGGCGCCGTGCCCGACGAGGGTGACGTCGGAGCCCGTGCGCACGACGCGCGACGAGTGCAGCGGAGCGGCGGAGCCGTCGAGCTCGACCTCGCCCTTCTGCCAGTAGCGGCTCTTCGGCTCCATGAAGATCACGGGGTCGTTCGACGCGATGGCCTCCTGGATCATCCAGTAGGCGTCGTTGGGCGTCGACGGCGAGACCACCCGCAGACCCGGGGTGTGCGCGAAGTACGCCTCGGGGCTCTCCTGGTGGTGCTCGACGGCGCCGATGTGCCCGCCGTACGGGATGCGGATCACGATCGGCAGGCTCAGCTTGCCCTCGTGCCGGTTGGTGAGCTTGGCGAGCTGCGTCGTGATCTGGTCGAACGCCGGGAACACGAACCCGTCGAACTGGATCTCGATCACGGGACGGAACCCTGCCATCGCGAGCCCGATCGCGGTACCCACGATGCCCGACTCGGCGAGGGGCGTGTCGAGCACGCGCTTGTCACCGAAGTCGCGCTGCAGGTGCTCGGTGACGCGGAAGACACCTCCGAGCTTGCCGATGTCCTCGCCCATGAGCAGGACCTTCGAGTCGTCCTCCATCGCCCGGCGCAGACCAGAATTGAGAGCCTTGCTGAGGGGCATCGTCTCGAGGGTCACTTGCTGTCTCCTTCGAACGACGCCTCGTATCGCGCGTGCCAGGCCTTCTGCTCCGCGATGAGGGGGTGGGGGTCGCTGTACACGTGGTCGAAGATCTTGTCGGCGGTGGGCGGGCCGAGCTCGACGCTGCGGGTGCGCAGGTCTTCGGCGGCGTCGGCGGCCTCGGCATCCACGTCGGCGAAGAACTGTCCTGCCGCTCCCCTGTTCTCGAGGAACGCGCGCATGCGGTCGATCGGGTCGCGCTGCGCCCACGACTGCTCCTCGTCGGAGCCGCGGTACTTCGTCGGGTCGTCGCTGGTGGTGTGCGCCCCGAGCCGGTAGGTCACGGCCTCGATGGCACGCGGGCCCTTGCCGCTGCGGGCCTCGTCGAGGGCCACTCGCGAGACGGCATAGCTGGCGAGCACGTCGTTGCCGTCGACCCGGACGCTGGGGATCCCGTAGCCGGCGCTGCGCTCGACGAGCGGCACGCGCGACTGCGTCGACACGGGCACCGAGATCGCCCAGTGGTTGTTCTGCAGGAAGAAGACGGTCGGCGACTGGTAGCTGGCGGCGAAGACCATCGCCTCGTGCACGTCGCCCTGGCTCGATGCGCCGTCGCCGTAGTAGACGATGACGGCTTCGTCCTTGTCGACGTCGCCTGTTCCCGAGCGGCCGTCGAAGTTCAGCCCCATGGCGTAGCCGGTCGCGTGCAGCACCTGCGAGCCGAGCACGAGCGTGTAGAGGCGGGTGTTGCCGTTCTTGGGGTCCGTCGGATCCCAGCCACCGTGCGAGACACCGCGCATGAGCTTGATGATGTCGACGGGATCGACTCCGCGGATACGCGTCACTGCGTGCTCGCGGTACGACGGGAAGATCGTGTCCTGCGCACGGGCGGCACGGGCGGATCCGACCTGAGCGGCCTCCTGCCCACGGCTCGGCGGCCACAGGGCGAGCTGCCCCTGACGCTGCAGGTTGGTCGCCTGGGTGTCGATCGCGCGGATGCCCACCATGTCGCGGTAGAACTGCTCGAGCTCGGCGTCGCTGATCGCCTCGATCAGCGGCAGGTACTGCTCAGCAGCCGCGCTCGGGGTATAGCGGCCGTCCTGATCGAGGACGCGGACGAGTTCAGTCTCTGACGAGGTCACGGTGCCACGCTACCGCCGCGCGCATGCCCGGTCACGCATACCTAGGACGTCCTCGCATCTGCCGGGAACACGGAGAAACAGCGGGATGGAGCCCCTCAGCGCAGGGTCGCGGCGACGTCGAGCACACGCGCCACGGACTCTTCTTCGCCGACCGAGATGCGGATGCCGTCCCCCGGGAACGGACGCACGATCAGGTCGGCAGCGACGAAGGCCGCGGCGACCTCGACGGTGCGCTCACCGGTGGGGAGCCAGACGAAGTTGGCCTGCGAGTCGGGCACGTCCCAGCCCTGCCTCCGGAGTCCCTCGAGCAGGCGCGTGCGGCGCTCGACGATCACGGCGACCCGCTCGAGCAGTTCGCCCTCGGCGTCGAGGCTCGCGATCGCGGCGTTCTCGGCGGCAGAGGTGACGGAGAGCGGGATGCCGGTGGTGCGGGCGGCGTCGAGGACCTTCTCGTGGCCGATCGCGTAGCCGATGCGCAGACCTGCGAGTCCGTAGGCCTTCGAGAAGGTGCGCAGCACGACGACGTTCGGATGCCGTTCGAAGACCCGCTCCTCAAGACCGTCCACCGCACCGGGGGCGGTGACGAACTCGGCGTAGGCCTCGTCGAGGATGATCAGGACGTCGGTGGGGACGCGCTCGACGAACGTCGCGAACTCGTCGCTCGTGATGATCGGACCCGTCGGGTTGTTCGGCGTGCACAGGATGATCGCGCGAGTGCGGTCGGTGACGGCATCCGCCATCGCGTCGAGGTCGTGGCGTCCGTCGGCCGTCACCGGCACCTGCACCCCGGTGCCCCCGGCGACGAGCGGCAGACTCGGGTAGGCCTCGAACGAGCGCCAGGCGTAGACGACCTCGTCGCCGACCGACACTGTGGCGAGGATCAGCTGCTGGAGGATCGACACGCTGCCCGCGGCGACGTGCACCTGGTCGGGCTCGACGGCGTAGCGCGCGCCGAGGCGCTCGCGGAGCCTTCCGGCGGTCGCGTCCGGGTAGCGGTTGATCGGCGTCGTGTGCTGCAGGGCGGCCGCGACGGAAGGCAGCGGCTCGAAGGGGTTCTCGTTGCTCGAGAGCTTGAAGGCGTCGGGACCTGCCTGCTTGCCCTGGCGGTACGGCGCGAGGGCGGCGATGGCGGGACGGATGCGCGGCAGGATGGGGTCGGTCACAACGATGAGTCTAGATTCCACAGCCCCTCTGGCACCGATCCCAAGGCGGTAGTACCATTTTGGTATGGCGATGACGGTGCGGCTCCCGGAAGAACTCGATGCGCGGCTCGACGAGATCGCGCGCTCACGGCACACCTCGAAGCACGCGATCCTGATCGAGGCGGCGACCAGATTCGCGAACACCGAGACGAAGACGGAGCGCGTCCTCTCGATCGCCGACGAGGTTGCCGAACGATATGCGGACACTCTCACGCGGCTCGAAGACGCCTGATCCGTGACCGAGTACGTCGAGCCGGAGCAGGCGCTCGCCCTGATCACGAAACTCGGCCTTCGCGTGCGCGACGAAGGGCTGCTGTTCTCCGCACTTGCTCGTCCCGCAGCCAGCATGTTCGGAGCAGATGCCTATCCGTCTTTCGAGGCCAAGGCCGCGGCGCTCATCAGCTCAGTCGCTCAGAATCACTCTCTCTTCGATGGGAACAAGCGACTCTCGCTGTACGTGACCTTCATCTTCATCCGCCTCAACGGATACGAGTTGACCTTCAGCAACGACGAGGCGTTCGACTTCGTGCTCGACGTCGCGCAGAGTCGGATCGATCTCGACGAGATCGCCGCCGTGATCAGAGAACACATTCGATAGCGAGCGAGCGATGTCCGACTGACTTCCCGCGGAGCGCATGGGAGACTGGGCTGACTATGCGCTTCATCATCCGAGTCGTCGTCAACGCGTTCGCCCTCTGGGTCGTCACGCTGATCCCCGCCCTGCAGGTGCAGATCCAGGCGTTCGCGCCGGGTGAGACCCTGCAGCTGGTGCTGACCCTGCTCGCGGTCGCCGCGATCTTCGCGCTCGTGAACACGATCATCGGCACCGTCGTCAAGATCGTCGCGTTCCCGCTGTACATCATCACGCTGGGCCTCATCGGGTTCGTGATCAACGGCTTCCTGCTGTGGCTCACCGCCTGGATCACGAGCGGCTTCGGCTGGGGCCTCACTGTCGGCAGCTTCTGGTGGGGCGTTCTCGCGGCGTTGATCATCTCGCTGATCAACGGCGTCTTCGGCTTCATCCTGCGCCCGCAGAGCAAGAAGCAGCGGCGCGACTGACTCGCACCCCCTCGCGGGCGGTCCGGGGCTCGCGGGCGATCACCCGACCCGCTCTGCGTGGTACTCGGTGCGCTCGATCACCTCGGCCGAGTCGAGTTCCCTCCAGAACTCGTCCGCAGCGTCGATCCGGGGATCGCTCGACGCGTCAGCCTCTTCCGCGGTCTCGATGTAGGTGTCGAGGTGGTGAGCGTCGACAAGCCAGTCCTCGGGGGTGTCGCCCGGGTTGCCCTGGGTCGAGATGACGATGCTGTCGGCGGATCCCGTGCCCTCGGGCGAACCGCCACCCGCGAGCGCCGGGACGGGGTCATCGGTGTGTCTGAGCTGGATGATCGTCTGGTCATCGTCGAGGGTGGGCTCGACCGGGCTCCCGGCAGTGATCTGCATCTGCACGTCGAACCCGCTCTCCATCGCGAGGTGCGCGGTGATCATCCCCGATTGCGAGTGCGCGACGACATCGACCTCGTCACCGGGCTGGGCTCCCGCAGCCTCCAGGGCATCGAGCGTGGCCTGGTACGACGCGGCATCCTGCTCCGTGTAGAGCTCGACGTTGGACTTGAGGTCCCACGGCTCCTTGCCTCCCCACCCGACGCTCTGGGTCCCCTTCAGATACGCGACGTACTTCGTGCTGCCGTCGGCGAAGGAGTACTTCTCGACAGCGATCTGCGCCCCCGAGGTGACAGGCATCCGCCCCAGCGCCCCCGCGATGCCCGTCGGCGCACCGGTGGGGGTCGAGGTCTTCACCGGCGCGACCGAGACACGATCGGCGGTGCCCTTCAGCGTCTCGCCGGGGACCACCTTGCCGAAGCCCGAGGTGAGCCCCACCAACGCCGCAGTGCCGAAGACGTCGTCGTAGAGGGAGGGCGTCACGATGTTGCCGACCAGTCCTTCGAAGCTCCCCGCGCGCCACTCGTTGATGAGCTGCTCGGCCATGTCGGCGATGCGGTCGTCGGATGCCGCCAGCCGATCGGCACGGCGCGTCAGTCGCTGCGCCGTGCTCGGATCGGTGTGCGACAGCATCTCGGCTTCGGCGCGCAGTTCGACGTACTCGTAGGTGTCGGCCATGAGCAGCGTGGATGTGGCGGTCTTCTGGCACTCCGAATGAAGGCGGGCCACGCGCTGCCCCGACGACCAGAGCTCGACCGTGTCGACCTGCGCGCTGAAGCCCGGGGTGTCGAGGATGACCCGATAGGCGCGCATGAGCGCGGAGCGCGCATCGTCGTAGCGCGAGGCGACGCCCTCGATACGACGAGCGACGTCTCGCAGCGCGTCGGGGTCGACCGCGATGGCCCCGCCGTGATCGATCGTCAGCCCGGTCATGAGATCTCCGCCCGTTCGACCTCGGATTCGCGGCTGCGCGTCTCGGAGGCCTCAGCACGAGTGCTCACCCGCAGATGGTCGAGCGACTCCTGCATCGCGCGCACACCGTCTGAGTGCCAGTCGGTGTCGGAGGCGAGGACGGCGAGCGCTGCACGGACATCGTCGAGCGCATCGACGGCGGTGCCGAGAGCGGCCACGGCCTGGGCTTTCGCCCACGCGGCGTCGGCCGTGCCGGTGGGTGCGAGTGCAAAGGAGTACATGCGCTCAGCATCCGCGATCCGCGTCATCTGCGGGGCCGACGATCGCCGCCATCGCGGGGATCGTGAGCAGCTCGCCGCGATCGTCACCCGTGCAGAACGAGACCGTCGCAGCCGCCGCGCACGACGCGGGCGTCGCGCGATCGGTCGGCGACCGGCAGAATAGGACGGTGACATCCCCGGATCCCTTCCGCGTGATCTTCGTGTGCACGGGGAACATCTGCCGCTCTCCGATGGCCGAGGTGGTGTTCCGCGAACTCGCGGAGAGGCAGGGTCTGGGTTCGCGCATCGTGTCGCGCAGCGCCGGCACGGGCGACTGGCATGTCGGTGAACGCGCGGATCATCGCACGCTCGACTCCCTCAGCCGTCGCGGCTACGACGGCTCGCTCCACCGCGCGAAGCAGTTCACCTTCGCCTCGTTCTCGGACAACGACCTGGTGGTCGCGCTCGACCGCACCCACGAGCGCATCCTCCGCGAATGGGCACACAACGAAGACGAAGAGGGCAAGGTCACCCTGCTGCTCGCGTTCGACCCGGAAGCGCCCAGCCAGGACGTGCCGGACCCCTACTACGCCGGCCCCGAGATGTTCGATTCGGTGCTCGGTATGATTGAGACGGCGACTCGCGGGCTGTTCCGCCAGCTCGAGCCGGCTCTTCGCCAGCCCCGCACGCCCCGCACGCCCGGGGCCCGATCAGGAGGACTCCCCTGACTTTCCAGCCTTCGCTCCCGCCGCAGCCCCTGAGCCCCCTCGACGGTCGCTACCGCGGCGCCGTCACCGGCCTCGCCGACTTCCTCTCGGAGGCGGGCCTGAACCGCGCCCGCGTCGAGGTCGAGGTCGAATGGCTGATCGCGCTCACCGACCGCTCGCTCTTCGAGACGAGCCCTCTGTCGGATGCCGACAAGGAGCGCCTGCGCGCCCTGTACCGCGACTTCGGTCAGGCCGAGATCGACTGGCTCGCCGAGAAGGAAGCAGTCACCCAGCACGACGTCAAGGCCATCGAGTACCTGGTGCGCGACCGCCTGTCGGCCCTCGGCCTCGACTCGATCGCCGAGCTCACCCACTTCGCCTGCACGAGTGAGGACATCAACTCCGCCTCGTACGCGCTCACCGTGAAGCGTGCGGTCGAAGAGGTCTGGCTCCCCGCACTCGACGTCGTGATCGCGAAGCTCCGGGAGCTTGCGGCCGAGCACGCCGACGCCGCGATGCTCTCGCGCACCCACGGACAGCCCGCCACCCCGTCGACCATGGGCAAGGAGATCGCCGTTTTCGCGTGGCGTCTCGAGCGCGTGCGAGCCCAGATCGCGGCATCCGACTACCTCGCCAAGTTCTCGGGCGCGACCGGCACCTGGTCGGCGCACCTCTCGGCCGACCCCGACGCCGACTGGCCCACGATCTCTCGCGAGTACATCGAAGGCCTCGGCCTGGGCTTCAACCTGCTGACCACGCAGATCGAGTCGCACGACTGGCAGGTCGAGCTGTACGACCGCGTCCGTCACGCCGGCGGGATCCTGCACAACCTCGCCACCGACATCTGGACCTACATCTCGCTCGGCTACTTCGCGCAGATCCCGGTCGCGGGCGCGACCGGTTCGTCGACCATGCCGCACAAGATCAACCCGATCCGCTTCGAGAACGCCGAGGCGAACCTCGAGATCTCGGGTGCGCTGCTGGCATCCCTCGGCCAGACGCTGGTCACGAGCCGCCTGCAGCGCGACCTCACCGACTCGACGACGCAGCGCAACATCGGCGTCGCTTTCGGGCACTCGCTGCTCGCGATCGACAACCTGCGACGTGGACTGAACGCGATCTCGCTGTCGCGCGACGTGCTGCTCGCCGACCTCGACGTGAACTGGGAGGTCCTCGCCGAGGCGATCCAGACCGTCATCCGCGCCGAGGTCGTCGCCGGTCGCTCGTCGATCACCGACCCCTACGCTCTGCTCAAGGAGCTGACCCGCGGACACCGCGTCGGTGCAGCCGACCTCGCGGCCTTCGTCGAGGGACTCGAGATCGGGGATGCGGCGAAGCAGCGCCTGCTGGCCCTGACCCCCGCGTCGTACACGGGCATCGCCGAACAGCTCGCGAAGTAGTCCCGGCTAGGGCCGGGGCTCGCCGGAGTGGGCTCCGGCGGAGTCGCGCGGCATGAACGCCGCGGCGATCAGCGTCAGCACGGCCACGATCGCGGCGGCGATGAACACCCAGACGGATGCCGAGACGATGGTCGCCGGGTCTTCGGGGCCGGCGCCCTGCGCGATGACCGAGTTCGAGATCGCCCCGAACACCGCCACTCCGAGCGCGCTTCCGGCGGAGCGGGCGAAGGCGTTCATGCCGGTGACGGCTCCGCGCTCGCCCCAGCCGACCGAGGCCTGGGCGGCGATGAGCGTCGGGGCGGCACTCCATCCCAGACCGAAGCCGAGCACGAAGGCCACGGCCGCGATCGAGAACGGGTTGGGCCAGGGCGAGACGACTGCGAGAGCGATCGCCGCGACCGCCGTGATCGACATGCCAGTGAGTGCGGTGCGGCGGAACCCGATCCGCAGGTACAGGCGCCCGGAGTTCGCGGCGGCGAGCGGCCATCCGAGGGTCAGGGCCGCCACGGCGAGACCCGACAGCAGCGGGGCGATGCCGATCGACCCTTCGAGATAGGCGGGCGCGAAGCTCGTGACGCCGGTCATCAGTGCGCCGATGCCGAGCGACACGATCGTGGTCGTGAGGATGAGCGGGCGCGCGGCCAGCCGCAGGTCGACGATCGGCTCGGCCGCCCGCCGTTCGACGAGCCCGAACGCGATCAGCGCCAGGACTCCGAGGCCGAAGCAGATCGCACTGGGAACGGAGAGCCAGGCCCACGCGTTGCCGCCCTCCAGCATCCCGAGGATGAGGCCGGTGAGCCCGATCGTGAGCAGGACGGCTCCGGCGTAGTCGATGCGATGCTTCTGCGTCTGCTTCTCTTCGTGGTACTTGCGCAGCAGCATCCACCCCGCGATCAGGCACAGCGGGATGTTGACCCAGAAGATCCACCGCCACGCGTCGAGCTGCGCGAAGATCCCGCCGAGTGCGGGGCCGACGACAGACGAGATCGCCCAGACCGAGGCGATGTAGCCCTGCACCTTGGCGCGCTCGGCGACCGTGTAGATGTCGCCGACGATGGTCATCGACATCGGAGCGACCGCCCCGGCGCCGAGACCCTGGACGATGCGGAAGATGATCAGGGAGGTCATGCTCCAGGCGAAGCCCGACAGCACGGAGCCGAGCAGGAAGAGTCCGATGCCGAGCAGGATGATGGGCTTCCGCCCCACGGTGTCGGCGAAGCGCGAGTAGATCGGCACGCTGACGGCCTGGGCGAGGAGGTAGACCGAGAAGAGCCACGGGAACTGCTGGTAGCTGCCGAGATCGCGGACGATGCTGGGCACCGCCGTCGCGAGGATCGTCGCGTCGATCGCGATGAGTCCGGTGGCGAGCATGAGCGCGCCGAGCACGGGACCGCGGGTCGAGCGGAGTCCGATGGAGGCGCGGTCGATCGAGGCAGTCACTACAGTCACAAGCGCTCGGGCGCAGGGACTATTCCGGACGGATGCCGGAGATTCCTGCGCCGCACGTCAGAGAAGAGACGCCGCGCATCACGACAGGGCGGTGCGAGTCAGGAGGAAGCGCCGTGACCGGGCTTGTCGGACTCGGGCTCGTCAGGCGTCTCGGGGTCGAAGAGCACCGGACGGTCGACCGTCTTGGTGACATCGGCAGGATCGACCACGAGGATCAGCATCGCCAGGAACAGCAGCGTGACGATGAACGCTCCGCCGCCGACCACCAGGCCGAGGGCGATCGGGGTGAGGCCGTCGTAGGTGCCGCTCGCGATGGCGCTGTTCACCCGGGCGGTGAAGGCTCCGGTCGACACCAGCGTGACGATCGCGGCGAAGACGCCGCATGCGAGGGCGATGCCCAGCAGGTGCAGCGGGCGCAGGATGTCGCGCCGGGTGGGCTTCTCGTCGCTCATCGGTCTCCTCCGTGCCCGGCCGGGGCCGGGTCGTTCTCGGTTGCTGCGGAGTCGGCGACGGCGTCGGCGCGCTTCGGGGTGAGCCCGGCGATGCCGAGGAAGACGGCGACGACGGCAGCGTACCCGCCGAACATGCCGACGCCCAGGATGATGCCGGTGAGCTCGAACTCTCCTGCACCCTTGATCGCGTAGGGCTGCACGAAGCCTGCGGGGACCGCCAGCAGCAGCACGGCGAGCAGCAGACCGAAGGCACCCAGGGTGATCGAGTCACGTGCCGTGGGGTCGCCCGTGCGGCGTGCGCGCAGTCCGACGACCAGCTCGAGGATTCCGGTGGCCACGGCCCAGGCGATCACGACGACGAAGAAGACGTCGTCGGTGCGCCAGGCCGGCACTCCCGCGACCATGCCCGCGGCGAAGCCCAGGATGGCCAGGACCACCGACGGCCAGCGCTGCCCGGCGGGGAACACCAGCCAGGCGGCGACGATCATCACGAGGGCGGTCGTCAGCACGAAGCCGCTGAAGACGGAGAGACCGACGGCCGCCGAGTGGTCGGGCGAGAAGGTGATCATCACGGCCGCGGCGGCGGCGAAGAGCGCGCGCAGCAGCTGAAGATGACGCACGGTGAACGCGCGGGCAGGGGCAGACATGACGATCCAGAGTCCTCCGGGGTGTTCCTCCCAGTCTACGCGGGGGCGCGGAGTGGGCGCGGACGCCGAGAGAGAGGTGTTCGCGGGGCCCGATGGATCTCCCCAGATCGATCATCAGGCCCCGCGACAGAACGCAGCGACGGGGGCGACACCGCGTTATAGGCCGATCGGTCGTGAGGTCGGGCACCCTGCCCACGACTGTTCAGCCCAGCTGACCCCAGAAATAGCACCTCGTCCCCTACGCGATGCTGGTGTGGTCGTATGCTCACTTTAGAACTCGATTCTTCACATACCGGAGGGGGTGCTGTGATGAGTATGGAAAGTGGCATCCGCCGGTATGCCGATGTATTTGCAGCGTCCTTCCGTGACGCGATCAATGCACGTGGATTGACTCTGGCGAGACTGCACGAGCAGCTGCGCGCCCGCGGCAACAGCGTGTCGATGGCGACCCTCAGCTACTGGCGCTCCGGCGCTCGTCGGCCGGAGGGAGCCCAGTCGATGGCGGCGCTCAGCGACATCGAGCAGCTGCTGCACCTCGAGCCCGGCTCCCTCACCGCACTTCTCGGCACCACCAACCGCACGGGCCCGCTCGGACCCAATCAGTTCCCGCTCGACGAGCAGGAACTCGAGCAGGCTGTGAAAGAGGCCTTCGCGGCCCTCGGCGCCGAGTACCCCGACACCTCCCGCGAGCTGACCACGCATTCGGTGACGGATGTGGATGCCGACGGCAACGTCTCGTACTCGATCACGCGCAGCATCGTGCAGTCCACCGTCGGCACGGTCGCCTCGATCCCGTTCCTCGAGATGACTCCGGGCGTGAGCACCCCCGCGCCGATCATCCACGCGGTGGCCGGCGGCCGGATCGCCGCCCGCTACTCGCATCCGAACGGCGAGGTGCACGGCGTGCTGTTCGAGCTCGACGTGCCGCTGACCGCTCCGAGCACGTCGATGGTGGAGTGGTCGGTAGAGTACCCGCCCGGGTATCCGCCGCAGCGGGAGACAGGCCACGCCGTCGCCCGACAGTGCCGAGAGCTGCTGGTGTGGACCCGGTTCCACCCCGACGCCCTGCCCGATCACATCGAGGAGCGCGCCGAGACGCCGGCCGGCACCAAGTCGACGGTCCTGTCGCTCGAAGGCCGCAACTCGGTGCATCAGGTGCGACGCGCCTTCGGCCCGGGACTCCTCGGAGTCTCCTGGACCTACGCCGACGGTCGCTGACCCCGACGCCGGCGCTGCTCAGTCGGCTGACGTCAGCCGGGCTGCTCGCCGACGGCGACCGCGCGACCCGGAGTGTTGGACCACTGGCTCCACGATCCGGGGAACACCTTGGCCTCGATGCCGGCCTCGTCGAGCACCAGCGCGGTGTGGGCCGCCGTGATGCCGGAGCCGCAGTACGCCGCCACCGGAGTTCCCGCGGTCACGCCGACGGCCTCGAAGGTCGCCTGCAGGGTGTGCACGTCGAGGATCTTGCCCTCGGAGTTCAGATGAGCCGCCATCGGCAGGTTGAGCGCGCCGGGGATGTGTCCGCCGATGGGGTCGAGCGGTTCGTGGTCACCGCGATACCGTTCGGGGGCTCGCACGTCGAGCAGCACACCGGTCTCGGGGAACGACGCCGCCTCGTCGATGGAGATCGCGTCGGCACCGATCTCGTCGAGGACGACATCGCCCGACTCGACCTCCACCTCGTCGGTCGCGACCGGCAGACCGGCCGCCGTCCAGGCGCGGATGCCGCCGTCGAGCACGCGCACGTCGACGCCGCCCTGTCGCAGCAGCCACCAGGCGCGCGAGGCGCTGAGTCCCTTCGCATCGTCGTAGGCCACGACCACGTCGCCCTGGTTCACGCCCCACCGGCGCGCGGCATCCTGCAGCGTCTGGGTGGACGGCAGCGGGTGGCGCCCCTCCGACGGCTCCCCGTGGGTCGCGAGCTCGGTGGAGAGCGGAACGTAGACGGCTCCGGGGATGTGGCCACCGAGATAGTCGGCGTGACCGTCGGGGCGGTCGAGACGCCAGCGCACGTCGATCACTCGGACCGGCGTCTCGGACGCCCGCAGCTCGTTCAGTTCATCGACGCTCACGAAGTTGCTCATGAGGCGAGGCTATCGAGACGGCGTTCGAATCGCGCACCTGGCGGCATTCTGTCGTCATATCGCGCCATTCGCGCGATTCGAAGCGCATGCGAGGGCGGCGCTAGGCTCGATCCGGCCGCGTCGAGAAAGGACCGCATGTCCACTCGATTCCGCTGGATGAGCCTGCGTCGACAGGAGGTCGCGCTCATCGCCGTGACGGCGGTCTGGGGCAGCACCTTCCTGCTCGTGCACTGGGCGATGCAGCACTCGGGACCCTGGTTCTTCGTCGGCATCCGGTTCCTGGTGGCCGGCCTGATCAGCGTCGTCATCTTCCGGCGCGTGCTTCGAGGCATCCGCTGGCGCGACATCGGCGCCGGCGTCGCGATCGGCGTGATGATCTACCTGGGCTACGGTCTGCAGACCGTCGGGCTGCAGACCATCGATTCGAGCACCTCGGCCTTCATCACGGCGATGTACATCCCGCTCGTGCCGCTCGCCCAGTGGGCGGTGTTTCGCAAGCGCCCACCTGCCATGGCGTTCGTGGGCGCAGGGCTCGCCTTCCTCGGGCTGATGCTCATCGCCGGCCCCGATGCGTTCGCCCTCACACTCGGGTCGGGCGAGATCCTCACCATGATCAGCACCCTGCCGATCGCGGCCGAGATCATCCTGATCAGCGTGTTCGCCGGCAGGATCGACCTCGGCCGGATCACGATCATCCAGCTCCTCACCGCCGGAGTGCTCGGCATCCTGACCATGCCGATCGTCGGGGAGGGACTGCCCGAGTTCTCGTGGATCTGGGTCGGCTGCGCGATCGGGCTCGGGGCGGCGAGCTGCATCATCCAGCTCACGATGAACTGGGCGCAGAAGTCCGTCTCGCCGACCCGCGCCACGATCATCTACGCGGGCGAGCCGGTGTGGGCGGCCGCGATCGGCCGCATCGCCGGCGAGCGCCTGCCCGTGACGGCGCTGATCGGCGGCGCACTCGTCGTGCTCGGCATCCTGGCCAGTGAGCTCAGACTCGTGCGCCGCCGTGACAAGGCACCGGCACCGGGACCGGAACCGATGCCGGCACCGGAGTAGCGGTTCAGCGTCGGCGGTAGTCCTGGTCGGTCACGTGCTCGAGCCACGTCGTGGTCTCGCTCGGGTCGTCGGCGCCCTCGAGCAGCGCGAAATGCTGCATGAAGCAGTCCTCGGCGGCGCCGTGCCAGTGCTCCTCCCCCGGCGGCGTGTAGATCGTCTCGCCGGGCCGGGCCTCGACGACGGTGCCGTCACGTGTGCCGCACAGGGCGGTGCCCTCGGTGACCCGCAGGTACTGGCCGCGCGCGTGCGAGTGCCATGCCGTGCGGGCACCGGGTGCGAACCTGACGATCCCTCCCGACATCCGCTGGTCGGCGTCGTGCGGGGCGATGATCGGGTCGAGCCAGACGTCGCCCGTGAACCATTCGGGCGGGTTCTTCACGGTCGGGATGCGGTCTTCGATGTGCATGTCTTCTCTCCTGTCGCGCGATCGAGGTGTCGCCGGCCTGCTCAGACGGTGAGCAGGACCTTGGTGGCGCGACGCTCGTCCATGGCGCGGTAGCCCTCGGCGGCATCTTCGAGCGGGAGAGTGAGGTCGAACACCTTGCCGGGGTCGATCTTGCGGTCCCAGATGAGCTGGATCAGCTCGGGGAGGAAGCGGCGCACCGGTGCCGGGCCGCCGTGCAGGTGCACGCCCGAGAAGAAGAGCTCCTCACCGGGCAGCGCGACGTCGTGCGAGACGCCGACGTATCCGACGTGACCGCCGGGGCGGGTCGCGCGGATGGCCTGCATCATCGACTCCTGCGTGCCGACCGCCTCGATCACCGAGTGCGCGCCGAGCCCGTTCGTGAGCTCCTTGATGCGGGCCACGCCCTCGTCTCCGCGCTCTTCCACGATGTCGGTCGCGCCGAATTCGCGCGCCAGCGCCTGGCGGTCGGCGTGACGGCTCATCGCGATGATCCGCTCGGCGCCGAGTTCACGTGCGGCGAGGATGCCGAGCAGACCCACTGCTCCGTCACCGACCACGGCGACGGTCTTGCCCGGGCCGACCTCTGCGGCGACCGCGGCGAACCAGCCGGTGCCCAGCACATCGGATGCCGCGAGCAGAGACGGGATCAGATCGGCGTCGGGCTGCCCCGGCGTCGCGACGAGCGTGCCGTCGGCATGCGGGATCAGCGAGTACTCGGCCTGGGTTCCGAAGGCCCCCATCGGCACGACGTGCACGCACCGGGACTGGTATCCGGCCTGGCAGATCTCACAGGTGTTGTCCGAGGCCATGAACGATCCGACGACGAAGTCGCCGACCTTCACGGTCGTCACATCGGCGCCGATCTCTTCGACGATGCCGACGTATTCGTGGCCCATCGGGTCGTGATCGACCTCGTTCGCGCCCCGGTAGGGCCACAGGTCGGATCCGCAGATGCAGGTCGCGGCGATCCGGATCACGGCATCGGTCGGACGGGTGATGGTCGGCTTCTCGCGGTCCTCGACGCGAACGTCGCCGGGTGCGTACATGACTACTCCACGCATGAGTGGTGCTCCTTCGGTGTTGTGGTTCCAGTCAACTCCCGATGGCGCGCCCGCGGGAGGCTCTGATAAGACACCCCTCGTGGGATAGACGAGCGCACATCGCGTTTCACCCCACATGATTGAAACTTCAACCGTCGTTCCGGTCGCCACCGAGCGCACGCGCGTGCGCGTGCCGATGCGCTTCGCCGACGGGTTCTCCACCGCAGCGGATGTCGTGACGTTCGACGGCCTGGTCGACGGCCGTGAGCACCTGCTGCTCGGCCTCGGCGACTGGAGGGCTGCGCTCGACCGCGCAGCCGACGGCGGGGACGCGCCTCTCGTGCGCCCGCACAGCGAATGCCTGACCGGCGATGTCTTCGGCTCCGAGCGCTGCGACTGCGGTCCACAGCTGCGGGAAGCCGTCGAGCGCATCGCCGAGGAGGGCGGATTCCTGCTCTACCTGCGACAGGAGGGTCGCGGCATCGGCCTGTACGCCAAGCTCGACGCGTACGCGCTGCAGGACGCAGGGCTCGACACCTACGAGGCGAACGTCGCTCTCGGCCGCGGCGAGGACGAACGCGACTACACGGTCGCGGCGCAGATGCTGCACACGGTGGGTGCCGACAGCATCCGCCTGCTGAGCAACAACCCCGACAAGGCGGCGCAGCTCGAGTCCCTCGGCATCCGCGTCACCGAGCAGGTCCGCACCGGCGTGCACCTGTCGGACGCGAACCACCGCTACCTCGAGGCAAAGCGCGACCACACCTCGCACACGCTCGATCTGTCCGCCGCGTGATGAACGCGCAGGTGGTGAACGACCGACGGCTCGACGACACCGAGATGCAGACGTGGCTGCCGACCATCCGGTTCGTCCAGCTGCTGCCTCAGGTGCTCGACCGCGCACTGAAAGCCGAGACCGGACTCAAGCACGCGCACTACGCGATCCTCGTGACGCTGGCAGGCCAGGATGACCGTGCGATACCGATGACCGAGCTCGCGCAGATCGCCGGACTCAGCCGCTCGAGGCTCAGTCACGCCATCGATTCGCTCGAAGAACGCGGCTGGGTGGTGCGCACATCGTGCAGCAGTGACAAGCGCACTCTGACTGCGGCGCTGACGGATGCCGGTCGCGAGCTGCTGCGGGGAGCGGCCCCCGTGCACGTGGCACAGATCCGAGAGCTGATCCTCGACCCCCTCACCGAAGCCGAGCGGGAGCAGCTCGGCGCGATCGCGTCCAAGCTGCTCCCGGGTGTGACTGCGGCCCTCTAGCGCCGATCAGGCTTCGGGGATCTCCCGGCCGAAGGTCTCGAGCGTGACGTCCTCGGGCTCGGGGCCGCGGCGCACACCGGTGTCGAGCGCGTCGATCGCGCCGAGCTGATCAGCGGTGAGCTCGAAGTCGAACACGTCGAAGTTCTCGGCGATGCGGGCAGGGCGCACCGACTTCGGCAGCGCGGATCGCCCCTGCTGCAGGTGCCAGCGCAGCATCACCTGCGCGGGCGACTTGCCGTGCTCGGCGGCGATGGCCGTGAGGGTCTCGTCATCGAACACGGATGCCCCGTTGGGGCGGTAGGCCGTGATGCCGCCGATGGGCGACCAGGCCTGCGTGACGGTGCCGGCCGCGGCATCCGCCTGCTGCACCTCACGCTGCTGGAAGTAGGGGTGCACCTCGATCTGGTTGATCGCCGGGACGATGCTCGTCTCGGCCGCCAGCTTCTCGAGGTGCTCCACCATGAAGTTGCTGACGCCGATGGCGCGCACCCGACCATCGGCGAGCAGGGTCTCGAGCGCCTTGTAGGCGCCGAGCGTGAGGTCGAAGCGGGTGGGAAGGGCCTGGTGCAGGATCAGCAGGTCGAGCTGGTCGACGCCGAGCTTGCCGGTCGACTTCTCGAAAGCATGCAGCGTCTCGTCGTAGCCGAAGTCGCTGATCCAGACCTTGGTCTCGATGAAGATCTCGTCGCGCGCGATGCCGGTGCGACGGATCGCCTCGCCCACCTCGCGCTCGTTGCCGTACGCAGCGGCGGTGTCGATCAGGCGGTAGCCCGTCTCGAGGGCTGTGCTGACGGCATCGACGGTCTCGTCCGGGGCGGCCTGGAAGACTCCGAAGCCGAGGGCGGGCATCTCGATGCCGTTGTTGAGAGTCAGTTGCGTTGTCATGTCCTCAGTCTGCGCGCGGTCTCGCATACGAGGGAGAGTCCACCAGTACCTCCCTTCACCGCCCGAGGGGGCGTACCGTCGAGGACATGGACACCCGCAACGAGGTGCGCGAATTCCTCTCGTCGAGGCGCGACCGCATCACCCCCGACCAGGCAGGCCTGCCCGCATACGGCGGGAACCGGCGCGTACCCGGGCTTCGCCGCGAAGAGGTGTCGCTGCTCGCCGGCGTCAGCGTCGACTACTACACCCGCCTCGAGCGGGGTGATCTGTCGGGCGTCTCCGACAGCGTGCTCGACGCGCTCGCCCGCGCCCTGCAGCTCGACGAGGCCGAGACGGCGCATCTGTTCGACCTCGCCCGCACGGCCAACGCGTCACCGGTCGCCCGCAAGCCGCGCAAGAAGGTCGAGACGCTGCGACCCAGCATCCTGCGCCTGCTCGACGCGATGACGGAAGCGCCCGCGATAGTGCGCAACAACTACTTCGACTACCTCGCGGCGAACGCACTGGGCCGCGCGCTCTACGCCCCGCTCTTCACGACCCCGGTGCCGAACAGCGCCCGCTTCGCCTTCCTCGACCCCGCCGCGCAGGAGTTCTACCCCGAGTGGGAGCGCAACACCCAGGAGCTCGTGGCCGCGATGCGCGGCGAAGCCGGGCGCAACCCGTTCGACCGCAAGCTCACCGATCTCGTGGGCGAGCTGTCGACCCGCAGCGAGCGGTTCCGCACCCTGTGGGCCGCGCACAACGTGCGCTTCCACCGCAGCGGCGTCAAGAGGATCAACCACCCCGTCGTCGGCGAGATGGAACTCACCTACGAGGCCTTCGAGCTGCCGGCCGATCCCGGTCTGCAGATGTCGACCTACACGGCGGAGCCGGGCTCCGCATCGGAGGAGAAGCTGCGGATGCTCGCCAGCTGGGCGGCGACGGATGCTGCGGCGTCCACTCCTTCGACCACCGACTCCGCGGTGCCTGATCGCGCCGAAGCCTGACGCCCGCGGTCACCCCCGCGCGGGGACCGGCCGCACGGTCAGGCTCTGCACCGAGACACCGAAGGGTCCTGCCGCGTCGTTCAGCACGGAGTGCGTGACGCCGACCCCGTGAGCGCCGAAGGTCACCGTCGTGTCGAGTCCGATCCACCCCTCGTCCGGCTCTCGGAACAGGTGAGCCGTGAGGTCGACGTTCGGGAAGAACGCCGCGCCGATCGGCACGCGCGGAGTCATGCCGTTCGCGAGATCCACGACTCCGAGGGCACGCGCCGTCGGGCTGACCGTCTCGCCCGTGAGCAGCGGATGATGCGGACGCACCCACGCCGATGCCCTGCCCGGCGACTCCTCGCGGTGACGGAAGTCACCCGAGCGCACGAACGCACCCGGCCACACCGCGCCCGCCTGCCACTCGGCGTGCGAGTCGAGCGGGGGCATGACCGGTAGCGCGCCGCCCGCGATCGCCGACGTGTCGGCCGTCTGCATCAGCCACGCCCGAAGGATCACGGCCGGTCGGCCGTCGTGACTCAGCGTCGCCTCGACGAGTTCGATCGTGCGCCCTGGGCGGATGACACGGACGTCGACCTCGACCACGTCGATCGGCAGCACCCCGAGGATGTCGTACGAGACACGGGCGAGCACGAGCGCGTCATCACGCCGCGCATCCCGGTGCCTCTCGACGAGGTGCGCGAGGAGGCCGATCGTCGGAGCGATGTGCTGCTCGGATGTGTTCCATGCGCCCTGCACCTCCCCCGTGGCTCGGAAGGCACTGTCGGAGAGGCGCTCGAAGTATGCGGTCACCATCGGATCGTAGAACGTCGTCATCGCACCAGCTGTCCGACGAGCAGCACCGCGCCGATCCCGATCATCGCGATGCCCGACACGATGCTCACGACGCGCGCCGCGCTCGGACGAGCCCGCAATACGGACCCCGCCCCGAATCCGACGGCGAAGTACACCGCAGCGCAGCCGACCAGGTGCACCGCGCCGAGGATCACGATCTGCACCGCGAGCGGCCAGGTCGAATCGGCCGCCGTGAACTGGGGAAGGATCGCGAGGAACAGCAGGGTCACCTTCGGGTTCAGTCCGCTGATCCCGAAGCCCTTCAGCATCCACCTGCCCGGTGAGGCCTCGATGAGTTCGGCGCCTTCGCGGATCACGGCGGGTGCACGCAGGGTGCCGATGCCGAGCCAGACCAGGTAGAGCGCTCCCGCGACCGTCAGCACGGTGAGTGCGACCGGATATCGAGCGACGAGCGCTCCGACTCCGGCCGCCACGATGACCACCGCGAGCACATGGCCGGACAGCATCCCCAGCACCGCAGGTGCCGTTCGGCGCCGCAGACCGGCCGAGATCGCGAATGCCCAGTCGGCGCCGGGGGTGATGACGAAGAGCATCGAGACACCCCAGAAGGCGGTGATCGCGGTGAGTGCCATGGCTGTTCTCTTTCGTCGTTCCTGCGCTGCGGGGCAACTCTAGGAAGAAATCGACGGAAAGTGTTTGCGTTGTTTGCACGCGCGGCCTGATTCTGCGCAAGAATCTAGAGTATGGATGCGATCGACCGGAAGATCCTTGCCGAGCTACAGCGTGACGGGCGCCTGAGCATCACCGAGCTCGCCGAACGGGTGCAGCTGAGCGTGTCTCCCTGTCACCGCCGACTGCGCGAACTGGAGCGCTCGGGAGTCATCACCGGCTACCACGCGACCCTGTCTCCCCAGGCCCTCGGATTGGGGTTCGAGACCCTCGTCTTCGTCACGATGAAAGAGGCGAACCGCGACTCGATCATCCCGTTCGAGGAGGCCGTCACCCGCATCCCGAACATCACGCTCGCGCACCGGCTGTTCGGCGACCCCGACTACCTGCTGCGCGTCGTCGCCGCAGACCTCGAGCACTTCCAGCGCCTCTACGACGAGCAGCTCACCGCCCTGCCCGGAGTGCAGCGCGTCAGTTCGACGCTCGTGATGCGCAAGGTCGTCGATGACGGTGCTCTGCCGCTCGGCTGACGCGCTCGAGAGGTGCCGCGGTCTTTCTGCTCTGAGCAGAACGGCTCGATTCCCTCGCTGACGGCGGATTATCGTGAGGCATGGCCGACCTCGTCCCGTTCCCTCGCGCACCTCGCTCTGCCCGCCCTCGCCCGGCCCGCCCTCGTCCCAGTGAGCCCGAACCCCTGTGGCGCCAGATGGTCGGCGACCAGCTGCGACGCCGACGCCACCACCGCGACGAGACCCTGACCGAGACGGCCGGGAACGCCGGAGTCTCGCCTCAGTACCTCTCGGAGGTCGAACGAGGACTCAAAGAGCCGTCGAGCGAGATGATCGCCGCGATCGCCGGGGCCCTCGACACCTCCCTGATCGAGCTGACGAGCGCCGTGGCCGACGAGCTGCGCCAGGCGACGGCGGCTCCGGCATCCGCTGCGGTGTCCGTCACCCGCGGGACCTTCGCCCTCGCCGCCTGACCGGGCCCCTCTTCCGTCTGTCCGTCCATCTGCAGCACCCCGGCACGCCTGCAGGACCAGAACGGCCGAATCATCTGCATCCGCGCTTCGATCTTGCAGACGTGCAAGGGCACCAGACGTACCCCGATCCTGCAGACGGACCGAGGCACCCGACCCGCTAGCCATCAGACGGCCCGCTCCCCCAGCACGGTGTCGATCAGTCCGTAGTCCAGGGCAGCGGATGCCGTGAAGACGCGGTCCCGATCGGTGTCGGCGCGCAGCTCGCTCAGCGATCGGCCGCTGTGTCTGGCGAGGATCGACTCCATGTCCGAGCGCACCCGCACGACCTCGTCGGCCGCGAGGATGAGATCGGGGATCGCGCCGCGTGACTGCCCCGCGGGCTGATGCAGCACGATGCGGGCGTGGGCGAGAGCGGCTCGCTGTCCCGGCGCTCCGGCCGCGACGAGCAGCGCGGCGGGTCCGATCGCCTGCCCGACGCAGGTCGTCGCGACGGCGGGACGGATGTGCTGCATCGTGTCATAGATCGCGAGCGCCGCCCCGGGGTCACCGCCTTCGCTGTTGATGTAGAACTGGATGCCGGAGTCCTGACTGTCGGCATCCAGATGCAGCAGCTGCGCGATGAGGGCGTTCGCGACTCCCGCATCGATTCCGGTGCCGAGATAGATGACCCGCTCCGCGAGCAGGTGCGAGTAGACGTCCATGACCCGATCGCCCCGCGGATGCTGCGCGATGACGTTCGGGATCGTGTAGCCGCTCATGCGCTCGCCCCCAGACCGACGCGGGCCCGGCGACGCGGCATGAGGTCGCCGAGAGAGGCGACGATCTCGTCGATGAAGCCGTAGTCCTTCGCCTGCCCTGCGGTGTACCAGCGGTCGTGCAGTGAGTCCTCGAAGATCCGCTCTCTGGGCTGACCGGTGTCGTCGGCGATCAGCCCGAGCACCGTGTCGCGCATGTGCCGCAGATCGTCGGCCTGCGTCTCGATCTCGCCCGCCGACCCGCCGATGCCCGCAGACCCCTGGTGCATCAGGATGCGCGCATGCGGCAGCGCGCGGCGCTTGCCCTTCGTGCCGGCGGACAGCAGGAATTGTCCGGCACTGCAGGCGAGCCCGAGCGCGAGGGTCGACACGTCGTTCGGCACCATCGTCATCAGGTCGCGGATCGCGAGCATCGAGGGAACCGAACCGCCGGGCGAGTGGATCCACAGCGCGATGTCGGTGGTCGGATCCTCGACCGAGAGGGTCAGCAGCTGCGTCATCAGCAGCGTGCCGTTGTCGTCGTCGAGGGCGCCGTCGAGCACCAGGACGCGTTCGTGGAACAGCGCTCTTCTGGCCTCGGGGCCGAACTGCGGGAGGGAGTTGTCTTCGCTCATGCGACCAGCATCCGCCGCCGCGATCCGCCGCGGTCGGGTATCCGCTCGGGGCGGATCAGCCCACGGCAGATCGAGTCGGCATGCTCGCGTAACACCCCCGACTCACGAGGCTCCTACCCTCGGAGCATGGCGAAGCAGAAGACACCCGAGTGGCAGTGGTCCGAGGACGGCATCAACTTCCGCACCCGCAAGTGGGTGCGCCCCGAAGACCTCAACGCGAACGGCTCGCTGTTCGGAGGCAGCCTGCTGAAGTGGATCGACGAGGAGGCGGCGATCTACGCGATCGTGCAGCTGGGCAACTACCGTGCGGTGACGAAACACATCTCGGAGATCAACTTCGAGGCGTCCGCAGTGCAGGGCGACCTGATCGAGATCGGCCTGCAGGCCACGCATTTCGGCACCACGTCTCTGACCATGCGGGCCGTCGCCCGCAACATGATCACCCGCAAGCGCATCCTGACGATCGACAAGATCGTGTTCGTGAGCCTGGATGACGACGGAGTGCCCACCCCTCACGGGTACAGCGAGATCACCTACAACCGCGATCGGATGCCGACCGAGCGCCTGGCCACGGGGACCATCCGCCTGCCGTAGGTCGGCACGGCGGCCGCGCTCGGTGCGAGGATGGAAGACGTCCGTCGAGCAAGGGAGCCCCGAATGAGCCGCAGCGCCACCGCAGCCACGACCGCGATCCGCGAGATGCGCGACTTCCTCTTCGCGAACGCCACCGACTACGCCGCGGCGCGGGACGGATTCTCCTGGCCGGCGCCCACCGAGTTCAACTTCGCTCTCGAGTGGTTCGACGTCGTCGCGGGTGAGACTCCGGATCGTCCGGCCGTGCAGATCGTCTCGGCCGATCTCAGCCTCGAGTCGTGGACGTACGGCGACCTCTCCGCACGTTCAGACCAGGTCGCCGCGTGGCTGACCGGTCTCGGCATCCGTCGGGGCGACCACGTCATCGTGATGCTCGGCAACACGATCGAACTGTGGGAGGTGATGCTCGCGATCACCAAGATCGGCGCGGTGTCGATCCCGACCTCGACCCTGCTCTCGGCATCCGACCTCGCCTACCGCGTCGAGCACGGCCGCGCCCGCGCGATCGTGACCCTGGGCGGCCTGGCAGAGCGCATCGCCGACATCGACGCCGAGGTGCTGCGCATCGGGGTGGGCGAAGGCATCCCCGCCGAGTGGACGCGCTTCGCCGACTCGGCCACCGCGCCGACGACGTTCGCGCCGGACGCCGCGACACCCGCCGACGACACGGCCCTGCTCTATTTCACGAGCGGCACCACCAGCCGCCCGAAGCTCGTGCAGCACACCCACGTCTCGTATCCGATCGGACACCTGTCGACCATGTGGTGGCTGGGCGTGCGCCCAGACGACGTGCACCTCAACATCTCATCGCCGGGATGGGCGAAGCACGCCTGGTCGAGCTTCTACTCACCTTTCCTCGCCGAGGCGGCCGTGTTCGTCTACAACTACGACCGCTTCGACGCGAACACCCTCATGCAGGTGATGGACACGCACAACGTCTCGACGTTCTGCGCGCCGCCCACCGTGTGGCGCATGCTGATCCAGGCCGACCTCGCGCGACTGACCCACCCGCCGCGCGAGCTCGTCGGCGCCGGCGAACCGCTGAATCCCGAGGTCATCGACCGCGTGCGCGAGGCATGGGGCGGAACGATCCGCGACGGATTCGGGCAGACCGAGATGACGGCCTGCGTGGGCAACTCGCCCGGTCAGGTCGTGAAGGTCGGATCCATGGGCCGCCCGCTGCCCGGCTACCCGGTCGTGCTGCTCGACCCCGCCACCGGCGGGCTCGCCGAGGCCGAGGGCGAGATCGCACTCGACCTCGCGCACCCGCCCGCAGGTCTCATGGCCGGGTACTACGACGACCCCGAGAAGACGGCCGAGTCTCGCGTCGGCGGCTATCACCACACCGGCGACATCGCCCAGCGGGATGCCGACGGCTACCTCACCTACATCGGGCGGGCCGACGACGTCTTCAAGGCCTCCGACTACAAGATCTCGCCGTTCGAGCTCGAGTCCGTGCTGCTCGAGCACGAGCTCGTGATCGAGGCCGCGGTGATCCCCAGCCCCGATCCGACACGACTGGCAGTGCCGAAGGCCTACGTGTGCCTGCGGGCAGATGCGGTGGATGCCGAGGCGGACGCCGCGCGATCGATCTTCGCGTACGCCCACGACCGGCTCTCCTCGCACCTGTGGGTGCGCATCATCGAGTTCGTTCCAGAGCTGCCCAAGACGATCTCGGGCAAGATCCGACGCGTCGAGTTGCGCGCGAGAGAGGCCGAGCGCGTGACCTCGGGTGACGAGGCCGGGCAGCACCGCGACCGCGACTACCGCTGAGCTCGCGAGCTCAGCGGGCGAGTGCGGGCTGCGAGCCGGTGCTCGGTGCCGTCGACGCGCGCGGTGCGGGCTGCGGCTCCGGCGCCTTCGCGAGGGCCTCGGCCCGTGCGGTGCGCGCGGTCTGTCGCGCGGGCTCCCCGGCGCTCACGATCGCGCGCACCACGGCGCCGATCACGAGCATCGCGGCGAGCACGACGCCAGACACGAGCAGCGGCGTCCACTGACTCGCGAAAGATGCCGTGGAGCTGAGCATCGCACTCGGGATCCACAGACCCACCGCTCCGCCGGCGAGCCCCGCGGCGCCGCGCATGATCGCGACTCCTGCGACGATCGCGCACAGAGCCGCGATCACGGCTCCCACCACTCCGATCGGCACCAGTATCGATGCCAGTTCGTTTGCCACTCTTGATGACGTCATCACGACCCCCCGGTCAAACGGAATCTCCGCACTACCAACACTACGAAGTGTCGGCATACCGGGCATCCATCTCAAGGATGATGTTCCGTAACTGTGACGCGTCGTTCAGCGGCGCTTCAACCGCGCGAAACGCGACGTCTTGATCACGCGCACCGGCTGGGTGACCACCGCGTCGACGACCATCGAGCCGTCGGTCGGTCCGATGATCGCCATCGCCGACGTCTCGGTCGACTCGACGGGATCCACCGGCATCCGGCCGAGGTCGCGGTGGGCGCGCACGTACGCCGGAACCAGCAGGGCGATCGCGCCGAGCCAGGCCAGCGGGTTGCTGAGCGCCACTCCCTCGAAGCCGATCATGGCGCCGAGCACGAGAGCCGCCCCCACGCGCATCACGAGCTCGACCACCCCGGTGACCGTGGGGATGAGTGTGTGGCCGAGCCCCTGCAGCGCGCCGCGCAGCACGAACAGCACGCCGAGCGCCCAGTATCCGCATCCGTTGATGATCAGCATGAGGTGCGCGAGCCTGACGACCTCGTCGGATCCTTCGCCGACGAACAGCCGCACCATGGGCGTCCCGAACGCGATGATCAGCGCTCCGAGTGCGAGACCGGCGGCGATCGCCATCCAGGTGCCCTCGATCACTCCGCGGCGGATGCGGTCGGGCCGACGCCCGCCGAGGTTCTGGGCCGCATACATCGACGACGCGAGACCGAGCGACGAGAGGAACGCGACGGCCAGACCGTCGACCCTCGACGCCGTCGTGTAGGCGGCGACCGCGTCGGAGCCGAGGGTGTTGAGTGCGACCTGCACCACGAGGGTTCCGATCGCGATGATCGACGCCTGGAAACCCATCGGCAGGCCGAGGCGCAGGTGCTCCGTGAAATCGTTGCGGGTGACCCGCCAGTCGGCACGGCGCAGATGCAGCATCGGCAGGCGGCGGCGCACGAACTCGAGGCACAGCGCGACCGAGACGGCCTGGGCGACCACCGTCGCGAGGGCCGCTCCGCCGACGCCCCACTCGAGCGGGCCGACCATGAGGACGACGAGGCCGACGTTGAGCGCGCACGACACCGTGAGGAAGATCAGGGGCGTGCGCGAGTCGCCGATCGCCCGGATGATCGCCGAGAGGTAGTTGAAGAACATCGTCGCGCTCGCGCCGATGAAGCTGATCTGCGTGAAGATCGTCGCCTCGGGCATGAGCTCGGCAGGGGTCTGCAGCAGCGCGAGCACGGGCGCGGCGATCAGCGGCGCGACGATCGTCAGCACGACACTCGTGATGCCGGTCAGGATCACGCCGGTCGCGACCGACCGTCGCACGGCCGCGCCGTCGCCCGCGCCGAACGCCTGGGCTATCGGGATCGCGAAGCCGCTGGTCAGGCCCCAGGCGAAGCCGATCAGCAGGAAGAGCAGGCTGCCCGTGGCGCCGACGGCTGCGAGCGACTCGACGCCGAGATGACGGCCGACGACGACGGCGTCGGCGAACTGGTACATCTGCTGCACGACGTTGCCGAGCAGCAGGGGGATCGAGAACGAGAGGATGACACGCCACGGGCGGCCCGTAGTGAGAGAGGTGGCCATGAAGGAAGCGGCTCGCAGAACTGGGGGATGATCGGGGGTCGAACCAGGATATCGAATCGATTCGGTTAACTGCCATCCCCGATCGACAAGTACGGTCGGAAGGATGCCGCAGCGGGTCGCGGCACGGAACACCGGAGGTTCGAGCGATGACGGCACAGGACACGGAAGGAACCGTCGGGGTGGACGGAGCCGCCGACGGAGAAGAGCAGCACCTGAAACGTGCTCTCAGCAATCGGCACATCCAGCTGCTCGCGATCGGCGGAGCGATCGGCACCGGCCTCTTCATGGGCAGCGGCAAGACGATCTCGGTCGCCGGCCCCTCGGTGATCTTCGTCTACATGATCATCGGCTTCATGCTCTTCTTCGTCATGCGGGCGATGGGCGAGCTGCTGCTGTCCAACCTCAAGTACAAGTCCTTCAGCGACTTCGCGGGCGACCTGCTCGGCCCGTGGGCCGGGTTCTTCACCGGGTGGACGTACTGGTTCTGCTGGGTCGTCACCGGCGTCGCCGACGTGATCGCGATCGCCGGATACACGGACGCGCTGCTCCCCGGCATCCCGTTGTGGATCCCCGGCGTGCTCGTCATCGTCATCCTGCTCGCGCTGAACCTGCCCACCGTCGCCGCGTTCGGCGAGATGGAGTTCTGGTTCGCGCTGATCAAGATCGTCGCGATCGTCGCGCTCATCATCACCGGTCTCGTGATGATCTTCACCGGCTTCCAGCACGACGCCGGCACCGCCAGCTTCAGCAACCTGTGGGATCACGGCGGCATGTTCCCCCACGGCTTCATGGGCTTCGTCGCCGGATTCCAGATCGCGGTGTTCGCGTTCGTCGGTGTCGAGCTCGTCGGCACCGCCGCGGCCGAGACGAAGGATCCGGAGAAGAACCTGCCCAAGGCGATCAACGCGATCCCGATCCGCATCCTGCTCTTCTACGTGGGCGCGCTCATCATCCTGATGGCCGTCACCCCGTGGACCGAGTACGTCGCGGGCGAGAGCCCCTTCATCGCGATGTTCGCGCTCGCGGGTCTCGGCATCGCGGCGACCGTCGTGAACCTCGTCGTGCTCACCTCGGCGATGTCGAGCGCCAACTCGGGCATCTACTCGACCTCGCGCATGGTGTTCGGACTCGCGAAGGACGGCGACGCCCCGCGCCTCTTCGGCCGCCTCTCGAAGCGCCGCGTGCCGCAGAACGCGCTGTTCCTCTCGTGCATCCTGCTGCTCTCGGGCGTCGTGCTGCTCTACGCGGGCAAGGACATCGGCACGGCGTTCGACATGGTCACGACGGTGTCCGCCGTGTGCTTCATGTTCGTCTGGACGATCTTCCTCTGCAGCTACCTCGTCTACCGGCGCAGGCGCCCCGAGAAGGTCGCAGCGTCAAAGTTCCGGATGCCGGGCGGCGTCTTCATGGTCTACGTGGTGCTCGCGTTCTTCGTGTTCATCCTCTGGGCGCTCACGACCCAGCCCGACACGCTGACCGCACTGCTGGTGACGCCGATCTGGTTCGTGCTGCTGCTCGTGGCCTGGCTGTTCGTGCGCAGGTCGCAGAACCACCTGACACGCCACGCAGCGCACATCGCGTACCTGCGCGACGACTCCGCGGAGTAGTCGCGGGCGTCTCCGCGTTCACAATTCAGCATGAGCCGGCCGATTCCTGACGAATCGGCCGGCTCTGTCGTGTCCGGGGCATCTCGTGCTGAATCGTGAACCCGCGGTGTCTGAGGGAGGTTCCGACAGGCCCTCCCTCAGCGCCGTCAGCGCGCGTAGCGTCGGTCTCGACGAAAGGACTCGACATGCACACTCGCACACTCGGCCAGGGACTCGAGGTCTCGGCTGTCGGACTCGGCTGCATGGGGATGTCGCAGAGCTACGGCCCGAACCCCGGCAGTCGCGACGAGATGATCGCCGTGCTGCGTTCGGCGCTCGATCTCGGCGTGACATTCTTCGACACCGCCGAGGTTTACGGCCCCTACGTCAACGAAGAGCTCGTCGGTGAGGCGCTGGAGCCGATCCGCGACCAGGTCGTCATCGCGACGAAGTTCGGCTGGCGCATCGAAGACGGCAAGAGCGTCGGTCTCGACAGTCGGCCCGAGCAGATCCGCCGCGTCGCCGAGCAGTCACTGAGCCGTCTGCGCACCGATGTGATCGACCTCTTCTACCAGCATCGCGTCGACCCCGACGTGCCGATCGACGACGTCGCGGGCACGGTCGCCGAGCTGATCGCCGAGGGCAAGGTGCGTCACTTCGGTCTCTCCGAAGCATCCGCCTCGACGATCCGCCGCGCGCACGCGGTGCAGCCGGTCACGGCAGTGCAGAGCGAGTATTCGCTGTGGACCCGCGACCCCGAGGACGAGGTGCTCCCCACTCTCGCCGAGCTCGGCATAGGCTTCGTGCCGTTCAGCCCCCTCGGCAAGGGATTCCTCACCGGCACCGTCGATCAGACGACCTCGTTCTCAGCCGGGGACATCCGCGGCACGATCCCGCGCTTCAGCGAGGAGAATCGGGCCGCGAACCAGGCCCTCGTGAGTCACGTCACGGCTCTCGCGGAGGCCAAGCAGTCGTCGTCCGGCCAGATCGCGCTGGCCTGGCTGCTCGCCCGGCAACCGTTCATCGTCCCCATCCCCGGAACGAGGCGCACATCGCGGATCGCCGAGAATGCGGGAGCGACGGCCGTCGCGCTCTCAGCCGACGAGATGGCCGATCTCGACCAGCTCGCCGCCCGTGTCGGTGTGCAGGGCGACCGCTACAACCCGCAGCAGATGTCGTTCGTCGACCGTTGAGTGCGCATGGTGGCTGGGTAGTCTGGGGCAGATGACCTCCGCCCGCACCTACCCGGCCACGATCGCCGCGCCTGTGAAGCACGAGCTCATCATCAAGAAGTCGCGGTTCATCGCGACCGTCGAACCGGTCGTCTCGGTCGACGACGCGGATGCGGTCATCGCGCGTGTCCGCAAGCAGTGGTGGGATGCCAGGCACAACTGCACCGCGATGGTCACCGGCTTGCTCGGCGACCAGGCGAGATCGTCGGATGACGGCGAGCCGTCCGGTACTGCGGGGTGCCGATGCTCGAACACCGTGGGCGCGATCGGCGACGGCATCGGCGCGATCGGTGAAGGGATCGGAGACACGTGGAACTCGATCTTCGGATGACGCGATGAGAGCTCCGCGCCCGATGCCGACGACGCGCCTGGAGGCGCTCCTCGGGAGGCACGGTGCCGTCGTGGCCCTGTGGCTGAGTGCGGCTCTCGCTGTGGCGCTCTCCGCGTTGCTGTGGGGCGCTGCTCTCGAACGTCCCCTCGCATCCAGCCTGGCGTCGATGGTGCCGATCCTCGTCTCGATCCCGATCGTGTGCTGGGCGTTCGTCGTGTTCCAGCTCGTGACGACGAGAGTGCGGCGCACAGGACCGGCCCAGATCAGCGCCGCGCGAGACGCTCTCCCGCACGGCATCCTCATCCCCGGTCGCCGAGGCCACACCCTTGCGCTGCTCGCTGCCGTGGGCACCGCTGCGGCGTTCTGTGTGATCGCCACGGTGACCACGAGCGGCGGATGGGCGATCGCCTGGGGTTCGTGCGCCGCTCTTTGCGTCATCGCGACGGTGAGTACGGGGATCGCTGCAGCGCACCCTCGCAGACTCATCCTGCATCCGAACGGTCTCGGCTCTGCCTCGTTCCTCTCCGACGCCGCGGTGCAGTGGCACGACATCGAGACGATCGAGTTCACCGAGGGTGCTGCGGGGATGATGGTGCTTCGCGTGCACGTCGCTCCGACCGCGACGTCATTCGAGTCGGTCTGGCGACACCCATTCTTCCGACGTAAGAAGTCACTCGACGTCGAGCCGTTGTCGCTCGGGATCGACGGGACTCTCCTCTGGCTGGCCCTGCGACTGTACGCCACAGACCCCGCCGCCCGACAAGAGCTCGCCTCCGGTCGCACGCCCGCGCGTCTCTTCGATCCCGTCACGGCCACGGCCGTCCCGTTCGCCGTCGCGCACCCCGTGATCGACGTGTTCCGACCCAGCCCACGGAGCTGATCGCTGCTCGCAGACGACGCGCTTCAGACCAGCCGCAGCCGAGGTGTCCAGGGGTTGCCGCGTCCCGCCTCCCACGACTGGACTCACGGCTGATCCCGACCGCCACGGCTGATCCACAACGACAGCCGGATATTCTGGATGCCGCGATCTCGGAAGGAGAGCGATGTTCGACAGCCCGCTCTCGGCCTCTGCCTACGAGATCCTCGGCGTGGACCCGTCGGTCGACGACGTCGAGCTCCGCCGCGCGTATCGACTGCGTCTGCGGGAGACCCACCCGGACACCGGAGGCGACGCCGCCGTGTTCATCCAGGTGCAGCGCGCGTGGGAACTCGTCGGCACCATCGAGAGTCGCGCCGCCTACGACCGCCGCTCGGGCGCGCATCCCGGCATACCCTCGGAACCGGAGTGGAGCGGATGGCGTCCGCAGTCCCCGACGCGCACCGACACACGCCCGCGGGCGCGCTCGTACGGCCACCCCGGCGGCTGGCGACGTGAGCGCTACCTGTCGCTGATCCGCGAGTGGGCGGGCCGCGGCGTCGAGGTCCCCGATCCGTACGACCCCGCGCTCGTGCGCTCGGCACCGCGAGACCTGCGACGACTGCTCGCCGATGCGCTGGCCGAAGAGGCGACCGCCCGCACGGTGAGCGCCCTCGGCATGGGATTCACCGTCTGGCACGACGTCGCCACGAGCGCCGATGCCGACGACAAGCTCGACCACGTGGTGCTCAGCCCCTCGGGCCTCTACGGCGTGATGTCGGAGGACTTCGGCGGAGTCGTCGGATTCCGGCGCGGTGAGATCACCGGGCCGAGCCTCGGCACCCGCGCGCCCGTCACCGCGGCCCTCGCCCGCATGCGTACGGTCGCCAAGGCCGCTCGGGTGAAGTTCGGCGGAGTGATCGTCGTTCTCCCCGACGACGATCTGGCGCAGGCCGTCACACCCCTCGGCAGCAGCCGCGGAGTGCCGGTCGTCGTCGTGCGACGCAGCGCGCTGTCGATGGTGCTGCGTCAGGGAGTTCCGGGTGCCAGGGCGATCGGCGGCAACGAGCTGTTCGACGTGCGCACACGCCTGCAGCAGACCGTCACGTTCGTCTGAGCCGCGTCGTCTGATCCGGGCTCCGCCCTTGCAAGGGGTCTTGACCACGGTCATCAAACCGGTTTACACTCGCTTCACCCGCAATCGTCAAACCGGTTAAACACTGCCAGACCGGATGCCGACGATCAGCCCGATGTTCCACGAGGAGGTGGCATGAGCCGCACGACGATCGCCGACGTCGCCCGTGAAGCCGGCGTCACCAAGGCCACCGTCTCGCACGCGATGAGCGGCAAGCGGCCCATCTCCGACGACACCAGGGCCAAGGTGCTGGCCGCGGCCGAGAAGCTGAACTGGGTGCCGAGCCAGAGCGCCCGGGCCCTGGCAACCCAGAAGGCGAACGCCGTGGCCGTCGTGCTGGCCCGCGACCCCGAGGTCATCGCGAACGATTCGTTCTTCCCCGCGTTCATCGCGGGCGTCGAGTCGGTGCTCGCCGAGACCGAGACCGGACTGATCCTGCATGTGGTCCCTGACCGCGCCGCCGAGGAGCGCGCCTACCGCGCTCTCAGCCACGGACGAGCCGACGGCGCCCTGCTGCTCGACCTGCGCACCGACGACTGGCGCGTGCCGCTGCTCGAAGAACTCGAGCTGCCCGCCGTGCTGGTGGGCGCCTACGAGCAGCCGACCCGCTTCTCGTGCGTCCGCACCGACGACGCGGAGCCGATCCGCGAGATCATCGCGCACCTGCGCAGCGCCGGCCACGAGCGCATCGCGCATGTCGCAGGCCCCCTCGACTACGTGCACTCGCGGGTGCGCGCGGATGCCTACATCTCCGCCGTCGGAGACGACGACCTCCTGCGCGAGGGCGACTTCACCGCCGCCAGCGGCCGCGCCCGCACCGCCGAGCTGCTCGCGCTGCCCGAGCGACCGACCGCGATCCTGTACTCGAACGACACCATGGCGATCGCCGGCCTGTCGTTCGCCCGTTCGAGCGGGCTGAGCATCCCCCGCGATCTCGCGATCGCGGGCTTCGACGACGACCATCTCTCCGCCCACCTCTCCCCCGCTCTCACGAGCGTCTCGTCAGGGCCCGCCGCGCGAGGACGCGCTGCGGCCCGTCTGCTGCTGGCCGACATCCTGGGCGCCGAACCGCGCACCGAGGTCGTCGACTGCAACATCGTGCACTTCCGGGAGAGCACCACCCGTTAGACGATCACCCGAACCATCGCGTCAAGGAGGACACCATGAAGAAGAAGATCCGCGCAGCAGCGCTCTTAGGGGCAGCAGCGCTCGTCGTCACCGGATGCTCGGCAGGCGGGGGCAGCGGCGAAGGCTCAGCCGACTCCACCGGTCCCATCGACATCTGGCTGTCGAACAACGAGCAGGAGGTCGCCTGGGGCACCGCCGTCGTCGACGCCTGGAACGCCGAGCACCCCGATGAGAAGGTCAACGCCCAGGAGATCCCCGCCGGCTCATCGTCGGAAGAGGCCATCACCGCCGCGATCACCGCGGGCACCGCGCCCTGCCTCGTCTACAACGTGGCTCCGGCCGCCGTCTCGGGCTGGGTCAAGCAGGGCGGTCTCGTCGACCTCAGCACCATGGAGGGCGGCAGCGACTACATCACCGATCGTGGCGGCGAGGTCGACTCGTACGCCACGGACGACAGCTTCTACCAGCTGCCGTGGAAGTCGAACCCCGTGATGGTGATGTACAACAAGGCGCTGTTCCAGGCCGCGGGCATCGACCCCGAAGACCCGCAGATGAACACGTACGACGCGTTCCTCGAAGGTTCGCGCGCGATCGTCGCCTCGGGCGTGCAGAGCGCCATCTGGCCGGCGCCGACGAGCGAGTTCTACCAGCCCTGGTTCGACTTCTACCCGCTCTATCTCGCCGAGACCGACGGCACGATGCTCGTCGAAGACGGCACGTCGACGTTCGACTCGGATGCCGGCAGCGAGGTCGCCGAGTTCTGGAAGACCTTCTACGACGAGAAGCTCTCCCCGAACGAGGCGTCGACCGACGATGCGATGTCAGCCGGCACCACCGCCATGCAGCTCGCGGGCCCCTGGGCGATCCCGTCGTACGCCGACACCGTCGACGTCGGCTTCATGCCGGTGCCCACGAGCGACGGCCGCGAGAACCCGACGACCTTCGCCGACTCGAAGAGCGTCTCGATGTTCACGGCGTGCGAGAACCAGGGCACCGCGTGGGAGTTCCTGAAGTTCTCGACCAGTGTCGAGAGCGACGGGCAGCTGCTCGAGGCGACCGGTCAGATGCCGATGCGCACCGACCTCACCGGCACGTACGCCGACTACTTCGACGCGAACCCGAACTACGTGGCGTTCGCCGAGCAGGCCGAGGCGACGGCGGATGTGCCCAGCATCCCCAACTCCGTAGAGGCCTGGCAGGCGTTCCGTGACGAGTACTCCGCATCCGTGATCTTCGACAAGGAGCCGATCGCCGACTTCCTGAAGAACGCGGCAGCGAAGATCGACGATCTCGTCGCCGAGTGATGAGTCTGCGATGACGCTCCGAGACGACGCCGTCGCGGACGTGGCCGGGGGCACTGCTGCCCCGGCCCCGTCCGCGGGACGGCCACCCAGGGGGCGGTTGCGCACCCGGCTGTTGGGGGCGCAACCGCTCGGCGCCCTCTTCGCGCTGCCGTACTTCGTCTTCGTGATCGCGATCTTCGCGTACCCCCTCGGGTTCGCGATCTACATCGCCTTCCACGACTACTTCTTCACCGCACCCAACGTCGAGGTCGAGCGCCCGTTCGTGGGCTTCGACAACTTCGTCACCGTCCTCACCGACCCGCGCGTGCTCGGCTCGTTCCGCAACACGCTGATCTTCCTCGTCATCAACGTGCCGCTCACCGCCGTGCTCTCGCTCGTGCTCGCCGCGGCGCTGAACACCGGCATCCGCTGGGTCGCCGCCTATCGGGTGGCGTTCTACGTGCCTTATCTCACGGCGAGCGTCTCGCTGGTCGGCGTCTGGATGCTGCTGTTCTCGGGCAACGGACTGATCAACACCATCCTCGGCCCGCTCGCACCGGATCCGTCGTGGCTCGTGAACAGCGGACTCGCGATGCCGATGATCGCGCTGTACGTGACCTGGAAACAGTTGGGGTTCTACATCCTGCTCTACCTCGCCGCCCTGCAGAACGTGCCCAAAGAGCTCTACGAGTCGGCCGAGACCGACGGCGCCGGCGCGTTCTCGCGCTTCTGGAACGTCACGATCCCCGGCGTCCGCAATGCGACCACGCTCGTGCTGATCCTGTCGATCATCACCGGCGCCAACCTCTTCACCGAGCCGTACCTGCTCACGAACGGCGGCGGCCCCGACGGCGCCTCCTCGACACCCGTGCTGCTCATCTACCAACTGGGCATCCAGCAGCAGAACCCCGACACCGCGGCTGCGATCGGCATGATCCTCGTGATCCTGGTCGGGATGCTGTCGCTCGCCGCCAACCGCGCAACCAGGGAGCGATGACCATGAGACGCAAGCGTTCACTCCCCCGCATCCTGAGCCTGGTGCTCCTCACGGTCGCGGCCATCGGCTTCGCCTTCCCGTTCTACTTCATGTTGGTCGGCGCCTTCCAGGAGAACCCGACGAACTCGCCTAACGAGCTCTTCCCGACCTCCGGGTGGACCGTCGACAACTTCGTCGCGATCGACTCGCGCATCGACCTGGTCGGCTCGCTGCTCAACTCGCTGATCTTCACCGCCGGCGTGCTGCTGGGGACCGTCGTGTTCGGCCTGCTCGCGGGTTATGCGATCGCCCGACTCGACTTCCGCGGTCGCGGGGTCATCTGGGTGCTCATGCTGCTCGTGCAGATGGTGCCGTTCCAGCTGCTGATGATCCCGCTCTACGTGCAGATCACGCGCAGCTACGGGCTCGGCGATTCGTACCTGGGCATGATCCTGCCGTTCCTCATCAACACGACGGCGGTGTTCATCTTCGTGCAGTTCTTCAAGGCGCTGCCCGTCGAGATCTTCGAGGCCGCACGCATCGACGGCGCGGGCGAGATCCGCCTGCTGACGTCGGTCGCGATCCCACTGATCAAGCCGGTGCTCGTGACCGTCGTGCTCGTCACCTTCATCGGTCCGTGGAACGAGTTCCTCTGGCCGTTCCTCATCACGAAGGATGCGTCGCTGCAGCCGCTCGCCGTCTCCCTCGCGAACTACATCTCCAACGTCGCGCAGTCCACGGCGAACCCCAACGGCGCGATCCTCGCGGGTGCGACAGCGCTGGCGTTCCCCGTCGTGATCCTGTTCGTCGTCTTCCAGCGGTTCTTCCGAGCCACCGACCTCGGCGCGGCCGTCAAAGGCTAGCCAGAAAGGCATCCATGTTCTCCGGAGCCACCTTCCCCCTGGGCCCGTTCACCCCCTACGAGGCCAACCCCATCCTGCGGCCGAAAGGCGACAGCTGGGAGTCGGCCAACCTCTACAACCCGGCCGCGATCGTCGACGGCGACGAGGTGGTGCTGCTGTATCGGGCGCACGCAGACGACATCGTGTCGCACATCGGCATCGCGCGCTCGAAGGACGGCGTGAACTTCACTCGCGAGGATGCGCCGATCCTCTCCCCCTCCGAGGACTACGAGCGCTTCGGATGCGAGGACCCGCGCATCGCGCTGATCGACGGCACGTACTACCTGACTTACACCGGCTGGGACAGGCGCAGCGCGCAGCTGTGCCTCGCGACCTCGACCGACCTGCGCACCTGGACCAAGCACGGCCCGCTGTTCGACGACTTCGACACGTTCAAGACCATGGACCCGCGCGGTTTCAACTGGTCGAAGGCCGGGGTCATCGTGCCGCAGCGGATGCACGGGAAGTGGTGGATGTACTTCGGCGAGGGGGCGATCTACTGGGCGACCAGCGACGATCTCATCCACTGGACCCCTGGCACGGCCGACACCGAGCCGATGTACTCGCCGACCCCTGGCACGTGGGACGAAGCGCTCGTCGAGATCGGCACCTCGCCCGTGCTGGCCGACAACGGCCTGCTCGTGTTCCTCACGAACGGGGCGACCCGCACGGTGCACGCTGACGGCTCGGTCGACGTCGACTATCGCTGCGGACAGATCGCGATCGACCCCGACGAGCCGACGAAGGTGATCGCCCGCCTGCAGGAGCCATGGCTGCGGCCGCAGACCTTCGAGGACATGCACGGTCTGGTGTCGAATGTGACGTTCGTCGAGGGACTCGTGAAGTTCCAGGAGAAGTGGTTCGCCTACTACGGACAGTCCGACACGACGCTGGCCGTCGCCATCCACGATCCGGCGCAGCCCTGGGGTCGCGCACTGAGAGACTCCGCCGGCTCAGGCGCTGACAAGGAATGAGACCATGTCCATCTCCCGACGCACGTTCCTGACCGCGGCGGCCGCCGGCTCGGCGCTCGCGCTGCTGCCCCTCGATGCGCACACGGCGCAGGCCTCGGCATCCGCCGGTCTTCGTCCCTGGGGCTCCGCGCCGCTGGATGCCGCACGTGGTGCGCGACTCACGAACCTCGCGCACCTGCGGTTCCTGCTCGCCGAGGTGCCGGTGGTCGCGAGCGCGACGCACACCACGTTCGGCATCGAGGCATCGCCGCGGGTGCTCGCGCCGTGGACGTATGCCGACACCGACGGCGCCGGCGGTTACCGCCCCGTCGGCGGAGGGACGCGCGACGCCGTGACCGGGTACTGGACGCAGGGCGCGTACAACGCGGACGACATCGCCCGCGCGGCCATCGTGTTCCTGCGTGACTGGACGGCGACCGGCGATCCGCAGAGCCGGGACGAGGCGCGTGATGTCTTGCGGTCGCTCGCGTTCCTGCAGACGACGAGCGGTGACAACGCCGGTCGAGTCGTGCTGTGGCAGCAGGAGGACGGCACGCTGAACCCCAGCGCGATCCCCGTCGAGCTGCCCGACCCCTCGGACTCCGCCGAGTCGTACTGGCTCGCCCGCACGGTGTGGGCGTTCGGTGAGGGATACGCCGCGTTCCGCCGGGAGGATGCCGCGTTCGCGGCCTTCCTGCTCGAGCGGCTGCATCTCGCCCTCGATGCGCTCGGTCGCGAATCGCTGTCTCGAGCCGGGCAGTGGGTGCGCAGCGACGGCAAGGATCTGCCCGCCTGGCTGATCGCCGGCGGAGCGGATGCCACGGCCGAGGCGATGCTCGGGCTCGCCGCCGCGACCGAGGCCGGCGACGCCCGCAGCCGCCAGGCCCTGCAGACCTATGGCGAGGGTGTGGGCGCGATGGCCACCGATCCTGCGAAGGGCTGGCCGTTCGGCGCGGTGCTGCCGTGGACCGGGTCTCTCGGGTTCTGGCACGCCTGGGGTGCGGCTGCACCCGAGGCGCTGGCCAGAGCCGGTGCGCTGCTGAGGCGACGCGACTGGAAGGCCGCGGCCGTCGCTGATGCCGGCACATTCACGCCGCAGGTGCTCGCCTCGGGCGGGCCGCACAACGCGTGGGCGCCGTTGCCCGCCGAAGCGCAGATCGCCTACGGCGCGCACGGTCGCGTGGCTGGAGCCGTGCAGGCGGCAACTGTCGGAGGCGAGGGGCTGCGCGTGCTCGCAGGGCTCGCTGCGGGATGGTTCTTCGGGGCCAACACCGCCGGCATCCCTGTCTACGATCCCGCCACCGGCGTGACGTTCGACGGCGTCGAGACCGACGGGCGAGTGAATCGCAACTCCGGTGCGGAGTCGACGATCCACGGGCTCCTCACGATGCTGCTGCTCGATGCGAACCGCGACATCGCCCGGATCGCGACCTCGATCACCGGGTTGTCCTCTTTCTCGGGGCTGCGGGTGCTCGAGGCCGAGAACGCACGGCTCTCAGCGGGCTGCTCGATCACGCGCCCCGAGAGCGGTGCGTGGATCGGAGAGGGCAACCTCTCGGGTGCTGCTTACGTGACGGTGCCCGCCGGAGAGTCCGTCGAGTTCGATGTGACCGAGGCCGGCGGCATCCTGCACGGGCTCATCTGGAGGCAGGCTGCGGATGCCGGAGACGCGGTGTGGGAGGTGTTCCGCGGTCGCAAGCGGCTCTGGAGCACGCGCACTCCCGCCGGAGGAGCCGGCGATCGGGGTCTCACCGAGGCCGACGGGATGCTGGTGCCGCAGCTGCTCGGCGGCGACCTGCCCGCCGAGGCGGTGACCGTGCGCTGCACCAGCCGCGGCGACGTGCGCCTCGATGCCCTGGTGATCCAGCCGGCTGTCGCTTCGGCCGTGTATGCGACGACCTCGGGCGCCGCCGTGCTGTACGCCAACGGGGGCCGCCGCGATCAGCGGGTCGCGCCCCTCGCGGCAGGATCGGGCCGGTCGTACGACGCCGACGGATCGCAGCGGGGTCAAGCCGTGCAGGGTGGCCAGGTGCGGGTGCGCGGCGGCGGGTTCACGATCACCCGGGCCTGACTTTCGAATCGCGCACCTTGCAATCGGTGGGGGTGCATTTCTGCAAAGTGCGCGATTCGAAGATCGGGCGGCTCGTCGGGCTACGGTTGCGGTGTGCCTGCGATCCCCGAGAACGACCCGTTGCCCGACCGTCCAGCGCCCGACAATCCTTCGGGAAAGCTCGTGCTTCTGCGCCACGGGGAGACGGAATGGTCGAAGGCGGGGCTGCATACGGGGCTCACCGACGTCCCGCTCACCGCCCGGGGCGAGGATCTCGCTCGCGGTGCCGGGGAACTGGTCGCGGACTACGACTTCTCGCTCGTCCTGACCTCGCCGCTCGAGCGCGCCCGCCGCACGGCCGAGCTCGCCGGCCTGCACGCGGAGGTCGACCCGCTGCTCGTCGAATGGGACTACGGCGGATACGAGGGCCGCACGACGAAGGAGATCCGCGAGGAGCTCGGCTACAACTGGAGCGCCTTCACGCATGGTGTGATCCGGGGCGAGACGCCGGGAGAGACCGTCGAAGAGGTGGCCGCCCGCGCGTCGCGGGTTCTCACTCGCGTCCTACCCGCCCTGGTGGACGGAGACGTGGCACTCGTCGCGCACGGCCACTTCCTGCGCATCCTGACCGCCGTCTATCTGCGGCTGGCTCCGCGCTTCGGGGCGCAGATCACCCTGAATGCCGGATCGGTTTCCGTGCTGAGCTTCTACCGTGAGCAGCCGGCGATCCTGTCGTGGAACTACGGACTCGAGCTGCCTCTCGCGCCCTCGGAGTCCTGACACCCATCGAGGTCGCGGGGAACTCACGGCACAGTGACGAGCGAGACGGCATTGATCGTGGGGGCGCCATCGAGCGCGAGCTCGAACCTCACTCCGGTCCGGGCGTTGGTGACGTCGAACGCGATCGTCTCGTTCGTGCAGGCGATCGGCTCCGAGGGCGATCCCTCGTCGAGTTCACTGACGGTGAGCTCGATCGTCCCCTCGCCTCTGCACGCGAACTGCGCCTGATACGTTCCCGGTTCGAGCGACGTGAAGCTGGTGACGTCGTTGGCCGAGCTGTTCTCGCTCATCCATCCGGAGAAGCCGAAGACGTATCCGGGCGAGTCCGACCCGGGCACCGCCTTCTGCGCCCACTCGGGGATCTCTTCGACAGGCATCGGGAGCAGTGCCTCGTCAGCTTCCGCCCCGTCGGGAGTCTTCGTCGGCATGGATGAGGAGGATGCAGAGGGCGATGCCGTAGCCGAGCCCGAGGGCTCCCCCGTGCATCCGGCGAGCGCCACGCCCGCCACCAGGATCAGCCCGATCGTCGCCGCTCGTCTCATACCCATCCCTCCACGCTACGCATCTGCACGGAGCGCGCAACCGTCGACGCCGACACGCCGATCTTTTGAATAACTAAAAACAGCGGGTACAGTCGAGGCATGGACACCGACCTCGACTCCGCGCTTCGCGATGCGGGACTGCGGGCGACCGCGGGCCGTGTCGCTGTGCTCGAGGTGATGGAATCCATGGCCCACACGGATGCGGAGCGGGTCTACCGCGCCGTGGCCGAGGTGCTTCCGACGACGTCGATCCAGTCGGTGCACAACATCCTCGCGGACCTGACGACGGCGGGCCTGCTCCGCCGTATCGAACCGGCAGGCTCCGCAGCGCTCTACGAACGGCGCATCGGCGACAACCACCACCACGTCGTCTGCACCCAGTGCGGTGCGGTCGGCGATGTGGACTGCGTCGTCGGCGAAGCGCCGTGTCTCACCCCGTCTTCGGCGGGGGGATTCACCGTCCGAACAGCCGAAGTCACCTTCTGGGGCCTGTGCCCCAGTTGCCAGAACGCCGCGCACTAGCATCCGTCGTCCGCTCCCGGTCCTCCGGGGTATTCGTCGCGCCCGCGCGCAGAAGGAGAAGAACATGACCGATCCATCGACCACGCCCGCCACCACGACCCAGACGGGAACGCCGGTCGCCAGCGACGCCCACTCGCTCACCGTCGGCGCTGACGGCCCCACGGTCCTCCACGACCGCTACCTCGTCGAGAAGCTCGCATCGTTCAACCGCGAGCGTGTGCCGGAGCGCAACCCGCACGCCAAGGGCGGCGGAGCATTCGGGACGTTCACCGTGACCGAGGACGTCTCGGCCTACACCCGCGCAGCGGCCTTCCAGCCCGGAGCTCAGAGCGAGACGCTGCTGCGCTTCTCGTCGGTCGCCGGCGAGCAGGGCTCCCCCGACACCTGGCGCGACGTGCGCGGCTTCGCGCTGCGCTTCTACACGCCCGAGGGCAACCTCGACATCGTCGGCAACAACACCCCGACGTTCTTCCTGCGCGACGCCATGAAGTTCCCCGACTTCATCCACTCGCAGAAGCGCCTCGGCGACTCGGGTCTGCGCGACGCCGACATGCAGTGGGACTTCTGGACCCTCTCGCCCGAGTCCGCCCACCAGGTCACGTACCTCATGGGAGACCGCGGCCTGCCCCGCAGCTGGCGCCACATGAACGGCTACGGATCGCACACCTACCAGTGGGTCAACGCCGCTGGCGAGCGCTTCTGGGTGCAGTATCACTTCCTCTCCAAGCAGGGCGTCGAGGCGATGAGCGCCGAAGAGGCCGAGAAGCTCGCAGGATCGGATGCCGACTACTACCGTCGCGACCTGTTCGACGCGATCGCGAGCGGCGACGCCCCCTCGTGGGACGTCTACGTGCAGGTCATGCCCTACGACGAGGGCAAGACCTACCGCTTCAACCCGTTCGACCTGACGAAGACCTGGTCGAAGAAGGACTACCCGCGCATCAAGGTCGGCACGTTCACGCTCGACCGCAACCCGCAGAACTTCTTCGCCGAGATCGAGCAGGCCGCCTTCTCGCCCGGCAACCAGGTGCCCGGCACTGGCATCTCGCCCGACAAGATGCTCATGGCTCGCGTGTTCGCGTACTCGGATGCTCAGCGCTACCGCATCGGTGCGAACTACAACCAGCTGCCGGTCAACCAGCCGCACGCGGCCGAGGTGCGCAACTACATGCACGAAGGCCAGATGCAGTACAAGTTCAACCCGGCCGAGCACCGTGTCTACACACCGAACTCGTACGGCGCGGCCGGCGGCCCGACCGCCGATCCCGCAGCCGGTGTCGAGGCGAGCTGGGAGTCGGACGGCGAGCTGATCCGCGCCGCCGCAACCCTGCACCTGGACGACGACGACTTCGGCCAGGCCGGAACCCTGTACCGCACGGTCTTCGACGACGAGCAGCGCGCTCGCTTCCTCGAGACGCTGACCGGCCAGGGCCAGGGCATCACGATCGACGCGATCCGTGAGCGCTTCTTCCAGTACTGGACGAACGTGGATGCGTCGCTGGGCGACGCGCTGCGCGCGCGCTTCTGAGTCGCATCCCTTCGGATCCACTCACGCCGAGACCCATCGTCCCCTCGGGGCCGGTGGGTCTCGGCGTATCCGGGCGTCGCGCAGGAGGACAATGGATGCCGTGGCTGTTCCTCTTTCCGACCTGACCAACATGCCCGAGCCCCAGCAGGTGCACGCCGCTGACGGCACCCGTCTCGCGACGTACACCTGGGGCGAGATCGACGCACCCGTGGTGGTGATCGTGCACGGCTTCGCGTCGAGCGCCCGCGACACCTGGGTCCTCACCGGATGGGTGCGCGAGCTCACCAAGGCGGGCTATCGGGTGCTCGCCCTCGACCAGCGAGGCCATGGCCTGAGCGAGAAGCCGCATCAGGCCGATGCCTACGGCATCCGCACCCTGGCGACCGATGTCGAGACGGTCATGGACACGTACCTCGTCGACGAGGCCGTCTACGTCGGGTACTCGCTCGGCGCGCGAGTCGGCTGGGAGGTCGTGCGCGATCTGCCGCACCGCATCGGACGCGCTGTGCTCGGTGGCGTGCCGGACGGCATCCCGCTCGCCCGTCTCGATCTCGATCAGGTGCGCGCCTACCTGGCCGACGGCACGCCAGTGTCGGACCCGACGACGCAGAACTACATCGCGCTGACCGAGCGTGTGCCCGGCAACGACCTCGGTGCCCTGGTGGCGCTGGCCGAGGGCATGCGGTCGTCACGGACGATCGATCCGGATCCGTCGAACGCTCCGGGGAGTCCGATCCTGTTCGCGACCGGGTCGAAGGACGCGATCATCGAGGGATCCCGCGCTCTCGCCTCAGCCGCTCCTCAGGGACGGTTCTTCGAGATCCCGGATCGCAATCACTTCAACGCTCCGGGATCCCGCGCATTCAAAGAAGCAGCACTGGCTTTCCTCGCCGAGGCCTGAGCCCCGGCGAGGAGACCGGATTCAGACCGCCGCGNGTAGCCGTTCGGGTACTTGATCAGGTAGTCCTGGTGCTCTTCCTCGGCCTGCCAGAACGGACCCTCGGGCTCGATCGTCGTGACGGCCTTGGCCGGCCACAGACCCGAGGCGTCGACGTCGGCGATCGTGTCGCGGGCGACGGTCTCCTGCTCGGGCGTGAGCGGGAAGATCGCCGAGCGGTAGCTCGATCCGATGTCGTTGCCCTGACGGTCCTTGGTGGACGGGTCGTGGATCTGGAAGAAGAACGCCAGGATGTCGCGATACGTCGTCTTCGTGGGATCGAAGACGATCTCCACCGCCTCGGCGTGACCGGGGTGGTTGCGATAGGTCGCATGGTCGTTGCTGCCGCCGGTGTAGCCGACACGGGTGTCGAGCACGCCGGGCTGGCGGCGGATGAGGTCTTCCATGCCCCAGAAGCAGCCGCCCGCGAGCACGGCGGTCTCGGTCCCGGGGGTGCGGGTGATGGTTCCGGTGTCGGTCATGAGTTCTCCTCAGTGTTCGGGGTGGCGAAGAGGTGACGGTAGCGACCGTACCCCTCATCTTCCAGGCTGTCAGCCGGGATGAAGCGCAGGGCGGCGGAGTTCATGCAGTAGCGCAGTCCTCCGGCGCTGCGTGGCCCGTCGTCGAAGACGTGCCCGAGGTGGCTGTCGGCGCCGCTGGACCGCGCCTCGGTGCGCTTCATCCACAGCGTACGGTCTGTGCGGGTGGTCACGGCGTCGGCATCGATGGGCTTGGTGAAGCTCGGCCATCCGGTGCCGCTGTCGAACTTGTCGGTCGATGCGAACAACGGCTGCCCTGAGACGACGTCGACGTAGATGCCGTCGTCGTGGGTGTTCCAGTACGCGTTGCGGAAGGGAGGCTCGGTGGCATCCTCCTGCGTGACCTCGTACTGCAGGTGCGTGAGGTCGCTGACGGCCTCGGGGGTCTTGCTGTACTCGTTCGACATGGTCTGTCTCCTTGTCCGACGCGGCTGGCTGCAGCGTCATAGAGAAGAACCAGCGGCACCCCGGATTTGGTCCCGCGGGACTGTGAGCGCGCTGTGAGTTTCGCCGCAGTCGATAGAGTTGCTCAGCCACACACACCACAGGGAGACGCACATGTCTGTTGGACTGCTCGCCGTCGTCGATGACATTCTCAGCGCGGCGATGAAGGCGTCTGCCAAGGCCGCGGGTGTCGTGATCGACGACGCGGCCGTGACCCCACAGTACGTGCAGGGCATCACTCCCGCGCGCGAACTTCCGGTGGTGGCGAAGATCGCGGTCGGATCGCTCGCGAACAAGTTCGTGATCATCATCCCGATCGCGCTGCTGCTCACGGCCTTCGCCCCCTGGGTGCTGCCGTACCTCCTCATCTTGGGTGGCGCGTACCTGTGCTTCGAGGGTGCCGAGAAGGTGCTCGAGTGGTTCGGTGTGCAGCACGGCCACGCTGACGAGAGCGATCGGAACGAGAACAAGCTCGTCTGGGGCGCTGTGCGCACCGACCTGATCCTGTCGACCGAGATCATGCTGATCTCGCTCGCCAACCTCGAGGCAGGTCTCGACATCTGGACCACTCTCGCGATCCTCGCGGTGATCGCGCTGATCATGACCGGCGTCGTCTACGGCGCGGTCGCACTGCTGGTGAAGATCGACGACATCGGCCTGAAGATGGCGAAGAACCCCGTGCAGCGGGTCCGCCACACCGGCACCCGGATCGTACGGTCGATGCCGGCGGTCTTCCGCTTCATCAGCATTCTCGGCACCGTCGCGATGCTGTGGGTCGGTGGCCACCTGCTGCTCGTGAACCTCGGCGAGGTGGGTATGCACTTCGGTGCCGACATCCTGCACGGCATCGAGCACTTCCTCGAGCCGGCGGGTGGGGTCATCGTCTGGATCGGCGACACCCTGTTCTCGGCCATCGCCGGACTGATCGCCGGTCTGATCATCGTCGGGATCATCCTGGGCATCGGTCGCCTGATCGGCAAGAAGCCGAACTTCCACGAGGGTGAGGAATCGCCCGCCGACGTGCACGTCTGACGCCGACGCCGACGCCGACGAGGCGTACTCAGGCTGCGATGTCATAGCGGGCCCTCCCGCCGAGGCGAGGAGTCCTCGCCGGATCCACGTGCGGCGGCGGGATGAGCCACACTCGCGCGGCGACGCCGATCCCTTCGATGCGAATCTCCCACCCGTTGTCGTGGATGCGGTGGTGACATGACTCGCACAACAGCACTCCGTTGTTCAGGTCGGTCGGCCCCGTGTCGCGCTGCCACCATCTCAGATGATGCGCTTTGGTCATCTGTGGCGGGAGGCTGCACATCGCGCACCCGCCGTCTCTCTCGACGAGAGCCAGGCGCTGCGCCCGTGTGAACAGTCGTTTCTCGCGGCCCCAGTCGAGGATCTCTCCCTCAGACCCGAGCACCACCGGGATGATCCCGCCGCCCGCGGCCATCCGGCGACAGGTGGCGACGCTCACGGGATGGTCGCTGCCGTCGATCGTCGCGGCACCCAGCCCTGCGGTGAGGTCGTCGAGGTTCACGCGCACCACCACCGTCGCGCCGGTCGCGGGCATTCCCCCGTTGTCGCAGGCGATCGCGTGCTCGCAGATGGCCGCGAGCGCGTCGGCCTGGATCATCGCGACCGTGCGATGGTCTGCGTCGGATGCACCCGGATCGGGTGCCGTGATCCGCGCCTGGAAGGTCGCCGACACGTAGGCCTGGATCGCCGCCTTGATGGGGGCGCTCGCGGCGATGTCGGTCTGCAGGTTCAAGTGGAAAGACCCATCGCGCTCGAACATGGTGAGCGACCGACGATCGCGCGCCTCTCGCTCTTTCGGGGCCACACCGTCGGGGTCGAGCCAGGCCTCGGTGCGGGCGACGAGAGTACGGACGTCGTCGAGCGTCATCCCGTCGGCGCGCTCGACGAGCAGTCGCTCAGCCTCTTCGACCCGCGCCGACCCGACTTTGAGGCGGACGCGTTCGAGCAGCGCGACGATGATCGCGGCGGCGGGCACGGAGATCTCCCCCGCGGCGAGCGCTATCGCCAGCGCGGGGTACTTCGCCGGCAGCGCCTCGCCCAGCAGATTGGTGCGCGGCGCGGCCGCCTGACCGACGGTGATGAGGCGCTTCGCGTCTCCGTGCGCCCCGCCGGTCGTCGCGGCGATCATCGCCGCCGCGCTCCGGTATCCCTGCTGCTTCGCCAGTCCTTCAGGACCGAGCTCCGGTCGGGATTCGTGAGCGATCGCGGCCGCGAGTTCGGCGTGCAGTCCGTCGAGACAACGTTGCACCTCGCCGACCGCACGATGCGCCCCGAGCAGTTCGACCCGAGACAGATCGACGCCCCTCTCTGCATCCGCCCAGGCATCGCCGAGGCGCTCGACGGCCTCGAGCAACGGTGTCAGACGGGGATTCGGCATGCCCCCAGTTTAGAAGATATGTTCGAATCTCGGTCGGTATGCCGACATATGATCGACAGCGGCTCATTCCCCGCGCACATGGTCCTCACTGCCCAGCCAGTCGTCGAACGTGATCTCACCCTGCAGAGCATCCGCGCCGCCGCGCAGCGACCCCGATGCCAGCCCCTTCCCGTATGCCCCGGGCAGCCGCACCCCCAGCACCGGCTGCCGCACCCCGTCGAAAGCCAGCTGCCTTCGGGCGAGATCCACCAGAACCTCATCCCGCGGTCCGACGAGATCGCGAGCGCGCCCCGCCGCCGCACCCGACGCGACCTGCACCAGATGGGTTCCGATCTCGCGCGCCGCAACGGGCCGCATCAACAGCTTCGGCATCACTGCGACCGGCCCCGACATCCCCGACAGCAGCTGTCCCGCGAACTCATGGAACTGCGCGGCCCTCGCGATCGTGAACGGCACAGGGCCGGCGGCTACCGCGCGCTCCTGCGCGAGCTTGCCCGCGTAGTAGGAGGCGTCGATCCCATCGATCCCCACGATCGACAGCGCGACATGATGCCCGACGCCTGCGGCTTCCTCCGCCTCGAGCAGATTTCGGGTCGCCGTCTCGAAGAAGTCGACCGCCTTCGCGGCCGAGAGGGTGGTCGTGTTCGTGACGTCGATGACGGCATCCGTGCCCCGCAGCGCGTCGACGAGGCCGTCACCCGTGATCACGTCGGCACCGGCCGAGCGCGTGAGCACGACGACATCGTGCCCGGCAGCCCGCGCCGCCTCGACGGCATGCCGACCGACCACTCCCGTTCCTCCTGCGACTGCGATCCTCATCAGAATTCCTCTCCGTTCGAGCTCACCGGCCCGCACCGGGGTGCGTCCGCCGCATCCCTCTGCACGAGATGACGAGACGGCATCCGAGCGCGTGACGCCTCCCACCCCGTGCTCGCGGGGGTCGATGCTGAGACGGCCTCAGCAACGGCGTCAGCGGCGATCTCGATGAGCCGCTGATCGCTCTTCTCCTCGTGCGCCGTGATCGTGACGACCACGTCGGCCGCGTCATCGACGAAGACGTACTGCCCGTACCGCCCGTCCAGACGCCATCCGTCACCCGGTCCTCGCCAGGCGGCCAGCCCGTAGGAGGCGTAGAGGCCACCTGCCCCTGAGGAGACCCAATCGGAATGCATCCGATCGATCCAACTCTGCGCCACGATGCGGTCGTCCCCGAAGCGGCCGCCATCAAGAAGCACGCGTCCGATCCGAGCCAGTTCCTCGGTGCGGAGCTCCAGCCCGCTCCCACCCACGATCCATCCGAGCGGACATCTCGACCACTGCGGGTCATGGATGCCGAGCGGCTCGAACAGGCGGGGCATCAGCCAGTCCCGCACATCGCCGACGGCAGCGCCGAGCATCCTCATGGCGACGTATGTGCTCGCATCCGAGTACTGGAAGTGCTCGCCCGGGCCTCGGCTCGGACGAGCGAGCATCTCCTGGGCGAGGTCGGGCCAGGGCACCTCCTGATCTCCGAACCACTCGAAGTCGATCCCGCTCGTCATCGAGAGAAGATGCCGCAGGGACACCCTCTCGACGCCCGAGCCGGGGTCGGGCACGTCCAGCACATCGACAACGCGGGTATCGAGAGACAGGATGCCTTCGTCGACGGCGATCCCCGCCGCGAGTGCGCTGACCCCCTTGGACACCGAATACAGGTTCACGCGATCGTCGCTGCGCCATCGATGGTGGGCCGACTCGTGCCCGACGAGCACATGAAGTCCGTATGCCCCCAGCTGCTCCTCATCGATCGCACGGACGATGCGGTCGCGAACCGTTTCAGCGAGGGACATGCCGCCAGTCTCCCGCATCTCCCGCCCCGGCATCCTGCTACCGTCGTCCAGTGCGCACCCGAGCGCAGATGCAGGAGACCCGATGAGCGACCACCAGATCCGGGATGCCGGGACAGCCGACGTCGAGGCGATCACGGCCATCTACAACGATGCGGTGCTGACCACCACCGCGATCTGGAACGAAGAGGCTGTCACGGTGGACGACCGCACCTCCTGGCTCGCCGAGCGCACCGAGCGCGGCTATCCCGTGCTCGTCGCCGTCGATGACACCGGCGTACTGGGCTACGCGACATTCGGCGACTGGCGTCCGCACAGCGGCTACCGCCACACCGTCGAGCACTCGGTCTACGTGCGCGAGGGCCAGCGCGGGCGCGGCATCGGCAAGGCGCTCATGATCGAGCTCATCCACCGTGCCCGCGAGCTGGGCAAGCACGTCATGGTCGCGGCGATCGAGAGCAGCAACACCGGCTCGATCATCATGCACAAGCGCCTCGACTTCATGCAGGTCGGACGCATGCCGCAGGTCGGTGCCAAGTTCGACCGCTGGCTCGACCTCACCTTCCTGCAGCTGGTGCTCGACGAGCGCCCCTTCCCGGACGAACTCGCGTGAACGCCCTGCTCTGGCTGGCCGACGCCTTCAACTCGCAGTGGGTGCTTCCGGGCGGCCAGGTGCTGCTCATCCGCGAGGTGGTCGGCAACGTGTTCGGCCTCGCGAGCGCCCTCGGCGGCATGCAGCGCAAGATCTGGGCGTGGCCGGTGGGCATCGTCGGCAACCTGCTGCTACTCACCGTGTTCCTCGGGTCGATCCTGAACCCCGACCACGAACTCCCGCACCTGCTCGGCCAGGCGGGCCGCCAGGTCATGTTCATCATCGTGGCGATCTACGGCTGGGTGCGGTGGCGCCAGGCATCGGCAGACGGCGGACGCGTGACCCCGCGATGGGCACCCAACAGCGCCCGCATCGGCCTGGTGCTCGTGATGGTGATCGGCACGATCGCCCTCACTCCCCTGTTCCGCGCGCTCGGCTCGTGGGAGCCCGTCTGGGCGGATGCCTGGACCTTCGTCGGATCCCTGCTCGCCACCTACGGCATGGCCAAGGGCTGGACGGAGTTCTGGCTCATCTGGATAGCCGTCGACGTCGTGGGCGTGCCACTGCTGTTCAGCTCGGGCTTCTACGCCACCGGATTCATGTACGTGTTCTACGGTGTCTTCACCGCGGTGGGCTTCGTCGTCTGGTGTCGCGCTCAGGCGAACGCGAAACCGCAGGTCGAGACGATCATGCCCGATCCGCGCCCGATCACCTCGACGATGAAGACCGTCGACCGCGACANAATCGCGCACTTTGCAGTCTCGACTCGTTTTGAACTGCAAAGTGCGCGATTCGAAAGCATGAGGGGCCGGCCGAATGTGTCGGCACGTGTCGCCGACACTGGCCGGGCCGTCGATCAGCGGGTTTGCTTGACGGCATGAGCCGCCAGATCCGCTTCAACGCCTTCGACATGAACTGCGTCGCCCACCAGTCGTCCGGTCTGTGGCGGCATCCGGATGACCGCTCGCGTCAGTACAACACCATCTCGTACTGGACCGACCTCGCGAAGCTGCTCGAGAGCGCGACCTTCGACGGCATCTTCATCGCCGACGTCCTGGGCACCTACGACGTGTACGGCGGCACGAACGAGGCGGCGATCCGCAACGGCGCGCAGGTTCCCGTGAACGACCCGATCCTGCTCGTCAGCGCCATGGCGGCGGTCACCGAGCACCTCGGATTCGGCATCACCGCCGGCACCGCCTTCGAGCACCCGTATCCCTTCGCGCGTCGGCTCAGCACTCTCGACCACCTCACCAATGGGCGTGTCGGCTGGAACGTCGTGACCGGCTACCTGCCCAGCGCCGCACGCAACATGGGCCAGGAGGATCAGCTCGCGCACGACGACCGCTACGACCACGCCGACGAGTACGTCGAGGTGCTCTACAAGCTCTGGGAGGGGTCGTGGGAAGACGACGCGGTCGTCGAGGACCGCGAGCGCGGCATCTTCACCGATCCGTCGAAGGTGCACCCGATCGGCCACGAGGGCAAGCACTTCAGCGTTCCCGGCATCCACATCTCCGAGCCGTCGCCGCAGCGCACCCCCGTGATCTACCAGGCGGGAGCCAGCCCGCGCGGCGTGCGCTTCGCATCGGAGAACGCCGAGGCGATCTTCGTCGCCGCGCCCTCGAAGGAGGTGCTCGCCGGCACGGTCAAGCGCATCCGCGACGCGCTCGAGGATGCGGGGCGCGACCGCTACGACGCCCGCATCTACACCCTGCTCACCGTGATCACGGGTGAGACCAGCGCGGATGCCGCGGCGAAGCACGCCGAGTACCTGTCGTATGCGAGCCCCGAAGGCGCACTGACCTTCATGTCCGGCTGGATGGGCGTCGACCTGTCGCAGTATGCGGAGGACGAGCCGGTCGGAAACGTCGAATCGAACGCGATCCAGTCGGTGCTGCAGCACCTCAAGGAGGAGGCGGACCTCGGACGCGAGTGGACCGTCGGCGACTTCGGCCGCCACAACGCGATCGGTGGCCTCGGACCGACCATCGTCGGCTCGGGCGTCGAGATCGCCGACGAGCTGCAGTCGTGGGTCGAGGAGACCGACATCGACGGCTTCAACCTCGCCTACGCGGTCACCCCCGGCACCTGGCAGGACGTCATCGAGCACGTCATCCCGGTGCTGCGTGAGCGCGGCGTCTACCCGAACGAGTACACGCCGGGCACGCTGCGCAACAAGCTGCAGGGCAAGGGCGACCGCGTGCAGGACACGCATCGCGCCGCCCGGTACCGGGTGGGCGCGAAGGCTCCCGTCGCCTGACCGGCGCTCGCGGGCGCTACTCGGCCTTCGAGCTGAAGAGTCCTCGCAGCACCAGGAACACCACGACCGCGACGACGAGCACGATCGCGAGCTTGGCGATGAACCACAGGATCGAGAACAGCGCGCTGACGATCCACCAGGCGATCACGACGGCGAGGATGACGCCGACGATGGTCCAGAGCGAGTTCTTGTTCATGGTTCCAGCCTAGGCGGCGGTGCGGACGTCACAGATCCGGATGCTGAGGCATCCGACGGTCGCCGTCAAGACCCTTCACGGGTGGGCGGAACCGGGGCGAGACTGCGAGCATGTCTGCCCCGGCCCTCACCACCACCGCCCTCCATGGCATCACGCCGCGCGGTCCGCTCAGCGATGCCGTCATCCGCCGACTGACCGGTGGCGACGTCGACGTTCTCGGCTCCCGCACCGAGTCTGCGCTCGCGGCGAGCGCCGACGTCGTGCGCGATGACGACATCCAGCTCGCCCTCTTCGTGCTCTACGCCTCGTCGTACGGCTCTCTTCCCGATCTCGACCCGACCCTCGAGTTCGACGCCGCGCTGATCGCGACTCGGGGGCTGCTCGAGCAGGCTTTCGAGCAGGCTCTGCGTGCGACCGTCCCGATGCCGGGGCTCCCCGAGCCGACCGTGGACGCCGTCGGACGAGCCCTGTTCGCCCTCGCCGAAGCCGACACCGGCCCGAGCCTGTCGCGGTATGTCGCGAAGAAGGCGACCGTCGAGCAGATGCGCGAGTTCTTCATGCAGCGCTCCATCTACACGCTGCGCGAGGCCGACCCGCACTCCTGGGCCATCCCCCGTCTCAGCGGCCGCGCGAAGGCAGCGCTCGTCGAGATCCAGTCGGACGAGTACGGCGCAGGGCGGCCCGACCGGGTGCACGCGACGATCTTCGCCAGGGCGATGCGAGGCGCGGGTCTCGACGACACATACGGCGGCTACGTCGACGATGTGCCGGCGATCACGCTCGCCTCGCTCAACTCGATGTCGATGTTCGGCCTCAACCGCCGCCTCGTCGGAGCCATCGTCGGACATCTCGCAGCATTCGAGATGACGTCGTCGATCCCCAATCGCCTCTACGCCGACGGCCTGCGGCGGCTCGGCTTCGCCGAGGACGTCACCGACTACTTCGACGAGCACGTCGAGGCCGATGCCGTGCATGAGCAGATCGCGGCGCGCGATCTCGCGGGTGGTCTGGCCGAGGACCACCCCGAGCTGCTGCCCGACATCATGTTCGGAGCATCCGCCTGCCTCACCGTCGACGGATGGGCGGCGGGTCACATGCTCGACTCGTGGACTCGAGGCGAATCGTCGCTGCGATCGAGGGCGGATCGATGAGCGCGCGCGAGGATGCCGTCACCATCACCGCCTACCCCGACGGGCCGCTGCTGGTGCGCGGCGCAGCGGTGCTGGAGTCATCCGACGGAGAGCCAATCGAGGTCACGCGCCGCACGGTGGCACTCTGCCGTTGCGGGCTCTCGACCATCAAGCCGTTCTGCGACGGCACGCACAAGGCCGCGGGATTCCGCACCGACTCCTGAACCGGTCCGTCGCGGTCGGTCGGTCGCGGTCGGTCGGTCGATGGGTCGTGGTCAGTGGCCGACTGCCGGCAAGCAGCCGCCGTCCATGATGATGCCGCCGATCTCGACCGTGAGCACGTCGGCCGAGACCTCGCCGAAGATGCATCCGCCCGCAGGCGCGGCAGCACCGAAGGCGACCGCGCGTTCATCGCCGAGTGTCTGGATGCCGCTGAGGCCGGCAGCCGCGATCGCAGCCTCCACGGCCGAAACAGACAGGTCTCCCGAGGTGCGCAGAGCCTCGAGCGCCGTGCGGATCTCGTTCGCCGGCGTCTCGGCTGCGGCTCGGCTGTCTTCTGAGAGCTCCATCCGGTCGCGATAGCGCTCGTTCTGCGCCATCGCGTTATCGGGATCGTACGGCGCACATTCCGGTGGCAGCTCGACGCCCTCGACCTGCGGGCAGGCCGCTGTCGGGGTGGGAGACGCCGATTCCGACGGCGATACGCCCAGCGGCGCAGGGCTCGCGGTCGCGCATCCCGCGAGCAGCGCCGTCGCAGCGATGACGAGAAGCAGACGCACGCTTCTCGACCTGTCCCCCCGGAGTCCGGTCATGCCCTCATGCAACCACACGGCACCGACAGTGCCAACCGGGTGTGCGCCGCGCGACGGCTCAACCGTCCTCGCCAGCACCTGCTGCTTCGGCACCGAGCATTTCGAGGAGTTCGTGCAGATGGCCCGCCGCGGCGAGCAGCGCCACGCTGCGCCGGGTCAGCCCCGCCAGACGCTCCGTCAGAATCCGCTGCGCATCGGCCGTCACGGGCTGTTCGCGAACCTGCTCGAGCACACGAGCGATAGACGGGATGCCGTAGCCGCCGGAACGCAACGCTGCGACGATGCGCGCCTCGGTGACGGCGCGGGCTCCGAAAGACCGCGCGGTCGACAGCGATGCGCGCGCAGGATGCACGAGCCCTTCCCGCTCCCAATGCCTGAGTGCCGATGCGCGGACCCCCAGCGCGTGGGCCAGCTCGGAGATCGTCATCGCGTCTTCCTCCGAGAAGAGATCGGAGGACTCACCCACCGCGACCTCCAGCCCTCGAAGGGCGTCTCTCACCTGCATCCGCTCCTGCGCGAGCGCGCCATGCAGCTCGTCGATGCGCTCGGCAGCCGCCTCGACCGTCCCTCCGACGAGCTCTGGCATCAGCGTGCGCGCAGGCACCGGACCGATCGCCGCGGCCATCGACCGATAGGCGTGCAGCGCCACGGCATGGTGAGCGAGATAGCGACGATAGCCGTTCGGAGCGCGGTCGGCCCGAGGGAGCACACCCAGTCGTTCGAGGTCTCTCACCTGCTGCGTGGAATAGCCGACAGCGCGCGCCAACTGCGCAGTGGTCAATCCGCTCACTTGAGGGTTGAACACAGCTTTCCGATCTCCTCGCCGCAGAACTCCACACAGCACATCAACTCCACCATTGAATGATGGAAATGCACAACATCATCGGCGACGTCCGCGCCCTCGACGGCGCACTCGTCGTCGCCCCCGCCCGCGGTGACGACACTCCTGAGCTTGCCTGGGGCGACGCGTTCTTCTACTTCGCGCCCGACGGTCGGATGCCGGAGCACACCCAGCCCTACGGGACGATCATCACGAAGAACTATCCAGACGACTCGTCGTCCGGGCTCGATACTCCTGGCCGCTTCCGGGTCAACATCCACGTCGGCGGTGAGCGGGTCGCGCAGCTCGTCGACACGACGGCGCAGCCGTCGGATGCGGATGTCTTCGTGCGGCACCCGCTCTACGGCGACGCCGGCTGGATCAGCGTGGTCAACCCGGCCGAGCGGACCGCGGCCGCTGTCCTCGCCCTCCTCGGTGACGCGCACCAGGCCGCGCGGGCGCGAGCTGCACGACGGAAGCGGTGAGGTCGGCATGCCCAAGACTCCGTCTCCTCAATCCCTGAGTGGGCTCGATCGGCGAACGGTTGCCGTGTGGGCCGCCGACTGCGCTGAACGCACACTGTCCCTCTTCGAGCAGGAGGTACCCGACGACCCGAGAGCGCGCGAGGCGATCGCGCGGGCCAGGGCGTTCAGTCGCGGCGAGCTGAGCGCCGCCGGCGAGATCACGCGCCGCTTCGTCGCCGGACGCGCCGCGGCGAGCGCGAGCACTCCCGCCGGTGTCGCTGCAGCTCGTTCCGCCGCACAGGCCGCAGGTGTCGCCCACATGGGAGCGCACGCGCTCGGCGCGGCCGCGTATGCAGTCGCAGCGGTGAGTGCGAGTCGTCCAGAGGATGCCGCCGCTGCCGAGCACGAGATCGATGCTCAGTTCGAGTTGCTCTCCACAGAGGCAGCCAGCGCCCTCCGCCGGCTTCCCCTGCTCGGATCGAACTCGGCCGGCCCGCTCGGCGCGGGGCTGCTGGCTTCCGGCGTCCTCGGATCGACGATCCGCGAGATCCAGTCCCGTCTGCTCGTTTGACCCCGCTTCAGCGCGGATTCAGCGTGCGCCCGCCACACTGGAGGAATGCGGATCCTGGTGGTTGACGACGAGGTGCGCTTGGCCGACGCCGTTCGCCGGGGGCTCGAGGCCGAGGGCTTCGCGGTCGACGTCGCGAACAACGGCGTCGATGGACTCTGGCGTGCGCGCGAGACCCGCTACGACGCGATCGTGCTCGACCTCATGATGCCCGGCATGAGCGGCTGGAAGGTGTGCGAAGCGCTGCGTGCCGAGGAGAACTGGACGCCCGTGCTCATGCTCACGGCCAAGGACGGCGAGTGGGATCAGGTCGAGGCCCTCGAGACCGGCGCCGATGACTATGTGACGAAGCCCTTCTCGTTCGCGATCCTCGTCGCCCGGATCCGCGCCCTGGTGCGCCGCGGCGCTGTCGCCCGCCCCGCCGTGCTCGAAGCCGGAGACCTGAAGCTCGACCCCTCGTCGCACCATGTCTGGCGCGGCGAAACGCCTGTCACCCTGACCGCCCGAGAGTTCGCCGTGCTCGAATACCTGATGCGCCACCGGGGCCAGGTGTTGTCGAAGCGCGCGCTGATCGAGGGCGTCTGGGACGACGACTTCGACGGCGACCCGAACATCGTCGAGGTCTATGTAGGTCACCTCCGCCGCAAGCTCGACAAGCCGTTCGGCCGTGAGGCGATCGAGACGATCCGCGGTGCCGGCTACCGTTTGGCGGCCGACGGTGGCTGACCGCCCCTTCAGATCAGTGCGCGCCCGGACGACCCTCGGCGCGACTCTCGTCGTGGCCGCCGCCCTGCTGATCGGAGCGTTCTCGTTCTACGGCATCCTGAGCTCCAGCATCCATGCCAGCGCCGAGCGCGCCGCCGAGCAGCGACTCGACGAGCTGACCGAGCGCCTGGACGGACCCGGTGGCGGCCCCGGTGGAGCCCGCGGCATCGACACCCTCGACGACGAACTCGTGCAGATCATCGGCGCTGACGGCTCGATCCGCTCGGCGAGCGAGGACGCCCGCGACGATCTGGGCTCGAGCGCGCTGCCGATCGCGGACCACGCGCTCACCGTGACGATCGACGGCACGCCGATGCTCGTCGTCTCGGACGACCTCGAGAACGACGAGACCCTCGTCCTGGCCGTTCCCATCGAAGACGACGACGAGACGCTGTCGACCGTCGTCGTGCTGCTCGCGGTCGCCGTCCCCCTGCTCCTCGTGCTCGTCGCGGTCACGACGTGGCTCGTCGTGGGTCGAGCTCTGCGACCGGTCACGCGCATCCGCCAGGAGGTCGACGGCATCACCGCCGAGCACCTGCACAATCGGGTCGAGGTCCCCGCGTCTGCAGACGAGATCGCGGCGCTCGCGACCACCATGAACCGGATGCTCGATCGCCTCGACGCCTCGGCGACGGCCCAGCGCCGGTTCGTCTCGGACGCGTCGCATGAGCTGCGCTCTCCCCTCGCGACGATCCGCCAGCATGCCGAGCTCGCGCAGGCGCATCCGGCCACGACCAGCATCGGAGAACTCGCCGAAGTCGTCTCCGACGAGGGTCTCCGCCTGCAGGGCATCGTCGAGTCCCTGCTGCTGCTCGCTCGTCTCGACGAGGGCGGCGGCACTCATGATGAGGCCGTCGACCTCGACGATCTCGCCCTCGGCGAGGCACGCCGACTGCGTTCGCGCGGCATCGAGGTCGACAGCTCCGGCATCCGCGCTGCCCGAGTCGAAGGCGATCCGCGGCTTCTCGGTCAGCTGCTGCGCAATCTCGCCGACAACGCCGCGCGGCACAGCGCCGGCCACGTGGCCATCAGCGTGATCCCGCAGGATGCCCATGTCTTCGTGACCGTCGAGGACGACGGAACGGGAGTGCCCCCGGACGAGCGCGAGCGCATCTTCGAGCGCTTCGTCAGGCTCGACGAGGCACGCAGTCGGGATGCCGGCGGCAGCGGACTCGGCTTGGCGATCGTCCACGGCATCGCCACGGCCAGTGGCGGAACCGTCTCGGTCGACGCCTCACGGTGGGGCGGCGCCCGGTTCGTCGTGACGCTCCCTCTGTCGGCCTGAGCAGACCTGTCGGCCCAGAGTCGCGGCAGCGAGGCGTGGGAGCATGGTCGATATGCAGACCCCTATGATCGACTACCTCACCCTGCTGCTCGAGTCGTGCGGGGAGGATGCCGGTGAGGTCGCCTCGTACATCCCCGAGCTCGCCCAGGCCGACCCCGACCGGCTCGCGATCGCGGTGGCGACGCTCGACGGCGAGGTCTACGTCGCCGGGGATGCCGACGTGGAGTTCACGATCCAGTCGATCTCGAAGCCGTTCACGTATGCGCTCGCGATCGCCGACCAGGGCCTCGACGGCGTGCTCGAGCGGATCGACGTCGAGCCCTCGGGAGACGCGTTCAACGAGATCTCCCTCGAGCCCGAGACCGGTCGCCCGCGGAATCCGATGATCAACGCGGGTGCGATCGCCGCCCACGCTCTCGTGCAGGGCGGCGATGCGGACGCTCGGACCGAGCGCATCCTCGACCTCTACAGCCGTCTCGCGGGTCGCCGGCTCTCGATCGCAGAGGACGTCTTCGAGTCCGAGCTGTCGTCGGCCGACCGCAACATGGCGCTCGCGTACATGCTGCGCACGGTCGGCACCCTCGACGCGGAACCGGCGGATGTGGTGCGCGGCTACACCCGGCAGTGCTCGGTGTCGGTCACGGTGCGCGACCTCGCCCGCATGGGGTCGGTGCTCGCCGCCGGAGGCCGCACGTCCGACGGTGAACAGGTGATCGCCCCCGCCATCAACCGGCAGGTGCTGAGCGTCATGACCACGTGCGGCATGTACGACTCGGCGGGCGACTGGCTGACCTCGGTCGGCATCCCCGCGAAGAGCGGCGTCGCAGGCGGCCTGATGGGGGTGCTGCCCGGGCAGGTCGGCATCGCCGTGTTCTCACCTCGGCTCGACCCGCACGGCAACAGCACCCGTGGCGTTCGCATGTTCGAGCGCATGAACCACGATCTCGGCCTGCACCTGATGACCTCGACGGACGCGGCCCGCTCCGTGTCGCGCCGGGTCGAGCACGACGGCGCGACCGTGCACGAGATCGCCGGCGACCTGCATTTCATGGAGGCCGAGCGCGTGCTGCGCGGGTTCGCGGAAGAGCCAGCGGGCGACGACCCCGTGATCGTCGACCTCGACCGGGTGCAGCGCGCCAACGACATCGCCAAGCGGATGCTGCTCGAAGGCGTCCGCCGCCTGCACCTCGACGGTCATGACGTGCGGATCGTCGACCCGTGGAGCGTGCTCGGCAGTGCGGAGACCGGAACGGGCGAACTCGTGCACGGCGAGCAGGCGCATGGCGGCTACATTCCTGCATCCTTCCCCGACGTGGCGAGCGCGATCCGCGGCTGAGCCCCCTTCCTGAAGATCGCTTCAGGAGGCTTCAGGGTGGCTTCAGCACCGGCGCGAGAGCATCGAGACATGAACGACAAGAACCCGACCCCCGACCAGACGCCCGAGAACCTCCCGTCGAACCCGACCCCGCCGGCGCCGCCCGCTCCGCCTGCCCCTCAGGCGACTCCCGCTCCGGCATCCGAGGCGGAGACCGTGCCCGTCGCGCCGCTCGCTGCTGACGCGACGGCCGCTCCCGCGTCCGCTCCGGCAACCCCCGCCAAGCCCGGACGCAAGCGCGCGCTTCTGATCGGCGGCGGAATCGCCGCGGCCGTCGTCCTCGTCGGAGGCGGCGTGGCCCTGGGCGCTGCCGTCGGCGACGAGTTCGGCGGCGACGACGACCGTCCGTCGGTCTCCGACGGCCCGCGCGGAGATGCGGATGACCGTGGGGGCCAGCCGGGCGACGACCGTGGCGACGACCGTGACGACCAGCAGGGCGCACCGCAGGGCGGAGGCCCCGTCACCGGGATCGGCACGGATTCGGCCGACGATCTCGTCGCGATCGCGGATGCCGCACGCGGAGCAGCCGACGGCGATGTCACGTCGATCGACGCGAAGCGCGACGGCACGTGGGAGGTCCAGCTGACCGCCGCGAACGGCAGCGAGACCGAAGTGCGTGTGGACGCCGACCTCGCGACGACCGTCGTCTCCACCGAACAGGATGACGACGACTCCGCCCCGACCCACACGCTCGACGAGGCGGCGATCCGCGCTCTGGTCGACGCGGCGCTGGCCGAGGCCGACGGGATGATCACCGACCTCGACGCCGACGACGACAGCGTGAGCCCCTACGACGCCTCGGTGCTCACGAGCGACAACCGCTCGATCGACATCGACTTCAGTGCGGACTACGCCGTCGTCGGCACCGACATCGACGACTGAGCGTCCGCGTCGTTCTTCGAGCCGTCGGCCCTTCGGGGTCGGCGGCTCGACGCGTCTGCGGCGGCTACCATTTCAGTCATGACGAATTCCGGCCGCATCGACGACGTCTCCATCGGCGGAGAGATGATCCGCCTCGGCCAGTTCCTGAAGTTCTCGGGACTCCTCGACTCCGGCGGCAACGCCAAGGAGGTCGTGATCGACGGTTTCGTGAGGGTGAACGACGAGGTCGACCGACGTCGTGGGCGTCAGCTGCACGACGGCGACCTCGTCACCTTCGAGGGTCGAACGGTGCGCGTCCGCCCCTGAGACCGCATCCAGCCGCGGCATATCGAACGGCGCGCATACTTCAGGTATGACCGACGCCACCGCACCCATCGCTCTCGTCACCGGCACCTCCACAGGGATCGGCCTCAGCACCGCCGTTTCGCTCGCAGCCGCCGGCTGGACGACGATCGCCACGATGCGTGATCTGAGCAAGGCGGATGCTCTCGAGGCCGCTGCCGCACAGGCCGGCGTCGCCCTCGACATCCGCGCGCTCGACGTCACCGATCACGATGCGGTGGCCTCGACGATCGAGGCGCTGGTCGCCGAGCACGGGCGTCTCGACGCGGTGATCAACAACGCGGGCGCCGGGGCGCTCGGCACCATCGAAGCCATGAGCCTCGATCGCGTGCGCGCCGCGATGGAGGTCAACTTCTTCGGCGTGGTCGATGTGACCAAGACCGCACTCCCCCACCTGCGCGCCTCACGGGGACGCCTCATCACTGTCACGAGCGTGGGCGGCGTCGTCGGCCAGCCCTTCAACGAGGCCTACTGCGCGGCGAAGTTCGCCGTCGAAGGATTCATGGAAAGCCTGCATCCCGTGATGAAGAGCCTGGGCGTCGCCGTGAGCGTGATCGAGCCGGGGCCGGTGCTCACCGAGTTCGTCGCCAACTCCGATGCCGACCGTGAGGCGCTGCTGACCGGCGCGGATGCCGCGTACCTGCCCGCCGTCGACAGCTACCTCGCGCGCACCCGACAGGCGTTCGCGCCGGGCAACGCGCAGACGCCCGACGACGTCGCAGCGGTCATCCTCGCGACCCTCACCGCCGACGATCCCGCCTTCCGCGTGCAGACGTCGGCCGGTGCCACCGCGTTCACCGCGATCAAGCTCAAGGACCTCGACGGCTCGGCCGTCACCGGCCTCACCACCGGCTGGGTCTCCGCGCAGGGCTGACCCGGATCGACGGCTCTACGGACGCACCGTCTGATAGCGGAGGAACATCACGCCGCTGCCGAACCGGCGATCCTCGAGCAGTTCGAGGTCGACGTGAACGCCCTCGGGAAAGAACGGCTTGCCGCCACCGACGATCCCCGGACCGATGAACATGCCGAACTCGTCGACCAGTCCGGCGCGGATCGCCTCGCCCGCGAGCGTCGGACCGTCGACCGTCAGATCGCCGTCGGACTCGGCCTTCCAGCGCTCGACCACCGCGGGATCGAAGGAGCGCTCGAGACGGGTGCGCTCACTCGAGACCTCCGCCAGGGTCGTCGAGAAGACGATCTTGTCGGCTGCCTGCCACACGCGCGCATAGTCGATCCCCACCTGCGGCTGATCGGGTTCGAGATGCGCGGTCTCCCAATAGACCATGGTCTCGTACATGCGACGCCCGTAGAGGTAGGTACTGACGTCGGCGAACTGCCTGTTGATGAAGTCGTGCAGCTCCTCGTCGAGCGCCCAGTCGAACCCGCCATCGGGCCCGCTGACGTAACCGTCGAGGGACGTGATCATGGAGTAGATGAGTCGGCCCATGCGGCGAGGCTACTCCCGGCGCTCGAGCGGGTCGACCCCTCCCGGTTCCCTAGCGACCAGGGCCGCGAGGCGCAAGGCGCTGGTCGAGATGCCGACGTCGGCGCACGCTGGAGGCATACCCCCACCCGCGACCGAGAGGAACCCCATGTCTCGTGACCAGTACACCTTCGTCAACCCCGCCGAGCTCTACTCCGACATCGAGCCCGAGAAGCAGCACATGCCCGAGCCGGGGCTCGACGCGGATCTCGCGCCGAAGGCCGACCTCGGTGAAGACACCTACCGCGGCACCGGCCGCCTGACCGGTCGCAAGGCGCTCATCACGGGCGGCGACTCCGGCATCGGAGCGGCCACCGCGATCGCGTTCGCGCGTGAGGGCGCGGATGTGGCGCTCTCATACCTTCCGGAGGAGGAAGAGGATGCGGCACGCATCGCCGGCATCCTGCGCGACGCCGGCGCCACGGTGGCGCAGATCCCCGGCGACCTGCGCGACGCCGAGTACTGCCGCACGCTCGTCGCCGAAGCTGTCGGAGCGCTGGGCGGCCTCGACATCCTCGTCAACAACGGCGGCAAGCAGGTCTACCAGGAGTCGCTCACCGACATCACCGACGAGCAGTTCGACGACACCTTCAAGACCAACGTGTATGCCATGTTCTGGATCACGAAGGCGGCGCTCCCGCACCTTCCGGCGGGTTCCGCGATCATCAACACCACGTCGATCCAGGCGTACTCGCCCTCGGACATCCTCGTCGACTACGCCTCGACCAAGGCGACCATCAACGCGTTCACGAAGGGCCTCGCGCAGCAGCTGGCGCCGAAGGGAATCCGCGTGAACGCCGTGGCGCCCGGTCCGATCTGGACGCCCCTGCAGCCCAGCGACGGACAGCCCCAGGAGAAGCTCGACGAGTTCGGCGAGAACACCCCGCTCGGCCGCATGGGTCAGCCCGCCGAGCTCGCCCCCGCCTACGTGTTCCTCGCCTCCGCGGAGTCGAGCTACGTCGCCGGCGAGACGCTCAACGTCAACGGCGGCATGCCGACCCCGTGAGCCGCTGAGCGCGAACGCCTCTTCCCGAGACGATCGGGAGGGGGCGTTCCTGCGCGCGGCAACCCCCTCGTCGATGTCGGCGACCCAAGGCAATATGTCGGTATGGCAGACGGATACGACCTCGATTTCCTTCCGACGCGCGTTCCCCTGCCTCAGCCGACGCAGGATGCGACCGAGCTGACCTACCCGCGCTTCACGGTGCTGCTCGACACCGACCGTCGCCTGGCGGCCGTGACGGGTGTGAACATCGACGGAGCGCTGCTGCGCGAGCTGCCGCGCACCGGCGAGTGGCGTCTCGATCCCCGAGTCGCCGCCGACCTGCAGACCGGCGCCGAGGTCTACTCACGCAACGACCTCGACCGCGGACACCTCGTGCGTCGGCGCGACCCCGGTTGGGGCGATGTCGCCGACGCTCGCGCGGCCACCGAGGCCACGTTCTTCTATCCGAATGCGGCTCCCCAGGCGGCCGGGTTCAATCAGTCGAAGGAGCTCTGGCTGGGTCTCGAAGACCACGTCATCGAGTACGCCGAGGCCACCGATCAGCGTCTCTCGGTCTTCACGGCGCCCGTGCTCGCGGATGACGATCCTGCGTATCGCGGCATCCGCATCCCTCTCCGGTTCTGGAAGGTGGCCACGTGGCAGGGGCCTGACGGCCTGGCGTCCGCCGGTTTCGTCCTCGACCAGTCCGAGCTCGTCGAGACCGCCGACGGCCTCTTCGCCGTGCCGCCTCTGGGGGCCTTCCGCACATTCCAGGTGCCGGTGACCGAGGTCGCACGCATCACCGGTGTCGACCTCGGAGTGCTGGTCGACTCCGACGTGCTGCGGCGAGGCAGCATCCGATCGACCGAGTGGATCCCCCTGACCGCCTCGGACGACATCGTGCTCTAGCTGTCGGAACCCCGGTTCCAGTGCCTCAGCTTGTCGGGATTGCAGGATCAGAGGTGACCTCGATCACCCCGCTGACGACAACGCCCGGTGCAGCTCTGCGCAGTCCGGGCACACCCGATACCGGCCCACATCATGGCGCGCCAGATCGGTCCACGACTCGTCTCTGCCGATCGTCCTCGAGCAGTCGTCGCATCGCGGTCGACGACGGGCGACGAGAAGCAGTCCGAGCAGCATCAGCAGCCCTGCGGCGATGCCGAACAGCAGGAGCGAGTCCGCTCCGGTGGCCGCCAGACGTTCAGGCTGCGCGTCGACATCCCCTGACATGGTGGCGACCACATCGAAGGCGAGCTCGGTGGATGCGGCTCCCTCGTTGCGCTGCTGAGTGGTGGCTGCCGGAAGCTCGAACCCGATCTCCACGGCCACCGTCTCCCCCTGGGCGACGTGCACCTGCGCGATCTCGACCACGCCGGCGGATCGGTCGCGCAGAGCCGAATACGGCTGCCGCCCCTCGATGCCGCCCACGTTCCAGAACAGCTCGACGTCGCCTGCGAGGTCGGGATTTCGCGCGCCCTCGGGCACGACCTCGCCGAGCCGCAGCGACACGGCCAGGTCGGCACGGGAGGGACCGGAGTTCGTCAGCAGCAGCGTGCGTCGCGTGCGGTCGCCGGGCGACGCGACCCGATCGCCGACGAACGAGGCCTCGGCGGTGGAGTACGAGCGGCCCGACCAGTCCAGGTGCGTCGCGGCGCCGTCCCAGGTGGCCGTCGCGACGGCATCCCACGGCGCGCTCCGATCACCGGATGCCGTCGCCGGCGCCGCGTCTGCTGAGCCGCCCGTCACCGCGATCCGGGTCGGCTCGCCCGACGGCAACGGCGGCAGCACACCCGCGGCCGAGAGCACCCCCGCCAGCGTGAGCAGGAGCACGAGAGCGAGGATCCACGAGACGAACGACGCCCGGCGGTTCCGCCGACGAGAGTCCGCGAGCACGTCGTCGAGATCTCCGGATGCGGGGTGCGCAGTCGAGGGTGCGGGGTGCGGGTACGGCATCACTGGTCTCTCTCGGGATTCGTCGTGGTCGGCAGCAGCTCTCGGAAGGAGTCCTCGTCGAACGGCAGCAGTCGCAGTCGTGCGAGCTGGAGTTCCTGCTCGCGGACCGCGAGTTCGCGCTCGCGGAGATCGAGTTCCCGAACCCGCAGGTCGTCGGACGATGGTTCGGCTGCGGGGGCGGGAGCGGCTGCCCCGGCGCCCCCACCCGCCCCCGAGGTCATGATCACGCGGGTCCGGGGCCTCCTGAACGTGCTCCAGAGTCCGTACCCGAGCAGACCGGCACCGAGCACGATGCCGAGCATCATGAGGTTCTCGGAGACCCATTGGCGCACCCATCCGAGCGCGGGGAGGCTGTAGAGGAATGCGCCTCGCACCTGCTCGGGCGAGACGGGAGCATCCGCCGCCGAGTTGGCATCGCCCTGGGTGATGAGGCGGCAGTCGGTGCCGTCGTCGAAGGTGCCGACGGTCTTGCCCACGACCCGGTGGGTGATGAGCGCCGGACTCCCCGGCTCCGGCAGATAGGTCACGATGTCGCCGACCCCGATCTCGGTGCACACCTGATCGGGTGCGACGCCTCGCACGGCCACGACGTCGCCCGGCGCGAGGGTGGGCTCCATGGAACCGGTGAGCACCGTGAGCGAGGACCCTCCGGCCACTCGCGGCACCACCAGGAGCGCGGCGATGAGGGCGATCACCGCCACGACGAACGCGATCGACACGGCCCGCCCGGCGATGCGCCAGGGCGACTCGTACCAGCTCTTCTGGATTCTGCCGGCGGTGCGCATGCGTCCGTCTCTCATCGGTCGGGTGGTGGTCGAGGGAGGCGCCCCGATCCTGAAGCGCCTCCCGATCGGGGTGCTTAGAACTGCTCGCCGATGTCGCGGACCTGCTCGAGCCTGAGGTTCAGACCCGACAGCGTGTCGGTCAGAGTGACGTCGGTGCGGTCGGTGACCGTCGACGAGAAGGTGCCGTAGACGACGACGGTCAGGTCCTCGGTGGTCGCGGCCATCGAGAGCACCGAGGTGCCGTTCGCGTCTTCGAGACCCGCGTCCTGTCCGGTCTGCGGTGCCGACAGGTAGAGCAGCGTCGCGTCTGCCGTGACGGGCAGCGCGATCTCGGGCTGCACGAGGGCACCGTCCTGGTACACCTCGTACGTGTACGTCATGCCCGTGATGTCGTATTCGTTCAGGGCCGGGCCGTCGAGCGCCAGCCGACCGACGAGGTTGTCGCCTTCGAGGGTCACGTCGGCCGAGAACGAGGCCGCGACCTTGTCGCCGGGAACGATGCGCCAGGTCGATGCATCCGCCGGGGAGAGCGCGTGACCGAGCTGCGATCCGTCGGTACCGGTGACGGTGGCGGTCGCGTCGTCGCGGTCTGCGGAGACGTCCCAGAAGGTCGTGTCAGCGGTCTGCACGACGTCGAGGTCACCGGCGGTGATCTGTCCTCCGCTGAAGCCGTCGGTCGCGGTCCACAGCGCGAACGTCGATCCGCCCGCGAGCAGGGCCGCGGCTCCGCCTGCCACGAGGAGCAGTGCGCCGCGGCGCTTCTTCTTCTCTTCGGTCACGACGATGATCTGGGGGTTTTCGATACTCATGGGAGTGCTCCTTCTTGATGGTGGTCGGGTGTGGCGCGGCAGGACGTCGTGTCCTGCCTGCGGGATGGAGGGTCTGGATTCATCGCGTGGCGCGGTCGCCAGGAGCGATGGTGGGGTTCGCGTTGGTCACGCGAGGGTCGATGCGGATCACGAGGCCCGGTTCCCCTGCGGGGTCGGGGTGCACGGTCCCGTTCCATGACGAGTCGTCGCGCGACAGGGTGCCGTCGTCGCCCGTTCCCTCCGCCCATGCGATGTGGTCGTAGACACCGATGGCGTTCAGCGATGCCGGGAAGGCGACTGCGGCCTCCCAGGTGTCGAAGTCCCGGTTCTCACTGCCGTCGACGGCGATGCCGTAGGCGCTCGCCTCCGAGATGTAGAGGCCGTCGGCGCGGTGGTTCCAGAGCATCGCGACGCACCAGGTCTGGCTGATCTCGGCACCCGTCGGGTTGGCGGCCGGCTCCTGCAGCGTGCGATCGGCGGCGTCGGTCAGCTGCACGTTCGCCGAGCCTTCGCCATCGGGGATCACCGAGCAGTCGTCGCCGAGGCCTGCCGGATAGACCCGGACCGTCGAGTCCGCCAGGAGCGTGCCCTCCTCGGCGATGCCCTCGGTCAGGTCGGCGGTGCGGCCATCACTCCAGACCTGAGGGCCGATCGTGACGTCGTACTCGAGTCCGGTGATGCCGAGAGCGGCACCGGACACCTGGAATCGCCAGATCACGGGCTCGGTCCGCAGGCCGCCCTGATCGAGCACCGCGGCGATCTCGCTGCCGGGCAGGGTGACCTCCACGGGCTCACCCGACTCCGACAGGACGCGCTGCGAATCGGCGGATGCTCCGAAGGTCAGCGCCCCGGTGCGCAGCTCGGGCACGAGGACGGCGTCGTTCGTGGTCCACAGCGCGTGCGCGGTCGAGACCGCGCCGAAGGTCATCACTCCGGCGATCGCGGCGGTGAGCGAGAGGACCGTGCGCCGCCTCATGCTCGGGCCCCTGTTCCGCGCACCTGGTCGAGGCGCACGATCAGGTCGCCGGCGGCCCAGATCCCCGCGGCGCTGCGCACCTCGCTGTCCGTCCAGACGTAGTCGCCGCGCACCTCGACCCGCACGATCACGGTCCAGCGATCGGTCTCGCCCTGAGGCGATCCGAGCAGTCCGGGCACCGCGAGCTGCCCGCCGTCGGGCGTGCCGGTCGCGACGACGTCGCCCTCGGCATCTTCCACGCGCAGCGTCACCGCGATGTCGCCCGCATCGACCTGAGCCTGCACGTCGAGAGGTGACGCGAACTCGACGCTCAGCGCCCCGATCAGGTTCTCTCCGCACAGGTACGTCTCGAGGGGCTGGGTGATCTCGATGACATCGCCGGGCATCGTGTAGAAGTCGGTCGGGGTGCTCGCCAGCTCTCCGGATCGAGGTTCGGTCACGCCCGGGGTGATCTGCCGCCACGACGCCTGCTCGGTCGTCATCTCCAGATCCCCCGCGCGCCACAGCGAGCCCGAGAACGTGTCCTCAGACGACCACAGTGCGTAGGTTCCGGCGCCGATCGCGGCGACGGCCAGTGCCGCGACGGCGATGATGCCGACGACGAGCGGCATCCTCGTCGAGTGGGGTGGTGTGTCGGCCGCGGTCATCGGCGCCACCCGTCGGCCGTCCCGTTCGAGACGATCGTGCCGCACGCGGCGACCTTCTTGCTCTCGCCGATCGGCAGCTGCGGGATCGATCCGATCAGGCCACCGGTGCCGAGACGCAGGTCGGAGTCCGTCACGAGGATGTCGTGCAGGTTCGTGACCCAGTCGTCCGCCGATCGGTTCGTCACCGTGTACACGAAGCACACGGCCTGCCCGTCGACGAGCCTGGCGCCGGTGAGCACCGGAGTCCCCGTCTGCTCGATCGCGGCCGGAGTCGAGGAATCGGTCACTGCGGCGAATGCGCGCTTCTCGATGTCGATGGTCGGGTCGGTCGAGAACAGGAACGGATTCACCGACGGCACGACCAGCCCGTCGTAGTTCCCGTCGCCCGAGGCGACCGTCGCCGCGATCGTCGTCTTCGTGTTCGCGCGGACGTCGCCCGCACTCGCCTTCACCACGATCGACTCGGTCGCCCGGCCACCGGGCGCGATCACGGGAGCGGCGGTCGACAGCTGGACGCCGTACTCCAGGCCCACCGCGTCGATCTGCGACGAGAAGGTCACCGGCGACGTCGGCACCGGCGCGCCCGCGCGGAGCATCACGGCATACGTCTTGCCCTTCTTCTCTCCCGTCACGAGGGTGAATCGCGACGCCGTCACCTGCAGCGGGTTGACGAAGGTGATGCGGGCATCGACCGAGCTCGCGGCCGCGGTGTTGGTGAGCCCCGAGGTCGACGTCACGCGCCCCGCGACGATGCCCGCTGACACGGCGGCCGAATCGTCGACGCGTGCGACCACCTCGAACTGGAGTCCGTTCTTGCCGGCGACAGGCGTCACCGAGACGACTCGAGGATTGATCCGCGCCGCGTCGATGGTGTCCGCGGTGGCTGTGGCGTTCAGGACGAGGTCATCGGGCGTGACGGTCGCTGGGTCGAGAGGCAGCGACGAGGTGAGCAGGTAGCGCAGGTCGCGGCTCATCGTGGGGTCGTTCTGACCTGCCGCCTGCTCGAGCGCAAGGGTCGGCCGGCAGTTCCCGGCCACGGCGACCGTGCGGCTGAACTGCGACGAGGTGAGCTGGGGCGTCGTCTCGCCATGGGTCTGCACGCGCACGAATCCCGAGACATCACCGGTCGTCGCGTTCACGGCCTGCGCAGAGGTGGGGGTGGTGGCGCCGGCGAGCGCCTGCGGTCCGACGGGAAGCGAGAAGGCGACGGATGCCGTGGCCGCCGTCACGCCGGTCACGCGCCCGAGATAGATCTCGGCGGTGCGATCGGCCGTCCAGTAGAGGTCGAGCGAGACGGGTCCGGTGGGGATGTTCTGCCCGCTCACAGGCTTCTGCACCGCGACCTCGGCCAGGCACGTCCCTCCCGTGAACCCGGCGCGCGGCGTCGCGACCAGGGCGGCGCTCGACGGAGCGGCCACCACCGAGGCGTTCGCCGTCGGGAACCAGGTGGCCACGGTCAGGTTCGAGTCCGTGCCGTTGTCGACGAGGAGCGCACCTCCATCGGCGGTCTCCTCGCCGGTGGCGGGCCTGCCCTGCGAGCCCGACCGGGTTCCGAAGGTGTTCCCCGAGACGGTCGTCAGGCCGCTGCGAGAGAGGCGGATGCTGGAGTCGTAGCCGTCGATGAAGTTGTCGGTGATGCTGAGCCCGCTCGGCACCGTGCCGCTGCGGGTCAGGCCGTCCCAGCGGATCGCGATGCTCTGCCCCGATGCCGCGCGCACGATGTGGTTGCGCGAGATCCGGTTCTCACCGCTGAGGGTGCCCGGCGGCAGCGTGATGAAGGCGTACTCGTCTCCCGATCCATCCCCGGTGGAGTTGAGGAACTGGTTGCCCGAGATGGTCAGGTTCGACAGCTTCACACCCGTGGTGTTGCTGTTCGAGAACTTGAATCCGGTGGCACCGTTGAGGTTCTTCACGACTGAATCCGTGAACGAGAAGCCGTCGAGCACGACGTTCGAGTCACGCGGCGAGAAGGTCGTCAGGTTGGTGCGGCACCCGGATCCGTCCGATCCGTTGCAGGTGCCGCCGGAGGTGTAGTTCACCTGCACCCGCGAGATGGTGATGTTCTTCATCGGCGCCGTCGTCGTGGCGTTGAACAGGAACAGCCCCGACGTCTGCTGGCTCTCGTGGAAGAACCCCTGCAGCGAATAGTCGCTGACCGAGATGTCGCTCGCTCCCTGCCGGTAGACGACGAACCGCTCGGGAAAGTAGTTCTCCCGGGTGACGGTCGAGCCGCCCGTGAGGCTGACTCGCTTCGCCTGCTCGCCCATCACGATCGAGGTTCCGCTGGAGAGGATGTTCGTGAAGTTCTTCAGCACCACATCGGTCCCTGCGATCTCGAACGCGGCTCCCTCGACGGACTCCGATGTGGGGACGATGGAGAGGCGGTTGTCGAGGTCGACGGTCACCGGCGCGGTGATGCGATAGAAGGCGCCGTCATCCCAGGTCGACACGGCGGCCGTCTGCATCCAGTTCGCGGCGGAACGGGTCATGACCGGTCGGATGGTGCCGCTGAGACCGGGCTGCACGGTGATGACGACGTCACCGGGAGCGCCCTTCAGTGCGTTCGACTCCTCCAGTGCCGCGCGAAGTGTGCACGTTCCCGTGGCGGTCAGGCACACGCCGTCGCCGGGCGTCTGATCGATCCCCGAGAAGGCGGTGCTCGTGATGACGAGCTCGTGGCTCGGTGCGGACATCGCGGGGGCTGCGACCACGAGGGCGCCGGCGATCATGCCGAGCCCTGCCGTCACCGCGGCGACGAGACGCACGCGCCGCGCCATCCGGCGCCGCCGGCGCAGCGTTCGACGGCCTGGTAATCGAGGGCTCTCGCTCACGGTTGTCGTCTCCATGTATTCGGGCGCGCGCTGACGTCACGCTGTTTCTCGGGTGGGGTAGGACCGCGGGGCACGATGTGCGCAGATGGGCGGTGACTGTAAGACTGCGGTCCGCAGCCGGCCGGAAGCCGGGATTCCGATTCCTTCCGCACTCGGCCGCGTCGATCTCAGTGGCCCTCGCTGTCCCTTACGTAGTGGACGCGCGCAGACCTGAGGATTCTGTGTCGCGGATGCTCAGTACCGGCCATCCGGGTACTGCCCTGCACCACAACCTCTGCCCTGGCGCGCTCGGAAGTACGCAAGCTCGGAGCTATCCCCGCGTACCGGGCGTGCTCATCGTGATCATCGGGGGCTCGGAGCGACAGGATCAGAGCTGGCAGGGCGGCCGCATCGGCCGCCGCCGGTGCGCCTATCTCTGCGGAGTCCAGGAGAGTACGTTTTGCATAGGTACAGCACGTGAGGAGGCGGGAACTCATGGTGGTCGGTCGCGAAGAGAGTCTCGCCGCAGCAGTCGACCTGATCCAGGCGGGCGTCAGCATCGATATCGTCGGCAGCCGAGGCTCAGGTCGCAGTGCGTTCTTCAAGGCACTGCGCGCCCGGGTGGAGCAGGACGAGTGGACCGTGGTCTCGGTGCGCGGGATCGCCTCGCTGCGCCAGCATCCGCTCGCCGCTCTGCATCTCGCCGGCATCGGTGCGACCAGCACGCAGCGGCCGGGTCCGAACCTGCATGAGACCGCCGACTCGCTGCGGCAGGCGCTCCGCGCCTCGCGGTCGGTGCTGTTCCTCGACGACTGGGACGACCTCGACGAGTCGTCGTGGGGCGTCGCCGAGTCGGTGCGACGCGAGTACGGGGTGCCGATCGTCCTGTCGCGCCTGCAGGGTCTGCGCGCCAGACACACGCCGAGCGGTCTTCCCGCATCGACGCTCGAGCCGTCGTATGTGATCGACATGACGCCGCTGCGCTTCGAGGAGATGGAGACGGCTCTCGAGACGTACCTCTCGCACCCGATCGAGGCGAGCACCATGAGCCGGATCTTCGCGAAGTCGGGTGGCAACATCGGGCTCGCGCTGAGTCTCGTCGACGCGACCATCCGCGAGCAGCGCCTCGTGCTGCGCGGCGGCGAATGGACCGCGACCCGAGACCTGTGGAGCAGCGGTCTGCGCGCCGTGCTGGAGGCGCACCTCGAGAGCCTCGACGATGCGACGCGCGACGCGCTCGAGATCATCGCGATCGTCGGCGTCGCCGACATCGACACGGCCAGCCAACTCGTCGACTGGGCAACACTGGAGCTGCTGGAGGAGCGTCGGATGATCACGTTCATCCCCAGCGGTGACCGGCAGCTCGTCGCGGTGATGCCGCCCCTGCTCGTGGAGTTCTTCCGGCATGAACCGCTCACCGCACGCCGCACGCGGCTCACGGGGCAGATCGTGCGGCAGCTGAGCACGCCAGAGTCGGTCTGGTCGGTGCTCACCGACTCGCAGTCCTCCCCGACGACGGCGAGCGGTCAGGATGCTCTGTTCGTCCGGCTGCTGCAGGAGCGCGCACGCGCGCGTCGCATCGTCACGGCCGCCGAGTGGGAGGCGAACCCCACCGCGGCCAGTGCCGTCCGCTACATCCGCGCTCTCATGCACACGCATACGGCGAAGGTGAGGGATGTGATCGCCGAGATCCTCTCGTCTCCCGATGCCCGCTCGGGCGATGACGCGAGTCGTGCCGAGTTCGCCGCCCTCAAGGCCGAGTGGACCGCCTACGTCGACAACGATCTGGATCGCGCTGTCGCTCATCTGCAGGAGGATGCTGCCACGGTCGGCATGCATGCCGGGATGCTGCGGGCGGTCGAGGTGCAGTTGTTCGCGAATCTCGGCGCGGTCCCCGACGACTTCAGCAGTCGCCTCGAGGTCTCGGACGAGCTTCCCTCGACGGTCAAGCTGGTGATGTTCGAGACGCAGATGAGTGTGCTCGTGAGCCTCGGACGCTTCACCGACGCCCTGCGGGTGTACACGCTCATCGAGGATCTCGACAACGAAGAGCAGCGGCACACCCCGCGGGTGCTCCTCGGAATGGCCCTGTTCGGTCAGGGCGACGCGAGCGGGGCCCTGGACGTGCTGCAGCGCGGCTTCGACGAGGCGCACGGATATCTCGACATCGACGCGGTGCGCGCTTTCGGCACGGCCGCGGCACTCTGCCATCTGGCGTCCGGTGACCACGCGGCGGTCGACGACCTGCTCGAGGTGATCTTCTCCGCCGGAGAACCCTCGCCCCTGCCACCCGGCGTGCAGCTGTCACTGCTGGCGATCGCCGCCGTGGTCGCCATCCGCCGGGGTCAGCTCACGACCGGTGAGCGGCTCGCGGCCGACCTGGAGCAGCTCGGAGCAGAGGACGGCCCTCTTCCCGGGCAGAGCCGCGCTTGGCCGCAGGTGCAGCTGCTCGCATTCGACGGGAACACTCAGAAGGCTGCCGAGCTGCTCGCCCGCTCAGGTGAGGCTCTCTGGAACCGCGGTGCCCGCCTGGCGGGTCTCACCGCGGAGCTCTCCGCAGTGGAGCTCGAGCCGACACCGGCCCGACTCGCAGTCGCACTGGCGCACCTGAGGCAATTGCCGGAGGCCACCGGACTCGCCGCCCAGGCCGCCTTCGTGACGGCGCTGGTCGACCATGATCCTCGCGAGATCCTCGACACGGCCGATGAGCTGGATGCTCGGGGCCTCACCGGAACGTCACTGTCAGCCTGTCGCTTCGCCCGAACGTGGTACTCCGAAGCCGGGGACGAGTCAGGGCAGCGGAAGGCACTCGCGCGGGATGAGCTGATCCGCGCGCGGCACCCGGGGAGGCACTTCGACCTCGCGCGTTTCGGGGCGACAGCGGTCACGCTCACCGATCGCGAGAAAGAGGTGGGACGCCTCGCCGCGAGCGGGCTGTCGAACGCCGAGATCGCCTCCCGCCTGGTGCTCAGCGTGCGCACGGTGGAGAGCCACATGCACCGGATCATGCGCAAGCTGGACGTCTCGAACCGCCGAGGGCTTCGCCGTCACGCCGAGGCGCTCGCCTGAATCGCGGACGACTGATCGCGCCTCCCCGTCCACTGCCCGAAATACCGGTCGACAATAGGGCTTGCGCGAGGCGTTCGCTGGTGTCACGCTTACGTCACAGCTCTGTCGCGCTGTAACGCGACAGCTGGGGTGCCGCCCATATGACGGCATCGGATGGGGCGCCCTTTCTGCCGCCTCCCCCGTGGTGGGGGCGTCCCGTCCATCCCCTGCTTCGACCCTCTCGGCTCCGTCTGTTCGGCGCCCCGGGAGACCTCTCGGCTCCGTGAACGCGGTGTCCGCCTCCCCGGCCTGATTACGATGATCTGATGTCGATCGAATCTTCGCCAGCTCCGCCGTGGCGGCGACCTCGCACGGGATGGCTGATCGCGGTCGCTGCGACAGTCGCTGTCGCCATGGTGGTCATCGGCGCCATGATCGTGCTCGGTCAGAGGTGGTGGCTCACGACGAACGTGACGATCGCCCTGAGTTACGTCGGCGATGACGGGCATGAGTACTCCTGCACCTACGACTACGGCACTTCGGACCGCTTGCCGATGCCGACCGACATCGCCGAGAGCATGAATGAACGGGACTGGTCTCAGACAGGTCAGCTCATCTACGACTGGGCGAAGACCCACCCCGCAGAATCATGGACGACAGAGGACGACCTGCCCGCGGACGACCCTCGTTCGACGAGAGCGGACGCGGCGTGGAACCTCGCGATGGAGCGGTACGTCAAGTTTCCGCCGTGGCTGATCGAGACTGAGAACGGGACCGAGTACGAGCTGTGGTGGGAAGTGCGACCAGGGAGCACTTGCGTCGACGGCCTCCGGTGACACCCCTGGCTCGGTCGACGTCAGTCTCGATGATCCGCAGCGATCATCCAGCGGTCCCTCACCCTGAACGCGGGGAGCGTCTGTCTTTTGGCGCGGTTCGCCGCGACGTTGCCGCGCATCCCGACATTCCGTGCCCACTCCGAGAGCCGGATGATCTCTGGACTGGTGAGGAGGGAGATCCGTTTGTGGAGCGCCTCCAGCACCAGCAGCGCGAGCAACCGCGTCATCTCGTCGTGGCGATTCGCGCGAGAGTACGCGTCGAGCGCCGGGTAGTACTCGACGCGCCTGTTCCGCGCACGGACGATGACGGGTGGCAGCCCCTGCCCGAGTAGTCGGTGGTTCATCAGGACACGACCGATACGCCCGTTGCCGTCGACGAACGGATGGATCACCTCGAACTCGCAGTGGAACCAGGCGATCCTCTCTATGGCATTCGCCGGCGGGCCGATCACGTACTGCTCAAGGGCCCGGTCGACGAGGTCCCTCACGACTGCGTCCTCGACTGTCGGGTTCAGGCGGTCCTCTGCGAGGCGCCCCGAGGTTCGCGGCCCGAACTCACCGTGAACTGGCGTGAAAATGTACGCCCATTCACGCATAGTTGGCATCCGTTCGGGTGCAACGGCGTCGAAACGCTGCCGTGTCGCACGGTGTTCCGAGAGACGCCCACCCGCTGACGATCGCGCTCGTCGGCGGAACCCCGGGGTCAGTTGAAGTCGCCGCCCGGCGCCATGTCGTGGAAGCGCGAGTAGTGGCCCTGGAAGGCCACGGTGATCGTGGCCGTCGGACCGTTACGGTGCTTGGCGACGATCAGGTCGGCCTCGCCAGGACGCACGTCCTTGTCGTAGACCGAGTCTCGGTGCAGCAGGATGACCATGTCGGCGTCCTGCTCGATCGAGCCGGACTCACGCAGGTCGCTGATGGCGGGCTTCTTGTCCTGGCGCTGCTCGGGACCACGGTTCAGTTGCGACAGCGCGATGACCGGAACCTGCAGCTCCTTGGCGATGAGCTTGAGGCTACGGGAGAACTCCGAGACCTCCTGCTGACGGGACTCGACGCGCTTGCCCGAGGTCATCAGCTGCAGATAGTCGATGATGACCATGCGCAGGCCCTCGCGCTGCTTGAGCCGACGGCATTTCGCGCGGATCTCGACCAGGGTCATGTTCGGGCTGTCATCGATGTAGAGCGGCGCGTCGTTGATGCGCCCTCGGGTCGCCGCGACCGTGGTCCAGTCGCGAGGATCGAGGTTTCCCTTTCGCATGTTCTGCAGCGGGATCTGGCCCTCGGCGCTGAGCAGACGCATCGCGATCTCGCTCTTGCCCATCTCGAGCGAGAAGAAGACGGAGGGGAGGTTGTGACCGATGGAGGCCGCGCGGGCGAAGTCGAGCGCGAGGGTCGACTTACCCATGGCGGGTCGAGCAGCCACGACGATCATCTGTCCACCGTGCAGGCCGTTGGTGAGCTCGTCGAGCTCCTTGAAGCCGGTCGGGACGCCCGTCATCGAGCCGTCGCGGCCGCTCGCGGCCTCAATCTCTTCGAGCGCGGCGTCGACCGCGATCTGCAGGGGGACGTAGTCCTCGGTGGTCTCGGAGCCCGTGATCGAGTAGATCTCGGCCTGGGCGTTGTTGACGAGGTCGGTCGCGTCGCCCTGCCCGTCGTAGCCGAGCTGCACGATGCGGGTGCCGGCGTCGACCAGACGGCGGAGGATCGCACGCTCCGAGACGATGCCCGCGTAGTAGCCGGCGTTGGCCGCGGTGGGGACGATCGAGGTGAGCGTGTGGAGGTAGTCGGCACCGCCGGCGCGGCTGAGCTCGCCCGTCTTGATGAGCTCGTCGGTGACGGCGACGACGTCGGTCGGCTCGCCGTGCGAGTAGAGCGAGAGGATCGCCTCGAAGATGAGCTCGTGCTTCGGGATGTAGAAATCGGCGCCCCTGAGCGTCTCGATCACGTCTGCGACGGCATCTTTCGACAGCAGCATTCCACCGAGCGCGCTCTGCTCCGCGAGGAGGTCGTGCGGAGGGGTCCGCTCGGGCGGACGCTTGCCGCCGAGGCGATCCTCGGAGATGTCAGCGATCGACACAGTGTTCCCTTCGATGCGACGAGCGTGATGGGGCGGATGTGCTGCCCGGGTCTCGTACTGCGCTGTCGCGGCCTTTTCGAAGCCTTCTGCGCAGCAAACCAGGTGCTTCCGACATCGGGTCGCTGCACCACGCTACGAGCGAGGGTTTTCGGTCGCAACACTGCCTGTGGATAACTCTGTGGAAAGCGTGCGAACAAGTCCGGAGAGTCTGTGCAGAACACATGTGGATAACTCGGTGGACTACCGTGAAGCAGACTTTTCTTTATCGCGCTGAACTGGGCTTTTCAGTTTCCCCACCCTGTGGATGAGAAAGTGCTTCAACCGCGCATTGAAGGTTCATCGAATCCGGTACGGGATGTGTAGAACCTGGGGAAAGTCAAGCCGAGATTTCACCGGGCGCGTCACACTTCGCAACCCCCGGAAATGTGCGCGGGATGTCATCGTTTTCGAGCAGATCACTCTAGACATGCCGGAATACCGGGAGTATCGTCACCCCCAATCGGCGCGACGTGCGTCGAACGAACGATCGTCTCTCGGGGGAGGGAAGTCGACGTGAACGCTCAGGCAACCCGGCGCGGCCTTCCGGCCATCGCCCTCTGGGGTGGCGTGGGTGCGCTCGCGTGGGCGGCGATCACCGTCCTCACCGGAGGATCCTCCGCGCATGCCGACGAGAATTCCGACGCTCCCCTGCTCGATGGGGTCACGTCACTCGTGAGCCAGACGGTCTCGTCGGTGGGCGACACCGTCACCGCCGTGACCTCGCCGATCGTCACACAGGTCGTGAAGCCCGTCGTCACCGAAGTGGTCGCACCCGTCGTGACCCAGGTGGTCGCCCCGGTGCAGCAGGCCGCTCCCCCGGTCGTCGAGCACGTCTCCGAGACGATCACGCAGGTCCCCGTCGTGGGGCCCGCCGCTGCTCCCGTCGTCGACGCGGTCACCGACACCGCGCAGGCCGTGGTCACTCCGGTCGCCGATCTGCTCACCGACGCTCCTGTCTCTCAGATCATCACCCCGGTGCAGGATGCTCTCGCAGCCCTCCCCGGCGTCGGCCACCTGATCGAAGAACTCGGCGTCAACACGCTGCTCGACGACGTCGTCGGTGTCGTCGACGCGACGACCGACCTGGTCGGCGGGGTGGTCGAGAACACCGTTCCTCCCGTGCTCACCGCCCTCGACCCGAACCGCTCCGAGAGCGGTCTACCGCTTCCGGGTCTTGACCGGCTCGGCTTCGATGTCGACGACCGCTCGGCCTCGACACCTCCGGCTGCCGCGGTGCCCACGCGCGCGCAGACAGTCGGTGACGCCGCAGCATCCGCTCTTCAGCCGGTGGCTCTCCCCGCTGCTCCGGCCACGAGTGCGCCCGAATCCGGCGACACCACGCCCTTCACGCCGCCCGTCGGCGGACCGGTGGCGCCTTCCTCCTCTGCCGGTTCCGGCGGAGCATCCGCTCTCTCCCACGCGCGTCTCAGCGACGTGGGCGTTCCCGCGTTCCGTGCTGTGGAACGCACCCCCGGTGCACCCGACGACGTCCTGCCGACGTCTCTGGTCGCCGACACCGACGTCTCTCCTGACTGACGGGTTGTCCGGTCGTTCCTCGTGAACGACAGATGCCGTGCTGCGCGCGCACATCCTCTTTCGCGTGCACCCATCCAGACACACCCAATTCAGTCAGGAGAAGGTCATCATGCGTACTTTCATCAAGCGGGCCCTGTGGGGCACGCTTCTCGCCGGCGGGATCACCCTGCTCGGCGCGACTGCCGCCAATGCGGCAGACACCTCGGGAGAAGACGGTCTTCTCTCGGGAACTCAGGCGGTTGCGCCGATCTCGGTGCCCGTCACGATCGTGGACAACGCGGTCTCGATCCTCGGAAACTCTTCCGCGCAGCCGGCCCCAGCCCCTGCGCCAGCCCCAGCTCCGGCTCCGGCTCCCGCCCCGGCCCCCGCTCCGGCTCCGGCCCCGGCCCCGGCTCCCACCACGAGCGGCGATTCCGGCGCCGCATCCGGCACCCAGGCCGTCGTGGACGTCACACTGCCCGTCACGGTGACAGGCAACGCGATCACGGTGCTCGGCGACTCGTCGGGCAGCGCGGCTCCCGCAGCGCCGGCTGAGGCTCCCCAGGCCCCGGCAGCCACCGCTCCGGCTCCGTCGATCACGACGAACGGCATCGACGGCCTGCTGTCGGGCACCCAGGCCCTGCTGCACGTCGACGTCCCCGTCACCGTGTCGGGCAACTCCGTCGCGCTGCTCGGCGAGAGCGAGACTCTCGGACAGGATGCCGCAGCACCGGCCTCCTCGAGCACCTCGACGAGCGGCTCCGTCGCCCCGACCACGTCGGGTGATGACGGTGTCGGCAGCGGGACGCAGGTGACCGCACCGGTCACGGCGCCTGTCACCGTCTCGGGCAACGCCATCTCGCTCCTCGGAGAGAGCGCGGCGACGGGCGGAACTGCCCCGGCCTCCCCGGCTGCATCGCCCACCACGGCGACAGGCACGTCCGGTGACGACGGCATCCTGGGCCGCAGCCAGGTCACCGCGCCGGTCACTGCACCGGTGAATGTCTCGGGCAACGCCATCTCGCTCCTCGGAGACAGCGGTGTCACCGGCGGTCCGGCACCGGCAGCACCCGCTGCAGGCGGCTCGACCGGTGGCACCACCACCGGAGACGACGGCATCCTCGGCGGCAGCCAGGTCACCGCGCCGGCCACCGCGCCGGTGAACGTCACCGGCAACGGGATCGCGATCCTCGGCGAGAGCTCGGCGAACGGCGGAACGGCTCCGGCCACTCCCGCCGCGACGACCCCCGCGACGGGGGCTGCGACGTCGGGCGATGACGGGGTCGGCAA
>NZ_LMOU01000001.1:2553365-2553497 GCF_001423615.1 Microbacterium sp. Leaf159 | reverse complement strand
CGTGACCGCCACCGGCAACGCCATCTCCGTCCTCGGAGACAGCGCCATCACCGGCGGAACCGGATCTGCAGCACCCGCTGCGGGCGGCTCGAACACCGGCGGCACCACCACCGGAGACGACGGCATCCTCGG
>NZ_LMOU01000001.1:2346861-2553346 GCF_001423615.1 Microbacterium sp. Leaf159 | reverse complement strand
CGTGACCGCCACCGGCAACGCCATCTCCGTCCTCGGAGACAGCGCCATCACCGGCGGAACCGGCACCACCGCACCCACTGCAGGCGGCTCGACCGGCGGCACCACCACCGGTGACGACGGCATCCTCGGCGGCACCCAGGTCACGGCACCGATCGCCCTTCCGATCACGATCGGTGGCAACGCCATCGCCGTGGTCGGCGAGAGCACGGTGACGACCCCGGGCACCACTCCGGGAACGGACCCGGGAACAGATCCCGGAACGGATCCGGGTACGAACCCCGGAACGGACCCGGGCACCGGCCCGGGAACGAACCAGGGCACGGAAGCCGGTGCGACGTTCACTGCGGCGCTCACCAGCGGCGGTGCGGTGACCGCGGCCGGATCCGCGCAGGGACTCGCCGCCACCGGCGGCTCGTCCTCGCTCGGATACGCCGCGGTGGCCGCACTCCTGCTTCTCCTCGGAGCCGGGATGCTGCGCCGTCGCCACGTGACGGCATAGCCCAGACCCCGGCGGTGTCGTCATCCTCGGGGGAGGAGATGCGGCACCGTCGGTGTGCGGATCCCGTGACGCGGTGAGCAAGGGTCCCCAGCCCAGCCCGCGGTCTGCGATGCCGCACAGTTCACGGATGCCCCGCGTCCCCAGCGTGGGGCATCCGTCGTGCCCTCATGACTCCACCGGGTACGCAGAACGCCCCCTGTCCCGAAGGACAGAGGGCGTTCGAGAGCGTCGCGCCTTACTTGGCGGCGACGACCTGCAGCGTGATGACTGCGGTCACGTCGTCGTGCAGACGAACCGTGGCCTCGTGCTCACCGGTCGTCTTGATCGCCGACGGGATGTGCACCTTGCGCTTGTCGATCGAGCCGAGACCCGCGGCTGCGACAGCATCCGCGATGTGATCGGTCTTGACCGAACCGAAGAGGCGACCCTCGTTGCCGGCCTTGACGGCCAGGCGCACCTTGGTGCCCTCGAGGGAGTTCTTCAGGGCCACAGCCTCGTCGCGGTCGTGGATCGCACGCGCCTGACGAGCAGCCTGGATCGAAGCGACCTGCTTTTCGCCACCGCGGGTCCACGCCGTAGCGAAGCCCTGGGGGATGAGGTAGTTGCGGGCGAACCCGTTCTTGACCTCGACCACGTCACCGGCACTACCAAGCCCGGCGACCTCGTTCGTGAGAATCAGCTTTGCCATCTCGTTACCCCTTACCGGCCGGCGCCAGCGTAGGGCAGGAGTGCCATTTCGCGTGCGTTCTTGATCGCCGTGGCGATCAGACGCTGCTCCTGCACCGAAACACCGGTGATACGACGGGCACGGATCTTGCCGCGCTCCGAGACGAACTTACGGAGGGTGGAGACATCCTTGTAATCGATGACTCCGACCCGGATCGACTTCGCGGGAGCGGTGGGCTTGCCACCCTTCCGCGGCTTGCGGCGGTCGCCGCTCGACTTTCCAGCCATTGTTTTTCCTTAGTTTTGAGACAGATGCCGAAGCATCCGGAGATCCTGTTTCAGAAGGGGGTGTCGTCACCGAAGCTGCCCGGAGTGCTCCAGGCATCTGCGCTGGTCGACGAGCCGGGCGTTGACCACGGCTCCTCCGACACCTGCTGCTGCTGAGCGGGGCGCGACTGTCCGCCGCCACCGCCGCCGCCACCGGTCGAGGCCGCACGGGTGACCTGTGCAGTCGCGTACCGAAGCGAGGGGCCGATCTCGTCGACCTCCAGCTCGATCGCGGTGCGCTGGTTGCCCTCGCGGTCCTGGTAGGAGCGCTGACGCAGACGGCCCTGCGCCATGACGCGCATTCCCTTGGTCAGCGAACCCGCCACGTGCTCGGCGAACTCACGCCAGACCGACGCGCGGAGGAACAGCGCTTCGCCGTCCTTCCACTCGTTGGCGGCGCGATCGAAGTTCCGAGGCGTCGAAGCGATGGTGAAGTTCGCCACCGGCAGTCCGTTCTGCGTGTAGCGCAGCTCGGGGTCGGCCGTGAGGTTTCCCACCACGGTGATGACTGTTTCGCCGGCCATCGGACTCAGGCCTTCGCAGCCTTGGCCGCCTTGCGGGCAGCCTTCTCTTCAGAGCGCTTGGCCTCCGAAGCGACCATCGCCTGAGCTTCCTCAGAGCGAAGGACCTTCGTACGCATGATCTGCTCGTTCAGCTTCAGCTGACGGTCGAGCTCCTGCGTGGCCTCGCTGGTGGCGGTGAAGTTGACGACGGCGTAGATGCCCTCGTTCTTCTTCTGGATCTCGTAAGCCAGACGGCGCTTGCCCCAGATGTCGACCTTGTCAATCGAGCCACCATCGTTGGTGATGACCTTCAGGAACTTGTCGAGCGTAGGGGCGACCTGGCGCTCGTCGATCTCGGGGGTCAGAATGACCATGAGTTCGTACTGGTGCGTCACTTACCCACCTCCTTCGGACTAGAACGGCTTCCGGGACTTTCCCGGAAGCAGGAGGGTGTGTGCACGTCATCCGCCGAGCCACCCGAGTGGGTGCCTGATGGCAGACAACCTTGACAGTCTAGCGGAGAAAACTTCGGGCCGCCTCCACACGCATCGCCCCGGAGTTGGCATGCTGGTATTCGTGCGTGCCGACAGGCACGACGACGACCGAAGGGGGAAACGCCATGCGCGTGAACAAGTGGGGTGTCGGCGTCATGCTCGCCGCCGCCGTAGTGCTGACCGGATGTACCGCAGGTTCTGACGAGCCTGCCGAAGACAAGCCCACCGCGGCTGCGGAGGAGACCACCGCGCCCGAGTCCGACTGCCCCGAGCTGTCCGAAGGCGCGACAGTCGACGGCGCAGCTCTCGGCACCTGCATCACCGAGGCGATGACCGACACCGCCGGCTACGCCGCCAAGACCAGCATCCTGGGCATGGACACGACCGCCCGGTACAACCCCGGAACGGATGCCGTCGAGACCATCACGCCGATGGGATCGCTCATCGTGATCGGTGACGACGCCTGGGTCAAGAGCTCGACGAGCGAGTGGCAGGTCGCCGACCCCAACTCGAGCGACCCGATCATCGCCGCCCTCAGCAGCGGTGCGCAGACCGCCGCCGACACCGACCCCGCGACCGCCGCGGGCGCTCTCACCGGCGAGTTCACCGTCACCGGCACGGGCACGCGCCTGGGTCAGGACGTCTACCTCCTGACCGGCACCTCCGAGGCGCAGGGCGTGGCCGTCGACGTGACCTTCGAGGTCACGAGCGACTACGTGGTGCTCGCCACCACCGGCACCACCGAGGCCGCCGGCCAGACCATCGAGACCTCGCTGGAGATCACCGAGTGGGACGTCGAGCAGGACATCGTCGCACCGCTCTGATCCACGAGCAGACACTGCGGGCCGGGGCGATCGCCTCGGCCCGCAGTGCGTTCCGGTGCCTGAGGCGGGATCTGCCGCGGCTCGGGCCGACGCCTCGGGAGGAGAACCCGCCCTCGGGAGGAGCGATGAGCCACAGGCATCCTCCCCTGGCGCAGTTCTCCTCCCGAGCGTGCGATGCGGATGCGGGTGCGGGTGCGGGATGCGGATGCGGATGCGGATGCGGATGCGCACTCACACCGGGCGACGAGCCGTGCGTATGACGAGGTAGATCAGGTACGCACCGCCGAGCACGAGTGTGACCACCCCGACCGGCAGCGCGTGCTTCGGCACGGCGTTCTGCGCGATGATGTCGGCGAGCGAGAGCAGGGTCGCTCCCATCAGCGCGGTGGCGACCAGGTGTGCCGGGCCGTTCTTGACGATGAGACGGGCGAGGTGGGGCGCAGCGAGCGCGATGAACGCGACGGGTCCGATGACGGCGGTGACCACACCCGTGAGTCCGACCGCGATCGCGACGAGTCCGGCCTTGGTGGCCCCCATGCGCCCGCCGAGACTCGCGCCGATGTCGTCGCCGAGCTCGACGAGCCAGAGTCCGCGCCGCACGCACACCAGCACGACGATCAGTACGCTGACCACGAGGATCGGCACCAGAGCCTGATTCCATCCGACGCCGTTCAGCGTTCCGGCATCCCAGATCGCGGCGGATATCGCCACCTCGCGTCGGGCGCGCAGCAGCATCCAGGCATTGACCGCCGCCAGCACCGCGCTCACGCCGATGCCGACGATCACTATGCGGTATCCGAGTGCTCCGCGTCCGGCGATCAGCAGGGCGACCAGTGCTGCCGTGGCGAAACCGCCGAGGATCGCGCCGATCGCGACCGCGAATCCCGACCCGCTGCCGCTGGTCATCACGATCAGGGCGCCCGTGTAGGCACCGGTCGTCAGTCCGATCACGTCGGGACTGCCGAGCGGGTTGCGCGTGATCGTCTGGAAGACGGTTCCCGAGAGCGCCAGCGCCGCCCCGAAGAACACCGCGGCGAGCGCGCGCGGCAGCCGCCAGTCGACCACGACCATGCGGATGCCTCCGTCGATCTCGAACAGAGCCTGGATGACCCTGATCGGCGAGAGCACGGTGTCGCCGATCGACAGACCTGCCACGAACGACACGACGAGCGCCGCGATGAGGATGCCCATCGCGATGCGTCCCCGGCGGTCGAGGGTGCGGCGTGCCTGCCGCAGGAACGTGCGGGTGTCGGCGCTCACAGCTGCACCGGATTCTTGCGGCGGCCGATCCAGATCAGGAACGGAGCCGCGACGAAGGCCATCACGATGCCGACCGGCACCTCCTGGGGCGCGATGATCACGCGGCCGATGACGTCGCCGAGCACGACGACGATCGCACCGATCACGGCAGCGAGCGGCACGATCGCCTTCTGCGAGGCGCCGACGACTCCACGGGCGATATGGGGAGCCGCGAGACCGAGGAACGCGATCGGACCGGCGATCGCGGTCGCCGTTCCTGCGAGCAGCGTCACGGCGATGACGGCCGCGGTGCGCAGCAAACCGATCTTGACGCCGAGCGCCGCGGCCGTCTCGTCGCCGAGGGCGAGCACGTCGAGGCTGCGCGTCATCAGCAGGGCGACGACGAGCCCGAGGGCGATCATGGGTCCGGCGGCGATGAGGATCGAGAGGTCTCGGCCGGCGAGGGCACCCGATTCCCAGCTGCGCATCTGCAGGAAGGCGGTCGGGTTCAGCAGCACGAGTGCCGTTGTGATTCCACCGAGCACCGCGGCGAGCGCGACGCCTGACAGCACCAGGGTCACGGGGCTGCCGCCGCCCGCGGCTCCGAGCAGCACCACTCCGATGGTCGCCACGAGTGCTCCGACGAGTGCGAACACCATGAGGTGCGGGAAGTCGTGGATGCCGAGGGCGGCGACCGCGATCGCGACGGCCACGGACGCTCCGGCGTTGACCCCCAGGGTGCCGGGATCGGCGAGGGCGTTGCGGGTGAGGCCCTGCATCACGGCGCCCGCGGCGCCCAACGCGAGACCGACGACGAGACCGAGCACGGTGCGGGGGATGCGCGATTCCCGCACGACGAGCTGCAGATCGCTGCCGTCGAACCGCAGGATCGCGTCGACGGCGGTGTCGAGTCCGACCATCTTCGTACCGACCGTCAGGCCGATGAGCGCCGTCGCGAGCAGTGCGAACGCCGCGAGCACGACGACGAGCGCGACCCGCCCGGTGGACACCCGGTGCGGATCGCGGCTCGTGCGTGCGAGTGCGGTCACTCGGCGGTGCGCGCCGGTCCGTTGCCTGCCACAGCATCCGCGAGGGCGGGGACGAGAGCGTCGAGCACGTAGGGAAGGCTCAGTGCCGAGGTGAAGTAGATCGCGCCGGCGGTGATGCCGTCGGTGTAGACCACCGACTTGTTCTGCATCGCACCGATCGCGGTGACGAACGGCTCGTCCTCGAGAGCGGTGATGTCGTCATCCGATTCGGTTCCCCAGATGAGCACGTCGGCGGCGTTCAGCACGTCGAGGTTCTCGACCGGGATGTTGGCCTGTCCGCCCGAGCTGTCCTCGGGTGCGTAGGCGTCGATCTCCGAGGGGATCGTGAAGCCGAGATCCGTGAGGAAATCGGTGCTCAGGCCGTCCTGATAGGCGATCGCTGCGCCGTCGTAGATCGCGTTCTGCAGGAAGACGATCGACTTTCCGGCGAACTCCGGGTGAGCCTCGGCGGCCTCCGCGAACTGTGCGTCGATGTCGTCGACGAGCTGCTGCGCCTCGTCCTTCAGTCCGACGGCCTCGCCGATCTGCAGGGTCTGCACGTCCCAGGGCTCGAAGTACATCGAGTAGTCGCCCGAGTGGGCGACGGTCGGCGCGATGTCCGAGAGGCGGTCGTAGTCCTCTTCGGTCAGACCCGCGTTGGTGCCGATGATCAGGTCGGGGTCGAGCAGCGCGATCGCCTCGAAGTCGAGTCCGTCGCTGGTGGTGAGGACCTCGGGCTCCGCGTCGCCGCGGGCCTCGTCTGCCCAGGGCCAGGAGGCGAAGTCGTAGCCGCCGTACCACTCGGTGACGCCGACGGGCTTGACCCCGAGCGCCCAGAGGGTGTCCTGCTCGGTGACGCCGACGGTCACGACGCGCTGCGGCTGCTCGGGGATCGTCGTGTCGCCGTAGGCGTGCTCGACCGTGACCGGGAACGCGTCGGAGTCGACCGCGGGAGCGCCGTCGGTGTTCTCGGCCGCGGGGGCGCAGGAGGTGAGTGCGGCCGCGGAGACGACGGCGGCGAGGAGGGCGCCGAGCGCCTTCGTGCGGGAGAGGGGCATGGAGGAACCTGTTCGCTCAGATAAGGGTTGCCTAAGCTTATCCAGAACCCCGCTGGGCATGCATCCGGTCGCCCCCTCGGGAGGAGAACTCGCTGTCGGGAGGAGCTTTGAGCCACAGGCATCCTTCCGAAGCGCGGTTCTCCTCCCGAATGAGCGCGCGAGAGGGCGAGCGACCGAGCGACCGATCGACCGAGCGACCGAGCGACCGACGATGCGGCTCAGTCGATGACGGGGGCGATCTCCGACCAGACCGTGCGCTCGTTCGTCGACGGCGCGATCGGGATGCGGCCGGCACCGTCGGGCTCGGGGATCGCGGCGAGCAGCGCCTGGGTGTACGGATGCTGCGGCGCAGACCACACGCGGTCGGTGGCCCCCGCTTCGAGCACCCGACCGGCGAACATCACGAAGGTGCGGTCGGCGATGCGGCGGACGACCGCGAGGTCGTGCGAGATGAACAGCATCCCCGCACCGGATTCGGCGACGAGGTCGCGCATGAGACCGGCGACGCTGGTCTGGGTCGACGCGTCCAGTGCCGAGATCGGCTCGTCGGCGACGAGCAGTGACGGTCGGGCCGCGAGCGCCCTGGCGATCGCGAGGCGCTGCTTCTGTCCGCCCGAGAACTGATGCGGGAACCGTGTGGCGACCTCGGTCGGCAGCCCGACCCGCTCGAGCCACTCCGCGACGGTCGAGCCCTCAGCGCCGCGAGCACGCGCCGTGGCGATGCCGTCGGCGATCTGGTCTCCCACACGACGGCGCGGGTTCAGCGACGTCGACGGGTCCTGGAACACCATCTGGATGCCGGTGAGCGCCACGTTACGTCGGCGGATGCCGAGCGGTGTCACGGGTGCATCACGGAAGCGCACCTCTCCCCCGGCGAGCTTCTCGATGCCCACGACCGCGCGGGCGAGGCTCGACTTGCCACTGCCGGATTCTCCGACCAGCGCCACGGTCTCACCCGGCGCGACGGTAAGCGAGACTCCATCGACGGCCACGACCGGCGGGCTGCCGGGGTACCGGACGACCACGTCCCTCGCATCGAGGACGGCGATTTCACTCATCTCGGGCCTCCTCCGCAGCAGCCGACAGCTCAGCATCCGACAGCTCAGCATCCGTCAGCACGGGATCCAGGACAGCGACATCGGCATCCGCGATCTCGAGCTTCGACCCCGGCAACGCGGCGAGCAGCGTGCGGGTGTACTCGTGCTGGGGGTCGCGGAACAGCGTCTCGCGGTCGGCCCGCTCGACGATCTGCCCGTTCTTCATCACGGCGACCTCGTCGGCGATGGCGCTCATGACACCCAGGTCGTGCGTGACGAGCAGCACGGCGAGGTTGCGCTCGGTCGCGAGGTCGCGCAGCAGCCGCAGGATGCCGGCCTGCACCGTGACGTCGAGCGCGGTCGTCGGCTCATCGGCCAGCAGCACCTCGGGGTCGCACGCGAGAGCGCAGGCGATCGCGATGCGCTGGCGCTGACCGCCCGAGAACTGGTGCGGGTAGCGCTTCAGCGCAGCATCCGGATTCGGCACCTGCACCGTCTCGAGCAGCTCGATGGCCCTGGCCTTCGCCGCCTCGCCGCGCAGACCGAGGTGCACGCGCATGTGGTCGGTGAGCTGGCGGCCGATCGGCAGCTGCGGGTGCAGCGACGCCGACGGGTCCTGGAAGATCATCGCGATGCGCGTGCCCCGGATGCGGTTGAGGGCCCGGCGACGCATGCCGACCAGCTCCTCCCCCGCGAGCGTGATCGAACCGCCGGTGCGCGCCTGCCGGGGCAGGAGTCCGAGCACGGCGAGTGAGGTGAGCGTCTTGCCCGATCCGGATTCTCCGGCGAGGCCGTGGATGCGACCGGCCTCGAGATCGAGCGAGATGCCGTGCACGAGCGGTCGACCTATGTCGATCGTCAGGTCACGGATGCTCAGTGCGGGTGCGCCGCTCATGCTGCCACCCCCTTCGCGGAGGCCGCGTGGTCAGCCTGCTTCTCGTGCGTGACCTCGGCCGTCGGGTCGAGGATGTCGCGCATCGCGTCACCCAGGAAGTTGAAGGCGAGCACCACGGTGAGGATCGCGAGCCCCGGGAATACCCCGAGCCACCAGGCGTCGAAGTTCTGCATGGCCGCGGAGATCATGGATCCCCACTCGGCGGTCGGGGGCTGCGCGCCGAGGCCCAGGAACGAGAGGCCCGAGAGCAGCAGGATCGCCGCGCCGATGTCGAGCGTCGCGAGCACCAGCACGGGGCCGGCGATGTTCGGCAGGATGTCGACGAACAGGGTCCGCAGCGGCGAATGCCCGAGCAGGCGGCCGGCGATCACGTAGTTCTGTCCGCGGAGGCCGAGCACGATGCTGCGGGTGACTCGCGAGTACTGCGGCCACGAGACGACGATCGCCGCGATCACCGCGTTGAACAGCGACGGGCCGAGCGAGGCTGCCACCACCATCGCGAGGATGACGGTGGGGAACGCCATGAAGAGGTCGGTGATGCGCATCAGGGTCTCGTCGACCCATCCGCCGAAGTAGCCGGCGACGGCCCCGATCACGGTGCCGATGATCATCGCGGCGATCACGAGCATGAGCGCGAGCGGGAGGCTCACGGTCGCACCCGTCATCAGGCGCGAGAAGATGTCGCGGCCGTTGCCGTCGGTGCCGAGCAGGGTGTCGATGCCCGGCTCCTGCAGACGAGGGAGCACCTGCGCGTTGGGGCCGTAGGGCACCCACCACTGCGCGGTGAAGGCGACGATGATCCACGCTCCGGCGATCACGGTGCCGATCACGCCGAGGGGCGTACGCCAGGCGCGCGGCCAGCGGAACCGGAACCGCCAGGGGCCGGATGCCGAGTCGATGCGGCTCATGCGATCCTCACTCTCGGGTCGAGGACGCCGTAGAGCAGATCGACGACGAAGTTGATGAGGAGGTAGATGAATCCGACGACGAGACCCACGCCCATGATGCCGGGGAGGTCGAGGTTCGCCGCCGAGTTGTAGGCGTAGGTGCCGAGCCCCGGCCACGCGAACACGGACTCGACGAGCACGGTGCCCGACAGCAGGGATCCGAAGGCGACGCCGACGACGGTGAGGATCGGGAGGGATGCTCCGCGGAGCACGTAGTCGAGGATCACGCGCATCGCCGGAAGGCCCTTCGCCCTGGCCGCGCGCACGTAGTCGCTGCCGAGCACCTCGAGCACCGAGGTGCGGATGAAGCGGGTCAGCAGACCGATCGTCACGAGCGAGAGCACCATCACCGGAAGGGCGAGGTGCGCGAGAGCATCCGCGAACCCGACGCCGTCGCCGTTGAGCAGGTAGTCGACCGTGTAGAGCCCGGTGATGCGGGGCGGCGGGGTGATCGACGGCGAGATGCGACCGGATCCGGGCGCGATGCGCAGCTCGAGGAAGAACACGTAGAAGCTGACCAGCGCGAGCCAGAAGGTCGGCACGCTCAGGCCGATCAGCGTCACGATCCGGATCACCTGATCGGTGACGAGCCCCCGACGGTAGGCGGCGAGCGTGCCGAGCACGACGCTGACCGCGAGGCTGAGGATGATGGCGCCGATCGCGATCTCGATCGTCGCCGGCACCGCGGTGGCCAGGTCGCTGGTGACCGGGCGACCGGTCACCAGCGACGTGCCGAGGTCTCCGCGGAGGAGGTTCCCCATGTAGATGAAGTACTGCACGAACAGCGGCTGGTCGAGGCCGTGCTCCTTGATGAACGCCTCGCGCGTCGCGGGGTTCTGGGATGCCCCCTCACCCAGCGCCGCCGATACGGGGTCGCCGGGCACGAGGTTCGTCAGCGCGAAGGTCACGATCGTGACCCCCACGAGCAGGAGCAGCGAAGTGCCGATCCGGCGCAGCAGGTATCCGACGAGCGGTGACCTGCGACGCTGTGCCTGCCGTCGCACGGCCACCGTCGTCATGAGTCAGCTCCCGCTCAGCCGGCGGGGGTGATCTCGGCGATGTCCATCTCCCACACCGAGTTGTACACGGCGCCGGTGACGGCATCAGCCGTGGCGATGTTGCGACCGGGGACGATCAGCGGCACGAAGGGACCCTCGGCCTGCATCGCCTCGGCGAACGAGGTGAAGGCCTCGCTGCGCTGCGCCTCGTCGGTCGCGGCTGCGGCACCGGCTGCGATGCCGGCGATCTCGGGGTTCGCCTCAGCCGACCATCCGGCGCGCAGACCGACCTTCAGGCCGGGCGCGAACGGAAGGAAGTTCGCGGAGTCGGCGTAGTCCGGACCCCAGAACCACAGGCCGAAGCCCTCGGTGCCGTTGACGTAGGCGTCGAGCTCGGTGGCGAAGGGCGCCGGAGCGAGTTCGACCGTGATCCCGGCATCCTCGAGCTGGGCCTGCACGCGCTCGGCGAGCGGGGTGAATTCCACGCCTCCGACCGGGTAGTCGTTCGGGAACTGCAGCTTCAGCGTCTGACCCGTGTAACCGGCCTCGGCGAGAGCGGCCTTCGACTTCTCGAGGTCCTGCTCCACACCGCTGTCGAGGGCGCCCTCGAATCCGGGCGGGATGACGCCGGTCGCCTGAACGGCGCCGGCACCCGCGAGCTCGAGCAGCGCGTCGTAGTCGAGGGCGTAGCGGATCGCCTCGGCGATCTTGACGTTCGCGAGGTCACCCGCGACGGCCTCGGACTGGTTGAGCAGCAGGAAGATGGTCTGACCCGACGGCACGGACTCGACGTTCAGTCCGTCGCCGAGGCCCGAGACCTGGTCGCCGTTGAGGTCCATGGCGACCATCGAGTCGCCGCCCTTGAGGTTCGCGAGCTGGGTGGCGCTCTCCGAGACGTTGCGCACGACGACGCGGCCGTATGCGGCCTCTTCGTCGCCGTTGTACTCGTCGCTCTTGGTCAGCACGACCTGCGACGAGAGGTCGAGGGTGTCGAGCACGAAAGGACCCGAACCCGCGGAAGTGCCGTCGAGGAACTTCTGCGCGCTGTCGGAGCCGTCGGTCGCGCCGCCGTTCTCGATCACGACATCGGAGTTCACGATGCCGAGAGCCGGGTTCGCGAGGATAGCCGGCAGCTGCAGCAGCGGGGTCTCAGAGGTGATCGAGATCGTCTTCTCGTCGACCTCGGTGATGGTCAGGCCGCCCAGGAGGAAGTTCGGCTTGGCGTCTTCCATGCCCTGGATGCGCTGCAGGGTGAAGACGACGTCCTTGGCCTCGATCGGCGAGCCGTCGGAGAAGACGCGGTCGCCCTCGAGCGTGAAGGTGAACTCGGTCGCCTCGTCGTTCTGCTCCCACGAAGCGAGGCCGGGCACCGGGGTCGAGACGTCGGAGCCCTCGAAGTCGACGAGGGTCTCGTACAGGGCCTTCGCGATCATGTTGCCGGTCGGGTCGTAGGTGTGACCCGGGTCGGCGGTCTCGATCGAGAACGCGGTGTCGATGACGAGCGAATCCGAGCCCGAGGACTCACCTCCGTTGTTCGCGGAGTTGCCACCGGAGCAACCTGCGAGGGCGAAGAGCGCGACGGCTCCGATCGCGATGACGGACGTGCTGCGACGTGACGACATGTGGGCCTCCAAGGGCGAGGAGTTCTTCGGGTTCGGTCGACACCGGGTGGACGACCGGTGATCAGATTCGCATCATATGGGACGATGTGTCCAGCGATGATGCAGATCACGATCACGGTCTGCCAGAGAGCTCGCACGTGAGGAGCATTGTGTCCACGAAGACCGACGAAGCAGTGAAGCAAGCTGGACGAAGTGCCGCCCCATTGGACGACATCGGATACAGAATCCTCGAGACGCTCCGTGATAACGGTCGCATCTCGATCGCTGCGCTCGCCGAAACGGTCGGCATCTCGAGGGCGAACGCCTACACGCGTGTCGAATCGCTCATGCAGGACGGAGTCATCACGGGCTTCAGCGCTCGCGTCGACCAGTCCAAGGCCGGCCTCTCGATCGGCGCCCTCGTGTTCGTGACCGTGCACCCGCAGGCCTGGGCGTCGTTCCGCGAGAGCGTGCTCGAGATGCCCGACATCGAGTGGTGCGCCATCACGACCGGCGAGCACGACGCGATGCTCTTGATCCGCGCCGTCGACGTCAGCGGTGTGCACGAATTCACGACGGGCGTGATCGCGCAGCTCCCCGAGGTGCGCACGGTCGTCAGCGTCGTGGTGCTCGACGAAGTGATCCGTCGCGCCTATCTGCTGCCGAGCGATCTCCCCGAGCGTGACCTGGCGACGCCGCTGGGCATGACCCGCTGGACGCCCGCGACGCCGGGTCGCGACACGCTTCCTCCGCGCTGACATCCCGCTCGCTGAGCGAGCGGAGCGAGAGGAAGCGCTGGGCTTCAGGCGGCGACGGGCTCTTCGCAGACGCTGAGCTGCGGCAGTCCGTGCATCTCGTAGTGCTCGACCAGGCGGATGCGTCCGTCGTCTGTCAGCTCGAGCTGGCTCTCGCCGTCTCCGGTCACGACGGTGCCGTCGGAGACGAGCACGTGCACGAAGGAGACCCAGATGGTGTCGCCGGTGCGGGTGCCGACGAAGCGGCCGAAGGTCACGGTGTCGCCCGAGTAGTCACCCCAGATCGCGCCGTCCTTCTCTCGGTAGACGAACTCGCTGGGGGCGTCGGCATCGACGACCGAGGTGGTCGAGGAGACCATCGTGAAGCGGCGGCCGTCGAGCGAGGGGATGGATGCGGGGGACGTCATGATCCGATTATGGAGGGCGTCTCGGCAGGGCTCAGAACCGCCCGTCAACCGTCTGGCGCGGCCGCTCGCGCGGTGAACGATGCAAGACGAAACGGCGGCGGCGCTCATCGGCGGCATCGTTTCGTCTGACCTCTCATTCGAGGTCGAGGCGGAGCAACTCGGGATGTTGAGCGGTCTCGGCCCGCACCGCGAGCAGGAACGCCGTGTACTCCGGAGTCATCTGCACGCGCGGCGAACCCAGCACGTGCACAGTCGCGCGGCCGGCCGTCCGTTCGAACCGGATGCGCCGCACCGGATAGCCCGACGGGGTCAGCCAGATGCGGGTCAGTTGCGCGAAAGGCAGCTCGACGTCGTCGAAGCGGATGCCGTGGTGACTCACCGTGATGCGAGCGGGGATCGCCTTCAGCACGCGCCCGCGCTGGATCGCCCCGATCGCGAGCCCGATGCCGGCGACGCCGGCGAACGGCACCAGCAGCACCAGTGCGGAGAGCTCGCCGTCGAGGAAGCCGGGCGAGGCGGCGAGCGCGCCGACGAGCGCAGTGACGATGAGCAGCGCCACGGCTCCGATCATCAGCCCGTGCGCGAGTCGACGTTCACCCGACGAATCGACCGTGAAGGACGAGGGCAGCTGCGCGCGCTCCCGGGCCGCGGCGACGGGGTCCGCGGTGGGCGGCGGAGCGATCGGATTGAGCATCGCCATCAGATCGTTGAACGTCGAGCGGGTGAAGCCGGCGAGCTCGACCGTGATCTCCCGGCCGCCGTTGTGGATGATCAGGGCGCGGGTGATGCCGCTGCGGATCCCGTTGGTGCGGTGCTCGGTGATCTTCGACCGGAACGCGGTGGTCGCGCGGTCGAACACCTCGCGGCTCCCCGGGCGACCGACCTCGACGCTGTCCGCGCGGACGACGATGCGGGTGTTGCGCAGCCAGAGGATCGACACGAAGGTCACCAACGTCAGCACGATCGCGACCACCAGCACGATCGTGCCGCGGGTCGAGAGGTCCATCCGACGTGGCAGGAACTGCGGGAGGATGAAGAGCGCCGCAGCCGACAGGGCCGCCGAGAGCAGGATCGCACTCACCACGGCCCGCGCGGGATGCCGACGGAAGACCCGTTCGCCGGACACCACAGAGACACCATCGATCATCGGACGCCCTCCCGAACCGTCTCGTTCCACGCGTCCGCCTGCGACGAATCGCGCACTCCTCCGCATATTCTGGCCCCTTCGCCGCGCCCCCCGGTGAAGCGATTCCTCGCAGGTACCGTGGGTCGCATGCATTGGATGTCTGACACCTCGGCCGGCGACTGGCTGCGCGAGCGGCTCGACGATCCCTGGAACGGGACGATGCACGCGGTCGTGCCGCACGGCTTCCCGGCCTACGCCCGCATCATGCATCCTGCGATCGTCCGTTCGCTCCCCGACCGCCCGGTGCCCACTTTCGAGGAATACGAGAGGATGTCCGAGGCCGAGCATCTTCGCCTGCGCGACCAGTACGTCGACGAGCCCGCGACGTGGGCCGAGACGGCATCCGCCTTCGGAACCACGCTGCACCCCCTGGCCCAGTGGCAGCGCATCGTGCGCACTCCGCCCGACGGTGACTGGAACCTCAGGCTCTCCCCCGACGGTCGCGAGTTCACCGGTCCGGTCGAGGGAGAGATCGCGCCCGAGACGCTTGCGATCATCGCGGCGCACCTCGCCGCCCACACCACGACCCCGGATGCCGGCTTCGCGGCGCTCTGGGAGGGTCGAGGTGGTCTGGTCGGATTCCTCGGCCACGGCCCCTCGCGTGACTTCCTCACGTTCAGCGATGACCCGAACCATCAGGCGATGCTCGACCGCAGCATCCGCAATCCTCTGAACAACGCCTTCCGCAAGCCGACCTGGCAGGAGGGCATCCTGTCGCGCGAGATCTCGGAGGGGCCGCGGTTCCGCCTCCCCGGGCGCGACCACGTGCTGTTCCGCGGGGCCGTCAGCGACTTCGCCCGCGCGGACTGGGTGCTCGACGCACCTTGGCGCGACCGTCCGGGCGAGGACCACGGCTTCCCACCGTCGGCGCAGAGCCCGACGATCCTGTGGCCGGACGACCACGCGTGGACTCTCGTGAGCGAGATCGACTACGACTCGACCATCGTCGCGGGCTCCGCCGAGCTCGTCGCCGCGATCTGCGCCGACGAGCGCCTCGAGGCTTTTCCGATCCCCGAGAACGCCGACCTGACCTGGGACGCAGACGAGGTGAACCGATGAGCGCCCCGCAGCCGAGCTCTGGACCGTCGTTCGACGCCGCGCCGCTCACGGATCCGGTCGACCCGAAGGCGGTCAGCGCGTTCAACGCCGAGCTGCGCGCGCGTGGCGCCACCGGCATGACGGCATCCACGATCATCGCCATCGTGATCGTCGGCATCATGGCCCTGATCGGAGTCCCGATCCTCGTGGCGACGATCGGGAGCATGGCCACGAGCCCCGGCGGATCGGGCTTCGCCGGCGTCGGCGTGCTCCTCTTCGGCGGTGTAGGCGTGATCCTCGTCATCGGTGCCGTGATCGGCTGGCGCCGTGCGCGCGTCACCCGCTACCGCCTCAACCGCTTCGCCCAGGCGAACGGAATGTCGTACGAGGGCAAGATCGCCTCCCCGGCGCTGCCCGGCATGATCTTCAGCCTGGGGAACTCGCGCATGTCGACCGACCTGGTTCGGGGCACGAAGCCCCGTTTCGTCGAGTTCGGCAACTACCAGTACACGGTGCGGTCGGGGAAGAACTCGACGACCTACCGCTGGGGCTACGTCGCCGTGAAGCTCGACGTGCCGCTGCCGAACATCGTGCTCGACGCGAAGGGCAACAACGGCTTCGGGTCGAACCTGCCCGCCTCGTTCCAGCGGGAGCAGCGCCTGTCGCTCGAGGGGGACTTCGACCAGTACTTCACGCTGTACTGCCCCGAGGGATACGAACGCGACGCCCTCTATCTGTTCACGCCCGACATCATGGCGCGGTTCATCGACAACGCCGCAGAGCTCGACGTCGAGATCGTCGACGACTGGGTCTTCCTGTACACGCAGCGCAAGGTGTCGACTCTCGACCCGGCGACCTGGGCGTGGCTGTTCGGAGCCGTCGGCGCCCTGATCACCAAGTTCGATCAGTGGGCGCGCTGGCGTGACGAGCGGCTGCTGCTCGAGAACCCCAGCGGGCCGGCATCCGTCGCTCCTGCCGCCGCAGCGCAGCCCGCGGCCGAGCGGCTCCCGTTCGCACCGCCGGTGGGCCTGCTCTCGCCACCACCCGGGGTCGCGCACGAGGGACGACGCCTCAAGCGGAGCTTCCCGTGGCTGCCGTTCGTGATCGTGATCGGCTTCGCGGCGTTCTGGTTCTGGTCCAGATCCTTCTGAGCGGAACCCCCGAGGGCAGGTTGTGGGGGTGGGTGCTGACTGGGGATCAGCGCTCCCACCCCATCCCCCCTCGGGATCAGAAGAAGATCTGACTCTCCCTCCGCAGGACGGCTGAGCCGTCCACGCGCGGGTCAGCTGGGGACTGACGACTCTGCGCGTATATGAGTAATGGTATACCGGCATACGTTGCATTCCATTGCGTCGGAGAGAGTCGACCGAACCGGTCGAATCCCGCGGAACGATGCACGAAATGCGGGCCGAAAGGCTCTCCAGGCGGCTGCATTCGTGCATGGCGACGCGCGTCTCTTCCCGGGCATTACTCCGAGTGACGGCCGCGGCCCCACCTCCGTCTGCATGCAAGAGAATGGAAGGTGATGTCTGAACGCGAAGATCACACCCACTGGCAGGCCGAGCGCCGCGCCTCCGTCACGTCCGCGACGGGCAACCTCGCGCTGATCGAGACCCGCTGGACGGGAGACCTGCCCGATCTGGATGCCGAGCAGCAGGCGGCACCCGACACGGTGACCGTGACGCCGATCCAGCGCACGAACATCGAGACCGGCGAGGCCGAGCACGGGCTGCGCGTGTGGGATGCCGAGTCACCCGCCATCCGCGCCTTCGACCGCATCGACACATACGAGTACGACCCCGCGTGGGTTCTCGAGGGTCACTTCACCCCGGTGTCCGGCGACCGCCGGGTGTCGTTCGAGCACATCCGCGACAACGGAGGCACGCGCGATCTCGTCGTCCCCGGCGACATCCGCTTCGAGCTCGACGGCCGCGAGTACGACCTCGCCGCATTCGACGACGGCGGCACGTTGCTGCTCGTGTTCGGCGACGAGACGAACGGCTCCGAGAGCTACGGCTCCGGACGCTTCCTGTTCGTGCAGCTGCGTGATGACGAGGGCACCGTCGTGCTCGACTTCAACCGGGCCTTCGTGCCTCCGTGCGGATTCAGCGCCCAGTACAACTGCCCGCTGCCTCCGGCATCCAACCGCTTCCCCCTGCCTATCCGAGCAGGCGAGAAGAACGTCGTCTTCCGCGACGGCTTCGACATCTACGCGGCGTGACGCCGCACACTCTCACCCTGGAGTACTCATGAGAAGAACCCGCATCCTCGGCGCGCTCGGCGCCGTCGCCACGCTCGCCCTCGTGGCCGGCTGCGCGTCGGGCGCCACCGACGACGCCGCGAGCGAAGACGCCACCATCTTCATCGGGTCGCTGTACGAGCCCACCAACCTGAGCAACACGCAGGGTGGCGGCCAGGGTGTGACCGAGGCGCTGACCGGCAACGTCTACGAGGGCCTCTACCGCCTGACCGATGGCGGCGAGGTCGAGCCCCTTCTCGCCGAAGACGCCCAGGTCTCCGACGACGGCCTCACCTACACGATCACGCTGCGCGACGACGTGACGTTCCACTCGGGTGACCCGCTGACCTCCGCCGACGTCAAGTCGAGCATCGAGGCCGTCACCGCCGAGGACTCGGTGTCTGCCCGCAAGTCGAGCTTCAAGACCATCGCCGACATCGCGACGCCCGACGACCAGACCGTCGTCTTCACGCTGTCGCAGCGGTCGATCTCGTTCCTCTACAACCTCAGCTACGTCTGGATCGTCAACGACGAGGCCGGCGACATCACCGGCAAGGAAGACGGCACGGGCCCCTACACGCTCGACGAGTGGAAGAAGGGCTCGACCCTGACGCTCGAGCGCTGGGACGACTACTGGGGTGAGCCCGCCACGAACGCCGAGGTCGTCTACACGTACTTCACCGACGCCACGGCCGAGAACAACGCGCTGGTCACCGGCGAGATCGACGTGATCACCAGCGTCCAGAGCCCCGACTCGCTGACGCAGTTCGACTCCGACGACTACGTCGTGAGCGAGGGCACCTCGACCACGAAGGAGCTGCTCGCGTTCAACGACCGCGTCGCCCCCTTCGACAACGCACTCGTGCGCAAGGCGATCTACTCGGCCGTCGACACCCAGAAGCTCCTCGAGTCCATCTGGGGCGACTACGGCACGCTCATCGGCTCGATGGTGCCCCCGACCGACCCCTGGTACGAGGACCTCACGACCGTGAACCCGTACGACGTCGAGCTCTCGAAGGATCTGCTCGCCCAGGCCGGCTACGCCGACGGCTTCACGTTCACGCTCGACACCCCCAGCTACGACCCGCACCCCGCCGTGGCGGAGTTCCTGCAGTCGCAGCTCGCCGAGGTCGGCATCACGGTCGAGATCAACACGATCAGCGCCGACGAGTGGTACACGAAGGTGTTCAAGGAGCAGGACTTCGAGGCCACCCTGCAGGAGCACGTGAACGACCGCGACGTGGTCTGGTACGGCAACCCCGACTTCTACTGGGGCTACAACGACGCCGACGTGCAGCAGTGGGTCGCCGAGGCCGAGCAGGCCGCCACGACCGACGAGCAGACCGCTCTGCTGAAGCAGGTCAACGAGAAGATCGCCGAGGATGCAGCGAGCGTATGGTTGTACCTCTACCCGCAGATCGTGGTCGCCTCGAGTGACCTCAGCGGGTACCCGGTCAACGGCCTGAACTCGCAGTTCTTCGCCTACGACATCGTCAAGTCCTGACGCGCGAGGGGGATGCCGCGCGTCGGCATCCCCCTCCCCATCCTGAACAGCCATGCTCGCTTACCTGATCCGCCGTTTCGTCTTCCTCGTGGTGTCGCTCGTCGTCGCGATGATCGCGATCTTCGTGCTGCTGCGCCTGCTCCCCGGCGACCCGGCGAACGCCCTGCTCTCGGTGAACGCCACCCCCGAGCAGATCGCCGCCGCCCGTGCACAGGTCGGCTCCGATCAGCCACTCCTCCAGCAGTTCTCGACCTGGGCCGGTCAGCTGCTGCGATTCGACCTCGGTGAGTCGTTCCTGAGCTCGCGTCCGGTCGGACCCGACATCGCCGATCGCCTCGCCGTGACCCTCCCGCTCACGCTCATCGCCTTCTCCGTCGCCCTGCTGGTCTCGCTCGCGATCGGCATCACCGCCGCCGTGAAGTCCGACCGCTGGTACGGCATCGCCCTCTCGGGCTTCGCCCAGCTGGGCGTCGCGGTTCCCGTCTTCTGGGTCGGCGTCGTGCTGGTCTGGGTCTTCGCACTCGGGCTCGGCCTGCTGCCCTCCGGCGGGTTCCCGCGTGACGACTGGGAGGATCCGGCGGATGCGCTGCGCTCGCTCGCGCTGCCCATCATCACGATCGTGATCGTCATGAGCGCCTCCCTCAGCCGCTACGTGCGCTCGGCCACTCTCGACGTGATCGGCAGCGACTACCTGCGCACAGCGCGAGCGGGCGGGTCTGGAATGTCCGAGGCGCTGCTGCGTCACGGCGTGCGCAACGGCTCGGTGCCCGTCGTCGCGATCCTCGGCATCGAGCTGTCCACCACCCTCCTCGGCGCGGTCGTCGTCGAGAGCGTCTTCACTCTTCCCGGCCTCGGCAGCCTGCTGCTGTCGGCCATCGAGCAGCACGACTTCCAGGTGATCCAGGGTGTCCTCGTCGTCAGCACGCTGTTCGTGCTGCTCGTCGGGTTCGCCGCCGACATCGTGCAGCGCCTGATCGATCCGCGCCTGCGCACGAGCGTCTCGGGCAACCGATGAGCCGCGTCGCCGAGCAGCTGATCACCGACTCCGTCCCTGTGCGGAGGCGGCCGAAGGCGACCCTGCTCATCGGGCTCGTCCTCACCGGCATCATCGTGCTCATCGCCCTGGTATCGCTGTTCTGGTTGCCCTATCCGCTCGCCGACACCAGCGGAAGCCGTCTCGAAGGACCGAGCGGCCTGCACCTGCTCGGCACCGATCGACTCGGCCGCGATCTGCTCTCGCAGCTCATGTGGGGTGCACGGATCGCCCTGATCGTCGGCATCTGCTCGGTCGCGATCGCGGCGATCCTCGGCACGATCATCGGCTTGATCGCCGCGTTCTCGCGCCCCTGGGTCGACGACACCCTCTCGGCCGGTCTCGACGTCGTGATCGCCTTCCCGGTGCTGCTGCTCGCCATGCTGGTCGTCGCGATCCAGGGGGCGTCCCTGTGGTCGGCGGTGTTCGCGATCGGTCTCGCGATGTCGGCGGTCGTCGCTCGCCTCACCCGCATCCTGGCCCGTCGCGTGCTCCAGGAGCAGTACATCACCGCGGCGCGCACGAGCGGCACGAGTGTGCTCGGCATCGTCTTCCAGCACGTGCTGCCCAACATCGCGCCCACCCTCGCCGTCAGCCTCGCACTGCAGTTCGGTGCCGCCGTGCTCGCCGAGGCGAGCCTGTCATACCTCGGGCTCGGCGCGCCGCCGCCCAACGCCTCGTGGGGTCGGATGCTGCAAGAGGCCCAGGGCACGGTACTCACCGCCCCCGTCGGCGCCATCGCCCCCGGCGTCGCGATCATCGCCCTCGTGCTCGGAGTCAACTTCCTCGCCGACGGCCTGCGCGACCTCGCCGACCCGACCCGCAGGAGGAGCCGATGAGCATTCTCGACGTCGCCGGCCTCACCGTGCGCTCGGGTGCAGGAGCCCTCGTGCGCGAAGTCTCCTTCTCGCTGGAGCCCGGTGAGCGCCTGGGACTGATCGGCGAATCAGGTTCGGGCAAGTCCCTCACCTCGCTCGCGGTCACCGGCCTACTGCCTGATGCGCTCGTGGCCTCGGGCTCGGTGCTGCTCGACGGGCATCAGGTCGTCGGTGCTCGCGATGCCGACCTCCGCCCGCTCCGAGGCCCCGTCGCCCAGGTCGTGTTCCAGGAGCCGCTCACCGCGCTCGACCCGCTGATGCGGGTCGGCCGCCAGATCGCCGAACCGCTGCGTCGGCACCTCGGCCTGCGCGGTGCCGAGCTGCGTTCCGCCGTCGCAGCTGCACTCGACGAGGTGGCGCTGTCGGAGCCGAGGTTCGCCCGCGCCTACCCGCACGAGCTGTCGGGTGGCCAGCGCCAGCGCGTGGCGATCGCGATCGCCCTCGCCGCCAAGCCGCAGCTGCTCATCGCGGATGAGCCGACGACGGCCCTCGATGTCACGGTGCAGGATGCCGTGCTCTCTCTGCTCGAGCGCCTCGTCGCCGAGCGCGGCATGGCGCTGCTGTTCATCAGCCACGACCTCGCCGTCGTGTCGCGCATGGTCGATCGCATCGTCGTGCTGCGTGACGGGCTCGTCGTGGAGGAGGGTGCGGTCGGTCAGGTGCTGCAGAGCCCGGCGGAGCCGTACACGCGGATGCTGGTCGACAGCGCTCGCGCGCTCGACGCGTTCCTCGATGCGAAGGAGGCCGGCGCATGAGTCTTCTCGAACTGCGCAGTGCCGGTTTCTCCTATGGATCCCGGCGGGTGCTCGACGACATCTCGCTGAATCTCGACGAGGGCGACTCGCTTGGCCTCGTCGGCGAATCCGGCGCGGGCAAGTCGACCATCCTCCGGCTTCTGCTCGGTCTCTCAGCGCCGCGCGAGGGGCAGGTGCTGTTCGACGGCGCTCCCCTGAATCTGCGCGACCGTGCGCAGATGCGCCGCTTCCGTGCGAGCGTGCAGCCGGTGTTCCAGGATCCGTACTCGTCGCTCGACCCCCGTCAGCGCATCGACCGCATCATCGGCGAGCCCCTGCGTTCACTCGGCCTCGCCTCGGGTGCAGACGCGCAGCGCCGCATCGCCGAGGCCCTCGAGTCGGTCGGGCTTCCCGCCGACACCGCCCGCCGATACCCGCACGAGTTCTCGGGCGGCCAGCGTCAGCGCATCGCGATCGCCCGAGCCGTGGTCTCGCGCCCACGCGTGCTGCTCGCCGATGAGCCGGTGAGCGCCCTCGACGTGACGACGCGCGTGCAGGTGCTCGAGCTGCTCGACCGCCTGCGTCGAGAGAACGGCCTGTCGCTCGTGATGGTGTCGCACGATCTCACCGCGATCGCGTCGGCGTGCGACCGCACGGTCGTGCTGCAGAACGGTCGAGTCGTCGAGCAGGGGGCGACGTCCGCCGTACTGCATGCGCCGCAGGAACCGTACACGAAGGCTCTCGTTGACGCGGTTCCGCGCCTGCCCCGCTGAGTCGGATCAGGCGCTCGTCTGCCACGCTTTCCGCAACGCGGACGCTGACGCATCCAGCTCCGCGTCATCGAGATACACAGGGCCATCCGCGATGTCCACGTTCTGCAACGGGTCATCCCCCAGATGCTGCGGGAACACATGGCAGTGAAGATGCGGGGCCCGATGACCCATCACCAGGTAGTTGATCTTCCGTGGGTCGAATGCTGTGGCGACGGCACGGCCTGCGCGCTGGACATCGCGCCAGAACTCGCTGAGCTGACCGGCGTCCAGCAGACCGAGGTCAGTGACATGCTCGCGGAGGATGACCACCGTGTAGCCGGGATGCGCCTGGTTGCGCACCAGTCGGATGTGAGTCATCTCGGTCGAGGCCACCAGGATGCTGTGCTCGTTCTCCGGCAGATGTGCGTCGGCACACATGCCGCAGAGCTCCGGGTCCACGAGCTCGGCCCACTCCTCATCCGTCCACCACATCGGCCCATGGTAACCAGCGGAATCGCACTGCCGGTCGCATCGAGCGCCGCGCGTCACTATCCTCGACCTATGCGTTTCACCGTTTCGTCGTGGTGGCTGCACGAGCAGCCGTAACGCATTGACGCGCGGGCTGCACGGCAGCCCGCGACCCCTTCGCGGATCCATGTTCCGTGCAGCTCCTCTCGAATCAGGAGCAGATCATGGACTCGTACGCCGCAACCCTCGCTCGCATGCCCGACCTCCGGGAGGCGATCGAGCAGCATCCCGAGAGGTACCGCGTTCTCACCGGGGAGCGCCCCACAGGACGACTGCACCTCGGCCACTACTTCGGCACCATCCGTGAACGTGTCCGTCTGCAGGATGCGGGTGTCGAGACGTTCGTCATCCTGGCCGACTACCAGGTGATCACCGACCGCGACTCGGCCGGCGACGTGCGGGGCGCCGTGCACGGCGCGGTTCTCGATTACCTCGCTGCCGGCCTGGACCCGACCTCGACCACGACCTTCACCCACTCGGCCGTTCCTGCACTCAATCAGCTGCTCGTCCCCTTCCTGAGCCTGGTCAGCGAGGCAGAACTGCATCGCAACCCGACGGTCAAGAGCGAGCTCGCCGCGTCCGGTCGCACCTTGAGCGGCCTGCTGCTCACCTATCCCGTCCATCAGGCGGCCGACATCCTCTTCTGCAAGGGCAACCTCGTTCCGGTGGGCAAGGACAACCTCCCGCACGTCGAGATGACGCGCACCATCGCCCGTCGCTTCAACGAGCGATACGGCAGCGTGTTCCCCGAGCCTGCCGCGCTCGTCACCGAGACCCCTGAGCTTCCCGGCCTCGACGGCCGCAAGATGTCGAAGAGCTATGGGAACGCCATCGCACTGGGGATGTCCGCAGACGAGACCGCCGACGCCATCAGGCGGGCTCCCACCGATTCGGAGCGCGTCATCACCTACGACCCCACGAACCGGCCGGGCGTATCGGCTCTGCTCGCGACCGCCGCCGTCGTCCTCGACCGCACGCCGGAGGAGATCGCACATGAGGTCGGCGGCGCGGGAGCCGGAGCGCTCAAGCGCCTCACCACAGAGGCGGTGAACGAGTTCCTCGCAGACCACCGTGCTCGTCGCGCCGGTCTCAGCGTCGCAGACGCCGCTGCGGTTCTGCGAGAAGGGAACGAGCGCGCGCTGTCAGTCGCGAACGAGACGCTCGACGAGGTGAGAACGGCGATGGGCATGACGTACTGACCGCCGTTGACCGCCGTCGGTGCCCCTCAGCCCGCCGAAGGCGCGAGGCCGAAGTACTCCAGCTCCGCGTCGTTCAGCATCCGGGAGCGGATCAGAAATCGCATGCCCGTCGGTCCCTCGACCGAGAAGCCGGCACCCCGCCCCGGCACGACGTCGATGGTGAGGTGCGTGTATTTCCAGTACTCGAACTGCGACTCCGACATGAAGACCTCGACCGGAGCATCGAGGCCCGCGTCGAGCGCCCCCAGCAGCACGTCTCCCGGCCCGGTGATGAACATCCCCACGGGATAGCACATGGGTGAGGAGCCGTCGCAGCATCCGCCCGACTGATGGAACATCAGGGGTCCGTGCTGCACGGTGAGGTCGCGGACGAGGGATGCCGCGGCATCCGTCACGTCGACCCGCTGGTAGGTGCCGATGCTCACCATGATCCGTGCCTTCCTGCAGATGGTGCGAGGCGGATGGTTCCGGGCGGGCGCTGAGGGTGCAGCGCCCGCCCGGGGTCGAACTCAGAAGAAGCCCATCGGGCCTTCTGCGTAGGAGACCAGGAGGTTCTTGGTCTGCTGGTAGTGGTCGAGCATCATCTTGTGGTTCTCGCGACCGACGCCCGACTGCTTGTATCCGCCGAACGCGGCGTGGGCCGGGTACTGGTGGTACGTGTTGGTCCAGACGCGACCGGCCTCGATGGCCCGGCCGGCGCGATAGGCCGTATCGCCGCTGCGGCTCCACACCCCGGCGCCGAGTCCGTAGAGCGTGTCGTTCGCGATCGAGATCGCGTCGTCGAAGTCGTCGAAAGAGGTGACCGAGAGCACAGGGCCGAAGATCTCCTCCTGGAAGATGCGCATGTCGTTCGTGCCCTCGAAGACGGTCGGCGCGACGTAGTAGCCCTCGCTGAGATCGCCGCCGAGATCGACGCGCTCCCCACCTGTGAGCAGCCGGGCGCCACCCTGCTTGCCGATGTCGATGTAGCTGAGGATCTTCTCCAGTTGGTCGTTCGACGCCTGCGCGCCGATCATCGTGGCCGGGTCGAGCGGGTTGCCCTGCACGACCTTGCCGACGCGCTCGAGCCCGTCGGCGAGGAACCCGTCGTAGATCGACCGCTGGATGAGCGCCCGCGACGGGCAGGTGCACACCTCGCCCTGATTCAGCGCGAACATCGTGAAGCCCTCGAGCGCCTTGTCGTAGAACGGGTCGGCGGTGTCGCGCGCGACGTCCTCGAAGAACACGTTCGGACTCTTGCCTCCGAGCTCCAGCGTCACAGGGATGAGGTTCTGCGAGGCGTACTGCATGATCAGGCGACCCGTCGTGGTCTCACCCGTGAAGGCGACCTTGCGGATGCGCTTGTGCTGCGCGAGCGGTGCTCCCGCCTCGATGCCGAAGCCGTTGACGATGTTCACGACACCGGCCGGCAGCAGGTCGCCGATGATGTCGAAGAGGAACAGCAGGGATGCCGGGGTCTGCTCAGCGGGCTTGATGACGACGCAGTTGCCTGCGGCGAGCGCGGGCGCGAGCTTCCACACGGCCATCAGGATCGGGAAGTTCCAGGGGATGATCTGACCGACCACACCGAGCGGCTCGTGGAAGTGGTACGCGACGGTGTTCTCGTCGAGCTGGCTGATGCCGCCCTCCTGCGCCCGCAGCACGCCGGCGAAGTAGCGGAAGTGATCGACCGCGAGGGGGATGTCGGCGGCGAGCGTCTCGCGCACCGGCTTGCCGTTCTCCCAGGTCTCGGCGACGGCGATCTCCTCGAGGTGCTGCTCGATACGGTCGGCGATCCTGTTGAGGATCACCGAACGCTCTGCCGGGCTGGTCTTGCCCCAGCTCGCGAAGGCCTTCCAGGCGACCTCGACCGCGCGGTCGATGTCCTCGACCGTTCCCCGGCCGACCTCGGTGAACGGTTTGCCGTTGACGGGGCTGACGTTCTCGAAGAACTGGCCCTTGACCGGATCCACGAACTCGCCGCCGATGTAATGCCCGTACCGCGGACGGTAGGTCGCGACGGCGCCCGGCTGACCGGGAGCGGCGTACGCGGAGGATGCGGGGGCGGTGGACACGTCTTCTTCGACGATGGTCATCGGGACTCCTTCGACGGGCCGCGGGCGTCGGTGCTGCGCGGCTGTCCTCCGACGGTACGTCCGCGGACGTTGCGCCCGAATGCGCAACGTTGCGCGAGGTTGCGAGCCGGTCAGCCCTCTTCGATGCGTTCGATCCGTGCGACCAGTCCCGCGCGTTTCGGCGACCGGGCGGGGAGCATCTCGAGCGCGAGGCGGAGCGCTGCGGCATCCCTCTGCCCCTCCGGGATGTCGGCGTAGGCGAGCAGGACGTCGAGGCTCGCCTCCGACAGCATCGCCTCGCGCAGTGCTGCTCTGACGGACTCGCGGAGCTCCTCGACACCGGGCGAGGTCGACTCGGGCAGAACCGGACCCCGGTAGGCGGTGAGCGCGACGCGATGGGCTCCTCGGTCGAGCAGCGAGAGTACGTCGTGCGCATCGGTCTCGAGGGGCACCGTCAACCGGTACGGTCGCGATTCGGGAACGAGGCTGGGGGCGTGCTTCTCGAGCACTTTGCGCAGGCGCACCATCTCGGGCCGCAGCGTGTCGGCGGATGCCTCCGGTCCGTAGACGAGTTCGCTCAGCCGTTCGGCAGACAGGCCCTGACGGTTCACCGCGAGCATGAGCAGGATGGCCGCATGACGGGCGCTGAGCTCGATCACCGACTCTTCGAGCTCGGTCTCGCTCTCGAGCCGCGCCCTGTCGCGGCCGAGCACATGCAGCGTCGCTCGGATGGTCGGTTTGGCCCGGGATGAGATCGTCGTCGGGCGGGGCGATTCGCTTCGTGCCCGAAGTCGGGCGACCATCAGCTCGGATTCGACAGCGCGCGCTGTGGCATCGACGAGAAGGCGGGCCTGGGTCGAGACGACTTCGTCTCCGCCGGTGATGTCGATCACTCCGAGCACCCGCTGCGTCTCGGGGTCGCGCACGGGGGCCGCAGTGCACGACCACGGATGCACCAGGCGGTTGTAGTGCTCCGCACCGCGGATCTGCACGGACTGTCCGAGCGTCAGGGCGGTTCCGGGGGCGGTGGTGCCGACGGCATCCTCCGCCCAGTTCGCCCCGGCGACGAATCCCATGCCCTCGGTGAGCGACTGCAGCTGGCGGTCGCCTTCGATCCACAGCAGGCGCCCGGCCTGATCGCCGACGGCGATGACGACCCCGGATTCCTCCGGGGTTCCGGGAAGCAGCAGCGCGCGGATCATGTCCATCGCGGATGCCAGCGGGTGGGCGAGCCGGTAGGCCTCGAGCTCGTCCGTGACGAGTTCGATCGACGGTGCGGCCTCGGGTCCCACCCGACCGCGCCAAGACCGGACCCACGATTCACGGACGAGCGGGCGCACCTGCTGCAGGCGGTGATCGTCGAGGTTGCCGGCGATGAGCTCTTCATGTGCACGCTCGATCAGCAGACGAGAGGCCTCAGGTGGGCCGTCACGTGACACCTGCCACGACGCAACCACAGCGTCTCCGATCGTCGATGGTGGAGCGTTACCTCAGTGTAGGAGCCGGATGCCGCGGACGGAACCCGCGATATTCCGGTGCCGTGTGCGCAGATGCAGGCTCAGATGACGGATGCAGGTCGAGATGGGCGATCTGAGCATGCAGGTGTCATCTGCGCCTACAGGGTGCAGCGAGCCGTCCTCAGGCCCGGGCGGCCCACCACTCACGGAGGCGCTGCTCGGAGGCATCCGTTCCGATGACTCCCTCATCGAGGCGCAGTTCGAGCAGGAACCTGTAGGCCTCGCCGACCTCGCGGCCGGGCGCGATGCCGAGGATCTGCTGGATCTGATTGCCGTCGAGCTCGGGGCGGATGGAGTCGAGCTCCTCCTGCTCGCGCAGGGCGGCGATGCGCGACTCGATGTCGTCGTACGCCGAGGCGAGGCGACCGGCCTTGCGCTTGTTGCGAGTGGTCACATCGGCACGGGTGAGGATGTGCAGGCGCTCGAGCTGGTCGCCCGCATCGCGGACGTAGCGGCGCACTGCGGCATCCGTCCAGGCTCCCTCGGCGTATCCGAAGAATCGCAGATGCAGCTCGATCAGCTTCGACACGGCGTCGGTCGTGTCGGTGTCGAACCGCAGTGCCTGCAGACGCTTGCGCGCCATGCGCGAGCCGACGACGTCATGGTGGTGGAAGGTGACCACCCCGCCGTCTTCGAGCTTGCGGGTACGGGGCTTGCCGATGTCGTGCAGAAGCGCCGCGATGCGCAGTGCGACGTCGGGTTCGGCACCGGGGTTACGCGACTGCTCGAGCGAGATCGCCTGGCTGAGCACCGTGAGCGAGTGCTCGTAGACGTCCTTGTGGTGGTGGTGCTCATCGACCTCGAGTCGCAGAGCACTGACCTCGGGCAGGAACTCCTCGATCAGGCCGGTGTCGACCAGCACGCGGATGCCGCGCACGGGGTCTTCGGTCTGCATCAGGCGCACGAGTTCGGATTGGATGCGCTCCGGGCTCACGATCTCGAGGGTCGTCTTGAGCTCGGTGATCGCATCGAATGTGTCGTCGTCGATGCGGAAGCCCAGCTGGGCGCTGAAGCGCGCGGCGCGCAGCATCCGCAGCGGGTCATCGCCGAACGAGACCTGCGGATCCGCCGGCGTGCGGAGGACTCCGGCGATGAGGTCTTCGACTCCCCCGGTCGGGTCGACGAGCTTGACCGACGGAACCAGCAGCGCCATCGCATTGACCGTGAAGTCACGGCGGTGCAGATCGGCGTCGATCGTGTCGCCGAACTCGACGGTCGGCTTGCGGGTCACTCCGTCGTAGCTGTCGGCCCGGTACGTGGTGACCTCGACCTGCTCGCCCTGCACCCGTGCGCCGATCGTGCCGAACGCACGGCCGATGTCCCACTGAGCGGTCGAGATCGGCTTGACGATGCGCAGGATGTCGTCGGGCAGCGCGTTCGTGGTGAAGTCGAGGTCGTGCGTGGGGCGGCCGAGCAGCGCGTCGCGCACGGGACCGCCGACGACAGCGAGGTCGAAGCCCGCCGTCGCGAACGCGTCGGCGAGGGTGCGGACGACCGGATTCTCGGCGAGCGCGCCGAGACGGTCGAGGCCGTCAGCCATGTTGAGCATGGGTTCCAGCGTACCGGGGGTCAGAACAGCGGGTTCTCGCCCTTGGCCTGGGCGATGGCGCGGACTCGCGCCTGCATCAGCCGCACGAGCAGCGCGCTCATCAGGAATCCCCCGACCACGGCGACCGCGACGATGAACCAGATGCCGATCTCGGGGTCGATGACCTCGAACCCGTAGATCGCGACGGCGAGCAGCAGAAGCACCGGCCCCTCGATCAGCGCGAACGTGATGAACAGCCGCGTCTGTCGTCTGCCGTAGTCGGCGTTGACGGCCCGGACGCGAGCCTCGATCGACGACTCCCCCGCATAGCTCATGCCCCCACCGTAGCGGCGTTCACCCTCCGGTCGTCCTGCGGCAACCCCGAGGTCATCCGCTTTCGATGGGCTGGTCGGGCCCCGTGCGGCTGAGCACGGAAACCCCACCCCACGAAGGACACTCATGACCTCCCCCACCCCTGCGGTGCGGTGGCGGCGTTACGGACTCGCGTCCGCCGCCGTCTTCGCCCTGCTCGGCGGCGCCGTCGTCGCCCCCATCGCGACCGCCGCCGGCGAGCCCGATGTGCCGACCGACTCGCTCATCACCGGTGACACCACCTGGCGATACCTCGACGACGGATCCGACCCGTCGCCCGCACCCGCCGCACTCCGCGACTGGACCCTCCCCGACTACGACGACAGCGCCTGGAAGTCGGCGCCCGGCTCGTTCGGCGCGAAGAACGGCAAGCTCGCGGCCGTCGGCCCGGTCACCCCGAAGACGCTGCTGAACCACTACATCGACGGAGCTGCGGCCCCCACGGTGCCCACCTACTTCTTCCGCACGACGTTCGAGCTCGAGACGGGCGTGGCCGAGCAGGTCGCGGCGCTGCGCAGCACGATCACCTACGACGACGCGATCATCGTCTGGATCAACGGCGAAGAGGTTGCGCGCTACGTCGACGGCCGCATCACCGACACCGTCAACGTCGAGTACGCCGGCGACAGCGGGGGCGACCCGCTCACCAGCACGTTCAGCGCCGAGGGCGAGCTGCTGCACGACGGCACGAACGACATCGCCGTCGCCCTGTTCCAGGACCGCGAGTCGAGCTCGGACATCTACTTCGACATGTCCTCGCTCACGCTTGTCGAGGCATCCGACCCCGGCTCGCCCGTTGTGGCTCCGCCGACCCGCGTGATCCTGACCCCGACCGAGCAGCCCGCCGTGTCGCAGTCGTTCTCGTGGCTCGCGGGCGACGCCTCGCACACGACCGGCCAGGTCGAGATCGCACCGGCGGCCGGCGGCGAGACCCGCACCGTCGACGCCTACGACGCCGGGGTCGTCAACGGCAACCCGAACAAGCACTTCTCGGCGACGGTCACCGGCCTCGCGCCTGCGACCGCCTATCGCTACCGCGTGGGCCTTCCCGGCAGTTGGAGCGACTGGTTCGAGTTCCGCACGGCAGACCCGAGCGCCACGGACTTCCAGTTCATCTACTACGGCGATGCCCAGATCGGCCTCGACACCACCTGGCCGAGCGTCGTGAAGCAGGCCGAGGCGCAGGCCCCGCGATCGATCGGATCCGTGCACGCCGGCGACCTGATCAACACCTCGAGCAACGAGAACGAGTGGCTCAACTGGTTCAAGGGCATGGAGGACTCCGCCGTGCGCACGAACGTGATGGCGGCCCCCGGAAACCACGAGTACTCGGGCGACAAGCTGCTCACCGCATGGAAGGCGGCATTCGAGTACCCGCACAACAACCCGTCGACGAGCACGATCGGCGAGCTGGCCGACCTCGCGAAGGGCGACTCCGAGGTCGCGCAGCAGTATCGCGCGTTCTTCGATCACTGGTCGTCGTTCGCCGCCGAGACCGCGTACTACACCGACTACCAGGGTGTGCGCTTCATCACTCTGAACGCGACGCGCGACACCACATTCCTGACCCCTGCCGGTCTTCCGTCGTGCACGGGTGCCGAGTGCCCGTCGGCGCAGATCGGCGTGCTGTGGACCCGCTTCCAGGCGGCCTGGCTCGACCTGCTGCTGCAGAACAGCCCGTCGAAGTGGAACGTCGTCACCTTCCACCAGCCGGTGTTCTCGGCATCCGAGGGTCGTGACGAGCCGGTGCTGCGCGCCGAGTGGCTGCCGGTCTTCCAGCGCAACGACATCGACCTGGTGCTCATGGGTCACGACCACACCTACGCACGCGGCTACGTGAACACCGATACGACCGAGACCCCCGGCATGACCTCGGGCCCCGTGTACGTCGTGTCGAACTCGGGTGCGAAGCACTACGAGCTCGAGACTCCCGAGAAGAACGTCTGGACCAACAACGGTGCGACCCAGGTGCTGCGCGGTCAGGGCGTGACGACGTACCAGGTGATCGACGTCTCGAAGAACCAGCTCGTCTACCGCTCGTACCTCGCGGAGAAGCAGCCGGATGCCACGACCGACCTCCCCGTCGGCTCTGTCTACGACACCTTCACGGTGACGAAGTCGGATGCCGGTGAGAAGTGGGTCACCGAGGCCGGCGTCACGCCGCCCGTGATCGAGGAGCCTGCTGCGCCCGAGGTCACGCTGGGTGCCGCATCCGTGGTCGCCGGAGGAAAGCTCACCGTCTCGGGGAGCGGATTCGAGGCGGATGCCGCGCTGCGCTTCGAGCTGCGCTCGGACCCGGTCGACCTCGGCACCGCCACGGCCGATGCGGACGGCGCGTTCAGCCGCACACTGACGATTCCGGCGAACACCCCGGCCGGAACGCACACGCTCGCGGTGATCCTCGCCGACGGCACCGAGGTCACGTCCTCGGTGACCGTCACGGCAGCGGCGAGCGGTGGAGCGACCACGCCGGGCGGGTCGGGCGGCGCGACCGACGGCTCGCTCGCGACGACGGGTGCCGACAGCACGCCGTACATCGTCGGCGCCGTCGTGCTGCTCGCCCTCGGCCTCGGCCTGTTCGCGATGCGGCGCCGCCGCCACGCGGGCAGCACCGAGACCGCGGAGTAGTCGACCGCATCCGCTGTTCGGGCGTCGTCGGGGCTTCGGTCCCGGCGGCGCCCTTCGTCGCGGGCACGGCTTCGGATGCTGGGCGCGGCGCGCCGCGGCATCCGCCTGACTTCCGGTGCGTCGCCTGCGCTCTCCGAAGCTGTGCCCGCCAACCGACCCCCCTCCCGACCTGAGCTGCCCCCCTGCCCCCCGATCCGGACCCCGCCATTCCGGTATGCCGCAACCGTGCGCCGGGCGCCGCCCCCGTCCTAGGATCGGCAACGTGGCCTCAGACGAGCAGGACTCCTCCCCCGCCGCACCGGACACGTCCCGGCGCGGGTTCCTCAAGATGGGCGGCGCCGCTCTCGCAGGCGTCGTGGTCGGCGGTGCCGGCGGTGCAGCGATCGGCGCGAACGTGGGCACCCACCGCAACGGGTTCGCATCCGACCCCGACCCCTTCGCCGCGCTGACGCCGCGCAGCGAGCCGGGCTTCGACCACCTCGTCGTGGTGATGGGCGAGAACCGCTCCTTCGACAACCTGCTCGGATACCTCTACTCCAAGGACACGCTGCCTGCGGGCGAGAAGTTCGAAGGTCTCGCTTTCGGCACGCACAGCAATACCGCGTCCGACGGCACTGTGGTCGACGCCCACGTCTACACCGGCGACACCGACCGGATCATGAGCCTGCCCGACCCGGATCCCGGCGAGGAGTATCCGCACGTCAACACGCAGATCTTCGGCACCGTCGACCCGAAGGACAACGCCGACCTCTTCGTCGACCAGATGACGGCGCCCTTCAACGCCCCGACCCACGGCGAGAAGGCCACGATGTCGGGGTTCCTCGAGGACTACATCATCAACTTCCGTCGCCTGCGCAAGGGCACAGAGCCCCAGCCCGAGGAGGCGGCCCACATCATGGGCTCGTTCTCCCCCGAGATGCTTCCGGTGCTGTCCACGCTCGCGTCGGAGTTCGCGGTGTTCGACCACTGGTACGCGGGGGTGCCGTCGCAGACGTTCTGCAACCGGTCGTTCTTCCACGCGTCGACCTCGCACGGCTTCGTCACCAATCAGGCGGGAGGCGGATACCGCAAGTGGCTCGATGCCCCGGCGGCGCCCACCGTGTTCAACCGTCTCGAAGACGAGAAGGTCAACTGGAAGATCTACATCGACAAGCTGCAGCTCGTCTCGTTCACCGGGATGCTGCACGCCGCCGTGCTCGAGAAGTATTGGCGCACCGACCACTTCGGCACCATGGAGGACTTCTACGCGGATGCGAAGAACGGCACGCTGCCGGCCTACGCGTTCATCGAGCCGCGCATGGTCTACGACCACAACGATTTCCACCCGCCCTTCGGGTCGCCTCGCGAGAGCGAGGTCGACGGCGAAGCCGTATACGACAGCGCGATCTCCGATGTCAGGGCCGGAGACCGGCTCATCCACGACATCTATGAGGCCGTTCGCACCAGCGCGTCGCCGAAGGGCTCGAACGCGGTCAACACCCTGCTGCTCATCACGTTCGACGAGCACGGCGGATGCTACGACCACGTGCCGCCACCCGCCGCCACCAAGCCGACGAAGGACACCGAGGCCGGCGAGATGGGCTTCACCTTCGATCGCCTCGGATGCCGGGTGCCCGCCATCGCGATCTCTGCCTACACGAAGCGCGGCACGATCCTGCACGACGAGATGCACCACGGCTCGGTCACCGCGACCCTCTCCCGCCTGCACGGCCTGAAGCCGCTCAACGATCGAGATCAGTCGGCGAACACGCTGTTCACCGCCGTGAACCTCGACAAGCCGCGGCACCCGGCCGACTGGCCCGTCACGACGCCCGCCTACACCCCGCCGAACCCCGAGGAACGCGAGCCGAAGCCGGGGGAAGCGGATCAGATGAAGCCGCTCACCCCGCCGGCCCGCGGCCTGCTGGGTCTGCTCATCGCGAAATACGGCACGCCGGGCGAACCGGAGCCCGAGACGTTCGCCGACGCCTACCGGCTGCTGCACGAGCACGGCGACCAGCTGTTCGGCCCGGCGAAGGGTTCCTGACAGCGGAGGGGCGGGGGATGCCGTCATCCCCCGCCCCTCCGGGCCGACCTGATCGGTCAGGTCATGAGGTCAGTCGCGGTGCGAGCGGCGACGCGAGACGAAGAACAGCACCGCTCCGAGCGCCAGCACGGCTCCGCCCACTACGGCCCACGTGAAGGTCTCCGGTCCCAGCCCCGTGCCGGGCAGGCGGTCGCCGCCGGTGCTCGGCGGCGTGGAGGGCGTCGGCGTCGTGGTCGGCGGATCCGTCGGGGTGACGACGATCGCGGCGAGGGTGAAGTCCTGATCGACGAACGTCTCGCCCGCGGCCGTGACCTCGACCGTGAGCGTCGACGGGCCGACGATCGTGCTGCCCGCCGGCGCCGTGATCGTCAGCGTGTAGGTGCCGGGCGGAAGGCCGCCGAGGCCGTACGCGCCATCGGCATCCGTGATGAGCTGCTGGTCTCCCTCATCGGTGGTGAGGGTGATGGTCACACCGGCCACCGGAGCGCCGCCGTCGGTGCGCACGACACCGGAGAGCCCCCCGAGCCTGGCCAGCTCGAAGTCGACGTCTGCCACATCCGCCGTCGCGACGGTCTCACTCTGCGAGGTCGCGCCCGTGGCCACGTAGCCGTCGGGCGTCGTGACGGTGATCTCGTAGTCGCCCGAGGGCAGACGCGGGAACGTGTAGCTGCCGTCGGCGGCGGTCACGGTCGTGAGCGTCGTTCCGCCGGGGCCGGTCGCGGTCACGGTGACGCCCGCGACGCCCGCTCCGTTCGCGCGCACGGCTCCCGTCAGGTCGGGGTTCTCGACGAGCACGAAGTCCGCGAGGGTGATCGGCACCTCACTGCCCGGCGGGACCACGAGCGGCTCGGTCGGATCCGTGGTGCTGTATCCGGGCGGCGGGGTGACGACGACGGTGTGAGGACCCACCGGGACCTCGTCGAAGAGGTAGTTGCCCTGAGCATCCGTCGTCGTGGTCTGTCCTCCGTCGACCGTCACGGTCGCGCCAGGCACCGGGTTGCCGTCGTTGTCGACGACTCGTCCGGAGACAGCGACGGGGATGATGTCCCGCACGGTGAAATCTGCGACGCCGTCGGCGGTCGTGAGATCCACAGCCGCTGAGGTCGCGCCCTCGGGGATCATGCCGGCAGGAGCCGTCACCCTCACCGTGTATCCGCTCGTCGCGACGACGCCGGGGAACGAGTAGCTGCCGTCCGCACCGCTGATCGTGGTCGCGACGACGTCGCCGTTCGCGTCGGTCAGCGTGAGGGTCGCGCCCGGCAGCGGCTGCGCGACATCGGTGACATCGGAGACCACGCCGGTGATGTCGCGCGCGATCGACGCGAACCACGTCTGGTACACCGGGAACCCGGAGCGGCGCGTGAACGAGAAGGTCAGCGAGGTGATCGGCACGTTGGGCTCGAACCAGGCGGCCGCGCCGCTCGTGTCGAGGGCGGCGGCGTTGCCGGTGAGGGTCTGGGTCGTCGCGTCCCAGGTGGGCACGTCCGCCGCGTCGCCCGTGCACGAGGGCTTGCCCGTGACTCCGGGCGCGCAGTAGTTGAAGCCGCCCTGGAATCCGAGCTGTGCCGCGGTGAGCGCCTGCCCGTTCGCGCCGATCGCCTGGATGCGCACCGAGTCGGCATCGATGTCGCCGAGCACGAAGGTCCAGCCGGAAGCGGGAGTGGGGTTCGCGAACGAGTAGGTGGTCGTCGACGGGCTGGCGGCGTTGTCGGCCTTCGGCCGCAGGTTCACGTACGACTGGTTGATGCTCGAGCCGTACTTCGCTCCGACCGGGGTCCCCTGCGCGAGCCAGTTGGTCGTGCCCGAGATGACACCCACCTGGCCGGCGCGGGAGTCGCTCGTCATCGTGGCAGTGATGGCGGGCTGCGCCGCGACCTGCACGGTGGTCGTGTATGCGCCGCCCGTTCCGGTCAGAGGCTGCCAGGTCGCCCAGGCGGTCGTGGTGGCGGCCGCCGCCGGAATCGCACCGACGAGCGCTGCGACCAGCACGATCGCTCCTGCAAGAAGTCCACCCTTTGCCCCGCGCATGCGGCCAGCGTATCGGCATATCGCGACAACGGCGAGGGTCGGGGAACGAGTCCGCGGGCGTGAAGAAGGGGCGGATGCTGCGCGCATCCGCCCCTTCTCCAGTCCCTCAGTACGGTCCGGTTCTCAGACCGGATCACCCTGCACGGGGCCCTCGGTGTTCGACTTCCAGCCGAGCGCCGGGGCGACGTGGGTCGCGAACGACTCGAGCACATGCAGGTTGTATTCGGGGCCGAGCTGGTTCGGGATGGTCAGCAGCAGGGTGTCCGCCGACATGACCGCCTCGTCCGCCAGCAACTGCTGGATCAGCACGTCGGGTTCGGCCGCATAGGTCTTTCCGAACGTCGAGCGGTAGCCGTCGATGATGCCGACCTGGTCGGCGTTCTCCTCGCTGCGCAGCCCGAAGTACGCCCTGTCCATGTCGGACACCAGCGGGAAGACGCTCCGGCTGACCGACACGCGGGGGGTACCCGTGTGACCCGCCTCCTTGTAGGCGCTGCGGAACAGGTCGATCTGCTCGCGCTGCAGCTGGTGGAACGGCACGCCGGTCGCCTCGGTGAGAAGCGTCGAGCTCATCATGTTGAGCCCCTTGCGTCCGGTCTCCTCAGCCGTGGCACGGGAACCAGAACCCCACCAGATGTGGTCGCGCAGAGTCGGCGACTGCGGTTCGATCGCGAGGTAGCGTCCCGCCCCGACCATACGGGGGTCGCCGGGAGCGAGACCCTCTCCGTCGATGGCGCGGAGGAAGAGGTCGAACTTCTCGCGAGCGATGACGCTGCCGCGCTCGGGGTCCTCCTCGTCGTGGAAGCCGAAGGTCTCGTAGCCGCGCAGCGCCGTCTCGGGTGAACCACGACTCACTCCGAGCGCGATCCGCCCGTCTGCGATCAGGTCGAGAGCCGCCGCCTCTTCGGCGAACTGGAACGGGTTCTCGTACCGCATGTCGATGACGCCGGTGCCGACCTCGATGCGCTTGGTGCGTGCGGCCATGGCCGACAGCAGCGGCATCGGAGACGCAGCCTGACGCGCCCAGTGGTGCACCCGCACGGATGCCCCGTTGACGCCGATCTCGTCGGCGCCCTCCGCGATCTCGATGGTCTGCTTCAGCATGTCTCCCGCAGTGCGGGTCGCCGAGCCAGGGACATCGGCGTAGTGCCCGAACGAAAGGAATCCGAAAGCCTTCATGGTGTATTCGAACGCATAGACACGGATGGGTATTCCCTCATCACTGCTCCGACACCAGCAGACCGTCGAGCACGAGTTGGCGGATGCGCGGCTCGAGGTCGGCCCACAGGTCGACGAGCGGCACCTCGAACAGGTCGGCCAGCGCCGCGACTATCTGCATCACGGTCAGATCTCCGTCGCACGCGCCGACGAATGCGGCGACCGCGGGGTCGACCGTGATCGTGCGCGCGAAGCCCCCGCCCTGACGGAGCTCGATGATGCTGGGATCGTCGTTGCCGGGAAGCAGGTGACGAGCCTCGGTGACATCGGGGGCCGTGAACAGGGTCGACGGCAGGCCGTCGACGAGCAGGTCGTGGGCGGCGAGCGCCGACCGCAGCGCCCCGCCGACGTTCGACACGGGCTGCGACAGGCGCTCGAGTCGACGCAGCGGTGCACTCTGCCCGGATGCCGCAGGCCGCCGCACCAGGATGTAACCGAAACCGACGGCGGTGACGCCTCGTGCGGCGAAGTCGTCGAGCCAGGCGGTGAGGAGCGGCGTGAAACCGGCATCTCGCGGGGTCGTGCCACCGTCGCGGATCCACAGCTCCGCATAGCCGAGCGGAGACAGCTCCTCGCGCTGGATGACCCACAGGTCGAGGTCGGCGGGCACCCAGGACGAGACCCGATCGAGGCCGACGCGGCCGGTCAGCTCGCGCTGGGCTCCGCGCGACTCCCAGTTTCCGAGCAGCTGGGCGACCCCGCCGGGGGTGAGGAACGACGGAGCAGCGCGCAGGAACTGCTCGACCAGCGCGTCGCCCACGAGGCCGCCGTCGCGGTACTCGTACTCGGGCACTCCCTCGACCCGAGGCGTGATCACGAAGGGAGGGTTCGACACGATCAGGTCGAAAGCCTCGCCGTCGACCGGCTCGAACATGCTGCCGAGACGGAACTCGATGTTCGAGACGCCGTTCAGCCGCGCGTTCAACTCGGCGTAGGCGAGCGCCCGTGCCGAGATGTCGGTGGCGACGACAGCACCGGCATGGCGCGCGACGAGGAGTGCCTGGATGCCGCATCCGGTGCCGAGATCGAGGGCTCGGTCCACCTCGATCGGCATGATGATCTCGGCGAGGGTGCGAGACGCCCCGCCCACTCCGAGCACGTGGTCAGCGGGCAGCGCGCCGTCGAGCGCCACCTCGTCGAGATCGCTGGCGATCCACCATTCGCCGATCCCGTCTGCGTCGACGAAGGACTGCGGCCGGAGCAGCGCGGTGGGAACGACCGCATCGCCGTCGATGCGCGCGAGGCCGAGAGCGACCAGGCCATCGACGCCGAGCCGCGGCAGCGCAGCGGCCACCGGGGCCACGGGCTGCGGCATCCCGAGCACCAGGAGGCGACCGAGGGTCGCGAGCACACCGTCGTCACCGGCGATCGCGCGCAGGATGGGTTCGCGCATCCCGCGGGCCAAGGCGTCGTCCTCTTCTTCTCCCCACAGGCGGCGCAGCGGCTCCGAGCGCAGGTCGGCGGCGTCGAGATCTGCGGCGAACGCGGAGCTGTGAAGCGGGTCGGGAACAGGCGTGAGGGTGGCGGACACGGCCGTCACTCTACGCGTCTTCAGGGTTCTCATTCAGCCAGCCGCCTAGAATCACAAGGTCAGCACTCGCCGGACGCCTGAGATCACCGGCGTCCGAGGAAGACTCTCATGACCGCGACCACCCCCGAGAACGGCCTCCGCACGCGCCTGCAGCGCCTGGCACGCGGATCCGTCATCTCGGCGATCGTTCTCGGCATGTGCGGTGCAGGCGCGGGAAACGCGTTCGCGGCCAGCGACTCCGAGACCGACGACACCCCTGCGGTCGAGCTGCTGCTGTCTGCGGGCGTGCGGGGCACCGTCTCGCCCGGAAGCGCGACGACGGCATCGCTGACGGTGCAGAACGACGCGAAGTCGGCTCTGTCCGCCGGACGCGTGTCCGTCGAGATCAACCGCACTCCCCTGGCCGACGATGAAGCGGTCACGACGTGGTTGGACGACTCCGAGGCCCCCGGAGGGTTCGACCAGCTCGGCGCAGACCTGACCGCGCCGGTCGACGCCGAAACATCCGTGACGACGAGCCTCGTGATCCCGCCCGAGGCCCTCGGCGACCTCGCGCCCGGCGTGTACCCGCTGCGTGCGACGCTCAGTGGGGCGCAGACGGATGCTCAGGATGACGCCGAATCCGTGACGTCGACGACCGTCCTCGTCGTCACCGCTGCCGAGAACCCGCCCATCGCCCTGATGGTGCCGATCACCGCGACCCCGGTCGGCGGCGCGCTTCTGACGGCCGAGGAGCTCACCGTCCTCACCGCTGCGGACGGTGCACTCACCGCGGTGCTCGAGGGGGTCCGCGGTACTTCGGCCATCCTCGCGATCGATCCGTCGATCCCTGCGGCGATCAGGGCTCTCGGATCCGCCGCGCCTCAGAGCGCTCGCGAATGGCTGCGTCAGCTCGACGCCCTCCCCAACGAGCGCTTCGCGCTGCAGTTCGGCGACGCAGATGTCACGACGCAGGCCCAGGCCGGTCTTCCCGAGCTCCTGCAGCCGACGACGCTCGCGCCGTTCCTCGCCCCAAGCAACTTCCTCACGCTCCCGGATGAGACTCCCGCAGCGACGCCCACCGCGACCCCCGAGCCCACACCGGCGCCCACCGACGGCCCCGAACTGCCGGATGACGCAGACCTCTCTGTCATCCAGGGCGCCTCCCCGGGCATCCTGTGGCCGCGCAGCGATGCCTCGGCCGCCGACCTCGACGCCTTCTCCGCATACATGGGCGGCCAGGCCATCACCGTCCTGTCGTCGACTGCTGTCGGAGGAGCCGACGACGCCCATGCCACGGTCGGCGAGCGCACGGCCCTCGTCACGGATGCGGCCGCATCCGCCGCCCTGTCGGACGCCGCAGGCGAAGACGACGAGGTCGCCCGTCAGCGGTCTCTCGCCGAGGCGAGTGCCCACCTGGCGCTCTCCGCGCAGACGAATCCGACCGCGCCTCTTCTCGTCGGGCTCGACCGTGACGAGACGCGCACTGCCGACGCGCTCAACGAGACGATCACCTCGTTCGACACCCTCGGCTTCGGGCTCGCGGAGATCCTGGCCACCCCCGCCGTCTCCGCTGCGCTCACCACGGAGCCGGACGCGACCCGCGCCACGGCACTGCAGCGGATGCTCGGCAGCGAGGTCGTGCTCGGAGAGTTCGCGACGATCCTCGATGACCGCCAGCTGCTGCTGAGCCCCAAGCGCATCCAGATCATGCGGGCGACAGCGGTCGGCCTCACCGAAGACGGATTCGATGACGCCGTCGCCGACGTGAACACCGCGACCACCGACACCCTCGAGGCCGTCGACATCCCGCCGGCCAGCACCATCCAGCTGCTGTCGGCGAACGCCGACCTGCCGTTCTCGGTGCGCAACGATCTGCCCTGGCCCGTGAACGTCAACCTGTCCGTCAAGCCGAGCGATCCTCGTCTCGAGGTCGAGCCGGTGACCCCCGCGACGATCCAGCCGGGAACCACGAGCAGAGTCAAGGTCCCCGTCTCGGCAAGGGTCGGAAGCGGCGAGGTCGCGCTGAAACTGGAACTCTCGAGCCCGACCGGGGTGCCGATCAGCACGCCCGAGACGGTGCGCGTGTCTGTGCGCGCCGAGTGGGAGACGATCGGTCTCGCCGTGTTCGGCGGTCTGATCGTGCTGCTCCTCGGTCTCGGCATCATCCGCACCGTCCGCCGTCGTCGCCGTGAGGCGGGCACGGAGAAGGACGCCGTCGAGGAGTCGAATGAGTAGTCTCGGCCGTGCGAGCGCGCTAATCGGCGCAGGAACCCTGATCTCGCGTGTCACGGGTCTGCTGCGCACGATCGTTCTGGTTGGTGTGATCGGCTCTGTCGGAGCCGGCGCGGCCGATGCGTTCGCGATCGCGAATCAACTCCCGAACAACGTGTTCTCACTGATCTCGGTGGGCGTTCTGACGGCCGTCATCATCCCGCAGATCGTGAAGGCGACGGCCGACGCCGATGGCGGCAACGCCTTCATCTCCAAGCTCTTCACCCTCGGCACCGTCGTGCTCGTCGCGATCACGGGCATCGCCACCGTCGCGTCGCCGTGGCTCGTGTGGCTCTACGCCGGCAAGGAGGGATCTCCCGAGTTCCTCGCCCTCGCGACGGCATTCGCGTACTGGTGCATGCCTCAGATCCTGTTCTACGGGCTGTATGCGCTGCTCGGTGAGGCACTCAACGCACGTCGGATCTTCGGCCCGTTCACCTGGGCGCCGGTCGTCAACAACATCGTGTCGATCGTCGGCTTCCTCATCGTGGGTGCACTATTCGGCGGACCGCTCACCCGAGTCGCCGACTGGACTCCCGAGATGATCGCCGCTCTCGGGGGGACGGCGACCCTCGGCATCCTGATCCAGGCCGCGATCCTGCTGATCTTCTGGAGGCGCACCGGGCTCGCCCTCAAGCCCGACTTCCGGTGGCGCGGGGTGGGACTGGGCAATGTGGGTCGGCTCGCCGGGTGGACCTTCCTCATGGCCCTCGCCAGTCTCGTCGCCGGCCTCGTCCAGACCCAGATCCTCACCCAGGCATCCGGCGAGGGCGCATCGGTCGCCACCTTCCAGTACGCGTGGCTCATCTTCATGCTCCCGTACTCGATCATCGTGCTGTCGATCGGAACGCCGTACTTCACGCAGATCAGCGAGCACGCGGCGGCCGGACGCGATGCGGACGTGCGCGGAGACATCGCGAAGAGCATCCGAACACTGCTCTTCTTCATCGCCGTCGCCGTCGCAGCGGTCGCCGCGGCATCCGTCCCCGCGTCCCGCGTCTTCACCAATCAGGCCTCCGACGCCTCTGAGGCCGCGCTCGTGCTGGTCTGCTTCCTCGTGTGCCTGGTGCCTCTCACGATCCTCTTCATCGTCCAGCGGACCTTCTATGCCTACGGCGACACCCGCACGCCCTTCTGGTTCACGGTCTTCCAGTGCGCGCTGGTCGTCCTCAGCGCCCTCGGAGCCCAGTGGCTGCTCGCGGCCGGCGTCATCGAGGTGACGTCGCTCGCAGCCACCATCGCCCTCGGTCAATCGCTCGCCAGCACCATCCAGACCGTCGTGGCCGTCTGGCTCCTGCACCGCAAGATCGGCGGGCTGCGGATCCGCACGTGGATGACCGCCATCCTGCGCTTCGCGATCGCCGCCGTCCCCGCCGGTTTTGCGGGATGGGGTGTCTTCCTCCTACTCGGCGGTCCCACCGGCTGGACGACCACTGACAAGCTCCAAGGCGCCCTCGGCACGTGCATCATCGGCGTCGCCGTGGTCGTCGTCTACATCGGCATCCTGGCCCTTCTCCGGGCACCGGAGCTCAAGGTCGCCGGCTCCATGCTGCGGCGCTTCCTGCCCGGTCGCTGAGCATCCGCGCGCGGGAATGTCCCGCGGTTACCATTGGTTGAAGCAGTCGAACGTCTTTCGGCGTCTCAGCATCTACGACGGAGAGCACATGCGTCAGGTCATCATCATCGGTTCCGGTCCTGCCGGATTCACCGCCGCCATCTACGCGGCGCGCGCGAACCTCAAGCCGCTGCTCATCGCGAGCACGGTCGAGGTCGGCGGAGAGCTGATGAACACCACCGAGGTCGAGAACTACCCGGGCTTCCCCGAGGGGATCCAGGGCCCCGAGCTCATGGCCAAGTTCCAGGAGCAGGCCGAGAAGTTCGGCACCGAGGTCGTCTACGATGACGTCACCGAGCTCGATCTCGCCGGCCCCGTCAAGAAGGTCACACTCGGCAGCGGAACCGTGCACGAGGCCCAGTCGCTCATCTACGCGACGGGATCGGCGTACCGCAAGCTCGGCATCGAGGGCGAAGAGCGCCTCTCGGGCTACGGAGTCTCGTGGTGCGCCACGTGCGACGGCTTCTTCTTCCGTGAGAAGACGATCGCGGTCGTCGGCGGCGGCGACTCGGCGATGGAAGAGGCCACGTTCCTCACCCGCTTCGCCGAGAAGGTCTACGTCATCCACCGCAAGGACTCCCTGCGCGCCTCGAAGATCATGCAGGAGCGCGCGTTCGCGAACGAGAAGATCGAGTTCGTGTGGAACAGCGAGGTCGCCGAGATCCTCGGTGGCGACTCCGTCTCGGGCGTCCAGCTGCGCAACACGGTCGACGGCACGCTCAGCGATCTGGCCCTCGACGGTCTGTTCATCGCGATCGGCAACGACCCGCGCACGCACCTCGTGCACGACAAGCTCGACCTCACGGCCGAGGGAACCATCTGGGTCGACGGCCGCTCGTCGAAGACCTCGGTTCCCGGCGTGTTCGCCGCGGGTGACGTGATCGACCCGACCTACCGTCAGGCGATCACCGCAGCCGGCTCCGGCACGGTCGCGGCCCTGGATGCCGAGCACTTCCTCGCGGATTTTGAGGATGCTTCCGTCGAGTTCCCGGCTGCGGAAGCCGCCGAGATCATCACCGCCTGAGCGGTCGGGAACAGTTTCACCTCGCCCGCTGTTGTAGCAGGCGAACCTCGAATCAAGGAGAACTCTGATGAGTGCAAAGGCTACGAGCCAGGCGACCTGGGAGCAGGACGTTCTGCAGGCCGAAGGTCCCGTCCTCGTGGACTTCTGGGCCGAGTGGTGCGGACCGTGTCGCATGGTCGCCCCCGTTCTGGACCAGATCCAGGCGGACAACCCCGACAAGATCACCATCCTCAAGCTGAACGTGGACGAGAACCCGCAGCTGGCGATGAAGTACCAGATCACCTCCATCCCCGCGATGAAGGTGTTCCAGGGCGGTGAGGTCAAGACGACCATCATCGGCGCCAAGCCGAAGCCCGCCCTCGAGCAGGACCTCGCAGCCTTCATCGGCTGATCAGGACTTCAGGGCCGTCACCTCTTCGGAGGTGGCGGCCTTTTCTGTGTCCGTTCCGTCCCGCCGCCGAGACTACTTGTCGTACACGGGCACCGAGGGCAATCCCCGGGCCGCGCGAGCGCGGTCGACGATCTCCTGGATCGCCGGCGTCTTCGCGGCGTTGTACGTCGACTGCCCGTGCGCCGCGGCCGCCACAGCGTCGCACTTCGCATGCGAGTACCTATCCGCATCATCCGGGTGTGCGAGCAGCCAGTCCCTGAGGATGCGCTGGTTCGCCGCATCCCAGTCCTCCGCGACGAAGAAGTGCGCGATCGCGGTGCGGACACCGTCGGTCTCGCGGATCATGACGGGATGCGTGCGCACCGCACTCCCCCGTCGCCATCCTCCGGCCTCCAGCGCGGGCAGGTACGCATCGAAGTCCTGGAGGTCCTGGATCCTGATGGCCAGGTCGATGATGGGCTTCGCCCGCATCCCCGGGACCGCGGTCGATCCGATGTGCTCGATCTGCCAGTCGGCATCCGTCAGAGTGCCGATCTCCGAGGCGATGCGCGTGAACTGACCCGCCCAGGCGGGATCGTAGGTGAGGAGCATCCTCGGCATCGCGACGGAATCCTCAGGATGCGTCGGCGACCGTGGGGTCCCAGCGGCGGTGGCGCTGCTTCTCGTCAAGCAGGCCCCACACGGCCGGTGTGAGCTCGGGGTACTCCAGAGCGATCTGGCGCAGCACCCGGTAATGACGAGCCGCGTTGGGCCGCACACCGTCGTTCGCGGTGATGTTGTCTGCCCTCAGCAGGTACACCACGAGCTCGTCGACGCTCGGCAGCTCCTCCATGAACTCCCAGGGATCCTCTCCGCTGAGAAGACGCTCCTGAATGAGCACCGCGATCTCGTCCGACGCCTCTGCTCGCAGCACTTCCAGGCTGGCGCGACGGGGAACGGACTCGGTCATGCTTCCAGCCTACGTGGCCTTGCGGGTGCCTCGGCGCTCCACCTTCAGCTCGTCCGTCATCTCCTCGAGCTCCTTGCCCTTGGTCTCGGGAACCTTGAAGTAGACGAAGAAGAACGACAGCAGCGCGAAGAACGCGTAGAAGCCGTAGGCGAAAGTGAGGCCGATGTCGGCGAAGATCGGGAACGTCGTCGAGATGAAGAAGTTCGCCGCCCACTGCGCCGCAGCAGCGACCGCGAGGGCTCCCGCACGGATCGAGTTCGGGAAGATCTCTCCCAGAAGCACCCAGACGAGCGGGCCCCAGGTCGCTCCGAAGAACACCACGAAGCCGTTCGCGCAGATCAGCGCCACGGTGGCCCAGGGATCGGGGAGCGTGGCTGTGCCCTCGGCATCCAACGTGCCGAACGAGAACGCCAGCGCCATCAGGCCGAGCGTCACGGTCATGCCCACAGATCCGACGAGCAGCATGATGCGCCGGCCGATCTTGTCGACGAGCAGAATCGCCACGATCGTGACCACGATGTTCGTCACCGAGGTGATGACGGAGGTCAGCAGCGCGCTCGACTCATCGAAACCGACGGACTGCCAGAGCGTCGTCGAGTAGTAGAAGATCACGTTGATGCCGACGAACTGCTGGAACACCGACAGCAGGATGCCGACCCAGACGATCGGCTTCAGGCCCAGACGGCTGCCGCGGAGGTCGCGCAGCGACTCCTTGCGCTCCGTGTCGATCGTGCTCGTGATCTCCTTGATCTTCGCATCGACATCGACGGCACCCGTGACAGTCTCCAGCACCTCTGCGGCGCGTTTCATGTCTCCTTTTCGCACCAGGTACCTCGGAGACTCGGGGAGCCTCAGAGACATGAGCCCGTAGACGAGAGCGGGGATGGCAGCGACCATGAACATCCATCGCCAGGCGGTGAGGCCCCACAGCGGCTGATCGGCTGCTCCGGCGAGGTTGGCGAGCAGGGCATCCGACAGCAGAGCCGCGAAGATACCGGTGACGATGGCGAGCTGTTGCAGTGAGCCGAGGCGGCCTCTGATCGCCGCCGGTGAGACCTCCGCGATGTACGCGGGGGCGATGACGGATGCTGCACCGACGCCGAGTCCGCCGATCACACGCCAGATGATGAGATCGACCACGCTGAAGGCCAGGCCCGAGCCGATGGCCGAGATGAAGAACATCGCCGCCGCGACGACCATCACCGGGATGCGACCGCGTTTGTTCGCGATCGGGCCCGCGAACCAGGCGCCCACCGCACAGCCGATGAGCGCCGATGAGACCGCGAAGCCCTTGAGGCCGACTCCGAGGTCGAAACCTGAGACGGTGCCCGCGAGAGCATCGACCGCTCCGTTGATCACCGCCGTGTCGAAGCCGAACAGGAAGCCACCGAGCGCGGCGGCGATGCTGACCGCTATGACTCGGCGACGGACACCCTCTGGATTCAGTGGCTTGGACATGGCATCCCTCTCATCGTCGCGATGCCGCGAGTCTACGACCGCTCAGTCGCGACGAGGCGGAATCACGCCGATCCGTAGCCCGATTGCCCGATCTCCTCGAGAATGCGGTTCAGATCCTGGATCGAAGCGAAATCAATGATGACCTGGCCTTTGCGCGCACCGAGTGAGACCTTGACGCGTGTGTTCAGACGGTCGCCGAGATTGCCGGCCACCTCGTCGAGGTAGGCGCGACGGGCTCCGGGGGTGGGCTTCGCCGTGCGGCCGGGAGCGGCCGGCTCGGTCTTCGCCGCGACCTCGGTCGCGCGCACCGAGAGGTCCTCGTTGACGACCTTGTCGGCGAGGCGCTGCATCGCCTCGGGGGTGTCGAGGCTGAGGATCGCTCGAGCGTGACCGGCCGTCAGCACTCCTGCAGCCACGCGCTGCTGCACGGGAACAGGCAGCTTCAGCAGACGGATCGTGTTGCTGATCTGCGGACGGGAGCGTCCGATGCGCGTCGCGAGCTCCTCCTGAGTGATCCCGAAGTCCTCGAGCAGCTGCTGGTAGGCGGATGCCTCCTCGAGAGGATTCAGCTCCGAGCGGTGCAGGTTCTCGAGAAGGGCGTCGCGCAGGAGGTCTTCATCGGCTGTCTCACGGACGACGGCGGGGATGGCTGCCAGGCCCGCCTCACGAGCGGCACGGGTACGCCGCTCCCCCATGATGAGCTCGTACTCGCCGTCGCTGTTCTTGCGGACGACGACGGGCTGCAGCACGCCGAACTCCCGGACGCTGTGCACGAGCTCAGCGAGGTCTTCAGGGTTGAAGTGCGTGCGCGGCTGCCGGGGGTTCGGGATGATCTTCTGCGGGTCGATCTGGATCAGGTGGATGCCGGGGACCACCTCGAGCTCTTCTGCAGCGGGCTGATCGCTGGTCTGCTCCGTCGCCGGACGCAGGTTCGCGCCGGGGAAGAAGACATCCACGGGACGCTCGGACTGATCAGCGGTGGGGATGAGGGCACCGATGCCCCGGCCCAGTCCAGTGCGCTTCGCCATCATTTCTCCTTGCTCTGCGCCGCGGTGCGCGACGCGATCTCGACGGCGGCCTCGCGGTAGGCGACAGCGCCGGCGGATTGCCCATCGTAGGCGATCACGGTCTGACCGAAACTCGGCGCTTCCGACACCCGCACGGAGCGCGGGATAACGGTGTCGAGCACCTGATCGGGGAAGTGGGTGCGGACCTCGTCAGCGACCTGCTGAGCAAGCCGCGTGCGTCCGTCGAACATCGTCAAGAGGATCGTCGACAGATGAAGCCCCGGATTCAGGTGCTTCTGGATCATCTGGATGCTGCCGAGGAGCTGGCTCAGTCCCTCCAGTGCGTAGTACTCGCACTGGATAGGGATGAAGACCTCGTTCGCCGCGGTGAACGCGTTGATCGTGAGCAGACCGAGCGAGGGCGGGCAGTCGATGATCACGAAGTCCATCGGATTGTCGACCAGGTACTCCTCCAGCGCGCGGCGCAGGCGGTGCTCTCGTGCGACCTGAGCCACGAGCTCGATCTCCGCGCCGGCGAGGTGGATCGTGCTCGGTGCGCAGAAGAGGTTCACGTCCTCGGGGCTCTGCTGCACGATCTCGGCGAGTGGGACTTCGTCAATCAGGACGTCGTAGATGCTCTGGGTGTCCGCATTGTGCGGTACACCCAGGGCTGTGGAGGCATTCCCCTGGGGGTCGAGGTCGACGACGAGCACCTTCGCACCGAGGCCAGCGAGAGCGGATGCGACGTTGACCGCGCTGGTCGTCTTGCCGACCCCACCCTTCTGGTTCGAGACCGTCAGGATGCGGGTATCCCCACTGAAGTCGATGTTCACTGCTTCGAGGACTCTGCGGCGAGCTGAGAGGTCCGCGAGTTCCCGCGCGAGCGGCGTATCCATCCCGAAGGAGTCCTTCGGTGATGCCTTTTCGGGCTGTTTCACGTGAAACATCCACTCCTTTCGGGGCCGTGTTCCACTCTAATCGCTGTGGCGGACGTTGCTTACTGTCGGCCGTGCTCCGGATGCTTCTCGGGTAGGACAGTGTTCGAGCAGTCTTGAGCGCCATGTTTCACGTGGAACATTCACGGGAGCAAGAGCGACATGATCTCCCCCACCACGTCGACGAGCGGCCTTGTCGCATCGATCTCGAGTGTTGCGCCTCGGCGCAGAAGGGGCTCGATCGACCGAAGGTTCTCACGGATCTCGCTTCGCTCCCCCTCCGTGGAACCATAGGGATTCGTCACACGCCCCTGTACGCGCTCGAGGAGGATCGCCTCAGGCGCCGAGAGCAGCACCACATGATCGAAGCGATCGTAGAAGTAGCCTTGGTTCTCGACGGTCCCCGCCACCACGAGATCACCGGATTCTTCAAGTAGTGCGGTCATTCGGTCCACGTCCCACAGGCCGTCCTGGGTCTTCCAGCTCCCGTAGTCAGTGTCGATCGCCGGCACTCCCCCCTCCCCCAGGAGGGCTACAACACTCGACTTCCCTACGCCTGACATTCCTGTGATGAGAACCCGGGGCATTCGTCCACGGTATCCGTGTTTCACGTGAAACACGTCGTCGAGTCGTACCTGGAGGGCCGTCGGGATAGTCACTGTGGTTGTGGAAGCGGAGTCCCACGCCCGCTCCCCACTCACGATCTGCCGACATAGCCCTCAGGTTTCACGTGAAACACGCTTTCTGGCCCGGTATCAGGGTCCCTGTCATGCGTGAGTGAGCCCGCGCGATGCGCGAGTGTAGACCGGCGTCCGTCGCCGGCCACCCGCTCGAGCTTTCTACTGCACGAGATGCGGCTCGCGATGGTCAGTCGGAGGGCATAGGAGTGATGATCACTGCCACGCGATGATTCGGCCCAATCATGCCTATCACTTTCACGGCTTCCCCAGGCGGCCCCTCGGCGAGTATCGATGTGGAGCCCTCCATCCTTCACGCACGATCCGTTCACCCCAGGAGATGCGCTTCATCACCCCGTGGGAGAACTGAAGAAGATGAGTCGATGGGACATCGTCGCACTATTGGCGCCCCTGCCGTGCCGATGGCCGACAGACCGCTACGGGAGGCAGTCGGCCACGAAGGCAAGGTGTCGAGTTTAGCCGTGTGACCAGGCTTCCTCTCCCCCAACCGGCTAAGAGATGCCTGCTACGTCTATCGATGACAACGCCCGGCCCTGGAGGGGCTCCAATGTGCCGAGAACCTCAGCGTTTCACGTGAAACATCGATGCGGGTCGAAAGGGGTCACGGCTCGTCTCCTCATGATGCTTCGAGGATGACTCCCACCTCCACCGCATCGCTTCGTGCCCTTGTCGTCGGCGACCGTGAGGGTCACCGTGCCCGGCGAGAGGAATCCTGGGCTGAAAGCACAGCCGTCCGTCCCGATCGCCGAAGGGGGGTCTGACTCGGGAGTCTCTATCGCGCCTAAGCGCATTGCTTCCTCACCAGTTTCCCGCCGCTCCCAGCCACAGGCCAAACCCGCAGCCGCAGCCGCAGCCGCAGCCACAGCCACAGCCACAGCCACAGCCACACGCTCATGAGTGTAGGAGTCCGGACTCCAAGGCCCAGTCCCCCACCCAGAACCAACCCAGCCCCATGTGTGGAGCATGCGTCCGGTCCCCCTATCACGCACAGGCACAGCCACAGCCATAGGCCCGACTGCCACGGTCCACACTTCCAGCCAACACACGAACCGACACTGGGCCGACGCGGCTACCCGTCAACCGGCCCGAGGCCGACAGGATCCAGGCCCACAACCCAACGCCCCGGGGTGAAGGTCCCGGCCCCACTCACGCCCCAGGTGCGAATCCCAAGGTTCAAGGTCCACCGCACAAACCTCCACCGCGCAAGCGTGGATGGTCAAGCCGAGGCGACATCCCCCCAATCCCCTCAGCCCCCAAGCACCAAGCCCCACTCCCCAAGCACCAAGCAGCAGGTCTCCGGCACCGAGACTCAGCCCCTAAGCACCAAGCAGCAGGTCCCCGGCACAAAGACCCAGTCCCTAAGCACAAGCAGCAGGTCCCAGGCTCTAAGCCCCATGCCCCAAGCCCCAAGCCCCAAGCCCCAAGCCCCACGCCCCAAGTCCCCTGCCCCATGCCCCATGCCCCATGCCCCATGCCCCATGCAGGTCTATGCCGTCACCTAGCTCCAAGCGACCACACAATGTCGCTGCAAACCAACGAACCTACGCGCACACCCCCTCACCAACTTCCAGGGGACAGACTCCACACACCAACCACAGCCCCGAACCCGCACCAACCCCACACCTCACACCCCACACCTCTACCGAGCACAGCCACACCAATAGCCCCAGCAACTCCAGCCCCGATATCCCCTACAGGTGACAGCAGTGCCCTCTCCATCTCCCCGCAAGGACGGTAGCCACGGTGCCAACGCGGAGAGACGACTCCACATCAAGGGCCATGCAATCAAGGAACCTTCGCAGACGCATCTCCTGCAGCGCGCGGATCGTTTCACGTGAAACATCGATGAGCAGAGATACTTGCTGCGCTTCGCGCACACGACTCGATCTCCACCATTCGGGCCGGCGTGCGGAGAGATGGGTGTTTCACGTGAAACACTTCCCCGGGTCTCCAATGACGCAGCGAGCGAAGCGCCTCCGGATCCTTCCTCAACCTAGTAGTGATGCAGCGGGCATGCCTGTCCCTGCGTCACTCACCGGGCACCATCCAGCGCCACTCCACGATCTCGACAGACGCAGACTGTTTCACGTGAAACATCGCAGCATTCACCCCATGCCACCCAGGCACGCAGGCACCCAGACGCCCACGCACGAGAAGCCGAGATCATTTTCATGAGCCTCGCTTCTATAGATAGGTGTGACCTGTCCGCACGTGCGCGAAACGGGCGCACGCCCATACCCCGCGGCGCGCTGGCTGCTCGTGACGTCAACCACAGATGCCCCGCTACCGCGGCCCCGCCTATAGACCTAGAGTCGTGCCCTCGGGGAACCCGTTTCACGTGAAACATCTTCGGTGTCAACGGGGACCACGCCACGCGGGGAGACTCGCTGCACCACACAGCGAAGTGCGACGCCACCGTTGAGCCATGCGGAGATCAGGTACCGCGATGACCGCACTTCGTGCGGCGGATAAACAACCGTTACAGGACCCGACGATGAATCGCGCTCATCAGAAAAGCTGGAGGCGTGAAGAACCCACGCCCAGGACTGCGAGAGCTACCTAGCGAACCACGGCCCGCACGACACGGGTCGACTCGGGCAGCACGTCCTCACCGAGAACCTCGACCCGGACGTCGGTGAGACGGAACTTCTTGATCTGCTTCTGTGCGGCGTCGATCTCGTTCGCCGCATTCATCCCCTTGAGCAGGATGAGTTCTCCCCCGTCACGAACGAGCGGAGCGGTCAGCGGGATGAGAGTCTTCAGGGCACTCACGGCGCGCGCCGTCACGACGTCGAAGCCCTCGGGTCGCTGAGCATCTTCAGCACGAGCTCGCAGCACCTCGACGTTGTCGAGACCCAGCGCATCGACCTGCTCGTTCAGCCAGATCACCCGACGCTCCATCGGCTCGATGAGCGTCCACTTCACATCAGGTCTCGCGATCGCGAGGACGATACCAGGCAGGCCAGCCCCTGAGCCGATGTCTGCAACCGAGCCGTGGAACAAGGGCGCAGCGATCACGCTGTTCAAGACGTGCCTCGTCCACAGTCGGGGAAGCTCGAGCGGTCCGATGAGACCGCGCTCTTCTCCATGCTCAGCAAGGGCCGCAGTGAACTGCCTCGCCAGCTGGATCCGCTCTCCGAAGAGTTCAGTGGCGACAGCAGGCTCGACCTCGACAGCACTCACAACAGCAACCCGATCAATACTTCACGCGAACGTCAGCGACGTCGGAGCACGGTGTGCCGGTCGGCACCCTCACCGTACGACTCCGAGACAAGTCCCTGGTCAGCGGCAATATCGTGCACCAGCTTGCGCTCGTAGCTCGACATCGCAGGCAGTGAAGCCTGTGTCGCACCGTCGTCGAGCTTCGCAGCCGCGGCGTTGACCAGAGTCTCGAGCTGGCGACGACGGGTGTCGCGCGATCCGCCGATGTCGAGGATCAGACGCGAGAAGGAACCGGTCTTGCTCTGCACTGCCAGACGCGTCAGCTCCTGAAGAGCCTGCACCGTGTCGGGAGCCGAAAGCAGCGCCAGTCCATCGCCCTCTGCCTCTACCGAGACATAGGCACGCCCCTGGCGCACATCGAGGTTCAGATCCCCATCGATGTCGGCGATGTCGAGGAGCTCTTCGAGGTAGTCGGCCGCGACATCGCCCTCGTTCTCCAGCTCGGCGACCGTGGGCTCCACGATCTCAGTCACATTGTCGGTCACGAACCGCTCCCCTTCTTCTTCGAACGCTTCTTGCCCACGGGCTGCTGACGCTTGGGAGTCTGTGCCTTCGCACGCTCCACCTCTTCGAGCATCCGCTGCTGTTCTGCCTCGTATGCGGCCATCGGAACGACCTTGCCCGACGAGTCGATCGCCTTGCCCTTGCGGGCCAGACGCTCTTCGCGCGCCTTGGCAGCCTCAGAGCCGGGAGTCGGCATCTCGCGGATGACGAGGAACTGCTGACCCATCGTCCAGAGGTTCGAGATGAACCAGTACACGACCACGCCGAGCGGGAAGAAGATACCCGAGAAGATGAAGCCCAGCGGAAGGATGTAGAGCATGATCTTCTGCATCTGGTACGCCTGGCCGGTCTTGGCCTCGGGCGACAGGTTCTTCGAGATGATCTGCAGCTGAGTGAAGAACTGCGACGCGATCATGAGCACGACGAGCGTGACCAGAATGACGATCGCGGTGGTGTTGCCGGCGTCCACCGCGTTGCCGAGCGTCTCGTGCAGAGAAGCGACGCCGAAGAGCTCCGCGTTGTAGAACTGCTCGGTGAGCTCCGCATTCAGCAGCCCGACGCCACCGACACCGAGGTTGTGGTGCTTCGAGACGTCGCTCAGCACGCTGAACAGCGAGAAGAAGATCGGCATCTGCACCAGCAGCGGAAGACAGCTCGACATCGGTGTCGTGCCGTGCTTCTTGTACAGCCCCATGGTCTCGCGGCTCATGGCCTCGCGAGAGAGCTGATCCTTCTTGCCTCGATACTTCTCCTGAACTTTTCGCAGCTCAGGAGCGATTTCCATCATCTTTCGCTGGCTCTTGATCTGCTTCACGAAGAGCGGGATCAGAGCAGCACGGACGACGACGACGAGTCCGACGATCGACAGGACCCAGGTCAGTCCGGATGCCGCAGGAAGACCGACCGCAGTCAGCAGCCAGTGCCAGGCGACGAGCACCATCTCGACGAGCCACTTGAGCGGCCACAGGATGGTTCCGATCAGGTCGAAGCCGCCGGAGGCGGGCGCCGGCGACGGGGTGGTGCTGGCGAGCAGAAGGTCAAGACCCACCGATCAGTCCTTTCGGGAAGGGACGACGAAACCGTGAGCGGTCAGGTCATAGCGGAAATGTTCGTGAGGACGGACGTCATCGACGCCGCCGTGGCTCCAGGGGTTGCAACGGAGGATGCGCCATGCCGAGAGCATCGTTCCCCGCACGGCGCCGTGCTGTTGCACCGCACCTACAGCGTAAGCGGAACAGGATGGGTAGTAGGCACAGACATCTCCATACATCGGAGAGATCACCCTGCGGTAGCCGGCCAGGAAACCGAGAACAGCGTTCCTCGGCGCCAACGGGACGCTGCGCAGCAGATCCCCTGCACGCATGTGTCCGGTGCCGATCGACGACGCGGGAAGAGCAGTCATGCTCGCGCCTGCCCGAGACGATCCAGGCAGCGGTTCACGTCGGCACTCAGCTCTGCGTAGCTGGCGGTCGCGGACGCAGGAAGGGCACGGATGACGACATCCGTGCCCTCGGGTACCCGCGGAAGCGCCTCCGCACAGACGGCTTTGAGTCGCCGACGGACGGTGTTGCGCACCACAGCGGTGCCCACCTGCTTGCTGATGATGAATCCGAACCTCGCGGCTCTGCTCTCGCCCGTCGTCAGCATCGAGGTGACGACCTTGGCTCCGCCACAACGGGATCCGCGTCGAACGACCAGTCGATAGTCGCTCCCGCGGGTCACACGAAACGGGCGGGCGAGCACAGCGGTCTACGCGGAGAGCTCGGTGCGGCCCTTCGCGCGACGAGCCGAGAGGATGGCACGGCCGGCGCGGGTGCGCATGCGAAGGCGGAAGCCGTGCTTCTTGGCGCGACGACGGTTGTTGGGCTGGTAAGTGCGCTTGCTCATGAAATCACTCCGGGAATGCTGCCACCGGGATCGATTTGACCGGAGACATAGGGATCTGCCATTCAGGCATAAGTCAACCGATTAAGGGTACGTCTTGACGGCGCGCAGAGCAAATCTGCGCGCTTCGACCTCGACCTCCGGCACGATCCGCACAGCCATTATCCACAACCTGTCGCGTGCACGTATGCGCAACACGCGCGCGGATTCCCGTAGGCAGGTTGCCGTTCCCAGCCGCGGTGACTACCGTGGCATCCGAAGTTATCCACAGGGGGGACGCCATTCTCGACGCCCCTCCGAATCCCCAGCACGGAGCGTCATGTCATCACCTGCCCAGCCCGACGTTCCGATCTGGACCACGGTGCAGGACCTGCTCGAGGCGGATGACAGGGTGACTCCGCAGCTGCAGGGATTCCTCAGCCTCGCCGTCCCCGCCGGCGTGATGTCAGCGACGCTCTATCTGGAGGTCCCCAACGACCTCACCGCGGCGCAGATCAACAAGCGTCTTCGGCTGCCGATCATGGAGGCGCTCTCCCACATCGGCCAGGAGGTCACCTCGTATCGCGTCGTGGTCAACCACGAACTCGCCGAGCAGCCCACCGCACCGATCGCCGTGGCCGACTACGGCCGCCAGGAGCAGATCCGGGTCGAGTCGCCCATGGAGCAGCCGACGCAGCTGCGCCACGAATCCCGCCTGAACCCGAAGTACACCTTCGACAACTTCGTCATCGGCCAGTCCAACCGCTTCGCCCATGCTGCGGCGGTCGCAGTCGCCGAAGCACCCGCCAAGGCATACAACCCTCTCTTCATCTACGGAGACTCGGGTCTCGGGAAGACCCACCTCCTCCATGCGATCGGCGACTACGCCCAGTCCCTCTACGCAGGGGTGAAGGTCCGGTACGTCTCGAGCGAGGAATTCACGAACGACTTCATCAACTCGATCGCGAACAACCGCGGTGCCGCCTTCCAGGCGCGGTACCGCGACGTCGACATCCTGCTGATCGACGACATCCAGTTCCTCCAGGGTCGTGCCGAGACCCAAGAAGCCTTCTTCCACACCTTCAACACGCTGCACGACCACAACAAGCAGGTCGTGATCACGAGCGACGTCGCGCCGAAGCACCTGACCGGGTTCGAGGATCGGATGCGCAGCCGGTTCGAGTGGGGTCTGATCACGGACGTGCAGGCACCCGACCTCGAGACGCGTATCGCGATCCTCCGCAAGAAGGCCCAGAGTGAGGCGCTCCATATTCCCGACGAGGTACTCGAGTACATCGCTACCGTCGTCTCCTCGAACATCCGTGAACTCGAAGGTGCCCTGATCCGCGTCTCGGCGTTCGCGAGCCTGAACCGTTCGGCTCTCGACATCTCCCTCGCCCAGACGGTGCTGCGCGACATCATCGACACGGCCGAGGACAACATCATCTCGCCGACGGACATCATCACGGCGACCGCACAGTACTTCAAGCTGACCGTCGACGATCTGTACGGCTCGAGCCGCTCGCAGCAGATCGCGACGTCGCGACAGATCGCGATGTATCTGTGTCGAGAGCGCACGAGTCTCTCGCTGCCCAAGATCGGACAGCTGTTCGGCAATCGCGATCACACGACGGTCATGTACGCCTACAAGAAGATCAGCGAGCTCATGAAGGAGCGCCGTTCGATCTACAACCAGGTGACCGAGATCACCACGCAGCTCGGTCGCCGCTGAGCGCACGACACCTCGAAAAAGGGGGTCGCAGGGTCCGATGGGACGCTGCGACCCCCTTCTCGTACGTCTGAGGAGCATCCACAGGCTCGGATAGATGCCAGTTTGCACATGTGGATAACTTGTGGATGGATCGCCTCCAGGTCGGGACGAATGTGGGGGAAACGGGCGAACCTGTGGATAACTATGGGAGAGCGCTCCGACCGGCAGACCCCATCCACCCGCGGATTCCTCAGGGATTCCACAACTGACAACCGTGTAGTTCCCTACTCGCGTCTGCTTTCCACCGAGTTATCCACAGTATCCACAGGTGTTAACACCGTTAAGGAGTTAATTCAATTCATGGGCGATCCGATCACCAGACGGTGGGGAAACTCCGACAGGCCCGGGCTTCGCCCCGGCCGTAGGGATCCGACCTGCTGTGGGGCTAGCATGGGAAGCCCTGCACCGGCAGGACCGATGACGACACGTCTCAGAACGACGACAAGGGAGCACCCGTGAGGTTTCAGGTCAACCGCGATGTCTTCAGCGAGGCTGTCTCGTTCGTCGTCAAGCTGCTTCCGCAGCGCAATCCTCAGCCGATCCTCGCCGGAGTCCTGATCGAAGCCGACGGCTCCGGCCTCACGCTCTCGGCCTTCGACTACGAGGCTTCGGCCCGTACGACCATCGAAGCGACCGTCGACACACCGGGCACGATCCTGGTTCACGGGCGCCTCCTCTCAGACATCGCCAGCCGACTTCCGAATGCTCCGATCGAGATCGCCGTCGAGGATGACGGCAGCATCACCGTGAGCTGCGGCTCCGCCCGATTCACACTCGCGGCCATGCCGGTCGAGGAATATCCCTCGATCCCCGAGGTCTCCGGCTCCTCCGGTGTCGTTCCTGCAGACGACTTCGGCACCGCCATCGCTCAGGTCGGCTTCGCCGCATCCCGCGACGACGTCACCCCGGTGCTCACCGGTGTGCAGCTCGCAGTCTCCGGACACACGCTGAGCCTGGTCGCCACAGACCGTTACCGCGTCTCGCTCCGTGACGTCCCGTGGGACGGCGAAGCCGTCGAGGCGACCGCACTGGTCCCCGCCCGCACGCTCCTCGAGGTCGGAAAGACCTTCGGTCACGCCGGCACGATCCAGATCGCGTTCTCGGGAGCCGGCGACCGCGAGATCATCGCGTTCACGGCAGGCAACAAGACCGTCACGTCGCTGCTGATCAAGGGCAACTTCCCGCCGGTCCGCCGCCTGTTCCCCGAGCAGACCGAGCACTACGCGGTCGTCAACACCGCGGACCTCGTCGAGGCCGTCCGCCGTGTGTCGCTCGTTCTCGACCGCGCAGCACCTCTGCGTTTCACGTTCTCGAGCGACGGCGTCACCATGGACGCCTCCGGCAGCGAGCATGCACGGGCATCCGAGTCGGTCGATGCGATCCTCTCGGGCGGTGACGACGTCACTCTCGGCCTCAACCCGCAGTACCTCATCGAGGCGCTCGGTGCCGTGAAGAGCGAGTTCGTGCGCGTCACGTTCACCTCGAGCGACAACGCGAACAAGCTCAGCCCCGTGCTGATCACGAGCCAGACGTCGGTCGATCAGGCCGGTCTCGACTCGTTCAAGTACCTGCTGCAGCCCAACCTCCTGCTGCGCTGATCTCACTCTGCGACTTCAGAGGATCGCCACTGCGCGAGCATCCGACCGCGAGTTCGATGTCAGACCCCGAAGGTAGGCTGACACCGTGATTGTGGAACACCTGAGCCTGGTCGATTTCCGCAATTACGCGACCGCTGATCTCGCCCTGCACAAGGGACCCAACGTCCTCGTCGGCCGAAACGGCCAGGGAAAGACGAATCTCGCGGAGGCCGTCGTCTTCCTCGCGACACTGGGTTCGCACCGGGTCTCCTCCGATGCGCCGATGGTCCGCGAGGGGCAGGACTTCGCGATCATCCGTGCGCGTCTGTCACACGGTGAGCGCCGAGTGCTCGTCGAGGTGCAGCTCAACAAGCAGGGGTCCAACAAGGCCCGCATCAACGGCTCGCCGTCGAAGACCAACGAACTCCCCCGTTACGCGCACGTCGTGCTCTTCGCTCCGGAAGATCTGCAGATCGTCCGCGGCGACCCTTCGGCGCGACGACGCTTCGTCGACCAGCTGCTCATCCAGCGCACCCCGCGAATGTCGTCGGTGCTCGCGGACTATGACCGCGTGCTCAAGCAGCGCAACGCCCTGCTCAAATCCGCCCGTGCTCGCGGCATCAAGGGCGAAGGACTCAGCACGCTCGACGTGTGGGACGACAAGCTGGTCTCGCTCGGGGCCGAGATCATCACCGCCCGACAGCGTCTGGCGACCGATCTGCAGCAGCCGGTGGCCGAGGCCTACGCGGCGATCGCCGGTGAAGACCACCGTCCGCAGCTCGACTGGGCGCTCTCGGTGCGTGGAGCGGATCCCGAAGAGGGAGTGGATGCTCCGGCCGAGACCTCGGGCGACATCGCCGAGATGTTCCACGCGGCACTGCTCGCGAAACGGTCGAACGAACTCGATCGCGGCCTCACTCTCACCGGGCCGCATCGCGACGATCTGGTGCTGCGTGTTCGCGGTCTTCCGGTCAAGGGCTATGCCTCCCACGGCGAGTCGTGGTCGGTCGCGCTCGCCCTCCGCCTCGCCTCCGCCGAGCTGCTGCGCAGTGAATCCCCGGCCGGCGACCCCGTGCTGATCCTCGACGATGTGTTCGCCGAGCTCGACGCCGATCGTCGGCAGCGCCTCGCGGCGCTGACGGCGGGTTACGAGCAGGTGGTGGTGACCGCGGCGGTGGAGGAGGATATTCCCGAGGTTCTGCACGCCCATGTGGTGCGGATCTCGGCAGGAACCATCAGTGACGAGAGGGAGGTGGCCGATGACTGACGTCGCAGCTGTTCCGGCACCCGAGACACCCGAGACCGTCGCCACATACCTGCGCCTTCGCGGCCTGGCCCCGAGTTCGAAGTCGTGGAAGCGCAAGCGGCGCATCGTCACCGACGACGACAACGCTCCGTTCACCCCTGGACGCGACCCCGGAGCCCTCGGCGCAGTGCTGGACAAGCTCAGCCGGGACTCCGGATGGCAGAAGACTCTGGCCCGTGAAGACCTGGTGCGTCAGTGGGCGGACCTCGCCGGATCCGACACCGCGAAGCACTCCGAGCCGGTCTCGCTCGAGCGCGGAGTGCTCACCGTGAAGTGCGATTCGACGGCCTGGGCGAAGAATCTCCAGTACATGCGCGGGACGATCCTCACCGAGATCGGTCGTCGGTATCCCGACGCCGGTGTCGAGAACCTCCGCTTCATCGGACCGGACGTACCCTCTTGGAAATGGGGTCCCAGAGTCGTTCCAGGACGGGGCCCACGCGATACCTACGGGTAGGACACCACAGATGGGGTCCGACACGCTCAGAGGGCCACAGGTGGCCGCTGAGCCGCATATCGACACGAAAAGCCGCTAGACTGGGAGTTCGTGATATCGATGTGGAGAATGCCCTCTGATGACGCCTGAATCCCCTGCTGACGAGACGGAATCCACCACCGGGGAGACCCCCGGCACCGAGAACAAGATCTCGCCCAAGGTGAAGCAGCCCGGTGAGTACGGTGCCGACTCCATCCAGATCCTCGAGGGTCTCGAAGCGGTCCGCAAGCGCCCGGGTATGTACATCGGATCCACGGGGCCGCGTGGTCTGCACCACCTCGTCTACGAGATCGTCGACAACTCCGTCGACGAGGCCCTCGCGGGGTACGCCGACACGATCTTCGTGACGCTGCTCGAAGACGGCGGCGTCCGCGTGATCGACAACGGCCGCGGCATCCCCGTCGACCCGCACTCCTCCGACCCCACGAAGTCGACCGTCGAGGTCGTGCTGACGATCCTGCACGCCGGTGGAAAGTTCGGCGGCGGCGCCTACGCCGTCTCGGGTGGACTGCACGGGGTCGGCTCCTCGGTCGTGAACGCCCTGTCGACCAGGTTCGACGTCGAGGTCAAGCAGAAGGGCTTCGTCTGGCGGCACAGCTTCGCCGACGGCGGTGCGCCCCAGCAGCAGCTGGAGAAGGGCGAGCCCACCGACGAGACCGGAACGGCGATCACCTTCTGGCCGGATGCCGAGATCTTCACCGAGACCACGGACTTCGACTACGACACGCTGCGCACGCGCTTCCAGCAGATGGCGTTCCTCAACAAGGGACTCCGCATCGAGCTGTCCGACGAGCGCCCTGCCTCGGCCTACGAGGTCGAGGTCGAGGGTCAGGCGACCCTCACGCAGCCCAACGACGTGTTCTTCTACGAGCGCGGCCTCGTCGACTACGTCGAGTACCTCAACAAGGTGCGCCACGCCGAGGTCGTCAACGACGAGATCATCGCGTTCGAGTCGGAAGACGTCGAGCGCAAGATCTCGCTCGAGGTCGCGATGCAGTGGACGACCTCGTACACCGAGAACGTCTTCACCTATGCGAACACCATCAACACGCATGAGGGTGGAACGCACGAAGAGGGCTTCCGTGCGGCACTCACCACGCTGGTGAACAAGTACGCCAGGGCGAACAACCTCCTCAAGGAGAAGGACGACAACCTGTCGGGCGACGACGTGCGCGAAGGACTCACCGCCGTCATCTCGATCAAGCTCGGCGAGCCCCAGTTCGAGGGTCAGACCAAGACCAAGCTGGGCAACACCGAAGCGAAAGCCTTCGTGCAGAAGGTCGTCGGCGATCAGCTCGGCGACTGGTTCGGTCGCAACCCGATCCAGGCCAAGAACGTGATCCGCAAGGCGATCGATGCGGCGACCGCCCGTCTCGCGGCCCGCAAGGCGCGCGAGACCGCTCGTCGCAAGAGCGTGTTCGAGTCGGCAGCCATGCCCGACAAGCTCAAGGACTGCACCAGCAAGGACCCGTCGATCAGCGAGATCTTCCTCGTCGAGGGTGACTCGGCCGGCGGCTCCGCGGTGCAGGGCCGTGACCCGCACACGCAGGCGATCCTGGCGCTCCGAGGCAAGATCCTCAACGTCGAGCGCGCACGTCTCGACAAGGCACTGGGCAACAAAGAGGTCCAGGCGATGATCCAGGCCTTCGGCACGGGCATCGGCGAAGAGTTCGACATCGAGAAGGCGCGCTATCACAAGATCGTGCTGATGGCGGATGCCGACGTCGACGGCCAGCACATCACCACGCTGCTGCTGACGCTGCTGTTCCGTTACATGCGCGGGCTCATCGAGGCCGGTTTCGTCTACCTCGCGATGCCGCCGCTCTACCGCCTCAAGTGGACCAACCAGCCGCACGAGTACGTGTTCAGCGACGCCGAGCGCGATGCGCTGCTCAAGCACGGACTCGAGAATGGCAAGCGGATCCCGAAGGACGCCGGCATTCAGCGCTACAAGGGTCTCGGCGAGATGAACGCCAAGGAGCTGTGGGAGACCACGATGGACCACACCACGCGGACGCTCCGCCAGGTGACCATCGAGGACGCCGCCGCCGCGGACGAGATCTTCAGCGTGCTGATGGGTGAGGACGTCGAGTCGCGACGCAGCTTCATCCAGCGCAACGCCAAGGACGTCCGCTTCCTCGACATCTGACGCGTCCCCCGCGCCTGCATTCGTTCGACAACGACCGGAATCGACAACACACATGACTGACGAAGTACGCCCCGAGCCGGCACACGACCACGGCAAGATCGATCAGGTCGACCTGCAGTCGGAGATGCAGCGCAGCTACCTCGACTACGCGATGGCCGTCATCGTCGGCCGCGCACTGCCCGACGTGCGCGATGGGCTCAAGCCCGTGCACCGCCGCGTGATCTACGGCATGTACGACGGCGGATTCCGCCCCGACAAGTCGTTCTCGAAGTGCGCCCGTGTCGTCGGCGAGGTCATGGGTCAGTACCACCCGCACGGTGACTCGGCGATCTACGACGCCCTCGTGCGCCTCGTGCAGCCGTGGTCGCTCCGGTATCCGCTGGCCCTCGGCCAGGGCAACTTCGGCTCACCCGGCAACATGGGCGCCGCTGCTCCCCGATACACCGAGACCAAGATGGCCCCGCTCGCGCTCGAGATGGTGCGCGACATCGAAGAGGACACGGTCGACTTCACCGACAACTACGACGGCCAGACCCAGGAGCCGACCGTCCTGCCGGCGCGGTTCCCGAATCTGCTCGTCAACGGATCCGTCGGCATCGCGGTCGGCATGGCGACCAACATCCCCCCACACAACCTGCGTGAGGTCTCGGCCGCCGCGCTCTGGGCGCTCGACAACCCCGGCCTCCCCCGCGAGGAGCTGCTCGAGGGACTGATCCAGCGCATCCCCGGTCCTGACTTCCCGACCGGCGCGCAGATCCTCGGCACCAAGGGTGTGCAGGAGGCGTACCGCACGGGTCGCGGCTCGATCACGATGCGCGCGGTCGTCAACGTCGAGGAGATCCAGGGCCGCACGTGCCTCGTGATCACCGAGCTGCCGTACCAGGTGAACCCCGACAACGTCGCGGTGAAGATCGGCGACCTCGCCCGTGACGGCAAGATCACCGGCATCGCCGACATCCGCGACGAGTCGTCCGACCGCACGGGTCAGCGTCTCGTGGTCGTGCTCAAGCGCGACGCGGTCGCGAAGGTCGTGCTGAACAACCTGTACAAGCACACGCAGCTGCAGGAGAACTTCGGCGCGAACATGCTCGCGATCGTCGACGGCGTGCCGCGCACGCTCGCGATCGACGGCTTCGTGACGCACTGGATCACGCACCAGCTCGAAGTGATCGTCCGACGCACGCGCTTCCGCCTCGCCAAGGCAGAGGCGCGCATGCACATCCTGCGCGCGTACCTCAAGGCGCTCGACGCGCTCGACGAGGTCATCGCCCTCATCCGTCGATCGCAGACCACGCAGGACGCGAACGAGGGACTGCAGAAGCTCCTCGACATCGACGACATCCAGGCCCAGGCCATCCTCGACATGCAGCTGCGCCGACTGGCCGCTCTCGAGCGTCAGAAGATCCTCGACGAGGCCGCGGAGCTCGAGCGGCTCATCGGCGAGTACCAGGCGATCCTCGCCGACGAGTCGCTGCAGCGCGACATCATCCGTGACGAGCTCACCGGCATCGTCGAGCGGTTCGGCGATGACCGTCGCACGCACATCCTGCACGGCTTCGACGGCGACGTCTCGATGGAAGACCTGATCGCTGAGGAGGAGATGGTCGTCACCATCACCCGCGCCGGATACATCAAGCGCACCCGCAGCGACAACTACCGGTCGCAGCACCGCGGCGGCAAGGGCATCAAGGGCGCGCAGCTGCGAGCGGATGACATCGTCGAGCACTTCTTCGTGACGACGACGCACCACTGGCTGCTGTTCTTCACAGACAAGGGTCGCGTCTACCGCTCGAAGACCTACGAGGTCCCCGAGGCCGGCCGAGACGCGAAGGGCACGCACGTCGCGAACCTCCTCGCTCTGCAGCCCGACGAGAACATCGCGCAGGTGCTCGACATCCGCGACTACGCGGTCGCCGACTACCTCGTGCTCGCGACCCGCGACGGACTCGTCAAGAAGACGCGTCTGGACACCTACGACACCAACCGTCAGGGCGGCGTCATCGCGATCCGCCTGAACGACGAGGACGAACTGGTCTCGGCGCTCATGGTCAACGCCGAAGACGACATCCTCCTCATCAGCCGCCGGGGCATGTCGGTGCGGTTCAGTGCGACCGACGATGCGCTGCGCCCGATGGGACGCGCGACCGCCGGAGTGAAGGGCATGAAGTTCCGTGAGGGCGACAGCCTGCTGTCGGCATCCGTCGCAGCTCCGGGTCAGTTCGTGTTCGTCGTGACGGACGGCGGCTACGCGAAGCGCACCGCCGTCGAGGAATATCGCGTCCAGGGACGCGGCGGTTTCGGCATCAAGGTGGCCAAGCTCCACGACGATCGGGGCACTCTCGCGGGTGGTCTGATGGTCTCGGCCGACGACGAGGTCCTTGTGGTTCTGTCCAGCGGCAAGGTGGTACGCTCTGCCGTGGCCGAGGTGCCCGCCAAGGGTCGCGACACCATGGGAGTGGTGTTCGCACGGACGACGGAAGCCGACCGGATCCTCGCCATCGCCCGCAACGGTGAGCGTGGCCTCACCGACGAAGACGAATCGGATGAGGCTGAGGTGGACTCCGAGACCACCGCCCCCGAGACGAACGAGAACCCTGAGGAAGCAGACGCATGAGCACAGTAGCCGACAAGCTGGCGAAGAAGTCCACGCGCAAGACCGGCGGCAAGCAGGTTCGCCTGCGCCTCGTCTACGTCGACTTCTGGTCGGCCGTGAAGCTCTCGTTCCTGGGGGCCGTCGCCCTCGCCATCGTGACGATGGTGTCGTTCTTCCTGATCTACCTCGTGCTGCAGGCGACCGGCATCCTCACTCAGGCCGACGAGTTCATCGGCACGATCACCGACAACTCGGTGCGCATCTCCGAGGTGGCGGGGCTCCCGCAGGTGATGGCCTTCGCGGCTGTCGTCTCGATCCTGAACCTCATCGTGTTCACGGTGCTCGGCGCGGTCATCGCCGGCATCTACAACGTCGCCGTGAAGGTGACGGGCGGACTGCTCGTCGGCTTCATGTCGAACTGATCCACCGGATTCGAAGAGGGGCGGATGCGACTTGCATCCGCCCCTCTTCCGTCTATACGACGCCTGTCGTTCCGAGCAGTGTTCCGATCAGCCAGGTCGCGAGCAGCGCGAGCCCTCCGCCGATGACGAGTCGGACGGCCGCGCGTGCGGGAGGTGAACCGCCGATCTTCGCGGACACCGTGCCGGTCACGGCCAGTGCGAACAGCACGGTGAGGAAGGTGACCGGAACCCGCCACTCGGGCGGCGGGAGCAGGATGGCGAGCAGCGGGAGCAGCGCGCCGAGGGTGAAGGCGACCGCCGACGAGAGCGCCGCATGCCAGGGGTTCACGAGGTCGTCCTGGTCGATGCCGAGTTCGACCTCGAGGTGTGCGGCGAGGGCGTCGTGGGCTGTGAGCTCCTCGGCCACCGTGCGCGCGGTCTCCTCGCTGAGTCCGCGTTCTCGGTAGAGGGTGGTGAGCTCGGCGAGCTCCGTCTCGGGCATGGTCCGCAGCTCTTCGCGCTCCTTCGAGATCAACGCCCGCTCGCTGTCGCGCTGACTGCTCACCGAGACGTACTCTCCGAGCGCCATAGAGATGGCCCCGCCGACGAGGCCCGCGAGGCCGGCGGTGAGCAGGGCGGCGTTGTCGGTCGTGGCACCGGCGACACCCACGACCAGCGACGCGACCGAGACGATGCCGTCGTTCGCGCCCAGCACCCCGGCGCGCAGCCAGTTCAGTCGCTGACCGAGTCCGGCTCCGTGCGGTTCGCCCGCGTGTGCACTCATGGGCTCAGTGAATCAGATCGGTCGGCATCGCGCGCCCCCACGTGCAGCGCGGCCGCAGCGCGTTCGGGAAAACCCGAAGCCGGGTCTCCGGTTGCCTCGGTGTCGGCGCGATCGGGGCCGCCGTACCTTTGAAGCATGACGACACAGACTGCCACGCCACCACCGGCGACGGCCACGAAGCCGCCGCTTCGCATCCTCCTCTCGATCCTGCATCTGGCGGGCATCGGGGTCATCGGCGGCTTCATCTTCGCGACCCTTTCCGGACTCCTCGGCACAGGCCTCGGCCTGCTCTTCGCCGCCGGCATCGGCGTCGTGCTCCTCGTCGGATTCGTCTACGCCCTCTTCGGTGTCGGATGGTTCGAGGTCGCTCGCGTCGGTGCGCTCTACAAGACCCCGATCGCTCCTCTGCGGTGGCGACCGCGCGATCGGCCAGGCTTCGTCGGCTGGCTGCGTTCGCTCGGACGTCAGGCCATCGACGGCCGCATGTGGCGGGCGCTCGCGAACTTCGCGATCACCGCGGTGCTGGGCTGGATCGTGCTGCGTCTCGCCTGGGCGTTCGTGTGGTCGATCGTGATCAGCTTCGCTCCCCTCGCCGGAACGGACGCCGTGATGGGCCCCTTCGGTGGCGGCGGTATCGACGCCGCCTGGGCGCCGCTCATCGGCATCCTCGGCATCGCCGCGTCCCTCGCGGGCATGATCGGCCTCGCTCTCCTGCACCGGGTGCTCTCGCTGTCCATCGTGATCCGCAGCCGCGAGGCTGAGCTCACCGAGCGTGTGCGCACCAGCAGCGCGCAGCGGGAGGGGGCGGTTCGAGCCGCCGACGTGGAGCGCACCCGCATCGAACGCGACCTGCACGACGGTGTCCAGCCGAGGCTCGTCTCGGTCGGCATGACGCTGGGCCTCGCGCAGCAGAAGATCGACAACGACCCGGATGCCGCGAAGGAGCTGATCGCCGAGGCGCACACCTCGACCAAGGCCGCCATCACCGAGCTGCGACAGCTCGCCCGCGGCATCCACGCCTCCGTGCTCGACGACCGTGGTCTCGATGCGGCACTGTCGGCGCTGGCCGGTCGGTCGCACATCCCCGTGAACCTCGATGTGCGGATGGACGGACGCTGCAGCCGTGAGGCAGAGGCAGCAGTCTACTTCTCGATCGCCGAGTCCCTCACCAACGCCGCCAAGCACTCCCGTGCCAGCGAGGCCAGAGTGACCGTGCGACTGCGTGAGGGTGGGGTTCTGTGGGCCCGCGTCGAGGACAACGGCATGGGCGGCGCTCAGGTGCAGCCCGGTGGGGGCCTCGACGGCATCGCGAACCGCATCCTCGCCGCCGGCGGGACATTCCGCCTCGAGAGCCCCGTGGGCGGACCGACCAGCCTGGAGGTGAACGTGCCATGCGCATCCTGATCTGCGAGGACTCGGTCCTGCTGCGCGAGGGACTCGTGCGACTGCTCGAGGATGCCGGCCACACGGTGGTCGCAGCCCTCCCCGACACCGAGGGCCTGGTCGAGGCGGTCGCCGAGACCGATCCCGAGCTCTGCATCCTCGATGTGCGGCTCCCGCCGACGTTCACCGACGAGGGGATCCGTGCAGCTCTCGGACTCCGCGCCACGCACCCCGCCCTTCCGCTGCTCGTGCTCTCGCAGTACGTCGAGGAGCGCTACGCCTCGGATCTCATCGCAGCCCAGGGCGGCCCGCTCGGCTACCTGCTCAAGGATCGCGTGGCCGATGTCTCGGAGTTCCTCGGTTCCGTGCAGCGGATCTCCGAGGGGGCGACCGTGCTCGACCCCGAGGTCGTGGCGCAGCTCCTCACGCGACGCAACAGGGACGATCGGATGCAGCGGCTCACCGAACGCGAGCGCACCGTGCTGGCGCTCATCGCCGAGGGCAAGTCGAACCAGGCGATCGCCGGACTGCTCTTCCTCTCAGAGGCCAGCGTCGAGAAGCACATCACCGCGATCTTCCAGAAGCTGGGCTTCGAGCAGGGCGAATCGGGCAACCGACGCGTGCTGGCGGCGCTCGCGCACATCGAGAACACGGGCGGCGCGACGCCGACCGGACAGACAGGAGTGGGACGATGACCACGAACGACGACTTCCAGGGCGGGCACACCCCGCTCACTCCCCCGCCGGCCTCCGCACCGGAGGCACCTGTGCAGGCACCTTCGCCGGCACCCACAGCTTCCGGAATCGGTGACACGGGCCGCTCGTCGGGGGCGACCGCGGTCATGATCCTCACTGCGGTGGTGGGCGGCATGGCGCTGCTCGGCTCGGGAGCGACCGCTGCGGTCGCCGCGACCGGCAGTCTGGTCGCATCGTCGACCGAGGGCACGGATTCGGTGCTGTCCGAGGACGCCTCGGGGATTCAGGGCATCGACCTCGACGTGGATGCCGGCAACATGCGCATCGAGTTCGGCGACGTCGACCAGGCGGAGCTCGCGGTCACCGACAGCCGTGGTCCGGCGTGGACTCTCGAACGGGACGGCGACTCCCTGGTCGTGCGCAGCCCCGAGTTCGAGTTCGGCTGGTGGTTCGGGAGCTGGTTCGGAGACGATCAGTCGGCCGTGCTCACACTCCCCGAGAGCCTGCGGGATGGTGCGCTGGATGCCGACCTGACCCTCGACGCCGGAAGCCTCGACGTGGTGGGCGACTTCGGTGACCTCGACATCACCGTCAACGCGGGTGCGCTGGATGTCGAGGGCGCCGCGAGCAGTCTGACCATCGACATGAGTGCCGGCCGCGCAGACGCGACGCTCGACGGCGTGGACCGGGCCGATCTCACCGTCGCGGCCGGAGACCTCAATGTCGAGCTGACGGGCCGTGCGCCGTCGCAGACGACGATCGATGTGAGCGCAGGATCCCTCGATCTCACAGTTCCCGACGAGTCGTACTCGATCACCCAGGACGTCAGTGCGGGCTCGCTGGACGCGAAGGTCGACCAGTCCTCGGACACTCGCCGCGCGATCGATGTGTCGCTCTCCGCAGGCAGCGTGACGATCCGTCCGGGCCGCTGATCGCACTCGAGGGCGGGGATCCGTGAGGGTCCCCGCCCTCGATTGGGTAATTCCGGAAATCTCCGGTAAAGTTTCGGAGGTTGACGGGCCCATAGCTCAGGCGGTTAGAGCGCTTCACTGATAATGAAGAGGTCCCAGGTTCAAGTCCTGGTGGGCCCACTCCTCAACTCAATATTTCCCTCACGGGGCCTTAGCTCAGTTGGTAGAGCGCCTGCTTTGCAAGCAGGATGTCAGGAGTTCGAATCTCCTAGGCTCCACACTGTGTTGAGACAGTTCGAGAAGGCCCCGCCATGTGCGGGGCCTTCTCGTTTCTGCCGGGCACTCGTCTCTCCGTCTCTTGCGAGATCGTCGGAGCCCCATTCCACAGGTGTTAACAACCCTGTTAACAACCTCGGATCCCCTCTCCACACCTGTTAACAAGGGTGTTAACAACTCCGCGGCGGCACCGGATCCATCGGCTCCCCGCTCGCTGGATGCGTGACGGTACGATCGCGGCATGAGCTCATCGGTGCGCGCGACGACGGAATCCTCCACCCGCCGAACGCGGTGGGTCGTGCGTCGCCGGGTCGTGCTGCTCATGAGCCTGTTCGTGATCCCGTTCGTGATCTCGGCGCTGCTCAACAGCTACGGACCCCTCACGGCAGACAGCGCGATCCGGATGGCATTCGCGACCGTCGCGGGGCAGACGATCGCCATCGGCGGCGCGGTGGCCGCACTGGTGATCACGGTGGTCTCTCGCCGCAGCATCCCCGGCGTGATCTTCTTCGCTCTGATCGCGATCGTCGTCACGGCGTACGCGTTCACCGTCATGGAAGGCGCCGGTGAGCTGCTGCTCGATCGGCTCGACCTGGTGGCCGAGACCGCGCGCCTGAACTGACTTCTGATTCCACAGGTGTGGATGGATCTGTTAACAACTCGGACGACCTACGAAAAGGAAGGGCCCCCGATGTTCCGAGGCTGCGCATCGACCCCGTCTCACGGGAGCGGCCGGTTCGCAACCCCCCTTTTCAGGTCGGGAGCCCCGGCGTAGCGTGCCGGGCATGAGCGACGCGAAGACGATGATCCAGACAGAGGTGGTCTTCGACGGGACGAGTTATCTGCTCGCCCAGGACCAGGATGTCGGAGACCTCCGACATCGCATCGAGGACGCCGCGAGGATCGGCGGCACATTCGTGGATGTCGTCGTCGTCGGCAACCGGGCGGTGAGCGTGCTCATCACGCCGACGACACGAGTGGCCATCAGCGTCTCGACGGTGGCGTACGACCCTCGAGACACGGGTGACATCGACTTCCCGTACAGCGGGTATTACGACGTGCTCTGAGCTTCGCTGCTCAGGCGGGTCGAGCGGTGGTGAGTGCCTCAGCCGCGTCGTGGAGGCACTCGATGAAGGCCGCGCAGATCGCGCTCTCGTCTGCTCGAACCTGCCGGGCAGCCAGGAGCCGCGTCGTCGGCGACCCGGCGAGCGGAATCACGGCGATCGACGGTGGCACCACCTGGCGCACCGATTCGGGCAGGATGCTCGCGCCGACGCCCGCCGCGACGAAACCGAGCGCCGTCTCCTGGTGCACGACTTCCTCCGCGATCCGCATGGCACCCGGGGTGATCCCCAGCACCTCGTGCACCCGATCGACGTATCCGGGCATGAGCGAGCGCGGGTAGGCGATCATCGGCACGTCGAGCACCTGCTCGGCGGTCACCTCGGAGTGGGTCGCGAGAGCATGGGCGATCGGCACGCACAGGACGAGGCGCTCTTCGAACACGACCTCGGCGATCAGCTCGGGTGAGTTCGCACCCGAGCGCGGGAACTCGTCTCGCACGAGGCCGACATCGAGAGCGCCGTCGCGCAGGCGGTCGATCTGCTCCCCCGACGTGAGCGGGACGAGAGACAGTGCGACGCGGTCACGACGCGATCGGAACAGCCTCACGACCTCGGGGAGCACCGTGTAGTTCGCCGAGCTCACGAAACCGGCCGTGAGCTGGCCGGCGAGCCCATCGACGTAGTCGCGCATCTCGGCGCGCACGGCGTCGACCTCGTCGAGGATCCTCCTCGCGCGCTCCTGCAGGTGGCGGCCGGCCGGTGTCAGTGTCACCCGTCGGGTGCTGCGGTCGAACAGGGGCAGACCGACCTCTCGCTCGAGGCGACCGATCTGCACGCTCAGCGGCGGCTGCGACATGTGCAGCCGTCGCGCTGCACGCCCGAAGTGGAGCTCGTCGGCGACCGCCATGAAGTAGCGCAGTTGACGGAGTTCCATCTCGGAACGATACGTGCGATGTATTACCGCGGCGTTACGCGCGCATTGCGAGCAAATCGCTATCAATCCGACGGGAAAAACGTATTTGACCTGGGATTGTCGCGGGGCGTTACCTGTAAGCAGTACGTGATGGAGGGATCAGCACCATGACCGCACCCCGGGTCGCAGCATGAGCGTGCATGTTGCCCTCTTCCACGTGCGCACCCGACGTCAGGCGGCCGCAGCCGCCTATCAGTCGCTCCTGGACAGCCTCAACGCCTCAGCCGTCGCGGCGATCGAGCGGGTGGGCTGGACGGCATCGCTGCATGCCGCGGGTGAGGCCCCAGAGCCGCAGTTGAGACGGGCGTCGCGTGAGGCGGATGTCATCGTGCTCCTCGGCGGTGACGACATTGAGCCCCTGCTCTACGGCCAGTCCGACCGCCGTCCGCAGCACACCGCCTACCAGCGCCGCGCGGACCGCACGCAGATCGCCGTCGTCATGGAGGCGGTGCGATCGAGGCGCCCCCTGCTCGGGGTCTGCCGGGGGATGCAGCTGCTCAACGTGGCGCTGGGTGGCACGCTCCATCAGCACGTCGGCGGGCACCGCAGCACGGGAGCCGATCCCTTCGTCGCGACAGATCTGAACGACCTCCGGGCAGTCTCGCCGAGGCTCCGGCAACCTCTGCTCTGCACGCATCATCAGGCCGTCGATGAGCTCGGGCGCGGACTGCGCGCCATCGCCCATTCCCGCAACGGCGTCGTCGAGGCTGTCGAGCACGAATCGCTGCCGTTCTTGGGTGTCCAGTGGCATCCGGAGCATCCGTCCCTCCCGCCGGATCAGTTCACCGAGCTTCTGCGGATCGTCCACAGGAGGGGAGCGGCTCTCGATCCGGTCACCACGATGGCTGCCGCCGGGCCGCTGGAAGTCACGCGACCGGTGTCGCTCTCGACCCGTGGTCGGGCCGCGGTCGTGCGGCACTGAAGGCGCCGCGGACGACTGCCTACGGGGAGATCGTTCAGATCTTCGGTCCGTGAACGATCCGCACGGGTCCGCGAGCCTCGCGGATGCTCACGGGTTCACCCTTCTGGGTGACCACGATCTCGTCGCGGTCGGCGAGCTCTGCGGCCACCCGACGGACATCGGTCATCAACGAGCGCCAGGACTTGCCGCCGACCGTGCGGGCGACGTCGCTCGGGCAGATCGAGGACTGCTCGCGCTTTCGAGTGAGAGATCGGATGACAGCCGCGATGCGTTCGTCGAAATCGTCACCGGTGCGGTCCTCCCACCATGGCGCCCCGCGCTCCCCGAGCGCGGTCTTCGCGTCGTGCACCCGTCGCCTCGCATCGACCTCCGACGACTTCACCGCTCGCCGCGCCGCCATGAGCTCGTCCACCAGCTCCTGACGGAATCCGTCGGGGATCGAGGGGTCTGTGGCCCTCCAGCGCCTGCCGTCGATGATCACGTGATGACCGTCGGCTGTGCGCTCGGGACCGGGTTCCTCGCCACCTGGTGCGCCGCTGTCTGCTGCCATGCGAGCAGTCTGCCTCCGTCGCGCCCTACCTCTCCAGGGTCTTGACGAGCACGGAGGGGCGGGTCAGTCGATGATGCGGGTGAGAGGACGCTGCCCCTCAGGACCGAACATATGCAGGATCTCGACCGCGAGATCGTCGGCGGGCCCGAACCAGTGCGGAGTCGAGGCGTCGAACTCGACATTCTCTCCCGGATGCAGCATGTGCTCGTCGCCCGCGAGCAGCAGCCGCAGTCGGCCGGCGAGCACGTAGATCCATGCGTGGCCCTGGTGCGACACGAGCGCAGGCTCCCTCGGTCCGAGCACGTGCTTGAACACCTGCACCCCTCCCGGATGCCGGGTCAGAGGTACCGCCACACCTCCGGTCGCGAGACGCCGCGGCTCGAGGTGCACACGAGGATCCCCGGTCTGCGGCGCGGCGATCAGGTGATCGAGCGTCACCTCGTATGCGCGCGCCAGGGGGATCAGCGCGTCGAGCGTGGGCTGGCGATGCCCGGTCTCGATGCGCGACAGCGCACTGACGGAGAGTCCGGTGAGTGCGGCGACGGCCACCAGGGTGAGCCCGCGGTTCTGCCTCAGCTGACGCAGACGCGGGCCGATCGCGGCGAGCGTCGCGTCGATCTCGGCATCCATCCGGTCATCTTTGCAGAATCCGCAACCGGATGGGGTGGCAGGTTCTCCGCAGAACCACGATGGATGTCGGCGGATCACCGCCGTCGAGGGAGGAAGACCATGATCGCAGCGCACATTCTCGAGCCGGTCCGATGAGGGCTCTGCTGCTCGGAGCCCGCGGCGCGGTGGGCTCCGTGATCCGCCGAGAGCTGCAGAGGCACGGTCACCACGTCACCTCCGCCAGTCGCGCCGAGGCCGGAGGTGCGCGCATCGACCTGCACGGCGACCTCCGCTCACTGACTCGGATCGCCGCCGATCACGACGTGATCGTCAACGCATCAGGGGTGGAGAGGGCAGATCTCGCGGCGGCCGTGCACGGCATCCCCCTGGTCGACATCTCCGCCACCGGCTCGTACCTCGACGCGCTGCGAGCGGCGGCGCGCGGGCCGGTCGTCCTCGGAGCCGGCCTCGTGCCGGGGCTCAGCACCGTGCTCGCGCGCACGCTCGCGGCCGAGTCGGATGGCGACATCGATATCTTCGTGATGCTGGGCACCGGAGAGAAGCACGGGCCGGCTGCGGTGGCCTGGACCGCTGCACTCGTCGGCGCGGACCTCTACGGGCCACCCGAAGGAGGGAGTGTGCGCAACTTCCGTGAGAGCAGGCGAGCTGTGGGTCCGGACGGGCGGCGCCGTCGGTATCTGCGCGCAGACTTCCCCGACCACCTGCTCCTCGGAACCCGTGATCGCGGATTCCGCACCTATCTGACGCTCGGCGCGGCGCCGATGACCGCTGCCCTGGATCTCGTCGGGAGGATGCCGGTGCTCCGAGGCGCGCTCGCCGCGGCGCCGCACGTCGGCAGTGATGCCTGGCACATCATCGTCCAGGCCCGGCAGTCGGGCGCGCGGATGCAGGCGAGCGGACGGGGCCAGTCCGAGGCCACCGGACGATTGACATCTCTCGCGGCGGAGCGGGCGGTCGATGCCGCGCCGCAGCCGATGACGATGGCTGATCTGGTGTCTGCGGACGAGGCGCTGGCGGCGCTGCGGGGCTGACTCGCTGACTCCTGTGTCGTCAGACGGCTCTGAGGTCGTGCGGCGCGACGTTCAGCCGCTCGCACCCGTCGGCGGTGACGACGACGATATCCTCGATGCGCGCACCCCACTCCCCTGCGAAGTAGATTCCGGGTTCGATGCTGAACGCCATGCCCTCGCGCAGCACCAGGTCGTTGCCGGGTGCGATGTAGGGTTCCTCGTGCACCGAGACGCCGATGCCGTGACCGGTGCGGTGCAGGAACGCCTCGCCGAGCCCGGCATCCGTCAGGACCTGGCGCGCCGCCGCATCCACCTCCTCCGCCGTCGCACCGGGGCGAGCGGCATCGATGGCGGCCTGCTGCGCGCGCACGAGCACGGCGATCCGCTCGGCAGCGGCACTGTCGGGCGTCCCGACCGCATAGGTCCTGGTGCTGTCGGAGTTGTACCCGCTGGGCACCGCACCCCCGATGTCGACGACCACGATGTCACCGTCGTCGATCACCCGGTCCGACACCTCGTGATGCGGATCTGCACCGTTCGGACCCGAGCCGACGATCACGAACTCCACCGTGCGATGGCCCTCGGCGACGATCGCCTCGGCGATGTCCGCGGCGACCTCTCGCTCGGTGCGCCCGGCGCGCAGCCACTCGGGCACGCGCCGGTGCACGGCGTCGATCGCCGCGCCGGCCTTTCGCAGCTCAGCGATCTCGGCAGCATCCTTGATCATTCGGCTTTCGCGCAGCACCGGAGTCGCGAGCTCGACGCGCACACCGATCCGCTCGGCGAGTGGGATGACGTGCAGGGCGGGCAGGGCGTCAGAGACGCCGACTCGGGAGACGGCGCCGAGAGCTGCGGCCACGAGGTCGTACGGATTGTCACCGTCGACCCAGTCCGACACGGCGAGACCGAGCTCGCCGACAGCGGTGCTGCGCACCTTCGCCAGCTCCATCCGCGGCACGATGATCGTGGGTGCGAGACCAGGTCCGAGCACCAGGGTGGTGAGCCGCTCGATCGTGTCACCCTCGACGCCGACCAGATACTGCAGGTCGGGCCCAGGACCCACGATGATCCCATCGAGACCGGCGTCGGCGGCGAGGGATGCTGCGCGGTCGAGTCGGGCGGCGTACACGGAGGCGGGGAACGGCAGTGTGCTCACAGCATCCACGCTACTGCGCGCACCGCCACCCGTGAATGGGTCTCAGCTCACGGCGAGGCGGATGCGGTCGGCGAGCACGGCGCGGTTCGCGGCAGTGAGGTCGAGCAGTGCGTAGGCGGTCGGCCACATGGTGCCGTCGTCGAGGTTCGAGATCGGCTCGAAACCGAAAGTGCCGTAGCGCACCTTGAATTTGCTCGCCGGCTGGAAGAAGCAGAGGACCTTGCCGTCCTTGCCCCACGCCGGCATGCCGTAATAGGTGCGCGGCAGCAGTTCGGGGGCGACCTCGGTCACGAGCGCGTGCAGTGCCGCCGACAGCTCGCGATCCTTGTCATCGGGCAGCTTCGCGATGGCCGCCTCGAGATCGGCGACACCCTCGGCGCGCACCTCTTCGGGGGTCTTCTTCGCCCGCGAGCGTGACTTGCGCTTGTCTGCAGCAGCCTCCTTCATGGCCTCGCGTTCTTCGGCACTGAAGTTGTTGTCTTTGTCAGCCATGGCCGACTCCTTTCACGGGGTGATCTGCGATGGATCTCACACTACGGATTCGGTGGCCCGCAGTGCTTCTCGATTCCTGATCGATCCTGGAACGTCCGGTGCGGGCCGCCGACACACGTCGCGTGAGGGCAGGGGTGTGGCGTTAGGGTGAGGGCATGGACATGCGGGTCGCGGCATACGCGGTCGTCACCGATGACGACGGACGCATACTTCTGGCGCGCTGGATCGAGGGGCGCCGAGTCGCGTGGACCATGCCGGGCGGCGGTCTGGAGCCCGGCGAGGCCCCGGAGGATGCGGTTCGGCGGGAGCTCCGTGAGGAGACCGGATACACGGTCAAGGTCGGCGAGCTGCTCGGCATCCACTCGCGGGTGATCCCGGCGAGCCAGCGGGTGACCGCGTCCGATCAGCCGTTGCACACGTTGCGCATCGTCTATCGGGCGACGGTGAGCGGAGGCAAGCTGCGCTTCGAGACCGACGGCTCCACCGACATGGCGGAGTGGTTCACCCGCAAGTCGGTCTCCGAGCTGCAACGCGTCAAACTCGTGGACATCGCGCTGCGCATGGCCGGCATCCTCTGACGAGAGCGCGCGACAGAGGTCAGTCGCGGGGCTCTTCGGGCACTGAGATGTCGGCGACGGTCGCGCCGTAGGCCGCGATGAGGTCGTCGGCGTCGACGAACAGGCTGTACCCGTGTGCTCCGGCACCCATCGCGATGCGCTGGCCGACGATGGTCTCGTCGGCGAACACGGGCCAGTCGGTGGTGCTGCCGATCGGGACGATCGTGCCGCGCTCGTAGCCCGTCGCCGCGAGGGCGAGATCGGGCTCGGGCAGACGGAGCTTGTTGACACCGACGACCGCACGCAGCTTGGGCCACGAGATCGACCGGCCGCCTGGAACCAGCGCGAACAGGTAGGTGTCGTCGGATCGCTTGACGACGAGCGTCTTCACGATTCCGGAGGGAAGGATGCCGAGCAGCTCCGCGGCCTCGAAGAGACTGCGAGCGGCGGGCCGCTCACGGATCTCGATGTCGAGGCCGCGTGAAGCCGCGGCATCCCTCACCCGAGCATGGAGATCACCCGGCACAGCGGCCGGGGACTCCGATGTCGAGGTCACGCGTCGGGAGCGGAGAGCGGGTCGTCTGCGACCCAGAGCTCGTCATCGGCGCGCAGTGCCTGCCAGGCGGCGTAGAGGACGCCCGCAGCGGCGGCGACTCCGAGGATCAGGGCGATGACCGAACCGACGCTCGGGCCCTTGGGCTCGGGCTGGGTGGCCTTCTTGACCTTCTTGACGACACCCTCGCGCTTGGCGTTCGCGACGTCCCACGCGGTGAGCGCGGTGCCGACGACGCCGCCGACGATCGGAACGACCTTGTCATCGACGACGTGGTGGCCGAAGCGCACTCCGCGGTCGACGACCGGCGCGACGCGACGGTTGTAGGTGTCCTGCACGACAGGACCGACCTGCTCGCGGCCGAAGTGGCCGAGCTGGCGTCCGGCCTCGCGGGCGACGTCGGCGGCGTGGCCGACCAGGACCTGCTGGTTCTCCCACAGCTGGTTAGCGTCGGCCTGAAGACGACGCAGTTCCTTCTTCCGCTTGCGGCTGATGCTCACGATGCTCTCCTGTCGATTGGAGTACGGGTTCCCCATCTTGCCACGCGACCCTGGATGGGGGGAGGGAATCGCCGAACCCTTGCGCCGAGGGCTGAACAGCGGTAGTGGCGGGCCAACTCATGGGAAGCTCTGCGAGAATGAGTGCATGGCTCACGCTTCTCATGTCGCAACCCTGCACACCAACCACGGTGACATCGTCATCAACCTCTTCGGCGACCACGCTCCGAAGACGGTCAAGAACTTCGTCGGCCTGGCCGACGGCACCCAGTCCTGGACCGACCCCGCCACCGGCAAGCCGGGCGAGGGCGCGCTCTACTCGGACGTGGTCTTCCACCGCATCATCCCCAACTTCATGATCCAGGGCGGCGACCCGCTCGGACAGGGCGTCGGCGGCCCCGGCTACAACTTCGACGACGAGATCAACATGGAGCTCAACTTCAACGAGCCCTACATCCTCGCCATGGCCAACGCGGGCCTGCGTCGTAACGCCATCACCGGCAAGGCCGAGGGCACCAACGGATCGCAGTTCTTCATCACGACCGACCCCACCCCCTGGCTCCAGGGAAAGCACACGATCTTCGGCGAGGTCGCCGATGACGCCTCCAAGGCCGTCGTCGACACCATCGCCGCCGTGCCGACCGCCGCGGGCGACCGCCCGATCGAGCCCGTCGTGCTGCAGTCGATCGACATCGTCGCGGCCTGACGCCGACGCTGGCCGATCCGGATGACGACGCCTGAGTTCGCGGACAACCGCGACAACTTCTGCTACCGGCATCCGGATCGGCAGAGCTTCGTGCTCTGCCAGCGGTGCCTGCGCACCATCTGCCCCGAGTGCCAGACACAGGCAGCCGTCGGGGTCATCTGCCCCGAGTGCATGGCGGCAGAGCGCAAGAACCGCACCCCTGCCCAGAAGAAGGCCGAACGCCGCTGGGGCGGGCGCAACACCGCGACAGCCACCGTGCGCAGCGGTCGGCCGATCGTCACCTATGTGCTGCTGGCGGTCACGTCGTTCATCGGGCTGCTTCAGCTGATCCCCGGTGTCGGTGACCTCATCACGCAGCAGCTGCTGTTCGCGCCGAGGTACCTGTACCCCGATCTCTCGCTCCTCCCCTTCGAGCCGTGGAGACTTCTCACGGCCGTCTTCGCCCATGGCGGGTTCCTGCATCTCGCTCTGAACATGCTCGCCCTGTGGATGCTGGGGCAGAGCCTCGAGCCCATGCTCGGTCGTGTGCGATTCCTGTCGCTCTACCTGATCAGCGGCCTCGGCGGCTCGGTCGCGCTCGCCGTGCTCGACCCGTCGGGGGCCACAGTCGGCGCCTCCGGAGCGGTCTTCGGCCTCATGGCCGCCCTGCTCATCATCGGCCGACACATCGGAGCGAACGTGACCGGGATCCTGGTGATCCTCGGCATCAACTTCGTCATCGGGTTCGTGTTCCAACAGAACATCGCCTGGCAGGCGCACCTCGGCGGTGTGATCGTCGGCGCGCTCGTCGCGTTCATCCTCACCCGCACGCGTCGTCGAGCGCAGCGCACACTGCAGATTGTGCTGCTCGCAGCCGTCGTCGTGGCACTGGTTCTGATCGTCGCCTTCCTGCCCCCATTCCTGATCACGACGGTTTACTCCTGATCAAGGGTTGTTAACAGGGTTGTTAACGGGTGTGAATAACATCTGTGTAATTCTCCCCATGTTGGGGATAACCTGTGGATAACTTCCCCATCGGTGGAACAACAGAAGGCCCCCTCGCCGAAGCGAGGGGGCCTTCTGTCAAGAAGAGGAGCGGGCGTCAGCGCCAGCGGGTCGTCATGAGGAAGCCGATCAGGGCGATGCCCAGGCCGATCGCGAGATTCCAGTTGTCGAGCCCTGGAATCGGGAACTGCATGCCCGAGATGTAGAACACGAGGATCCACGCCAGACCCAACAGCATGAAGCCGACCATCACCGGCTTGAACCACACGGCATTGGGCGCGGCTTCGCCTTCGCTGCGCGGAGCTTCGGGTTCTTCGGTCTTGCGGTCGCGTGCCATTCCCACAGTGTACCCAAAAGTCCTATATCCCACGGAAAATCGGGCGACCAGGGCTGGACTTCAGGTCAGCGGGATAAGATCGCGCCATGACTGCATCCGTCGTCTCGGGGGAGCGACGTGCACACCGCCGCCGCCCTCGATCGCGCGCCACTTTCACGAGCGTGCTCGGTGAGCTCCTGCTCACCGCAGGCGTGCTGGTGCTCCTGTTCGTCGCGTGGCAGATGTGGATCGGCGACATCATCATCAGCGCTCAGAAGAACGACGAGGGTGCAGCGGTCTCGCAGGAGTGGGCGAGTGGACCGGCGCCCGAGCTGCCTCCGGTCGTCGAGGCCGACGACGGAACGACGACGTACGAGCCGGTGATCCCGGCGCCTCCGGCCGACACCCAGCTGCTGGGCCAGATGCACGTGCCGCGATTCGGCTCCGAGTACAACGTCGGGATCTACGGCGGCACCAGCCGTGCCCGCACGCTCGACAAGCTCGGGATCGGCGTCTACACGGACTCGAAGATGCCCGGCGAGGTCGGCAACTTCGCCATGGCCGGCCACCGCACCACCTGGGGCAAGCCGTTCAACCAGCTCGACAAGCTGCAGGTCGGCGACGCGATCGTCGTCGAGACGCCCGACGGCTGGTTCACCTACCGCTTCCGCACACTCGAATACGTCAAGCCCACGCAGACCGAGGTGCTCCTCGACGTGCCGCAGATGCCCGGAGTCGCGACGGGCGAGAAGTACATCACGCTGACCGCCTGCTCCCCGCTCTACTCGCTCGCCGAGCGCATCGTCGCCTACGGGGTGTACGAGAGCTTCCAGCCCCGGGCCGAGGGTCCGCCCGCGGCCCTCACCGACCCGCCCCCTCCGCCGGCTGCGCCGTCGATCTAGCCGAACGGAACCAGACGACCCATGTACGCCGCACTCTGGCGCCTGCTGCCCGGCCCGTGGTGGCTCAAGCTTTTCTTCCTGCTCGTGCTGATCGCCGCCGTGCTCTACGGCCTGTTCTGGTTCGTGTTCCCCTGGGTGAGCCCTCTGATCACGCCGGGTGAGGTCGACCTCGAATGACCCGCGTGCTCGTCGTGGACAACCATGACAGCTTCGTGCACACCCTCGTCGGGTACCTCCGCGAGCTCGGCGCCGACGTCACTCTGATCGAGGCGGATGCCACGGACGCCGCGGGGCTCGAAGAGATGCTCCCCGGCTTCGAGGCCCTCCTGCTCTCGCCGGGGCCCGGCAGGCCCGCAGACGCCGGAGCGTCGCTTGACGCCGTGCGCATCGCCGCGCGACTCCGGATGCCGCTGCTCGGCGTGTGCCTCGGGCACCAGGCGATCGGCGAGGCGTTCGGCACTCCGGTGACCGAGGCGCCTGAGCTGATGCACGGCATGGTGTCGCAGGCCACCCACGACGGCTCGGCGCTGTTCACAGGGATCCCCTCGCCGTTCGCCGTCGGACGCTATCACTCGCTCGCGCTCGCCGAATCGGCTCTCCCGGACGACGTGGTCGTCACCGCCCGCACCGAGAGCGGAACCGTCATGGCGCTCGCCCATACCGAGCTGCCCATCCTCGGTGTGCAGTTCCACCCCGAGAGTGTGCTCACCGAGGGTGGCTACCGGCTGCTCGCCAACTGGCTCGAGTCGTGCGGCGACGGTGATGCCGTGGCGCGCTCAGCCGATCTGCATCCGCTGTCGCGAGCCTGATCAGCCCGCGGCGACGCAGTAGCGCAGCTCGACAGTCGACCCGATCGCCACGTCACCGGGGGCGGCCGACATCGACGCCACCGTGGGCGGGTTCGTCGGCGAGCAGTCGGTCAGCTCGACGGGGCTCGCGGTCAGGCCGATGCGTTCGAGCTCGGCCTGAGCGGCCTCCATCGTCCAGCCGGTGACGTCGGTCAGCGTCACGCGACCGCTCGCGACGACGAGGTTCACGACCGTCTTCGGCGCGACCTCGCTCTCAGCGGTCTCGCTGGCCTCCATGACGGTGTCGGCCGCGAGACCCTTGTCGTTGCGTTGTATCACCGTGCCGAGTTGGAGCCCGGCGGCTGCCAGAGCATCCTTGGCCGCGGACAGTGAGAGGCCCTCCAACACGGGGACCACCACCGTCTCCTTGCCCGACGAGACGTAGACCGTGACGGAATCGCCCTCGCTGACGGCCGTTCCGCCTTCGGGATCGGTGCGGATCACGTTGCCCTCGACGATGTCGCTGCTCGACTCGAGCACGAGCTTGGCCGTCAGATCGAGCTTGCCCAGATCTTCTTGAGCGCGCTCGGATGAGACGTTGACGAGGTCCGGCACGACACGTGAGCTGGACGGCACCTCGTCGGGACGCATGCTGATCGTCCACACCCAGAAGAGCACGGATGCGAGCAGCACGGCGAGCAGTGCGACACCGGCCCAGATCCAGGCGACAGGCGGACCGGACTGCGTGCGCGCCATGGTCGTGTCGGTGCTGAGCTGCCGCAGCGAGCGGGCCGTCTCCTGCGCCGCACGCGGGCTGGGGCCGTAGAGCTCGCTCGTGAGAGCGCCGAGCTCCTTGCGGCTCGGCGCGTGGCCCGAGACCGCCGAGTCGAGCGCGGCGCGGAAGTGCGCAGCATCCGGATACCGCTGGTACGGATCCTTGGCGAGGGCGCGCAGCACGATCGGGTCGAGGGCTCCGGGGGAGTCCTCGTTCACCTCGGTCGGCGGGATCGGGGTCTCGCTGACGTGCTGGTAGGCGACGGCCACGGGGGATTCGCCGCGGAACGGCTGGCGTCCCGTGAGCAGCTCGTAGAGCACGACACCCGTCGAATAGAGGTCGGCCCGTGCATCGACGGGCTCGCCCTTCGCCTGCTCGGGTGAGAAGTACGCGGCGGTGCCGATGATCTGAGTGGTCTCGGCGACCGTGGACGACGAGTCCGACACGGCTCGGGCGATGCCGAAGTCCATGACCTTGACCTGGCCCTTGTCGGTGACCATGACGTTGCCCGGCTTGATGTCGCGGTGCACGACGCCCGCGCGGTGCGAGTAGTCGAGAGCCTCGAGGATGCCGTCGACGTAGCGCACGGCGTCGTCGACGGGCACGGGGCCCTTCGCGATGATGTCCTTCAGCAGGGTGCCGCTGATCAACTCCATCACGATGTACGGAGGCTCATCCGTGCTGCTGTCGGTGGTCGACGGGTCGCCCGCGTCGTAGACCCGCACGATCGACGGGTGCGACATGCGGGATGCCGACTGCGCCTCCAGACGGAAGCGCGTGCGGAAGGCGGTGTCGCGGGCGAGCTCGGGGTCGAGGATCTTGATGGCGACGGCGCGGCCGAGGGTCAGGTCGTACCCGCGGTACACCTTCGCCATGCCACCGTGACCGATGAGCTCGTCGACGCGGTAGCGACCCGCGAGAACGCGTTGCTCTGTCGACACGTACTGACCCCCTGATTACGACCTGATGAATTGTCCCAGACTACGTTGCGTGCGGCGGATCAGCCTTCGTCTTCGCCGTCAGTCGGCGCAGCCGGAAGGATGATCACGCCCTGCATGCTGTCGGACTGCGCGGACGGCATGTCGCTTCCGCAGAAGACGCGGTACGTGGCTGTGATGCTCTGCCCGGCGGTGCCGGGGATGATCTGCGTCGACAGCACGCTCGGACCGAAGCTGCGGATGGACTCGCCGGGGTTGCCGCCCGAGAACGTCGCGTTGGTCAGCGTCACCTCGAAGGCGGAGCGTGCCGGAGTGCCGGACGGGCACTCGAAGCTCGGCCAGTTGAGCGTGACGGGCTGGCCCTCGGTCGCGGTGCCCGCGATGGTCGGCGTTCCGGTCGGCTTGCCGACCTGGACCTGCTCCTTGAACGTCGTGAGGGTGAGGAGCGTCCCTTCAGGCACATTCCCACCGGGGGTGACCGATTCGACGGTCCCGACCTGGTTGGCGCTCGGGGCGACGGTGTTGCCGACCACGCACTCGGCCTGAAGGCCCGCGTTGACCGCAGCGGTACGCGCAGCCTCGCACTGCATGCCCTCGAGGCCGAGGCCGTCGACGTTCACCTGCTCGGGCTCCTCCGTCGGCGTCTCGGTCGGAGTCGGTTTCGGCGTCTGGCTGGTCGTCGCCGAATCGGTCGGCTTCGGGTCGGCGTCGCCCTGGTTCATCAGTGCGAAGACGGTTCCGCCGAGCACGANCTTCTTCTTCTTCTCGCCGTCCTCGTCGACCTCTTCTCCCGTGGGGAGCTGAGCCGTCGTGGGGAGGATGCGGGTCGTGCCGTCGTCGCCCGATGCCGTGAGCAGTCGGGTGGCGTCGTCGGAGGCGACACCACCGGTCGCGATGGCCGGAACGGCGATTGCCGCGGAGTTCAGGTCGCCGCGTCGCAGCGCCTGGGCGGCGCGGGCCACCGTGGCGGAGGACGAGGGCCGGTCGGCCGGCTTCTTGGCGATCATCGCCATGACGAGGTTCTGCACCGGGATCGGCACGGTCGGCGGCAACGGCGGAGCCTGCTCGTTGATCTGCGCCATCGCGATCGCGACCTGCGACTCACCCGTGAACGGACGCTTGCCCGCGAGGCACTCGTACGCGACGATTCCCAGCGAGTAGGTGTCGGTCGCGGGGGAGGCCGGGTGTCCTGAGGCCTGCTCCGGAGAGAGGTACTGCACGGTGCCCATGACCTGGCCGGTGGCCGTCAGAGGCACCTGGTCGGCGATGCGGGCGATGCCGAAGTCGGTGATCTTCACGCGTCCGTCGGGCGTGATCAGCAGGTTTCCCGGCTTGATGTCACGGTGCACGAGACCGGCCGCGTGGGCGGCCTGCAGAGCGGATGCCGTCTGGGCGACGATGTCGAGCGTCTTGTCGGCGCTCAGCGCGCCGTCGCGTTCGAGGACGGTCGACAGGGCCTCGCCGGGCACGAGCTCCATGACGAGGTAGGCGCTGCCGTTCTCCTCGCCGTAGTCGAAGACGCTCGCGATGCCCTCGTGGTTCACGAGTGCGGCGTGGCGCGCTTCAGCGCGGAACCGCTCGAGGAACCCGGGGTCCCCCATGTACTCGTCCTTGAGGATCTTGATGGCGACGGTGCGTCCGATGACGTGATCCGTCGCCTCCCACACCTCGCCCATGCCGCCGATCGCAATACGCGACTGCAGCTCGTAGCGACCACCGAACGACACACCCTGCGTCGGTCTCATCTGCCCAGCACCGCCTCTATGACCTTCTTTGCAATCGGAGCGGCGATGGTGTCGCCGGATCCTGACTGCCCTTGTCCACCGCCGTCTTCGACGAGGACCGCTACTGCCACCTCGGGGTCGTTCGCCGGCGCGAAGCCGGTGAACCACAACGTGTAAGGCTTGTTCCCGTTCTCGGTCGTACCGGTCTTCCCGGCTACATCGACCCCGTCTATTCTTGCACCCTGCGCAGCCCCGTTCGAGACGCTGGCGACCATGGACGCCGTGATCTGATCGGCGATCGTGCCATCGAACGCGCGGCCGAACTCGGAGTCGTCGTACGCCCTGACGACCGAGAGGTCGTTGCCGATCACGGTGTCGACCAGACGGGGGTTCATGACGACGCCGTCGTTGGCGATTCCGGCCGCGACCATCGCGATCTGCAGCGGCGTCGCGGTGACCTGTCCCTGACCGAAGCCGGTGAGCGCGGTCTGCGCGTCGTCGAGTGCCCGGGGGTAGCTCGACGGCGTGGATTCCAGCGGCGTCGAGAAACTCTTGTTGAAGCCGAACTTCTCCGCCATCTCGCGGATCGCATCGTCGCCGAGCTCGACGGCGAGCTCGGCCATCGGAATGTTGCAGCTCAGTCGGATGGCCTCGGAGATCGTCACGGTGTCGCCGCTGCCGCATGTGCCGCCCCAGGCGTTCGCCACGGTGTTCGTGGAGCCGGGGAGCGTGTAGCGCGCGGGGTTCGGCAGGGTCGAGTCGGGAGTCCAGTTGCCGGACTCGTATGCTGCGGCGGCCACGACGAGCTTGAACGTCGACCCCGGAGGGTTGAGGTCGCCGGCGATCGCCCGGTTCGACAGAGGTTTGGTGGGGTCGTCGACGAGCTGATCGTAGGTCGCGTTCGCGGCATCCGCATCGTGGGTCGCGAGCTGGTTCGTGTCGAACCCGGGGGTCGACACCATCGCGAGGATGCGTCCGGTCTTCGGCTCGATCGCCACGACCGCGCCGTTGAGTCCGTCGAGGGCCTGGTACGCCGCGGTCTGCGCCGCCGTGTCGAGTGACAGCTCGACGCTGAATCCGCTCTGCGGCTGGCCCGACAGGATCCGCTCGATCTCGGCGAAGAACGCGCTCGATCCGGTACCGGAGAGGTCGGCGTTCATGGCCCGCTCGATGCCGGTGGCCGACTGCAGAGCGGGGTTGAAGTACCCGGTCACGGGCGCCCAGACGGAGGCATCCGTGTAGACGCGCTGGAACTGGTACTTGTCGTCCGACGGGGTCGAGGAGGCGATCGCGACGTCGTCGACGATGATCGATCCACGCTGGATCTCGTAGCTGTCGAGCAGCGTGCGGCGATTGTTGGGGTTCTGCGCGAGGGAATCGGCCTCGACGACCTGGATCCAGCTGGTCGCTGCGAAGAGCGAGATGAACATGAACAGCATCACGATGCTGAGACGGCGGAGTTCTTTGGTCATGTCAGCCGATCACCGCCCTGGGTTGGCTGCGGACGCCGTCGGAGATGCGCAGCAGGATCGCGACGATCAGCCAGTTGGCCACGAGCGAGGAACCGCCGGCGGCGAGGAACGGGGTGGTCAGACCGGTGAGCGGGATGACCCGGGTCACACCGCCGACCATGATGAACACCTGCAGGGCGATCGTGAACGAGAGGCCGATGCCGAGCAGCTTGCCGAAGTCGTCTTGCCCCGCGAGTCCGATGCGCACGCCGCGGCTCACGAACACCATGTAGAGGCAGAGGATGGCGAAGAGCCCGATCAGCCCGATCTCCTCGCCGAGGCTGGTGATGATGTAGTCGCTGTGTGCGAGCGGCGTCACGTCAGGGCGACCCTGACCCCAGCCGGTGCCGAGCAGACCGCCATGCGCGAGGCCGAACAGGCCCTGCATGGGCTGGAATCCGGCGCCGTCGGGGTCGACCTTGTCGGGGTCGAAGAGGAACAGCCAGTTCACGAAACGACCCTGCACGTAGCTGAGGATCTGCGTGGCGACCGCGACGCCGGCGGCGACGAGCGCGAGACCGATGAGCACCCAGCTGGTCTTGCCGGTGGCGACGTAGAGCATCGCGACGAACATGCCGAAGATCAGCGTTCCGGTGCCGAGGTCGCGCTGGATCACGATGATGCCGAGCGAGATGGCCCACACCACGAGCACCGGCCCGAGCTCGCGCATGCGCGGCCATGTGATGCCGAGGAACTTCGTGCCGACCGACGTCAGGCTCTCTCGCGTGCGCACCAGGTAGCCGGCGAAGAAGATCGCGAGGCAGATCTTGGCGAGCTCGCCCGGCTGGAAGGCGAACATGCCACCCAGCGACACCCAGACAGCGGCGTTCGCATCGGGGATGCGGAGGCCCGGGACGAACGGCAGCAGGAGCAGCAGGATTCCCGAGAGCCCGAAGATGTAGGTGTACCGGAACAGCACCCGGTAGTTGCGCAGCATGATCACGACGGTGATGGCGCCGGCCAGTGAGATGGCGGTCCAGGCGAGCTGCTTCGTCGAGTACGCGTTCCAGCCCGTGAGGGACTTGGCGATGTCGATGCGGTAGATCATCGCGATGCCGAGGCCTGTGAGCAGGGTCGCGATGGGCAGCAGGAACGGGTCGGCGGCCGAGGCGACGGCTCGCAGCACGAAGTGCACGGCGAAGGCGAGAACGGCCAGACCGCCGCCGATCGCGAGGATCATCGGGTCGATGACGCCGAGGGAGCCGAGCTGCACGAGGGTGAGTGCGGAACCGCTGATCGCGACGGCGAACAGCAGCAGCCAGAACTCGCGATTGCGCTGTGTCTGCGGCATCCGCATGCGCTTGAGCGCCTTGATGACGCTTGTGTCGGCCGTGACGTCGGTGGTCATCCTGCGTCCTCCGTCGGAGTCGGCAGGGGAGTGGGCAGCGGGGTCTCGCCGATGACGCGGTCCGCGCCGGCCTGCAGCCTGGCGACGATCGCCTCGGCGTCGGAGAACGACCGGGCGGTGATCGTGCGCTCGACCGAGTCACGCTGGTACGGAGGCAGGTTCGCGAGCAGGATGTCGGTGTCGCGCAGCGGAGTCGACAGGGTGATCGGGCCGATGTTCTGCTGCACGCCCTGGTAGATCACGACGCTGTCTTCGTCAGCGCCGACGAAGTAGCGGGTCTGCGTCCAGCTGTAGGCGGCGAAGGCGGCGAAGACGAGCATGGCGAGGACGACCAGCATCCCGGCGATCCATCCGAAGCGGCGACGCTTGGCGCGCCGACGATCCTCTTCGATGAGTTCCTCGAGGTACTCGGGGGCCGGCTCGAAGTGGCTGGGCTCGTTCGCGGCCTGACGCACCGGGTGCAGCCAGTTGCCGCGCGGCGCGCGCACCGGCGGCACCGAGACGTTGGCGGGGTTCGAGGCCGAGCCGACGATCGTCGCCGTGCCCGAGTGCATGGCGTGCTGGCCGCCCACCTCGACGAGGACGATGGTGACGTTGTCGGGTGCTCCGCCGTCGAGAGCCTGCTTCAGCAGGTTGTCGGCCGTGCGCCCCGGGGCCATGCCCATTCGCATCGCCTTGAGGATGTGCGCCTCGTCGACGACTCCCGAGAGACCGTCGGAGCACAGCAGCCAGCGGTCGCCCGGCTGGGTGTGCATGACGAAGTTGTCGAGCTCCGGATCGGCATCCATGTCGCTGAGCACGCGCATGAGCACCGAACGGCGCGGGTGGTAGCGGGCCTCTTCGGGCGTGATGCGCCCCGAGTCGACGAGACGCTGCACGAAGGTGTGGTCGGCGGTGATCTGCGTCACCGCGTCGTCACGGTAGAGGTAGATGCGCGAGTCGCCGATGTGGCCGATGACCGCGTAGTCGTCGACCATGATGATCGCGCTCAGCGTGGTGCCGAGGCCCGCGAGCTCTGGGCGGTCCTTCGCGGCGCGGATCAGATCGCCGGCAGCCGTGGTCGCTGCGGCCTGCAGCGAGGCCTGCGCGTCTTCGACCGACGTGTACGGCTGGTCGAGCGGCTCCATCCGGTGGATCGCGATGCTGGAGGCGACGTCACCGCCGGCGTGACCGCCCATGCCGTCGGCGACGACGAAGAGGTTGGCGCCGGAGTACCCGGAGTCCTGGTTGTTGGAGCGGACCTTCCCGGTATGGGAGATCGCGGCGCTCGAGCCTTCGAAGACCATGCCGGGGTCAGGCTCGCAGCTCGAAGGTCGTGGCGCCCACCTTGATCGGGGTGCCGAGAGCGAGGCCGACCGGGCCGCCGGTCACCCGCTGACCTGCGACGAACGTGCCGTTGGTCGAGTCGAGGTCCTGGATGGCCCAGCTGTCGCCCCGGAGCAGCAGACGTGCGTGGTGGCTGGAGGTGTAGTCGTCGCGGATCACGAGGGCGGACTCGCTCGAGCGGCCGATCGTGAGGGTGTCGGTGCCCAGAGGCAGCTCGAGCCCGGCCTTGGGGCCCGAGGTGATCACGAGCCGCTTGGCGGTCGCGACGGTCGCGGGACCGGTGCTGGGCTTCGCCGACGAGGGGCGCGATGCCGCGGGGGCGGCTGCCGGTGCCGGCGCGGACGCCGGAGTCGCCGCAGCGGCCTCGGCCGGGAGCTTGCGCACCTTCATGCCGAACAGGTCGGCCCGGAGCGAGTAGACGACTCCGAACACGAAGAACCACAGCAGCAGCAGGAAGCCGATGCGCAGCAGAAGGAGGACGAGTTCACTGGGAGTGCTCACGAGAGGGCTCCGAACGCACGGGTCGCATCGTCGTCACGCGGCCGCGGCGGGCGTGACGGAGAGGCGACGGGAACGATGCGGAACACCAGATCGGTGCGTCCGATGGTGATGGTGGTGTCGGTGGGGAGTGCGGCTTCACGCACCTTGTCGCCGTTCACCTTGGTGCCGTTGGTCGAGCCGAGGTCGCGCATCATGGCGCGCTCGCCGTCCCAGAGGACTTCGACGTGCTTGCGGCTGGATCCGGCATCCGCGATGGTGATGTCGGCATCCGTGCCCCGGCCGATGACCGTGCGGGCGCGGGTCAGCGAGTGGCGGCGTCCGTCGACGTCGATCACGGCCTGCCAGTTGACGCGGCCCTCGACCGTGCCGGAGCTGACGTTGATCGTGCCGGTGGGGATCTTGTCGTCGCCCTCGAGATTGATGGAGAGCGGACCCGAGAAGCTGTAGCCCTGCGACTTCGCGTGCTTCGTGAGGAGCGCGTGCAGCTCGTCTGTGAGCGCCCCGCCGAGGCTCAGCATGCGGTCGGCGTCGTCGGTGCTCAGGCGCACGACGAAGCTGTTGGGCGCGATGATGCGGTCCCTGCTCACCACAGCCGCTTTGGTGTCCGCTTCGCGCCGAAGGGCAGAAGCGATCTCCACGGGCTGGATGCCGCTGCGGAAGGTCTTCGCGAAGGCGCTGTTCACAGCGCGCTCGAGACCCTTCTCAAAGCTGTCAAGTAGTCCCACTGGGCTCCTCTGGCATGCCGACCGGTAGGGACATCGTAGCCAGGTGTTCTGGGTGAACGCCCTCGCAGGGCGGGAGAACCCCGAGATTCCGGGGGAGTGGGGGAGGGTGCGGGCGCCTCGTAGTGGGGTCTCGCCGTGGTCGTGGGGGCGCGGTTCGTGCGCCGTTCGGGAGGAGATCTGCGTCTGGGGAGGACGAATCCGGGGTGATCCTCCTCCCCAGGGGCAAAAGTCCTCCCGGGGATGCTGAGCCCGCCGCGGCCTCGGTTTCTTCGTGGGGTGCAACGCGTGATATCTTTGGGAAGTTGAGTTCTTCGGAGCCCGACAGACTCGCGCGAGTGGCGGAATGGTAGACGCGCTGGCTTCAGGTGCCAGTGTCCTTATGGACGTGGGGGTTCAAGTCCCCCCTCGCGCACAGAGGGTGTGTTTGTAAGAATCACCCGACACTGTTTGCGACAAAGGCCCGGTTTCACTTGTGAAACCGGGCCTTTTCTGTATCCCGTCGAGGCCTGAGGCATCCAGGGACACCGCCCGGGTATCGCCCCCGCCTGCGAGTCACTGCAGCCCGCACCTCTCTCCTGAAGCAGCGCGCAGGGCCAGACGACGATCCTCGACGGTCCGAGCGTCGTCCGTTCGAATGACGGCGAATCCGACCCTGCGATTCGCAGACATCGCGACAGCTTTTCTCTCTACATCCGCGTAAACACGCGGCTCTCTCCCCTGACGCGGGAACCCCCGAACACGGGTTGGACATACCGAAGCGAATCCAACCCCTATCGGAGGAGCTTCCCGTGTCCCCACGCCCCTGGTTCGTATCCGCAGCACTCGTCGCGGTGCTTTCACTTGCCACCCCCATGTCTGCCGTTGCGGCTGCAGCAGACGACGGTCCCGCAGCATGCACCGTCGCCGGCGTCGCTGTCCCGGACGCTGCGCCCGTCCCCGAACAGATCCCGACGGTGATCTCCTGCTTCGACTCCGTAGAGGAGGCGGAGCAGTTCATCGAAGACGGTGCGCCGGGCGACCTCGAGCAGGTGCAATCCGCAGGAGTGTCGTCGCGTTCAGCGGTCGCGGCAGCGTCGACCGTCATCGTCGGGAAGGCATGGACGGGGGCGTCTCGGTCCGGTTCCGCCCTCATTCATTACGGTGCCGGCAGCGGTTGCTACGGCGTGACATTCGGGTTCCCGAGCATCGTGTCCGGATGGGACAACAACGTCCGCTCCGCCGAGGGCCTGAACAACTGCTGGTCGTCACAGTACGACGGCACAAGCTACACCGGCGGCAAGCTGACATGCACGCCCTACTGCGCGACCATGGGGGCACTGGCAGGCAAGACCTCGTCGATCGTCTACCGCCCCGCAGGGACCTGGGGGTGACTGATCGTGCCTAATCCTGGAACGGATGCAGCCTGAGGACCGAGCACTCGACTCGACCGGGGACGACGGCGGCTTCACCCTCGTCGGTGACGCAGGTCGTGAACTCAGAGGGCGCTGATCCCGGAGTGGGGGAGGCGGAGAGCTCGTCGTTGTCAGCGAACGCCCCGCCCTCCCACATCTGAGTGCAGAGAGCTTCAGCATCCTCGATGGCGATGACGCCGTCCGGTGTGGCGACACTCGCCGCTGCACCGGACAGCGTGCCGTCGGGGTTCCGGTACGGGCCTTCCAGACAGTGCACGACGCTGGTCTCGCTGACCGGGCGCTCCTCGAGGAGGACGACCGCAGCGACGCCCGCTCCCGCTACCGCGAGGATCCCGCCGGCGACGGTGACGCGACCCCAGATGGTCTTCCACCAATTGGGGCGCGCGAGATCGCGGCGCATCTGCTCGATGAGGAGGTCTTGCACTTCCCGGTGGTGCGGCATCCGGTCACTCATGCGTTCGCCTCCTCTGATCTCGGAGCATACTCATGCAGTTCTCCGCGTAGCCGCGTCTTCACGCGGGACAATCGCGATTTGACGGTCCCCTCCGGAATGCCGAGAACGACGGCTGCTTCCGCGATCGGAACCTCATGGACGATGCAGAGGATCACGACACTCGCTTCGCGCGGGTTCAACTCGCGCAGAGCCTCGCGTACGTTCTCCGTGATCTTGAGTGAGTCCATCGCGCGAGCGACTTCGTCTGCGTGATCGGGAACGGCTCCGTCGTGAGGGATCCGATGCAGCAGTCGTTGATATCGACGGCGTGAGCGCAAGCTGTTCTTCGCCGCGAAAGAGGTGGTCGCCAAGAGCCATGGCAGGACGGATCCGTCGACGATGCGGACCTTGTCACGCCGTCGCCAGAGTTCGAAGAACGCGGTCGCCGCGACTTCTTCCGCGTCCCAGCTGGTGTGCATGAGCACGAGCGAAAGCCGAAACACCGGCATCTGGTGCCGGTCGTGCAGCATCCGATAGGCCGGTTCGTCGCCGCGCGAGAGGCGGAAAAGGAGTTCGCCGTCGCTCGGCCCACCGGGTTCCGACACGATCTCACCTCACACGTCACGGTCGATGTCCTGACCTCAGACGAGTCTACGCGGCGCGAGGGAGCGGAGCCTGGCTACGCGGCGAGGGAGACGGCGAGGATTCGTCGATGGTCGCGGCGGGCTTCTCGGGGGGTGCGGTTCAGGTAGCGGTGGCACTGTGCCCGGAATGTCTCGTATGTTCCGTATCCGCAGTGCTCTGCGATGGCAGACATGGGAATCGAGGGATGGCGGGCCGCGATGACCACGACCTGGCTCAGACGACGGCGTGCCAGGACTTCGGCCACCCCTTGCTCGCCGCTGAAGGCTCGGTCCAGTTGCCGCCTGGAAACGAAGAGCTCCTGCGCGAGCCACACGGGGCTGACCTCGGGGTTCTTGTGGTGGATCTCGATGAGCGCGACGCATCGCTCCCGCATCGCAGCCAGATCAGTGGACCTCATATAGAGAGATGTCCGGCACTGGCGGGCCGGTTCCATTTTCGTTCTGGGCCGACTGCGACCACAGCTGCTGGATGGTTGGGCGGCAGTTATTCCGTGCTGCTCGGTTGCGCTAAACCGTGAGGCTCAAGACGGTCTGAGAGAATCGCCAAATGTCCGCAGTAGAAGCAGAACAAGGCGTCAAGTGGTGGCCTCTGGCCGTGGGGGCAGTCGTGTACGTGGCGGGGTTCTTCACTCCGTGGACGGTCATCATCAGTGTTGCCCTCCTCGCAGCGTCAGTCTTCGGTCTCACGCGAAGGCCATCCACGGTGGAGCGCCGCATCCTCATCGCGGGGGTTATCGTTCTCGCGTTGACCATCGTGGCGTTCGTTGCTCTGTGGATCATGGCGATGACACTGAGCTCCACGCATTCGGGGACGTCAACCCCTCTGTAGCGGTCAAGGCGCGAATAGCGGAGGCCGTCAGTGCTGCACGAGCGGGGGTGGGGCGTCACCGCCGTGCAACCGGCGGCACGCACCGCTGAGCGCTATTCGGACGGCGGGGCGTAGCGCGCGAAATCGCCGACGACGGCCACGCCTGGCGCGAGCTCAGCCCGCAGATCCACGACGAGCTGCTCACCGTCTGCGATCCACCGGTGACCGATCGCCGGGTCCGGCCACCGCACTTCGGTGACCGGGTCCGGCACTGTCTCCCACGTACGGTTCCATGCCCGTAGTCGGTCTCTCAGCTCCTGTGGGATCGTCAGCGATTCAGGAACTCGATCTCCGCCGAACCATTCCGGGTATAGAAGGAACGTGTTCTTCCGCTCGTCGGGAGTCATCCCCCGACTCTCCATGTTCTCCATTCCGGCCACGATAGCCAACACCACAGCGAGCAGTATTCGTGACGATGCCCCTTCCTGCCCCTCACTCCCGCATCGCACGCGAAGCGCTCGCGATGGCGGTGCTCAACTCCTCGGGATGCTCGGTGCGGAGCACCCTCGAACGACCGTCGGCTGCGGTCACCCTGACCGCAGCGCCTGCAGACCACAGCAGGAACCGCTCCGAGCCCGCGAGGCGCCAGCCCACGCCGCCGGCCTGGGCGACTGTGACCTCGATCACCTCGACTCGATCGACCTTGGCGAGCGGGAGGTGGATGACGCGGAACGGCGTCAGACGGGCATCGATGTGCGTATCGCTCACCGCGATCGTGATGCGTCGGGCGATCCCCAGGAGGCCGGCGGCGAGGATCAGGATGACTCCCGCAACGAGCAGCGCGATCGTCCACGCGCCGACCTCGTCTGCTCGGCCGATCACGACAGGCGCCGCGATCGCGGTGATCGCGGCGAGGAAGACGAGTGTCAGCGCGCCGGCGACCGCCAGCCAGCGCGGTCCGATGAGGGTTTCACGGAACGGCGCGGATCGCATCTCTCCAGTCTCCCCCGTGGCGGGATCTAGCCGAGGACCTCGTGCGCTGCGTCCGCGATCGATGCGAGGCGTCGAAGCTCCGCGACGTGCCCTCGAAAGGCATGGCGCCCCGCGGGTGTGAGAGACAGCAGGGTGCGCTGACGGGCGTTCCTCGTGACCTTGTCGATGCGGAGGTAGTCGGCCTGCTCCAGTGCCTTCGCGTGCTTGGAGAGCACGGAGTCGGAGACCTTCAGGCGCTCGCGCAGGAATGAGAACTCCGCGTCATCGACGGGCGCGAGCAGTCCGCACAGTTCGAGCCGGGTGACTGCGTGGATGGCCGGATCGAGACCGCTCACATCGCCTCCTGCGTCCGGAGGCGGTGACGCCAGACGCGCATCCAGACGAAGCCGGACGCGGTGACAGCGAGGCATGCGGTCAGCCCCGCTGCGATGCTGGACCAGATGTCGGCGCTCAGATACGACCAGAATCCGGTCGCGACAAGAGCCACCACCATCAGGGCCGTCACCCACCGGGTCGCGCCGCCGGTGTAGCCCGAGACCCACCAGCCGTGAGTTCGCCGCCACCAGGCGATGAACGCGGGCATGACGAGGATGAACGCCACGGCGACGAGGAGCGCCCACGGTTGGGGGAGGCCCTGGGAAGCGATGAAGATCCCCGCGCCGACGCCCAGAGCCACGTGGTACCAGCCTTCGCCGCGAGGCGCGTCGGTGTATGTCGTGGCCACTGCGTCAAGGCGGGCCAGGGTGGCGTGAGGATCATCCCGTTCACTTTCCATATTGGAAAGCTAGTCCTCACTTTCCAGTATGGCAAGTGTTGATGGATGTGCATTCCCCTACTGCCGAGCCGCTGAACGCACCTTGGAGTACCCCGGACAGGTCCTGTGAATCCGGCTCTCTGTTTTGAGATGCCGTGCTCCCCGTGATGGTGTGAACCAGTGCGACGGCCCGAATTCCCCCAGACCGACCCGACTCCTGACCCCACTCCCGACTCCTCCCAGGTGACCCGACCTCGCCGTCGGCGTGGAAAGGTGATCGGCTGGATCAGCGCGCTCATCGTCGTCGCCCTGGTCGCCGTCGGGGCGATCGCCTACGCGCAGCTGCAGGGCAACGTCAGCACCGCACCACTGCGCTCCGACGACGGCGACGGCGAGCCGGAACTCGCGACCGGAGACCTGAACATCCTGGTGCTCGGGTCCGACACCCGGGCGCTCGCATCGGGTGGTTTCGGCGAGGATGACGGCAGTCAGCGCAGCGACGCCATGGTGCTCGTGCACATCTCGAGCGACAGCTCGCGGATCGATGCGGTGCAACTGCCGCGCGACACACTCGCCGACCTGCCCGCCTGCGAGGACACCGGACGGGGGTCTTACGACGGCGGATACGGGATGCTGAACTCCGCGCTGGAGTACGGGCCCGCCTGCTCGGTCGCGGCGGTCGAGCAGCTCGCCGGCGTGACGATCGATCACTTCGTGCAGATGGACTTCGAAGGCTTCATCGGCGTCGTCGATGCCATGGGCGGCATCGACGTATGCCTCCCGGAGGCCCTGACCGACGGGCACGCGCAGCTCGATCTGCCCGCCGGCGCGCAGTCGATCGACGGCACCCAGGCGCTCGCGCTGGCCCGCACTCGGCATGCGCTCGCCGAAGGCAGCGATGTCGCACGTCTCGGGCATCAGCAGATGGTGCTCTCGGCCATCGTGCAGAAGGCGACCAAGTCCGATGTGCTGGTGCGCCCCGATCGTCTGTACGCGTTCCTCGACGCCGCCACCTCGTCGATGACGGTCGACCCGGGTCTCGGTGCTCTGACCGATCTGGCCGGCCTCGCCGCGCGGGTCGCGAACGTCCCCATGAGCAGCGTCACCTTCCTGACGATGCCCGCGACCGAGGCCCCGGAGGACGCCAACCGCGTCGTGCCCACCGCGGACGCCGACGTCATCTTCCGCGCTCTGGGCGACGACGTTCCCGTCGTGCTCACGACGGATGCTGTCGAACCGGATGCGACGGTGCGCACCACCCCCGTCGAGATCCTCAACGGCGCGGGTGTCGCCGGTCTCGCATCACGCGTATCCGAAGACGCCACCGCCTACGGGTACACGGTGTCCGGGCTCGCCAACGCAGAGGCCGTCGATGCCACGACGATCGTCGCGGCTGACACCCCCGAGGCGCAGGCGACGGCGCAGGCACTCGCCACCGAGCTCGGCATCGGCGTGACGGTCACCGTCGGCGACGTCGACGGGGTGCAGCTCCTGCTCGGCGCCGACTACGAGAACCTGAAGTCCCAGTCGCAGGCCACACCGGCACCGTCGCGCCCGGTCGATGCCGTGAACCGCAGCGCCGACACGGACCTCTGCGCAGGCTGATCCGAGCGGATGCGGTCAGCAGCCGCATCCGCTCGTTCCGTCAGCGCCCGAGATCAGCGCCCGAGATCGGCGGCTGTCGGGACGACCGTGGCGTAGAGGTCGGCGATGCCGGCGAGGGCCGCGCGGTGCAACTGCTCTGCGGATACGTCTCCGGCGACCGACGGAAGGCTGCGGGTGGCGGTGGCCGCGGCGACGACGGTCGGCCGGTTGCCGCGCAGGAACGCGCCCCCGGTCGTGTAGGTCACGCACATGTGGGTCATGAACCCGGCGATCACGACGTCTTCGTGGCCTGCGGCGTCGACCAGGTCGCCGAGTTCGGTGCCCACGAACGAGTTCGGCGCCTTCTTGACGACCACGGCCTCGCCGTCTCGCGGAGCGACGCGCTCGTGGATCGCCCCGATGTCCTCGCGGATGTCGTACGCCGATCCGGCGCCGCCGTCGTGCTGCACGTGGATGACCGTCGCCCCTGATTCGCGGGCCTGGGCGAGCAGGTCGGCCGCTGCGTCGAGAGCCGCGTCCCAGCCCTCGAGCTCCATCTCGCCGCGCGTGTAGGTGTTCTGGAAGTCGACGAGCACGACGGTCGAGGTCGCGAGGTTCGCGGGCTGGTCGGCGACGCCGCTGAGTGCGCGGAGGGTGGCGGAGGTGGTCATTCTGAAGGTCCTTTCTCGGTGCGGCGTGACAGGGCATTGCCGACGAGTCGGATCACCAGGGCGAGCACGATGAACGCGACCAGAAGTCCGGCGCAGTATGCGGCGACGCCACCGTATCCGCCGACCGCTGCCGGGTTGAAGAAGGGGTAGCAGTAGAAGCCGGTGATCGCGCCCCGCACGACCGAGTAGACGGTGTAGACCACGGGCACGAGAAGCCAGAGCCATGCGGTGCGCATCGCGAGTCGACGCCTCGGCGGCATCAGCACCCAGTCGATCACGACGACCAACGGCATCAGCATGTGGTGCACGACGTTGGTCCACGGCAGCAGGCCGCCGAGGTCCGCACCCGAGAGCAGCGTGTTGAACACGATGCCGACGAAGGCCATGTAGACGACGGATGCTCCGCGCACCGCCTCCCAGCGCCCACTGCTCTCGCTGCGGCGCAGGATCTTGACCGCACCGACGATGAACACCACGCTCGCGAACATGTTGCTGAGCGTCGTGAAGTAGCTGAAGAAGTTCACGAGGCCGAAGTCGGTCCGGATCGCGATCACGAGCTGCGTCACGACTCCTGCGAGCGAGGCCGCGGCCAGCAGAAGGCGGAGCACGACGGCCACGATTTCTCTCATGCGGCCAGAATACTGGGCGGTTCGCCGGGGGAGGCGTCCAGCGCATTGATCGGAAACCTCGACCCCGCTCCACTGCGCGGCGGGCAGACTGGAGGTGACTTCCTTTCGTGATCTCAGGAGACGCAATGCCGGAACAGCCTCGTCGAACCCCCAGCCAAGCAGTCCTCACCGTCGAGCAGGTGGAGCAGATCAGCCCCGACCTGGTGCGGATCACGGCCGGCGGCGACGGATATGACGACTTCACCGACAACGTCTACACCGACAAGTACGTCAAGATCCTCTTCGCCGACCCGAGCCACGCGCTCACCCCGCCGTACGACCTGGCGCAGCTGCGCGAGGAGAGCCCCGAGAAGCTGCCCACCCGGCGCACCTACACGGTCCGCTCGGCAGACCCGGAGCAGCGCCGACTCGTCATCGACTTCGTGGTGCACGGCGACGAGGGTGTCGCGGGGCCCTGGGCCCGACAGGCGCAGCCGGGCGACACGATCGTCGTCAGCGGTGCCGGCGGCGGCTACGTCCCCGAGTCCGAGCTGCCGTGGCACCTGCTCATCGGCGATCACACGGCGCTGCCCGCGATCTCGTCGGCGATCGAGGCGATGAACGCGGATGCCGTCGGCCACATCGTCCTGACGGTGGCGGATACGGCGGACCGCATCCTTCCCGCCGTCCCCTCGGGCGTGACTCTGCGCTGGACCGAGACCGACGACGAACTGCTCGCCGTTCTCGCCGACCTGCCGTGGGCGGACGGCCATCCGGGCGTCTTCGCGCACGGCGAGCGCGGAACCATCAAAGAGGTCCGTGCCCTGCTCAAGCAGCGCGATGTTCCGCGAGAGCGACTGTCGATCTCGGCGTACTGGGCGCGGGGCCGCGCCGAAGATCAGTTCCAGGCCGAGAAGCGCGAGCCCATCGGCCAAATCGAGTAAAGGTCTTCCGCTCCTCAGAACCCTTCGGGCTCGCGAGGTGTGTACGCGGCCTGCAGCGTCTCCAGCTCAGAATCCTCGAGATGGATGCCGACGGCGGCGACCGCATCGTCGATGTGACTTGCCTTCGTCGCGCCGACGATCGGTGCAGTGACGGCGGACTGCTGCGCGACCCACGCGAGCGCGATCTGCGCGCGGGAGACGCCGCGCGCCTCGGCGACGTGCGCGACCGCATCCACGATCGCTCGATTCGACTCCTCCTCGCGGTGGTAGAGGGTCGCGCCGAAGGCATCCGTCGCGGTGCGCGCGGTCTTCTCGTCCCAGTCGCGCGTGAGCTTGCCGCGCGCCAGGGGCGACCACGGCAGCACGCCGACACCCGAGTCGAGGCAGAAGGGGTGCATCTCGCGCTCCTCCTCGCGCTGCAGCAGGTTGTACTGGTCCTGCATCGAGACGAACCGCGCCCAGCCGTTCTGCTCGGCGGTGTTCTGGGCCTTCGCGAACTGCCAAGCCCACATCGACGAGGCACCGATATACCGGGCCTTGCCCGAGCGGACGACGTCGTTCAGCGCCTCCATCGTCTCTTCGATCGGCGTCTGCGGGTCCCAGCGGTGGATCTGGTACAGATCGACGTGGTCGGTTCCGAGTCGCTTGAGGCTCGCATCGATTCCCGACAGGATGTGCGCACGGCTGAGCCCCGCCTGGTTCGCGCCCGGTCCCATGCGCCCGTGCACCTTGGTCGCGATCACGATCTCGTCGCGCCTCGCGAAGTCGGCGAGCGCCCGGCCGACGAACTCCTCGCTCGTGCCGTCGGAGTACACGTCAGCGGTGTCGAACGTGGTGATACCGGCTTCGAGTGCCTGCCTGATCAGCGGGCGGCTGGTCTCCTCGTCGAGCGACCACCCGTGCGCCCCCCGGTCCGGTGCGCCGAAGCTCATGCATCCGAGCACCACCTTCGAGATCCGGAGTCCCGAGCCGCCGAGCCTCACGCTGTCTGATGTGTCGAGCATCCGAGATCTCCCTCGAGTCGTGGTCTGAGTTCGATGCTCTCACGCGGTGCAGTCGCCCGGCCCACCCCGAGGGGGTGAGAGGCCTTTCACCCGGCCGCAGAGCGCCAATATACTGACTCGGATTGCAGGTGAGCGGGGGGCTTCTTCACCAGTCGTCCGAATCAGTACCGCGCACCGTGATGCTCTGAACGCCCCCGGCAGAAAGATTCCGATGCCTGCTGAAAACCGGTCCGACGTCCCTCCGATGCGCCGATTCGTCGTCGCGCTCATCGCGATCTTCGGTCTGGTTCTCGCCGGGTTCACGCCGGTCGCCGCATATGCCGCCGAGTCGTCGCTGCGTATCGACAAGCGGGTCGATGACCTGCAGGTGCAGGATCAGCTGGCGCCGGGAGACGAGTTCACCTACACGGTCGACCTCTTCTGCGACGACGTCGACTGCGTCAACGTCGTGATGACCGACACGCTCCCCGCCGAGTTCGCCGGGTTCGAGTTCGTCGGCACCTCGGTCAGCCCCGCGGGTCTGCCGCTGACGCGGACCACCGAGGGATGCGTCGAAGAGGGTGGAGTGCCGGTCGAGGTCAGTGCCGACTGCACGGTCACCGTCGCATTCCAGCAGCCGGTCGACGGGGGGATCGGGCTCGAAGCCGGCGGCACGCTGAAGCTGAGTGTGGTGCTGCGCGCGCCGCTGGATCTGCCGGCGGATTGGGAGTACAACGGCGACACCGTCACGAACACGGCGACCGCCGACTGGGACAACGGTCCGGGAGACGTTCCGGCGACGATCCAGGACACCGCGGATGCCGTCGTCACGATCGACACGGTGATCGGCGTCGCGGCGAGCAAGAGTTGGACCCCGGCCTCGCAGCAGTTCGACGCCGGTGACACGTCGACGATCACCATCGGAGCGCAGAACCAGTCGAACGTCAGCGGTGACTCCCTGGTCGTGCAGGAGCCGAGCGGAGCCGCCGACGGCGCGACCGAACTGAGCGCCGACAACCCGTTCCGCATCGTCGACTTCCAGGGCTTCACCGCGTCGACGCTGCCTCCTGACGCGACCACCGTGCAGGTCGACGTCTACACCTTCGACGAGGGAACCGGCACGTGGAGCTGGCAACCGGGCACTCCCGGCGCGACACCGGCTCTTCCCGACGGTGTCGAACCGGACGACGTGGGCGGCATCCGCTTGACGTACGCGGGCGGAGCCATCGCCGGGGATGCCGCGGCCTCCTCCGCGTTCACCGTCGAGCAGCGGGCGACCGATCGCAACACCGACGCGACGCTCGCGACCGGGGCGAGCGTCACCAACAGCATCACCGGAACTATCGAGGCGCCAGGGCAGGAGCCGGTCAGCGACGACGCGACCGCGCCGTTCCAGATCACTCCTCTGACGGTGGCCGTCGCGGCATCGAAGTCGATCACTCCGGCCGAGCTCGCGGCAGGCGGGGAAGCCACGGCAGTCCTCGGCGCCGAGAACACGTCGAACGGACCCGTGCAGAGTCTGACGATCTCCGACCTCGACTTCTTCGACGCCGACATGGTCTTCGGCGGGTTCCCCTCCGGCATCCAGTACCCCGACGGCGCCACCGGAGCCACGATCACCTGGTACATCGACGGTGCCGCGACAGCGCCGGTGCCATTCGCGGACGGAGCGACCCCCGTTCCTCCTGCCGGAGTCGTCACCGGATTCGTGATCGAGTTCACCGGAGACATCCCCGCCGGTGCGGATGCCGAGATCGACACGACCGTGCTGCCCACCCTGGCGCTCGTCAGCGAGGAGGCGCCAGTCGCCTCCCGTACCAACACGATCGATGTCTCGGCGACGAACGACGTCGGCACCGCCGAGGATGACGCCTCAGCCGACATCACCGTCTACTACCCCGAGATCGCGATCAATCTCGAGAAGAACATCACTCCCGGTGGGGCCGTCGAGCCCGGCAACAGTGTCGTCGCCGGTCTGACCGCGACGACGGGCACGGGCGCGGCGCAGGTGTTCCCCACGGAGATCGTCGTCGAGGACAGCTGGCGCGAGGATCAGCCGGACGACTTCTGGAACGCGTTCGACATCGCGGCGATCGCGCCGACCCAGATCCCGCCGAACACGACCCTGACGGTCGAGTACCAGCGCCCGGACGGCAGCTGGGCGACTCTCGCCGTGCAGGCGACCGGGGACACGGCCGAGACCTTCCAGATGAGCCGCGCCGAGTTCAGCGCAGCGCTCACTCCGCCCGACACGTCGTCCGATGTCACCGGCATCCGCTTCACGTTCGACAACCCCGACGGATTCCCCAAGGGCTTCAGCGTCGAGCCGAACGTCGTGTTCGACGCGCGCTCCGACCTCCGAGACGGCAGCGGACCGACAGATCCGCGCGACGAGCCTGAAGACGAGCAGTCGGCGCAGGAGCCCACGATCTACGAGAACGTGGCGACGGCCCAGAGCCATGCCGATGTCACCGGACTGCCCGACGGCATCGACAGCGACCTCGTCGATGCACAGGACACCATCGGCGTCGAGACCCCCGCGACCGGGATCGGCCCCGGCGTCGACGTGAACAAGCGCTGGGTCGAGACCGGGGACAAGACGACGGATGTCGACTTCGTCGACTCGCAGTCGGGGCAGATCGTGTCGACCAGGAATGAATGGCGCACAGGCACCCGCGGCGTCGAATCGCTCACGATCAGCGATCCGTCGACCGCGCCAGGAGCAGATCCGGCGCCTGCGGCATCCACCGTCTTCCAGGCTTTCGACCTCCTGAGCGTCGACCCGATCTCCCTGGCCCAGGATCCGCTGCTCGCCTGGGACGACATCACCGAGGTGTCTCTCTTCGTCGACGGAGCATGGGTGGTGATCCCGGCACCCGGTGGCACGTGGATGGGTGCTGACGGCTTCGTCGGGTACACGCTGACGCCCGAGCAGACCGCCGGTACGACGGGCGTCCGCATCGTCTACGTGCCGGATGATGCGGCCCGCGCGGCGAGCACCGATCCCACGCGTCCGGAACCGGGTTCCGGCCTCGCGACGTCGGCGGTGGGCCAATACCGACCGACGTTCCTCACGTGGGAGCTCCGCAACGTGGTGCGGGATGCCACGGGACTCGACGAGCAGTGGGTCACGGCCGACCAGAGCTTCAACGACTCGACCGACGGAAGCGTCGTGAACACGGTTCGCGGCGACTGGACCACGGCCACCGACACTGGCAGCGACTCCGACAGCGACAACATCGCGCTGATCGATCAGCCTCCGCTCGTGTCCGTGACGAAGACCGCGACGCCGACGACGGTGACGATTCCCGAGTCGGCCGACGTCGCGCCCGAGAGCTACCCGAACGTCGTCTTCCGTCTCGACGCGCGCAACGACAGCACGGCGCGCGCCTCGTACCTGCGTGTGACGGATCCGCTCACCTGCGAACCGGGCGCGACGGCCGAGTGCCTCACAGCCGCCGACGCCTGGGACTCCGACCCGTTCGCGGACGCCGAGTACGACCCGATCACCAACCCCTACGAGCAGCTGACCGTGCAGGCGCTGGCGTTCACTCTGCCCGCCGATCAGGTCGACCGCGAGGCCTCGATCGTGACCCTGTGGGACCGCGCCGATGACGGCACGCTCTCGACTCGCACGCTCTCGATCACGGCGGCCGAAGCGCTCGCCGCGGCCGATCTGACGAGCGTCGTCGGCATCAGCGTCGTCTACCAGGGCACGGATCCTGCGACAGACGGAGGCAGCATCGAAGCGGGAGCGACACTGCGGCTCGACGTGACGACCCAGGTGCGCCAGTACGAGCGAACGGATGCCGAGGAACTCGTGCAGCCCGGCCAGGTCGACAACACCGTGATCGGGCAGTCGTACGACCCGGTGCTCGAGCCCTCGGGGCCGGCGTCGGTGCCCGGCGACACCGATGGCGCGAGCGTGCAGCTGATCAGTGCGCTGCTCGACGTGACGCTCGCCAAGACGATCGCCCCTGACTCGCTCATCGAGAGCGAGCTGGAGACGCCGGTCAGGGTGACGCTCGACGCCACCGACGGGGAGTCGACCGCGTCTTCGCAGCAGGTCACGATCACCGATCAGGATGCCGACTTCTGGAACACGGTCCGGCTGGCCGATGCTCCGAACGTCGCGGTCGCGCTGCCCGCCGGCGCCGATCAGGTGCGCATCGACGCCCTGGTCGGATCCACCTGGATCGAGGGCACTTACGACGCGACGGCAGTGCTCCCGGCGGTGGCCGCCGCCGATGTCGTCGGCGTTCGCGCGACCTTCCGCAACGCATCCGGTGCGATCTTCTCGAACGACGCTCCGCCCGCCGACTGGACGGCGCAGCTGGCGTTCGACGTGCTCGTGCTCGAGACGCAGCGTGACGGCACGGCTCTCGCGCTTCCTGCCGAGGTGCCGAACACCGCGTCGGTCGTGAGCGAGCGTCTCGACGGTCTGTATGCCGCCGTCGACGAGGAGGCGGATGCCACCCTCGCACTCGAACCGGGAACCCACCGGATGGATGTCGTGAAGACGCAACCGGGCACGAGCCACGTCGTAGGCATCGGCAGCAGCCTGCCGTGGACGCTCACGTTCACCAACACCGGCACCGGATTCCTGACGGTCGACGATCTCGTCGACACGCTGCCCGAGTTCCTGGAGTGGGACTTCTCGACCCCGACCTATGTGACCTCCGACGGCGGCACGCTGTCGACCGACGTCACCGCGACCGCCGACGACACGGGCAAGGTCATCACCTTCGCGTGGCCGGAGGGTGGCGACCGGATGTCGCCGGGTGAGGTCTTCACGATCACCATGAACCTCTCGCTTCTGCCGGGTCTCAGCCTCGAGGACTTCACCACGAACACGTTCGTCGTGACCACCGACGAGACGCTCGATGCCTGCACCAACACGTCGGGCAACGGTGAGGGCACTGTCGCGGGGCTCGATGACGACCAGTGCGGCACGACGAACTACGTGCAGCCTCAGCCGGGCGGATCGCTGTCGGCGACGAAGTACGTCAAGGGTGAGATCGACGGCGACCTCGTCGACGGTCAGGTCAATCTGAACAACCCGTCGGCGGCCTGCCCGCTCGACGCCGACGGCTACACCCGCACCCCGTGCGCCGCCTACACCGCGGTCGGAGCCACCGATGATTGGAAGCTGTCGGTGCTCAACAGCGGAACGGTCGGATTCCCGACGGTGTCGATCGTCGATCCGCTCCCGCGCCTCGGTGACCGGATGCTGGCCACGGGCAGCCCCCGCAACACGACCTTCGCCCCGGTGCTCATCGCGGAGTCGCTTGCTGCGAACTCGCTGCCGGCCGGCGCGACGCTGACGCTCGACGTCACGACCAGCGCCTCTCCCTGCACGGGAACAGGCACGGGCTCGGCCTGGTTCGGGGATCTCCTCTGCGACACCACGGCGACGTGGACCCCGGTGCTCTCCTATGCGGGGGCGTGGGAGGACGTGACGGGCATGCGAGTCACCATCGACTTCCGCGGCACTGCCGCCGGGTCCTTCGCCCCGGGCGAGCGCCTCGCTTTGCACTACGAGACCCGGAACGAGCCGGAGTCGGCGGCATACCCGGATCTGGCCCCGATCACGGTGCCCGACGCGGGCGGCGTCGCCTGGAACCAGATGGGCGCCGTCGGCACGGATGCCGGGGGGCGCGAGTACTCCGTGGCGCCGGTGCAGGCGGGCGTCACGCTGCTGAACGGTGATCTCGGGGTCGAGAAGGTGCTCGAGGGCGCCGTCGCTCAGGCCCCGGCGGCTTTCGAGTTCCGGGTCGAGTGCACCGTGGCGGGGGTCGCTCTGGTGCTCCCGGACGACGGCATCGTCACGGTGACGTCTGAGGGCGGGCTGCAGCAGCGGCTCGATGACCTGCCGCTCGGATCCGAGTGCATCGTCTCCGAGCAGGGGGCGGTGGGAGCGTACGGCGAGGATTCCCGTCGAGACGACGTGCAGACTGTCGAGATCCGAACGCCGAACGCCGACGGTGACGAGATCCCGACCGTGCAGACAGCGTCGATCACCAACGTGTACGTCATCCCGCCGGTCGATCCGCCCGTCGATCCGCCCGCAGGGGGCGGCGGCCTTCCGGGCACCGGTGGCGACGGGTCGCAGGCCGCAGCCCTCGCCGCTCTCGCGACCCTGCTGCTTCTGCTGGGTGCTGCCTTCGTGACCACTCGACGTCGTCGAGGGGTGGATGCTCCGACGGTCTGAAGTCAGGCGTCGACGGTTGCGGCCTTCGCCGCCAGGGCCTTCTCGCGTCCGCGCTTGCAGATCCACGTCATGGCGTAGGCGACGATGAGCGCGCCCACGATGTACAGCGTGATCCAGAGTCCGCCGTTCGGGTCGAGGGCGAACTGCACGGACTCGTCGGCCTGCGAGTTCTTGCGCCCGCCGCCGAGCACGAGGAACCAGAACAGGCCGAACAGCAGTGAGGCGATCGTCGCGAGCCAGGCGAAGAATCCGCCGACCGAGTAGCGGCGGAAGGCGGTGAGCAGCACGGCGAGGAACAGCACGAGGATGTGCCCGCCGACGATGGCGAGGAACGCGGGATCGGCGGCAGCTGCGGCGAAGTCCATGGGGAGCCTTTCGAGGAGTCGTACGTCGCGCATCCGAGTCGGCTGCGCGTCCTTCTCCTAAGACGAGAGCACCCGCGGGAGTGTGACAGACCCGCGCGGCGAAGGGCCGGACCCGCCGGGTCCGGCCCTTCGCTCAGGCTCCGAGATCAACCGGCGAGAGTCACGATGCCTCGGCGGCCAGGCGGTTCGCGATCAGGTCGTCGATGCGCTGGCGGTCGCGCGGGTAGAAGCGGTAGAGCAGCCCCAGGAAGGCCGCGTTCACCAGCATCAGCACGACCAGGATCCACAGGAACACCGCCTGCAGGCTGAACGCGTCGGCGAGCACGCCGGCGACGAAAGTGAACGCCGCCCACCCGATCACCTCGAAGATCGTCAGGTAGATGACGAAGCCCTGCGCACGGAGCTCCGGCGGCATGACCGACATCAGGATGGGGCGGTTGACTCCCGGGTTGAGCCCCTGCGTGAGCCCCATGAGTCCCCAGAACGCCGCATAGAAAGCGATCGAGGCGACATCGAACTGCGTGGCGAAGAACGCGACCACGGCGAACAGCACCTGGGCAGCCTGCAGGAAGGCGACGCGCGAGTTGGGTCCGCCGCGACGATCGAGCGCCGAGACGATGAACCCGCCGCCGACCGTTCCGAGGAAGTATCCGATGCCGAACGGCAGCGCGACGATGGCCGCGACCGCGATGTCGAACCCGCGCTCGGTCACGAGGAACTGCACACCGAACACGGCGATCAGCAGGTGACCGGAGAGCAGACGCGATCCCATCATCACGCTGAACGTCGGGATCTTCATGAGTGCGATCGAGTCCTTCAGGCGCGGCCGCGCATACTCGATCCTGTTCGCCTGGGAACCGTAGTCGGATGCTCCGACCTCCGGCTCCTTGAAGAGGGCGAGAACCAGGAATCCGGTGAGGATGAGCAGTGCACCCACGCCCCAGAATCCCCAGCGCCACCCGGAATCCCAGAGCGACAGCAGACCGATGACGGGGCCGATGAACGAGCTCAGGATGGCGGAGATGCCGTAGAGCATGCCGACCGCGCGCCCCCGGGAGCGGTCGTCGAAAGAGTCGGCGATCACCGCGTTGGTGATCGGTGTGAGGCCGATCACGGCGCCGGCCTGCAGGGTCTGCAGCACGAGCAGCAGCAGGAAGTTCTCCGCGAAGCCGGAGGCGATCGCGAGCGCACCGCTCACCAGGGTGCTGACGAAGATCGCCTGGCGCCGGGTGGTGCGGTTCGCATACCAGACCCAGAACGGTCCGAACGGGACCCCGACGAGGCGGCCCAGGGTCGAGAGCAGCCCGAGTTCGGTGTTGCCGAGACCGAGCGACTTCGCGATGGCGGGGAAGAGCGTCGTCGTGAGACTGCCCTCACCGCTCTCGACGACGGTGACCCCGATCAGAGTCGAGAGGTTGCGCCAGCGCCCCGTGACCTTCGTCGGTCGGGGCGAGGCGGTCGGGTCCGCCGACACCGTGGTGGCCGTGTTCATGTGAGTCCCTTTCGTCATTGAAATGGTCGACTGCGTGTGCGTCAAGTCATTACACAAGTGGAATGGACACATACTCCACTAGTGGAATGCTTGATGTCAACAGTCCGAGATCATCGAAGAGCGCACCACGGTGATCGGTGCGGCCTCGAGCGGGCTGCGGGGATGCGCGGATGCCACGATGCCGCCGAGAGTCGGCGACCGGGTGGGGAGGAGGGTCAGCGCGTGGTGGTCGACGGCGTCGACGGCGTCGGCAGCGTGCCATCGAGGAGCTCTCGACGGAGCTCCTCGAGCTGGGCGATGTGCAGGTCGATCTGCTGCGTGCCGTTCAGGTGCAGGCGCTCACCCACGGCGGCGGCCAGTGCGCGGTCGAACTCGATGGTCGTGCCGTCGGCGATCGAACGATCGCGGAACCGGTACTTCGCCACCTGCTCGCGGCGGGCATCGAGTTCGGTCTCGACGAGTGCGATCAGCTTCTCGGCGGTCAGGTAGCCGGCGAAGCCCAGGCGTGCCGCGAACTCCGGGTCCTGGAATCGACTCGGCGGAGAGTAAGGGCCTTCGAGCCAGTCGCGGAACACCGTCATGCCCTCGGGGGTGACGCGATAGATCTTGGCGTTCTGCGCTCCGGGGCGCTCGTCGATCGCGTATGCCACCCAGCCGCGGTCCGTCATCGAGCTGAGTGACCGGTAGACCTGACTCATCGTGGTGTTCGACCGGAGGAAGCGCCCATGCGTGTCGAGGAACTTCTTGATCTCGTAGCCGGTGCGGGGCAGCTCGCCGAGGAGTCCGAGGAGGAGGTGCTCTAGCTTCATTGATCCGGTCCGGCCGAGGGTGGGGAAACCCTCGAAGAATGACACAAGTGCTATGACCTGTCAACGCGAGGCGGCGTTGACAGCATCCCCGGCTCATGGGAGAGTGGCCACAAATCTATTCTACAAGTGTCATGGTTTCGATGAGGGGCCGCGACGAGAAGGAGACGCGACGATGCGAGCGATCATGGTGATGTTCGACAGCCTCAACCGGCACATGCTGCCGCCGTATGGTTCGGACGAGATCGACGCGCCGAACTTCCGGCGGCTCGCAGAGCGAACCGTCACATTCGACAACTTCTATGCCGGCTCCATGCCGTGCATGCCCGCCCGCCGCGAACTGCACACCGGCCGCTACAACTTCCTGCACCGGAGCTGGGGACCGCTGGAGCCGTTCGACGACTCGATGCCCGAGATGCTCGGACAGCACGGCGTCCACACCCACCTCGCCAGCGATCACCCGCACTACTGGGAGGACGGTGGGGCGACCTACCATCCCCGGTACACGACGTGGGAGTTCTTCCGTGGGCAGGAGGGTGACCCGTGGAAGGCGCAGGTGCCGACGGGCGGCGCCGCGGTGGAGGGCTTCAAGAACAGGCTGCACCGACAGGACGCGATCAACCGCGGATACCTCCGTCGCGAAGCCGACCACCCGCAGACCCTGACGTTCGACGCCGGAATCGAGTTCCTGCAGACGAACGCCGACGCCGATCGGTGGTTCGTGCAGATCGAGTGCTTCGACCCCCACGAGCCGTTCTTCAGCTATGACGAGTACAAGAAGCTCTACCCCCATGACTATGACGGGCCCGAGTTCGACTGGCCGTCGTACGCCAAGGTCACCGAGCCCGCCGATCAGGTCGAGCATGCCCGATTCGAGTACAAGGCGCTGGTGAGCATGTGCGATCGCTCGCTCGGTCGCGTGCTGGATGCCATGGACGAACACGACATGTGGGACGACACACTCCTCATCGTGAACACCGACCACGGCTTCCTTCTGGGCGAGCACGGGTGGTGGGCCAAGAGCGTGCAGCCGTGGTTCAACGAGCTCGTGCACCTGCCCGCCTTCATCTGGGATCCGCGCACCGGCGTGGCCGGGGAGCGCGATTCCGGCCTCGTCCAGACGATCGACATCGCTCCGACCCTGCTCGACTTCTTCGGCGTCGCACCGACCGACGACATGCTCGGCACCCCGATCGCCGAGGTGTCGCGCGAGGGCGCTCTGTTCGGCATCCACGGCGGTCACGTCAACGTCACCGACGGACGATACGTCTACATGCGGGCGTGCGCGACCCCCGAGAACGCGCCGCTGGAGGAGTACACACTCATGCCGACCCACATGCGCGGCCGGTTCGCGCCTGCGGAGTTCGCGGGGGCGGAGCTCGCTGAGCCGTTCCCCTTCATGAAGGGGATCCGGCCGCTCCGGCTCGCCGGCCGCGCGCAGATCAACCCCTTCACGTACGGCACACTGCTGTTCGACCTCCAGGAGGACCCTGCGCAGGAGCATCCGCTCGACGATGCCGAGCAGGAACTGCGGATGCTGCGGATGCTCGCCCGTCTGCTGCGCGAGAACGATGCACCCGAGAGCCAGTTCGTGCGCCTCGGCATCCCCATCGACGACGAACCGGGAGCGGAGCACCTGCTCGTTCGCGAGCAGAGCGACCGTGCCGAGGCGGCGGCGCTTCCCATGCCTCCGAGAGGGGACTTCGCCAGCGGCGCGTTCGGCGTCTCGACCTCGGTGCCCGAGCTGCTCGCCCACCCCGTGTCGCGGGAGGTCGTGACGCGGTACGCCCCGATGCTCGTGCAGAGCGAGATCCTCGGGATGCTCGGCGGCACGACTCTCTACGACCTGGCGGCGGTGATCGGCATGCCTGCACCGCAACTGCATCGCATCGCTGACGAGCTCGCCGCGATCTAGGAGCACTCGATGAGCAGCGCCGGGAGCGAGGGGTGCGGGTGCGGCTGCGGGATGCCGCAGCGATCGGAGCCGATGACGATGCGGATCGGTCTGCGCCCGGTTGCGGTGCTGGCCGCGGCGTCGCCGGGTGACGGCCGCCATCGCGTCGCGCAGGCGAGGGTGCCCGAGGGGGTGCTGACCATGGGGGACTCCTCGGGCGATCGCAACCCCGGCGATGGAGAGCTGCCGGTGCATCAGATCGAGGTCGCTGCTTTCGAGATCGATGCGACGACCGTCACGAACGCTGACTTCGCGCGCTTCGTCGCCGACACCGGATACCGCACTGAGGCGGAGGCCTTCGGGTACTCGGCGGTGTTCCATCTCGCCGTCGATGCCGAGCGCGCCGACATCACCGGCCCGGCGGGTGTCGCACCCTGGTGGTTCGGGGTGCGCGGCGCCGACTGGTCGCATCCGGGCGGAGGCCGATCGAGCCTCGACGGACTCGATCAGCATCCCGTCGTCCATGTCAGCTGGAACGACGCCCAGGCCTACTGCGCGTGGGCGGGGCGGCGACTGCCCACCGAAGCCGAATGGGAGTACGCCTCCCGCGGCGGACTCGTGGGCGCTCGCTACCCGTGGGGCGACGAACCGGTCGACGCCGGCGGCTGGCGGGCCAACATCTGGCAGGGCGTCTTCCCGGGCGTCAACACCGCAGCCGACGGGTGGCTCACCACGGCGCCGGTGCGCAGCTTCGCGCCGAACGGCTACGGGCTCTGGCAGACGGTCGGCAATGTCTGGGAGTGGTGCGCCGACGGCTTCGCGCCCGACGCGTATCAGCGCCGGATCGACCGCGCCCCTGTGGCGTCCGTGCCCGCGGGGCACCCCCGTGTCCTCCGCGGCGGCAGCTACCTGTGCCATGCTTCGTACTGCAACAGGTATCGGAACTCCGCACGGTCGTCGAACACGCCGGACTCGTCGATGGGCAACGCCGGCTTCCGGACCGTGTCGGTATCGACCGGAGACACGCTGCCATGACGAGAAGACGATTCCCCGATCGGGTCTACCGTGAAGGCGAGGAGCCGGATCCGCGCTTCAGCCTCGCGAACGAGCGCACCTTCCTCGCCTGGCTGCGCACCGCTCTCGCGATGTACGCGGCTGCGTTCGCGCTCGAGGCTCTCGCCCTGCCGGATGCCGTCGCCTGGCGTATTGCGGCGGCCGCCGTGTTCCTCGTCCTCGGAACCCTCGCCGCGCTGCAGGCGTGGTTCGGGTGGAGCGCCGCCGAGACCGCGATGCGACGGTCGTCGCCGATGCCCGATCTCGGTGTGGGCGGCGTCATCGTCATCGGCATCATCGTCGCCGCAGCGCTCGTGACGATCGGCATCTTCGTGTGAGCGAGCCCGCGGCGATCTTCGACAAGGGAATGCAGCCCGAGCGCACGCTCCTCGCCTGGCGGCGGACCTGTCTCGCCTTCGCCACGGCGAACCTGATCGCGTTGCGTTTCACCATCGAGCTCGGCGGCGTGGTGGCTGTCGTGGTCGCCGTGCTAGGCGCCGGCCTCGCGACCACCGCGTACGCGCTCGCCGCGGTCGGATACCGACGGACCACTGCATCGCTGATGAGTGAGGGGCGTCTCGCCCACGGGGCACTGGCGCTGGCCCTCGCCACTGCATCCACTCTGTTGCTGGGGGTCGCCGCGGGAATCATCCTCGTCCTCGAGTGAGCTGTCAACCGCCCTGCGCTCGCCGCGGTTCGCGCGGATCATGGTGGTTCGGACGAAACCAGAGGAGGGCACCATGTCGAACATCGACGCTTTCGCCAACAGCTTCCCGCCGAACATGCCGGGCATCCCGCCGGTCGACGATTTCACCGACGGCACATTCCCCACGAACACCGATCAGCCGGAGACTCAGGGCGAGGATGCTCTCGAGGCCGAGCTGGGCGACGACGGCCAGGGCGATCTCGACGCGGAGGGCGAACCGGATGCCGTCGCCGGAGATGCACCGCGCGACCTCCGCGACGGCAGCGAATGAGCGGCGCCGAGCGCGATGACGCCGTCACGCCAGACGGAGCCTCGCCTTCTGTCGAGGGCATCGCCGCACTGATCGAGGAGCGCGACGGCGACGACCCCGGGCAGGTGACCGACACCCCCGCCGGCGGGGCCGGCGCAGACTCCGGCGGGTCCGGTGCGGTTCGGGTCGATCCGTCGTCGGAGTCGTCCGTGGCTGACGAATCAGTCCACAACGACGAGCCGGGAGTGGGCACGCGCCGCTCGGAGCGCTGACGGCGTCGCGGCGCGCGAGTGCGCAGGAGCCCCGAGGCTGTCCTTCCGAAGTGCGAGGCGCAGTCGTAGGCTTCTGCGGTGAGCGACGCACTGGATGACGGCCCCTTCTTCCACGGCACCAAAGCAGATCTGCGACCGGGCGACCTGCTGACGGCCGGGTTCCACTCGAACTACCGCCCCGAGATCGTGATGAATCACATCTACTTCACGGCCGTGGCGGACGGCGCGGGGCTCGCGGCCGAGCTCGTACCCGGTGACCGGGAGCCTCGGGTCTACGAGGTCGAGGTGTCCGGAGCGTTCGAGAACGATCCGAACGTGACCGACAAGAAGTTCCCGGGCAACCCGACCCGGTCGTACCGCAGCAGTGCGCCGCTGCGGGTGATCCGCGAGGTGCACGACTGGACCCGTTTGACGCCCGAGGCACTCGCCATCTGGCGGGAGCGGCTCGCCGCCATCCGCGACGACGAGCACGGCGAGATCATCAACTGAGCCGAGTCAGCGGCGGTCGAGGCGCCGTGCGAGGGCGGCGAGTGCGCGATCGATCACGACGAACACCAGGCCGACGACGACGAGCGCCAGAGTCAGCGCGACGATCCACTGGGCGACGCCGCCGACTCCGAGAGCGTCGACGTCCATGAACGGGTACGGATACTTCTGACCGGGCGTGAACTCCCCGCCGACAGCTCCGTAGATGAAGGCCCACACCAGGTATGCGTAGGGGATGAGCGTCCACAGCAAGGGGTCGGTCCACCGGAACGACCCCTTCGGCACGAAGACCAGCCAGTCCACGATCACCAGCAGCGGCGTGATGATGTGGATGAGGTTGTCGGTCAGCGAGAAGATGTCGGAGTCGCCGTCGGCGAACCTCGTCGGCACCAGGACGACCAGGTAGATGAGCATCGTGACGGTGATCGCCATCATCACGGCCCCGCTTGCTCGAGCGCTCGGCGTGGAGGTGCCGGCCGGGCCTCGGCGGCCCAGATCTCTGCCCGTGCGGACGACGAGCAGTGCGACCCAGACGAGGCACAGCAGGTTGCTGACCATCGTGTAGAACAGCAGCGTCGTCCAGTTCGGCGCACCGGTCAGGACGTCGGAATGCCGGATCACGCCGGCGATGATGACCGCGAGAGCGAGGATGCGGTAGATCAGCGCGACCGGTCGGGAGTTGAGCGCGGCGTGAGCGAACAGCGGAGTGCGCGAGCGGTCGGAATCCGGGAGGGCGGAAGCCGTGGACGGGGATACAGCGGCTTTCGTCATACTTCGAGGCTACGCGCCTTCACCGGGCGCCAGTTGCGCGTGCCCCATGACGCGCGCGACGGATTCCGGTATGGCGATGGTGCCGGGTCGCGAGGACGTGATCGTCCCGGTCGTGAGGACGCGATCGAGCCGCACCGGATCAGCGCCGTACCGGATCGGAATCGCCATCGAGGAAGCGCTCGAGGTCGCGCAGCGTAGGCGCGGCCTCCCAGTCGCCCGGCACGAGGCACGCCATCGCGCCGCACGCGTTCGCGCGGCGCAGGACTACGTCGAGGTCGAGTCCGTCGAGCAGTCCGCTCAGGTATCCGGCGACGAAGGCGTCGCCCGCGCCGACGGTGTCGACCGGGGTGATCGTGAACCCGGGGCCTGTGACCTCGGCATCCTCGGCGAACACGGTGGCACCGTCCGGACCGAGCTTCAGCACTGTCGTCGCGCATCCGGCATCGCGCAGGGAGGCGGCGGCATCCGCAGCCGACGCGCCGGGGTAGAGGATCGCGAACTCCTCCTCGCCGCCGAAGATGATGTCAGAACGCTCCGCGAGCTGGCGGAGCACGGGGCCGGCGACTTCGGGCGATGCCAACGCCGAGCGGTAGTTGATGTCGAAGCTGACCATCGCACCGCCCGCCCGCGCGCGGTCGATCGCCGCGTGAAGAGTCGCCCGAGCGGTATCCGACAGCAGGGGAGTGATGCCCGTGATGTGCAGCAGCGCTGCGCCCTCGACCCATCCGTCGGGTAGATCGTCCGGATGCAGGCGGGAGCCCGCAGACGCGGCCCGGTAGTAGTGCACGGCGGTGGATGCGGCAGAGGGCCGCTCCTTCACCATCAGGCCGGTCGCGGCATCGGGGTCGACGACCGCCCGCACATCGACGCCGTCACCGCGGATCTCGCGTGCGACGCGCTCGCCGAGGGAGTCGTCTCCGACGCGTCCGAGCCACGAGGTCGGCACGCCGAGGCGAGCGAGCCCGATCGCGACGTTGCTCTCGGCGCCGCCGATGCCGAACGCCAGCGAGTTCGCGTGCCGCAGGGATCCGATCTCGGTCGTGCGCACGAGCGCCATGGTCTCGCCGAGCGTCACGACAGACGGCGGGGCAGCGCTCACTCGCCGCTCCGCGCGCAGACCTCGACGAATGCCGCAGCCCGCTCACGCAACGCCGCGAGGTCTCCGCCGGCGAAGGCGTCGCCCAGCAGCGGTCCGCCCACGCTCACCGCGACCGCACCGGCACGCAGCCAGGCTTCTGCTCCGGCGAGATCGACGCCACCAGAAGGCACCGCGACCAGGTCGGGGAACGGCCCGCGCAGATCCTTGAGGTACGAGGGACCCACTTGCCCCGCGGGGAACACCTTGACCGCAGAGGCGCCCGCAGACCACGAGGCGAACAATTCGGTCGGGGTGAGTCCGCCCGGGACGATCGGCACACCGGCATCCGTCGCCTGAGTGACGAAGTCGGTCGACGTGATCGGCGTCACGATGTAGGCGGCGCCCACCTCGATCGCCCGTGCCAGGTCGTGGGTGTTCGTGACGGTCCCGATGCCGAGGTCGATCGTGTCACCGAACCGCGCGAGCAGGTGCGGGAAGTGCGCGAACGTGCCCGGGGTCGTGAGCGTCAGCTCGACGCTGCGGATGCCGGCCTCCACGAGGACGTCGAGCACGGCGTCGTAGTCCTCTGCCCGCTTCGCGCGGGCGACGACGATCAGACGCGAGTCGACCGTGCGCGGCGACAGGGCGACCCGGAGCACCTCACCAGTCATGGACGGTCCCGTCGAGCAGACGGTTCACCGGCAGATACGCCTTGGTGTACTCGTGGCCGGAGGCGGCATCCTCATCGAGGTCGACACCGAGTCCGGGCTTGTCGCCGGGGTGCAGGAAGCCCTTGTCGAACGTGAACGACGTCTGGAACACCTCGAGCGTCTGCGCGTTGTGCGGCATGTACTCCTGGATGCCGAAGTTGTGGATCGCGAGGTCGAGGTGCAGGGCTGCGGCCATGCCGACCGGGGAGATGTCGGTCGGACCATGGATGCCGGACTTGATGCCGTAGATCGCGGCGAAGTCGAGCAGCTTCTTCATGGCCGTGATGCCACCGGTGTGGGTGACGGCCGAGCGCACGTAGTCGATCAGGCGCTCGGTGATGAGGGTCTGATAGTCGAACACCGAGTTGAAGACCTCGCCGATCGCGAGCGGCGTGGTCGAGTGCTGGCGCACCAGGCGCAGCGCGGTCTGGTCTTCACCGGGGGTGCAGTCCTCGAGCCAGAACAGGTCGTAGGGTTCGATGTCCTTCGCGAAGCGCGCGGCCTCGATCGGCGACATCCGGTGGTGTCCGTCGTGCAGGATGCGCAGGTCGGTGCCGAAGTCCTCGCGGATCTGCGAGAAGATCCCGGGCATGTGGTTGAGGTAGTTGCGGGTGTCCCAGGTCTCTTCGCTAGGGCGGTCGCCCGAGCGCTTGGCGGGCTCGTAGTCGTAGCGCACGCCGGGACCGGCGTTCGAGACGCCGTAGATCTGGCCGAGGCCGGGCACACCGGTCTGCACGCGCACGGCGGTGTAGCCGAGCTCCTCGTAGCCGGTGATGGCGTTCTTGAGCGCCGCGTAGTCGGTGCCCGAGGCATGGGCGTAGACGCGGACGCCCTCGCGGCTGGCGCCGCCGAGCAGCTGGTACAGCGGCATCCCGGCCTTCTTCGCCTTGATGTCCCACAGCGCCATGTCGACTGCGGCGATCGCCGCCATGGTCACGGGGCCGCGACGCCAGTACGGGCCGCGGTAGAGGTACTGCCAGGTGTCTTCGATGCGGTCCTCGTCGCGTCCGACGAGCATCGAGGCGACGTGGTCGGAGAGGTACGAGGCGACGGCGAGCTCACGTCCGTTGAGCGTGGCGTCACCCAGGCCGACGATGCCGTCGGAGGTCGTGATCTTGAGCGTGACGAAGTTGCGTCCGGGGCTGGTGATGTTGACGTCGACGATCTCGATGGTCATGTCGTTCTCCTGAAGATGCGGGGCGAGGTGTGGGGTGCGGACGTTCGGGCGTCCGCACCCCTGGTCGTGATGTGCGGGGCGATCAGATCGCGTCGCGGGGGTCCGTCAGGTCGCGGCCGGCGACCTCGGGCATCCAGATCGAGGCGATCAGCGCGCTCAGCGTGAAGATGAACAGCATGATGATGATCGGGATGAACGAGCCGGTGACGGCCGACACCCATGCGGCGGCGATGACGGGGCCGGCGCCGGTCGCGATGATGGCGGCGATCTCGCGCGCCATGGCCGTGAACGTGTAGCGGTTGCGTGCACCGAACAGCTCGGGGAGCGTGAGGTTCTCGAGCGACGCGAAGCTCATCACCGCGAGGTTGTGCAGCACGACGTAGCCGATGAAGACCTGCACCGTGACACCGCTGCTGATCATGAGGATCGTCGGGATGATGATGATCAGCGCGACGATCGACCAGATCATGTACATGCGCTTGCGGCCGAAGCGGTCGCCGAGCCAGCCCGACAGCGGCACGGTGATGAAGGCGACGAGCGACGAGACGATCACGGCGTTGACGCCGATCGAGCGGTCGAGCAGCAGCACGACGGTGATGTAGCTGATCAGGTACGTCTGGATCATGCCCGAGTTGCCGGCCTGGCCGAAGCGCAGCAGGAGGGCGATCGAGAACGCCTTCCAGGGCTTGCGCTCCATCGCCTCGAGCGTGCGCACGTCGCCGGTCTCGGTGGCGAGCTGGATCGTCTCTTCGCGAGAGAGCGCCTTGCCGTCGACGACGTCGTCGCGCTCCTCGAAGACCGGGGTCTCCTTGAGGTTGAAGCGCACCCAGATCGCGAAGAGCATGATGATCGCGCTGCCGATGAACGGGATGCGCCATGCCCAGTCGATGACTTCCTGCTCGCTGTAGGCGACGAGGAGGATGGCCCAGATGCCGGACGCGAGTAGGGTTCCGCAGTTCGTGCCGAGCGCGACGAGCGACGCGATGATGCCACGGCGCTTGGCCGGTGCGTACTCGGCGAGCATGACGCCCGCACCCGAGATCTCGGCACCCGCACCGAAGCCCTGCGCGATGCGCAGCAGCACGAGGAGGATCGGCGCGAGCACGCCCACCTGGTTGTACGTCGGCAGGAAGCCGATGAGGGTGGTCGCGAGACCCATCAGGAGGATCGTGTAGAACAGCACCTTCGTGCGACCGGTCTTGTCACCGAGGCGCGCGAAGAAGAACGCGCCGACCGGGCGGGCGACGTAGCCGACGCCGTACGTGGCCATCGCGGCGACGACCGCGACCGCCGGGTTCTCGGACGAGAAGAACAGATCGGCGAAGACGAGCGCGGCGGCCAGCGAGTAGAGCTGGTAGTCCATGAACTCCAGCGCCGTGCCGAGCCATCCGGAGATGGCGGCGCGAACGAGGTCTTTCACCGACCTCTTCGCGGTGGGGTCGGCGGCCGTGGCCGTCGTCTGCGGTTCTGACATGGGAGGTACTCCTTCGGACCAGGAACAGGTGGGTGCGCGGGGTGGCGCGGAGGGGATGCGGCTAGAGGGACAGCAGGACCTTCGCCGAGGCCGACGAGTCGCGAGCGAGCTCGAAGGCCTGGACAGCGTCGGATGCCGGGAGGACGTGAGAGATGACGGAGTCGAGGGCGTCGGACTCGGCCAGCAGGGCGACCGCGTCGTCGATCTCGGTGGAGAAGCGGAAGGCGCCGCGGATCGTGAGCTCCTTGGCGAGCATCGGGGCGAGGTTCACTCCGATGTCGGCGTTGGGGAGCATTCCGACCTGCACGATGGTGCCGGCGCGGCGAGCGGCGCGCACGGCCTGCGTGAGCGCGACTCCGACGCCGGAGCACTCGAAGACGACGTCGTACGACTCGTTCTCGATCGTGTCGCGGCCGACGAGCGACGCCTCGGTCGCGCCGAGTGCCTGCGCGCGGTCGAGGGGCTCTTCGCGCACATCGCTGGCACCCACGACCGATGCCCCCGCCTTGACCGCAGCGGCCACGACGAGCAGGCCGATGGGTCCGGCACCGATCACGAGCACGCGCTTGCCGGTGATGTCACCGGCGAGGTTCACGGCGTGGATCGCGACGGCGAGCGGCTCGGCGAGGGCTGCGCGCTCGAGCGGAAGGGATGCCGGCAGCACGCGGATCATCTGCTCTTCGACGATCAGCAGTTCGGATGCTCCGCCCTGGCGGTGCGGGTTCGCCGCGGCGCTGCCGAAGTAGTCGCCGCCGGGGCGCAGGTGGGGGCGGTCCTCGAGGCCGGGGACCTCGGGGCCGTAGCGCGCGGGGTGAACCGTGACAGGGGTGCCGGGAGCCAGACGACCCGAGGGGTCGAGGTCGACGACACCGGAGAGCTCGTGACCGGGGGTCAGAGGCTCGCGGATCGTGTACTCGCCGTTGGCGCCGTGGAAGTAGTAGTGCAGGTCGGATCCGCAGATGCCGACGTAGTTGACCCGGAGGCGCACCTCGCCGTCGCCGGGGGTCGGAACCTCGCGGTCTTCCCAGCGGATGTCTTCTTTGCCGTGGATGGCGAGAGCCTTCATGGCTGCATCTCCTCTGCGCTGATGAATGATGGTGTGCTTGTCTGGGATGCCGAGACGGCATCGGCGATCGCGACATCGACGCCGCCTCGCTGGATGATGTCGACGAGTTCGCCGACGCGGGCGATGAACGCATCCTGAGATCCGAGTCCATCACCGAACAGGTGCAGTTCGCCGATCACGCGCTGTGCCAGCTCGCGACCGTTGCGTGCGGTGGCGGCGAATCCGGCGAGGCGCTCGCGAGCGCCGTCGGTCATCGCGGCGGCGTGCAGGCCGGGGTCGAAGCCGGGCAGGGGAGCGATGCACGACAGGTAGCCGGCGACCGTCAGCGCGATCAGGTGCGGCATCTCGCCGAGGCTCAGCGCGCGAAGGGCCGGCTCGGGGATGCGCTGACGCAGCTTCACCGAACCGTCGGTGCCGACCTGGCTCGTGCGGTGACCCAGCGCGCTGTTGGCCCAGCGCTCGAACAGTTCGCTCTCGTAGGCGCGGATGTCGACACCGGAGGGTACGTCGATCGAGGGCTCGTACTCGTCGCGAAGCACGGCGCGCGCGGCGCTCTCGATGCTGTCGAGTCCGATGGCCTCGGGGATCGTGCCGACATCGCTGAGCGCACCGAGGTAGGCGATGAGCGAGTGCGTGCCGTTGAGCAGCCGCACCTTCATCTGCTCATAGCGTCCGACCTCGTCGGTGAAGACGGCACCACCGGCCTCCCACGCGGGGCGACCGCCGGCGAAGCGGTCTTCGATCGCCCACATCGTGAACGGCTCGGCGGGCACGGGGATGTCGTCGCGGGCGCCGAGCAGACTGCTGACGCGGGTGCGCAGCTCGGCGGTGGTGGACGGCACGATGCGGTCGACCATGCTCGAGGGGAACGACACGGCGCGGTCGAGGAACGCGAGCGTGTCCGCGCCCTCGGAGCCCGGCAGTTCGTGCAGGAACTCGCGGACCAGCTTCTCGGTGTGAGCGCCGTTCGACGACAGGTTGTCGCAGCTGAGGATCGAGATCGGTGCTCCGCCGGCCGCGGCACGCGCCTGCAGTCCTCGGGCGAGCTGGCCGATCGTCGAGCGCGCGGCGCCGCCTCGGAGGTCGGCGCGCACGGTGGCGTCGTCGAGGTCGAGGTGCTGTGTCGCGGGCGAGTAGCTGTAGCCGTTCTCGGTCACGGTGAGCGTCACGATACGGATGCCGGGGTCGGCGATCTGCGACACGACGCGCTCGGGCTGCTCAGCGCCGACGAAGGCGTCGGTGTGGACGCCCGGGATCGTCAGCGACGTGGTGCCGGGGGCGATGGTCGCGACCGAGTAGAGCATGTCCTGCGCGTGCATCGCGTCGACGACGGTGCGCGAACGCGAGGCGACGCCGATGATTCCCCAGTCGCCGCCGGCGGACTGCAGTGCGGCCGCGGTGTAGACGGCCTGGTGCGCGCGGTGGAAGCTGCCGAGTCCGAGGTGCAGGATGCCTGCAGCGGTCGGGGCGACCAGAGGGGATGCGGTCGCAGAGGTCGTGCGGCGCAGGGCCGGTGCTGGGATGCTCACGCGGTGGCTCCTTCGCTCGGGGCCGCGCACCGCTGAGGGTGATCGGCGTTGATCGTCATGAAAATCAGTGTGCAGTGTTTGTACAAACTTGTCAAGCCGTTTTACATCGGGGGTGAGGATCGTAGGATTGCCTGCGAGGGCGGGAGATCGACATGGCAGCGACGCTGACAGATGTGGCACGGCGTGCAGGCGTGTCCATCGCGACCGCGTCCCGCGCCTTCGGAGAACCGGATCGACTCGCCCCGAACACGCTCGGCCGCGTCCTCGAGGCCGCAGGAGAGCTGGGCTACGCGACCTCGCAGTCCGCCACCGCCACCCGCACGTTCGGTGTCGTCGTCCCCGACGTCTCGAACCCCGTCTACGCGACGCTGCTCAAGGCGATCCAGGGGCAGGCATGGCATGGCCGCCACCGCATCGTGCTCTTCGACGCCGACGAAGACCTGCGCCGCGAACGCGAGCAGATCGAACAGGCCCGCAAGCTCGACGGGATGCTGCTGTGCTCACCGCGTCTGCCCGACGCCGATGTGCTCGACCTGATCGGCGACACCCCGTGCGTCGTGGTCAACCGTCAGATCGACGGAGCACCCTGCGTGCTGATGGACCCCGAGCATGGTCCGGCCCAGGCGATCGAGCATCTCGCGGCCCTCGGCCACACGCACATCGCCTACGCCGCGGGTCCTCGTGGATCATGGGCTGACGTGCGTCGGGCCGACACCGTCGCCCGGGCGTGCGAGCGCCACGGCATCCGCCTCACCGGGCTCAGCCACCACGCCGCCTCCATCCAGGGTGGGCGAGCTGCCGCGGCACCTGCCGCAGCGAGCGGCGCCACGGCAGTGATCGCGTACAACGATCTCGTCGCCCTCGGCCTCGAGGCCGGACTGCTCGAGCTCGGCAAGCGGTGCCCCGCCGACATCAGCATCGTCGGCATCGACGACATCGATCTGGCCGGTGCAGTCACGCCCGCGCTCACGACGGTGCGGATGCCGATCGAGCGCAGTGGCGCGCTCGCGGTCGACCTGCTGCTGCAGGCGATGAACGGCACTGCGATCGACGACGTCGTGACGCTCGGCTCGCAGCTGATCGTGCGCGCGTCGACCGCTGCTCCCGCCGCCTGACGACCAGCGCGGACGACGCAGACGGTCACTAGTCTGAAACCCGACCCTGCCGGAATATCGGCATACTGACGCACCGCTGACGAAAGGTGGACGGCGCATGTCGCAACCCCAGGACGACACCCGCCAGCGAGTCGGAGACAGGGTGCCGAGACGCTTCTGGATCGGGGCGGTGGCCCTCGTCGTCTACATCCTGTTCGCCGCGGTGCTGGGCAACATCACCGGCTCTCTCGCTCCCGATGGTGATGTCACGGCGGAGTTCGCGCTCAGCCATCTCATTCCGCTGCCGATCGCCATCGGTCTCGCACTGTGGTTCACCTGGTGGTCGGGCTGGTGGCGTGATGTGTGGCGCAACACGTCGACGCTGCGCATGCAGCCTCGTCGTCTCTGGCTCATCGCGATCCCCGTGCTGCTGGTCGCGCTGCCGCTCGTGCAGCTGCCCGGTATTCCATGGGTGGAGCGTGGGTTCGGCACGGTCATGATCGTGCTCGTCGGGACGATCATGGTCGGCTTCGGCGAGGAACTCGTGATTCGCGGCATCCTGTTCGTCTCGCTGCGCAAACGGCACGGCGAACTCGTCACCCTGCTCGTGACCTCGCTGCTCTTCGGCGCCGCGCACACCGTCGGCAGCGTGTGGGCGGGGCTGCCTCCGGCGGCGATCGCGTTCCAGGTCGCGGCGCTCAGCATGACCGGCAGCCTCTACTACTGGGTGCGGCGGGTGACCGGTCGGCTCTGGGTGGGCATGGCGATCCATGCGCTCACCGACTTCACTCTCTATCTCGCGTCCGGTGAGGCGAGTGCTGCCGAGGCGATGTCGTCCAGCGATGACCTGGGATCGCTGAAGCCCGTGCTGGTGACGATCCAGAGCCTTCTCGTCGCCCTCGCGATCGCCGGCGTGATCAGCGCGGCCCGCGAGGACCACCGTGCGCGGAAGGCGCGGAGAGTCGCGGCGGACCCGCAGGTCTGAGCCGAGACCGCCGCCTACCGGCGGCGACGAAACCAGGTCAGCACATACCGGAATATTTCTACACACTTATACATATTTCAGCGTAAAGTGGTGTCATGACCACGATCCAGCCTCTCACGATGTCTTCGACAGTCGCAGCCAGACGAGGCGTCGGCTTCCTCACTTCCGAGGCGCAGGAACGGCCGGTGAAACTGACCAGTCACGGTAAGCCGGTCGCAGTCGTGGTGTCTGCGGCCGAGTACGACGAGCAGCGCCGCCTTCTGCGCGATGCAGAGCTCAAGGTTCTGAGCATTGCAGCCGATCTGGTGGCGGATCGCTCGACGATGCTCGCGGTCGATGAGGCGAGGGAGCGACTGCTTGCAGCCGGGTGAGCGTTTCCCTGACGACCAGGCAGAGGTGACGTTCACCCAAGAGAGCATCGACTGGCTCATTGCGAACGTGAACGTCTCAGAACGGGAGACGGTCTTCGACACGATCGCCGGGCTCTTCGCCTCGCCCGAGGGAAAACACCGCCTGTCGAACCCCGGGAGGACGAACCTCGTCGGATTCAACACCGTGGAGGCGTGTCAGCGTGCTTACCGAGTCATCTTCCGAGCCAAGATGCATGACGGCGTGGGCGCGATCGAGATCATCACCATCGGATTGCGTCGGGACGATGATGTCTACGCGGAGGCGCACGATCTGATTCACTCGGGGAAGCTGAGCGAGGCCGAGCAGACGCAGATCTGGGATGCGCTGAAGCTGCTCGAGGAGACGAAGGAACGTCTGGGCCTCGAGGAGTGGGACTACTTCGAAGAGCCTGCACCGGTGGGAATGGTGAAGGCGGCAGTGGCGGCCGGCATCCTCGAAGAGGACATCGCCAGACGACTGACTCAGAGTGAACTCACGACGGCGATGGCCGCAGCCTGGGAATCAGGGGAACTCGATACGCACGCAGCGCTCGCCGCCGCGATGGAGCGAGTCGCCACGAGCGCGACCCCGGATCGTGTCTTCACCTCGAGACGATCGCCTCGGTGCGGCGCCTGGATGCCGATGGCGAACGCCCCATGCATCCGCGCGAAAGAGCATGCGGGTGCCCACCGCGCTCACCGGTGAGTCAGCGATGTCCGCAAAGAGGATCCGCCGCGACGCGCCAGATCTCAGCGGAGGATGCCTTTCCGACGGGCCGCCGAGACCGCGGCGGTGCGTGAGCTGACATCGAGCTTCGAGAAGATGTGTGCGAGATGCGACTTCACGGTCGTCTCGCTGACGAAGAGCTGGTCTGCCACCTCGCTGTTCGATCGTCCGGCGGCGACGAGCTCGAGCACCTCGATCTCGCGGCTGCTGAGGCTGACGCGCGGCGCGCGCATGCGGTCGAGCAGTCGGGAGGCGATCACCGGCGCGAGCGCGCTCTCTCCGGCGGCCGCCGCGCGCACTGCGGCGGTCAGCTCGTGCGGCGGGGCGTCTTTCAGCAGGTAGCCGCTCGCACCGGCCTCGACGGCGCCGAGGATGTCGGCATCCGAGTCGTAGTTCGTGAGCACGAGCACGTAAGGCGGGGCCTCGAGCGCACGGATGCGTCGAGTCGCGTCTACGCCTGTGGTCTTGGTCTGGGAACCGAACTGCAGGTCCATCAGGACCACGTCAGGGTTCTCACGCTCGGCGCAGGCCACTGCCTCATCGGGGGTGCCTGCCTCGGCGACCACCTCGAGATCCGGCTCGAGGCTGAACAGGGCCGTGAGCCCGGCGCGGACGATGGGGTGATCGTCGGCGATGACGAGGCGGATCATGCGAACTCCGTCAGGGGGAGGTCGACGGTGAGTGTCGTTCCCCGGCCCGACGCGGTGTCTATCTCGAGCCGTCCGCCCAACTGCTGCACGCGCTCGGCGGTGGCGCGCAGGCCGAAGGAATCCGACTTCTCGGTGGTCGCCGGCTCATGGAGATTCGCATCGAAGCCGGTGCCGTCGTCTTCGACGGTGAAGCGCAGGTGGTCGCTCTCGACGCCGATGGTGACGGTCGCCGTCTTCGCATGAGCGTGCTGCAGGACGTTCGCGATCGCACCCTGGGTGATGCGCAGCAGCGCCGTCTGCAGATGCATGGGCAGGACGATCGTGTCGGACACCCGCACCTTCACGTCGAGTCCTTGCGTCGCCCACTGCGTTCGGGCCAGTCGACGCAGCGCCCCGCCGAGGGTCTGGTCGTCGAGCTGCGGAGGTGTCAGCTCGCGGATGAACCGTCGCGCCTCGACGAGGTTTGCGGCGGCCGTCTCGCGCGCGAGCCGGATGTGCTCGATCCCCGGGCGCGTGTCGTCGACGCGTTCCGCGGCGTGCAGGAGCATCTGGATGCTGGAGAGCCCTTGCGCGAGCGTGTCGTGGATCTCGCGGGCAAGCCGGGCGCGCTCCGCGAGGACGCCTGATTCATGCTCCCGTGCGGCGAGCTGCCCGCGGGTCGCGAGCAGCTCGGTGACCAGCGCTTCGCGCTGCTGCGCCTCTCGAGCGAGAGCCTGGTAGCCGAGGCCGATCAGGAGGGCGACACCCGCGCCGACGAACGGGCCGACGACGCCGCCGACGCTCCACCCGCCGTGGATGCCGAGTGCGTAGACCGCGATGATCGTCGCCGCGAGGATCGCGGCGGATCCCGCCCAACGCCCGAGTAGGTGCAGGAACAGGAAGAACAGCGGAAAGACGAGGTAGGCGGCATCGGCACTCACCCAGAGCAGCCCCAGCCATTCCGCCGAGAGCAGGGCCAACCAGATCAGTGAGATCAGCCGCCGTCCGGCGGAGAGTCGCGTGAGCAGCAGTCCGGACGCGTAGGTCGCGGCGACGATCACGGCGAGGACGATCGCGGAGACGCTCGAATCCGACGGGTCGAGCACCGCGCGGGCGATGACGACCCCCGTCAGGGCGAAGAAGAGAACGTGAAGACCCGTCCGCAGACCCACGAACACCGGGGTCAGAGCGGTATGCGCCATGGATCGAACTCTACGCCGCCGCACCGCGCGCGGCATCGTCCGAAAGGACGATCGAGGCGTCCTCATCCTGGGTGCGAAAGCCCGTCCCGGTGGCCGATGACCCCCTCGACGTCGACGGCGAAAGTGGAATGGTCGCCGCATCGGAGACAGGAAAGGCTCATCATGTTCGTCGCGTTACGCGATCTTCGCTTCGCCAGAGGGCGATTCATCCTCATCGGCTCCGTGGTCGCCCTCATCACCCTGCTCGTCGGGTTCCTTAGCGGGCTCACGGGAGGCCTCGCCATCCAGAACGTCTCGGGTGTGCTCGCGCTCCCCGCAGACCGCATCGTGTTCTCCGCCCCCTCGGGCGGCGACGGTGCGGCCAGCTTCGCGGACTCCGCCATCACCGAGCAGCAGGCGAAGGACTGGGCGGCGACGGCCGGCGTGACCGATGCGCGTCCCCTCGGCATCAGCCAGACCCGCGCCGAGACCGACGACACCCGTGCCGCGATCGCGGTGTTCGGCGTCGAGCCCGGCTTCGACGCGGGTGCGCCCTCCGGGGACGGTCGGTTGCACCTGTCGGTGCCCGCCGCGGATGCGCTCGCCGTCAAGGTCGGAGATCAGGTCGAGATCGCCGGGGTCTCGTACGACGTCGAGACGGTCGAGGGAGATGACTGGTACAGCCATACCCCGGTCGTGCAGATGACCCTGCACGATTGGCAGGCGTACTCGGCATCCACCGGAAACCCCGATGCCTATGCCACGGTCCTCGCCGTCACGGGTGCCCCTGACTGGGATGCCGCGGATAAGGCGAGTGACACGATCTCCGAGACGACCCTCGGATCGCTGACAGCGCTGAGCGCCTTTCGCTCCGAGATCGGATCGCTCCTCCTCATGGTGGCCATGCTCTTCGGCATCTCGGGACTCGTCATCGGGGCCTTCTTCACCGTGTGGACCATGCAGCGCAAGGGCGATGTCGCCGTCCTGAAGGCGCTCGGCGCGAGCACGCGATCCCTGATTCGCGACGCTCTGGGACAGGCGCTGATCGTCCTGCTGGTGGGCATCGGCATCGGTCTGGGGTTGGTCACCGCGCTGGGACTGCTCGCCGGCACCGCCCTTCCGTTCCTGCTGAGCCCCGTCACGACGATCCTTCCGGGCGGCATCATGATCGCCCTCGGCCTCGCAGGCGCCGCCTTCGCCCTGCGCTCCGTCACCTCCGCCGACCCCCTCACCGCACTCGGGAGCAACCGATGATCCGCCTGAACGACATCACCCTGACCTTCCCCGACGGCGACTCGCGGGTGACCGCCGTGGATGGCGTCTCCCTCACCGCCCACCCCGGAACCGTCACCGGAATCACCGGGCCCAGCGGCTCGGGCAAATCGAGTCTGCTGGCCGTCGCCGGCACCCTTCTACGCCCGGATTCCGGCGAGATCCTCATCGACGGGAGCGACGTCACGGCTCTCAGCCCGGCCGAGGCCACGCGTCTCAGGCGGGACCGGATCGGCATCGTCTTCCAGCAGCCCAACCTCATCCCGTCGTTGACTGCCCGCGAGCAGCTCAGCGTCATGAACGAGCTCGGCGCCCCGCACAGTCGACGCCATCGCGCGAAGGCGTCCGATCGCGCGGATGAGCTGCTCTCGGCTGTCGGCCTCGCCGAGCACGGTCACAAGAGGCCGCACCAGCTCTCCGGCGGGCAGCGTCAGCGCGTCAACATCGCTCGAGCACTGATGAACGATCCGAGCGTGCTCCTGGTCGACGAGCCCACCAGCGCTCTCGATCAGGAGCGCGGGGCTCAGATCATCGACCTCATCCTTCGTCTCACCGACGAGCGGAACACGTCGACGCTGCTCGTGACCCACGACCTCGTGCACCTCCCGCGTATGCACGGGGTGCTGCACCTCGTGGACGGTCGTGTCGTCGACGCCGCCGCTGTGGCGAGGCGCTGAGAGCCGGTCAGTCGCCGGAACTCTGCTTGAACTGCCGCTCCCAGTCGCGCAGCTCGCTGCGACCGATGAGCGAGTCGAGCGAGACCTGGAACAGCAGTCCCTTGCGGGCGTTGACCTGCTTGATGTTGTCGACGATCTGGGTGGTCACCGAAGACAGCGCCTCACGCACCTCGGCGATGCGCTCGTCAGGGGCGTCCCACAGGTCGGGCCGGGTGAGCAGGTCGAGCAGGTAGTCGCGATCGAGGGCGGCGACCAGACGGGCGAGCTTGTCGGAGTACTCGGCCTCGGCGAGCACGCTCTGGTCCTCGCCCGCTTTGGCGTCGAGGCGGATGAACAGCTGCTCGACGTGCGAGGCGAGGGCGTCGATCCCCGCTGCCGTCTCGGCCGCCACCGGGCTGCCCGGCACTGCGGCGTAGTCGGCACGCAGCTCGCGCAGACGATTCACCCGCAGCCGGATGCCGGCGGGCACCGGATCCGCTGAGGCGGGGGCCGTGCGACGCCGGCGACGGGCGATCAGACCCACAGCAGTCACGGCGGCCGCGACGAGCACGACCCCGCCGATCACGAGCGGGATCACGGGGTTGGCGACCAAGGCGCCCTCGCCCGATGACGTCGGCGTCTCTGCGGAGATCTCCTGCACCGTTTCGACGAGCTGTTCCTGGAGGTTCGAACCCGACGCCTCATTCTCGTTCGCGATGCGCAGCGCGTCGTCGCTCGGGATCGCTGCAGACGCCGCCTGCAGGTCGTCGCCGATCGCGACGATCACGGTCTTCTGGCTCGCGCCCGCCTTGAGCTGCTCGAGGATGTAGGTGTTGTACGGGGTGTCACGCGCAGCATCCGCGGGCAGCACGACCACCGCGAGAGAGCCGTCGCCCGGTACGACGCCGGAGAGCGCGTCGGCTATGGCCTGGCCACCTGACACGTCGGGGTCGACGTAGATGTTCTGCCCGGATATGCCTTCGACGGCATCATCGATCCAGGGATTGTTCGACGCGGAGAGAAACGGCATCGCGACCCTCAGAAGTTGTTGATCACGGAAGCGAACACGAGGTCGATCCGCTCGGCGTCGGAGGCGTCGAACAGCTGTCCTCCGGTCACATCCGCGATCCGCTGCAGCGCGGACGTGTCGGCACCCTCTCCATACGCGATCGGGAATATACGCACGGGAGCGTCGTCCCCGCCCTCCTTCGTGCTCTTGCCGATCTTCGCGATGAGCGAGTCGAGCGAGATGCTCGAGTCGGTGTCCTCGCCGTCCGACAGCACGACGATCGCGTTGATGCGCCCTGGTTCGGCCCGCTCGCTCATCGCCTCGTAGGCGAGCAGGATCGAGTCGTAGAGGGGCGTGCCGTTGCGCTGCGCGTACCGGAGGTCGTCGAGCGAGGAGTCGAGCTTCTCGCCATCGGAACCGAGTGCCGTCACATCGCGGAGCACCTGGATGCCCTCGCCCTCGTCGGACGAGATGCCGGTCGTGAACGCCCAGACGCCGATCTCATCGGTGGAGCGGAAGTGGTTCAGCGTCGACTGCGCGCCCTCGATCGCTCCGTCGAGGCGCGAACGGCCGTCGCCGATCGGGTCGTCCATGGAACCCGAGATGTCGATGAGTTCGAGCACCGACGAGGGCTTGCGCACCTGTGTCCACTGGTCGATGGCTGTCGAGATCACGTCGACCTCGGGCTTCGGCAGGGTGATGGCGGGCTGCGCCGGGTCGACGCCGAACTTCGCGGTGAACAGGTCGCCCAGTGGCACCGACTCGTCGAGCGGGCGGAATCCGTAGTCCGGGAGGATCTTCTGCGCCGCCGTGGTCTGCACGAACTCGGCGAAGGCCTCGCCCGCAGTGCGCTGCTCGGCGGTGACCCAGTCGGCGCCCAGCACGGTGATCGGGTTGTCCGACCACATGGATCCGCCTGCGGGATAGACCGCGACCAGCTTGGTCTTGGGCGGGGTCAGGGTCTCTCCCGGCTGCACGGTGTGCGAGTCGGGGTTTCCCTGGTTGTAGTTGAGCAGCGAGGTCTCTTCCAGCGCGACGGCCGAGACGTAGGCCGAGCCGTTCGAGCCGTTCTGGGTCTCGTCATAGAGCGTCGACAGGACGTTTCCCGTGGTGTCGCCGTAGTGGATGACGCACTCCTCGAACACGCGGGAGAAGTCGGCCGAGGCTTCGACATCTGCCGAGGTGAGGCCTTCGGCCTTGCCGGTCGCCTCGTACGACTGCATGAGGATCGTCGAGAGGCCCGTGGTGGAGGTGTTCGGGTTCGTCTTCGAGATCTTGAACGCCCCCCAGATGTCCTTGCCGACGCTGCCCCATCCGGCGGGGTCCTGGCAGAGGTTCTCGAGGTCTGTGATGCTGATCGGCGTGTTCGGCCAGCCGAGCGCGGTGGCCATCGGCTCGGGCATCCCGAATACGACGGGCGTGCGGGTGAACGACTTCGGCTCGCCCACGAGTCCGGGCGACGCGGCTGCGGCGACGCGATCGGTCCAGACGGTGGATGCCGGAGACCAGAGCGTCGGCCACAGTGACTGATCGTCGCTCGGCCAGTCGTCGCCCGAGGTGAGGAAGCGCGTCGCGTTGCCCGAGGAGACGTTGGTCGGTCGCACGGTGGCGCAGGTCTCGAGCCCTTCGTGCTCGGGCGAGTCCTTGAACGCCTTCGCCAGCTCATCGAGCATGTTGACCTTCTCCGACGAGGTCGCGACCGCGATATGCGTGCAGCCGTCGTCGGGGAAGCCCTGCCCACCGTCGCTCGTGGTGCCGTTCTCGCCGCCACCGCCGGTGCAGGCGGTCAATGTCAGGGCGACGATCGCCGCCATGGCGAGGGCGGCGGGTGTCCGTCGTGCGTTGCGGGGCGCGCTCATGCGCCTAGGCTACCCAGGTATCGCGCCCCCGATCACGGATCGGTCCGATCTCGTGATCCGTCTGATCTCGAGACCGACCCGATCCGGTGACCCGCCCGATCCGGCGACCTGCGAGGTACGCTCGCTCGTGTGGGGCGGATCACGACGCGGCGACCGATTCTGAAACTCACCCTCGGCGAGGGTGCGAGTCGTCGCGCCGACACGCTCGCCGTCGAGGAGCCGCTCGAGATCAGAGTCGCGGGTGCACCGCTCGCCGTGACGATGCGCACCCCGGGGCACGACGTCGAGCTGGCGGCCGGGTTCCTCGTGTCCGAGGGGATCATCGCGCAGACCTCCGACTTCCACTCCGCGATCCACTGCGGCGGCCCGGGCACCGGCGGCCAGGAGAACACCTACAACGTGCTCGACATCAGCCTCGCGCACGGAGTCGCGCTCCCTGACCCCGAGGCCGCGCGGCGCTTCTATACGACCAGCTCCTGCGGGGTGTGCGGCAAGGCGAGCATCGATGCCGTGCGCACCGTGTCGCAGCATCCGATCGCCGAGGACGACATCCGGATCGAACCGGAGCACATCGCGGCGTTCCCCGACAGGCTGCGCGCCGAGCAGGCGGCATTCGACAAGACCGGGGGTCTGCATGCGGCCGCGCTGTTCGATGTCGACACCGGCGAGATGCTCGTGCTGCGCGAAGACGTCGGTCGGCACAACGCGGTCGACAAAGTGGTGGGCTGGGCGCTGCTGAACGACAGGCTTCCTCTGCGCCGGCAGATCCTGCAGGTGTCGGGGCGGGCGAGCTTCGAGCTGGTGCAGAAGGCGGCGATGGCGGGCATCCCGCTGCTGAGTGCCGTCTCTGCTCCCTCGTCTCTTGCCGCCGAGCTCGCCGACGAGTCGGGGGTGACGCTCGTCGGTTTCGTCCGAGGACGATCCATGAACATCTACACGCACGCTCATCGGGTGCGTATCGACAACGCGGGGATCGGCACGTCCGAGCCCGCCGCGGAGGGAGCCAGCCATGCTCGATAGCCAGGGAACCTCCGGCACCGCCTTCGGACTGATGCCGGTCGAGCCGCGTCAGGGCGGGTACGGCCCCCGCGCCGATCGGGCGTGGTCGCGCAAGCCCTACGGTCACCCGGCAGCCGGGTGGGGTGCGGCGGTGTCAGTGGGGAGAGTCGTGCTGGATCAGCGCGAGCCGATCGCCGGTCCGCTCGCGATGCTGCAGATGAATCACCCGATATCGGGCTACGACTGCCCAGGCTGCGCGTGGCCCGACGATCTCGGCAACCTGAAGCTCGACATCTGCGAGAACGGCATCAAGCATGTGACGTGGGAGATGACGCGCAAGCGCGTCGATCGTCGTTTCTTCGCCGAACACACGGTCACCGAGCTCGCCACCTGGCCGGATTTCGATCTCGAGGATCAGGGGCGCCTGACCGAGCCGATGACCTACGACTCGGCCACCGATCACTATGTGCCGATCTCGTGGGACGATGCGTTCGCGCTGGTCGGTGACGAGCTCCAGAGTCTCGACAGCCCCGACCAAGCGGCTTTCTACACATCAGGTCGCCTCAGCAACGAGGCTACGTTCCTGTACCAGATGATGGTGCGGGAGTACGGCACGAACAACCTGCCCGACTGCTCGAACATGTGCCACGAGGCCTCGGGCCGGGCGCTCAAGGCGTCGATCGCCACGGGCAAGGGCACAGTCGACATGCACGACTGGGACGACTGCGACGCCCTCTTCGTGCTCGGCGTGAACGCGGCATCCAATGCTCCGCGCATGCTCACGGCGCTGGCGGATGCCGTGAAGCGCGGCGCCCAGGTGGTGCACGTCAATCCGCTCGTCGAGGCCGGCGCCACCCGCACGATCGTGCCGCACGACTTCGTCGACATGGCGCGCTTCAAGGCGACGGGCACGAGCACCATGAACCTGCAGGTGCGCCCCGGTGGCGACCTCGCACTGATCCGCGGCATGTCGAAGGTGGTCTTCGAGGCCGCTGCGGATGACCCGTCGGTCCTCGACACCGAGTTCCTCGGCGTCCTGACCCAGGGCGTGGAGGAGTACCGCGCGCTGGTCGAGGCGACGCCGTGGGCAGACCTGATCACGCAGTCGGGGCTGACGGAGGAGCAGATCCGCGCAGCTGCTGCCGTGTACCTCACGGCAGAGCGCACGATCATCAGCTGGTGCCTCGGCGTCAGTCAGCACGAACACGGCGTCGACACCGTGCGCGAGATCGTCAACCTGCTGCTTCTGCGTGGCAACATCGGCCGCCAGGGTGCGGGGCCCTCACCGATCCGAGGCCACAGCAATGTGCAGGGCAACCGCACCTGCGGCATCGACCACCGGCCGACGGATGCCTGGCTCGATCGCCTCGCCGAGGTCTGCCGCATCGATCCGCCGCGGCATCCCGGTCTCGACACCGTCCGCACCATCGAGGCGATGCATGACGAACGGGTCAAGGTGTTCGTCGGCATGGGCGGCAACTTCGTGCTTGCGGCTCCCGACACCCCGTTCACGGCGCAGGGGCTCGAGAAGTGCCGTCTCACGGTGCAGGTGAGCACGAAGCTCAACCGCAGCCACCTCGTGCACGGCGAGAAGGCGCTGATCCTGCCCTGCCTCGGTCGCACCGAGCGCGACCAGCAGACGCAGGGCCCGCAGGGCGTCACGGTCGAGGACGCGATGAGCATGGTGCACCTCTCGATGGGTCGCAAGCAGCCGGCATCCGCGTACCTCAAGTCGGAGCCCGCGATCATCGCGGGACTGGCGAAGGCGACCCTGCCGCACAGCGCCACCCCGTGGGACTGGTACGTCGGCGACTACGCGCGCATCCGTGACGTGATGGCCGAGGTGCTGCCGGGTTTCGAGGGGTTCAACGAGCTCGTGAGTGACCGGCACGGATTCCGCATTCCCCAGCCGGCGAGGGAACGGGTGTTCCAGACGCCGTCGGGCCGCGCGGAGTTCTCGCACGCGCCACTGCCCGACGTCATTCCCGAATCCGCCGAGACCCTGGTGCTGCAGACCGTGCGCTCGCACGACCAGTGGAACACCACGATCTACTCGAACGACGATCGTTATCGCGGGGTGAAGAACCTCCGTGAGCTCGTGTTCCTGCACGAGGACGACATGCGTGACCGCGGTCTCGTCGAGGGCGACCTCGTCGACATCGTGTCGACGTCGAAGGACGGCTCGACTCGGATGCTCAGGGCGTTCCGCGCCGTGCCGTACGACCTTCCGCGCGGCAGTGCGGCCGGCTACATGCCCGAGATGAACGTGCTGATCGGTCGCAAGGACTTCAGCGTGCAGAGCGACCAGCCGCTGATGAAGAGCATTCAGGTGACCGTCGCGCGCGCGGCATCCTGACGCTGAACTCGGCGACTAGGCGTCGACCGTCGAGCCCTGCAGTGCGTGCACGACCGGCGCGAGCTCGGGCTGGGTCACGGCATCGCTGAGCGCGCGTTCGAGGGTGTCGTCATGGATCGGGTGCGCCTGCTCGTACAGCGCCAGGCCGGCCGGGGTGAGCTCGGTGTAGATGCCTCGACGGTCGTCGGCGCAGAGGATGCGGGTGAGCAGCCCGCGGTCCTCGAGCCGGGTCACGAGCCGTGTCGTCGCACTCGGGCTCAGGGCCGTCGCGCGGGCGAGCTGCTGCATCCGCATGTGCCAGCCGTCCTGCCTGCTGAGCGCGTCGAGCACGGTGTACTCGACGACGGAGAGTCCCACCGACGCGCCGAGCGCCTTCTCGAGATCTGCCTCGATGATGCCGTGCAGAGCGGCGAGCGTGCGCCAGCCGCGCGCCCGGATCTCGACAGCGTCGTCTGAGATGCCCACAGTGACCTCCGAAGTAGTTGCTTGCGCGGGATACTTGCGTGTGCAATGATTATCCCTCGGACGCAATATCCCGCGTCTGCAACTACTTTAGCAGAGGACCTCGGAGCACACCCATGCCACTCGGACTCATCGCACTCGCCATCGGCGCCTTCGGGATCGGACTCACCGAGTTCGTGATCATGGGCCTCCTCCCTGAGGTGGCCACCGACTTCGGGGTCACCGAGGCCACGGCGGGCTGGCTCATCTCGGGCTACGCGCTGGCCGTTGTCGTCGGCGCGCTCGGTCTCACCGCCGCCACGACGCGCCTCCCGCGCAAGCCCGTGCTGCTCGGACTCGTCGTGCTCTTCATCGCCGGCAACGCCCTCACCGCTCTCGCCCCCGACTACACGATCGCCATGATCGGCCGCATCATCGCCGCCCTGTGCCACGGCGCGTTCTTCGGCATCGGCTCTGTGGTCGCCGCCGAGCTCGTCGCCCCCGAGAAGAAGGCGCGGGCGATCGCGATCATGTTCACCGGCCTCACAGCGGCCAAAGTGTTCGGCGTTCCCTTCGGTACGTTCCTCGGCCAGCAGTTCGGCTGGCGCTCGACGTTCTGGGTGATCTCGGCCATCGGCGTGGTCGCGTTCGCCGGCATCGCGCTGCTCGTGACGGCTCCGAAGCCGACCGGCGCGCGGGTGAGTCTGCGCAGCGAGCTCCGCGCCTTCCGCTCTGGCCAGGTGTGGCTCTCTCTCGTCGTCACCGCACTCGCGTTCGGCGGAATGTTCGGCGCCTTCACCTACATCGCCTACACACTCACCGACGTCACCGGGTTCGCCGATACCGCGGTCCCGTGGCTTCTCGTGCTGTTCGGCGTGGGGCTCGTGGCCGGCAACTGGATCGGCGGACGCCTGGCCGACCGCTCCATCGACCGCACCCTCCTGATCTTCATCGCAGCCCTCGTCGTGGTGCTCGTGCTGTTCGGCTTCTTCGCGTGGTCGCAGCCCGTCACGATCGGGATTCTCGTGCTGATGGGAGCGTTCGGCTTCGGCACGGTGCCGGGTCTGCAGAGCCGCATCATGCACTACGCGGGCGGAGCGCCGACCCTCGCCTCAGGGGCGAACATCGGTGCGTTCAACGTCGGCAACGCCCTCGGCGCCTGGGCGGGCGGCCTCGGCATCTCGGCAGGACTCGGCTACACATCGCCCATCTGGATCGGTGCGGCGATCACCGCATCCGCTCTGGTCGTCATGGTGATCGCGGTGATCACGGCCCGTCACCCGTCACCCGTCACCACCGGCACCCTGCAGACCGTCGCCGCGTGACCATTCAGAACCGTAGACAGAACAAGAAGGACACAGCAGTGAGCACTCCCCTCATCCCCACCGTCACCTTGAACAACGGCATCGAGATGCCGCAGCTCGGCTACGGCGTGTTCCAGGTGCCGGATGCCGAGACGACGGCCGCCGTCGCCGCGGCCCTCGAGTCCGGATACCGCAGCATCGACACCGCGGCGATATACGGCAATGAGGCGGGTGTCGGCCGCGCGCTCCGCGAATCGGGCATCGACCGGAGCGATCTCTTCGTGACCTCCAAGGTCTGGGTCGCCGACCACGGCTATGACGCCGCGCTCCGCGCTTATGACGAGTCGCTCGAGCGCCTCGGCCTCGACCACCTCGACCTGTACCTGATCCACTGGCCCACGCCCGCGCTCGGAACGTACGCCGAGACGTGGCGGGCCCTCGAGAAGCTCTACGCCGACGGGCGCGTGCGCGCGATCGGTGTGTCGAACTTCGAACCCGAGCACCTCGAGCGGATCGCCTCTGACAGGGGCATCGTGCCCGCCGTGAACCAGGTCGAACTGCACCCGGCGCTACAGAACCGCGCGGTCGCCGCGGCGAACACCGAGCGGGGCATCGTCACGGAGGCGTGGAGCCCGCTCGCGCAGGGCGCCGTGCTCGGTGACGCCTCCGTGGTCGAGATCGCCGACCGCCACGGCAAGACGCCCGCACAGGCGGTGCTGCGCTGGCATCTGCAGCAGGGTCGTGTCGTCATCCCGAAGTCGGTGACCCCGGCGCGCATCGCGCAGAACCTCGACGTGTTCGATTTCGTGCTGGGCGCGGAGGAACTCGCGACGATAGATGCTCTCGAGCGCGACGGTCGCACAGGACCGCACCCGGCCGAGTTCAACGGCTGAGTCGATCGGCCGCTGAGCCGATCGGGTCGTGCGGGCGCGGTGCTTACTGCGCCCGCATGAACTCCTCGGCGGCCGCGACCTGCTCGGGGGTCGGGCGGATGCCGGTGTAGAGCACGAACTGCTCGAGCGCCTGCAGGGTCGCGACCTCGGCTCCCGTGATGACGGTCTTGTCAGCCGCCCGCCCCGCCGCGATGAGCGGGGTCTCGGCAGGGAGAGCCACGACGTCGAACACGACGGATGCCGCGGCGATCTGCGCGGTCGAGAACGACACGGTGTGCTCGTCGGCGCCGCCGGCCATGCCGATCGGGGTGATGTTGACGATCACGTCGGCGGTGACAGCCTCCGCATCCGCCGTCCAGTCGAACCCGTAGAGGTCGGCGAGACCGCGGCCGCGCTCTTCGTTGCGCGCCGCGATCGTGACCCGCGAGAATCCGGCGTCGCGGAAGGCGGCGGCTGTGGCCTTCGCCATGCCGCCGGAACCGCGCAGGAGCACGGATGACGACGGATCGAGCGTGTTCCGCTCGATCAGCTGGGCGATGGCGCTGTAGTCGGTGTTGTATGCGGTGAGCACACCCTCGTCGTTCACGATCGTGTTGACCGAGTCGATCGCCGTCGCCGACGGGTCCATGCGGTCGACGAGTGCGATGACGTCCTCTTTATACGGCATCGAGACCGCGCATCCACGGATGCCGAGACCGCGAACGCCGGCGATCGCCTGCCCGAGGTCGGTGGGTGCGAACGCCTTGTAGATCCAGTTCAGCCCGAGCTCCTCATAGAGGAAGTTGTGGAAGCGGGTTCCGTTGTTGCTCGGGCGCGCGGACAGCGAGATGCACAGCGTCATGTCTTTGTTCAGCATGGTCACCGACCCAGGCTACTCGCGGAATCTCCGCGCGACCGGGCGAAAGGCCTTCACCGATATCGCCCGAGGTCAACCCCCATGGCGTCGCGGAGCAGGCTCCCCTAGTGTGAAGGTGCGTGCACAGGGGATTGATCGTCTCCGTCCACCCCAGATGACGGGCTGCCTTCCCCAGAGGCAAAGGCGATCCGTGCACGCGATTGGGCCCTCTCGAGCGGTTCCGTCCCCAACGGGCTGCTCGAGAGGGCCGCTGATCGCCCGTCTTTCGACTTTTTTCCGATTTGTCCCCCATATGGGGGACAAAAGGGTGCCGGAGGGGTTAGGCTGGAATCTGACGCACCCTCCGGTCGTCTTCGGCCCTCATCGCTCCCCCCGCGGTGAGGGCCACACCATTTTTTCGGGCCCTCTCGATGCAGAGACGCGTGCCTCGTGTGTGACCGACGGTTACCGCTCATGCAACATTTGGGTTACGGGCTGACCTCGGGACTTCCGCTCAGCGCGTGCTCCACTAGCGTGGAGCACGTCGGGGCATCCTGCGTCGGCTTCTTTCCAGCAGAACAGGCAGTACATGAGCACCCAGGGCACGGTTAAGTGGTTCAACTCGGAGAAGGGCTTCGGCTTCATCTCCCCCGACGACGGCGGCGCTGACGTTTTCGCGCACTACTCCGCCATCGAGTCATCCGGCTACCGCTCTCTTGAAGAGAACCAGCGAGTCGAGTTCGACGTGGCGCAGGGCCCCAAGGGCCTGCAGGCTGAGAACATCCGTCCGCTCTGAGAGCGGACGTCAATAGAACTCCCTGACCGGGGGTCCGCACTCGTTGCGACCTCCGGCAGGGAGTTCTGTGCTTTCCGGCGGCTGGCCTCGGTAGTCAGCTGAGAAGCAATGCGCGCAGCTCATCGGGGGATCCGGCGCGGAACGCGGCCTCATCGCCTTCGTGCGTGTCGCTGAAGCCCCACTCGACGAAGATCACCGGAACGCCGTTCGCGTTGCCGCCCTCGACGTCGTGGTGCCGGTCTCCGATGAGCACCGGTCGCGACACGTCTGCGCCGCGCTCGGCGAGACGGCGCAGTGCCTCGGCGACGATGTCGGTCTTCGATGCGAGGGTCGATTCGTCGGGAGTCGCACCGACGGTCGTGAGGAAGTACGGGCGCAGCTCGAAGAAGTCGATGATCGCGTCGACCTGGATCTCGGGCTTCGAGCTCGCGGTCGCCTGGGGCACGCCGGCGGTGTGCAGATCTCGGATGATCTCGGGCACGCCGGGGTAGGTCGCGACATCGGTCGTATAGCCGTCGGCCTTGCCGAGCGTGCGATAGAAGGTCACGGCCTCGGCGGACTCCTCCGGCGTCATCCCGGCCTGCGCCTGGAACGACTCGAACATCGGCGGGCCGATCCAGTGCACCAGCTCCTCGCGCGTCGGCGCCGGGTGCCCGAAGTGGGTGAGGGCGACGTTCAGACGACGGAGGATGCCGACCGATGCGTCGGCGATGGTGCCGTCGACGTCCCAGAGCACGCAGGAGTAAGGGGAAGAAGCCATGCCTTCCAGCCTATGGGCAGTGCACGGTGCGACCGACCGCGATGAACATCTGTGCAGCTCGCCTCAGAAGAGGCGGGGGATGCCGGACTCGATGCCCTTCATGTCGTCGTAGTCGAGCACGAGGCAGCGGATGCCGCGATCCTCGGCGAGCACGCGCGCCTGAGGCTTGATCTCCTGCGCGGCGAACACGCCCTGCACCGGGGCGAGATGCGGGTCGCGACCCAGCAGCTCGAGGTAGCGGGTGAGCTGCTCGACGCCGTCGATGTCGCCACGGCGCTTGATCTCGACGGCGATGGCCGCGCCGTCGGCATCCCGCACGAGGAGGTCGACCGGTCCGATCGCCGTCGGGTACTCGCGCCGCACCAGCGTCGCGCCGTCGGAGATGCGCTCGACCTGCTCGGCGAGAAGCCGCTGCAGGTCGGCTTCGACGCCGTCTTTCTGCAGACCGGGGTCGATGCCGAGCTCGTGAGTGGTGTCGTGCAGGATCTCGTAGATCTGCACCCGCAGCGCATCGCCGGTCTTCTTGTGTGTGACGCGCCAGACCTCGGTGACGCCGGCGATCGACTCCTCCTCACCGGGTTCCTCGGAGGCGAGGGAGCACGGCGGGCTCATCCAGTTCAGCGGCTTGTAGCTGCCGCCGTCGGAGTGCACGAGCAGACTCCCGTCGCCCTTGTGCACGAGCAGACGTGTGGCGAGCGGGAGATGAGCATTGAGCCGCCCGGTGTAATCCACGGAGCAGCGGGCGATGACGAGACGCACCCGTCGAGCCTACTTCGTCGGGCGGACTCCTTCTGCTGTACCGGGGTGCGGGAGTCCGAGTGACTTGGCATTCCGCCATGTCACGTCGGCTCGGTCATGATCGCAGCATGACGATCTCGATCACCACAGCGGCCATGGTTGCGACCTCTACCGGCTTGCTGGGACTGGTGTTCGGCCTCGGCGCTGCCGTGTCCTATCTCGACTCGAAGTTCGCGCGTCTCGAATCTCGAATCGAGCGATTGGCTGACCATGCCGATCGGCGGAGCTGAAGCTCAGTCTTGATCCCGTCTGTTCATCAGACCTCTCTCGTCACCGCGACGGGCGGCGTCGACATCTCGTCCTGGCGCAGCGGGCGGGCGGCACCCGAGAACAGACCCGAGAGGACGACGAGGCCGACCAGGATGAACAGGGTGTTGAGCAGGCCGATGTGCTCGCTGATGAAGCCGAGCACCGGCGGGCCGCCCAGGAACGAGATGTAGCCGATCGTCGCCGCAGCGCTCACCCGAGCGGCAGCCTTGGCGGGGTCGTCCGCTGCGGCGGACATGCCGAGCGGGAAGCCGAGCGATGCGCCGATCCCCCACAGTGCCGCACCCGCGAAGACCAGCGGGAGGTTCGGGGCGAGGATGAAAAGCAGGATGCCGGATGCCGCGGCCACCGCGAGGATGCGCAGCACCGCCACGCGGCCGAATCGATCGACGAGGGGCCCGCCGAAGACGCGCACGACGGTCATCGCGACCGAGAACGTGGCGAGGGCGGCTGCGCCGAGCGCGGTCCCTCCACCGTGGTCCTCGGCCACTCCGAGCGCGAGCCAGTCGTTGGCCCCACCCTCGGCGAAGGACATGCCGAGCATCACCACGCCGATCGCATACGTGCGAGGTTCGCGCCAGGCCGAGAGCGCGACGTGCATCCGGTCCCGCCAGTGCGGCTTCTCGCCGTCGTCTCCGCTCGGATCGAGCGCCTCCTCGCGACGGGGGACGCTGGCGATGCTGACGACACCGATGGCGGCGATCAACACCGCGATCACGAGGGTGTGCGTGAAGACGTCGATCCGCAGCTGTGCGGCGAGGGCTCCGAGTCCGGCCCCGATGACGGTGCCGAAGCTGAAGAAAGCGTGGAAGAGCGGGAGGATCGTCTTGCCCGAGTGCTGCTCGATCGCGGTGGCCTCGACGTTCATCATGACGTCGACGCACCCGTTGCCGAGGCCGAAGAGCACGAGGCCGATGAGCACGACGGCATAGGAGCCGAGCACGTTCGCTCCGATGCCGATCAGTGCCACACCCGAGGCGAAGGTGAAGATCGACACCATCATGCCGAGGCGCGCGCCCGTGCGCGCCATGATCGCGGGGCTGGTCGAGATTCCGATGATCGACGCGATTCCCGCGCCGAGCAGCAGCATGCCGACCTGCGCCTTGTCGACCTCGAGCGCGAGCTTGATGTCGGGGACACGCGATGCCCAGGTGGCGATCGACAGACCGCTGGCGAGGAAGATCGCGAAGATCGCCGTGCGCCAGCGCACGTACTGCGATCGGGAGAGAGCCGTGTCCATGATCGACAGCATATCGAATCGATTCGATACGAGGGAAGCGGGGGAGCTATCCTCGGAGTATGACGAGTCATGAGACCACGCGCCGCGCGACGATCGCCGACGTCGCACGCGCGGCGGGCGTGGCGACGTCGACCGCATCCGTCGTGTTCAGTGGCAAGGCGAATGTCGCACCGGCCACACGTGAGCGGGTGCTCGCGGTCGCTGCCGAACTCGGCTACGCCGGACCTGACCCGCGTGCCGCCTCACTGCGCCGAGGACGCAGCGGCATCGTCGCCGTGGTGCTCGAGGGCCACCTGCGGGCGGCGTTCCTCGACCCGGTGACCACCGCGATGATGGACGGTCTCACCGACGGGATGGCCGACCTGAGTGCGGGCATCCTGCTCATGCGCGACGAGCCAGGCGACGACGGATCGTCGCTCTCGAACGCGCCGGTCGATGCGGTCGTGCTGATCGGATGCTCCGGCCGCACCAAAGCCTCGCTTGACATCGTGCGCAGCCGTGGTCTGCCGGTCGTCGTGATCGAGGGCGATGCGGGCGAGGGGATCCCGAGGATCACCCTCGACAACACCGCGGCGGCCGCAGATGTCGCCCGTCATCTGCGCGACCTGGGGCATCGCGACGTCGCCCTCGTCACTCTGCCCCTCGACACCGGACGAGAGAGAGGCCCCGTCACGCGGGAACGCATCGACTCCGCGACCGTCGACGTCACGATCGACCGCCTCGCCGGCATGCGCGAGATCTTCCCTGATGCGCCGGCCATCTCGGCGGGCGGCAGCCTGATCGACGAGGGTCTTCTCGCCGGACGCATCCTGCTGGCGGATGCCGAGTCTCGGCCGACGGCCGTCCTGGCTCAGAGTGACCTCCTCGCGGTCGGGATCGTCCGCGCGGCCGAGGAACTCGGCCTACGGGTGCCCGAAGATCTGTCGGTGGCCGGATTCGACGGCATCGCCGCCGACGGCCTCGGCGATCTCGTGCTCACCACCAGCGTGCAGCCCGCTGTCGAGAAGGGGCGTGCGGCAGGCGAGCAGGTCGCCCGGATGCTGCGTGGCGAGCCCGGCCTGACGCTGCACCTCACGTGTCGGTTCCGAGAGGGCACGACCACCGCGCGGCCGTCGCGCTGATCCACGGGCGCCCGGCCTCTGCGGCCTCTGATCAGGAGTGTGGCGGGCCGAGCGGCAGGGTCTGCGTGCCGAAGTCGAGGATGGAGTAGCGACCGCAGTCGACCACCTCGTCGGGGGTGATCGATCGCGGGAGATCCCAGGGCACGGTCTGGGAGTCCTCGACGAGGAACGAGACCTCTCCGATCGCGAAGTCGGTGCGATTCACCAGCCAGGCATAGCCGTTGAGCTGATGGTCGACCTGCACCAGCTGCGAGGGATCCTCGAGGTGCAGCTTCGGCAGCCGTACGGTCCAGAACTGTCCGGCGCCGGCGCGTCCCGAGGCGTCCACCCAGTCGGTGACGCAGGCGAGATCGGGGTCGGGCTGCTGCGCGGCATCCGCGAGTCGAGGGATGCTCAGGCCGCCGCCCACGACCAGGAGGACAGAGGCGACGGCCGCGACCGGACGGCGCAGACGGGTCGGAACGCTCAGCACCCGCGGCACCGCGACAAGGGCGAGTATCGGAGCGAAGACCGCGGGCTGGAGGTAGCGGGCCGCGTGAGTGCCCAGTGCCACGGCGCCGACGACCACGATGAGAGGGGCTGCCCATGCAATCGCAGCGACCAGGCGCGCCCCGAGCCCAGCGGCGCGCACGGAGAGAACGCCCCCGAGCCCCACGAGCGCAGCGATGAGCAGCAGCGCGACGAGTCCGAGTGGGCTGTGAAGGCGCTCACCGAGGAGCCGTCCGTAGTACTCGACCGACTCCTGCCAGTGCTCGGGCTGCGCGTATCCGGCGCCTGTGTTCGCGATCCATGCCGCAAACGGAATGCGTGCGAAGAAGCCGATCGCGGTGGCACCGACGAGCACCGCCAGAAGACCCAGGATGCGAGCGCGCCGGGTCGTGCGCAGTGCGACGGCGACCAGGACGAGGGCCAGCGGCAGCGTCGCCCAGACAGCGAACAGCGGGTTGGAGAGCGTCGCCACGATCGCGATGGCGCTGAGCGCGCCCATCGCCCACAGGCTGAGCCCAGGTCGGTCGAGCATGCGCCGCACGATGCCGATCGCCAGCACCACGGTGACGACCGTCGCGGAGTAGTAGGTGGTGGTCAGGTGCAGCGACGCGAGTTCCAGCGCGTCACGCGACGCCGACGTCTCGGTCATCGCCAGTATCGCGAACGCCGCCAGCGCGACGATCGACCAGGCGACGGGCGCCGCGCCTGACCGGGCCCGCCCCGCTGTCAGGCGGATCGCACCGTAGAGCGCCAGCAGGTTGAGGGCCGCGCTCACCGCGAAGAGTCCATTCGCCCCGAGGGCCGACGTGGCGTCGAGCGCTGCGAACGCGCCGGTCTCGGGCAGGAAGAGCACGCTCGACATCGCCCAGTCGAGCGCGTCTCCGGACAGAAGGGATCGCGCGAGCATCGCGACGATCAGCGAGTCGCCGTCACGGAACAGCAGCTCGGCGCGGGCGGATGATGCGACCGTCGCTGCGGCGATCAGCGACACGGCGGTGGCGGCCAGCCACCCCGTCAGCTCCCGCACCCATGCCCGTGCCACGGAGCTACTCTGCCACGGCCCGCGCACGTTCGAATCGCGCAAATGGCGGCATCCGGATTCGATTCACGACCATTTGCGCGATTCGAACGGTTCGGTGAGCCGGTCGGCAGACGGTCAGGAGGACGTCTGAGCCCTGAGGTCCCAGATCTGCTCGAGTGGGGCCGTGCCCTCATCGCCGTCCGCGTCGCGAAAGACCTCGACGAACCGGCCGATGTCGGCCTGCCACGCGTGATCGGCGGGGTCATCCTTCAGCGCCTCGACCGCGGCATCCCAGTCGTCGCAGTCGACGAGGTGGAACAGGCGGTGGCCCGACCGCCAGATGGTCCAATCGTGGATGCCGATGCGGGTGAACGTCGCCGCGAGCGCGTCCGGGATGCGCGCGTGATTCGTGCGGTAGCCGTCGACCGCGCCGTCGCGGATCTCGGAGTGCAGGGCGATGCGCATGAAGAGGCCTCTCGTCGGTCGTGGAGGCGGAGGGAGATCGCGACGGGGTCGCGGCAACCGCCACATCGACCAGGATCCCACCGTGGGGCCTCGCAGCAGTCGATGAACGCATCCGAATGACCTGATCACGGGTTTCGAATCGCGCAAATTGCCCGAAATGCCGGGGGGAATCAGCCATTTGCGCGATTCGAAAGCGACATCATCGACCCGGAATGCCGGAATCGCAAGGTAAACTAGGTAGCGACACCCGCACCCCCGGCCGACGAGCTTCGAGGAGCCGCGTATATGCTGACGCTCCTCGCCGTGTTCCTACTCGGGTCCATCGTGATGCCCGTGCTGGTGCGCTGGCTGGGGTCCCAGGCATTCGCCATCGCGGCTCTCATTCCCGCAGCGGCATTCGTCCACGCGCTCGTCCTCACCCCGCAGGTGCTCGACGGGCCGACGCCGTTCGTGTCGGTCGAGTGGATCCCGCAGCTCGGGCTCAACCTGTCGATGAACATGGACGTGCTCGGCTGGGTGCTCACCCTGATCGTCACGGGCGTCGGTGCTCTCGTACTGCTCTACTGCCGCTGGTACTTCCACGACGACTCGGCGGGGATCGGCCAGTTCGCGGCCGTCCTGCTCGGGTTCGCCGGCGCGATGTACGGTCTCGTCCTGACCGACGACCTGGTCATGCTCGTCATGTTCTGGGAGGTGACGAGCATCCTCTCGTACCTCCTGATCGGGCACTACCGGCGCCGCGCGGCCAGCCGACGTGCGGCTCTGCAGGCGCTCTTGGTCACCACCCTCGGCGGACTCGTCATGTTCGTCGGCGTCGTACTGCTCGTGGTCGACGCCGGCACCTCGAGCATCCGCGAGATCCTCGAGCTCGCCCCGACCGGGCCCATCGTCGACGCCGCAGTGGTGATGCTCCTGATCGGAGCCATAAGCAAGTCGGCGATCTTCCCGTTCCACTTCTGGCTGCCGGGAGCCATGGCCGCGCCCACGCCGGTGAGCGCGTACCTGCACGCGGCGGCCATGGTGAAGGCGGGCATCTACCTGATCGCGCGCTTCGCACCGATCTTCGCGTTCACCGGCCCCTGGCGGCCGATCATCATCTCGCTGGGAATCGTGACGATGCTCATCGGCGGCATCCAGGCGCTGCGCGAGACCGACCTCAAGCGCATCCTCGCGTTCGGCACCGTGAGCCAGCTCGGGTTCTTCTCGATCGTGATCGGCTACGGCACGCAGGCGAGCGCCCTCGCGGGGCTCGCGCTCGTGATCGGGCACGCGTTGTTCAAGTCGGCGCTGTTCCTGATCGTCGGCGTGATCGACCGACAGCTGTCGACCCGTGACATCGATGAGCTGAGCGGAGTGGGCAGACAGGCCCCGGTCATGGCGACCGCGGCATTCATCTCGGTCGCCTCGATGGCCGGTATCGCTCCGACCATCGGCTTCGTTGCGAAGGAGTCGACGCTCACCGCACTCCTCGACGACGCCATGCACGGCTCTCCGTGGGGTCTCGTCGCGATCATCGGCGTCAGCCTCGGATCCATTCTCACTGCGGCATATGGCATCCGCTTCCTCTGGGGAGCCTTCTGGAAGAAGCGGGATGCCGTCGGCGACCGCCTGCCGGACACCGCCTGGCCCGACCCGCCCGTCGGCTTCCTCTCGGCACCGATCATCCTCGCCGGCATAACCCTCGCGGCCGGAATCGGCGCGCCCGCGCTCGACACCGCCCTGCAGGGGTATGCGCTGACCGCGACCCCCGGGCTCGATCCCGAGGGCGTCGCGGCGGAGGGCCCAGGACACCTCGCGCTCTGGCACGGGCTCGAGCCGGCGCTCGGCATCTCGATCCTCTCGATCCTTCTCGGTGCGGGACTGTTCCTCCTCACCGTGCGCACCGGATGGGATCGCAAGGCGCGCCTCATCCGCTTCACCGCGGCAGACGTCTATTACCTGGTGATGCGCGGAATCGACCGCCTCTCGGTGCTCAGCACCACGCTGACCCAGCGAGGCTCTCTCCCCGTCTACGTCGGCACGATCTTCGTCGTGTTCGTGGCGGCCGAGATCACCGCACTGCTGGCCAGTGACATCGACCGCTTCCAGCTCTCGGCATGGCACACGCCGGCCCAGCTGGTCGTTGCCCCGATGATGGCGGCCGCAGCCGTCATGGCCGTGCGCGCGCAGAAGCGCTACACCGGTGTCGTGCTCGTCTCGATCACGGGTCTCGGCATGGTCGTGCTGTTCGCGACGAGCGGCGCCCCCGACCTGGCGCTCACGCAGATCCTCGTCGAGACGGTGACCATGGTCACGTTCGCCCTCGTGCTCCGGCGCCTGCCGGCGCGGATGGGCGAGCACAACGCATCCGTCGGTCGCATCCCGCGGGCACTCCTCGGTGTCGGCGTGGGCCTCACGATGGCCCTCGTCGCGATCGTGGCGACGCAGTCGCGCGTCTCCGATCCGATCTCCGAAGCGTTCCCCAAGCTCGCGTACGAGATCGGTCATGGCAAGAACGTCGTGAACGTCGCGCTCGTCGACCTCCGCGGGTGGGACACGATGGGCGAGCTCTCGGTGCTCGTGCTGGCCGCCACCGGAGTCGCATCGCTGGTGTTCGTCACGCACCGGGCCGACATGCTCTCGGCGACGAAGACGCTGCCCAAGGCCCGCCGCCGTCGCACGCTCAGCCGCCCCCTCGTCGAGACGACCGAGGGTGTGCGCTTCCAGACCTCCGAGAACGAGAGCAGCCCTCGCGCCTGGCTCGTCGGCGGTCAGCGGATGAAGCCCGAGAATCGGTCGATCCTCCTCGAGGTGATCGTCCGCATCCTGTTCCACACGATCATCGTCGTGTCGATCTTCCTGCTGTTCTCCGGACACAACCTCCCCGGCGGCGGCTTCGCCGGCGGACTCGTCGCCGGAATGGCCCTCGTCATGCGATACGTGGCCGGCGGGCGCTGGGAGCTCGGAGCGGCCGCGCCCACGGATGCCGGTCGACTTCTCGGCACCGGCCTCATCCTCGCCGTCGGCACCGCCGTCGTGCCGCTGTTCTTCGGCATGGCCCCGCTCACCAGCACATTCTGGGAGTGGGAGATCCCGGGCATCGGGCATATGGAGTTCGTCACCTCGACGATCTTCGACATCGGCGTATACCTCGTCGTGATCGGTCTCGTGCTCGACGTGCTGCGCAGCCTCGGCGGCGAGGTCGACCGCCAGGCGCAGGAGTTCCGCGAGCGGGGGGTGACCATCTGATGGATGTCTCCCTGACCCTGATCGTGATCATGGCCGTGCTCTTCGCCTGCGGCGTCTACGCGATGCTCGAGCGCAGCCTGACCCGCGTGCTGATCGGATTCCTCCTGCTCGGCAACGCCACGAACATCCTGCTGCTCATCGTGATGGGCGTTCCGGGCAATGCGCCCTTCTTCGGCACCGAGGGCGAGCTCAGCGATCCGCTTCCGCAGGCCCTCACGCTCACAGCCATCGTGATCACGTTCGCCGTCTCGGCGTTCCTCCTGGCGCTCATCTACCGCTCCTGGCAGCTGGGCCAGGCCGACACCGTCGAGGACGACGAGGCCGACATCGCGCTCCGCGAGCGCACCGATGCCGACGAGGATCTCATGGACGACGAGGCCGACGCCGCCGACGACGAGGCCACCACCGACTTCGTGGGCGTGCAGACGGCACCGATCACCGTGCTGCACATGCGCGACCACCCCGCGATCCACGACGACGCGCCCACCGATCGCCCGACCGCCCCTCGTCCTGCGCCCGCGGCGGCAGAGCCGGAGCCGGACGCGGATGCCGCCGCATCCACTCTCGCCCACGAATCGGCTCCGCCCGAGGACGACGAGCACGGCGAATCGGACGACACGACAGACGGGGAGGACCGCCGATGAGCGCCCTCGTCCCGCTGCTCGTCGCGCTGCCGCTGCTCGGTGCCGCAGTCACGCTGATCTTCGGCCGCAACCCCCGACTTCAGGCGTTCGTCACGGTCGCGACCCTCGCGATCGTCTCGGTCATCGCCGCGGTGCTCCTGGTGGTCGTCGACGCCGGGGCTCCACTCGCGGTCTCGGTCGGCGGCTGGCCGGTGCCGTTCGGCATCGTGCTCTACGTCGACCGGCTCGCCGCTCTCCTGGTGCTCATCTCGAGCATCGTGCTGCTCGCGGTGCTCCTCTTCTCGATCGGTCAGGGCGCGGCAGACGGCACCGACGAGACACCGATCTCGATCTTCAATCCGTCGTACCTCATCCTCGCCGCCGGAATCTTCAACGCGTTCATCGCGGGCGACCTCTTCAACCTGTACGTCGGATTCGAGATCCTGCTCGTCGCGTCCTACGTGCTGATCACATTGGGCAGTACCGAGTCCCGCATCCGCACAGGCGCCGTCTACATCGTCGTGTCACTGGTCTCGTCGATCCTGTTCCTCGCCTCGATCGCGATGATCTACGGAGCCCTCGGCACCGTGAACATGGCGCAGATCGCCGAGCGCATGACCGAGCTCCCGCAGGAGACGCAGCTCGTGCTGCACCTCATGCTGGTGATCGCATTCGGCATCAAGGCCGCGATCTTCCCCGTCTCGTTCTGGCTGCCCGACTCGTATCCGACGGCGCCGGCTCCGGTCACCGCGGTCTTCGCCGGCTTGCTGACGAAGGTCGGCGTGTACGCGCTCATCCGCACCGAGACGCAGCTGTTCGCCGACAACAGCATCGACACCCTGCTGCTGATCATCGCGCTCGCGACCATGATCGTGGGAGTACTGGGCGCCGTCGCGCAGGCGGAGCTCAAACGAATCCTCTCGTTCACGCTCGTGAGCCATGTCGGCTACATGATCTTCGGTCTCGCGATAGCGACACCGGCCGCGATCGGCGCCACGGTGTACTACATCGTCCACCACATCATCGTGCAGACCACCCTGTTCCTCGCCGTCGGTCTCATCGAGCGTCGAGCGGGCAGCACGTCGATCCTCAGGGTGAAGGGACTGCTCAAGGTCGCGCCGGTGATCGCCGTGCTCTACTTCATCCCCGCGATCAACCTCGGTGGACTCCCGCCGTTCTCCGGATTCATCGGCAAGTTCGCGCTGTTCGAGGCGGCGGCATCCGTCGGCACGCCTCTGATGATCGTGCTGATCGCCGGCGGTATCGTCACCTCGCTCCTCACCCTCTACGCGCTGATGCGTGCGTGGAACCTCGCGTTCTGGCGCGAGGAGGAGGACTCGGCCGAGACCGAAGGACGCATCTCGTACCTGGGCAACGCCCCGGCGGCCGACGAGCAGCAGGAGCGTCGCCGCATCCCCAGGATCATGACCGTCGCGACGGCTGGGATGGTCGGGGTCACCGTGGCGCTGACCGTTTTCGCCGGACCGCTCTACGCGCTGTGCGACCGCATCGGTGAGGCGCTGCTCGACCCGGTGAGCCTCATCCAGCTGGAAGACGAGGTGGAGGGATGAGCCCCACCGAGACCGGCCGTCATTTCTGGCGCGACATCCGCGTGCAGCTTCCGTTCCTCGCGTGGCTGGTCGTGCTGTGGATGCTGCTGTGGGCGCAGTTCACGGTGCTCGCGTTCCTGTCCGGGCTCGTCGTCGCGGTGTTCGTCACTCGCGTCTTCCGACTGCCGACGGTCGAACTCTCGGGGCGCATCAACGTCTGGTACGCCGCGCTCCTGGTCGTCCAGTTCCTGTTCGCGGTGTTGCGGGGCGCACTCGCGGTGACCGTGCAGGTCTTCGACTTCCGGCGCCAGCCCGGGGCCGCGATCATCGCCGTGCCGCTCAAGTACGCCGACGACCTGATGATGACCCACGTGTCGGTCGTGTCGTCGCTGGTTCCAGGGTCTCTCGTCGTCGAAGCCGATCGCGATCGCCAGGTGCTGTACCTGCACGTGATCGGGGTGCGCAGCCTGGCCGACGTCGAGAAGCAGCGCGAGGGTGTGCTCCGCTGGGAGCGCAGGGTCGTGCGTGCGCTCGGCGCCCCCGAGCAGTACCGTGCCCTCAAAGCGGACGAGCGTGCGGCGCGTGCCGCCTCGGTCGGCGAGGCTGCCGGTTCGGCAGGCGGGGCGAAGAAGGGCGGTGCGCGATGAACATCCTGCTGCTGGCGATCATGGTCGTCTTCGGCCTCGCGGCCATCCTGACGATTATCCGGATCGTGCGGGGCCCGTCGATCCTCGACCGCGCCGTCGCCTCCGACGTGCTGCTGACCGAGGTGATGTGCGTGCTCGGAGCCGAGATGGCGATCAACGGGCACACTCGCAACATCCCGGTGCTGCTGATCATCGCCGCGGTGGGCGTGTTCGGGTCGATCTCGGTCGCCCGGTTCGTCGCCAGAAGGGACAACACGACGCCATGAACGTATTCGGCCTCAGCATTCCCGACGGCGTCATCGACGTCGCCGTCCTCGTGCTGATCCTGCTCGGAGCCCTGCTCTGCCTCTCGGCCGCCGTCGGACTGCTCCGCTTCCGCGACGTGCCGTCACGGCTGCATGCCGCCACCAAGCCCCAGGTGCTGGGCCTCATCCTGATCTGTCTCGCGATCGCGCTGTCGCTGCGCACGGTGGGCGGGATCCTCGTCGGCCTCGCCCTGGTCGCCCCGATCGTGCTCATGCAGTTCGCCACAGCCCCTCTGTCGGCGCACATCGTGGGGCGACAGGCCTATCGCAACGGCACGACCGACGAGCGCAGCCTCGTCGTCGACGAGCTCGCAGACTCGAAGCAGACTCCTCCCGGCGCAGGCTGAGAGTCGAACAGGGGGGACGATGTCAGCACCGCAGGGATGGTACGACGCGGGCACGCCGGGTGCTCAGCGCTGGTGGGACGGCGTGCAGTGGACCGCACATGAGCGGGCGGCCGCACCGGCGACGCTGTCGATGGGCTGGTATCCGGTTCCCGGCACGACGGACGTCCGCTGGTGGGACGGCGTGATGTGGACGCCGTATCGCGTCCGCGCGGGCAAGCCGCGGCCCGACTGGCTGGCGATCGAGCCGCCGGCCATGGGAGTGGTCCTGGGCATCCTGTTCTCCGCGCTCGCCATGCTGCAGCTGTTCTCCGCGCTGATCTCACGGAGCCCCGGCAACTTCGTCTTCCCCGTGCTGCTGCTGTCGGCGGCCGTCATCTGGTTCGTCGGCGCTGCGTACTCGAGCGGCGTGCGCAAGCTCCCCGCTCCGCAGTCGGCCCCGATCGTCGACGCGGTCGTGCAGCCTCTGCCCGGCGAGGTCGAGGGGCCCGGTGCCGGGTGGTATCCGATGACGAGGCAGGTCAGCCGCTGGTGGACCGGCTCACGGTGGACTTGGTACATCGGCATGAAGTTCGGTCCTCGACCCGGGCACGCCGGGCCTCGGGGCTATCTCGCGTCGATGATCGTCGGCTGGTGCGTGGCCACGCTCGCGGTGATCGGTGTGATCGTCGCGGTGGTGGGTGGCGTCATGGCGCAGAGTCCTGTCACAGGGTTCATGATCGTGTTCGGCATCATGATCGCGGTGGTCATGGGCGGTCTCGGGGCATTCACGCTCCTGCTGACGCGGTCGCGCCGCAACGCTCTGCTTCTTCCGACGACACCTCCGCCGCTGCGCTGAGGCATCCGCCGGTGCGCTGGTGCGGCGGCGAGGCCGGGGTCAGAGCTTGTCGGCGAAGCCCTGGATCAGACGTGCGGCCGGCTCGGAGTCGCTGATCAGCGTGCCGTGACCGTGGTCGGGGATCACCCGCAGGTCGGCGCCGGGGATCTCGTCGATGATCTCCTGGCACCAGCTCATCGGCGCCAGCGGGTCGCTCTCACCGCGAAGCACGAGCACGGGCTGCTCGATGCGCGCGAACGCCTTCTCCGGCTGGTGCACGATGGTCGCCCGGATCTTGCGGATCAGGTGGGGGCCGCCGCGGAGATACTCCCTGGCGCCGCGCCAGATCACGAGGGGGCGCTCGCCGACCAGGTCGGTCAGCAGATAGCTGGCCTGCGCGGCCACGTTGCGGGCCGCCTTGTTCACCGTGGGGCCCGCGAGCACGACGCCCTCGACGAGCGACGGATGCCGTGCGGCCAGCTCCGCCGCGATCTGGCTGCCCATCGAGTGACCGATCACGACGACCGGACCTTCACCGGCATGGCGCAGGTAGGCGGCGACGAGGTCGGCGTGACGCTCCATGGTGAAGGTGCGGGTGGGTTCGGGGGCCTCGCCGAATCCGGGGAGGTCGAGCGCGATGACCCGGCCGCGCAACCTCTGCACGACGTCGAGGTAGACGCTGCGGCCCATGCCGATGCCGTGCAGCAGCAGGAACGTGTGCGCGCCTTCGCCGAAGGTCTCCGCGATCAGGGTCGCCCCGGCGTGCTCGAACTCGAGCAGCGTGACAGGTGTGCCCGTCGGGGCGAGATAGCTGGAGACCACCCGTCAACGCTAACCCATCGCATACCGGTGTCCGCGGGGACGCGTCTCGGAGCCGTGCGAGGATGAAAGGGTGTCTTCGCCCGATCCCGATCCCGACCAGGTCGGAAAGGACGGCGAGGACCCAGCCGCGACGAAGAGCTTCGTCGCCCGACTGTCCGCCGGAATGAGCGACCCGGTGCTGCGGGCGCTGGTGACGGCCACCTCGGTCTCCCGCGTCGGCCGCGGTGTCTTCCTCGCCGTCACGGTGCTCTTCTTCACCCAGGTCATCGGCCTGTCACCCGCGCAGGCCGCTATCGTGCTCGCGGTGTCGAGCGGATGCGGTGTCGTGGCGTCGTTCCTCGGTGGCTGGCTCGCCGATCGGTGGAGCGCCCGGCGCCTCGCCTTCGGCTTCGAGCTGACCGGGGGCGTTCTGCTCGCCGCCTACGCCTTCGTGGGTGACTTCGCCTCCGCCCTCCTCCTCGCGAGCCTCGCCGGCTTCTTCGACACGCTCGGCCACTCCGCGCGGTCGGCGATCATCGCCCGCGGCTTCGCCCCCGAAAGGCGCGTGCACGCCCGAGCCGTGCTCCGCACCGTGACCAACCTGGCGATCGCCGCGGGCTCCGGCATCGGCGCGATCGCCCTGGCCCTGGGAACGCCGGAGGCCTACCGCGCGGTCATCGCCTGCGCCGGAGTGATCTGCGCTCTCGGGTCGCTCCCGCTGCTGCGCCTCACCGCCGCCGTGGACGCGCCGGCCCGCGCCAGGGTCAAGGTGCTGCACACCGAGACCGGATCGATCGACACGCATGCCACGGAGGCGGCGTCCGCGGAGCGCAGGGACTGGAACCGCCGCTCGCCGTGGCGCGACCCCCGATACCTGCTGCTGAGCGGCCTCTCGGCCATCTTCGGAATGCAGTTCGGCGTCGCCGAGCTCGGAGTCCCCCTGTGGATCACCGAGAACACGAACGCGCCCGAGGCGACCTTCGCCGTGCTCCTGATCATCAACACCGCGCTGGTCGTGCTCTTCCAGGTGCGCGCCTCGCGAGGCACGCACGACGTCCGCATCGCGGGCCGGGTGACGATGATCGCCGGCTGGCTCATGGTCGCCGCATGCATCGTCTACGCACTCGCCGCGGGTCTGCCCGCCTGGGCCGCGATCGTCATCCTCATCGTGGGCATGGTCGCGCACACGTTCGCCGAGATCCTGTCGCAGGCGGGCGCCTGGGGCCTGAGTTTCGAGCTCGCCGACCCCGTGCGCGCCGGTGCCTACCAGGGTGTCTTCGGAATGGGCTTCTCGCTCGGCGCTCTGGCATCGCCCATCGTCGTGAACGCCACCGCGATCACGTTCGGATTCGCGGGGTGGGCGATGCTCGCGGGGATCTTCCTCGCCGCCGCAGTCGGCATCTGGCTGATCGCACGCCGCGCCGCGGCCTCCGAGCCGGCGCCCGCCTGAGACGCGAGCCGACGCCGGTGGCTAACCCGCCGGGGTCAGTACGAGCGTGTGCCGGGCCGCTGCATCCACTGCCGTGCGCGAGAAGGCCCAGGGCTTCTGCACGCCGGCCGCCCAGTCGGCGGTCTGATCGATGTAGTGCTCGTCGAACGCGTGCCCCGAGGCTCCGGTGAGGTGGATCCACGTCGAGGCGTCGAAGTCCGACAGGTCGATCACCATCCGCATCGAGGGCACCGTGGTTGTCGCATACGACGTGCCGAGCTCCCACCCCGTCGCGTTGACCACCGAGGCGCCGCCGCTCACGGCGAAGGGCCCGCGATTGAACAGCATCTCGATCGGGGCGATGCCCGACGAGCCGAAGGTGTCGCTGGTCAGGGTGATGGCGTGCAGATCGCCCCACCTCCAGGCGCTGACCGTGGTGCCCTGCAGGGCGGAGAGCTCGTCGTAGGCCTCTTCGGCAGACAGGGCGAGCATCTCGTCCATGCTCGACACATCCAGGGCCTGGTTGGTCCAGAGCGGATCGGCGGGGTCGTCGAGCAGGTCGGCGACCACCGTGAACAGGCGGCCCTGCCCGTCGATCGGCAGGGGCTCGTCGCGTTCGGCGAACAGGTTCTGCACGAGGTTCGACCACAGGACGTTCGCGTATGCGGCGGCAGCGGAGGATGCCTCGTTCTGCGCATCCCACGAGCGCAACAGGCCGACGGCATCCGCTGTTCCTGCCCCCTTCACCTCGACGTCGTCCATCGCGGATGCCAGGCGCTTGCCGATCCACATCTCGCTGTCCATCTGGATCTCCCGCATGTCCTCGGCGGTGAGCGGCCCGGCAGCGGCCCGTCGTTCAATCAGATGCGCGATGCGTGCCGCCCGGTAGCCGTAGTCCCAGTCTCGCGAGAGGAAGTAAGGGTAGTCGTCGGTGACGATCGCGTTGTTCGCGGTCACGATGTACCCCGAGGCGGGGTTGTACGAGACCGGCAGGTCCTCGAAGGGGATGAACCCGGTCCAGTCGTAGCTGCTGTCCCACCCGGGCTGCGGCATCCACCCGTCGCCTGCGCCCCGGATCGGCAGGCGTCCGGGCGTCTGGTACCCGATGTTGCCCTCGGTGTCGGCATAGATGAGGTTCTGGGCGGGCACATCGAACAGCGAAGCGGCGTGACGGAACTCCTCGAAGTCCTGCGCGGTGGACAGAGCGAAGATCGCTGTCGCCGCGGTGCCGGGGTCGAGCGCCGTCCACCGCAGGCTGACGGCGTACTCGGCACCGTCGCCGGCCGGTGCCGGGCTCGTCGCACCGCCGGCCGTAAGACCGGGTTCGGGGTCGTCGCCGATGGCCGTGAAATCGTCGGTCAGTCCAGAGATGATCGGGCCGTGCACCGTCGAGCGGATGGTCAACTCGATGTCATCGCCTCCGGCGACCTTGATGGTCTCGGTGCTCTCCTCGAGCGGCACGAGAGCGCCGTCGCGCCAGTACCGGTCGCCCTCGATCCGCTCGATGTAGAGGTCGGTGACGTCGGTCGTCAGGTTCGTGAAGCCCCAGGCGACCTGCTGGTTGTGGCCGATCACGATGCCGGGGAGGCCCGAGAACGAGAAGCCGCCGACATCGAACGGGCACTCGTCGGTGACCTCGCTGCACCTGAGCTGCACCTGGTACCAGACCGAGGGCAGGGACGCGCCGAGATGCGGGTCGTTCGCGAGCAGGGGCATGCCGGTGGAGGTGAGGTCGCCCGAGACCACCCAGGAGTTCGAGCCGATGCCCTCTCCGACGTCGCCGACCAGGATGCTGGCCGCCTCGATCACATCGGACGCCTCCTGCCACTCGATCGTGGTGGCGGCCTGCTGCATCTCTCCGCTGCTCTCGTCGTCGTTCTCTTCGGGGGTGAACGCGGCGGGTTCCGCATCCGTGCCGAGGGCCGGCACGGTGGAGATCTCGGGGACGATCACGGGATGCTCGTCGAACGGATAGGCGGGGTAGAGAGCGTCGAGCGTGGCCTGCGTCTCAGCGGCATCCGCAGAACCGGAGACGAGCTCCGCCGCGAGCAGCGACCGCTCGGTCTCGTCCTCGACGTTGCCGCGGAGATCCCAGGCCATCGCCTTCAGCCAGGCGACGGAATCCGCGGGCTCCCATGGCTCGGGCGCGTACTCGGGGTTCTGTATGCCCAGAACGGCATACTCGAGCGACAGCTCGGCACCGGAGCGCGATGAGAGGTAGGCGTTGACCCCGTCGGCGTAGGCCTCGTAGTAGCCGAGGGTCACGTCGTCCATGGCCTCGACCTCGGCCTCGGCGACGGTGCGCCAGCCCAGGGTGCGCAGGAACGCATCGGTCGCTGCCTGAGACTCCCCGAACATCTCGGCGACTCGACCCGCCGTGACGTGGCGGCGGAAGTCCATCTCGAAGAAGCGGTCCTGCGCGTGCACGAAGCCCTCGGCGTAGAAGAGATCGTGCGTCGAGTCGGCGGTGATGGTGGGGATGCCGCGATCGTCGCGCTGCACGGTGACCTCGGCCTCCAGGCCGTCGAGGGGCAGGGTGCCGTCGGTCTGAGGGAAGGAGCGTTGGATCGTCCAGGTGACGAAGAAGGCGGCGGCGACGGCGATCACGATGATCGCGGCCACGACGAGGAAGGCGATGCGGCCGATGCGCGCACCCAGTGAAGGGCGCGCAGGGTCGACGATCTCCAGCGAATCAGTTGTCATCTTCGAGAACTCTTTCGGGAAGGCAGGGTGGGACTCAGTCCCAGAGAGTCCCAGAGCGCGTCCCAAGGACGCACTCTGGGAATACTACCCACAACCCTCGGATTCCGGGGCCTGTTCTCGTGCGGCCGCGCTCAGCCGATGAGGCTGGGCTGCAGATCGCGCAGTGTGCGTCGGTGCGTCATCCGCGTCACGCCGATCGCCGCCAGAAGCAGCGCGCCGACCAGCCAGATGCCCAGCACGACCAGGTCCCAGCCAGCTCGACCCAGATTGCCTCCGTACATGAGCTGCCGCATCGCGTCGACGACGTAGCCGAGCGGGAGCACATGGTGCAGGGCGGCGAGGGGCGCGGGCAGCGTCTGCCAGGGGAAGGTTCCGCCCGCGGTGACGAGCTGCAGCACCATGAGCACGAGCCCCAGGAACTGCCCGACCGATCCGAGCCAGACGTTGAGCGCCAGGATGATCGCGGCGAACGTCGCCGACGCGAAGATCATGACCCCGAGCGTGCCGATGGGGTTGTTGAACGTGAAGCCGAGGGTGATCGCGAGGATCCCCATGAGGCCGAGCATCTGGACCGCGCCGAGCATGGCCGGGGTCAGCCAGCCCGCGAGCGTGACGCGGATCGGGGAGTGCAGGGCGGTGATCGCTCGGCGAGAGATCGGCTTGACGATGAGGAACAGTGCGTAGATGCCGATCCAGGCCGAGAGCGCGGCGAAGAAGGGAGCGAGCCCTGCGCCGTAGTCCTCGGCGGATGCGACCTTGTCGCTCGACACCTTCACCGGGTCGGCGATGGTGTCGGCCTGCTGGGTGCGCAGTTCGGGGGTCGATACGGGAATCTGCTCGACCCCGTCGGCCAGGCCGTCACGCAGCTCGGCCGTGCCGGATGCGAGGGTGCCGAGTCCGTCGCGCAGCTGGGCGGCGCCGTCGTTCGCGGCCGCCGCTCCCGTCGCGACGGTCTGTGCGCCGCTGGCGACGGTCTGCGCGCCGCTGGCGAGTGTCTGCGTGCCGCTGGCGAGCTGCGAGGCGCCGGATGCCACCGACTCGGCTCCGGCGGCGAGCTGGTCGACCTTGTCGACCGCGTTCTGTACGGTCGAGTTGCCCTCCTGCAGTCGGATTCCGAGCGGATCGAGGGTCGCGAGGACCCGATCGATCTGCTCCTGCGTCAGGCCCTGATCTGTGAGGACCGTCGCGATGTCCTGGCGTGCCTGGGGCAGAGCATCCGTCGCCTGCTGCACAGCCGACCCGGCGCGGTCGGCGACGTCGGCCAGCTGCCGGTTGCCGTCACTGACCTGCTGAGCCCCCGACGCCAGAGTCGCCGCGCCATCGGCGAGCCGAGACGCGCCGCCGGCCAGCTCCGACGTGCCGCCCGCGAGCTGAGACGTGCCGGCAGCGAGTTGGCTCGTGCCGTCGGCCAGGGTCGCGCTGCCCGTGGCGGCCGTGTTCGCGCCGTCGGTGAGCTGGTTCGCGCCGTCGACCGCGGTGACGAGGTTGTCGCGCACGTCGCTGAGCCCGGTGAGCAGCCGCTCGGCCGCTTCGCTGCCGACCATCTCGGCCACGGAGCTGCGGATCTTCTCGACAGCCTGCGTGCCCATCGACGACGCCAGGTAGTTGTTGGCGTCGTTGGTCTCGAGCTCGATGCGCGCCTGGTGAGGGTCGTCGCCCGAGGCGGAGGTCAGGGCGGCGGAGAAGTCGGTGGGGATCGTGACGGTGAAGTCGACGGTTCCCTCGCGGAGAGCATCCGCCGCCTCGTCGGCCGACATGCGCTGCCAGTCGAACGCGTTGCCCTCGATGAGGTTTTCGGCGACATCCTCGCCGTAGTTGACGGTCTCGCCGTTCGGCGCATCCGTTCCGGTGGTGGGAGTCGCCGCACCTTCGTCGTCGACCACCAGGGCGACCGGGACGTCGGGGAACTTGGCGTACGGGTCCTGGTTCGCCCAGAGGTACAGACCGCCGTACAGGATCGGCACGCACACGAGCGCGATCAGGGCGATGATGCCCATCTTGCTGGCGGTGAGGCGCCGCAGCTCGGCGGCGATCATGGAGGGAACCTTCATCGCTCGGCTCCGTTCTCGGTCGTGTCTGTGGGTGTGGCTGTGTCTGTGGGTGTGTCTGTGTCTGTGGCTGGCGTGTCGGTGGCTGGCGTTTCGTCTCGGTCGGCTTCGCCATCCGCGCTCAACGACCGGGGGTCCTCTTCATGCGGAGAGCCAGGAGCATCCGCGCGCGGTGCGTCGACCGACTCATCCGGGTTCTCCGACTCGGATGCCGGGGAGTCGGCGTCGGATGCCGGGGAGTCGGGATCGGTGGCGGGCGTCTCGAGCACGAGAGGCTGCACGGGACCTGAGGCGTTGATGGCCTCGAGCTCGTTCATCCGCTCGAGGGCGACCGCTGCGGACCCGCCGATGATGACGAGCATGGCGTAGCCGCGGTCGGCGAACTCCGACGCGATGCGCCACCAGCCGTCGGGGCTGCCGCCATGGCGGTCGGGGGAGACGAGCACGATGCCTTCGGTGCCCTCGCGCAAGATGGCGAGTTCGCACAGGATGCGCACGCGGGCCGCCGGATCGACGTTGCCGATCGGCACTCCGGCGAGTTCTCCGAAGCCGAGCTGGGTGAGCCAACGGCGGGCATGCAGCGGGGTCGCTCCGACCCCGGCGAACATGAGCTCTTCGCCGACGACGCCGGCGAGCGTGATGTCGGCGTGCGGGTCGCTGACGTCGGGGGCGTCGACGAGCGCGACCGCGCGGCGGAGCATCCGGTTGTTCGTCGTGCCGTCGACGGTGACGCGACCGGTCTCGGGCTTCATCCGTCCGCTGGCGATCAGGCCGAGCACGCTGGGGCGCTGCTCGGTCTCGGCGAGTGCGAAGCGCACGGCGCCGGTGTGGAACTCGAGGCTCGTCGTCGGCAGCGCCTGGCCGCCGCGGCCTTTGCTGACTTCGTGCAGCGTGATTCTCATGCGCTGATCTCCTGCGTGGCGACGATCTCGGGGTGGGCGGTGAGCAGGTCGTCGGCTTCGCGCCACGACAGCCCGGCGATGCTGAGGAGTGTGCGGACGGCGATGTTGTCGGCGCCGGTGCTCGCGGCGTCCGTGCGCGCCACGACCGTGCGGGCCACCTCTTCGATGAGCCGCGCGAGCGTTATGGCGGAGAGGTCGGTGCGGAAGCTGCCGTCGCTCTGGCCGCGCTCGGTGAGGGCCGCCACAGTGCGGCGCAGTGGGGCGAGGGCCTCTGCGGTGTGCTCGACGTGCGCCTCGTCGAGCGCGAGGGCCGCGGCGACCTGCACGTGCGCGGCCTCCTGCCAGAGCCTGGCGGCGAGACGGGCGAGGGCGAGGCGAGGGTCGGTGTCGGTCACGGATTCGGCGATGGCGTTGAAGCGCTGCGCGCCGACCGAGATGAGCTCGCGGATCAGCGCCTCGCGGTCGTCGAAGTGGCCGTAGAGGGTGCGGCGCGAGAGGCCGGCGTTGCGGGCGATGACGTCGATCGAGGCTCGCGGGTCGACGGCGAGCGTGGCGCGGGCCGCGTCGAGGATGCCGGCGCGGTTCTCGACGGAGTCGCGGCGGGGAGCACGGGTGGTCATGCACCCATCGTACTTAATGTGCACAGATGTGTGCAAGATAACTCGGCGGACTCACAGGAGCCCCGTGGCCGCTCGTTCACAACCTCAGCATGGATCGTCGCCGAGAGCTTCACACAGCGTGATTCGGCCCGGTGCTCGGCGTCCATGCTGAGTTGTGGACGCGAAACCGCGGCCACACAGAAAAGGAGGGGGCGGATGCCGCAGCATCCGCCCCCTCCTTGAGAAACGTGGTGTCAGTCGAGCCCGGAGTCGAAGGCCGCGCCCTCGGAGGCCGTGTCGACGGCGTCGGCGAAGTTCTCATCGGCCTCGGAGACCGAGCCCTCCACGGCGCCCGTGATCTCACCGGACTCGCCGGCGGTGACACGGCCGACGAGCTCGCCGGTGGCGCCGCCGATGAGGCCGAGACCCGCGTACTGCTCGAGGCGCGAGCGCGAGTCCGCGATGTCGAGGTTGCGCATGGTCAGCTGTCCGATGCGGTCGACCGGGCCGAACGCGGCGTCGCCGACGCGCTCCATCGAGAGCTTCTCCGGGCCGTACGACAGGTTCGGCGACGTGGTGTCGAGGATCGTCCAGTCGTCACCGCGGCGCAGGCGGATCGTGACCGAGCCCGAGATCGTGAGGCCGACCCAGCGCTGGATGGACTCGCGCAGCATGAGCGACTGCGGCTCGAGCCAGCGTCCTTCGTACATCAGGCGACCGAGGCGGCGACCCTGCTCGTGGTACGTCGCGAGGGTGTCTTCGTTCAGGATGCCGTTGACCAGGCGCTCGTAGGCGATGAACAGCAGCGACATGGCCGGTGCCTCATAGATGCCGCGCGACTTGGCCTCGATGATGCGGTTCTCGATCTGGTCGCTCATGCCGAGGCCGTGGCGTCCGCCGATCGTGTTCGCCTTCTGCACCAGGGCCACCGGGTCGGTGTACTCGACGCCGTTGATGGCGACGGGGCGCCCTGCCTCGAACGTGACCGTGACGTCTTCGGTCTCGATCGCGACCGAAGGGTCCCAGAACTTGACGCCCATGATCGGGTCGACGGTCTCGAGCGAGACGTCGAGGTGCTCGAGGGTCTTGGCCTCGTGCGTCGCGCCCCAGATGTTGGCGTCAGTGGAGTACGCCTTCTCCACCGAGTCGCGATACGGGAAGTCGTGAGCCTGGAGCCACTCGCTCATCTCCTTGCGGCCGCCGAGCTCGGTGACGAAGTCGGCATCGAGCCACGGCTTGTACACGCGCAGGCGCGGGTTGGCGAGCAGGCCGTAGCGGTAGAACCGCTCGATGTCGTTGCCCTTGTAGGTCGAGCCGTCGCCCCAGATGTCGACGCCGTCCTCCTTCATGGCGCGCACGAGCAGCGTGCCGGTGACGGCGCGGCCGAGAGGAGTGGTGTTGAAGTACGTCTTGCCGCCCGAGCGGATGTGGAAGGCGCCGCACGAGAGGGCGACGAGGCCCTCTTCGACCAGGGCGGTCTTGCAGTCGATCAGTCGCGAGGCCTCAGCGCCGTATTCGAGCGCGCGGCCGGGGATCGACTCGATGTCGTCTTCGTCGTACTGCCCGAGATCGCCGGTGTACGTGTAGGGGACGGCGCCCTTGTCGCGCATCCACGCGACGGCGACGGAGGTGTCGAGTCCTCCGGAGAAGGCGATGCCGACGCGCTCGCCGACGGGAAGTGACTGGAGGACCTTGGACATGGTTCCCAGTCTATCGGCGGCGTGTCGGCTGTTTCGGACGGGGATGCGACTCAGCGTGCGTCAGCGGCTTCGAGTTCGTCGAGCGGCGCGGGCTCGGCTATCGGCCGTGCCAGCTCACGCCGCTGATGCGCGGCGTAGCGACCGCCCCAGTCGGTCAGCGCCTCGACGAGGGGCATCGATCCGCGGCCGAGGTCGCTCAGCCGGTACTCGACCTTGGGCGGGACCTGCCGATAGACCGTGCGGATGAGAAGCCCGTCGTCCTCCAGCTCGCGCAGCTGGCGGGTCAGCACCCGGGCGGTCGGCTCGTCGAGCAGCCTGCTGAGCTCGCCGAACCGCAGCACCTCGTGCTCGCCGAGAAGGCTGAGGATGCTGGGCTTCCAGGCCCCGCCGAGCACCGCGATCGAGACCTCGGCGTCACACGCGTCGCCCCACTCCCGGACGATGCGCTCCGTCTTCTCTCTCATCGGTCTGCCTTCCGCTGCGTCATGGTATCCAAACGGTCACTATGTACCATCGATGACCGTACTTGTCTGAAGTGTACCTGCGGCGCGAGACTGAGGCAGTGACCTTCCCCATCCCTGTGGCAGCCGCGCGAATCCGCCCGGCTCGGCATCCGTGGCTCGCCATGATCCCCCTGCTTCTCGGCATCCTGATCGGCGCGCTCGCGATCAGCAGCATGTCGACCGCATTGCCGGCGATCCGCGGCGACCTGGTCCTGAGCGACAGCGGCGCCCTCTGGCTCGTCGACGTGTATGCGCTCTCGCTCGCTGCGACGCTGATCGTCGCCGCCCGCATCGGCGACGCATTCGGACGCAAGCGGATCGTGCTCCTCGGCCTCGCCGGCTTCGCCGTGCTCAACGTCGTCGGCGGATTCGCCCAGGACGGGATGCTGCTGATCGTCGTGCGCGCGCTCCTCGGCGTCGCCGAGGCGTTCGTCGTGGCCGGCGTCGTCGCCACGATCGGTGCGCACTACCACGCACGGCAGCGCGTGCTGGCGTACGGGCTGTGGACCGCGACCTTCGGTGCCGGCAGCGCTCTGGGCCCGGTGCTCGGTGGCATCGTCACCGAAGGCCCGGGGTGGCGCTGGCTGCTGCTGGGCAGCGTGCCGCTCGCGGTCGTCGCAGGAGTGCTCGCGATCTGGCTCGTCCCTGATTCCCGCAGCTCGCGGCCGCCGTCATGGGACATCCTCAGCATCCTGTCGTCGATCGTCGCCCTCGGCGCTCTCGTCTTCGCGCTGCACGAGGTGCTCGCGGCTCCCCTCGCCGCGGGCGTCGCCGGAGTCGTCGCGGTCGGGACGCTCGTGTTCTTCATCCGCCGTCAGCAGACTCTGCGCGAACCCCTCATCGACATGCGACTCTTCCGAGTGCCGGGGTTCAGCCCCGCCATCGTGCGCATCGTGGCGAGCAGCGGTGTGTCGACGGCATCCGTGCTGCTGGTGAGTCTGCACCTGCAGGATGCGCGGGGATTCAGCGCGGCCGAAGCCGGCATCGCGATCCTTCCGCAGGCGGTGGCGATCGCTCTCGGCGGGGTGCTTGCCCCGGTGTTCCTCCGGTGGCTCACCTCGCCCACGCTCACCGTGGTCGCCCTCGTGGTGCAGGGGGCGGGTCTCGCCTGGCTCGCGACCGGCGTCGATCTCGTCGCGATTCCGCTCGTGCTGGTCGGTGTCGGATTCGGGATCGCGGCCACCCTCGCCGCGACGACGCTGTTCGACGTGACCACCGAAGACGACGCCGGTCAGGTGGGTGCGATCCAGGAGGTCGGCTTCGCTCTCGGTGGCGGCCTCGGGATCGCTGTCCTCGGCACGATCGCCTCGATCGTCGGGTCCCGCGGCTTCCTCGTCTCGCTCCTCGTCGCGACCGGCCTGGTCGTCGCCGCTGCGCTCGTGCCGCTGTGGAGACGCGCTCCGAAGCCTCCGATCCTCGACCCCCGCTGAAGAAAGGCCCTCCGTTGTCCGCATCTCGCCCGACCGTCCACTGGATCTACGCCCACCCCCAGGAGAACTCGTTCAACGCCCGGCTGTTCCGCGACGGGGTGGAGGCTCTGTCGCGCGACCACGACGTGGAGATCACCGATCTGTACGGTCAGGGTTTCGACCCCGTGCTCGCTGCCCCTGACCTGGGCGAGCCTCTCGGAAGGGAGGGCAGCGTCGTCGACCTCATGGGCGAGGCCTATGCCGCGGGCCAGCTGCCGTCGGATGTGGCCGAGGAGCAACGCAAGCTGGGGGCCGCCGATCTCGTCGTGCTCCAGTTCCCGCTGTGGTGGTACGGGCCGCCGGCGATCCTCAAGGGGTGGTTCGATCGCGCGCTGACCAACGGCTTCGCGTACGGCCCTTCCGACCCCGAGACCGGTCTGCCTCTGCGCTACGGCGAGGGTCCGCTCTCGGGTCGGCGAGCCCTCGTGATCGTCACGGCAGGTGAGGACGACCGTTCGATCGGAGAACGGGGTGTCAGCGGCGACCTGGACTCACTGCTGTTCCCCGTGACGCACGGCACCCTCTGGTACACCGGCATAGAGCCGCTCGACCTGCACGTCATCCATGACGCCGACGGGCTATCACCTGCGGGCATCGACCAGGAGAGCGCGCGGCTCGTCGATCGGCTCGCCGGGATCCGCGACGAATTGCCGACCAGTCCGTATCGCCGTCTCCGCGACGGCGAGTACCACGGCACCCGCGCGCTCCGGGCGGATCTGCTGCCCGGGCGCACCGACCTCGGCATCCATCGCGTCCCGGTCGACTGAACCGCTCACCGCTCCGATCGGGGCGACGCGGGGAGGCCAGTCCGGTGCCTCTGCAGTTTCCGCCCGAGCGGTGGCAGAGTGTCCCTGAAGGAGGCGGCACATGGGCGGAGCGATTCTGTGGGGCATCGTCGCGGCGTCGCCTCTGATCATCGGTGCGGCGCTCGCGCTGCTGCGCACCTGGCCGCCGCGCTGGCTCGGCATCGTGCTCGGCTTCGGTGCGGGTGCCCTGATGGCATCCATCGCCTTCGAGCTGTGGGAGGAGGGGCTGGATCTCGCGGGCCCCATCCCGCTCATCGTCGGCGTCGTGGGTGGTGCGCTGGCGTACTTCATCGCCGACCGGATCCTCGACGCACGGGCCGCGAAGTCGAAGAACCAGGGCTCGGGGGCTGGCGTGCCTCTCGCGCTCGGGGCGTTGCTCGACGGCATCCCCGAACAGCTGGTGCTCGGCATCGGGCTCGCCTCCGGCGAACCGGTGAGCATCGCGCTGGTCGTCGCGATCGTCGTCTCGAACCTTCCCGAGTCGATCGGCTCTGCCGCCGACCTGCTGAAGGGCGGCATGGCGAAGTCGCGTGTGCTGCTGCTCTGGGCGGGCATCTCGGTGGTCTGCGCACTGGCGACGGTCGCGGGCTTCGGGCTCGCGAGCGCCACGGGTGACGACTTCCGTGCCGGGGCGAGCGGCTTCGCGGCCGGCGCCCTGCTCGTGATGCTCGTCGACTCGATGGTGCCGGATGCGCAGGAGAAGGCCAAGCAGGTCACGGGGCTCGCCACAGTGCTGGGCTTCGCGCTCGCCGCGGGGCTCTCGCTCGCGTCCTGAGGGGTAGAGAGCACCGCTCCCATCAGTTCTTGGATCTGGCCGGTACTGCGCCAGTCACCCTGCCAGCCCGACGCCCACTATGACGACGATGACCGCTGCTCCGTATGTGACGGCGTAGGCGACGATCACGCGCCGCCGTTCGAGCGGCAACTTCGAAGTGCGAGTTCCCTCTGCCTGGGGCTGCTGAGGACTCGTCTCGTCGCTGCTGTGTTTCTTCTCAGTCCCGTTTCCCACACGGATGCGACCGACGATCATCCGCGCTACAGCAGTCACTGCGATGGCAACGCCGACCCCCATGGCGATGACCCCAGGCGTGCTCCACCCGTAGGCAGGGAGGCAAAGGTCCCTCCAACCCACCAACGACGTCCCGGGGCCGATCAGCGCGAGGACGCCGGTAATGCTCGCGCCCCATAGAGGAACAGCATTCCAGAGGTTGCGCTGGAACTCGGGGCCGTCGCGGTATGCGGCGCGCCCCAACAGGATCAGCCAAGGGCTGAGCACGATCGCAGCAATCCCGAACCCGAAAGCCAGCATGTACGTAATTCCTGCAGGAACACAACTCGAGTCCATCGTCACCATCACCATCACCAGTAGTAGTTGAACATGAGTGCGCACCCCACGCCGACTCCACCAACTGCGCCGACACCGGTGGAGAATGCCGTATTTTCGCCACTGATATCCGTGCCGTACGCTGAGCCCTCAATGTAGCCGCCAACGCCGAATGCCGCGCTGCAGTTGCCTGAGATCGAGGTTGTTCTCGTTGTTGGCCCGTTGAACGTAACACCTGTCGAGACTGACCCATCGAAAGTCGCTTTCGGGCCGATCCCGATTCCAAAGTGATCATTGCCGTACTCGCCACACACCAAGTAGCAGGCGTTGATTGCCCAGCCGACTTGTGCATTCTTGGAGATGCTACTTATGAGCGTGTCCCACTGGCGACCTTGTGGGTTGTCCCAGAATGCCGCCCGAGAAGCCTCGGCCCGGACCGTGATTCGCGTCGTATAGTTCATCTTTCGTTGGATCGTACGGCTTACCGAGATGATTCGCTTTTGGTAGTCCTTCGCGGGCGCAATGGACCACTTTTCGCCGCTGAGGTCGTGTCCGTTGATGGGATCGGTGTGCCAGGAGTAAGCATTTGCGCCTCCACCTTCGATGGGGTCTACCTGGAGGAAGCGGCCGAGGGCGGGGACATACAACCTCACGCCCATTTCAACGACGAGCGTCGACCCGGCAGACTCGGCAGGCTTGAGCGCACCTTGATGCCAGAGGGTGTTCCCGGAGACCTGGTTCGTGTCATCAGTCCCGGCGGTCCCGATGGCGAAGGCGGTGGGGTCGAGGGGCTGTCCGAATGGGTCCCACAGCATCAGGGCCCCGTTGGTGCCCCCGGTTCGGGTGATGAGCCCGTGGCCGCCCAGCCCGGGGAACGACCAGGTGATCGTGCTGGCCCGGTTCGTCCATGACACCCCGCCCGGGAGCCCGAGGCTGCGGGTGAGTGCGGTTCCATCTGTCTGTCCCCACGCGGCATCCCCGGCTGCGGCGTACAGATATCGGGCCGCACCTGCGGGCGTGGCTCCTGCGGGGTCAGTGGTGCGGGACGCGATGCGTCCGGTCGCGTCCCGGTGGATCGTGACTGTGGTCCCGTCGTCGTAGGTTGTGCCGATGTGCCGGTTCGCGGCGTCGTAGGTGAACTGCATGTCGGCGAGGCGGATCGTGTTGCCTCGCGCGTCGTAGACGATCTCCGATGCGGCGAGGCCGTCGGCGACGCTCGTCGCTCCGGGGACGGCGCCGGTCACGGTCGTGGACAGCAGTCGGTCGGCCCAGTCGTAGCAGGAGGTCGTAAAGGTGGTGACGGGGGTTTGCCCGGGTGCGGTCCACACGTCCGTGGATCCGGTGCGGTTGCTGGATCGTCCGGCTGAGTTGTTCGGGCCGCATCCGCCGGTCGAGTCGAACGTGTAGGTGAGTTCGTGTCCGGGGATCGTCGCGGACGTCAGCCGGCCGGCGGCGTCGTACCCGTACGTGGACGAGTGCGTGGTCGGCCCGGTCGCTGTGGTCTGTTGCACGATCCGACCGGATTGCGAGCGGATGATGCTGTCGGTGACGACCTGCCCACCGACGGACCACTGCTGAGATGCGACGCGCTGTGAGGGGTCACGTCCGATCTGAGTCAGACCCGATCCATCCGGGTAGGTGATCTGCTGCAGCCGTTGCAGGGCGTCGTAGGTCACCCCGGCGAGCTGTGTGCCGTCGACGGTGACGGAGAGCACCTTGCCGTCCGCGTCGTACGTGTAGGCGGTCACCGACGCGACTCCGCCCGCGGGCGTCGTGGACACTTGGGTGACGCGACCTGAGGCGGGGTCGTAGGTCGGTGTGGTGACCGTTCCCCACACGTCCGTGTAACTGATCGTCCGCCCCAACAGATCAGTCTGGGTCGTGATCGTGGAGCCGTTCGGCGATCCAGCGACGGAGACACCGGACGTCGTATGCGTGTATCCGCCGCCGGCTGTCCTGACGGTCTCGGTTGTCGCGGTCGAGATCGTCGTCGCACCCGATGGGCCCACCACAGTCGACGAGGAGACCTTGCCGCGATCGTCGTACGTCACACATGACCAGTCGGTGTCCGCCGAGGTTTTCGTCGCGAGGGTTCGACCCCATGCGTCGTATGCGAACTGGGTCGTGATCGCCGACCCCGCCGCGGGTGTCGGGCCGGTGGTGGATTTCACCATCCCGACCTGCTTAGTGTTCGCGGGGATGCCGCACACGGCTGGTGCGTTCTCGAGCTCGCCGTAATAGGTGGAGGTGGTCTTCGCGGTCGCGGGTGCGCCCGCGGCGGTCGCGGCGGGCAGCGCGCGCGTCAGGCGCCGCAACCATCCCGAACTGCCGGGCTGCTCGAACGCGTTCGCGGTCATGAGTGCGAGCCCGTCCGGGTCGATCGTTGACGAGGTCGCCTGCCCGAGCCAGGGGTGCTGGTATCCCACTGTCGCGACGGTTGTGGGTGCCGCGGCACCGAGGACGGTCGTCGAGTCGTCGGTCGTCGTCTTCGTCACCAGACCGTAGTCAGGGCGCAGGGCCGTTCCGGGGACGATCGATGCGGTCGTTCCGGACGTGGGGGTGCGCCACTTCAGCTGCAGCGACGCCGTGGAGGTGTCGTCGCGGTACTCGACGCGGATGCGTCGGCTCTCTCCCGCGGCAACCGTGATCGGCACGCCGACGCGTTCGGCGGGCCCGCCTTCCCATTTGTCGACGACGAGGGTGTCACCGATCCAGACTCGTGCGCCGTCGTCGCTGTTGGTGACGAAGGTGTACTGGCCGGCGTCCGGGAACGTGACGAGCCCGGTGAGTCGCAGCGACCAGTTGTCGGCGGGGATCCCGGTGCCGGGCGCCGCGGTGGCCCAGTTCCGGTCCACCGTGCCGTTCGCGCCGCCGACCCCGAGGTCGATCAGTGCGGGCTTGCCCGCGAGATGAGGGTTGGCGTAGAACGTCGACTGCAGGCCCTGCAGGCCGCCGTCGTAAGTCGTGGAGGTGTGCGACGGGAGGATGCCGCATCCGCTGGTGCCGAGCGGGTTCGCCACGGGTCGGCCGTCGGGTTGGAAGCATGCCGCGGGCGCGGCACCATAAGTGTCAGTCGCGCGATCCGTGGCGGGGTCGTACACCGTGGTCGACTTCGTACCCAGCGAGTCGGTCGCAGACAGTACGAGGTCCTTCGTCGGGTGCCATTCCTGCGTTGTGGTGACGCCGAGCGGAGTAGGTCTCGAGCAGTGCATGACCTGCGAGGTCGAGGATCAGTCCGGCGCAGGCCGTGCGGACCTCGTCGTGGGCCGTGCTGTCCTCGATGACCAGGGCGACGGCCGCGCTCATGTCGAGGAGTAGATCAGCGCTGGTCGGCAAGCCGGAGCTTCCGGATGTCCTCTGGCGTGAGCGTGGTCCCGCTGCCGCGGACGATCAGACGTCCGTCCTTCTCGACGACATCGTCAGGGGCCGCGACCTCGATATGGATGCCCGTTCCGTCGATCATGATGTCGACCGGCCCCGGAAGGATGCCGAGGCGCTCACGGATCGACGCGGGGATCACGATCCGCCCCGCTATGTCGATGGTCGTATGCATCCCATGACGCTACCGTCGCAGCGGTAGAGGCGACAGAGCTCACTGGAATCCTGGATAGTCCTTCAACTTCTCCTCGAACTCCGCCTGGTCGTCCTCGCTCAGCACGGCGCTCGCGATCACGACCATCTGCAGGCCCTCGAGCGGTTCTCCGGTGCGGGCGTTCTGCGCCTCGCGCGTCTTGAGGAAGTCGCCCGTGGGATCGTTCGAGAGGTCGTAGATGTTGGCGTACAGCCGCATCGGGTCGGGGTAGTTGTCGGTGTAGTACTCCCACGTGTGCTGCTCGCGGGGGTCCTCGCTGCCGTAGAGCTTCGCGATCATCGTCGGGTCGATGCCAGAGAACTCGCCGTTGAACGAGTACAGCGGGGGCAGCCCGTGCTCGGCCACGACCGAGTCGATCGTCGCCATCACGTCGAGCTTGGTGCTGTAGTCCTGGATCGGCTCGGTGGTCGCCCATCCGATCGACGTGTACTCGACGAGCATCGACTCCCCGCCGTAGCCGTTGCGCTCCGGACGCAGGTCCTCGTCGCCGACCTGCACCCACTCGTACCCGTACTCCGCGGTGATGCGCTCGCGGATCTCGGCGAACAGGCCGTCGGCCTCAGACCTGACCTCTTCGAGCGACTGCTGCTGCAGAGCATCCTGCGGATCGGTGCCCTTGATGCCGGGGTAGGCCTCTTCGTGCTTCTGCTCCTCGCTCTTCATGCCGTCGTAGCTGCCTGACGCGGAGGTCTGCAGCGCGCCGATTCCGCCGACCGTGGCGACGTTGAAGACGAGCGTGATCCCGAGGGCGACAGCGGCGAGCGTGCGCCCGCGCGCGGTGAACAGAGTGCCGATGATCACGGCGACGACCACGAGCTGCAGAGCGAGCATGGTGACGCCGTACAGGGTGTCGGTCGCGCCGACGGCCAACGTGATGAGCAGGATCAGCGCGAACAGGATGCCGACGACCAGGGCGATCCAGCCGAGGGCGTTCGCCGGCTTCTTCGCCTCGGATGCCGTCGCGGTGGCCGTGGCAGCGGGGGCCGGTGCACCGTACTGCGGCGGCGTGACGGCCCCTGACTGACGGCGTGCGTTGCGATAGCCGCCGGGTGGCGGGACGGGCGGCGCCCCCTCGGTGCCGGCGACGTAGCGCGCCCGCTGCTTCTCGTGATCCATCACCATGGCTTGTCCGTCCCCGAGCCGCCGCCGTCGTCGCCCTGCTGCTGATCGCGCTCCTGCGTGCCCTGCTCGAGCTTGTCCTTGAGCTCTTCGAGTTTGTCCTCGGAGGGCTGCGGCTCGGGCTCTCCCTGCTGCTCCTCGGGAGGGGACTCCTGCTCGCTCTGCTGCTTCTGCTTCAGGCGGTCCTCGAGGCCCTCCTTGCTCTCCTGCAGGTCGCGGTCGGGGTCGGAGGTCTGCTGCTGCGCCTCGTCGCTGTTGCACTCCTCGGGCATCTCGGTCGTGACCGTGAGAGCCTCGCCGTAGAGCGCGGCCGCGCCCGCACCGTCGCCGTCCGCACGGGCGGCATCGCCCATCCGCTCGATCACCAGCGCGAGGTTGATGCGCACGCTGCACACCTCGAGGCCGGTCGCGAGGTCGAGCGATTCCTCGAGCTTGCCGCGAGCCTCGGGGAGCTTCTCGGCGCCGGCGAGGGCCGTGCCCACGTTGAACGGCGCCTTGTAGGGCTCGAACCAGTTGAGGAACTCCTGGCCGCGCGCCGAGGACTCCGAACCCGAGAAGTCGTCGGCGACGTAGGCGGTGATCGACTGATGTGCGAAGGCGTACATGCTCAGGATCTTGCCGACGAAGAGGAGCGCTGCGAGCGTCAGCGGCAGGGTACCGATCGCGACCCAACGGCGGATGCGACGGCGTCGCCGATTCGAGGCGAGCAGCGCGGCGGCGGCCGCCGCCCTCAGGTCGTCGGAGCCGGCGGACGGTGCAGCGCCCTCGCGGGTCGACAGGTCGGTCATGCGGCACCTCCGTCGGTGGGACGCTTCTCGCGACGGCCGCGGGGGCGGGTGCGCGCGGACGGCGCCCGCAGCAGGCGCAGCCTGGCCACGAGCATGCTTGCCCGCGCGAGTTCGACGCCGAGCAGGGCCAGCACCACGAGGGCGGCGATCCAGTAGAGCTCGGTGACGTTGCCGACCGATCCGGACTCGGCGTAGTTCGTCGTGGTCGACGGCGCTTCGGGCAGCGTCAGCTCCGTGTCCGCGGTGCGGTGCTGGTACTCGACTCCGAGTTCGGCCGCGATCGCCTCGAGGTTGCCCTCGTCGATCACCGACAGCGCATTCGACCCCTGGTACTCGATGTACTCGCCCGACCCCGATCCGTCGAGGCCGCCGGTGGTCAGCTGCATCGGACCGCCCTCGGCGGTGCCGTAGCCGAGCACGGCTCCGGCATCCGTGAAGCTCTCACTGCCGTCGAAGGGCTCGGGCGCCGAGGTGACGGTCTGCTCGCCGTCGCCGAAGTAGAAGACCATGCGGGAGCGGTCGGGGGAGGCGGCCGCCGCGTTCGAGAGGGTGTCGGCGAGCAGCTGGTTCGCGAGGCCGATCGAGCTGCCGCGCGACTGACTCGTCACCTCGGGCCGCAGCACGTCGAGCGACGAGACGAGCGAGGTCGTGTCGGTGGTGAGTGGCATCCGCAGGTCGGCCGAGGCGTCGAACGTGATCAGCGCGAAGCGGGCTCCGGGGTACTCGTCGACGATGGTCTGCACGTCGGCTCGCACGCCGTCGAGGCGGGGCTGATCGCCGTCCCAGTCCTCGGCGACGATGCTCGCGGTGGTGTCGACGACGAGCACGATGTCGGTGTCCGTCGCGAGCGTCTGCGTGACTCCCCCGGGGATCCCCGGTCGCAGGAACATGAAGAAGCACGCCAGCAGCATGACGAGCCGCATGACCCACAGCGCCTTGTCCTTGCCCTTCGCCTTCGTCAGGGCGATCACGGCGAGAGCCGCCACGGGCACGCACAGCAGCACCAGGAGGAAGACGTTGAGCACGGGCTGGAAGATCACAGCTTCACCCTCCACAGCACCACGATGAAGGAGAGCATCGAGATCATCAGGATGACGATCCAGAGGTCGGGTGTGTCGGTCCAGACGACCTGCGCCTGGCCCTTCAGCTCGGTCGCCTCCTGCTCCTGCACCTGCTCGACGATGTCGCTGACGGTGGTGGTGTCGCGCAGACCGTAGGCGGCGCCGCCCGTGGCCTCCGCGGCCTTCGTGAGCTCGGCGCTCACGTCGGCGTCCTTGCCCTGCACGGGGTTGAGCGCGAACACCCGCACGTCGATCGAATCGGCGTAGGCGGCGGCCTCGTCGAGGGTCACGATCGAGGCGCCGTTGACCTCGTTGTCGGTGGCGAAGATGATCGACCGCGAGCGCTCGTCGTCGGGGTGGTCGAACGCCATCGTGCAGGCGGCGAGGCCGTCGCCGATCAGCGATGCGCCGTTGCCGTTGAGCGTGCCGACCCAGTGCTCGGGGATCGACTCGGTGAAGTCGAAGCTCTCGCGGATGCTCTGCAGGTGGCCGCGGATGAACTCGTAGTCGTCGGTCAGCGGGAAGATCTGCACGGGCGAGCTGTTGAAGATCGTCAGGCCGATGCGCTCGCCCTCGAAGTCCTCGAGGAGCTCCTCGAAGACCGTGAGCACCTCGACGTCGACCTCTCGCATGGAGCCCGAGACGTCGAGGCACAGCATGATGTCACGGCTCGTGTTGACGGGCTGGATCGTCTGCGACGACATCGGTCGCGCCGACACGACACCGGCGGAGAGGGCCGCGACCACACCGAGCAGCAGGATGCCCGACAGCGCGAGCACTCGGCGGTTCAGTGCGGTGCGGAAGGTCGGCAGAGCGCGCAGGCGCTCGGCGCGGGCGACGCGAGCGCGCTCGTGCTCCTCGGTCTTCGCACCGCTGCGCAGTCCGACGATCACGCCGACGACGATCGCGACGATCACGACGCCCGCGGCGACGAGGATCAGCCACCAGTTCGCTAGTGCCATGTGCGCACCACCGTTCTCGCGGCCTCGGCACCGGCGACCGGGTCGATCGCCGGACCCTGACGGAAGATGCTGGGGTAGTAGTGGCGGCCCATCGCATCGATCAGCGCGGGGTGCACCCCGCGCGACACGAGGTCGTCGAGTGCGAGCACCGGAGCCTCGAGCCCGCTGTACTCGTTGACGAACGTGCGCACCACGCGGCTGAACTCGAGGTTGGCGTTGCGTGCCGAGAGGGTGCGGGCGCGGTAGTCGTCCTCGATGCGCTGGATGCGGTCGAGATACTCCACGCGCAGCTGCGACAGCACATCCATGGTGAGCAGCTGCGGCCCCTGCGTCTCGCCGGTCAGGGTGAGATCGCGACGGGGGCGCGTGAGGGCGACCAGCAGCCAGGCGGCCGAGATCAGCAGGATCAGGATGCCGAAAGCGAGCAGGATCCAGCCCCAGCCGTACTGGGCCGGAGGGTAGAGCTCATCAGAGCCGGGCATTCGACCTCCGATTCAGCAGCTGCAGCAGCTGCGAGACGGCGTCGTCCTGACCGGCCAGAACGCTGTGGCTGATCTCCATGCGCTTGAGGACCTCAGCGAGACGGGCGGCATCGGCTTCGGTCTGGGCGGTGAGCTCGCGGATGATGTCGAGGTCGCCCTGCACGAAGTCCGGCACCTCCCACATGCTGTCGACGTCGCTGCGGATCGTGTTCGTGGTGTGGTCGAGCACCGGATCGGCGTCGCTCACGGTGAGCCACAGCACGTCGTGCTGCACGCGCAGTCGGCGCAGCATCCGCTCGGTCTCGTCGGTGACGGGGGCCTCGTCGGTGATCACGCAGACGATCATGCGCCGCGAGATCGTGCGGGTGACATACGAGAGCAGGGCGTCGCGGTCGCTCGACGCGGTGCTCGAATCGATCGCCTGGTCGATCGTGCGCAGGGCGTGCTCGAGTGCGCCCTCGCTACGGCCGGGCGCACGTCGGCGCACGCGGTCGGAATCGCCGTAGACCAGCGAGAAGTCGTCGCCGTGGCGCAGAGCCAGCACACCGAGCACGCCCGTCGCGAGGATGGCGAGATCCTTCTTCGATTTCTCGTCGTGCGCGAGGGCCGCCATCGACCGCCCCGTGTCGACCACGAACAGGATCGTGTGCATCCGCATCGCGCGGTGCCTCTTGACGAGCGGCGTGCCCAATCGTGCCGTGGCTCGCCAGTCGATGTCGCGCACCTGATCGCCGTACTCGTACTTGCGCAGGTCCTCGAAGTCGAGGCTGCGCCCGTGCAGCAGCGACGCGTAGGCGCCGTCGAGCGCGTGCAGCGACTTGCGCGACGAGTGGATGAAGAGCTTGCTCTTCACCTGGGTGATCAGGCTGGCCATGGCGGGATCAGGGCGTGGGCACGGACGCGAAGATCTGGTCGATGATCTCCTCGCTGCGGATGCCCTCGGCGTCGGCCTCGAAGGTCAGCAGCACGCGGTGACGGAGCACCAGGTGACGGAGCGAGCGGATGTCCTCCGGCAGCACGTGAGCGCGTCCGTTCAGCAGCGCCAGGGCACGGGATGCCTGCAGGAAGGCGATGCTTGCACGAGGGCTCGCGCCGTACTTGATGAAGCGGGCGCGGTCCTCGCCGATGTAGGGCGCGGGGTTCCTGGTGACGTAGGCGATCGAGACGATGTAGTTGCGGATCGCGGGGTCGACGTAGATGCGGCTCGCGACGTCCTGCAGCATGTGCACGTCGTCGAGGCTGATCGCGCTCGAGACGTGACGGTCGGGGTCGAGCACGCCCGAGTCGATGCGTCCGAGGATCTCGAACTCCTCGGCGGGACTCGGGTACTCGACGATCTCCTTGAGCAGGAAGCGGTCCATCTGCGCTTCGGGCAGCTCGTACGTGCCCTCCTGCTCGATGGGGTTCTGCGTCGCGATCACGAGGAACGGCTTCGGCAGGTGGTGCACCTCGCCGCCGATTGTGGTCTGGTGCTCCTGCATCGCCTCGAGCATGGCGCTCTGGGTCTTGGCGCTCGATCGGTTGATCTCGTCGAGCAGCACGAAGTTGGCGTGCACGGGGCCGAGCACGGTGCGGAACGATCCGGTCGCCGCGTCGTAGATCTGGTTGCCGGTGATGTCGCTGGGCAGCAGGTCCGGGGTGCACTGGATGCGCTTGAACTGCGCCTTGACCGTGTCGGCCAACGTGCTGGCCGCGGTGGTCTTCGCAAGCCCCGGGACGCTCTCGAGCAGGATGTGGCCGCCCGCGATCAGCGAGATCAGCAGGCTCATGCGCAGTCGCTCCTGGCCGACCATCTTCGCGGAGTAGGCGTCGGAGACCGTCTTGAGCACCTCGCTCGCGCGGCGGAGCTCGGCCTCGGTGGGAGCCTCGGACTTCTTCGACGCCGACGACGATGCCGCGGGGGTCGGGGCCGCGGCGGAAGCCGGGGCTGCCGCGGCGGATGCTGCCGCGCGGGTCGTGGGGGCGGGCGGAGCCGGGGGCACGGCCTGGGTGGAGGGTGCCGGCGGAGGCGGCGGCGTCGAACCTGCGGAGGGGCCGGGCGCGTAGGGCTCGTTCATCGGTGTGTCTCCTCGTTCCCACGGGGACGCGTCGACGATCCCCCGTCGACCAGCGTAACCGCATCCGGTCTCCCCGCTCCGGCCCGGATACGGATGCAGGTCGAGATCACGGATGCATGCTCAGAACGGCCCGTGCGGCATGCATCCGTGATTCCGGCCTGCAGGTGTCGGTCTGCGCGCGCGGCGACGCGTATATCGCCGGGCGCGATGAACCCGTGATTAGCTGAACCTTCGATCTTCGGATGATGCGGGAACGATGAAGAAGCCCAGAACGATGCCGCGCAGTGCGCTCGAGTACTCGATCGGACGACCGCTGTGGGTGGCCGTCGTCGTGCTGAACGTGATCCTCGCGGCCGTCGCCACTGTGCTGTGCGTCTTGATGTATCTGCAGGACACCGCATCCATGCGCCCGATCCTGGGTGTGCTCATCGCCGTCCCCGCGCTCTGGTGGGTGATCGCGGTGACGCTGTGGCTCACGACGCTGTCTCGCCGACGCGTCAGCGCGGAGGACATCAGTCGGGCGAGCGCGAGCGTCCCCGGGGGGATCCTCCTTCCCGGATCGAAGCTCGTGCCCGCGATGACGCTGGTCGCGGCGCTCGCCGCGGCGTCGACCTTCGCGGTCGCGGCGGTGACCGTCAGCGGTGTGTGGCGCATCGTCTGGGCACTGTTCGCGGTGCTGCTGCTCGGTCCGATCGTCAGCTACCTGATCTCGCTGCGGCAGCCTCGTCGACTGTTCCTGCATCCCCGCGGGCTCGGGTCCGGGACTTTCCACCTCGATGCCGAAGTGCACTGGGACGACATCCAGAGCATCGACCTCGGCGTCGGCATGAACAACTCGATGGTGCTCAAGGTCGCCGTGCGTCCCGGGGCCGTCAGCTATCGGGAGCGGTGGCGTCATCCGTTCTCGCGCAGGCGCGGCGTGATCGATGTCGACCCCTCAGTGCTGGGCGTGGACGGAACGCTGCTGTGGCTCGCGCTTCGCCTCTATCGACTGGAGCCGTCGACGCGGGAGGAGCTCCGCGGCGACCGGGTGCCCGGTCGACTTCTCGATCCGCGGGAGGCCGTGGCCACAACCCCGCAGCACGTGAGTGCTCCGGTGCTCTCGGTGTTCAGCCCTGAGGGCGCGATCCGCTAGCCGCGTCCGTCGCGCTGCCGCGCCGGCGGCCGACCCAGACAACGAAGCACGCGACGCCGATGATGGCGATCGCGATGCCGACGATGTACCCCGAGACGCCGAGGTAGCCGCCGGGCACGAGGTGCGGGTTGAGGAACGGGTACGGGTACCACCACGCCTCGCCGGTGGCGGGGGCGATGATGAAGTTCGCGCGGATCATCGTGTAGACGACCCACACGATCGGGAAGATCGCAACGATGGCGACGGCGCTCCAGCCGAGTGCCCGTCGGCGAGGGGCGAACAGCAGATCGACCAGGAGGAACAGCGGGATGACGACGTGCAGCACCTCGTTCGACCACGGCACGGTCACGCCCTGGGGCAGCTCGACGTTGCGGAGAAGCGTGTTGTAGACGATGCCGGTGACGATCATGTAGGTGCTCACGCAGGCCAAGACGATCGCGAACCACGTCGGCTCCGGCGCGGTGTCGCGGCGGTGGCGCAGTGCCCAGATCGCGCCGATCGCCAGAATGATCACCGCGAGCACGTTCGACAGGATCGTGAAGAAGCTGAGGAAGTTCGCGGCGACAGTCGGGATGTGCTGGCCCCATGCCGTGGTCGCGTTGAGTGCGTTGCCGATGCTCTGGGCGAGCTGCGCGACGATCGCCGCGAGTCCGAGCACGGCTGCTGCGAGTCGTGCAAAGGGCCACCAGGTCGTCATATTCGCCTCCGCGCACACTTTATCGGTCACGAAGTGTCGTTGTCGCTAGACCGATATGTCGATATGTCGATAGCGTCAGCGGGAGAGCACATCGCGCGGCCGGGAGGGGCATATGAGCGAGGGCACGGCAGGATCGACGACCACGGAGCCACGCAAGCGGTCATGGCGGGGGAGGGCCGGCCTCAGCATCCAGTCGAAGCTCCTCATCATGCTTCTGGCGGTGAGTCTCGTCTCGTCGGTGATCGTGGGGACGATCGGGTTCCTCAACGGCAGGCAGTCTCTGCACGACTCTGCGGTCGACCAGCTGATCACCATCCGCTCGATGAGGGCTGCAGAGATCACCGACGCGCTCGAGACGGTGAAGCGCGACGCCTCGCTGAACTCGCGCAACCTCAGCGCCCAGTCGCTCTCGACCTCGATCAACGAGGGCTTCGAGGAGCTGCAGCTGCACGAGCCGGAGCCGGGTGAGCGCGCGGAGCTCGAGACGTACTACAAAGACTTCTTCATCCCCCAGCTCGAAGGTCGTACCGGCGACGAGTACGGCGACAGCGCGTTCATTCCCGACTCGGTGGCGGGGCAGCACCTGCAGTCCCACTTCACGACGCAGAACCAGGACTTCGACGCCGACTACGACACCCTCCTCAACGACAACGATCCGGGTGACGGAACCCTCTACGGCGAGGCATCGGTGCGGTACGGCGACTACTTCACTCGCCTTGTCGAGGAGGCGGGCTACGAGGATGCTCTGCTGATGAACCTCGACGGCGACGTCGTGTTCTCGGCCTACAAGGGACCCGAGCTCGGCACCAATCTGCTGACCGGGCCGTATCGCGACACGGTGCTCGCGGGTGCCTACGCGGATGCGATCGCCACGAACTCGGTGAACACCGTGATCCTCACCGACTTCGAGCGGTGGATCCCGTCGCTCAACGTCCCGACCATGTGGGTCATCTCCCCGGTGGGAAACAGCAGCCGCATCACCGGAGCCATCGCGTTCCAGGTGTCGATCGACACGATCAACGACCTCACCACGGGTTCCGAGGGCTGGGAAGAGCAGGGCCTCGGCGACACCGGCGAGGTCTATCTCGTCGGCCGCGACGACCTGATGCGCAGCAACTCGCGCCGACTCATCGAGAACCCCGAGAACTACGCCGAGATCGCGATCAACGGCGGCGTCCCGCCGAGCGTCGCCGAGCGGGCGGTCGAGGTCAACGGCACGGTGCTGCTGCAGCAGGTCAACACCCAGGCCGTCGCGGATGCTCAGGCAGGCCGCTCCGGCACGACGATCGGCCGCGACTACCTCGGCCGCGAGAGCGTCACGGCCTACGCGCCGCTGGAGGTCGAGGGGCTCGACTGGGTGATCATCGCGCGGATCGACTCTGAGGAGGCGTTCGCCCCGGTGAGCGACTTCACCCGCACCGTGCTGCTGTCGCTGCTCGGCATCCTGCTGGGCGTCTCGCTGCTGTCGCTGCTGCTCGCCCAGGTGTTCACGCGCCCGGTGCACAGGCTCGTCGGTGCGGTCCATCGCGTCGCCGAGGGCGACCTCGACGTGCAGGTGCCGCAGGGATCGCGCGACGAGTTCGGCGACCTCGGCAGTGCGTTCAACGACATGGCCTCGAGCCTGCGCATCAAGCAGGAGCTGATCGACGAGCAGCAGGCCGAGAACGAGAAGCTACTACTGACACTGATGCCCGAGAGCGTCGCTGCCAAGTACAAGCAGGGTGACGAGGCGATCTCGGAGGCGCACGAGAACGTGTCCGTCGTGTTCGCCGAGCTCGTCGGCTTCGACGATTACGCCCGCGGCCTCACCACCGAGCAGGAGATCGGCCACCTCAACACCCTGATGCGCGGCTTCGACGAGGCGGCCGAGAAGGCGGGTGTCGAGAAGGTCCGCACCCTTCGCGGCGGCTATCTCGCCTCCTCCGGGCTCATCGTCCCGCGCGTCGACAACGTGCGCCGCAGTGTCGATTTCGCCAAGAACCTGCTCGGCGTCGTCGAGCGGTTCAATGCTCAGAACGGCTCGTCGATCGGCATCCGTGCCGGTGTCGACACCGGCACCGTGACGAGCGGTCTCGTCGCACGGACGACCCTCGCCTACGACCTCTGGGGCGACGCCGTGAACCTCGCCTACCGGGTGCGCTCGGTGACCGGCGAGCCCGGCGTGTACGTGAGCCAGACCGTCTACGACCGCACACGCGAGATCTTCACCTTCACCGAGGCGGGCACCGTCGAAACGCACGGCAAGAGCGAGACCGTCTGGAAGGTGAGCTGACATGCTCGACGACGCGTTCCGCGACGGCTGGGGCTGGTGGGTCATCGCCCTCGCCGTCGGCGTGCCGGTGCTTCTCGTCGTCCTCACCGAGCTGATCAACGGACTCCGACGCCGCAACAACCCGCTCGCGGGACCCCTGCGCCTGCTGCGCAACGGGGTGATCCCGGTCGGCGCACTGTTCGCGCTGCTGGCCTTCGCGATCCAGTCGCCCGCCGACCAGGTGTGGACCCGCGTCGCCGCGACGGTCTTCGGGTTCCTCGTGATCCTGCTGCTGCTGTCGTCGTTCAACGTCGCGCTGTTCGCCAACGCCGCCGAGGACTCGTGGCGCAAGCGGATCCCGACGATCTTCGTCGAGATCGCCCGTCTCGTGCTCGTCGCCCTCGGTCTCGCTCTGCTGTTCTCGTGGGTGTGGGATGCCGACGTGGGCGGGCTCTTCACGGCCCTCGGTGTCGGGTCGATCGTGATCGGCCTCGCGCTGCAGAATGCGGTCGGCGGCGTCATCTCGGGCCTGCTGCTGCTGTTCGAGCAGCCGTTCAAGATCGGCGACTTCCTCGATGCGGCAGGCGTCAAGGGGCGGGTGGTCGAGGTCAACTGGCGTGCCGTGCACATCGACACGGGCTCCGGCATCCAGATCGTCCCGAACTCGAGCCTCTCGGGGGCGTCGTTCACGAACCTCTCCGAGCCGGACGGGCCGTACTCGGCATCCACCGACGTGAAGTTCGCGACCGATGACCCCCCGCACGAGGTCATGGCTCTGCTCGTCGAGGTCGCCGATGCGCTGCCGATGCTCGCCGACCGGGAGCGCGCCTCCGTCAGCTATTCCGGGGGTGGGGCGTACGGCGTCTCGATTCCGGTCGCGGGACCCGCGGATGCCGGACGCGCACTCTCGATGTACCTGTCGTGGGTCTGGTACGCGGCGCGGCGGCGTGGATTCGCGCTCGACGGCGATGCCACCGACCCGATCGCCGAGCCCGGTCGCCTCGCCGAGGCGCTGGCCGAGATCGCCGGAACGCTGCACCTGCACGACGACGATCTCGAGGCGATGACGCAGAACTCGCATCTCGAGCGCTACGGCGTCGGCGAGGTCGTCCTCGCCAGCGGTGTCGTTCCCGACGAGGTGCGGGTGGTCGTGTCGGGTCGAGCGGTGCTCGCGATCGAGGTCGACGGCGGTCGCGTCGAATTCACGTCGGCGGAGAAGGGCGACCTGATCGGCCAGACTGCGCTCACCCGCGAACGGACGCAGGCCGTGACGGTCGCGGGCGAGATCCTGACCGTTCTCGTGCTGCCGCTCGCCACGATCGACGAGCTGATCCGCACCCGCCCGAGGCTCGCCGCCGAGATCGGGGAGTCGCTCGAACTCAAGCGCAAGCTCGCGGGTGACATGCTCGCGAGCGTCGAGGCGCAGCGCGGGTCGATCCGTCAGCGCCGGTCGGTGTCACCGCGCTGAGGGTTCAGCCCGCCTGGGTCAGGACGTGCGGCGACCCCACTTCATCCGGGTGACGAGCACGCCGAGCAGGCACAGCGCGCCGCCGACGAACATCAGCGGGGTCGGCACCTCACCGAGGATCGCCCACGACATCAGGATCGCGATCGCAGGAACGACGTAGGTCGTGGCCGACGTCTGCCCGGCGGTGCTGCGCTGCAGCACGTAGGCCCAGGTCGTGAACGCGATCGCGGTCGGGAAGATGCCGAGATACACGACCCACAGCGTCGAGCCGAGGGGTGCGGTCTGCAGTGCGCCGATCAGGCTTCCCACCCAGGGCAGCAGCGCGACGGTGCCGGCGGCCGCGCCGAGGAAGGTGAGGGTCGTCGCATCGGTGCCCCCGCTGAGCAGGCGCTTCTGCAGCAGGGTGCAGCCGGCGTACATCACGGCGGCCAGCAACGCGAGCAGCAGCCCCGTGATGTCGGGCCCCTCGCTCGTCGACGAGTTCATGCCGATCAGCACCACGCCGAGGAACGCGATCGGGGCTCCGATGATGAGTGGCTTCGGGAAGCCCTCGCGCAGGAACAGTCCGCTGAAGACGACGACCATGAGGGGTGCGAGGTTCACGACCATCGCCGCCGTGCCCGCATCGAGGGTGCGCTCGGCGGCATTCAGCGCGAGGTTGTAGACGCAGAACCAGCCGACACCCCACACCGCGACGAGCCACCACTGCCGGCGCTCGGGAAGACGGATGCCGTGGCGCACCGCGATGATCGCGAGCACCACGGTGCCCACGGCCATGCGCAGCAGTGCCAGGGCGCCGGGGTCGAAGTGCGGACCTGCACCGCGGATGCCGATGAACGCCGACGCCCACAGCACCACCGTCACGAGGGCGGCGACCAGCACGAGCGGACCCTGTGTGCGGGGCTTCTCGGGATTCAGGCTGTCGTCGCGCTGGACGGGACCGGTCTTCGGCATCCTTCGATCCTGGCACCGGCCACCGACATCGGCGATGCGCCGAAGCGACAGCACCCGACGCTTTTCTGTCAGAGCTTCGGCGATGTCGGCACTGTCCGGCATGATGTGAGGCAGTGGCCTGGAGGGGGTTGGTGCTCGATGTCTTATGACCTCGATGTGTATGGCAAGGTCTCGCTGACGACGAGGGAACTGGTCAAGGTCGTCACGGCAGACTGGGGGCTGAAGGCGCAGGTCGATCGAGGGTCGAACACGATCCTGTCGGTCGACCACAAACGCCCTCGCCGCATGGCGTTCGGGCTCGACGGGCCGATGCAGATCGACGCGGAAGACCTCCCCGAGGGTGTCCCTCAGGTCGCGGGGGCGACGGTGCTCTACAGCATCCATGTCTCCTACGACGTGCAGACAGGTCCCGAAGGATTCTCCGCGACGGCCGACGACACGAGCGTGACGGCGGCGGTCGCCTTCGCATCCCGGCTCGCGGAGCGCATCGGCGGCACGGTCGTCGACCCGCAGCAGGAGGTGGCCCGTCCGGTTGCGGAGGCTCAGGTGGTCGAGTCACCGCCAGAGACATGGATGCACTTCGCATGGTTCCGATTGAAAGACGGCAGCGTCGACTTCGCGCGTGACTATCTCGAGAGTGCGCGATATCGCTTCCCGCTCGCGGTGCCCGTGCGTTTCGGAACCTACGAGCCGATGCAGGGGCGGCTTCCCCGCGACCCCGACGAGGCCTTCTTCGAGGTCTTCGCGCAGGAGTGCGGAGTGTCGAGCCTGATGTTCGTCAATGGTCAGAAGGTCTCGGGGAGCATCTCCGGCTGGTCGCGCGATATCAGGATGCGGTATCACAGCGTTCGCGTCTCGATTCGTCTCGACGCGATCGAGAAGGCAGGACTCCTGTCCGCCGTGGAGGACTTCCTGATCGATGTGGCGACACGCTCGCGGAGCTTCTTCGCGTTCGTCGAACTGAATCACAGCTGGCTCGCGACCGCAGATTTCCCCCACTTCGAGGGCGGATGGAGCGGTCTACCGGCGAGGGCTCAGTGGTTGACGTGGTTCGGCACGGAGTATGCGCCCTTGGTGCGCCCCCACCTGTCAGTGAGCAACGTCACGGAACATAAGGGTGGTTTCTCCCATCGTTGGGTGGATGCTCCGACGCTGAACTCGGAGTGGGGCGCGCCGATGGTCGGCGGCACCTGGATCGATCCGCGGTTCGTCCCCACGGTGCAGGGCAGTGACGTCCTCGCCCCGGCGGTGACGGTACCATCGCAGCTCCGTGCTCCCGAACCCGGCTCTCCCGAGGCCCAACGCCTGGAAACCCTGTTCGCGGCGAACCGCGCGAAGTCGCGACCGGTATGAGCGACTCGGTTTCGGCATACAACGCATCCCTGGTCGCTGAGATCGCGTGTCAGTACGACCGTCGTGGATCGGGCGAAGCAGACCTCGTCGAGTTCGAGAGCTTCGTCGCATCACGGGTCGGACTGTTCGAGAGGGACGGCTCGGGTGTTCGAGACGCGACTTCTGCGCTCGTCGCGGAGTTGGAGCACATCCGCTACACCTCGGACATCGAGCACCAGGAGATCGCGCGTGCAGTCGACGGGTACCTCGTGACCTTCGCCCGTCCACAGACCCGAAACGGCCGCGAAACAGCCCTTCGGTAGGATGGAGTCGCCCGACAAGGGCCAGCTCATCAGCCGGTGCAAACCCGGCGAAAGCAAGGGGGATACCCATGCCAGGAATCGTTATCGTCGGCGTCCAGTGGGGCGATGAGGGCAAGGGCAAGGCCACCGACCTGCTCGGCGAGCGCACCGACTGGGTCGTCAAGTTCAACGGCGGCAACAACGCGGGCCACACGGTCGTGGTCGGCAACGAGAAGTACGCCCTGCACCTGCTGCCTTCGGGCATCCTGTCGCCCGGGGTCACCCCGGTGATCGGCAACGGCGTCGTGATCGACCTCGAGGTGCTCTTCAGCGAGCTCGAGGCCCTCGGCGGCCGCGGCATCGACGTCTCGCGTCTCAAGGTGAGCGCCAACGCGCACATCATCACCCAGTACCACCGCACGCTCGACAAGGTCACCGAGCGCTTCCTCGGCAAGCGCATGATCGGCACGACCGGCCGCGGCATCGGTCCGGCGTACGCCGACAAGATCAACCGCGTCGGCATCCGCGTGCAGGATCTGTTCGACGAGAACATCCTGCGCCAGAAGGTCGAGGGCGCGCTCGACCAGAAGAACCACCTGCTGGTGAAGATCTTCAACCGTCGTGCGATCACGGCCGACGAGATCGTCGAAGACCTGCTGTCGTACGCCGAGCGCCTGCGTCCCATGGTCGCCGACACCGGCTACCTGCTCGACGAAGCGCTGCACCGCGGCGAGGTCGTCGTGTTCGAGGGCGGCCAGGCCACCATGCTCGACGTCGACCACGGTACCTACCCGTTCGTCACGTCGTCGTCGGCGACCGCCGGTGGCGCGTCGACCGGCTCGGGCGTCGGACCCGGTGCGCTCGATCGCATCGTCGGCATCGTCAAGGCGTACACGACCCGTGTCGGCTCGGGTCCGTTCCCGACCGAGCTGTTCGACGAGCAGGGTGAGTGGCTGCGCTCGCGCGGCTTCGAGTTCGGCACGACCACCGGCCGTCCTCGTCGCGTCGGCTGGTACGACGCGCCCATCACGCGCTACGCGACCCGCGTCAACGGCATCACCGACCTGGTGCTCACCAAGCTCGACATCCTGACGGGCCTCGAGCAGATCCCGGTCTGCGTCGCCTACGACGTAGACGGTCGGCGCTTCGACGAGGTGCCGGTCAACCAGACCGACTTCCACCACGCGGCCCCTGTGCTCGAGTACTTCCCCGGCTGGAGCGAAGACATCTCGACCGCGCGCACATTCGACGACCTGCCCAAGAACGCACAGGACTACGTGATCGCGCTCGAGGGCATGAGCAACACTCGCATCTCGGTCATCGGCGTCGGCCCCGAGCGCGATCAGGTCATCGTGCGCCACGACCTGCTCGACTGAGCGCGCCGTGACTCGGTTCTGGCTCGGCGGGTACGGCCCCGCAATGGACGGTTCCGCCGACGGCATCGGCCTGTTGGCGGGCGACTCCGACAGGCAGACCGCCCTCGAGTACCGCGGCGCGGTCACGAAGACCCCGTCGCCCTCGTGGCTGGCGCAGCATCCGACCCTCGACGTCGTGTACGCGGCGCTCGAGGGGGATGCCGCGGTGCAGGCGTTCTCGCGGAGCGGTGAATCGACGCTGCGGCCGCTGGGGGAACCCGTCGAGGCGGGCGACTCCGTCTGCCATGTGGCCGTCTCCCCCAGCGGATCGTGGCTGATCGCGAGCTGCTACGGCGACGGACGTGTCGTCCGCATCGGCATCGACGCCCAGGGGCACCTGATCCCGGATGCCGTGAACAAGGCCGCCGAGCTGCGCGCGGCGCTCCTCGGCGAGCCGATCGAGACGGCGCCGCCCGCGGGGGTCGCCGCCGCAGCATCCGATCCGTACTCCGGTGAACTCACGGCCGGCGGAGAGGCGCGCGTCTCGCATGCGCACGCCTCGGCGTTCCTGCCCGACGGCCGCATCGCCACGACCGACCTGGGCTTCGATCTCGTGCGGATCTGGCGTCAGACCGCCGGCGGGCTCGCGCTCGATCACGAGGTCGTGCTGCCGCTCGGCACCGGCCCCCGGCATATGGTCGTGCACCCCAGCGGTCATCTGCACGTCGTCACCGAGTACTCGTGCGAGGTGTTCACGCTCGCCGCGAGCCGAGACGGCACGTGGGGGGTGGCGTCGTCGGTGATGGCGAGCCCGATCGCCGAGATCGGCGTGGACTTCCCCGCCGAGCTCGCCCGCACACGCGATGCGCAGTTCCTCTACACGGCGCTCCGCGGCAGCAACACGATCGCGGCCCTGCGCGTGCGCGGGGGAGGCGAGAGCCTCGAGCCGATCGCGCTCGCCGACTCGGGCGTCGACTGGCCGCGGCATCACCTCGTGCACCAGGGCAAGCTCTTGGTCGCCGGGCAGCGCTCCGACACCGTCGCGCTGCTCGACCTCGATGAGCGCACGGGGGCGCCGCTCGGCATCCGTCACACCGCCCAGGCGCCGACGCCGACGCACTTCCTGCCGGTTCGCTGACGCGCGCTCGCTGAACCCCGCTTGACCTCAACTTTTGTTGAGGTTCTACGGTCGTGCCTATGACCACCGACACGGGTGGGGCGCAGACCGCGAAGGTCGCCGCCCCCGGCATCATGAGCGGCGCGTACCTCTGGATCACCATCGGCGCCTGCGCGCTCGTCTTCCTCGGGGCGTTCGAATCGCTCGCCGTCACGACCGTGATGCCGGCGGTGAGCATCGACCTCGCCGGGGAGCGGCTGTATGCGCTGGCATTCGCGGGTCCGCTGGCGACGGGCGTGATCGGCATGGTCGTCGCGGGCAATTGGGCGGATCGCCGCGGACCGGTCGCGCCGCTGTACGCCTCGGTCGCGCTGTTCGTCGTCGGGCTCCTGGTGGCCGGATTCGCGCCGACCATGGAGGTGCTCGTCGCCGGGCGCTTCGCTCAGGGCCTCGGCAACGGCGGGCTGATGGTCGCGCTCTATGTGGTCGTCGCACGCGTCTACCCGCGCTCGCTGCACCCCGCGATCTTCGCCGGATTCGCGGCGGCATGGGTCGTGCCCTCGCTCGTCGGACCGACCGTGGCCGGAGCCGTCACCGAACTGTGGAGCTGGCACTGGGTGTTCCTCGGCGTCGTCTTCCTGGTGGTCCCCGCCCTGCTGATGGTCGTTCCCGCTCTCCGCGGGCTGTCGGGCGACGGCGATGCCGCGACGCCGTGGGCGTTCGGCCGGATCGGGTGGTCGGTGCTCGCAGCGGTCGCCGTGCTCGTCCTCAACCTCGTCGGCGACATCCCCGGTGCCGGCCCCGTGCTCGCCGCCGCAGCCGTCGTCGTGGCGCTCGTCGCGGTGCGGGCGCTGCTGCCCGCCGGAACCCTGCGCGCCCGACGAGGGCTGCCCTCGGTGCTGCTCGTCCGCGGACTCGCGGCTGCCGGGTTCTTCGGCGCTCAGGTGTACATCCCCTACCTGCTGACTGAGCGCTACGAGGTCTCGCCCACGATCGCAGGGCTGTCCCTCACCGGCGGGGCGCTCGCGTGGTCGGCCTCCGCCACCGTGCAGGGGCGCATGGGGGTGCGGCTCTCGAGCGTCGCCGCCGTGCGCATCGGCACGATCCTCGTCGTCGCGGGGATCGTGCTCGCGCTCGCCGCGGCGGTGCTCACCGCGCCGGTCGTCGTCATCATCGTCGCGTGGATCGTCGCCGGGGCGGGTATGGGGCTGATGAGTCCGCGGACCAGCGCCCTGACCCTCGAGATGTCCGCCCCCGAGAATCAGGGCTTCAACAGCGCGGCCATGACGGTGGCCGACTCCTTCGGAAGTGCGCTCGCGCTGGCGATCACGGGAGTGCTGTTCACCGGTCTCGCATCCATCGCCGACCCGTTCGTCGCGGTGTTCGCCCTCGCCGGCGTCATCGCGCTGGCCGCGGCGGTGCTCGCTCCTCGCGTCATACCGCGCGGCGTGTGACCTCCGTCTTTCACGACTCAGCATGGATCGGCGCGGCTGAGCCGAGATCGGGCGGTTCCGGGCGGATGCGGCCCGTTCGTGCTGAGTTGTGAACCGGAGCGGGTCGAACCGGCCCGCGACGCGCCCGGAGTGCGCTTGCACACCGCCCGGCGGAACACCACCCCGTGACTCGACGTTGGTCTTGAGGAAGACTGGGCGACGGAGAGGTGCACCTCATGACTGCTGAGAAGACCGACGAATACGACCTGATCGTGCTGGGCGGAGGACCGGTGGGCGAGAACGTCGCCGACCGTGCCGTGCAGGACGGGCTGACCGCGATCATCGTCGAGAGCGAGCTGGTGGGCGGCGAGTGCTCGTACTGGGCGTGCATGCCGTCGAAGGCGCTGCTGCGCTCGGGCCAGGCGCTGCGCGCGGCGCAGAAGGTCAAGGGCGCGGCCGAGGCGGTCACGGGAAAGCTCGACGTGCGGGCGGTGTTCGACCGCCGCGACTCGTTCACGAGCAACTGGTCGGATGACGGTCAGGTGAAGTGGCTCGACTCGGCCGGCATCGACCTGGCCCGAGGGCACGGCCGGCTCACGGGTGAGCGCGAGGTGACGGTGACGGATGCCGACGGCGGCACCCGCGTGCTGCGCGCCCGCCACGCGGTCGCCATCAGCACCGGTTCGGATGCCGTGATCCCGCCGATCGAGGGCCTTCGCGAGGCCTCTCCCTGGACCAGCCGCGAGGCGACCAGCGCTGAGGAGCTGCCGGAGTCGCTCGCCGTGATCGGCGGAGGAGTGGTCGCGGTCGAGATGGCGACGGCGTACGCGGCCCTCGGATCGACGGTGACGATCATCGCCCGCAGCGGTCTGCTCGGCGCGATGGAGCCGTTCGCGGGCGAGCGCGTCGCGGCGGGGTTGACGGAGCTCGGCGTCGACGTGCGCACCGACACCGGCACCACGCGCGTCACGCGCGGTGATGACGGCGTGACGATCGTGCTCGACGACGACACGACGATCACTGCGGCAGAGGTTCTCGTCGCGACCGGGCGCTCGCCCCGCAGCGGAGACATCGGCCTCGATGTCGTGGGCCTCGAGCCCGGACGCTGGATCACGGTCGACGACACGCTGCGCGTGCCGGGCTCCGACTGGCTCTACGCGGTCGGCGATGTCAACGGCCGTGTGCTGCTCACGCACCAGGGCAAGTACCAGGCGCGTGCGGCCGGAGATGTGATCGCGGCACGTGCTCAGGGCGCGGATGTCGACGACCAGCCCTGGGGCAAGCACGTGGCGACTGCCGACAAGTCCGCGGCTCCGCAGGTGACGTTCTCGTTCCCCGAGGTCGCATCGGTCGGGCAGACCGAGGCCGAGGCACGCAAGGCAGGGTTCGACGTCGCGGTGATCGACTACGACCTCGGCGGGGTGGCCGGAGCGAGCCTCTACGAGGACGGCTTCGAGGGCCAGGCCCGGATCGTGATCGACAAGGATCGCGACGTGATCATCGGTGCGACGTTCGTCGGGCCCGAGGTGGCCGAGCTGGTGCAGACGGCGACCGTCGCGATCGTCGGCGAGGTGCCGATCGCCCGGCTCTGGCATGCGGTTCCGGCCTACCCGACGATCAGCGAGGTCTGGCTGCGGCTGCTGGAGGGCTACGGACGGGATTCTGCATGATCTCCCGAACCATCCGTTCCGGCATCCGCTCCGAACAGAGGGGGAGGCCTCGGGGTCGATCGGCGAGCCCGGAGCAGGATTGTTTCTCATATTGACGACCCGGAGCGCAAGCCCGGGGCGGATGTCGCACACGTCTTATACGCTCGAACCCACATCCGAGGAGGCAGGACCATGAAGGCTGTACTCGCAGGAACCGTCATCGCTGAAGCCGACGAGAGCGATCTCGCGCGCATCGAGGGCAACTGGTACTTCCCACCCGCATCGATCACTGAGGGCGCGCTCGTCGAGAGCCCGACCCAGTACACATGCCCGTGGAAGGGCGCGGCCCAGTACTTCTCGGTGCAGGCCGGAGGCGAGCTGCACACCGACTACGCCTGGTCGTACCCGACTCCGTTCCCGAGCGCGTTCGACCGCGTCGGCAAGGACTTCTCGGGCTTCGTCGCCTTCGACCCGCGGGTCGAAGTCTCCGCATGACCTCTGTATGCCGCAACCGGGGCGCTGATGCCCGTCTCGTCGATCGACCGACCGGAGAGTAATAGTGATCGAGTTCCGCAACGTCACCAAGCAGTTCCCCGATGGTACGACCGCCGTCAAGGACTTCAGCCTGGTGCTGCCGTCACGCAAGACGACGGTGTTCGTCGGATCCTCGGGATGCGGCAAGACCACTCTGCTGCGCATGATCAACCGGATGGTCGAGCCGACCTCCGGCGAGGTCGAGATCGACGGCGAGAGCGTGCTCGGCGGCGACCCCGTCGCACTGCGCCGCAGCATCGGCTACGTGATGCAGAACTCCGGTCTGATGCCGCACTTCACGGTGATCGACAACGTCGCCACCGTCCTGCGACTGACCGGTGTGAAGAAGGGCCCCGCGCACGAGCGTGCGCGTGAGCTGCTGAAGACTGTCGGCCTCGACCAGTCGCTGGCTGAGCGATACCCGAGTCAGCTCTCGGGCGGTCAGCAGCAGCGTGTGGGTGTGGCGCGTGGTCTCGCGGCCGATCCGAACATCCTCCTGATGGACGAGCCGTTCGGCGCAGTCGACCCGATCGTGCGTGCCGACCTGCAGCAGGAGACGCTCCGTCTGCAGCACGAGCTCGACAAGACGGTCGTGTTCGTCACGCACGACATCGACGAGGCGTTCCTGCTCGGCGACCAGGTCGTGATCCTCGACAAGGGTGCGCGGATCGTGCAGGTGGGCAGCCCGAGCGAGATCATCGAGAACCCGGCCGACGACTTCGTCGCATCCTTCATCGGAGCTGACCGCGGCCGCCGGGCGCTGCACCTCAAGGAGACACCGCACGGCACCGTCGTGGTCGACTCCGAGGGGCGTACCCAGGGTGCGATCGTGGCCGAGGCCGAGAAGGCCGACGGCCCTCTCGCAGGACCGGATGCCGCCGCCCTCGGCGCTGTGCGGAGCGATCGTACGTGAACTGGGTCGTCGACAACCTCGGGTTGATCTTCGAGCTGACTCTGGTGCACCTGCGTCAGAGCATCATCCCGATCGTGCTCGGATTCGTGCTGTCGCTGCCGCTCGGCTGGGTCGCCTGGCGGTTCCGCCTCGTGCGCGGACCCATCATCGTGCTCACCGGGCTGCTGTACACGATCCCGTCGCTCGCTCTGCTCATCCTGCTGCCGTCGGTGGCGGGGTACTCGGCTCGAAGCGAGACGAACCTCGTGATCGCGCTCACGATCTACGCGATCGCTATCCTGGTGCGCGCCGTCTCCGACGGGCTCGACTCGGTCGACGATGATGTGCGCCAGGCGGCCACCGCCACAGGGTTCGCATCGTTCCGGCGGTTCTGGGCCGTGGAGTTCCCGCTGGCAGGGCCGGTGATCCTGGCGGGCCTGCGCGTGACGGCGGTCAGCACCATCTCGCTCGCGACCGTCGGCATCCTGATCGGGGTGACCAACCTCGGGTACCTCTTCACGAACGGCCTCGACCGACGCATCATCGCCGAGGTCTTCGCCGGTGTGGTCGCCGTCGTGATCATCGCGCTCGTGATCGACCTTCTCCTGCTGCTCGCCGGCCGCGCGCTCATGCCGTGGACCCGTGCGGCATCGCGCAAGGTCGCCTCTCGGGCCGTCGTGGTGGGAGCTCCCGCATGAACCTCTTCGCAGAGGCCTTCGCCTGGATGCTCGCCCCCGCTCAGTGGACGGGGAACTACGCACTGCCGAAGCTCCTGGCGGAGCACCTGGTGCTGACGGCGGTCTCGGTGCTGATCGCCGCGGTGATCGCCGTGCCCATCGGCTGGCTCATCGGGCACACGGGCAAGGGGCGCGAGGTCGCCGTCGCGATCTCGGGCGCGGCGCGCGCGATTCCGGCGTTCGGCCTCATGATCCTCCTGGTGCTTCTGCTCGGCGTGCTCCGCGTGCCCGAAGCCGCCGTCATCACCTTCGTGCTGCTCGCGATCCCCTCGCTGCTCGCGGGCGCGTACACCGGGCTCGAGGCGATCGACCGGCGGGTGCTCGACTCGGCCAAGGCGATGGGCATGACCGGCTGGCAGATCTTCTGGAAGGTCGAGGTGCCCCTCGGGCTCCCTCTGCTCGTCGGCGGCATCCGCTCGGCCCTCCTGCAGGTCATCGCGACCGTCACGATCGCCGCGTATGTGAACCTCGGCGGACTCGGATGGCCGATCATCCAGGGCATTCCGCTGCAGAAGTTCGATCAGGTGCTCGCCGGCGCCATCCTCGTCGCCACGCTCGCGCTGCTGGTCGACCTCCTGCTCGCCGCAGCTCAGCACGCCGCAGTGCCGGCCGGGCTTCGTGCGGGTCGGCCGACCCGTCGCCGGTCGCGCGACCTCACCCCCGCCGCGGCCCCAGCCACCGCCTGACCGCGCGTCGATCTCCGTCCCTCACAGCCGTAGTCCCACACAGCAGCAGTCCCCACAGCAGTCCCAGAGAAGAGGAAAGTCCATGTTCACAGCACGAGGCAAGCGCTCTGTCTTCGCCGTCGGTCTTGTCGCCGCGGCAGCACTCGCCCTGTCCGCCTGCTCGTCGAGCAACCCGCTCGACGAGCCGTCCGAGTCGAGCGAGGGTTCCGGCAGCGGCGACACGATCGTCGTCGGCTCGCAGGCGTACTACTCCAACGAGATCATCGCCGAGATCTACGCTCAGGCGCTTGAAGCCGCGGGCTTCGACGTCGAGAAGCAGCTCAGCATCGGCCAGCGCGACGCGTACATGCCCGACGTCGAGTCCGGCGAGATCAACGTGTTCCCCGAGTACACGGGCAGCCTGCTCGAGTACATCTCGGATGACGAGATCGACGTCACCAGCCCCGACGACGTCTACGCGGCGCTGCAGGATGCTCTGCCCGAGAGCCTCACGGCCCTCGACTTCGCCGAGGCGACCGACCAGGACTCCTACACGGTGCTCAAGAGCTTCGCCGAGGAGAACGACCTGAAGACCATCGGCGACCTCTCGAAGGTCACCTCTCAGGTCACGATCGGTGCGGCTCCCGAGTTCGAGCAGCGTCCGTACAGCCCGGCCAAGGCCAAGGAGGTCTATGGCGTCGACCTGGCGTTCTCGGCCACCGGCCCGACCACGCTCGAGTCGCTGCTCGCCGGCCAGATCCAGGTCGCGGACATCTACACCGCCGACCCGGCCTTCGAGACCGAGGAGATCGTCGCTCTCGAAGACCCCGAGAACCTGATCATCTCGTCGAACGTCGTGCCGATCGTCTCGAGCGACATCGCTGACGACGTGTCGGACGTGCTCAACGCCATCAGCGCCAAGCTGACCGGCGAGGAGCTGGTCGCGCTCAACGTGCTGAGCACGGTCGACCAGCAGTCGTCGGCCGACATCGCCAAGAAGTGGCTCGAGGACAACGACCTCGTCTGATCGCGAGCGGTTCTCATGAGAAGTGCCCGGGCCCCTCAGGGGTCCGGGCACTTCTGCGTGCGAGGCGCGCTCGTGTCGCGGTGGGGCTAGACCCGGGCATCCTGCCGCGGGATCAGCACCTGCTTGATGATGATGAGGATCGACGCCGCGACCGGCACCGCCACGAGCGCACCGAGCAGTCCGAGCAGCGTGCCGCCGGCGAGAGCGCCGATCACGACGAGCGAGCCGGGGATCGAGATGGCACGGTTCATCACGCGCGGCGTGATCACGTACGCCTCGATCTGCATGTAGACGAGGTAGATGATCGCGAACACGAGCGCCGCGATCGGGTTGGTGAACAGTGCGAGGGTCGTGCCGATGATCCAGAACAGCACGGATCCGACGAGCGGGATCAGCGTGATGCAGAACGCGACCGTGGCCATCAGCGGGGGGAACGGCAGGCCCAGGAAGAAGTACAGCAGGAAGGCCAGCACCGCGTTGCAGAACGCGAGCACCACCATGCCCATGACGTAACCGCCGACGGAGTCGGTGATCTGATCGGTGATGTCTCCGGCGCGGGCACGGTCGCGCGCGGGGGCGAGGCGCAGCAGGCCGGACTTGATCGACGGGAGCGTTGCGAGGAAGTACAGCGTGAGCACCAGCACCACGATGATGCCCGAGATGGCACTCGCGATGGAGGCGCCGACCTGCAGGGCGCCGCCGCCGATCGCCGCGATGTTGCCGGGGTCGGTGAGGAACTTCTGCACATCGGACACCAGAGACTCGAACTGGTCGCCGAACTGGTCCTCGAGGGTCGCGTAGATGTCGCTGCGCATGAACTCCTGGATCATGCCGGGCACCGAGCGGATGAAGCTCGCGATCTGCTCGATCACGACCGGCAGCACCATCCAGATGACGAGGCCCGCGACGACGATGAGCCCGAGGATCGCGACGACCACCGAGATCGCGCGCGAGAGGCCGCGCTTCTCGAGGAACCGCACCGTGGGATCGAGTCCGAGAGCAGCGAACAGGGCGAGGGCGATGTAGATGATCACCGTCGACAGGTTCGCCACGGCCAGGCCGAGCACGATGGCGGCGAGGCCGCCGAGTGTCACGAGGAATCCGAAGACGAAGGGGCGATCGATGCGGGTCCAGAACGACCGGCTCGGCGTCATCGGCTCGACGACGCCGGTGCGCACGCCATGCGAAGTGCCCTGATCGAGGCGGGTGGTCGTCGCGACGGCGGGAGACTCGGATGCCGCGGTTCCGGCGGATGCATCGGGAGTCGAGGTCGGATGCTCGGGCTGCGGGGACGGGTCGGATGCGGCGGCGGACGCCCTCGACGACGGTTCCTGCTCTTCTCGGCTCATGTGCTCACGATAGCGTCCGTCCGAGCGTCGCCCCGGGAGGCACCCCCCGTGCGGGGTGGGGTCGTTCTGCCGCGTGTTTCCGTAGAGTAGGGGGCATGACCGCCGCCGAAGACCCCCGGGCTGAACTCCTCCGACTGCGCTCGAGCATCGACAACATCGACGCCGCACTCATCTTCATGCTCGCCGAGCGCTTCCGCGCCACGCAGCAGGTCGGGCAGCTCAAGGCCGAGCACGAGATGCCGGCATCCGATCCGGGCCGTGAAGAGCAGCAGGTCGCACGCCTCAAGGCTCTTGCCGAGGATGCGCACCTCGACCCGGAGTTCGCCGAGAAGTGGTTCAACTTCGTGGTGGCCGAGGTGATCCGCCATCACACGGAAGCCGCCGAAGGGCGATGATCCGGCCTTCCGGGCGAGTGACAGTGTGTGCAGCACTCACCCGCCCGGGGACCGAACTAAGTTTATTGAATAAACTATGACCGAGGCTACGCAGAACTCCCTGGTCTGTCAATCAATTCCGACAACGGGACCGGCTCCATGCTGAACGGCGACGACGCACTCGACACGCAGGCCTCGGTCCGCCGCGCAAACCTGCGTCGGGCGCTCCAGCTGGTGTTCCGCAGCCCCGGCACTCAGACGAGGGCAGGCATCGCTCGGGCCACCGGTCTCACCGCAGCCACGGCCTCGTCTCTGGTCGCCGAGCTCATCGAACTCCAGCTGATCGTGGAGGGCGCACAGGCTGCCAGCACCGGCGGAAAGCGGGCCACGACGCTCAGCATCGATGCGGCTCATCACCTCATCCTGGTGCTCGTCATCCGGCCGACCGACGCGCGCATCGCGCTGGTCGGTCTCGACGGCGCAGAGGTCGAGACGCGCAGGGTCGGCTATTCGTCGGAATCACGGGATCGGGTGCTCGACGACGCGCTCGCCGAGATCGCGACCACGCACCGCGACCGTCTGCTCGTCGCAGGGGTGCAGCTGCCAGGCACGACCGATGGACGCCGTGTGTTCGAGAGTGTGCAGCTCGGCTGGACCGATGTCGCTCTCGCCGACCGCTTCCAGGCGCTGCTCGGCGTCCCGGTGCTCCTCGTCAACGACGTGGACGCCGAGGCGATCGCCGAGTCGGCCAGAGAGGACGAGTCGGCGGGGCACCGGCTGTTCATCCACATCGGCACCGGGATCGGGGCGGCGGTGACCCTCGACGGCGAGCTCGCCCCGGGGCCCCGCGACCGCGCGGGGGAGATCGGGCACGTTCAGGTGCAGTTCGGCGGCGACGCGCGGGCGTGCCGGTGCGGGCGGCAGGGGTGCCTGGAATCCGTGGCATCGATGACCGCCATGCTCGGCGACGACTTCGACGATGCGATGGATGCCGAGGCGATCGAAGGCCTCGCCGCCGCGGCCGACGCGGATCGGCTGGCCGACGGGGCGCGGTCGCTGGCTCGCACGATCAAGCTCATCGCGGCGGTGCTCGACGCCGCCGAGGTCGTGATCGGCGGCCCGGCTCGTGCACTCGGCGACCCGTTCCTCCGGCTCGTGCAGGCAGAGATCGACTACACCGCCACGGGCACTGCGAACGTGCCCGTGCGCTACGCCGACGCGGACGCCTCGATCTCCACCGGCGTCGCTCAGGTGGCGCTGTCGAGCGCGTTGGGCGTGCGATGGAGCCCGGCGCAGCTGCGCGCGGCATCCGCTCCGGCATCCTGATCGAACTCTGATTCCCGGCGCACTTCGCGTCGCGACCGGAGTGCTGATCGGGTGGGACCAGGTGGCGCGAAGTGCGGCGACCGCGACCGCGCTCCCGCCGAACTTTTCGTGAGACGACGATGCGGAGCGCCACCGGGGGTGACGCTCCGCATCTGTTCCGCAGGGTCTATTTGACGCTGCCGGCGGTGAGGCCGCCGACGAGGCGCTTCTCGATGAGCATGAAGAGGATCACGACGGGCAGGATCGCGACGATCGAGACGCCGAACACGTACTGCCAGCTGGTCTCGTACTGTCCGACGAACTTGGTCAGCGCGACCGAGAGCGGCTGGTTCTTGTCGGTCGACAGGATCACGAGCGATGCGGCGAACTCGTTCCAGCAGGCGACGAACGTGAACACGATCGCCGTCACGATGCCGGGCCAGACGAGTGGCAGGTTGATCTTGAACAGCACGGTGAAGCGTCCTGCGCCGTCGATCTGCGCTGCTTCGTCGATCTCCTTGGGGATGCCGGCGAAGAACGAGTGCATGATCCACACCGCGAACGACAGGTTGAAGGCGGCGTTGATGAAGATCATGGCGGCCCACGTGTCGCCGAGGCCGAGGGTCGTGAACTGGCGGAACAGGCCGGAAGTGAGGACGGCGGGCTGGAGCATCTGCGTCACGATCACCAGGAACAGGAACACCATGCGTCCGGGGAACTTGAACCGTGCGGTGTAGTACGCCGCGGGCAGCGAGACGAGCAGCACGAGCAGAGTCGCGAACACGGCGATGATGATCGTCGAGATCAGGTTGTACGGCAGCGGTGTCTCGGGGGTCGACCACATCGAGATGTAGTTCTCCCAGTGCCACTCGATCGGCAGGTAGGTCGGGTCGACCGAGCGGATCTGTGACTTCGTCTTCACGGAGCCGAAGAACATGATCAGATACGGCAGCACGAAGATCGCGAGCACGAGTATGCCGGCGGCCATGCGCAGGATGACGCGGGGCAGCGTCACCTGGTCTTCGGTGTAGCGGCGCTTGCGCCCGGGGATGCGGGGAGCGGGCTCGGAGCCGGCGGTGGTGACGAGGGCGGTCTCGGTCAGGGTCATGATCAGACCTCCTTCATGGGCTTGACGGCCTTGACGTAGATCGCGACGATCACGATCACGATCAGGAAGGCCACGACCGACAGTGCACTGGCGACGTCGACCTTCTTCTGCAGCTCGATGTACTTGAAGATCATCGTCATGATCGTGTCGGCGCCGTAGCCCGGGATCGACCCGGTCATGACCTTGAGGATCGGCAGCGAGTTGAACACGTTGATGATGTTGATGAGGATCGCGACCGCGAGGGCGCTGCGCAGCTGCGGCACGACGACGGTCCAATAGGTGCGGGTGGGGCCTGCGCCGTCCATCTTCGCGGCCTCGAGGGTGTCGGCCGGAACCGTCTGCAGGCCCGCGAGGATCGTGTAGGTCGTGAAGGGCAGCGAGACGAAGATCGCGATCACGATCGACCACGCGAAGGCGGTGGCCGGGTTCTTGGTCCAGCCGTACCCGACGGCGTCATCGGACAGGCCGATGTCGTAGAGGAACTTGTTGAAGACCCCGAAGTACGGCTCGAGGCTGTAGTAGAACACCATGGTCGTCATCACGACGGATGCCGCCCACGGCACGATCACGGCCATGCGCACGATCTGCCGACCCGGGAAGGCCTTGTTCAGGATCTGCGCGAGTCCGAGCGAGATGAGCACCGTGAAGGTCACCACCGCGACGACCCAGATGATCGTTCGGAAGATGATCGGCCAGAACTCGGCGAACGTGAAGACCGTCACGAAGTTGTCGAAGCCGACCGAGCCCTTGTCGAGGCCCGACAGCGAGATGTCACGGGTGGAGTTGAAGAACATCACCCCGGCGGGGAACAGCACCACGCCGATGATGAGGAGCAGGGCGGGGGCGATCCAGGGCAGTGCCTGGAGCAGGTCCTTTCCTCCGGGCTTGCCGCGGGCGGCGCCCGATCGGCGGCCCGGGGTGCGGGGGCGGCCGGTGGCCGCCCCCGCGAGGTTCGGTGATTCTTTCGTCTGGCTCATGGAATATCCGAACCTCTCCGTCGCTTGGTGTGGGGCAGGTCGGCGGGGCTCAGCCCGCGTCGACCTGTGCCTGGATCTCGGTCAGGACATCCTGCGCGGACTTCGTCTGCAGCTGGCCGAACAGCGACTTGAAGGCGCCGTCGGTGGCCGACCACTTCTCGTTCGTCGACGGGTAGAACTGGGCGTCGGGCAGCACGTCGAGGAACGGCTTGAGGGCCTCCTCGCCGGCGAGCTGCTCGGCACCGGACTTGGTGACGGGAAGGAAGCCCTCGGCCTGCACCCACGGCACGTACACGTCTGCCGAGTAGTAGTAGTCGAAGAAGGCGGTGATCGCCTCCTGCTTGTCACCGTCGTTCTGGAACGCCATCAGCTGGTCCATGACGCCGAGCGTGAACGGCGAGCCGTCCTTCGTCGGGATCGGGACGATGGAGTAATCGAGCTCGGGGTTGCCCTCCTCGATCTGGCCCACTGTCGGGGGCAGACCCACCTGCATGCCGATCTTGCCCTGGATGAAGATGTCCATCAGGGGCGAGCGCTGCGTCGAGCCGGGGTCGGCCTGCGTGGCGCCTGCGTCGATCATCTTCTTGATCTGCTCGGCACCTTCGAGGTTCTCGGGGGTGTCGATCGTGATCTCGGACGCGTCGCCGAACGAGCCGCCGCCGCCCCAGAGCCACACGGCCGCCTCGGCCTGCGCCTCTTCGGAACCGAGCGGCATGCCGTAGCCGGCCACGCCGCCGCCGAGCGCCGACACCTTGGTCGCGGCATCCAGGAGCTCGTCCCAGGTCTTCGGCGCCTCGACGCCGGCCTGCTCGAGCAGTGCGTTGTTGACGAACAGCGCACGCGCCGACGCGATCAGCGGCAGGGCGTAGGCGGTGCCGTCGACCTCGGCGTTCGCGAGGAAGGCGTCCTGGAAGTCGGAGTACGTGTCTTCCGAGACGACGTCCTCGACCGGGTAGAGCAGCTCGTCGCCGACGAACCCGGCGAACGGACCGCCGTTGTAGATGTCAGGGGCCTCGCCGGCCTGGATCTTGGTGGAGACGACCTTCTCGAGGTTGTCCCAGGACTGCACCTCGAGGTCGACCTTGATGTCGGGATTCTCCTTCTCGAACCCGTCGATCACGTCTTCCCACAGGCCCTTGGTGGCGTCGGAGTAGCTGGGGACGAGGAGGTTGAGAGTGGTCTCGCCCTCAGCATCTCCACCGCCGCCGGTCGAGCCGCCGAACCCGCACGAAGCGAGCGTGAGAGTGGCGGTTGCCGCCAGGGCAACGGCGCCGAATCGCAGTGACTTCTTCATGTGTATTGCATTCCTCACTGTGTAGGTGGTGCACAGTCGCAAGCACAACTCACGCGACGGTGCGTGTGATCGCCTTCCCTTGGTGGCTGGGCGATCGGTCAAGCCGGGTCGGCTCGGAGAACCCTCCATGGACCGGGTCGCCGGAGGGGCGGTGGAACTTGTTCGATTATTTGTCAGGAGAATAAACAAATCAAGAGGAACCTTGCGAGATTTCCTTGTGTCGAAATACTATGATCGAATCAGCATCGAAACAATCACAAACTTGCAACATCTGGTCCGGAGGGCCCGACATGACCGAACTTCTGCCCGGCGCACACATGCGCGAAGAGCTCACCTCGCAGCCCGAGACCTGGGCTCGCGCCGCCGATCTTCGCGATGCACAGGCACTGCTGCCCGCATCCGGAGCCCGCATCGCCGTCGTCGGCTGCGGCACGTCGTGGTTCATGGCCCAGTCGTATGCGTTCCTGCGTGAGACCTCGGGTCAGGGCGAGACCGACGCGTTCGCGGCATCCGAGGCCTTCGTCGACCGCGGCTACGACGCCGTCGTCGCGCTGACGCGTTCCGGCACGACGACAGAGGTGCTCGAACTGGTCGACCGCATCAAGGGCCGCGTTCCCACGATCGGCGTGATCGGTGACGAGACCTCGCCGCTCGTCTCTCTCGTCGACGAGGCCGTGCTGCTGCCCTTCGCCGATGAGAAGTCGGTCGTGCAGACCCGCTTCGCCACCACCGCCCTCGCGCTGTTCCGCGCCTCGCTCGGAGAAGACCTCACCGGCGCGATCGAGGATGCCGCTGCCGTGCTCGCCGCCGACTATGACGACGAGCTCCGCGACGCCGAGCAGTACTCGTTCCTCGGCCGCGGCTGGACCGTGGGCCTCGCGCATGAGGCCGCACTGAAGATGCGCGAGTCGTCGCAGTCATGGACCGAGTCGTACTCGTCGATGGAGTACCGCCACGGCCCGATCGCGATCGCCGCGCCCGGCCGCGTCACCTGGCAGTTCGGCGAGGCGCCCGAGGGTCTGGCCGCGCAGGTCGAGGCCACGGGTGCGCGCTTCGTGCAGCATCCGATCGACCCCCTGGCCGACCTCGTGCGTCTGCACCGCGTGGCACTCGACCGTGCCGTCGCCCGCGGACTCGACCCCGACCAGCCGCGCAACCTCACGCGATCCGTCATCCTGGATGCATGACCCGACCCACTCGCGGAGCAGTCGATGACCAGGCCTGAGGATGCGGAGAGCATCTCCGATGTCGTGAGCGATGTCGTGAGCGACGCGTCGGGCGAGCGGCTCGCCGCAGCGCGGACGATCGGTGTGGGCGCACCCGTGCTCGCGTTCGACGTCGGGGGCACCGACATCAAATCGGCGCTGTTCGACGCCGAAGGCACCGCCCTGGGCCTGCGACGCACGCCGACTCCGGTCGCCGACGGCGACCGCACCGAGGTGCTCATCGAGCGCCTCGGTGCGCTCGCCGCCGAACTGCAGGCCGATCACCCCGGCGTCGTGCCGCAGGCGGTCGGGCTGGTGGTGCCGGGGATCGTCGACGCGGATGCCGGACTCGGCGTGTTCGCCAGCAACCTCGGCTGGCACGATTCCCCGCTGCGCGATCTCGCCTCGGCGAAGCTCGGGCTCCCCGTGGCGTTCGACCATGACGTGCGTGCGGCGAGCTGGGCGGAGCATCGTCTGGGCGGCGCCCGTGCCTACTCGAACTCGGTGGTGCTCGTCATCGGCACCGGCATCGCGGGTGCTCTGCTCGTGGGGGGAGAGCCCTACACGGCAGGCGGGTACGCGGGCGAGATCGGCCACTCGCCGATCGCCGACGGCCCCGTCTGCGCGTGCGGCGCCCGAGGCTGTCTCGAAGCCGTCGCGTCCGCGGGGGCGATCGCACGCCGGTATCGCGAGGCGACGGGCACCCAGCCCGACGGCGCGAAGGACGTGATCGCGCGAGCCGCGGCCGGCGACCGCATCGCGTCCGAGATCTGGAACTCGGCACTCGACGCCCTCACTCTCTCGCTCGCCCAGCTCACCGCGGTCGTCGCACCGGAGGCCATCGTGATCGGCGGCGGCCTCTCCCGCGCGGGCGGCGCGCTCTTCGACGAGCTGCGAGCCCGGCTCGCTGAGCGGTTGAGCTTCCATCGTCTTCCCGAACTCGTGCCAGCCGAGCTGTCGGGCAACGCCGGCATCCTCGGAGCCGCGCTGCGCGCGAGGGAGCTCGCATGATCCTCACCGTCACCCCCAACCCGGCGCTCGATCTCACCTGGCACGTCGATCGACTCGCGCTCGGAGAGACGCACAGGGCGGATGCCGGTGCCAGCCGTGCCGGCGGCAAGGGCCTCAACGTGGCGAGGGTCGCGCACGCCCAGGGTGCGTCGGTGCTGGCCGTCTCGACGGCCGGCGGACGCAGCGGTGTCGAACTCGCCGCCGAGCTCGGATCGAGCGGGGTGCCGCACCGACTCGTACCCGTGGTGGGCGCAACGCGACAGAGCATCGCGATCGTCGATCGGGAGCTCGGCGACACCACGATCGTGAACGAGCGCGGGGTGAACCCGACCGATCCCGAATGGGCGGCGCTGCTCGGCGAGGTCGTCGACGCCCTCCCCGGCGCGCAGGTGCTGGTGATCTCGGGCAGTCTTCCTCCCGGGGCGCCCGAGACGCTGCTGCCCCTCCTCATCGGTACGGCTCGGGATGCGGGCGTGCCCGTGATCGTCGACACCTCGGGCCCCGCTCTGCTGCTCGCGGCGGATGCCGGAGCATCCGTCGTCAAGCCCAACGCCGCCGAGCTCGTCGAGGCGACCGGTCTCACCGACCCCGTCGAGGGTGCTCGCTCGCTCATCGAGCGCGGCGTCGATCTCGTGCTGCTGTCGCTCGGAGCCGACGGGATGCTCGCGGTCACGGCATCCGACGTGCTGCACGCGCGCCTCGACGCCCCGCTCGCCGGCAACCCCACCGGAGCCGGCGATGCCGGAGTCGCTGCCTGCGCGGTGCTCTACGCCGACGGCATCCGCGACCCCGAGAAGATCCTTCGTCGAGCGACCGCCTGGTCGGCCGCCGCCGTGCTCATGCCGCTCGCCGGCGAGATCTCCGACGACTGGGAGGCGCTCGAGTGCCGTCTCGTCGTCGCCCCCTTCATCCCCACCGTTCGAGAGGAACGTCTGTGACCCTGGTCTCCGCCCGTGAGCTGGTGACGGATGCCGCGACGCGCGGCACCGGCATCGGCGCGTTCAACGTGATCCACCTCGAGACCGCCGAGGGGCTGGTGCGTGCCTCCGCCGAGTCGGGGCTGCCGGTGATCCTGCAGATCTCGCAGAACTGCGCCGACTATCACGGTGCTCTCGAGCCGATCGCCCTGGCGACCCTCGCGATCGCCCGCCGGGCAGCGACGCCCGTCGCGGTGCACCTCGATCACGCCGAGCGACCCGAGCTCGTCGACGAGGCCATCGCCCTCGGATTCGGCTCGGTCATGTTCGACGGCGGGGCGCTGCCCTACGACGAGAACGTCGCGATCACCGCGGCCGTCGCCGAGCGCGCACACGCCGCCGGTGTCTACATCGAGGGCGAGCTGGGCGAGGTCGGCGGCAAAGACGGAGCCCATGCGCCGGGAGTGCGCACCGACCCCGACGAGGCGCGGGCGTTCGTCGCCGCGACCGGCGTCGACGCGCTCGCCGTTGCCGTCGGTTCGTCGCACGCGATGACCGACCGCACGGCATCCCTCGACCTCGATCTGATCGCCCGTCTGCGCGAGGCGCTGCCCGTGCCCCTCGTGCTGCACGGCTCATCGGGCGTCGCCGACGCGGTCATCGCCGACGCGGTGCGCGCGGGTATGACCAAGATCAACGTCTCGACGCACCTGAACGGCTTCTTCACCCGGGCGATCCGCTCGACGCTCGACGGCGACCAGAAGCTCGTCGACTCGCGCAAGTACCTGACGCCGGCCCGTGGCGCACTCGCCGGCGAAGCCGCACGGATGCTGCGACTGTTCGCCCTCGAGGCCGCCGAGGTGGCGGGGTGAGCTGCGCTGACCGAGGCAGGATGGTGACATGAAACGCGCCGCCCGCCTGAACGCGATCCTCGACCTGCTGGCCGCCGACGGCGAGGTCAACGTCGACGAGCTCGTCGAGCGCTTCGGAGCCTCCGCCGCCACCACCCGCCGCGATCTCGATTCGCTCGCCGAGCAGCGCCTGCTCACCCGCACGCACGGCGGCGCGGTCGCCCATTCCGTCGCCTACGAGCTGCCGATCCGCTACAAGAGCCACCAGCGCTCGCAGCAGAAGGAGAGCATCGCACAGGCCGCCGCAGCACTCGTCGCGCCGGGCATGGTGGTCGGGCTCTCCGGTGGAACGACGACCACGGCGATCGCTGCGGCGCTCGCCGCGAGGGACGACCTCGCGGCCGGCCCCGGCATCACCGTCGTCACCAACGCCGTGAACATCGCTGCACAGCTCGCGACGCGCCCCGACATCAAGGTCGTCGTGACGGGCGGAGTGATCCACTCGCGCAGCTACGAACTCGTCGGGCCGTTCGTCGAGCAGCTGCTGCGAGGCGTGCGCCTCGACATCGCCTTCATCGGCGTCAACGGCATGGATGCCGAGGCCGGCGCCACCACGCAGGATGAACGCGAGGCCGCCGTGAACCGGATGATGGCCGAACGTGCTCGTCGAGCGGTGGTCGTCACCGACAGCAGCAAGCTCGGCACCGTCGCGTTCGCGGCCGTCGGCGGCTCGGAGCTGTTCCCCGTCCTCCTCACCGACGACGGCGCGGACGCCGCATCCCTCGCCGCCCTCCGTGCAGCCGGCTACGAGGTGCTGACCGCCTGATCCTGCGTCGACGCCTGCGGACTGAAATATCGGGACGCTGCGTAATGAAATAACGAATGATCAGTCTCTTATGTGGGATCAGCTGCGCAAACGACGTGGGATCCGCAGCTCTGGGGGCTCATCATGAACAAGGTTCTTTCGTCGCGCCGTGCCGCGCGATTCGGCGTCGCTGCTGTCTCGGTCGCGGTGGCAGGTGCAGGTGTGCTGATGGGTGTCACTCCGGCCAACGCAGCATCCCCATCCATCACGAACGTCGTGACGCGATCGTGCGCGGCCGATGATTCGGTGACGATGACCTGGAACATCGGCGCCATGCCTCTCAGCACTTCAGTGCAGGTGAACACCGCGTACCTGCAAGCCGCAGACGGGTCTCTCGTCACTGCGGATGGAACCATGAGCGCCGCGATGTCGTCGGCAGCGGACGGTACGAGCCTGCTCACGGTCGCCGGCATCGATGATGAGGCGCAACGAGTGCACGCGCTCATCATCATCGATGGTGACATCTTCCTCGGAGTTGCCGGCGACATCGAGATCGACTGCCCTGTTGCGGTCGAGCCCGAGGTTCCGGTGGAGCCCGCGGTGCCGGTGGAGCCCGTGGTGCCGGTGGAGCCCGTGGTGCCG
>NZ_LMOU01000001.1:2060452-2346852 GCF_001423615.1 Microbacterium sp. Leaf159 | reverse complement strand
GGTGCCGGTGGAGCCCGTGGTGCCGGTGGAGCCCGTGGTGCCGGTGGAGCCCGTGGTGCCGGTCGAGCCCGTAGTTCCGGTCGAGCTTCAGGTTCCTTCCGAGCCCGAAGTGCCGGTCGTGCCTGAGGCTCCGGAGTCGACCGACGATCCTGCCGGTTCTCCGTCGCCCGCCGCGCCCGTGACGGCGGGTGAGAGCGCGACTGCTGCCGGCGCGACCGATGCATCCCGCACGTTGGCGCTGACCGGCGGATCCGATATGGCTCCCTGGGCACTCGGCGGCATCGCCGCCCTGGGGGCGGGCCTGGCTTCGCTCGTCATCACGCGTCGCCGCGTCGCGCCGGGAGTACGACGCACTCGCTGACGCGACCGCGGAACTGCAGGACGACGATCCGAAAGGGGCGGCCGAGGCGGAGTGTCCGCCGGCCGCCCCTTGCGCATCGCATCCGCCGCACTCCGTCGCGACTTCGCGGCTTCTGCTGAACTCCTTGCGGGGATGCCGCGACCCCTCTCGCGACATCCCCGGAGCAGATGGTGTCCTGTCGTTCCCTCACACTCCCCAGTGCACGAGGGTTTCCCCAGTTCGACTGCGCCTCCCTCGCGCTTCGTTTCCGAAGCCCTCCGCTGGCACCTTCTGCAGATAAGGAGCGAGGCGTCGATGTTCTGATACATCGACTGGAGAAAACTTTCAGAGGCCGCTTCCGTGGCACTGGAACGGGGCCTTCATCCCGGTGTGCTCGGATGCCGCGGCCAGCGCGACGGCGGGAGCGACACCGTTCGCGAGCTCGGTGTGCACGGCTCCGAGAAGCTCGCAGGCGACGTCGTCGGGCACGACCACCGGGGCCGCGATCACGCAGCGGGTGCCCGCGTGCAGCCAGACCCGGGTCATCCCCAGAGCCTCCTCGCCCCAGCGCACCGACGACCGCCCGAGCTCACAGGCCGACAGCACGACCGTGTCGGGGGCCTGCGGGATCAGGTCGACGTCGTAGCCGAACAGGGTGCCGTCGACGAGCTCGAAACCTGAGAAGAGCGGGTTGTCGACCGCGTGGCGTCCGTGCGCCGCGATGTGGAGGACGTCGACGTGCGCGGCGAGCTCGGTGACGGCCGAGACGCGGGCCTCCTCGCCGGTCAGGATCGTCGCGTCGCTCCAGGCCGCTGCCGCGCGGCGCACCTCCTCTTCGGCGCGCGCGACGCGGGGACCGGTCGCGAAGCCCGCCTGCCTCCTCGGTGCGGCGGTGAGGGGTCGGTCGGAGTCTCCGAGCAGGCGTGACACCGAGGTCGCGATCGTGAACGGCGTTCCGCGCATGCCGGGGAGCATCGCCCAGGGGATGCCGCCGAGGATGCCGGGCACGGTGAGCGCGAGACGAACCGCCCCACCCGTCGCAGCGCGTGCCGGCGCGAGGAGGGCGTCGTCGAGCAGGCGCAGCCTCTCGTCGAGCGATCGCTGCACTACCGAGGCCATCGGACCCGCATGCGTGAGCGCCGCGACATCGAGATCGGCGCGGAGTCCGTCGAGTGCGGCCTCGATGCGCGGCAGCGACAGCTCGATGATCGACGAACCGGATGCCGTCACCACGACGCACAGCAGCTCTTCGCGGGTGAACACGTAGGCGAGGATGGCCGTCTCGTCGTCGAGCCGCGCACGCGTCTCGAGCAGACCGAGACGCTCGCGGCTGCCGCCCGCGCCGGTCGAGGACCACTGCCGGTCGCGCACCCGGTCGCGCAGCTCGCGCACCCGAGCGTCGGTCGTCCAGTCGGACCCTGCGAGGTCGGCGCGGAGCATCCGCAGCTCGGCCAGATCGGACGACAGGTCTGCGTCGTGCGGGGGACGCACGGGCGCGACCTGCTGGCTCAGGTGTCTGGCGCGCTCCGACCACTCGAACAGCACCTCGGGGTCGCGTGATCGTGCTGCGGCGGCGAGGCCGGTGAACATCAGCTCGGTGCCGTGCATCGCGAGGGAGGCCTGCAGATCGAGAGCACCGAACGACTGCTGCCAGGCGGTGAGCAGGTCGAGGCCCTCCGCAGCGAAGCGGCGTGCGTCGGCATCCCTGCCTGCGGCGGATGCTCTCGCAGCCCGCACTTCGTGGGCCCGCAGACGCAGCGGAGTCGGGGCGTCGGCGGTGAGCCGCGGCATCCGTCCTCCGTCGGCCAGCCGTGCCGTCAATGACAGTGCGGCGGCCTCGGTGCGGAAGCCGCCCCGCGTGAGTGCTGCGGCGGTGCGCGTGAAGTCCTCGGCCACGGGCGGTGTCTTCGGGTGGGCGCGCAGCCGGGCCTCGAGGCGGACGGCCTCGGCGCGAGCGGCCCAGCCTTCGCTTCCCAGTGCGGCGAATCGGCGGGATGCCGTGGCGGCGGCGCGCTCGGCGGCGGACGCGTCATGCCGCAGGAGCGATCGGGCGAGGTGGAACTCGGCCTCGCCGCGAGCCTGGCGCATGCGCTGCGCACCGAACTGCACGGCGACGGTGCCGAGCAGCTCCTCGGCCTCGGTCGTCAGGCCCGCATCGCGCAGCACCTCGGCGCGGTCGAGGTCGCTGATCGCCGCGGCGAGGTCGCTCGTGGCCGCGAGGATCGGGCGCGAATTCGTCATCAGTCCCAGTGCGGTGACGAGGTCGCCGCCCAGTAGTGCGGCGTAGCCGAGGTTGTGGCGCGCCTCGGCGAGCGGCTCCTGCTGGTCATGCGCGTCGTAGGCGGCGACAGCGCGCTGAAGATCGGCGGTGCAGTCGTCGAGCCGGTGCCGCTGCATGCTGACGATCGCTCGGCTCATCAGGAGGTTCGCGCTCTCGATCGACCCGTCGTCGAGACCGTCGATCGCCCGCGACAGGAACTCGTCCGCCTCGTCGAGGCGACCACCGTGCATGAGCAGAGTGCCGAGCTGTCCGTTCGCGAGGGCGACGGTCTCAGCGCTGAGCCCCGGTCGCGACAGTGCTGCGCGCGACAGCCGCTCGGCCTCGGCGGGCTCGCCCGTCTGCGCGAGCACATACGCCAGTGTTCCGTCGATGCGGGCGCGCAGGTCGTCGTCGTCGGTGCGGGCGGATGCCGCGGTCAGAGCGCGCCGCGCCTGCGCGAACCGTCGGGAGTTGGCCGCATCGACGCCGCGCCGGTGCAGCTCGCGCGCAGACAGGGGCATCCAACCAGAATGCCGGTCGATTCGGTCTCAGGGAAGGTCTACGACCGCATCCGAGGTTCTGGGAGCGGGTAGGTGGTCGATCCGCGTACAGATGCATGCCGAGAAGACAGGTGCATGCCCGGATCGGCGAATCGGGCATGCATCCGTCATCTGAGCATGCATCTGTGACCAGATGGGTCCGGATGGCGGCCCTGGGCTACCCTCGCTCGACCGGAGACGGCAGCGTCTTGAGCACGGCGGCGACGGCCTTGGCCGCGGCATCCGCCTTCACGCCCTGCGGAGGCACCGTGCCGAGCTGCGCCGCGATGCGACCCGCGACGTACGGAGCCGCGAACGACGTGCCGCTCCAGATCGCGAAACCGCCGCGGTAGTCGTCGGGGTCGATCGTCTCGCGGCGCAGTCCGTCGACGTCGGCCCTCGTGGTCGCCTGCTCGCCGCCGACGAACGCCGGTGAGGTGCTGACCACCGCGGCACCGGGCGCATACACCTGCACCCAGGGGCCGACGTTGGAGAACAGTGCGACAGAGCGGGCCGAGGGGTTGAGGGCGCCGACCGACACGTGCGGGGCGTCTTTGTCGCGCGGGATGCCGTTGTCGGCACCGGGCCACGGCCAGAGGGATGCCGGGAACGACGGTCGATCGATCGCGTCGTTGCCCGCCGAGCACACCACCACGCATCCGAGCTCCCGTGCCCTGGTGAGCAGCGCATTGAGGGTCTTGCTGAACTGACCGTCGACCGGGGTCTCGTGGTAGTACCCGAGCGACAGATTCAGGACGTCGATCGGATGCCCGGTCTTCGGGTCCTCGCGGTGGCGACGCAGCAGCTCGACCACCTGCGCGACCGTCGTCAGGAACGTGCTCTCATCGATCACACCGAGAGCGCCGGCCATGCGGACCGACAGGATGTCGGCCTCCGGAGCCGTCTGCCGGATGAGGCCCGCGATGAACGTCCCGTGACCCGCGACCGCGTCGATCTCGCCGTCGAGCTGTCCGTAGAGATCGGGGTAGCGTTCGGGATCCGCCTCGTCGGTGAGCCCGACCGGCACGCCGTCGAGCTCGATGTGCCGGGTGACGATGTCGTCGGGCAGCCAGTCGTGCACGCCGCATCCCGTGTCGAGTACCGCCACGACCGGGCGACGGCCGCGCTTCGGAGCGGCGGTGCGCTGGGGCGCCGGGCCGAGCCAGGCGACGGGCTGACGCGCGCCGCGTCCTGGTTCGAGGTAGTCGTCGCTGCCTCCGGCGCCTCCTCCTGCTCCACGCACCGGGTTGGTGCGGCTGAACGGGTTGGTGCGGCTGAAGGGATTCGTGCGGCTGAACGGATTGAGCCCGACGGGGTCGATCGACAGCACGTGCTCGAGGCTGGTCCGGGGCATCGGCGTTCCCGAACTGCGTCGTGCGCGCTGCAGCACGCGCCAGGCGTCGGGTGGCACGGGTGATTCACCGCGCGTGGGTTCGTCGGGCGTCGTCAGATGGGCTCGGAGGAAACCGGGCACTCCCGGCACCAGCGGGTCTGCGGCGCGGAGCGCATCCGGAGATTCGATGTCGAGGTTCCAGCCGAACGATCCGGCGGCTTCGCGCAGCTCGCGGATCTCCCTGTCGTACGCCTCCTGGCCGTTGTCGACCTGGTCCTGTGTGATCAGCAGGCGCTCCTGCAGATACGCGGTCGGGAACGCGCGGACGCCGTCGACCGGCTCGACGGACGGATCCAGCGCCGTCCCTCGACGGATCGACCCTTCCGCTCGGTCCTGCCAGCTCCACCCCTTGGGCTGCTCCATCGTCGGTCCTCTCCTCGCGGGCGGACCCGCGTCCTGTGCGGGGAATCCTGCGAGGTGCGGGAGTGGCCCTGCGGTGTGTGCGGGCGGGCCCGCGGTGTGAGCGGGTCGCCCCGCGGTGGATCACAACTCGAACTGCGGGGTCGACAGGGTGCGCTGCTCGTCGCCGACCGTCGTGGTGAGGCGCACGAGCGTCAGCCCGTCGGGTACGTCGTCGAACACGAAGCGATCCGTGTCGCTCGCGGTCGTCGTCCGGATCCGCTCGCCCTGGGCGAGTTCGATCAGACCGGACGTCGTGTCGACCCAGCCGTCGATACGATGCGCGCCGCTCGCCGTGCCCGTGACGTGCAGGAGGATGCTCGTCGTGCCGTCGCTGAACTGCAGGGTCAGCGCGTCCGCGTCTCCGCGCACCGCGCCGAGCGGCTGATCGACGAGGGTCAGCAGCGCATACTCCGCCGACAGGCCCTCGGTGGCTACCGCCGCGATCATGCGATCGATCAGCGCTGCGGGCATCGGATCGACGTCGCGCCACAGAGACCGGAGGTGCGCGAAGAGCTCGGCATCCTCGTGGTTGTCGCCGCCGTTGTTGCCGTCGTTCTCGCTCATGAGGCGCCTCCCGGCCGTGGTGTCGGGGCATCGAGCAGGTCGCGCAGCTTCGCCAGGCAGCGTTGTCTCGTCGGACCGATGCTGCCCACGGCCATTCCGAGGTCGGCGGCGAGTCGCGCGTAGTCCGGTCGCTCTTCGAAGGCGATCACGCGCAGAAGGCGCTGACACCTCTCTGCGAGACGCTGCACGGCAGACCAGAGTCGGCGGTTCTCGTCGCCGGTGGCGGCGTGGTCCTCGGCGGAGGCCTGCTCGGGCAGCAGTGCGTCGAGAGCATCCGCCTCTGTCGTGTCGAGCCGGTTGTGGGCCTTGCCCGCACGCCAGGCCTCGCGCCGAGCGGTGGTCGTCAGCCAGGCCGAGACGGCCTTCGGATCGGCGATCGAGCGGTGTCCGCGCACGAGCTGCAACCAGGTCGTCTGGATCACATCTTCGGCGAGCGTCCGCTCGAGACCGTAGGCGCGCACCACATGCCAGAGCACAGGCGTCATCAGCCGCACGAGGTCATCCATCGCGCGGCTGTCGCCGTCCCGCCATGCATCGAAGAAGTCGGCGGCTCGCCTCCAGCGTGCCGCGCCGTCGTCCGGTGCAGGATCGAGGGCGGCGCCGTCGGGTGCGCCGTCGATCATGAGTCCCATTGTGATCACACCAGTAAGGAGCACGGCAAGGGTTTGGTGATACATGGACTCGGTCAGTTTTTCCGGAGTATCGGTGGGGGCTCCGGGCTGGTGGGTCGGGCGTCGTGCCGAATGGAGGACGGACGCACGGATGCAGGACCGGAAGCCGTATTTTGGGCCTGCTTTTGTACTCTGGGCCTGCATCTGTGTCTGGGCCTGAAGGTGCGTCGGAAGATCGGGATGCCTGAAGGCGGGCGACGGCTGGCGGGAGGAGGGATGCCGACGGCGATACCGTGGAGGGGTGATCGCCCTCGCTGTCGTCCTCTTCCTCAACGCCGCCTTCAACGTGCTGGTGTGGCCCCGCTTCTACAAGCGCGTCGCAACCGACCCGCGGGCACGGGATGCCGACGGCAAGGCCACGACGTTCCTCAAGGTGCACGCCGTGCTGATCGCGATCGCCCTGGTTCTCGCACTGGTGTCGGTGCTGGTCGGCATCGCGGCGCTCACGGGCGCACTCTGACGACCGACCGAGCGATCAACTGTCAGCGTATGGTCGAAGATGACGAGCCCCACGGGCGTTTCGAACGTGCGGCACTGACGGTCCGATATCGCGAGAATCTAGGATTTCTAGCCAAGAGCGCCAAGGCTTTTGACTGCGGTGATCATGCCGAAGCGCTGCGGATGGCCACAGCAATCCGTACCCTCTCGTACGACGAGGGCCGAGGATCCAGCATTCTGATGCAGATGGGCGCGAAGTCCGGGATGCAGTGGCGGTCCTTCTACATTCCGTTTGCCTCCGAGATGCCGCCGGGTACTCACGCCTTCGGCTCTTCCTTGCATGGCTTGGCTTTTGGTGAAGGCGGATCCATGTTCCTGATGCCGCTGGACTTCGGCCCAGATGGCCGGAAGGTGTCATATGAGGATTGGTGGGCGGGGGAGCCGGTTGTGCAGTTCAGCGATGGCCATGTCACTCGAAAGCAACTCGTCCTAGGGCTGGCAAATCAAGACGGGGGTGCCCATGTTGACCTTCCGGGTCGGCACATCACGTCGCTCTTTGAATCATCACCAACATTCGTTCGCGAGAACCATGCCGAACTGCAAGGAGAGGATCAGGTCGCGCACCAGCGAGACCTGCTTCATGTTCAGATGCGAACAGTAGCGAATGAGGTGCTCCATTCGCTAGGAAGCGTCACGGTCTAGCTTTCACGGTGGCTGGTGGTAGATCTCGGTGCCGCTGTACGCGAACACGCCCTCTACCGACGGTCGCGCAGATAGGCAAAGAGTCTGTGGGAGCGAACGGACAGTGTCGCGAGCAGTGCGCCCGAGACTGCTCCCGCGACAGCCGCCGAGACGAGACCTACGGACGCGGGCGAAATAGGGACGGGGCCTGGCGGGAGGAGAGAAGTTGCCAGCGTGCTCGCACCGATTGCGAGCATGCTGGCAGGGAGCGTCCAGATCAGGGTCTCTAGCGCGATGATGATGGAGAGATCGCTGCGAGCGACAGTGGAATGCAATGCGCTGGCAAGCTCACTCCGACGGCTCCGCGTTGCGATCCAACCCATCGCGCCTGACACCACCAACGTGGCGCAGGTGAGTAACCACACCTTCAAACCTTCCACTTCAGCGGTGAGGTCAAACTCGATCCCGTTGCGCGAGTTCAACTGTGACTGCTTTGATACCGACGGGTCCTCCGCCGTCATGATGCCGATACCGGCCGCTGTCTCGGTAAAGGGCCACACCTCATACCAGCAGGCATCGAACGTCGCGCCTTCATCGTCGACGATGAGGATGGCATTCTGCAGGCTGGCGAGCCGGCCGTCACTCGGGTACTCGTAGATCTCATCGAATGTGATGGGGCCGATAGCGCTTTCGAAAGTTGCGCTCTCAGTCGCGTGGATCTCCGCGGCGAGGTCGTGCGAGATTAGCGCGCCCGGAGTCACAGCAAGATCTGTGCCGACGATCAGTTCAGCGAACCCCGGCGTCACGCGGAAGGTCGACACGGGAGTGTTCGGCATGATCTGGAGTCTGGTGTTGGCCGTGCCGGCCATAGCGCCTGAGTGGCCCACCCCCTCTGACGAAGCAAGGGCGTCGCAGGAGCGACCATCGATCCCAGTGATGCTGTCCGTGATCCAGATCGAAGATCCTGAGCTCTTGAAAGCTGACGCTCCCTCGGACACCCGAGAGATTGACCAGATATCCCAGCCGCACACTGCCGCGAGCAGAAGGAGGAAGGTGAGCCCCCACAGCCACGGCCGCGATGCACCCGTCCTGCTGTCTTCGATCGCTTCTCGGAACCAAATCGACGGTTTCAACGCCGTACCTCGATTCGGGACCTGCAGGCGTCAGCAAGGTGCAGGTCGTGAGTGGCAATCACGATGGGCATGCCGATATCGGCCAGCGCATGTATGACCTCAATCACGGTCGCGGCGCTGGTAGCGTCGAGCGATGCTGTCGGCTCGTCGACGAGCATCAACTCCGGCTTGGCCGCCATTGCTCGGGCGAGCATCAGCCGTTGCGCCTCACCACCCGACAGGTGACGCAACGGTCGCTCTGCCACGGCGTCGAGTCCCACCCGAGCGAGAATGTCGTACGCCTCGGCCGAAGCATCTTGTAGCAGGGCGCCGGCGGCGAGCAGAGGAAGTTCTACGTGGCTCAGGGCGCTCCTGCGCGGCGACCCGATCGGACTCTGAAGGACCCATTGAGTTCGGCTCGGAAGATTACTGACGTCTCCATGCGACGGGCGCAGCCAGCCGGCCAGGATGCCCAGCAGCGTGCTCTTTCCCGAGCCTGATGGCCCCGTTAGAGCGGTCGTTCCGTGGCCGATGCGAAACGTCAGATCTTCGAACAGCGGAGGCTGATCCGGGTATTGAAAGGCAAGGCCGTCGGCGCGGATGTCGGGCATGTCAGCACCGATTGATGCGCCGGTCTAGATCCACCTCGCGCGGGACCTCGCCGTCGAATGTGACGATCGTGCGTCCCAGCGCAGAATCGATGATGGTGATGCCATAGGTAGTAGCGCCGTGAGCGACGCACACCTCGTCGCCGTCAGTGATGATCGCGGCCGCGGACACGCGCGCGGCTTCAACCGGGGTCACCAGCTCGAGAGTTGCGGCCACCGCCGCATCCTCTGTCTCCAGAGCGGCGATCACTACCGGCTGTTCCATCAACGTGGCGATCGCGGACGGATCGCTGATGACAGAGCCGGACGCGGAAACTCGCTCCGAGCCGACGACGACCACTCGTTCACTCGTGGCGTCAGGGATTGTCCCGACGATTGAGAATCTGGCGACTGTCGCATCGCCGGAGGCGGGCGACATGGGGCCTGTCACCGAGTCGCCAAGGATCAGCTCGCACTTGCTCGACACGAAGTTTGACGGCACCCACACGAAGTCCTCGAGGGCAGCGGTCTCAGCCTTCGGATTGTTGGTGAACGCGCGCCACGCTTCGAGACTGTGTTGCCCAAACACGCCATCGGCGTCGATCGCATATCCGAGACCTCGCAGCGCCTCCTGGAGCTCTTGTACGTCGTCTCCACGATCGTCAACGCGGAGGGAACGCCACGGTGGTGTTGGGAGCACGAGATTGCGGAGCGTACGGTCATCGATTGTGATGTTCGAGTCACCTGATATCCAAGGGGATTCGGGGACGCAATCAAACGCTCTGACCACGCCGCTTGCGTACAGCCGCGGACTCATAGGTGACCCGTACACCGGCTTGAGCGACACATTTACTGGGGCAGCATACTGCTCCAGGACTACCATTTGGCTAGACAGGGGCTCATCTTCTACCGTCCTAGGTTGCAGTGATGTCCACGCAGCAACTCCTCCCAGTGCGCCTATAAGGAGAGCAACTGCGCCAAGTGCGAAGAACCGTGCGCCTGAGCGTCTACCCTTCATCGGACGAGTACGAGGGGTTGGCTATGCACGTGGTGTAGTCCTCAGTCTCGGTCAGGGGGCCACCGCGTGACATCTCCTTATTGAGGTCATCCGTTGTGAAGCCGTCATCGATCGCATCCCGGGCAACCAAGCATTCGCGAACGACCTCGGTGAACGGACGGTTCTCCGGGTTCATCGTCATGTCCACATAGAGAGGCTCGACGAGTTCCAATGTTCCCGGCCGACACTGCTCGTCCGAAGCGTCATAGGCGGCGGAGTCCGACGAGGTACTGAACACGAAGTAGCCGGTCTGCTCGAGTGGTGTGATCTGAACGGACTGAGCTTCCATGCACTCGACGTACCTGTTCACCGCCTCTTCGTACTCGACCCGTGTCAGTTCCCCATCATCGAAAACCTGCTTCTCGAAGTCGGTGGTTGCCTGGCTCTGAGCTTCTTCGATCCGATCGCCGTAGGGGTTCGTGGCCGCCTCGGGGGCAGTGCAACCAGCGAGAGCCGCGAGGGCAAGGGCGCCGACAAGAATCGTCGCTGAGAGTCGCATCCGGTCAGTGTAGGTGTAGTTCAAGTCATCTCCTGTGACGACACGTGAGTGCAGGTAGGTCGCTAACCGGCGACCTACCTGCACTCGTCTGGTTTCGTGGGCTACTCAGGACGTGTACGAGATATACCCCGACCAGCTGTGCGAGATCGCGGACTTCTGGCGGTAGGCCTGACCCGCCTGCGTGCCAGTGCCGTTCGTCACCGTGGAGCTCCACGTTCCTTCAGCACCGTAGAACGTGTTGATCACGCTGTTGTAGTAGCGGTATAGGCGGACTTGAACCTTCTCGATCGAACCGATGCAGTCGTTCTGGACCGATACGTTTGCACTGCTTGCTGTGTGGGTGAGGTTGATGGTGCATGCCGAGGCGGCTTGTGCGGGGAGAATGAGCATGCTGGCCGTGACTGCCAATGCCGCAGCTATGCCGCCCCACTTTCTCTTGATGGTCAATCTCGACATTGCGATCTTCCTCCGGTCAATGGTTCTTCAAGATGATGAAGTTGCGCCAAAGATAGAGTCCGCTTCAGCCCCGCGTCGAGGCGGCACGACGTTGTATTCCTACATATCGGCATGACGCTGCGCCGCGTCGGCGGCCAAGGGAACGCCTTCCACGGGCAGCTAGTTCGGGGGCCCGAGCAGGTCAACGACGTCTTGCAGACTGGGGGTGACCAAGGTGTCGTAGCGCTGCGACACCTTGGCGTTGTTGAGTATCGAAGACCAGAACTTCTCCGTGACCACGACGTCGCAGTAGGGCACGGCTATTGCCAACGCCGTGATGTCATTCAGGTCGTTGCCTTCCCAACGCTTCTGGGGGTTGGCCTGCTTGAGGTGGCGAAGCTTCATCTCGACCCAGCGTGAAGGCATGTGTTCGATGAGTCGGGTGACGTTCTGCGCCTCGACGAGTGCCTCGGGAGCGACGCCCAACTCCTGAGCCGCTTCGATCGCAGGTTCGAGCATGTCCTGCATGGCCGTCGCGACCATGATGTTGGGGAGCTTCGTGCGCGGGAGCTTCTCGACCCACCCTGCGATTCGGTTCTGTTCGGCTACGAAACGCTCGTCGTAGTCCAGGAGGTCCTGGAAGACGAGTCGCGTGCTCTCTGGGTACCCCTCCGGGGCGATGCCACCGAGGATGATCGCCTCAAACTTCGGCGCGACGAGCTCCTCGAGCTTCCGCTTGTCCGCTTCCGACAGCATGACGCCTTCGTGCTCTTCAGGTGCTGTGTAGCGGAGGGATGGCAGCGCGTGCGCGTGCGCCGCGGTCTCACCGAACAGCTGCAGCCCAGGGGTTGGCGCGTCGAGCTCGAAGACCTCGATCAGTGCTTTGCGGATCTCCCACGGAACGACGACGTGGGGCGGGGCGATGCGATCCATGCCGGCCAGGCGCATCATGGTCTTGGTGAGGTTGACACGGCGGCTGGAGTCTTGAGATTTGCCAGTCTCGATGTAGTGAGCGACGCTGAGAGGGAAGGATGCGCGGCCGTCGTCCACGGCCTTCTTGAAGGCCTCGAGTGCCGGGATGTACTGCGCGCCCTGCGCGTGTCTGGTCTCAGCGCGCGCGAGGGTCGATCCACTTCATCTGGTCGAGATAGATCGTCTTCATCACGACACTCAGTCTGCCTGCATTGATGCCGCGCAATGGCGGGGCACCTGGGGCATGCGAGCCAGGATCCTGACACACGGAAGGGCTTCTAGAGCGGGTGGAACTATGCCTCGGTTACTGCGATCGCTTGTCTAGCCGCATCTTCGGAGTCGAATTTCACACACTCCCGCATCTGTAAGTGCTTTGAGGGCTGCCGCTGACAAGTCAAGCGTGGAGGTGGGCCGATACATGAACGGGAACGATCTGATCGTTGCGTCCGTCTCTTGGTTGTCGGGCAGTAGAAGCGAGTACCCCGGGAAGGGGTCGCCCTTCTTCGGGTGGACGGCAAGAGGTAGAAGCTGGTATCCGCCAAATCCTGCCGACCGCTCGCCCGGTTCAGCTCGCTGAGACCGGCTGCTGCAGCTCGGTGATCCAGTCGGCCTGATCTTCGGATTCCGACTGCAGGTAGACCTCGCGGCAGGGTCCGACAGCCGCGGCGCCCCGCTCTGTGATCGCGGCGTTCACCGCGCCCCAGCTGTCATCGATCGTCGCCATGGATCCGTGGTGGGTGGCCGTGAAAGCCGACTCCACGGCCGGCAGCTCGACGATCACGAGACCGTCGATCGCGGGGCCGTCGTAGGTGAAGCCCACGGTGATGCGCACCCCGTGGCGGTCCATGTCGTACTCGGCGATCGGCAGGCCGGGGGTCGCCCCTGATGCCAGAAGCGCATCGGCGACCCGGTCGAAAAGTGGCCCGACGACCGCGGCGACCTCGGGCTGCGTGTCGACCTTCTCGGTCAGGGTCGCGAGGCGGACATAGGGAAGAGGCTTCTCGCTGATCTCCAGGGCTGACATCGTCGTCTCCTCAAAGTAGGGGTGTCGGTGCCGCCGATCCTACGCATCCTCACCGACATCCGCATCGACACCGATGTCCGATCCCGACACCGACATTCCTCAGGGGCGCTCGGGGACCGGCGGCTTCCACGCCTCGTCCGGTCCGATCGCGGTGGAGATCCTCCGACTGATCACGCCGAGCTGGCGCGTCTGCGCGACCGTCAGGCTCTCGAAGATCACCCGCCTCACCAGTGCGTGATGCGCGGGAGTGGACTCGACGACCTTGTCGTGCCCGCTCGGGGTGAGGATGCCGAGCGTGAACCGGCCGTCGGCGGAGTCGGTCTCGCGGCGGACCCATCCTTTCGCCTCCAGGCGAGAGACAGCGCGGGAGAGCCGCGAGAGGGTGCAGCTGGCGTAGCTCGCGAGGACGCTGAGGCGCAGTGATCGATCGGGCGCGGAGTCGAGGGCGAACAGGATGCCGTGCTCGAAATGGGTGAGCCCGCTGTCTCGCTGCAGCTGAGCGTCGAGAGCGGTCGGGAGGCGCTCGATCAACGTGGCGACGGACGCCCAGATCTCCAGTTCGTCCGCGCGCAGTGGATCGTCGATCGATTGCTCAGGCATGTCATGACACTACTTCATCTGCTCGGTATTCACTTGCTCAGGCAAGTTAATCCCCGTACAGTTACTTGCTCAGGCAAGTCAATGCGTCGCTCGGCGGCGCGAGGAGGAGTAGTCATGGATCTGCGACTGCACGACGAGAAGGCGTTCGTCAGCGGCTCTACCCAGGGCATCGGATACGCCATCGCGGCCCAGCTCGCCGCAGAGGGTGCGGAGGTGACGCTCAACGGGCGCACCGCAGAACGCGTCGACGCTGCGGTCGAGCGTCTGCGCGGCGAGCAGCCGGGGGCTCGAGTGTCGGGACTCGCGGCCGACTTCTCGGATGCCGGTGAGGTGACGCGGCTCACGGACGCACTGGGTGACGTGGACATCCTCGTGAACAATGTCGGACTCTTCGGTCTCGCCGACTTCGCATCGATCAGCGACGAGGACTGGACGCGGTACTTCGACGTGAATGTGATGAGCGGTGTGCGACTGTCACGGGCGGTGCTCGGCGGAATGCTCGCGCGGGGTTCGGGGCGCATCATCTTCATCAGCAGCGAATCCGGGGTCAACGTGCCGGCCGACATGGTGCACTACGGCATGACGAAAGCGGCGATGATCGCGCTGGGGAACGGCCTGGCGAAGCTCACCCGAGGAACCGCGGTCACGGTCAACACCGTGCTCGGCGGTCCCACGTTCTCGGATGGAGTGGCCGCATCGGTCGCCGCCGTGGCCGAGGCCCAGTCGCTCCCCGCGGAGGCGATGAAGGATGCGATCATCGGCCGGAACCGCACGACTCTGCTGGAGCGATTCATCGATCCGACGGAGATCGCGAGCCTGGTCGCGTATCTGTCGAGCCCGCTGTCGTCGGCGACGAACGGCGCGGCACTGCGCGCCGATGGGGGCGTGCTCACCGGGATGCTCTGACAACCTCGGAGCGTCCGACGTCTGCGGCCAAGCCCCGAGGAGAGATCAGGGCGTGAAACGGGGGTGCGGCTCAGGCGTTCTCGTACTGCTTCGCGTGCTCGGCCCAGCGCGACTCGATCGGCAGCGCGCGCAATGCGCGGTTGCCCAGGGCGAGCGCGACCGCGATGACGCAGAGCGCCGCGCAGACGAGGATCGTCCACTCGCGTCCGATCCAGGTGAGGCCGAAGCCGGCGATCAGCGGCGCGAGCGGCAGTGCGCCCATGCCGAGAACGCCGGCCGCGCTGTTCGCCCTGCCGAGCAGCTGCGTCGGCGTCGCGACCATGAAGTAGCCCATCATCCCCGCGTTGAGGGCGGGAAGCAGCAGCACCGAGGCTCCCAGCACGACCACGATCGTCCACGGTTCGGTGACCATCGACAGCACGATCGTGCCGATGGCGACCACCGAGAGTCCGCTGATCGCGATCGCGCCGGCGCGGATCCGGGGCACAAGCGTCGGCGCGACGACCGCCCCGACGAGCATGACGGCACCCACGGCCGCGCTGAGCGAACCGATCAGCAGTTCGGAGTAGCCGTCCTGCTGCAGCGCGTAGATCGTGGTCGTGATCGCAGCGTTGAAGCCCAGGTTGATGACCGTGATGATGAGCAGCACGCCGCCGAGATCGGGTCGCGAGAGCAACCAGGTGAAGCCCTCGCGCAGTTCGGCCCATGCGCTGGTCTTGCCTTGCGCGCCCACGTCTGCCGCGGTGTCCACGGGAAGACCCAGACCATCCGCCGGATCCACGGCGAGCCCCACGGCGACACGCTCGTCGCCGACCGGATGATCTCGTTTCTCCCGCCGGGCGCCCGCAGCGACTGCATCCGCTCCCGTGTCGACGATCCCGGCGCGGCGCATCTCGCGCTGCAGCATCCACGCCGTCACCGCCGCGACCGCGTGGCAGAGCGTCATGACCGCTCCGACCAGCCATCCGCCGACGCCGAGCAGCAGGCCGCCGAGAGGGCCGCCGGCGAGCTGCAGCGCGGCATCCCGTCCCTGGTTCGCCGCCTGGGCCCTGCCCATCGCATCGTCGGGGACGATCTCCTTGATGGCGCTCTCGCCGGCGACGTCGAACAGTCCGCTGCGCGCGGCCAGCAGCACGTCGGCGATGAGGAGGGTGGCGAAGGTCAGCGCACCCCCGAGTGCCAGCAGGGTGAAGGCGCCCGCCAGCAGGATGCCGATGAGAGAGCCGATCAGCATGAGGAGGATGCGCCGATGGCGATCGGCGAGGATGCCGCCGGCGAGCGTGAGCAGCAGCCGGGCGACCATGCCTGCGCCGCCGATGATGCCGGCCTGCGCGGGGTCGTTCGTGACGATCAGGGCGAGCAGCGGGATAGCGAACGCGAACAGGGCGGCCGCGAGTCCCTTGCTCGTGTCGCTCACGAGCCAGGTCAGGTATCGGGTGTTGCGCCACAGACGGTGGGGCTCGGTCACGGTCGTCATGGTACTCACCGTAATTGCGCAAGAAGAGTTGCGCAATACTTATTGCGCAACTTCTTGTGCGGATACACTCTCGGTATGGAGGAGGCGAAGAAGGACGCGGACCAGGTCTGGATGACGTCGGCGATGCTCAAGGCCTACGCGCACCCGCTGCGTCGTCGAATGATCCGTCTGTTCTCGCGTCGCGAGCACCTGCGTGCGGCCGACGTCGCCGCCGACCTCGACGTGCCGGCCAACAGTGCGAGCTTCCACCTGCGGGTCCTGGCCGATGCGGGTCTCATCGAAGAGGCACCCGAGCATGCCCGCGATCGCCGCGACCGCGTCTGGAAGCCACGCAGAGGATCGTTCAACGTCGGCGGCCCCGAGCATCCGGTGCCGGATGAGGCCCTGGGCACCGCAATGGTCCGCTCGGTCGCCGACGACCATCAGGACATGCTGAGTCGCGTGATCGCCTGGACTCCCGAATACCTCTCGGGCCGAGCGACAGAGGTACGAGCCCACTTCTCGCAGCGCATGGTGCGTCTCACCGAGGCCGAGTTCGAAGCCGTGATGGAGCGCGTGCAGGAGGTCGTCACCGAGGCGGTAGACGCCCATGACAAGGACGACCCGGCCGGGTGCTCATGGCAGATCGACATCCTCGCCGCCGACGACACGATCTGACGGCTACGCTCCCGAGCTCTCCGCGTCGGAGCCAGCCGGCTCATCCGGCTCTCGGTGTCCGCTGAGGATCAGGATGCGGCGCAGGTGCATGGCCGCGAGCACACCGGGTCCCATCGAGCGGCGCACGTCGATGGTGCGGACATCGACCGTTTCGAGCAGCAGGCGGATCGCCCGCGCCGCCTCGGCCCTGGCGCGGTGATCTGCAGCGGTCAGCGGCTCCTCCTGGCCGATGACCTCGGCGACGGCGTGACACGCGGCCGACAGCGGCTCGGGCAGTGCGGGGTCGAGCTCGAGGGCGCCTGGTCGATCCCAGATGGTGTCGGCGATCTCGTCGGAGATGTCGCGGATGAGGTGGGCGACCCGATCGAGGCGCGTCAGGTCGGCATGGATGTGCTGAGTCTCGCCTCGTCGGCCGCGCGCCCTGACATTGCCGCGTCGGCTGTCGTCCGCGTCGGCCAGAGCCGCTCGCAGCGCCGAGGTGGTGTCGGCGAGAGACGCCGCATCGTCGGCCCATTTCTCGTGTTCGGGCGGCCAGGATTCCGACACGGCGGAGCCGATGTCGTGCAGGTGCGCGCTCAGCTGCTCACGGAACGCGTCGACCCGTGCGGCTGCGGCGAGAGTGAGCGGGGCCGGCGCGATCACGACGTTCACGATGAGGCCGATGGCGACGCCGACCGCCATCTGCACCAGATACCCGAGCGAGTAGTCGTCGGCGTTCTGACCGCCGATGATCAGCACGAACAGCGCGGCGACGGGGACGTACTCACGAGCCGCCCCGAACCATCCGGTGCCGGAGATGAGCATGCCCACCCCGACCACGGCGGGGATCGTCCACCATGTGGGGCCGACCGTGATCACGACGAGGAGGGCGAGCCCGATTCCGGTGGCGAGGCCCAAGAGCGTCTGCAGTCCGGAACGCAGCGACCCCATGAGGGTCGGGTACATGCTCACGAGCGCGCCGAGCGGGGCGTAATAGGGGTACTCGTCGGTGATGCCCGGCATGTGCGGGGCGATCGTCCAGGCGAGGCCGACGGCGAGCGTGGTCTTCGCGACGAGCAGGAGGCGGGCCGGATGCACGGCTTCGCGGATCTCGAGTGCGGCCCCCGAGCGGCGCGCTCGGAGTCGCGTGCTGATGGTGGTCACGGCATCCCTTCGTCATCCTCCCCGCAGGTGACGCTATCCGCTGCGCCTCCCTGCTCGCACCGGGTTGCGTCCTGCGCTCGCGGCGAGTAGCGGGTGCAGACGCGACGACGCCGGCCGCCCCGTGAGGAGCGACCGGCGTCGGGGGTCGGGGTGACCCACTGGATCAGGGAATCGCCCGGCGGAACGCGAGGAACGAGACGCCGACGAGCACCACGGTGGCGACGAGTCCCCAGAGCGCGAGTCCGAGTGCGCCCGCATCGAGGATGCCGGTCCACACCTGTCCCCAGAGGTCGAGCCTCGTCGCGAGGAAGGCGAGACCGACGAGGATCAGCGCGAGGCCGACCCCGACGATGGTGAGCACCGTCGGCCCCCAGCTCTTGTAGATCGTCGCGCCGGTGAAGCCGACGACGAACAGGAAGAGCGCGAGCGTGAAGTAGACGACGAACGCACCGAACGGACCCGCCTCCCACAGCCATGGCAGGTAGAACACGTAGCCGTTGACGCCGTATCCGTTGGTCAGCGTCTCGGTGGCGCCGCCGATCAGGAACAGCACGCCCATGAACGCGCTACCGAGGATCGCCGTGAGAAGCGTGCCGAAGAAGAAGTCCCTCCGGGTGATGCTCATCGCCTGCGAGAACGGGAACGTGAGCGTCATGGCCGAGATGCCGATGGCGAAGAAGTACCAGAGCGGAGCCTGGCCGCCACCGCCGTACTTCGGGGTGTCGACGGGGATCATCGCGTAGATGAGGATCGAGATGACGGTTGCCGAGCCGAGGATGATCAGCGGCACCCAGATGAACGTCTGGCGGTTGATCAGCTGCAGGCGGATGACGTTGAGTGTGCGTCGCATCAGCGCACCTCCTCCTTCATGGCGGAACCTCTCGTGGCGGAATCCGCCTCGGCCCTCTGGGTGAGCCGGACGATCAGTTGCTGCAGCGAGACGGGCGCGAGGTCGAGACCGGATGCCGTGACCTCGGCGCGCTCGGCGGACGACAGCGCCCCGAGTACGGTGACGGATGCCACACGGCCGAGTGCCTCGCGGTGCAGGACCTCGCGGCCGGAGGCCCACGCGTCGACCTTGGCGGCATCGCCGACCACGGTGACGGCGCGGTCGCGCACGGCATCCGTGTCTTCGTTGAGCAGGATCTGCCCGTTGTCGATCACGATGACCTTCTCGATGAGGTTCGAGACCTCGTCGATCAGGTGCGACGAGAGCACGATCGTGCGCGGATGCTCGGCGTAGTCCTCGAGCAGGCGGTCGTAGAAGATCTGCCTGGCGACCGCATCGAGACCCAGGTACGGCTCGTCGAAGAAGGTGAGCTCGGCGCGGGAGGCGAGACCGATGATCACGCCGACGGCTGAGAGCTGGCCGCGCGAGAGCTTCTTGATGGTCTGCTTCATCGGCAGCTGGAACTGCTCGATGAGTTCGTCGGCGAGCTCCTGGTTCCAGTTGTGGAAGAACAGGCTCGCGGCCTTGAACGCGTGACGCGGGTAGGCGTCATCCGGATACTTCTGGCTCTCGCGGACGAAGCAGATCCGGTTCAGGACCCGCGCGTTCTCATAGGGGTGCTCTCCGAAGACGCGCACGGTGCCTGATGACTCGAAGTTCTGCGCGGTCAGGATCGACATGAGCGTCGTCTTGCCCGCGCCGTTGCGGCCGAGGAGGCCGTAGATCGCGCCGCCCTCGAGGCTGAGCGACACGTCGTCGAGCGCGTTCTTCTCCTTGTAGTGCTTGGTGAGGTTCTGGACCTCGATGACGGCGGTCATGCGGTGGTCTTCCCTTCTGCCTGGGTGGTCTGTGTGGTGTGTGCCGGTTGCGCTGCCCGCTCGTGGAGCAGTGCGGCGAGGTCTTCGGCGCCGAGCCCCAGCGTGCGGGCCTCGGCGAGGAGCGGGTCGATGTAGCGGTCGGCGAATGCGGCGCGGCGTTCGCCGAGGAGCAGATCCTTCGCCCCGGTGGCGACGAACATGCCGATGCCGCGGCGCTTGTACAGCACTCCCTTGTCGGTGAGCATGGCGACTCCCTTCGCAGCCGTCGCGGGGTTGATCCGGTAGAAGCCGGCGAGCTCGTTGGTCGAGGGCGCCTGCGACTCCTCCGGGAGTGAGCCGTCGAGGATCGAGTCCTCGATCTGCTCGGCGATCTGGAGGAAGAGCGGCTTGCCTTCTTCGATCACGAGTCCTCCGCAGTGGTTAGTGGGTTAGTTACTCGACTAGGTAACCACTGAACCTCGGTCGTGTCAACCGCTATGTCGTCTGCGGCGCGTGGGTGGTCGAAAGAACACCCGAAACCGGCAGTTCCGGTGTGTTTGTGACCGCGCCGGGACGGCGGGTGGGGACCGGTAGGGGAGGGTCAGGCGCGGGGGTGCCCGACGTACATCGAGCCGTGCAGTTCGGCGACGTGGTCGAAGGCCAGGCGACTGGCGGCGGCGGCATCGCCCGATCGGAGCGCATCGACGAGCAGCGCGTGCTCCTCGTTCGACGCCCGCAGATAGTCGATCCGATACGGGATGAAATAGGCGTAGAGCTCGTGGCTGACCCGGTGGTGGAGTTCGATGGCGCCCTCTGTGCCCGCGATACCGGCGAGCACGTCGTGGAACGCGGCGTCTGCTGTGCGGAAGCCGGTCCAGTCGGGAGTGACGCGCATCTCGTCGATGAGCGTGTCGAGGCGCTCGAACGCGTCGGCATCGGCACTGCCACTCGCCAGAGCAGTGAGCCCCGCTTCGAGCACCGCGCGCTGGTCGATGAGCGCGTGCACGTGTGCGGCATCCGCGCGATAGGCGTCGATCTCGACGACCGTGCCGACCACGGGTGCGTCGGCGATGAAGGTGCCGCCGGCGTGACCCGGGCGCCGCACCACGACGCCCTCCGCGCTGAGCGCGCGATACGCCCGACGCACCGTCATCTCGCTCACCTCGAACGCGCGAGCGGTGTCATCCGTTCCTGGGAGTCGCTGACCGGGGGCGAGCATGCCGAGCTCGACAGCGAGCGAGATGCGGGCGCGGACGGTGTCGACGGCGGTGGTGCGGCGGATCGCACCGAGTGCCGGGGAGGCCAGGTCCATGGTTCGCGCTCGTCTCTCGGGTCGGCATCGGTCGCGACCCTGGAGTCTGCGGTCAGCGCGCCGCGGTCTCCTCCGTGCGGCCCGATGCGGCGGAGCCCTCGACGGGGTCGGCGTCGAGCGAGAACCGCTTGCCCCACACGATACCGATCACCATGGCGATCACGGGGATCAGCGCGAGCGCCGTGCTCACCGCTGCGCTTCCACCGGTCACCAGGGTGAAGTTCGAGAGCACGAGCCACAGCGCGAAGACGAGACCGAGCACCGACAGCACGGGGAACACTCTCGCTCTGCCCACGCGGCCGGCCGCGAGCTGGGGGCGACGGGCGAAGAACACCAGCACCGCGACAGAGGTCGTGAGCATCAGCAGCACCATGCCGACCGTGGCGACGCCGGCCATCGAGCCGAACACCCCGACGAGGGGATCGAGGCCGAGCAGGGCGAGCACGGCGAGGATGATGGCCGCCGTGATCGTCTGCACGATCGAGGAGAACGCCGGGGAGTGGTGGGATGCATGGCGGCGACCGAGCCGTGCGGGCAGCACCGACTTGTGTGCGAGGGTGAACTGGTATCGGGCGATCACGTTGTGGAACGAGAGGACGCACGCGAACAGGCTGGTGATGAGGAGCACCTGCACGACGTCGCGCATGATCGGCCCGAGATACTGCGTGGTGGTGTCGAGGAGCATGTTGCCCTCGCCGGCGAGCGTCTGCTGAGCGACCGCGACGGCGTTGCCGGCGCCGACTCCGGTGATCAGCGCCCAGCAGGAGACGGCGTAGAAGACGCCGATGATAATCACCGCGAGGTAGGTGGCCCGGGGGATGGTCCGCTCGGGAGAGCGGGCTTCGTCGCGGAACACGGCGGTCGCCTCGAAGCCGATGAATCCGGTCAGGGCGAAGAGCACGGCGACGCCGATGCCGCCCGAGAAGACGTAGGTCGGGTCGAAGGTCTCGAGTGCGATGCCGTCGGCGCCCCCGGTCGCGAAGATCACGACGTCGAGCACCACGACGACGAGGATCTCGAGTGCCAGGGCGACGCCCAGCACCTTGGCGCTCAGGTCGATGTGCCGGTATCCGAGCACGGCGACGATCGCCATCGTCGCGAACGAGTAGAGCCACCACGGCAGGCTGGGGCCCCCGAAGAACGTGACGAGGTCGTCGACCGCCCAGCCCATGTAGCCGTAGATTCCGACCTGGATCGCGGTGTAGGCGACCAGGGCGGTGAAGGCCGAGCCGAGTCCGAGCCTCGATCCGAGGCCGGCGGTGACGTAGGAGAAGAATGCTCCGGCCTCTTTGACGAAGGGCGTCATTGTGACGAATCCGACGGAGAACACGAGCAGGATGACGGCGGCGAGGGCGAAGCCGATCGGGGCACCTGGGCCGTTGCCGGCACCGATTGCGATGGGCACGTTGCCGCCGATCACGGTGAGCGGTGCGGCGGCGGCGATCACCATGAAGACGATCGCGCCGGTTCCGAGTTGGCCGTCGAGGCGCTGGCGCGGCTCGGCGAGAGGGGAGACGGTCATGAGGTCACTTTCGACAGAGCACCCTGAACGGATGCGGGGCGAGGAGGTTCAGTACAGGTCGGTGCGGCGGTCGGCGAGGTAAGGGTTCTCGCGGCGCGCACGCCGGGTGGCCTCGGGATCGATCGTGGCGATCAGGAGTCCGGTGTCGCTGGCGCCGAGAGCGGCGAGGGTGACGCCATCCGGTGAGACGACGCTGCTGCGTCCGACGTAGGTGAGGTCGCCCTCGTCGCCGACGCGGTTGATGTAGACGACGTGGATCTGGTTCTCCCAGGCGCGCACCGGGATGAGCCGTTCGGCGATGTGGGCGTACGGCTCCATCTGCGCGGTCGGCACGATGACGGCATCCGCTCCGTTCAGGGCTGCCGCGCGCACGGTCTCGGGGAACTCCACGTCGTAGCAGATGAGCACCGACAGCGTCACGCCGTCGAGTTCGACCGTGCCCGGCAGAGTGTCGCCCTGCACGAACAGGCTGCGGTCGAGGTCCCCGAACAGGTGCGTCTTGCGGTAGCGCAGCAGCTCGGTGCCGTCTCGATCGATCACGACGAGGGAGTTCGTGATCCCTCCGCCGGGGTGGGGTTCGGGAAGGCCGGCGATGATCGCGATGCCGGTCTCGATCGCGACGGCGGCGACCCGGTCGACGAGCTCGGGCACGGCGAGGGGTGCGAGGCCTGCTCCGATGTTGTAGCCGGTCACGAACATCTCGGGGGTCACGAGGACCCGTGCGCCCTTGTCGGCTGCCTGTCGAGCGGCGTCCGCGATGATCGCGAGATTCGCGTCGACATCGCCGGGGACGCCGGGGTGCTGCAGGCCGGCGATGGTCAGGGTCATGCGGTCGTCTCCCTCGGGTGCGTCGTTGCACCTATCAAACAGATCAATTTGATCTATTCGATGACCATTGTGTGTCGATCGTGTTTCCTCCGCAAGGGGCATGCGAATTCGGGAGCACACAGAGGGGGCGGATGCCGCAGCATCCACCCCCTTGTGCGCGAGACGTCAGCCGCGCAGGTCGCGGGCGCGAAGCGCGAGGGCCGACGCGACGACGAACGCGACCGCGAGGCCCCAGGTGAGCGCGAGGCCGCCGGGGTCGACGCCCTCGGAGAGCGGCGACTGGCGGTAGACCCACGCATAGGGCGAGAGCGCGTTCAGCCAGTCGAGATCCTTCGACTGCTTGGCGAGCGCCTGCAGGATGTACCCGACGACAGCGATTCCCGCACCGACCCCGGTCGCCCAGATCCGACGCCCGGTCGCAGCTCCCGCGAGCAGGGCGGCGGATGCCGTGAGGAAAGCGAGTCCGGTGAGCGCCGCGCTGGCTCCGACGATGCGCCAGCCCTCGAGGCCCAGCTCGGCGGAGTCGTTCAACGCCCAGACGACGACGCCCGAGAACGCGCCGAGCCAGAGCAGGCGGACGAGCACCGCGAGCGCGGACTCGAGTGCGTACTGGCCGCGTCCGATGCCGTGCGCGAGGTCGAGTTCGGCTCGCCCGCTCTCCTCCGCCCCGGCGATCGCCGCCGACCCCCAGATCACTGCAGCGATCGTGAGCAGCAGAAAGCCCATCAGCCCGTAGAACGTGCTCTGGGTGTACCCGGCGCCGCTGGAGATCTGGTCGTACCCGATGGTCTCGACGAGCTGCTTCGGGAGGGCGTCGATGATGTCCTGCATCTGCCCGTTGCCCCCGATGCTCGGATACAGCGGCAGGTAGAGGAACAGTACGGCGGCGAGGCCGACCGTCCACCCGAGCAGGCTCCGCCACGAGTCGCGCAGGTTGCGCCGGAACACCGGAAGGATGCCGTTCATCGCTCCGCCTCCCCGTCGCGGATCGAGCGTCTCGTCGGGAGTGGGGCGTCGGCCTCGGCAACGCCGTTGCCGCCCTCGCCGCGTGGCTGAACCGACGCTGCGCTCGCCGCCGGGTCGCCGTACAGCCGCAGCACCGACTCTTCGAGGTCGGGCTCCTCGACCGTCAGGTCGCGCACCTCGAACGGGGCGAGCGCCTTGATGAACGGATCGATGGCGCCGTCGATCGTGCCGGACAGCTGCAGGATGCCGTCGGCATCGCTCGCATCGATGCCGCTCAGTCCCGGGACTCGGTCGAAGCCGGCGCGGACTCCCGCGGCATCCGCTGTCGCGAGCTCGACGCGCACCCGTCGGATCGAGCCCAGCCGCAGAGACGCGACGTCGCCGTCGGCCACCACTCGGCCGTTGGCGAGCACCGCGACCTCGTCGGCGGTCTGCTGGATCTCGCTGAGCACGTGCGAGCTGAGCAGCACGGTCTGCCCCGCATCCTTCGCCTCGCGCACCATCTGCAGGAACTCGCGCTGCACGAGGGGGTCGAGGCCGCTGGTGGGTTCGTCGAGGATCAGCAGCTCGGGTCGATGCATGAACGCCTGGATCAGCCCGACCTTCTGCTTGTTGCCCTTCGACAGAGTGCGCACCGGGCGTGACAGGTCGACACCGAGGCGGTCGGCGAGGTCGCGGCCGGTCTGCAACGTGGCCGCGGAGTCACGGCTGCCCGAGACCTGGGCGTAGAACGACAGCATCCGGTGTCCGCTCGATCGCCCCTCGAGGTGGAGTTCGCCCGGTACGTATCCGATGCGTCGACGGAGGGTGGCGCCGCCACGACGCGGGTCTTCGCCGAGCACGCGCACCGCGCCGGAGGAAGGGCGGATGATGTCGACGAGCGTGCGCAGCGTGGTCGTCTTGCCGGCGCCGTTCGGCCCGATGAGTCCGAAGACCGTTCCGGGTCGTACGTGCAGGTCGAGCTCGTGCAGCGCGACACGCCTGCCGTAGCGCTTGTGCAGCCGATCGATCTCGATGATGTCGGTCATGATGCGCCTCCCTCTGGGGTCCCGCTCTCCGTTGCGAGCGCGTCGCGCGCTCCGTCGAGCAGCGCGGTCGTCGAATAGATGCCATGGGTGAGCAGCTCGAGCGTCGGCAGCGTCGTGCGCACGAGGCCCGACGGGCTCAGCTGATCGGCGCCCAGCGTGCGGGCGATCTGCGTGCGCATCACGACCGGCCCGAGGCCGATCAGGGTGAGGAGCAGCGTCGTCATCTCGGGGTCGCTCATCGGCTCGAGCATCCCGGCGTCACGCTGTTCGGCGAGCACATCGCGCGTTCTCGCGAGGAAGCTGTCGAACAGTCGATCGGAGGCAGGTGAGCCGTCGACCAGCATCCGGGCGAGGTAGTCGATATAGGGCCCGTACCGGTCGAGGTCGTGCAGCGCAGTGCGGATGCGATCGCTGGTCGGTGCCGTGATGAGGTCGTGCTCCTCGTCGGTGAAGACGCTGACCACATAGTCGTCGCACGCGGTGCGGAGCGCATTCTTGTCGCCGAAGTGGTGCACGATCAGCGCCGCGCTCACTCCCGCCTGCGCCGCGATCGTCCGCATGCTGGTGGCGTCGAATCCGTCGCGTGCGAAGGCGCCGATCGCGGCGTCGCGGATGCGGGCACGAGCGGTGAGATCGTCAGATGCTGAACGCATGTACAGCAGACTAAACAAGTGTTCAGCCGACGTCAAGGGGGCACGTGCACTCTGGACGTCTCGGTCCGCCACGGAGAACTCGGAGCAACATCGGCCGACCGGCGTTTCGTGCATCCGCGTTACGCGTATGTCACGCAGGGATGCCCACACGAATACCCAACTTCCGATCGTGCACCACCCATGTTCGCCCGAACGCGGAGTGCCCTCGCCGTTCGGAGCTGTCATAGAAGCGTCAGCCACTCCTGGACATCGCCGCGCTGCTGCGCAGTAGGGAGACAGTGAAAATGCGAACTCGTGGAACCGACAGCGTACGTCGCCGGAAGGCCGTCGCCTCAGGCGTGGCGCTCGCCGTCGCAGCGGGACTGCTCACACCGATCACGATTGCGAGCCTGGCCCAGGCGGCGACCCAGCTGTCGGTCGACTCCCTGGGACTTCAGAGCGCTGCAGGCTCCCTCACAGACGGCATATGCGAGTCCACCGACGGAACGTGCACGTTGCGCGCGGCCATCGAAGAATCCAACGCCCTCGACGCTGCCCCCGGTGAGGTGGCCATCGGGGTCGACCCCGATTTCGCAGGTGGCAACATCGCGATCACCACGGCGACGCGGATGAGGACCACGGCCCTCTCCGGAGCCAACGGTGCGGTAGCCGGCGATGCCAGTGGTGACGGGAGCGGTGCGGTGTATGAGGTGACCGCGCCGGTCATCATCGACCTCGAGCACAGGATCACTATCCACCCCGCCGGGGCAGGGGACCTCGCTGTCGCTCCTTTCCACCTCAACGGGCCCGACATCACCATCCGCGCTGTCGACGATGTCTGGGCGGGGGAGACCTCCTTCTACATCGGACCGAAGGCCAAGCGGGTCACCCTCGACGACCTCGATGTGCGCACTCTCACGTATTACCCCGAACGCTTCTTCGTCGTGCGTGGGGGAGCCGAGGAGATCACCGTCTCGAACTCCACGATCAGCGGCTTCGCCTCCAGCGAGAGAGAGTGGAACTGGGGTGTGGTGGAGGGGACCAGTGCGTCGTTCCCCGTCAAGGGGCTCACCGTCACCGGCAACACCTATCTCGCAAGCGACGCAGCCGGTGCGTGCAACGGAAGCACGGCTGCGGGGTGCACCTCGACGCCGGTCGAGGCCTATGAGCAGCACATCACGGAGCTCGAGTTCACCGACAACGTCGCTCCGAACATCAACCGATCATCCGCCTCGGACGCTCGCGGCCTCGACCTCCGGTACGCCACGGTGGGCACGCTGAAGGTCGGCGGCAACACGTTCTCCGCCCCGTACTACCGCGCTCGTCAGGCGGTGATCGACCTGGCCTACGCCAACCTCGACAGTTTCGAGATCATCGGCAACGACTTCACGGGTATGTCGGGCAACGGCGATGTGCCGGACCACGCGGCGGCGATCATGCTCCCCACCGACAAGCGCATCGGGACCGGCGGCAAGATCGCGGACAACGAGTTCCTCGCAATGGGAACCATGAACACGCAGGCCGTCTACTGGGACGGTCTCGAGCCGACCGACTCGGCGACGAACCTCGCCGCCTCGCGCGTCTCAGTCATCGACAACCACTTCGATGGATTCTCGACCAGCGCCTCCCGCTCCGGCATCCGGATGCTGCAGACCGGCGTGGTCGAGATCGCGCGCAACACGTTCGGATCGCGGTCCGGAAGCCAGACCAACACCGTTCTCGAAGAGTTCTCGGGCAACGGCTCTGTGGCCGCGACACTGGTCAGCAACGTGAACGCGTCTGCGAACGCGAAGCTGAACACGTGGTGGCCGACCGCGCGCAGCAGCGCGAACGTGCAGACCTCTCCGATCACCGCAATCGAGTGCACGGTGCCCCTTGAAGTGGCCCCTCCCGCCGATGAGGCAAACACGACCGACTACACCGCAGGCCGCTATCCCGGAGTGCCCGTCGAGCTCGACGTCTACTGGACCCAGGGCAATGACGCGGAGGTCTACATCGGCCGCTTCGACGTCGCGGCCGACAAGCGTCAGATCCTCCAGGTCGCTCTGCCCATGCCCGGTGACGAGCTGCTCGAGACGAACAGCGGCGTCGGCCCCGTCGATCCCCTCTCGGGAGCGGTGAGCGGAGCCCTGAGGGTGCAGACGATGGAACCTCTCCCGAGCTCCGCGTCGTCGCAGTACTCGCGCGTCGCAGTCATCGACGGCAACTGCCGTCCCGCGCTCACCATCGCGCAGGGCACCACTCAGAACGAGGAGACGCACGCCCGCGACCTGCACTTCACGCTCACCTCGTCGATGCAGCTCGACACGTCGACGGTCACCAGCGATGATTTCGTCGTCGAGGCGAGACGCACGACGTCCGAGGGACTCGACGGCGTCGCAGCAGGCATCAGCACGATCGACGCCGGCAGGCTCGACCCGCGTATCGTCTCGGTCTCGGAGATCGCCGGAAGCGCGGGCACGCAGTTCGATGTGGTGGTGCGCGTCGACGACACCGCGCAGGCGACCGTGACCATCGGTGCAGGCACCGTCGCCATCCCCGCGGGACTCGCGAACATCAGTGCTGCGACCACCGGGAACGAGCGCGCCACCGACAACGTCGTGACGTTCGTGAACCCCATCACCGCTCAGCCGAGCAGGTTCACGTTGGTGACCGGTGACGAGCGGGGCAAGAATTTCACCTACATGCTGGCGGCCGGCGCGCCTGCTCCGACCGAGCAGCTGAAATTCACGACGAGCATCAGCCAGCCCGCGGGGACGCCCAAGATCTCTCTGAGCGCGCCGTCGCCGGTGATCGACGGTGGAGCGTCGCAGACGACTGCGATCGTGGTGACCGCTGCCGCAGGTGATGCGGAGGCGGGCACCAAGACGACGATCTCGGCGACCGTGGCGACCGGCGACTCCAACTACGACGGCCTGCTCGTGCCGGATGTGACCCCGTACCTCTACGCCACCGACCCGGTGATCGACATCGCCAAGCGCGCGTTCATCGACGTCGGCGATTCCTCCTCCGTGGATCGGATCGAGGCCACGGGTACGCCCGCTCCGCGCGACAGCCGGCTCACAGACGGACAGCCCGTGTGCTTCGTGTACACCGTCACCAACACCTCTGCAGACGACTGGGTCACGGTTCTCCGTGACATCCAGGTCAACGACTCGGACGAGCGCCTCGGCAACGCTGGACTCATCGGCAGCGTCCCGTCGCTGGAAAGCGGCGACTCCGTGAAGCTCTTCTCCTGCGCGTCGCTCATTCCCGGGGACACCACGGCAGACGGCCCGATCGCCGAGTCGGATGAGACCCCGTGACCGCGCGCGAACGAGGCAGGCGGAGGCTCGGGCGAACCGGCCTCGCGGTCGCGGCCCCCTTCGTGGTCGGGCTGCTCATCGCCGGCGGATCGGCAGCAGGCGCGCATGCCCTCTGGTCAGCCAGTACTTCGGCCAGCCTCGGTGACATCACCAGTGGCAACCTCCGGCTCGTCTCGATGGACACGACCTGGAGTCAGGCCACGCCGGGAAGCGGCAACCCGGAGGAGTTCCCGCTCACAGGTACGCCCACGGACTTCCGTGTGATGCCCGGAGATGTCATCACGATCACCCAGACCGTCGAGTCGTACCTCCAGGGGGACAACCTCGATGCGGGGCTCGCGGTCGACTACGCGAGCGGGAGCGATGCCGCTCAGGACGTCGAGGACGGACTGATCACGCTGTCGTTCCACATCGCGAACGAGGAGGGCGTTCAGGTCGCGCCCGAAAGCGGATCGGCGCCTTTCGGCACGACTCTCGCGGTGGACGGTCTGACCGGCACCGATCATGGTGTCACGGATGGCTGGAAGGTCGTCATCTCCGCAGAGATCCTCGGCGACTACGACTGGGTCGACGGTGAGTCCGTCGGCGACGCACCCGCCCAGTGGGCAGCCGGGAACATCGTCATCTCGCTCGAGCAGCTTCGCGGGGGAGCCGGCCATGTCGAGGAAGGGAGCCCATGAGCCGCACGAGCGAACGCCTGGCGGAGGGGTCGCGCAGGCGCACCCTCGGTCGCTCCTATGCACAGGCCGCCATCGGTGGACTCGTTCTGGGAGCACTCGCTGCCGGAACCGTTCCCGCCGCCTACGCACTGTGGGCGATGGACGATTCCGTCAGCATTCCTGCGTTCGACCACGGCCGGGTCGCCTTCGCGGCGGCTCCGGCCGATGGGTCGGCAGCTCTCGTCCGCAGCACGGATGGTGCCGCGGTCGAGCTCGTACTGCCTGGCTCGAAGATGGCCGAAGTCCTCGGGCAGACCGGTCCTGACGCGGCACCGATCATCTGGACCTTCGAGGCCACCGGATGGGCGGACGGCATCGTCGGCCTCGTCTATGACGTGTCCGTGACCTCGCAGGTCGCAATCGACGGGTCCGTTCACGATCTGAGCGCCGGGATGGCGCAAGAGGGCACGCTTCTTCGTCACTCGACCCTCAAGGTGTATCCCGCTGACGCAGGCGGTGGCTGCACAGCTGTGCCCGCGACCCCGGATTCGTCCGACGGGGAGACCCACAAGAACATCATGGTGTTCGACGGTCAGGAGCATCGGCTTCAGGCGTCTGGGGCCTGGAGCGACGGCGGCTCGAGCCAGACCTGGTGTGCGGCGATGGCGTTCATCAACGCACCGGACGGCAGTTACGTCAATGATGCCTTCGCGCAGGGCACCGCCGAGGACGGAAAGGTCTACGGCGCTCTGGACACGTGGAACACGACGGTGGGCTTCCCTCCCTCGTTGCCGCTGCTGGGCACGTACGTCAATGACGCGGAAGCCACCGGTGTCGCCGAAGACCAGACCCGCCCGAGGGACGTGGATGTCTGGAGTGCGGCGCTCTACCCGGACCCGAGCAGCGAGCCGGACATCACGATCGTCCTCGACCCCGCAGCGACGAACCTCAACGCCGCAGTCACGCAGCCCAGCGATCACTTCGCCACCACGATCTCGAACGAGTGACAGCGTTCGATACATCCGCGTCAGCGGGTGCCGCTCGTAGTCTAGAGGCGTGGACTTCCCCTACAGCCGCCTGCGCCGCTGGCCCGATGTCGAGGCCGACAACCTTCAGGCACACGACGCGACCGACCTGCTGCTGGGCGAGCGCGCTCTCTCGCTCGGGATCGACGGGCACGAGATCGCGGTGATCGGCGACGAATACGGCGCGATCACGCTGGCGCTGACCTCCGCCGGCTTCGACGGTGTGCGCGTGCATCAGGACCTCGCGAGCGGGCGGCGTGCCCTCGCGCGCAACGCCGAAGAGCTCGGGCTCGCCGGATTCTCGTCGCACGAGCTCGATGCGACTCTGCTCGACGGGGCGCGACTCGTGCTGCTGCAGCTGCCCAAGGCGCTCGCCGAGCTGGAAGAGAGCGCCGATGCCGTGGCCCGCTGGGCCGCGCCGGATGTCGTGCTCGTCGCCGGTGGCCGCGTCAAGCACATGACCATCGCGCAGAACGAGGTGCTCGAGCGCAGTTTTGTCGAGGTGCAGGCGCAGCGGGCCGAACGGAAGTCCCGCCTGGTCATCGCGAGTGAGCCACGGCCGGTGTCCTCGGAGCCGCCGTTTCCCCTCACGGCGCAGCATGAGGGACTGACGCTGGTCGGCCACGGCGGGGCGTTCGCGGGGGCGAAGCTCGACATCGGCACGCGGGTTCTGCTCGACGTGCTCGGCCTCGACGGCGGCGAAGAGTCGAACTCCGGCACGACCGTCGTCGATCTGGGCTGCGGCACCGGCGCGCTCGCCGCGTCGTATGCGCTCGCGCACCACGAAGCCCGCGTCATCGCCACCGACCGGTCGGCCGCAGCCGTCGCCTCCGCCCGTGCCACGATGGCCGCGAATGGCGTCGGCGATCGGGTCACCGTGATGCACGACGACGCCGGCTCAGAGATCGCCGACGCCAGCGCCGACGTCGTGCTGCTCAACCCGCCCTTCCATCTCGGCAGCAGCGTGCACACCGGCGCGGCGACGCGTCTGTTCGAGGCGGCCGCCCGCATCCTCCGCCCCGGCGGCGAGCTCTTCACGGTCTTCAACTCGTCGCTCGGATATCGTGCCGAACTCACCCGTCTGGTGGGTGCCACCGAGCAGCTCGAGCGCACTCCGAAGTTCACGGTGACGCGCAGCATCCGTCGCTGATCCGTCTCCGCCCTGCGCCTGGTTCGGCCCTACGCGCTTCCCGCGGCCGAATGCTCGGGATCGGGCCGACGCAGGCGCGAACGGCCGCCGAAACGCCCGCGCACAACCCGCTCGCGACCATGGCCGAAACCCGCACAATCCCCCGGTCAGCCGACGGAACTGAACAACGCTCGAAATAGAGGATTTGCCCCTGACCGGCCATTTCGTTACGTTGGTTGGTGGGCCTGACGGCCCGAAGACCAGTCCGCGACCACGTCCTTCTTTCGAATGTGCTGTGCTGCGAAGAGGCGTGGACGTACGGTCGATGCTCTATCGCGGTGGATCCGAAATCCGCCGTCCGCGCCGCCACAGCACCACGTCGAAACGGCCGGGAGGATCACCCGGGCGTAACCGAAGCAGGCTCAGCCGCCCGAAGGCGAGCCGCAGGGGAAACGTGTCCGAAATCGCTCTAGAAGCGCGCAATCTGTACAAGGTGTTCGGGAAGAATCCGAGCAGTGCCGTCCGTCGACTGAAGGCCGGTGAGAGCAGATCCGCAGTCAGCGACGCAGGAACCGCCGCCGTCATCGACGCCAGTTTCACGGTCAACCGGGGTGAGATCTTCGTGATCATGGGGCTCTCCGGCTCCGGCAAGTCCACCATCATCCGCATGCTCAACGGGCTGCACGAGGCGAGCGACGGATCCGTCGTCGTGAACGGCGACCCCATCACGGGCATCCCGTCGTCGCGTCTGCGGGAGATCCGCCGCGACCGCATCTCGATGGTGTTCCAGCACTTCGCTCTGCTGCCGCACCGCACGGTCGCCGCGAACGTCGCGTACCCGCTCGAGCTCAAGGGCGTAGGCAAGGACGAGCGCCTGAAGAAGGCCGAGGAGATCCTCGCCCTGGTGGGGCTCGAGGGCCAGGCCGACAAGCTGCCGTCCGAGCTCTCCGGCGGCATGCAGCAGCGCGTGGGCATCGCCCGTGCGCTCGCGGCCGACTCCGACATCCTGCTCATGGACGAGGCGTTCAGCGCCCTCGACCCGCTGATCCGTCGCGAGATGCAGGAGCAGCTGCTCGAGCTGCAGGAGAAGCTGCAGAAGACGATCGTCTTCATCACCCACGACCTCAACGAGGCCATGTTCCTCGGAGACCGCATCGCCGTGATGCGCGATGGCCGCATCGTGCAGATCGGCACACCGGAGGACATCCTCACCGACCCGGCCAACGACTACGTCGAGCAGTTCGTGCAGGATGTCGACCGCGCCCGCGTGCTCACGGCTGCGAACGTGATGGAGCGCCCGCGTCCGGTCGTCGCAGAGACCGCCGGCCCCCGCACGGCGCTTCGCCAGATGCGCGACGCGTTCATGTCGGCCACCTACGTGACCGGCCGCGACCGCAAGCTGCTGGGAATCGTCACCGATCGGGATGCCGTCAAGCTCGTGCGCCAGGGGGTGTCGACTCTCGAGTCCATCATCAAGCCGGTGCCGCAGAGCGTCAGCAAGGACGAGGTCCTGATGAACCTCTTCATCCCGTCGGTCGAGTCGCCGCTGCCGTTGGCCGTGGTCGATGCCGAGGGGCGCCTCGTCGGCGTGATCCCGCGCATCACCCTGCTCGCAGCCCTGGGCCCCGGCCCCGGAGCCACCGGTGAGCTCACCCTGCCGCTGCTCCCGATGCCGCAGGCCGAGATCGATGCAGTACTCGATGACGGATGGACGGCCGACCCGCAGCCGGCCGCCGGAACGACGGAGGAGGTGCGCTGATGGATGGTTTCCGCATTCCCCTCGGCAGCTGGGTCGCAACAGGAGTCGACTGGATCAAGACGAACCTCGACGGTCTGCTCGACGTCATCTCGTTCGTGGTCAGCTTCCTCGTCGACGGTCTCACCCGCGCGCTGCTCAGCCCGCACTTCATCGTCATCATCCTGATCGCCGCGTTCATCGCCTGGCTCGTGCGCTCCTGGCAGCTCGCGATCGGCACGATCGTCTCGTTCGGTCTGATCGTCGCCATGAACCTCTGGGTTCCGGCGATGCAGACGCTCGCCCTCGTGCTCGTCGCCGCGGTGATCGCCGTGCTGATCGCGGTGCCGCTCGGCATCTGGTCTGCCCGCAACGCCACCGTGCGCGCGGTGCTCAAGCCCGTTCTCGACTTCATGCAGACCATGCCGGCGTTCGTCTACCTGATCCCGGCGATCGTGTTCTTCAGCATCGGCGTCGTGCCGGGCCTCGTCGCGACCGTGATCTTCGCGCTGCCTCCGGGCGTGCGACTGACCGAGCTCGGCATCCGCGGCGTCGACTCCGAGACGGTCGAGGCCGGTCAGGCGTTCGGCGCGAAGCCGGGTCAGATCCTGCGCGGCATCCAGCTTCCGCTCGCGATGCCGACGATCCTCGCCGGCGTCAACCAGGTCATCATGCTCGCGCTGTCGATGGCGGTCATCGCCGGGATGGCGGGAGCGGACGGCCTCGGAAAGATCGTCGTCGAGGCGATCTCGACCATCAACATCGCCAAGGGCGTCGAGGCGGGGCTGGGCGTCGTGCTCATCGCCGTGTTCCTCGACCGCGTCACCGCGGCCCTGGGCGACCTCGGCAGCAACCGCTCGTCGCTGCTGGGCATGCTCGCGCGTCGCCGGACGCAGAAGCGTCTCGAGACGGCAGCCGCTGAGGCGGAGTCGACCGCATCCGCATCCGCACCCGTAACGGCCGAGGCGGCCGACGCGAAGGATGCCGCAGACGCGGCCGAGCGCGAGAAGGCCTCCCCGCGTCGCACCGCCGTCGGCGGCGGCGTGCACTGACTCATCCCCTCCGCAAGAGAACAGCAACACAGCAGTACAACGCATCACAGCAACACAGCACCCATATATACGGAACGAGAGAGACACACACATGAAGAAGAAGTTCCTGACGATCGCGGCCATCGGAGCCGCAGCGACCTTGACCCTCGCCGGATGCAGCGGCGACGGCATGGGCGGCACCGGTGGCGGCACCGGCGGTGAAGACACCGGATCGGGCGACAAGGGCACGATCACGCTGGGCTTCCTGCCCTCGTGGACCGACGGACTCAGCACGGCATACCTGCTGCAGGACCAGCTCGAGAAGATCGGCTACACCGTCGAGATGAAGACGCTGACCGAGGCGGGCCCGCTGTACACCGGCCTCGCCCAGGGGGACGTCGACATCTACCCGTCTGCCTGGCCCGAGCTGACGCACGCCGAGTACATGAACACCTACGGCGACGACATCGAAGACCTCGGCGCGTACTACGACAACGCGAAGCTGACCATCGCGGTTCCGGAGTACTCCGAGCTGAACTCGATCGAGGACCTCGCGGGCAAGGGCGCCGAGTTCGACGGCAAGATCTTCGGCATCGAGCCGGGTGCCGGCCTCACCGCGCAGACCCAGAAGATGATGCCGGAGTACGGTCTCGACAGCGAGTACGAGCTCGTCACCTCGTCGACGGCGGCGATGCTCACCGAGCTGAAGTCCGCGACCGACAAGCAGGAGGACATCGTCGTGACGCTGTGGCGTCCGTTCTGGGCCAACGACGCCTTCCCGCTGAAGGACCTCGAAGACCCCAAGGGCGCCATGGGCGAGTCCGAGGCTCTGCACTTCCTGGGCACGAAGGGCTTCGCCGAGGAGTTCCCCGAGGCTGCGGAGCTGATCGAGAAGATCAAGCTCGACGACGAGCAGTACGGCTCGCTCGAGGACCTGGTCGTGAACGAGTACGGCGAGGGCAAGGAAGCGGATGCCATCGACGCGTGGCTCGAGGAGCACGGCGACGAGTTCGACTGGGTCGTCAGCTGACCTGACTCTGCTCGCTCCACAGTGTGGGGCGGACGTCACTCCGATGGGCGGAGGATCCGATGCGGATCCTCCGCCCATCGCTGTGTCCGGTGCCCACCCATTGATGTACCGATGTACTGAAACAGCGCATCCGGCACGTCGTCACGAACGGGCAGCGCCACTGTCCTGTGTGTGGGTCGAATCTTCGACCGCTCTCTCACACATGCTTCGCCGGGGCTGAACGATGCGCCCTCCGGTCCACGATCGGGTCCTGGAACTCCGCGCGGCTGTGTCCCGTCGATGGAGGACCTGATGACAGCAGCAGCACCGCGGAGACGTCGCTTTCGCACCCTGGTGGGGGTGGCGCTGATCGGCGTGATCCTCCTGGCCGGAGGGCTCCCGACCACGCAGGAGCCGGCCGAAGCGGTCGAGGATGCGGTGAGCGTCACCCGCACCGCGACGACCTCGACCATGAACTATCGGGGTGGCGTCACGGCGACGCTGTCGCTCACGCAGGCGACCACGCAGTACGGGTCGGCAGGCGTGCAGTTCCTCGCGACCACTCCGCACTCGGCGTACGGCGCGACCTCTGCCATGTTCGCGCCGGGGCTCGACCCTGCGACGACGCCCACGGTGGGGCTCGAGGCCTATGCGGGCATGTGCGGCACCCTGAACTTCACGGGGTTCTGCCCCGGCAACGGAACGCTCACCGTCACCTTCAACCGCGCGGTCACCGACCCCATCCTCGACATCTCGGGGCTCGGCGGCTACGCGCAGTGCGCAGAGGTGCGCAACACATCGGAGACCTACTGCAACATCATCAGCGGCAACGGCCTCACCGTCGGAACGAACGCGGACGGCGACAAGACCGCCGCCGGGTGGATCGACATCCAGCTCGACATCACCACCCCCGGGGTGACCTTCTCGCCGATCGCGGGCGCGCAGAACTTCAGCATGACGGCCACGAGCCTCACCACCGCGGTGAAGTCGAGCAGCTCCCGATGCGACACGATCCTGCCGGATGCTGCCGAGCTCGGTGGGCGCACGATGACGAGCACCTCGCTCGCAGGGTGCGGATCCGTGGCCCTGAAGGGCACCTTCCAGGCGGTGACGTTCAGCATCGGCACGCACATCCAACGGGCCCCGGTCGCCGACGGCTGGGCCAGCGGATACAACACGGCCGACCTGGGCACGCGTCTCGCCGACCTCTTCCGCCTGTCGATCCGCCTGCATGAGGACATGGGCGATGCGCCCAGCAGCTACGACGCGGCTCAGGCCGCGGTGCACGTGCAGGGCCCGCTGCATCTCGGAGCGGGCATCACATCGGATGCCGACGCCACGGCGAAGCCCACACTGTCACCGAAGTCCAGCGCCACCGCGTCGCTCGACACCGATGACGCGATCGGCGACGGCGTGCGCGCCCCGAGCGCGATCAGAGGTATGCCGTACTCGCTCACGATTCCGCTGACGGGCACGACGCTGCCGGGGACGGTCGCCGGATGGATCGATGTCAACAGGAACGGGATCTTCGATGCCACCGAGCGGGTGCAGGCGGTGTTCATCGCAGGAGCGACGTCGGTGAACCTGACCTGGACGGTGCCGGGGGCCGCGGTGGTCGGCGACACGTACCTGCGACTGCGGACGGCGTTCACAGCATCGGAAGTGGTGGATCCTCGCGGGATCGCGCAGTCCGGAGAGGCCGAGGACTACATCCTGACCGTCGCTGCGGCGACGCCCGGGATCGAGGTCGTCAAGCTCGTGAACGGGAACGACGCGAACACCGCCCCCGGGGTCCTCGTCGACGCGGGGTCGACGCTCTCATTCGAGTTCCGGGTGACGAACACCGGCAATGTGCCGCTGACCGCCGTGCAGCTCACCGACAACGTCATCGCGGCGGCAGGGATCGTCCCGGTCGGGATCTGGGACGGCACGCTCGACCCGGGCGAGGTGGCCGTCTTCACTGCAACCCGCGCCGCGCCGACGACGGGCAGCACGCTGCACACGAACACCGCGACCGCATCGGGGCAACCGGCATCCGGCGGAGCGCGGATCACCGACACCGATCCGGCGAATGCGACCACCCGCGAGATCCTGGTCTCGATCCTGATCGAGAAGATCGGAGAGGACACGAACGGCGACTGGGTGCGCATGGACGGATCGGGGTTCCGACTGCTCACCGATGTCGCGGGTGCTCCGGGGGTCGCGGTCGTGCCGGGGCTGGTCGCGGGGGCCGAGATCGGCACCTTCACCGCGGCCGGCGTGCGCCCGGGCACCTACTGGCTCGAGGAGACCAAGGCGCCCGAAGGGTTCGCGCTGCTCGCCGAGCCCGTCAAGGTCGTGGTGTCGTCGACCGGCGTGCTGTCGATCGCGGCGGGGCAGTCGAGTCCGCAGGTCACCGTGGCAGCGAACACGATCTCGGTCCGCGACGTGCCCGCCTTCGTGCTGCCGGCCGCGGGAGGCCCGGGCTCGCTCGGCTTCACGCTCGCCGGAAGCGTGCTGATCGGTCTCGCCCTCATGGGTGCCTTGCTGCTCGAGGCGCGTCGTGTGCGGCGCGGTCGTCTCGCCGAGAAACGCGTCGCTGCACAGGGCGGATGACTCTGACCTGTCGCCCCGGGAAGAGAACTGCGCCTGGGAAGGAGGGTCCGTCGGGATTCCTCCTCCCGTGCGGTGGTTCTCCTCCCGGGGCGCAGCGTCGCCGGGCGCAACCCCCTCCGCGAGTGACCCGACCCGGGCGTAGCCTGTCGCCGTGGACGGGTTCGCGGCGGTCGACTTCGGGTTCGCCCGCGAGGTCCTGCAGCGGGGCGTCGCGGCGCTGTATCTCGTCGCGTTCCTCTCGACGCTGAATCAGTTCCGCCCGCTCCTCGGCGAGCGCGGGCTGCTGCCTGCTCCGGTGCTGCTCGAGTGGATCGCCGAGAAGAAGGAACGACGGCGGATGCTGCATCCGACCCTGTTCCTCCGCATCCGGTATTCGGACAGACGACTCGTGCTGTTGTGTGGGGCGGGGATCGCGCTCTCGGCCGTGCTCGTCCTCGGCATCCCGCAGTGGGGGCCGCCGTGGGTGCCGATGCTGTGCTTCCTGGCACTGTGGCTCGGGTACATGTCCATCGTCAGCATCGGGCAGACGTTCTATTCGTTCGGGTGGGAGATGCTGCTGCTCGAGGCGGGGTTCCTCGCCGCCTTCCTCGGCTCGAACGACCAACCGCCGCCGACCATCGTGATCGTGCTGTTCTGGTGGCTGCTGTTCCGCGTGGAGTTCGGCGCCGGGATGATCAAGATCCGTGGCGGACAGGAGTGGCGCGACCTCACGGCCCTCACCTATCACCACGAGACGCAGCCGATGCCCGGGCCGCTCAGCAGGCAGGCCCACCTGCTGCCGCGCTGGGTGCATCGGGGCGAGGTCATCGGCAATCATTTCGCGCAGCTCGTGGTGCCGTTCTTCGTGTTCGCGCCGCTCCTGTCGGCGTGGGTGCCGGGGCCGGTGCCGCAGATCGTCGGGGTCGTGGCTGCGGCGATCATGATTGCGACGCAGGTGTGGCTCGTCGCGACGGGCAACTTCGCGTGGTTGAACTGGGTGACGATCGTGATCGCGTTCTCGGCGATCGGGCTGCCGGGCATCGGGAGCGTGACAGCCGGCGAGGTGCCGTGGCCCGGCATCCCGCTGTACTGGTTCGTGATCACCGCGGCGGTGGCGCTGCTGTACCTCGTGGTGAGCTGGCCGGCGCTGCGCAACCTCTTCGCGCGGCGCCAGGCGATGAACGCGAGCTTCAACCGCTGGCAGCTCGCCAACGCGTATGGCGCCTTCGGCACTGTCACGAAGGAGCGGGTCGAGATCGTGGTCGAGGGGTCGGTGGATGACGACGGCCTGCTCTGGCAGGAGTACGAGTTCACGGGCAAGCCGGGCGATGTGCGCCGCATCCCGCGCCAATTCGCGCCGTACCACCTGCGCCTCGACTGGCTGATGTGGTTCCTGCCGCTCGGGCGCTCCCTCGACGACTGGTTCACGGTCTTCCTGCTGCGATTGCTCGAGGCAGATGCTCCGACGCTCGCCCTGTTGCGCAGAGACCCGTTCGACGGTGAACCGCCTCGGTGGGTGCGGGCCGTGTCGTATCGCTATCGGTTCGCCACCCGTGCCGAGCGGCGAGAAGACGGTGTGATCTGGGTGCGCACGCGCCAGCGCATCGTGCTCGGTCCGCTCGGGCTGCGGTAAGCGATCGGTCTCGCCCCGATCCCCAGCCCGACCCCGGCTATGTTGGATTCTGTTGGATTCGAGGATCCCCGACGGAGGAACGATGCCCGCCGCAGCGCGTCACGATGCGATCCTGCGCGAACTCGAGATGCGTGGCTCGCTGTCGAGCACGGCCCTCGCCGCACGCCTCGGCGTGACGACCATGACTCTGTGGCGTGACCTCGTCACCCTCGAGGAGCGCGGGCTGCTCGTCAAGGTGCATGGCGGGGCGATCTCTCCCGCGGTGGCGCAGCAGCAGTCCCGGGACGCCGAGCAGGGTGCCATCCGGCCGAGGCCGGTGGCGACGATCGGAATGATCGTCCCGACCACTCGGTACTACTTCCCCGAAGTGATCCGCGGCGCGAGCCAGGCGGCTCACGAGTCGAACTGCCGCCTCGTGGTCGGCGCATCGAACTACTCCGAGCAGGAGGAGCTGCGTCAAGCCGAGCGACTGATCGCGAGCGGGGTGGATGCTCTGATGATCACGCCCCAGGCCACCCTCGCCCGGGACTCCCCTCTGCAGCGGATGCTGTCGGAGGTGGCCCTTCCCGTGGTGATGGTCGAGAGGTCGGTCGACGACCCGCTCGCCGGAAAGCTCGAGTGGGTCCGCACCGACCATGCGCATGGCGCCGAGGTCGCAGTGCGCCATCTCGCCGAGCAGGGGCATCTCGGAATCGCGCTCGCTGCGCGCCCCGCAGCGACGGTGGCGGGACTCGACGCCGGGTTCCGACGCGCGATGGGCGCCCTCGATCCGGGCGCAGCGCGGGCACTGCGGCGAGATCTCTCGCATCCGCAGATCGGCGACAACGCGAACATCGTCGAACTGGGCGCGCTCCTCGACGACTGCCTCGCGGAGGGGATCACGGCCGCGATCCTGCTCGGCGATGCCGACGCGATGGCGTTCCTCGATCTCGTGCTCGAGAGGGGGCTGCGGGTGCCGCACGACTTCGCGGTCGTGGCGTATGACGACGAGGTCGCCGGTTTCGCGACGGTTCCCCTCACCGCGGTAGCGCCACCGAAGCATGAGCTCGGTCATGCGGCTCTCCGCCTCTGCGTGGACCGGCTGAAGCAGCCGTCTGGCGCGGCCCACACGTCCGTGCGGATGGCTCTGCTGCCCGCGCTGGTGGTGCGTGAGTCGACGGTCCGCATGTCCTGATTGTTAGGTTTTGTTGTAAATCGGCCTCTTCGGTTGGTGAATCGTGCCGCGTGACGAATGATCGAACTCGCACGGTCAACGATTCAAAGGAGAACCCGCGATGTCCCTGCATCGAACTTCCCTCTCTGTGGTGGCTCTGGCCGCCACTTCCGTCCTCGTCGCGGGATGCGCTGCCGGCGGTCCGGCAGCCGAGCCGGTGACGACAGAGACCCCGAAGGGTGAGGTCACCTTCTGGTCGTTCCTGAGCGGCATGTCCGACGTCGCCGCCGCCTTCAACGCGAGCCAGGACGACATCACGGTCACCTTCGAGGAGATCCCGAACGGGGCGAACGGCGGATACACGAAGCTCTCCGCAGCCATCGAATCCGGCAGCGGACCCGACGTCGTCGGAATCGAGTACGACCGGCTTCCCGGATTCGTGGCGGCGGAGCAGCTCGCACCCGTCGACGAACTGGTGTCGGGTGACGTGCTGGGCGAGTACGACGAGCAGGTGCGCAACCTCGTGTCGTTCGGCGACGCGGCCTACGCCCTGCCGTACGACGCCCCGCCGATGGTCATCTGGTACCGACAGGACGTGCTCGAGGCCGCGGGTGTCGACGTGCCCACGACGTGGGACGAATTCGAAGAGGCGGCCCGCGCCGTCAAGGCCGTCAACCCCGACGCCTACCTCACGAGCTTCTTCACGAACGAGCCGCAGCTCGCACCGATGTCGTGGCAGGCGGGAGCCGAGTGGTTCAGCGTCGAGGACGACAGCTGGAAGGTCGCCGTCGATGACGAGGAGTCGCAGGAGGTCGCCGACTACTGGCAGCGTCTGATCGACGAGGACCTGGTCAAGAAGCAGCTCGGCTTCAGCGACGAATGGACCGCCGATCTGAACAGCGGAGTGGTCAACGCGTGGGTCGGCGGATCATGGAGCGCATCTGCGCTGAAGACCCGCACCGAGGCGTCGGGCCAGGCAGGCAAGTGGATCGCCGCCGCCCCGCCGTCGTGGGATGGCGAGCCCAGCGGAGCGCTGAGCGGCGGCACGAGTTTCGCGATCCCCGAGAACTCCGACAACGCGGCAGCGGCAGCGGTCTTCCTCGAGTGGCTCGTCACGTCTCCCGAGGCGATCGAGGCGCGAGGCGCCGTGGGCACCGCGTACCTGGCGTATCCCGGACTCAATGACGTCGCCGCGTCCGTCGCGCCGACCGACTACTACGCGAACGACATCTACGAGGTCTTCGACGAGGCGTCCGCTGACCTCGGCCCGTGGGCCTGGGGACCGAAGTACGACCTCACCGCGACGGCGCTCAAAGACTCCGTCACGGCCTCGCCGACGCTGAGCGATGCGCTGAGCTCGACCCAGAAGGCCACGGTCAGCGGGCTCGAGAAGCTCGGCCTCGACATCAAGGAATAGCCGATGCACCGTCGGGCGGGCGCGAAGACGCACCGCCCGACGGTCCGGATCGAAGGACACAGACCATGACGACTCAGGCACCCGCCACGAGGCGCACCCGCAGGAAGACGATTCCGGGAACGGGCGGACGCACCGCATCCGTGTTCCTGATCCCCTTCTTCGTGCTGTTCGCTCTCACGATGATCGCCCCGGTGATCTACGCGATCGGAATGAGCCTCTTCGCCGAGCGACGCAGCGGACTCGGATTCGGCGGGGCGACGGTCGAGTTCGTCGGACTCGGCAACTACCTCGAGGTGCTGAGCGACACCACCTTCACCGACGGCTTCGGGCGGCTGGCGATCTACTGCCTGCTCTACGTGCCGACTCTGCTGGCGTTCGCGCTCGTGCTCGCGCTGCTGCTCGACTCGGCGGTCGCCTACGCCAAGCGCGCGTTCCAGCTGCTGCTGTTCCTGCCGCACGCTGTTCCGGGTGTGATCGCCGCGCTGATCTGGGCCTATCTCTACACGCCGGGAGTCAGCCCGATCGTCAAGGCTCTCGAATCAGGCGGCATCGGGATCGACTTCCTCTCGGTGCAGCTCGTGCTCCCCTCGATGGTCAACATCGCAGTGTGGGAGTGGGCCGGATACAACGTCATCATCCTCTTCACGGCGCTGCAGGCGGTGCCCCGCGAGATCCTCGAAGCGGCGAAGGTCGACGGCGCGGGCGAGATCCGCACCGCACTGTCGATCAAGACGCCCCTCGTCTGGCCGGCCCTCGGCGTCGCGCTGCTCTTCACCGTGATCGGCTCGCTGCAGCTGTTCACCGAGCCGAAGATCCTGTCCTCTGCGACGACGGCGGTGACCAGCACCTGGGTGCCGAACATGTGGGCCTACGACGCGGCGTTCAACCGCAACGACCTCCCGCAGGCGGCCGCCGCCTCGATCATCCTCGCCCTGCTCGCCGGCCTGCTGTCGTGGGTCGTCACCCGATTCACCTCGAAGGAGCCGACGCGATGACCGCCGTGATCGATCGCCCGACGTCCCAGACGTCCACCCCCGTGAAGCCGGTGCGCTCGCGCTCGCCACGACCCTCCCGCCGCACGGCCGCGAAGGTCGGAGTCAACGGACTGCTGGTGCTCGGTTCCGCCTACATGGTGCTGCCGCTGCTCTGGCTGGTGTTCGCGGCGACAAAGGATGCCGGCGACCTCTATTCGGGCAACGCGTTCGCCTTCGGCACCGACCTGATCGTCAACCTGCAGCGCCTGCTCGCGCAGGACGACGGGATCTTCCTCCGCTGGCTCGGGAACAGCATCCTCTACGCGGGGATCGGAGCCGTCGTCGGCGGATTCGTCTCGCTCATGGCCGGGTACGCGTTCGACAAGTTCGAGTTCCGCGGCAAGCGGGGGCTGTACGCCTCGGTGCTCGTGGGAGTCCTGATCCCGAACACCGCCACCGTGATCCCGCTCTACCTGCTCGCGGCCTCGATCGGACTCACCAACACGATCTGGGCGGTGCTCATCCCGACGCTCTGCAACCCCTTCAGCGTCTACCTCGCGCGGGTGTTCTCGTCGGGCTATCTGCCGGCCGAGACCCTCGAGGCCGCGAGGGTCGACGGCGCCGGTCCCATCCGCAGCTTCCTGCAGGTCGGGATGCCGATGCTCGTCCCCGGATTCGTCACGATCGCCCTCTTCCAGTTCGTGGGCATCTGGAACAACTTCATGCTCCCGCTGATCATGCTGCAGAACCGCGATCTGTTCCCCTCCAGCGTCGGCATCGCGCTGTGGCAGAGCCAGGTGCAGCAGAACCCCGAGTTCTCGACGCTCGTGATCGCCGGATCGTTCGTCTCGGTGCTCCCCCTGATCCTCGCGTTCGTGATGCTGCAGCGGTTCTGGCGATCGGGCCTGTCGGCGGGAAGCGTCAAGTGAGCGTGCGGCGCCCGGTCATCGCCTTCGCCATGTCCGACTCCGTGAGGGGTCGCGTGTTCCCCGAGAGGGTCATGCGCGAGTACGCCGCTGCGGCCGACATCGCCGGCATCCTGACCGAGTACACCTCCGACCATGCCCGTTCGGTCCTCGCTCGGGTCGAGGTGCTCGTGACGGGCTGGGGTGCACCGCGCATCGACACCGCCGCGCTCGACGCGGCACCTCGACTCGAAGCGGTGCTGCACGCGGCGGGAACCGTGAAGCCCTACCTCGACCCCGCAGTTCTCGAGCGCGGGGTGCGGGTGAGCTCGGCCGCCGGTGCCAACGCCGTGCCCGTCGCCGAGTTCGCCGTCGCGATGATCGTGCTGGCGGGCAAGCAGGTGCTCCCGATCGCCCGCCACTACCGCCAGGTGCAGGACGAATTCGACATCGAGGCATCGTTCCCCGGGCTCGGCAACTATGGTCAGCGCGTCGGGATCATCGGTGCGTCGAAGATCGGCCGCATCGTCATCGGGATGCTCAGGGCCTATGCGTTCGAGGTCGTGGTCTACGACCCGTATCTGACCGAGGCCGATGCCGCGGAGCTCGGAGTCACCCCGGTCGCCCTCGACGAGCTGCTGCGCACGAGCCGCGTCGTCTCGGTGCATGCACCGTCGCTGCCCTCGACGATCGATCTGGTGGATGCCGCCGGCATCGCCTCCATGCCGCGTGGCGCGACCCTCGTGAACACCGCGCGCGGAGAGATCGTCGATCAGGATGCTCTGACGCGCAGGGTGCTCGCGGGTGAGCTGTTCGCGATCCTCGACGTGACCGTGCCGTGGATCCTCGAGCCGGACCACCCGCTCTACACGTCCGAGCATGCGCTGCTCACCCCGCACATCGCGGGGTCGTACGGGGTCGAACTCGAGCGGCTGTCGGGAGTCATGCTCGACGAGCTGCACCGGATCTCGCGGGGCGAGCCGCTCGCGCACGAGGTCGAGCCCGAGCTGCTCGCCATCACCGCCTGACCTGACGTCCTCCCCATCATTCGACGACGAAGCAAGGAGCCCTCATGCCCGAACCACTGAAGATGACCAGACGAACCGTCCTCCTCGCAGGGGCCGGTGGCCTGCTCGCGGCTGCGGCGGGAGTCGGGTCCGGGCAGTCGGCGAGCGCCGCACCGTCGCTCTTCCCGGCGGGTCGCACCGGCTCCACGATCACCGAGATCGGGCCCGGCATCATGCAGTACTCGCTCATGAGCGGGGTGCTGCTCGACGGCGTCTGCTACATCGGATCCCGCAACCTCGAGCCGACCGGCATCCTCGCCTTCGATGTGGCATCGGCCACTGTCACGCACTCCACGACGCTCGCGACCGGCCACAGCATCCAGGCGCTCGCGGTGGATCCCGTGCGCAAGGTGCTCTACGCCGGCATCCTGCAGAAGGCTGCGAGTACGAACAACCTGTATCGCTGGGATCTGAGCGACCTCACCTCACCCGCGGTGGCGATCGGACGCATCGGGGACCGCGACGTGCGCGACCTCGCCGTCTCGCCCGACGGCACGGTGTTCGCGGTCGGAGGCGGTGGCACGGGCGCCCCCGCGCTGTGGCAGTACGACCCTGCGTCCGGGGCGATCACGAGTCTCGGCGTGCCAGACGCGAAGGCGACCCTCGCTCGGGCCGTGGCCGCGACCGATCAGGCGGTGTTCTTCGGTGCCGGGAGCACGCTCGGGGGTGGAGCGGGCACGAGCAGGGCGGCGCTCTATGCTTTCGATCGTGCATCGGGGTCGTTCTCGGACATCACTCCCGTCGAGATGGTGAACGACCCCAGCATCCGTGAGCTCACTGTCGCCGGGGACCGGCTTCTCGTGTCTTCCGCGGGGTCGACCGAGCCGTCGAAGCTCGCCGAGATCTCGCTCGCCGATCACGGGTCGTACCGCGCGGTGACGTCGATCGGCACCACGGCCAAGAACTTCGCCGTCCTGGGTGGCGACGTCTTCTGCGCGAACGACGCCGGTGTGGTGCGCTGGACGCCGGGCGATGATGCCGTCGAGCAGCTTGCCGTGACGATCGACCTCGGTGAGATCTGGGGCGTCGACGCCCAGGATGACGGACTGGTCGTGGTGTCGGGCTATGGCTTCGTCGCTGCGCTGGACGCCGCCGGTGCGGTGCGAGGCGAGTACGACCTCGGCAAGGCCGGGGCGCCCGTGAGCGCGCAGACCTGCATGGGTATCGCGGTCGGTGCGGGCTTCGCCTATGTCGGTGGCAACGGGGGAATCGCCCGCCACGATCTGCGCCGCGGCGGTGCCGTCAACCTCCGCGCGCCCGGGGAGGCGAAGGATGCCGAGGTGATCGGCGGCGTGCTGTACACCGGTCAGTACAACTCGCAGGGGATCTGGGCATACGACCCGCGCTCGGGAGAGCCGATCCGTCGCGTGGCATCCTTCCCCTCGGCGCAGAATCGGCCGCTCGACACCCACTGGGACGACTGCAATCGCATGCTGCTCGTGGCGGCCCAGGCCGACACCGAGGGTGGTGGCTCGCTGTGGACCTTTGACCCTCGGACGGGCGCGAGCACCCATGCGATCAACCCGATCGACGATGTGCAGCTGGTGCGTGCCGTGGTCGCGGTCGACGGTGTCGCGTATCTCGGCGGCGACAACGCGCAGAAGACCGGGCCTCGGGGCACCGTCGTCGCGTGGGATCCGGTGGCGCAACGAGAGCTCTGGCGGGTCGAGACGGGCACGCCGAACGGCATCGCCGCCCTCGCCGCGCACGGACGGTACCTGTTCGCCCTCACGATCAAGGGCGCGCTGGTGGTGATCGATCGCCCGCGCCGCGCGATCGCGCACACGGGAGACCTTTCTGCCCTCGTTCCCGGATTCGCCGCGATGAAGGCGGCCAGAGGGGTGATCTACGGGGTCTCCGACACGAACCTGTTCCGCATCCACCCTCGCACCTTCGAGGTGACGACGGTCGTCCCGGGGATCAACGGCGGCTGGTACAGCGGGCCTCACCTCAATGTCGACGAGGATGGGGCGGTGTTCACCCTCCGCGGGCGGACGCTGGTCAAGGTCGATGATCGGCCACGACGCTGACGTCGCGCCGAGCGCGGCGAAACGCCCCGGCCGGGCGCGGGGCCCGGACGGAGCGTTCCGTCTCACTGCAGACGTTCAACTGACCTTCTTGCGGTAGGCGATGATCGCGAAGACGTAGCCGACGATCAGGATGCCGACGCACCAGGCGAGAGCGACCCAGATGTCGGTGCCGACGGGCTTCTCGGCGAACAGCGCCTGGATGGTGTTCACGATCGAGGTGACCGGCTGGTTCTCGGCGAACCACTGCACGGGTCCGGGCATCGTGTCGGTCGGCACGAACGCCGAGCTGATGAACGGCAGGAAGATCAGCGGATACGAGAACGCGGTCGCCCCGTCGATCGTCTTGGCGCTCAGGCCTGCGATGATCGCCAGCCAGGTGAGGGCCAGGGTGAACAGCAGCAGGATGCCGATGACGGCGAGCCACGCGAGAGGACCTGCTCCGGTGCGGAACCCCAGCAGGAACCCGACGGCGAAGATGATCGCCAGGGTGATGCCGTTCGCGACGAGCGATGTGAGCACGTGTGCCCACAGCACGCTCGATCGGGCGATCGGCATGGAGTGGAAACGCTCGAAGATGCCGCTCTGCAGATCGTTGAACAGGCGGTACGCCGTGTAGGCGATGCCGGATGCCACCGCGATCAGCAGGATGCCGGGGAGCAGGTAGTTGACGTAGTTCTCGGAGCCGATGCTCTGCTTGAGCGCCCCTCCGAAGACGAACACGAACAGCAGCATCAGTGCGATCGGGGTGACCGCCGTGGTGATGATGGTGTCGGTGCTGCGGAAGATGTGCCGCATCGAGCGGCCGGTGAGTGTCGCCGTGTCGGCGACGATGTGCGTGCTCATGCTGCGTTCTCCTTTCCGGGTTCTGAGGTCGACGTGGTGCCGACGAGGGTGAGGAAGATCTCCTCGAGGGTGGGCTGCTTCTCGACGTACTCGACCTTGGCGGCCGGCAGCAGGCGCTTGAGCTCTGCGAGCGTTCCGTTCGCGATGATCCGCCCCTCGTGGAGGATCGCGATGCGGTCGGCGAGCTGCTCGGCCTCATCGAGGTACTGCGTGGTGAGCAGCACGGTCGTACCGGTGTTCGCGAGTTCCTTGACCACGTTCCACACCTCGATGCGGGCTTCGGGGTCGAGGCCCGTGGTCGGCTCGTCGAGGTAGATGACCTCGGGGTGCCCGACGAGGCTCATGGCGATGTCGAGTCGGCGGCGCATGCCTCCCGAGTACGTGCCGACCTTGCGGGCGCCGGCATCCGTCAGCCGGAAGCGGGTGAGCAGGTCGTCGGCGATGATCCCCGGCTCCGGCAGATGCCGCAGCTTCGCGACCAGCACGAGGTTCTCACGTCCGGTGAGGATCTCGTCGACCGCGGCGAACTGGCCGGTGAGGCTGATGCGCTGCCGCACGGCGACAGGGTCGGCGGCGACGTCGACACCCTGCACGGCGGCGGTGCCGGCATCCGAGGTCAGCAGCGTGGAGAGGATGCGGACGATCGTGGTCTTGCCGGCGCCGTTCGAGCCGAGGAGGGCGAAGATCGACCCCTTCTCGACCTCGAAGTCGACGCCGCGCAGCACGTGGAGTTCCTTGTAGGACTTCTCGATGCCGCGGACGGCGATGGCGGGTGCGTTCATGATCGGGACTCCTTCTTCTTCGCGTCGTCGACCGCCGTGTTCAGGCGGGCGCGTTCCTTGTCGATCCAGTGGGTTCCGCCGTACGCCTCGGCGTAGGTCTCGGCGAACGAGACGGCGTCGTCGCCGACGATGTCGTCGATCGGGGTGCCGTCGATGGCGGCGCGCTCCCACAGGTCGGCGAGATCGAGGAAGATCTGCACGAGGATGTCGCCGTCGGTGATGCCCCCGTAGTACATCGTGTAGCGGTGCTGGGCGTTGGCGACCGTGCGGTACGGCTCGGGGAGGGCGTCGATGCGCTTCTTCCCATCGCGGTACTGCTTCTTCTGCTCGAGCGATCCGGTGAGCGCTTCGATCCACTTGGCGGCCATGTCAGTTCTCCTTGGTGTTCGTGTTCGTGGTGTTCGTGTTCGTGTTCGTGTTCGTGGTGTGCGTGTTGAGTCGTTCGATGTGCTGGGAGAGGAAGCTCCAGGTCTTCCAGAACTCCTCGAGCTCCTGCGTGCCCGCGGGGTTGAGCGAGTAGACCTTGCGGGGCGGCCCCTTCTCGCTCGGGACCTTCTCGACGTCGACGAGCTTCTTCTGCTCGACGCGCACGAGGAGTGCATAGATCGTGCCCTCGGCGATGTCGGTGAATCCGTGATCGCGCACGCGGCTGGTGATCTCGTACCCGTAGGCCGGCTGCTCGGCGAGAAGGGTCAGGACGATGCCCTCCAGGGTGCCCTTGAGCATTTCGGTCATCTGCTTGCCCATGAGAACCTCCTTTCGTTCGGTTGCGGTACTCAGTGTTGCTGGGTACCGGTACAAAGTAACACTGAGTACCGGTACTTAGCAACACCGAATACTGAACTTTCTCGCGGCGGCTCGCGGAGGCCGTGTGCACGATTCAGCACCGATGGCACGGATGGCCGCCGAATGGCCGGATCGGCGGGAGCCCCGAGCATCCATGCTGAGTCCTGCACGCCGAACGCGGCGCTCAGGCGTGCGGAGTCCGCACCTGAGCCTGCGTTCGAGTCCGCGCTCGCCGCCAGGGCAGCAGCCGGTCGAAGAGCCGGCGCGGCGCCTCAGTGACCACCGCCGGCGGGGCGACGGCGAACTGCACGATCTCCTCCGCCCCGTGATGCACCACCCGGTACAGCGCTGTGCCGATGAGAACGCCGAGCGCGATCGACATGATCGAGAGCAGGGCTTCCATGAAATCGGCGAGGCCGCTGTCGGTGGCGACGGCCTCGGTGAGTCCGACCAGGCCCGCGGCTCCGGGAACGAGCAGCCAGAACGCGGGGAGGAAGGTGATCTGCACCGGAGCCCCATGACGCAGTGACGCGATCCAGAAGACCACGAGAGCCATCGCGACCGCTCCGACGAATCCGCCCACGGTCGGGCCGAGCAGCGCCGTGCCGGCCCACTGTCCGATATACGCGACGATCAGGGCGAGCAGCACCCAGCCGAACGTCGAGGCGGGCGCCGAGAAATGCAGGTAGTTGCCGAGAGCGAAGACGAGGATGCCGATGAGCGCGACCCACCACGGCAGGAAGGATGCCGCCTCGAGCGGCTCGTACGTGCGCGACTCGACGCCCACCACGGTTCCGGCCGCGAGGATGCCGAAGGCGAGCAGTGCGAGCTGCACGAAACCGTAGACCAGGCGCGAGGCGCCCGAGATCATCTGCCCCGCTGCGAGCTCGACGGTCGCCGTGGTCAGCACCCCGCCCGGAAGGAAGGTGACCAGCGGGGCGATCAGCAGCCGGATGGGATCGCCGATCTCGATGACCTCGGCGAGCAGGAACACCGCGGCGGCGCAGACGAACGCGGCTGCGATCGGCATCACGAGCTGGAGTGTCGGCGACCGCACGAGTTTGAGCAGCCCGATGCCGGCGCCCAGCACGAAGGCCACGATCGCGCCCTGCCAGGTCGGGGCGAGCAGCAGCGCGAGGCCGGTCGTGAGCACCGCGTGCCCGAACGTCCGGGTGACCCAGCCCAGGCGAGGGCGCATCGCCCCGATCTCGTTCAGCCGTCGGATGCCGTCGAGTGGCGGCACCGACGCGGTGCGCGCCTGCGCGATCAGTTCATACAGGGCCGCGATCTGGTCGAAGCGGAACGACGCGTTGGTCGCCGAGCGGATGGCCACCCGCGACTCCTCGTCGTCGCCCGTCTCGACGAGGATGATCGTCGGCAGCACGACGAAGTCGGTGTCGTCGCCGCCGTACGCCTCGACGACATCGGTCATGGTGTCGCGGATGCGGTCGACCGATTCCGCGGACGCGTTCATGCCCTGCGCGAGTCCGATCAGGAACTGGCGCAGGGCCGAACGGTCGAGAGCATCCGGCATCTCAGCAGGCCGTCATGTCACGAGAAGATCAGCGACAGGGTCACTCCGACGACGATCGCGACACCGATGTAGACGAGGTTCGGCAGCTGGAACGAGTGGTCGAAGACGAACTTGCCCATCTTCGTCGTGCCGGTCTGGTCGAACGCGACGGTCGCGACCTGGCTGCCGTTGGCGGGCAGCGTGTAGATGCCCATGGTCGACGGCCACAGCCCCACCAGCAGTGGGGCGGGGAGCCCGATCGTGATGCCGATCGGGACGATCGCGTTGGTCGCGCTCGATTGACTCGTCGTCAGCATCGCGACGGCGAACAGGGCGAGGGCGAAGAGCAGCGCGCCCAGGAAAGCCGACGATCCCGAGACCACCGACCCGAGTCCGTCGACGATGAGCGTCTGGTTCGCCGCGACGAACGTGTTGGCGAGCCACGCGATGCCGAACAGGGCGATCGCACCGACGATGCCGGCGGGGAACGTCGGCTGCTTGGGGACGTCGGCGGCCTTGACCTTGCAGAACACGAAGATGAGAGCCGCGATGATGCCCATCACCACCTCGATGATCACGGTCACGCTCAGGCGCACGGGGTCGCCTGCGTCATCCGTGCCGATCACCGGGCGCAGCCCCTCGAAGAGTCCGAAGAACACGATGACGCCGACGCCGATCAGGAAGAGCGTGGCCGACAGCACCGCGGTGCGCGGCAGCTTGGTGTCGTGCGCGTCGACGACCGGGGGCTGGATCTGGTGGCTCTCGAGACGGCGCTGGAACTCGGGGTCGTCCTCGAGGTCCTTGCCGTGCTTCATCATCACGAGCGCCGCGACGAAGAGTCCGGCGATCGACGCGGGCCACATGATCAGCAGCAGTCCACCGAGATCGACCCCCTGAGGCGCCAGCAGCACGACCATCGACGCGGTCGCCGCCGAGACGGGGGAGCAGAGGATGCCGACCTGCGACGCGACGGCCGAGACCGACAGCGCCCGTTCGGGACGGATCTTCTGCTGGTACGACACGTCGTAGATCACGGGGAGCAGCGGGTAGAAGATGTTTCCGGTGCCGGCGCCGACTGTGAAGAGGAACGACATGGCCGGGGCGAGGAACACGACCGACTTCGGCTTGCGCCTGATCACCTTGGCGGCGACCGACACCATCCAGTCGATGCCGCCGGCGGCTTGCATGGTGGATGCCGCGGTGATCACCGTGATGACGATGAAGACCGCATCCACCGGGGCGTTGCCCGGGGCTTCGCCGAAGACGAAGATGAGCACGGCGACGCCGACGAGTCCCCAGACGCCGAGGCCGATCCCGCTGGTGCGGGTGCCCATGTAGATCGCGAGGATGACGACGATCAGCTGGGCGACGAGGATCCACACGTTGTCGTTCACGTCGACGGCCCCTTCGTGATCGGTGCGGAGGGGGTCAGGATCTCGGTCGCGAGCTCGGTCTCGACGATGGTTCCGTCGATGGCTTCGACGCGCAGCGCGAGCGGGTTCTCGACCGGGCTGATCGCTGTCACGAACTCGGAGTTCTCGAAGTGCAGCGACTGCAGGTTGCCGACCGCGTATCCGGTCGCGAGCTCGCCGCTGAGCAGCGATGCGTGGAACAGCGGTCGCCGCTGATCCTCGGCGTCGTAGTGGGGGCAGAAGCTGCCGTGCAGGAACCCGAGTCCCTCGGGCAGCACCTGCAGCGTCGGCCCGTAGCTGTCGGTCGTGCCGCCCTCGAACCAGCAGATGCCGCCGGCGCTGCCGCCGGTGAACACGACGTTCGAGTCGGGGTCCTCCCACATCTCGCGCATGATGTCGTCGAGTCCCTGACGCTTCCACACGTCGAGCATGTTCGCGGTGTTGCCGCCGCCGACGTGGATGACGTCGAAGCCCTTCACGAATCCGGCGAGATCGTCGACCGACCGGTGGAAGAGGGGGAGGTGATGAGGTGCGCACCGGTCGGAGTCGTACGTCGAGTAGAAGCTCAGGATGTACGCAGCGTCATCGCCCGTCGCGGTGCCCACAAACAGCACCCGGGGTCGCTTCTTTCGCGTGAGTCCGAGGATGTAGTCGTGCGTCGGGTCGTTCCGACGCTCCATCATGGCCTTGCCGGCCCCTGTTGCGACCACATGAGACATGGCGTCCCCCCTCGCTCTCGAGTGCGAATGCGCTCACCGTACCGGCGTGCGGGGTCGGCTGCATAGGGGCATCACCCGAGATGGGCGACCGCGAAGGGCGACCGCTGAGGGATGCGGCCGCTAGCCGTTCAGGCGCGCCGCCATCACCCGCGCCTCGAGCAGCGGAAGCGTGCGGTCGCGGTCGGCCTGCGGGCAGATATCCAGGGCGTTCGCGAGTTCGAGTGCGAGTGCGGCGTGACCTGCGGCGTTCGGGTGGAACGGATCGTTCATCATGCCCCACGGCACGCCGCCGTTGCCGAGGTCGGTGAAGCGCGCGTGCTGGTCGACGAGGATCACGTCCTCCGACGCGGCGACCTCGCGTACGGCATTCGCGAACTCCACGATCCGCTCTCGACCGGGCGCGTTGGCGATGTCGATCGAGGGCGGCGTCTGCAGCACGACGATCGCGCCCTCCGCCCGTGCACGCGTCACGAACTCGCGCAGCGACGCGGTGAACTCCGCAGGCGTGACGGTGATCTGGCCGGGGCCGGTCGCCATGTCGTTGGTGCCGATCATCAGGGTCACGATGTCGGGATTCCACGTCGCGATGCGTCGGTCCCAGTCGCCGAGGATGTCGGTGATGCGGTGCCCGCTGATCGCCGTGTTGATGACGGCATCGCGCGTGCGTCCCAGCTCGCCGCGGATCAGCTCGTGCAGGTGCTCGGCGTAGTTCCGGCCGCCCTGCGTGTGCACGAGTCCGTGGGTGATCGAGTCGCCGGTGATGACCCAGTTCAGCGGCTCGGCGCCTGCGAGCAGCTCGGCGAGGCGGCGGAGATCGGATGCGGCGGATGCGGATGCGGGGGATTCGGCGTTCGGCACGCCCTAAAGACTAGCCGCGGCGTCAGTGGGAGACTGGTCTCATGGCTTCCCCTCTGCTCGACGACCTCCTCGCCCGCATCGTCGACAGCGGTCTGCTCGATGATCCGGTCGCGGAGAACGGTCTCGTGTACGGCCGGGCGACGATCGACGCGGCCGGCGCGGTGGTCACGGTCAACGTCGACCCCGAGCTGGAGGATGACGAGGAGACCCTCGACGCCGACGCGCTGCTCGGGGCGATCACCCGCATCCTGTCGGTGTCCGAGTCGCGGTGGCGTGCGGTGATCGACGAGGTCGCCGACGACATCGACGAGGCGGTCGACGACGAGCCGGTGATCGAGCAGACCGACCTGCGCGACGACCTCGAAGCCACCTCCGCCGTGGTGTTCGCCGACGCGGTGCTGATCGCCTTCGATGCGCCGAAGCAGTTCCCGGATTCCCGGATCCTCGTGCAGCTCGACGACGAACTCGAGGTCGCGAGCATCGAGGTGCGCGATCGCTGAGCCCGGTCGCCTCACAACCACTTCTTGTACTTGAACACCCCGTAGAGGGCGACCGCGAACGCGGCCATCGCGCCGATCGCCATCGGATACCCGTGCACCCAGTGCAGCTCGGGCATGACGTCGAAGTTCATGCCGTAGACGGTGCCGACGAGCGTCGGGGCGAAGATGATCGCCGCCCACGACGAGATGCGCTTGATCTCGTCGTTCTGCGCCAGTCCCGCCTCGGTCTGCCGCCGTGCGACCAGGGCGGAGTGCACGGTGAGGGCGTTCTCGAGGATCGCGCGGAACGAGTCGACCCGCTCGTTCACGCGGATGACGTGGTCGAGCACATCGCGCAGCGACCGCTGCAGCTCCTCGTCGATGCGGTACTTCTCGGATCCACGACGCAGCCATTCCAGCATCCCGGCGAGCGGGTGCACCGCCCGCTGGAAGTTGATGACCTCGCGAGAGAGCTCGTAGATGCGGCGCGAGAGGGCGTCGTCGTCGCTGTCGCCGAAGAGCTGGTCCTCGATCTCGTCGATGTCGTTGAGCAGCCCGGTGACGATCGGCTCGTAGCCGTCGACGACCTCATCGAGGATCGCGTAGAACACCGCTTCCGGTCCCATCGCGAGCAGCTCGGGGTGCGCCTCCATGCGGCGGCGGACGCCCACGAGGTCTGGCGACTCGGCATGCCGGATCGTGACGACGAAGTCGGGTCCGACGAACAGGTGCAGCTCGCCGAACTCGATCGACTCCTGCTCGTCGCGGTAGCGCGCAGGGCGCAGCACGGCGAAGAGCGTGTCGCCGTAGCGCTCGACCTTCGACCGCTGGTGGCCCGAGAGCGCGTCTTCGACCGCAAGCGGATGCAGGTCGAACTCGCGCGCCACGGAGGTGACCTCCTGCGGGCTCGGGCGGTAGAGGCCGATCCACGCGATGCCGCCGTGGGCGTCGAGCGACCGGTAGGTCTCGTCGAGGTTCTTCGGGGTCTCCACGCGACGTCCGTGGACGTACACGCCGTTGTCGATGAGGGCCATGACTGGCTCCGTTCTCGCAGGCGCACTGCCTCGTCAGAGAGGGCGTGCGCAGAATTCATCAGGGGGCGGAAGACGCCACCGACGGCTGCGGAGCAGGACGTGCAGGTGCGGAGCCGAAGCTCAACGCACGGATGCAGTCAGACGCGACGCAACGAAGGCGGCGTCGCAACTATCACCGGACATCGCCATCACCGCCTCTCGCGCTCTGAAAGGGTCACATGGCCCGGTTTGCCAGCATACTCCTGCGTGCTGGACGGGAGATCCATGCGTGTCGGATGCGGTCAGGCGTCGATGCCGACGAGCTCGGCGCTCTTCTGCCACAGGGCCTCGGCCAGCGCGGCATCCTCGATCCGCGGGTTCACCCGACGTGTCAGCACCCGTTCGTCGTAGTACTCGCCCGAGATCCAGGTCTCGTCCGGCGTGCCCTCGATGAACCAGCTCAACGTGCTGCCGCCCTTCTCGCTGCTGATGAGCAGCAGGTGCTTGAGCGGGGTGCGATAGACGAACCGCATGACGGTGCTCGAGTCCGAGGCGAAGTTCGTCTGCACGGTCCCGGGATGGAACGCGACCGAGGTCAGCCCCTCGCCGTGGAACTTCGCATGCAGGCTCTTCGTGAACAGCACATTCGCGAGCTTGGCGTCGCCGTAGGCCCGATTGGCGCTGAAGTCCTTGCGGTTGTCGAGGTCGTCGATGTCGATGCGCCCGAACAGGCGGTGCGCGACGCTCGACGTGTTGATGATCGCCGCGTGGCCCGTGCGCAGCTGCGGCAGGAGCAGGTTCGTCAGCAGGAAGGGGGCCAGGTGGTTGACCTGCAGCGTCTTCTCGAAGCCGTCGACGGTCGGAGTCTGATCTCCGAAGATGCCGCCGGCGTTGTTGGCGAGCACATCGATGCCGCCGTCGCCCACGGCTCCGGCGATCTTCGTCGCGAGCTCGCGCACGTCGTCGAGCCGGGCGAAGTCGGCCGTGAACCACTCGGCCCCGGTGTCGGCGGCGACGGCGCGTGTCTTCTCGACGGACCGTCCGACCAGGATCAGCCTGTGGCCGGATGCCGCGAGCTGGCGAGCGGATGCCGCACCGATGCCGTCGGATGCGCCGGTGAGGACGACCGTCTTCTGCGTCACGACGCCGACTTCTGCGAACCGCCGACAGGTGGGGCCGAGGCGCCGCGACTGCGCGCGACGTAGACGGTGTTGGACGACGTCCCGCCGGTGACGGCGTTCGCGAAGTCGACCACGTGGGCGACCGCGTCATCGAACACCGCGTGCATCTCGACCATGAACTCGTCGTCGGGCGGATCGTCCGACCACAGTGCGAAGACCCCGCCCGCAGCGAGGTGCCGGTCGAGTGCGAGCAGGCCGGCCGCGGTGTACAGATCACTGTGCGTGGGATCGAGCTGGTGACGCGGCGAGTGGTCGACATCCAGCAGGATCGCGGAGTATCCGCGGCGGCCCTCAGCGGGCGCTGCCCGGACCAGGGCGAAGAAATCGTCTTCGACCAGGGTCGTGCGCGGGTCGTCGACCAGCTCCGCCGAGACCGGCAGCAGCTTCTTCCGGTGCCAGCCGATGACCGCGCCGAGACGATCGACCACGGTGAGCGACGCCACGCGGTCATCGCGGAGCGCCGCGACCGCGGTGTACCCGAGCCCGAGACCACCGACCAGGACCGAGAGCTCGTCGCCGTCGACAGCGGCCAGGCCCAGATTCGAGAGCTCCTCTTCCGCCACCGTGAACAGGCTCGACATCAGATACTCGTCACCGAGCTTGACCTCGTAGATCTCCTGCCCGACCGCGGGCTCGGTGCGTCGGCGCAACGTCAGCTCGCCGATCGGCGTCTCCTGCCAGTCGAGCTCTTCGAATCTCGTGATCATCGCGGGTTCTCGCCGTCGTCGTCTGCGCTCGGAATCAGGGGTGCAGACGCCGCCGTTCCGGTCGTGGCCGCCGGGGAGTTCGTCGAGGAGGGAAGGAAGATCCTCTCAGGCTCCGGAGCGGGCGCGGCCGCGGGGACTGCGGGGGATGTCGCCTGCGCCGGGAGCTCGCGCGCGACCTGCTTCTCAAGCACCTGCACGGCTTCATCGCTCAGCAGGATCAGCCCTTCGAGCTCGTCGCGCACACGCTTGTACGCGATGTTGCGCTCGGCCTGCGTGGCCGATTCGTCGACGGCGACCTTGAGCAGCTGCTGCGCGCGATCGAGGCGCTTGCGCTCCGGTTCGGTGAAGGTCGAATCGCGCAGGCGCCGGGCATCCTTCTCGGCGATCTCGAACGCCACGGCGTACGCGCCCACCGCATCGAGATACTCCGAGACCTGCTGCTCGGTCACGGTCGCCTCGGCCGACAGTGGTCGCAGAGCATCCGCCGTCTTCTTCGCCCGTAGGAACGCGGCGACCAGCGGCTGGCGCCCGTCGCTCATGGCGGGGAAGGCGATGAGCTTCGCGACGTCGAGCTCGTAGTCGAGCCAGCGGGCGGTGATCTCGTCGTGCTCGGCGAACAGGCGCTCGAGCAGGGCGTTCGGGGCGACGGATGCCCGGGTGTCGACGACCGCCGGACCGATCCGCCGCGCGTGACCTCCGCGCGCCTCGAGCTGGGCGGTCTTGATCTCGGCCTTGAGCCGCAGTGTCTCGAGGCGCCGTTCGTGGCGGCGCTTCGCATTGCGTTCCCACGCCTTCGCCGCGCCGCCGGCGACACCCATGATGGGAAAGATGATCCACCAGGGCACAGTGCCGAGCCAGCTCCAGAAGGGTTCCATGATGCACACAGCCTACTTCTCGGGCTCGACGGCGTCGCGGCTTCCGGGCCCGGGCACAGCTTCGGATGCCGGGTCCGCCGCGCCGGTCATCCGATGCGCCGCTCGGCGTGCCGGACCGGGGCTCCGAAGCCGATCGACCGGGCGAAGCGGGTCGACGAGCCCGAGTTCGCCCGATCTGCCTCAGCCGCGCTGGGCGCGCTCCACGAGGGCGACGAGCTCGGCGCGCGGCAGTGGGAATCCGTCGAGACGGCCGACCGGGAAGTTGCCGAGCATCTTGAGCATCTCGCCGCCCTCGGAGCCGAACTTCTCGTCGATGACCGCTGCGAACTCCGCCCCCACCACCGGATCGACCAGCAGCTCGTCGAAGGACGAGCCGAGACTGACCGGCAGCACGACCTCGTCGCCGCTGACCGCGACGGTCGTGCGCGTGTGCAGATCGCGGCTCGACGACCCGAGATCGACGACGTACTCGCCGCTCTCGACGATCCAGCGGTCGACGCGGGTGTCCCAGTACGCCAGTTCAGAGCGGCGGAGTCGCAGCTCGACCCGGACGGTCTCACCCGGCTCGATCAGCACCGACGCGAACGCCTTGAGCTCACGCGGCGCGCGCTGCACCGACGACCCGGGAAGGCTCGTGTACGCCTGCACGACCTCGCGACCTGCGACCGCCCCGGTGTTCGTGACCGGCACCGTGACGACGACATCGCCGGAACCGTCGACCGATGCCGTCGCCTCGCCGTACGAGAACGTCGTGTACGAGAGGCCATGGCCGAACGGGAACGCGACGGGCAGGTGGCGTGCGTCGTACCAGCGGTATCCGACCAGCAGGCCCTCGCCGTAGATCGAGTGGCCGTGCTCCCCGGGGAAGCTGCCGAACGCGGGTGTGTCCTCGAGGCGCAGCGGGATGGTCTCGGCGAGCCGGCCCGACGGGTTCACGACGCCGAACAGCACGTCGGCGGTGCCGCCGCCGCCCGCCTGGCCGAGCAGCCAGGCCTCGACGATCGCGGGCACCCGGTCGGCGAACGGCAGGGCCACGACCCCGCCGTTGGAGAGCACGACGACGACGTTCGGGTTGGCGCTCAGCACCGCATCCAGCAGCTCGAGCTGCGCCGCCGACAGGTCGATGTGCTCGCGGTCGAAGCCCTCGGACTCCTCGTGGGCGGGAACGCCCAGGAACACGACGGCGACGTCGGCGGCGGATGCGACGGCGACGGCCTCATCGCGGAGGGCTGTGGAGTCGGCATCCGCATCGGCGCCGATCGTGTATCCGGCGGCGAACGCGACCTCGCCGTCGCTGAGTGCGCGGATCTCGTCGAGCGCCGTGTCGACGCGGGTCGGGTTGATCTGCGACGAGCCGGCGCCCTGGAACCGCGGCGTGCGCGCGAACTCGCCGATCACGGCGAGGTTCGCCGACGGGCGGAGAGGGAGGATGCCGCCCGAGTTGCGCAGCAGGACGATCGAGCGTCCGGCGACCTCGCGAGCCAGCGCGTGGTGGGCGTCGACGTCGAGCGGACCGGAGGCTGCCGGCCGCGCCTGCGCCTTGCGCGTCAGGTCGATGAGGCGGTCGACCACGGTGTCGAGAGCTGCCTCGTCGAGGCTGCCGTCCTGTACGGCGGCGACGACCTCGGCATCCGTCCGCCCGCTGCTGCCCGGCATCTCGAGGTCCATGCCTGCGATCACGCCGGCGACGCGGCTGTTGACCGCGCCCCAGTCCGAGACGACGATGCCCTCGAAGCCCCATTCGTCGCGCAGGACGGTCGTGAGCAGCCACGGGTCCTCGGACGCGTAGACGCCGTTGATCCGGTTGTACGAGCACATGATGGTCCAGGGCTGAGCGTCTTCGACGACCCGCTGGAATCCGCGCAGGTAGATCTCGCGCAGCGTGCGCGGGTCGACGTCGCTCGAGACCCGCAGCCGGTCGGTCTCCTGGTTGTTGGCGGCGAAGTGCTTGAGCGATGACCCGACGCCCTGCGACTGGATGCCGCGCACGAGCCCGGCGCCCATCGCACCCGAGACGATCGGGTCTTCCGACATGTACTCGAAGTTGCGTCCGCACAGGGGCGAGCGCTTGATGTTGATGCCGGGGCCGAGGATCACGGCGACGTCTTCGATCGCCGACTCGACGCCGAGCGCCACGCCGACGCGCTCGGCGAGGTCGGGATCGAAGCTCGCCGAGAGTCCGACCGCGGGCGGGAAGCAGGTCGCCGGGATGCTTCCGGCGAGGCCCAGGTGGTCGGTGTCGCCGCCCTGCTTGCGCAGGCCGTGGGGTCCGTCGGTGAGCATGAGCGAGGGGATGGCGACGCGGTCGATGCTCTTGGTCGTCCAGAAGTCGGCCCCGCTGGTGAGCGCCGCCTTCTCTTCGAGGCTGAGGTCGTGCGCGCGTGCGCCGGTGGGCTCGGACATGTGGTTCCCTCTCGCCGTTGAGTCGGATCGGGCTGCGTCGGAAGCGCGGCATCCGCTCGATCCCAAAACTTTAATCGCTAAGGTTTTGTTCCACAAGACGCCGCCGACATCTGGCACAGAAGCTCTTGCGCTGAAAACCTGAACAGTCTAGGTTTTCAGCCACGGGAGCGAAACCTCGGCATATCGCGGCGTTGCGATGCCTTCCGACTCCCACCGGCCGAAGGAGGCAGGCATGAGCGGTTCCGCAGCGGGTACGCCGTCGGGAATGACGACGGCGACGGCGGTCGCACGGGAGCATCACTGGTTCGCCGAACCGACCGAGCCGGCCAAGAAGGGCTATGTCGCCTGGCTCATCATCGCCCAGTTCATCTTCTTCGTCGCCCTGCTGGGGCCGGCGGTCGTCGGCATCGGGCTCAAGATCACCGATCTGCAGAACGCGGGGGCGATCGCTGAGGGTGCCGCGGGCTTCAACACCGCATCCGCGATCCTCGGCGGAGTGGGGGCGTTCTTCGCGACCGTCGCGAACGTCGTCTTCGGCCGGGTCTCCGATCGCACGACGAGCCGATGGGGACGCCGCCGCATCTGGATCGTGCTGGGCACCGTCATCATGGCGATCGGCTTCGTCTTCATGGCGCTCGGCCCGAGCCTGCTCGTCGCCACGATCGGATGGGCTATCGCCCAGCTGGGCGCCAACATGACTCTCGCGCCGTTCGTCGCGACGATCGCCGATCAGGTGCCCAAGTTCCAACGCGGGTCGATCACCGCGGGTCTCGGCATCGCACAGAACCTCGGCATCGTCGGTGGTGTCTACGTCGCCGGCTGGTTCTCGTTCAGCCTCTTCATCGTGTTCGTGATCCCCGCGATCCTGGCGATCATCGCCATGGTCGTCTTCGCGATCGTGCTGCCCGACAGGGTGCTCCCGGTCAAGCCGCCGCGGATCAGCTTCCGCGAGGTGATCCAGACGATCTGGGTCAGCCCGGTCGCGCACCCGGACTTCGCGCTCGCGTGGTGGTCGCGGTTCCTCATCACGTTCGCGAGCTTCGGGTTCACCACCTTCCGCTTCGCCTACATGGGCTTCCACCTCGGCGTGCCGGAGGAGGAGATCGGACTGCTGATCGCGAACACCACGCTCGTCTACACCGCAGCGCTCGTCGTCACGGCGTGGATCGCCGGCAAGATCTCGGACAGGATCGGCCGGCGCAAGATCTTCGTGTGGACGTCGACCGTTCTCTTCGCCGCAGGCACGTTCGCACTGATCTTCATCCAGGACGTCCCGTCGTACTACATCCTCGAACTCCTGCTCGGCGCGGCCTACGGCATCTACGTCGGCGTGGACCTCGCGCTTGTCGTCGACGTGCTGCCGAACCCGGATGACTCCGGCAAGGACCTGGGCGTCTTCAACATCGCCAACGCGCTGCCGCAGACGGTCGCTCCGCTGATCGGAGGGTTCGTTCTGGCGGCGACCGGCGGCGCCAGCGGTGCCGACTACACGGTCTGGTTCACGGTCTGCGCGGTCGCGGCGCTGATAGGCGCCGCGGTGATCTTCCCGATCAAGAGCGTGAAGTAGCGGGTAGGGGGGTGGAGATCGGACGCCTCGGGGGCGCATCCGGTCTCCACCGTCCCGCTCGGCCTCTCATCGGATTCTCTTAGAATGGCGTGATGGCGCGACGGGGGCAGTACGCGAAGGGCGCGGCGAAGCGTGCCGAGATCCTCGCCGTCGCGCTCGATGTCGTCGCCGAACTGGGAACCCGCAAGGCCTCGAACCGTGAGATCGCCGCACGTGTCGGACTCACGCAGCCGGGGCTGATGCACTACTTCAGCACCCGCGAAGAGCTCTTCCTCGAAGTCCTCCGGGCGCGCGACGAGCGCGACCACGAGCGGTTCTACTCGCCCCAGCACGGGTTCCAGGGCTTCCTGGATGTCATCGCGCACAACGCCAGCGTGCCCGGACTCGTCCGTCTGTACGTCGAGTACTCGGCTGAGGCGACCCTCGAGGGGCACCCCGCGCGAGCGTTCTTCGAGCAGCGCTTCGCCTGGGTGCGCACCCTCATGGTCGAGGCCGTCGAGCAGGAGCAGGCGGCCGAGCTGATGGGGCCGGATGTCGATGTCGCGTACGTCGCCGATCTGGTCATCGCCGCGGCGGACGGGCTGCAGGTGCAGTGGCTGCTCGACCCCTCGATCGACATGGCGGCCCGGCTGTCTCGGCTCTGGCACGGCATCCGCGCGGCCTCCTGGCCGACCGTCCTCGCCTGACCGTTCTTCGTCCGGTGCGCCTGCGCACGCCCTCGTAGCTTGCTGCGCGCGGGGTCGTTCGACGACCGTCGCGTCGTGCGTGCGCGGGACCCCTAGAGCCAATTTTCCGTAATTACGAACTTTTGATAGTTTCGACTCATGGAACCGGATACCGCGAGTGCGATCGAGCGTCGATTGGCCGACCTCGAGCAGGAGGTCGCGCGGCTCTCCGCTCTGGCCGAGCCGACAGCTGGCCATGCCGCAGACGCGGCCGGTGAAGGAGCTGCAGGGTCAGCCCGCGAGCAACCGGCCTCGGATGCTCCGGGTGCCGCGTCCGCCGGCTCCGACGACCCGCTCTGGTTCGTGAACGAGCTCGGTCGTCGCGCGCCGGGTGCCGTAATGATGGCCGGTGCGGTCGATACCGCCGCAGGCCCCGTCCGCTGGCAATACGGCCTCATGGCCGACGGCCTGCTGTCGGAGGACTGGAGCGATCTCGCGCGCCCCCTCGAGGCGCTCGGTCACCCCGCCCGCATCGAGCTCGTCCGTCAGGTCATGCGCGGCGCGCACACGACTGCCGAGCTGTTGCAGCTCGAGCACCTCGCATCGTCCGGGCAGCTCTACCACCACCTTCGTCAGCTCGTCAGCGCGGGCTGGCTCGTCTCTCCCCGCCGCGGGTACTACGAGGTGCCCGCCGCGCGCGTCGTGCCCCTTCTCGTCCTGACCATGATCGCTTCGAGCTGAGGAGCCCACCGTGACGACCCCCTCAACGTCCCCGACATCCATCGACCCCGAGGTTCGCGCGAGCGGACCGGAGACATCGCACCGCCGCCCCACCCGTGCGATCCTCGCCGTGATCGGCGCTGCTGCGGTCGTGGGCATCGCGGTCGGTGCCGCGATCGGCCCGCAGCACCAGACCGTGGGCGCATCCACGGCGGGGGATCCGGGTCTCGCCGACCGCATCCGCTCGCTTCCCGGCAGCTTCGACAGCTTCCGCTCTCTCTCGGTCGCCGAGATCGGCCCGGATGGCGCGGTCTTCGCCGGTCTCGGCGACGCCGACCCCGGCAACCCGGGAGCGCCGACCTCCGACACGGTGTTCGAACTCGGATCCATCACGAAGACCTTCACCGGAGCGCTGTTCGCCGAGGCGATCGACCGCGGTGAGGTCGCCGCGGACGACACTCTCGCCCAGCACCTGCCCGAACTCGAGGGCACTGCAGCAGGCGACGTGACGCTCGCATCGCTGTCGCAGCACTCGTCGGGTCTGCCCGGTCTCGGAGCCACGGCCGCCGAGGCCGCGGTCGGCGGCGTGCTGCTCAATGAGAACGCCTACGCGACCACCACGACCGAGCAGCTGATCGCCGACGCCGCGGTGGCGCCGGTCGACCCCGACCAGGGCTCGCTCTACTCGAACTTCGCCGTCTCGCTGCTGGGCACCGCGCTCGTCGAGGCGGCGGATGCCGGTGACTACGCGACCCTGCTCGAGGAGCGCATCACGGGTCCGCTCGGCATGGACGACACGGTCGTCGCGGCATCCGCCGACGAGGCTCCGGCCGATGCCGTGCCCGGCTTCCTGATCAACGGCGTTCCGGCGCCGCGGTGGTGGGGAGAGGGATATCTGCCGGCAGGGTCGTCGACCTTCACGACCACGGCCGACCTCGCTCTCTGGGCGCAGGCCAACCTCGACGGAACGGCCCCGGGCGCAGCGGCGCTCGAGCCCACCGCACCGATGGGCGAAGGCGCCGAGATCGGCTGGGGATGGATCACCTCGGCATCCTTCTCGGGTGAAGGCATGCAGACATGGCACAACGGCGGTACCGCGGGATTCCGCACGATGCTCACACTCGACCGGGATGCCGGAACGGCCTTCATCGCGCTGTCGAACACCGTGGCTCCCGCCGACTACATCGCGATGTCGTACGCGTCCGGCGCCCCGATCCCCGAGGTCGACGCACCGAGTCAGACGGTCGCGTGGGGCGTCTTCGGGCTCGCGCTGCTGTTCGGCCTGATCGCGCTGATCCGCTCGTTCCGGGTGAAGGCGCTGCTCCCGTCGGTCAGCGATCTGATCTGGGCGACCTTCGGACTGCTGCTGCTCTGGCACAGCGGACCCTGGTTCGCGGTCGGCGGATGGCTGTGGGGCATCGCTCTCGCCCCGGCGCTCGCCGCGATCGGCGTGCTCGTCGTTCGCGCCTCGCGGGCGCGGCTGCCGTTCCTGCCTCGTCGCCGCGCCTGGTTCTGGTGGCCGGTCGCCGTGATCGGCGCCGTGTTGGCGGTCGGGGTCACCTTCCTGTGGTGACGCGAAGGGGTCGCGCGCCCGGTGCTCGCCGGGCGCGGAACCTCTCCGACATCCCCGACGCCCTCTTCCCAAATCCCTTGTCATTGATATAGTCAATGCAATTGACTTGCGCGTTGAGTTCCGAGAGTTGGACGATGATGACCCATTCCCGCACGGCGACATCGATCACGGTGGACTGCGACGGCATCGAGATCGCGGCCGAGGTCCGCGGCTCAGGCCCGGCGGTGCTGCTGCTGCACGGCTACCCCGAGACGAAGGCGATGTGGAATGCGGTCGCGACCGCGCTCGCGGAGGACCACACCGTGGTCGCGGCAGACCTGCGCGGCTACGGCGACTCGGCCAAACCGCGCGGTGCCTCCTATGCCAAGCGAGACATGGCCCGCGACCAGTTCCTGCTCATGCGCGAGCTCGGCCACGAACGGTTCGCCGTGATCGGGCACGACAGGGGAGCGCGTGTCGGGCATCGGCTGGCGCTCGACCATCCGGATGCCGTCACCGCCCTCGCCGTGCTCGACATCGTTCCCACGCTGCACATGTTCGAGAACGTCGACCGTGAGATGGCGACCGCGTACTTCCACTGGTTCTTCCTCGCTCGCTCGGGCGGCCTGCCCGAGGCGCTGATCGGCGCCGATCGCGAGACCTGGCTGCGCAGTCGCTTCACCGGCCGCCGGCATGACGGCGATGCGCTGCCCGAGGCGTTCGACGAGTACCTGCGCTGCTTCGACCTCGACACCGTCTTCGCATCCGGGGCCGACTATCGCGCGGCCGCGACGATCGACCTCGACCACGACCGTGCTGACCGGGCGGAGGGGCGACGGATCGGATGCCCGGTGCTGGCGCTCTGGGGCGCGCACAGCTACGTCGGCCGCAACTTCGACGTGCTTGAGACATGGTCGCAGTATGCCGAGCAGGTCAGCGGAGAACCGATCGACGCCGACCACTACCTCGCCGAGGAGACGCCCGAGCCGACGGCCGCGGCCCTGCGAGCATTCCTCTCGAGCGTGGAGGTGTCGTCGTGAGCACCCGCGACCGCGAGACCGAACGTCTCGCCGAACTCGTCACGATCGAGACGCCGACGGGGGATGCGGCGGGACTCGCCGCAGCCCAGGATCTCGTGCGTTCCTGGCTCGAGCCCGTGCTCGGCGAGAAGGGCGTGATCGAGACCGTCGACGGCATCCCTCATCTGCTCTGGCCGGGTGGTGACGCGCCCTCGGTGCTGCTGATCGGGCACCTCGACACCGTGTTCCCGGCAGGGACGATCGCCGAACGCCCCTTCCACCTCGACGGTGATCGTGCCACGGGGCCCGGTGTCTTCGACATGAAGGCGGGCATCGTGATCATGGCCGCCGCGCTCGAGAAGGTCGCGCGTCCGGGCGAGATCGCGGTGCTGCTCACGAGTGACGAAGAGGTCGGCTCGACCACCTCGCGGGCGCTGATCGAACGCGAGGCCGCGCGGGCAGGCACCGTGCTGGTGCTCGAACCCAGCCTCGACGGCGCGCTCAAGATCGCTCGCCGCGGTGGCAGCATCTATCGCCTGGCGATCACGGGGCGCGCAGCGCACGCCGGACTCGAACCTTGGAAGGGCCGCAGTGCCCTGGCCGAGCTCGCGCACCAGGTGCTGGCGCTGCCGCAGCTCGCCGACGACGAGCGCGGAACCACCGTGAGTCCGACCGTGGCGCAGGCCGGAACTGTGACGAACGTGATTCCCGAGCACGCCGAGCTGCGCGTCGACGTGCGCGCCTGGACCCTCGACGAACTCGAACGCGTCGACGAGCGGATGCAGTCGCTCGGCGCCCACACCGAAGACGTCAGCGTCGAGGTGTTCGGCGGCATCAACCGCCCTCCGATGGAAGAGAGCGTGTCGGCTGAACTGCTCGCCTGCGCTCGCCGGGTCGCGGATGCTCTCGGTCACCCCGAGGTCGAGGCGGTCTCGGCCGGAGGGGCATCCGACGGCAACTTCACCGCCGCGGTCGGCGCCCGAACCCTCGACGGCCTCGGCCCACGAGGAGCCGGCGCGCACGCCGACCACGAATGGGTGTCGATCGCCTCGATGCACGAGCGCGTCGACCTGCTGGCCGGCATGCTCGACGACCTCGTCGGTGGGCGCGAGGGCTGACACGCGGCATCCGTTCCCGAGCCTCCAGCCGGGGCCAGTTCCGCACCCGAGCCTCCAGCCGGGGCCACTTCCGCACCCGATACGCCTCGCGGCGGTGTCAAAGTGGCCCCGCATGTGAGGGCGGTGTCAAAGTGGCCCCGCGCACGAGGGGCGAGTCCGCCGAAAACGCCCCGCATGAGGGCGAGTCCGCCGAAGTGGCCCACGGCCCGCGGCGACCCCGCGAGACCGCCGCGAGAACAGTGCCGCGTCAGGCCCCCGGCGCGTGCCGCTCGATGCTCTCGAGCAGCAGGTCGAGCGCGGTCTCCCATGCTCGAGGGTCGCGGATGCCGGGGAGGGCGTCGCCCGCCCAGGTGATCTCGGGGTACTCGGCGGGGTCGAGCCGGCGATAGTCCATCTGCCAGGTCAGCTCATCGGCATCCTGCACATCGGGGGGCAGCGCGGTGAGGGCGGCCTGGATGCTGGATGCCGAGCGGATGAGCTGGCCGAGCGCCCGTGCGTAGAGAGCGGCCTGCATCTGGTCGTAGCCACCGCGGCGCAGCGCGCCGATCGAGAACTCCATCGACGCGAAGTCGGTCGGGCGCCGCAGCGCCATCTGCAGCGCGAACTCGGGGTAGCGCATGTAGTGGTCGTGGATCAGGTGCGCCTGGGTGCGGAGGTCGGCGAGCCAGTCGTCGGTCGCGACCATCCCGCCGCTGTACGACCGGGCGCGCAGCGTGTCGATGAGAGCGAGGAGCAGTTCGTCCTTGTCGCGGAAGTGCCGGTAGATCGAGGTCGGGTGCGCGCCGAGCTCTTCGCCGATCGACTGGAACGTCAGACGGTCGAGGCCCTCGCGCGCGACCACGCGGTCGGCGGCGGCGACGATGATCTCGCGGCTCAGCGAATCGCGCGCTCGCCGGGGACGAGCGGATGCCTTCGCAGGGGCCTTCGCCTTCGCCGAATCCGCGGTCTTCCGTGTCGTCGCCATCGAGAACTCCGTTCGCAGGTCACAGCCGTGCGGCCGCGCAGACATCACGGTACCTCACCGCTGTCAGCCAGTCTGTCAGGGGCATCGACAATGGGACAAGCTCTGGCGGCGCACGATAGCCACTGTTATAGTCAACGCCATTGGCAACGTGGTCAGAAGGAGTCAGGATGCTCGAGGTCCCCGCAGTTCCGTCCGATGAGGTGCTCGCCGCGAGGTTCGCCGTGCCCTACCTCCTGACGGTGCGGCCGGTGCCGGGCGAGGCAGACCTCGCGCTGCTGGTCGAGAATCACCCCGACGGCGCCCGCGGCCGCGTCTGGCGGGCACCCGCGGAGCCGAGCGAACTGCTGCCGTTCCCGGTGAGCGTCGGTGCGATCCTCGCCTCCGACGGGCAATGGGTGATCGACCTCGACGACGACGGAGGGTCGGAGGTCGGCGGTCTCGTGGCCTTCGCCGTCGACGGATCGGAGCGCATCGCTCTCACGCCCGGTCGCGCACCCTACGTGGTGCGCGGGCTCGAGTCGTCGTACGACGGATCCGCGATCGTCGCGACCGTCGTCGACGAAGACGGCTTTCACGTTCTCGTCATCCCGGCGGCGCCCTGGGGCGAGACCCGAGTCGTCTACTCGAACCCGATCGAGGCCTGGTACGGCCAGATCTCGCCCGACGGCTTGCTGATCTCGGTCGACACGACGGCGCACAACCCCGGCATCCGTCGCCCGCTGCTCACGGTCGTCGATGGAGTGACCGGCGAGACGATCGCGACGCTCGACGACCTCCCGGCAGGGCCGGTGCGCAGTGTGCGATTCGCGTCCGAGGCGGGCGATGACCGTCTGCTGCTGAACACCGAGCGCACGGGCTTCGCGCGCCCCGCGATCTGGAACGTTCGCACGGACGAGCGCCAGGACTTCGATCTGCCCGAGCTCGCCGGAGAAGTGATCCCGGTCGACTGGCACTCGCCGTCGGGCAGGATCCTCGCGGTGCACATCGACGACGGCATCCACCACCTGCTCGAGATCCAGGAGAGTGACGGCTCGACGCGGGTCGTGGCCGAGGGTGGCAGTTTCGCCGACCCTGACGTCGCCGACCTGCATCCGTTCCAGTGGGCGTCGTACTACGCGCCCGACGGTGCGATCCGGGCCGTGCGCTCGACGTGGGATGTTCCGCTGCACATCGACGAGATCGCCGCAGACGCAACCAGCGCGACGCTGATCGAACCCGCACCCGTGCCCGCCGGGCGTCCGCTCGCGTCAGCCATGGTCGAGAGCGCCGACGGCACGCGCGTGCAGCTCTGGTGGGCGCGCCCCGAGGGGGTCGAGCCCCGGGGCACGGTGCTCGAGATCCACGGCGGCCCGATGCTCGTCACGATCGACTCGTACAACCCGTCGGCGCAGGCGTGGCTGGATGCCGGCTTCGCCTACGCCTCGCTCAACTACCGCGGTTCGGTGACCTTCGGCCGCGCGTTCCGTGAGGGGTTCTGGGGAGCAGGGGGCGATCGCGAGATCGAAGACGTCGCGGCGGCGATCGCGTGGTTGCGCGAGCAGGACCTCGCCGACCCCGCGTCGACCTTCATCACCGGCGCCTCGTACGGCGGTCATATGACGCTGTTGAGCGTGGGCCGGCTCCCCGAGCTCTTCGCGGGCGGGCTCGCACACGTCGCCGTCGCCGACTGGACGGCCGCGATCGCGGCCATGAATCCGGCGGTGCGCTCGGTGTGGAGTTCATGGGTGCCGCCCGAGATGGTCGAGCGCTTCTCGGCGATCTCGTACCTCGACGACGTGACGGCATCGGTCTGGATCAACCAGGGGTCCATCGACACCAGGACGCCCATCATCGGGGTGCAGCGCTACGTCGACGAGCTGGGCGCTCAGGGCGGCGACGTCGTGCTCGACATCTTCGAGGGCGGCCATGAGCCCACGGGTCTCGAGGCTGCCGCGATCGACCAGCGGCGCATGCACGAGCTCGCTCTGCGGACGCTCTCGGGGGATCGCTGGGATCACTGATCTCGCCCTTAGTCACGAACATTGACTAAAAGGCTTGCTATCTTTCCGGGTCAGTTCTAGAGTCAGACCACCACAGCACGACAGCACTCCCGAACTGTCCCTCAGTAGCCCGATCACAGGAGATCCGACCATGTCGAAATCCCTTCGCACTGTTGTACCCGCTTCCCGTCGCGGCATCATCGCCGCCCTCACCGCCGCAGCCCTCGTCGGCTCGCTGGCAGCCTGCTCGCCGACATCCGCGACGCCCGAGCCGAGCGAGGTCGCCGTCGTCGACGGCGGCGAGATCGTGATCGGCGCCGAGCAGGAGCCCGACTGCGCCGACTGGATCGCCACCTGCGGCGGCTCGATCTGGGGCACGTACATCATGCAGATCCCGACGCTGCCCGGTGTCTTCCAGACGAGGCAGGTCGACGACGAGTGGGTGCCGGTGCCCTCTGACCTGGTCACCGCCGAGCCCGAGGTCGAGGTCGCAGACGACGGCACCCAGACCATCACCTACTCGATCAACCCGGATGCGGTGTGGTCCGACGGTGAGCCGATCACCTCGGCCGACTTCGAGTACACGGCGCTGCAGATCCGCGACGGCGACGACATCTTCGACAAGACCGGCTACGACCGCATCGCCTCGATCGACGCCACCGACCCGGCGACCGCAGTCGTCACGCTGAGCTCGCCCTACGCCGGATGGCGCACCCTGTTCAGCGTCTACGGCATCATGCCGGCGCACCTGCTCGAGGGCCAGGACCGCAACGCGCTGATGGCAGACGGCTACGACTTCAGCGGCGGCCCGTGGAAGATCGACGAATGGACCCGCGGCACCTCGGTCACCCTCGTCCCGAACGAGAACTACTGGGGCGAGAAGCCGCACCTCGACAAGGTGACCTTCCTCTTCCTCCCCGACACCACCGCGGCGTTCCAGGCTCTCAAGAGCGGCCAGGTGAGCGCGCTCTACCCGTCGCCGCAGCTCGACGCGCTGAACCAGATCGAGGCGGGGCTTCCCGGCATCCAGTCGCAGGTCGATGCCCGCAGCGGCAACCTCGAGGCGATCTGGCTGAACAACTCCGCCGCCCCGTTCGACTCGGTCGCCGTGCGTCAGGCGTTCGCCTACTCGATCGACCGCGATGCGATCGTCTCGCGCCTGTTCGGCAGCCTCGGCATCGACGAGGCGCAGCAGAGCTTCAACTCGCCGATGGTCGCTCCGTTCGCGGCCGACGACTTCTCGCAGTACTCGCTCGACCTCGACAAGGTCGACGAGCTGATGGAGGGCGACGGCTGGTCGAAGAACTCCGACGGCGTCTGGGCCAAGGGCGGAGAGACGGCGACGTTCTCGATCAAGACCCTCGCAGGCAACAAGCGCCGCGACCTCACGGTGCAGGTGCTGCAGTCGCAGCTCGCCGATGCCGGGTTCGAGATGACCATCGACCAGGTGACCCCTGCCGATCTGTTCGGCACGATCGCGCCGCAGGGTGACTTCCAGGCCGGAATCTGGGCGCTCGTCGACACGTTCCCGGACCCCACGCTCAGCTCGACGTTCTCGTCGGTCAACATCCCGAGCGAGGCGAACGGCTTCTCCGGCATCAACTTCTACCGCACCGACATCCCCGGCCTCAACGATCTGCTCGCGCAGGTCGACAGCGAGGTCGACCCGGATGCTCGCATCGCCGCCTCGCACGAGGCCGACACGCTGATCGCCGAGAACGTGCCGTCGCTGCCCCTGGACGCCGTGCCGAACGTGCTCCTGTGGAGCGACACGGTCGGCGGCCCGCTGCAGATCAACCCGGTCGAGGGTCCGTTCTGGAACCTGGCCGAGTGGGGCCTGGCCGGCTGAGCCGGGCCGGGCAGACAGCGCAGGACAGGAACGGGGCGACATGATCACCTTCATCACACGACGGGTGCTGTACTCGATCCCGGTGATCATCGTCGCCTCGTTCATCCTGTTCTGGGCGGTGCGGTCGACGTTCGATCCGCTCGCCAAGCTCCGCCAGGCGCACGACCCGGCCGTGATCGCCCGTGAGATCGAACGACTGGGCCTTGACCGGTCGATTCCCGAGCAGTACTTCCTGTGGCTGCGGTCGCTGGTCGTCGGCGACTGGGGTCTCAGCACCCGCACCGGAACCCCGGTGCTGCCGCTGATCGGCGACGCGCTCTGGCCCACCCTGCAGCTCGCCTTCTGGGGGCTGATCATCGCGGTGCTCATCGCCGGCGGCATCAGCGTCTACTCGGCCGTCCGCCAGTACTCGCTCGGCGACAACCTGCTCACCGGGGCGTCGTACATCGGCATCGCGATGCCGGCGTTCTGGTTCGGGCTCATCCTGATCCAGACGTTCGCGGTGTGGCCCAAAGAGGCATTCGGTCTCAGTGAGCCGCCGCTCTTCTTCATCGGGCTGCACTCGCCGGGGCAGACCGGGGTGCTCGACTACATCCGGCACCTGATCCTGCCGGTCGCCGCCCTCATGATCGCGCTGGTCGCCTCGTGGAGCCGGTTCGGGCGGGCGGCGATGCTCGATGCGCTGTCGAGCGACTACGTGCGAACGGCCAGGGCCAAGGGGGTGCCGCGTCGTCAGGTGATCTGGCGGCACGCGGTGCGCAACTCGATGGCGCCGTTCGTCACGGTCGTCGCGCTCGATGCCGCGATCCTCATCGGAGGCCTCGTCGTGACCGAGCAGATCTTCGCGATCCCCGGCATGGGGCGGCTGTTCCTGCAGTCGCTCGTCGCCGGTGACGTCTACGTGCTGCTGCCCTGGATGATCGTGGTCGCCGTCGCGGTGGTCATCTGCAACCTGATCGCCGACATCGCGTACGCGGTGCTCGACCCGAGAGTGAGGCTGTCATGAGCGGTGCAGGCATCGCCGGGCGCGAGGAGGTCCTCGCCGAGCAGGATCCGCAGAAGGCGCCCACCCGTCAGCTGATCAAGGGGTTCCTTCACCACCGGCTCGCGGTGACGAGTCTCATCGTGCTGAGCATCCTGCTGATCGCGTGCTTCGGAGCCGGGTGGATCGCGCCCTACCCGCAGGGGCAGCAGGATCTGCTGCTCGGCCCGACGCCCCCGTCGGGAGAGCACTGGCTCGGCACCGACGAGTTGGGCCGCGACTATCTGAGCGAGATCCTCTTCGCCGGGCAGATCTCGCTCGCGATCGGCCTCGCCGTGGCGCTCCTGGCGACGGTCGTCGGCACGGCTCTCGGGGCCGTCGCCGGGTACGTCGGCGGCTGGGTGGGTGAGCTCATCATGCGCATCACCGACCTGTTCCTCATCGTCCCGGCCATCGCGCTACTCGCGGTGATCCTGCAGGGGCTCGGGCCGTCGCCGACCACGATCGTGCTGGCGCTCACCGCGCTCGGGTGGACCTACATCGCCCGCGTCGTGCGGGCCCAGGTGCTGTCGCTCAGAGAGAAGGACTTCATCGACGCGGCGCGCGGCATCGGAGCATCCGGATTCCGCATCGTCGTCTCGCACCTGCTGCCGAACCTCGCCGGCGTCATCGTCGTGGCGATGAGCCTCGCCGTCGCCTCGTCGATCATCGCCGAGTCGACCCTCAGCTTCCTCGGATTCGGCGTGCAGCCGCCGCAGACCAGCTGGGGTTCGATGCTCAGTCAGGCCGCGGGGTACGTGGGCACGCCCCAGGTGTACCTGCTGTACTTCCCCGGCCTCTTCATCCTCGTGACCGTGCTGTGCGTCAACTTCATCGGCGACGGACTGCGCGACGCCCTCGACCCGCAGGGGAAGAACCTATGAGCACTGCAGAGATCCTCCTCGAGGTCGAAGACGTCGCGATCAGCTTCCCGACGGATGCCGGGCTCGCGCGGGCCGTCGAAGGCGTGTCGTTCGTGCTGCGCACCGGTGAGACCGTCGGCATCGTCGGCGAATCCGGCTCGGGCAAGTCGATGACCGCGATGGCGATCATGGGACTGCTGCCGAAGAAGGCGGTCGTCACCGGATCGATCAAGCTGCGGGGTCGAGAACTCGTCGGACTCTCGGATGCCGAGCTGCGCGAGATCCGCGGCAAGGACATCGCGATCGTGTTCCAGGACGCTCTGACCGCGTTGAATCCGGTCATGCGCGTGGGTGAGCAGCTGATCGAGGCGGTGCGTGTGCACCGGCCCGAGTCGACGGCGGCAGAGCGCAAGGCGCGAGCCATCGAGCTGCTCGACGTCGTCGGCATCCCCTCGCCCGAACTGCGGGTCGACCGTTTTCCGCACGAGTTCTCCGGAGGCATGCGCCAGCGCGTGATGATCGCGATGAGCATCGCGAACGAGCCTGACCTGCTGATCGCCGACGAGCCGACCACCGCTCTCGACGTCACGGTGCAGGCGCAGGTGCTCGAGGTGCTGCGCGAGGTGCAGCAGCGCACCGGCACGACAGTGCTGCTCATCACCCACGACCTCGGCGTCGTCGCCGGCACTGCCGACCGGGTGCTCGTGATGTACGCGGGCGGGCTGGTCGAGACCGCCGACGTCGATCCGCTGTTCTACGAGACCGCGCATCCGTACACGGCGGGGCTGCTCGCATCGCTGCCGCGCATCGACCGCCGGTCGTCTCGCGACGAGCGGCTCTATCAGATCGCGGGGCAGCCACCGGTGGCGACGGCGTGGCCCGACGGATGCCGCTTCGCACCGCGCTGCGCCCATGCGGTCGCGGGTCTCTGCGATGCCGTGGTGCCGCCGCCGGTCGAGGTCAGCGCCGGTCATACGGCCGCGTGCGTGCGGGTCGACGAGTGGCAGAAGGAGGTCGTGTCATGAGTGATCGCGTCGTGAGTGAGGTCGTGCGAGGGGGCACCGGACTCACCGTCGAAGGTCTGGTCAAGGAGTACAAGGTCGGCGGTGGGCTGTTCGGTCGCACGCGCGACATCGTGCAGGCCGTGTCGGATGTGAGCCTCTCGATCGGCGCCGGCCAGACGTTCGGTCTCGTGGGCGAATCCGGGTGCGGCAAGTCGTCGCTCGGACGCAGCGTCGCGCGTCTGCAGTCCAGTGACGGCGGCACGATCCGGCTCGGCGATGACGACATCACGACCCTCGAGGGCGGGCGCCTGCGGGCGCTGCGTCGTCGCGTGCAGTTCGTCTTCCAAGACCCCTATGCGTCGCTCAACCCGCGCAAGTCCGTGCGGGCGACGCTCACCGAACCGCTCGTGATCCACGGACTGCACCGCGGCCACCACGAGCGGCGCGTCGAAGAGCTGCTCGCTCAGGTCGGTCTGAACCCCGCCCACGCCGACCGCTTTCCGCACGAGTTCTCGGGTGGTCAGCGCCAGCGGCTCGGCATCGCGCGGGCGCTCGCCGTCGAGCCCGAGGTCATCGTTCTCGACGAGCCGGTCAGCGCACTCGATGTGAGCGTGCAGGCCGGGGTGCTCAACCTGCTCGACGACCTGCAGCGCGACCTCGGTCTCACCTACCTCTTCATCGCGCACGACCTGTCGGTGGTGCGGCACCTGAGCGATCGGGTCGGCGTCATGTACCTCGGCAAGCTCGTCGAAGAGGGGCCGGTCGATGAGCTGTACGAGCGGCCGCTGCATCCGTACACCCAGGCGCTGCTGTCGGCGATCCCCGTGCCCGACCCGCGAGCCGAGCGGGCGCGCGAGCGCATCGTGCTCACCGGCGACGTGCCGAGTCCGGTCTCGCCGCCGTCCGGATGCCGCTTCCGCACCCGCTGCTGGAAGGCCACCGAGGTGTGCGCCGAGGTCGTGCCCCTGCTCGTCGACCATGGCGACACCCACGGCGTCGCCTGCCACCACCCCGCCGAGCGGGACGTGCTCTGAGGTTCGTTCCTCCGTCCCCTCTGTCCGTACCCGGAAGGAACCCCATGACCACCACGCACCGCATCGCCGTGATCGCCGGCGACGGCATCGGCACCGAGGTGATGCCCGAGGGGCTGCGGGTGCTTCGGGCCGCGGCATCCCGCTTCGACATCTCTCTCGAGTTCGAGGAGTTCGACTTCGCGAGCGCCGCGTACTGGCAGAAGCACGGGCAGATGCTGCCGGATGACTGGTTCGAGACGCTCAGCGGATTCGACGCGATCTACTTCGGCGCGGTCGGCTGGCCCGATGTCGTGCCCGATCACGTGAGTCTCTGGGGCAGCCTGATCCAGTTCCGGCGCGCGTTCGACCAGTACGTGAATCTGCGGCCGTGCCGCCTCATGCCCGGGGTCGTCTCGCCGCTCGCCGGCCGGGAGCCCGGTGACATCGACTTCTACGTGGTGCGCGAGAACACCGAGGGTGAGTACTCGTCGATCGGCGGGCGCATGTTCGAGGGCACCGACCGGGAGTTCGTGCTGCAGGAGACCGTGATGACCCGCACCGGTGTCGACCGGGTGCTGCGGTACGCCTTCGACCTGGCGCAGAAGCGGGGCGGGGAGGATGGCGGGCACCTCACGTCTGCGACCAAGAGCAACGGCATCTCGATCTCGATGCCCTACTGGGACGAACGGGTCGCCGCCGTCGCAGCCGACTACCCCGATGTGCGGCGCGATCAATTCCACATCGACATCCTCACGGCCAACTTCGTGCTGCACCCCGACTGGTTCGACGTGGTCGTGGCGAGCAACCTGTTCGGCGACATCCTCAGCGACCTCGGGCCGGCATGCACCGGGACGATCGGCATCGCACCGAGCGCCAACATCAACCCCGAGGGCCTGTTCCCCAGCCTGTTCGAGCCCGTGCACGGCTCGGCGCCCGACATCGCCGGCCGGGGCATCGCGAACCCGATCGGTCAGATCTGGTGCGGCGCGATGATGCTCGAGCACCTCGGGTACCCGGATGCCGGCGCCGCCGTGCTCGGCGCGATCGAAGACGTGCTCAGTCGAGGGGCGGATGCTGCGCCCTTCACCCCCGACCTCGGAGGCACCGCCACGACGGTCGAGCTGGGGACGGCGATCGCCGAGGTCGTCGCCGGGTAGCGGCGGCCCAGCCCGGGGTCAGAGGCCGAGCTTCTCGGCACAGGCGACGCAGTGGGTGGCGAACGGGCGCACCGCGAGTCGCGCCTCGGGAATCGGTCGGCCGCAGTTCGCGCAGACGCCGTAGGTGCCGGCATCCAGGCGTGCGATCGCGTCGTCGACCTGCTGGAGTTCGGATGCCGCTGCGTCGGCGAGCCCCGTCAGTCGTGACCACTCCGACGAGAGCGTGACGCCCTCGGGGTCGTGCTCGTCGTCGTCGTTCGATCCCTCGCGGTCGTGCATCAGCTCGGCGAGGGTCGCCGCCGTCGATGCGACCCGAGCCGCCGCTTCGGCACGCAACAGCGCGAGGCGAGAGCGGGCATCCGACGTCATCCGCACACTCTAGGCCGGGGCTCCGACATCCGGTCTAGGCTCGGTGGTCGCCCGAGGGAGAAGCGCTCGGGATCACATCTGCAGGTCCAGAACACACGTGCAAGTCGGGAATCCGGTTTCTCGGCCTGCATTCGTGATCCGAGCATCCAAGTGTGCGCGCAACCCCGAACGCCGTCACCAGTCGTTCATCCAGCGTTCCGTTTCGAGTACGGCGGTCTCGTAATTGCCTGTCACCTTCGCGAGTTGGAATACTCCTGTTCTCGGAATTCGGGAACATCTCCTCCCGAAAGGTCATCATGCGCCGCCTCACCCTGCCCGCCGTCGGCCTCCTCGGCGTCGCCGCCCTCGCCCTGACCGGCTGCCAGAGCCCGTCCGCCGAAGCGGCCCCCGCCGACCCGAACGCTCCGATCACCATCGCGACGATCCCCGTCGGCGAAGACCCCACCGCCGAGAACCCGATCGAGGTCTTCGCCGAGCTCCTCGAGGCCGCCACCGGGCGCGACGTCGAGATCACCGATGTGCCCGACTACCTCAGCGTCGTCGAGGCGATCCGCGCCGACCACGTCGACATCGGCATCATGAGCGGCTTCCCCTCTGCTCTCGCCGTCAACACCGGCGAGGTCGACGCGCTGGTCGCGTTCCAGGGCGACGGCAAGCCCGTCTCCACCTGCGTCGTGCTGAACGACTCGCCGATCGAGACCGTCGAGGACCTCGAGGGCAAGACCGTCGCGTTCGCCGACCAGGCTTCGAGCTCGGGCTACTTCATGCCGGTGTACATGCTTCACGAGGCGGGCCTCGAGCAGGGCACCGACTACGAGGCGATCTTCGCCGGTGGGCACGAGGGCAGTTTCGCGGCACTCCAGCAGGGACAGGTGGATGCCGCCTGCACCGCCGTCATGCTGACCGAGCTCGGCGCCCCGATGTTCCCGTTCGCCGATGGCGAGTGGCGGGCGGTAGGAGAGAGCCCGGCCATGGACATCCAGGGTGCGGTGCTCGGACGCCAGTCGCTCGACGCCGACACTCGCAAGGTCATCCAGGAGGGCATCGCCGAGGTCTTCTCGCCCGAGAACGCCGAGCGTCTCGGAGCTTACGGGGCCTTCGCCGCCGCCGAGCAGACCGTCGACCCCGACGGCTCGTCGTTCGCCTCCTTCGCCGAGATCGCCGCGGTCGCCGGGGTCGAGCTCGAGGACCTCAAGTGACGAGTCCCGCACTCTCCGCCCTCGGCTCACGGGAGAACCCAGACGGAACGGCCCCCGCACGGCGTGCCGCGTCTCGACGTGCCGAGCAGGCATCCGCTGGTCTGAGCTTTCCGACGGCGATCGCGCAGGAGAACGCGATGGGGATGGGAGCGGATGCCGCGGCATCCACCACCCGCACCCCCACCGCGGAACTCCGTCAGACCCTGCCGCTCGTGACCGTGCGCGACCTCAGCGTCGCGTACGACACGACCACCGTGCTCGACGGCGTCGATCTCGACCTGTTCCCTGGCGAGATGGTCGCTCTGCTCGGTGCCTCAGGCTCGGGCAAGTCGACGCTGATGCGCAGTCTCACCGGCTTCGCTCCGATCTCGGCGGGCTCTGTGCGGGTCGCAGGGCACGATGTCACCAACCTCGGCCGCGGCGAGCTGCGCACCCTGCGCTCGGATGTCGGACAGGTGTTCCAGCAGTTCAACCTGATCCCCCGGCTCAGCGTGCTGACCAACGTGCTCACGGGTGCACTGCACGGCGCCGGACCCATCAACATGGTCGGCGGCTTCTCGAGCGCGCACCGTCGCCGCGCGCTCGAACTGCTCGACCGGGTCGGCATCGCCCACAAGGCGAACGCCCCCGCCCGCTCGCTCTCGGGTGGACAGCAGCAGCGCGTCGCGATCGCCCGCGCACTCATGCAGCAGCCGAAGGTGATCCTGGCGGATGAGCCGGTCGCGTCGCTCGATCCGAAGCTCGCGGACTCGGTGCTCGAACTGCTGCGCGAGATCGCCACCGAAGACGGCATCCCCGTGCTCGTCAGCCTGCATGTGCTGCCGCTGGCGCTCGCGCACAGCGACCGCATCATCGGCCTGCGGCACGGACGGATGCTGGTCGCCGGCGCCACATCGCAGCTGGATGCCGCGGCCCTCGCGCCGCTCTACGACGACGAGGAGCACGACGATGACGCTCACCACTGATCCCCGCCCGACGGAACGCCCGACGACTCGTCCCGCGCTCGACGCGGCCGAGCGCTCTCGGCTCGAGCGTGCGTTCCGGGTGCCGCGTGCGCGATTCCTGATCGGACTGCCGATCGCCGCGCTGCTGCTGATCTGGTCGTTCAACGGCGCCGAGTTCAACTTCATCAAGCTGGGCGACGGCGCGGTCAACATGGGCGAGTTCCTGTCGCGCCTGTTCCCGCCGGACTTCTCGAAGATCGGCACGATCCTCGCGCTGCTGCTCGAGACGTTCCAGATGGCGGTCGTCGGAACCGTGCTCGGGGCCGTGCTGTCGCTGCTCGCCGCCTTCGGGGCCTCGTCGAACATCGCGCCCAAGTGGGTCTACTACCCGACGAGATGGGTGATGAACATCATCCGCTCGGTGCCAGACCTCGTCTTCGCGCTCATGTTCGTCTCGGCCGTCGGACTCGGTCCGTTCGCCGGAATCCTGGCCATGACCCTCGGATCCATCGGGTCGATCGGCAAGATCTTCGCCGAGGCCATGGAGCAGGTCGACCGCGGGCCCGTCGTCGCGATGGAGGCGGTCGGCGCGTCGAAGAGGCAGGTCATCCAGTACGGCATCCTGCCGCAGGCCGCACCGCTGCTCACGTCTTACACGCTGCTGCTGTTCGAGGGCAACGTGCGCGGCGCGACCATCCTCGGTCTCGTCGGAGCCGGCGGCATCGGCCTCGAGCTGACCACCGCCATGCGCATGTACGACTACGGCCACCTCAGCGCCATCATCATCTGCATCATCGTGCTCGTCACGGCGATCGACCAGGGCAGTGCCCTCATCCGAAGGAGAATCACATGACCATCGCCGACATCGACCTGGTGCTCAGCGCCCCCGTCAACCTGCGCGACCTCGGCGGAATCCCGATCGACGGGGGAGTGCTGCGCGAAGGTCTCGCGATCCGCACCGACGACCTCGCGTACGTCACGACCGAGATCGCGTCGCAGCTCGTCGCCGCAGGGCTCACCGCGATCATCGATCTGCGCTCGCCGCTGGAGGTGTCGGTGACCGGCCGCGGACCCCTCGCCGACTACCCCGTCGCGTACCACCACCTGCCGCTGATCGCGGATGTCGGACGCTCGATGGGCGAAGGGGCCACCGAGCTCAGCCACGACGCCATGGGCCAGATGTACCTGCGGATGGTCGAAGTGGCAGCTCCCCAGCTGGTCACGGCGCTGAACGTGATCGCCCACACCCCGGGAACCGCGGCGTTCCACTGCGCCGCCGGACGGGATCGCACCGGTGTGGTGGCGGCGATGCTGCTGCTCGCGCTCGGAGCGGCGGATGACGACATCGTCGCCGACTACGCCCTCACCGGCGGCAATATGGTCGCGATCATGCAGCGCACCGCACCCGTGATGGGGGCGATGTGGAAGGCCCTCGGATTCGATGCGGATGCCGTCGCCTCGACCTCTTCGCTTCTCGAGGGATCCATGGAAGTGTCGATGCGCACGCTGCTCGACACCCTCCGCGAACAGCACGGCGATGCCCTCGCGCCTCTTCGCGCGGCCGGACTGTCGGATGCGACCGTTGCGCGGCTCCGTGAGCGGGCGCTCAGCGCGTGACGACTGTGGAGCGGGATGCCGGGGCAGCGGTTCGCCGTCGCCCCGGTCGCCCGCGTGATGAGGACATGGACGGCCAGATCGTCGCCGCGACGCTCGAGATCATCGACGCGGGCGACGAGGTGACCGTGAGCCGCGTCGTCGCTCGGAGCGGTGTGAGCCGCGCCGCGCTGTATCGGCGGTGGCCGTCGCTCACGACGCTGATCGCGGCGGCCCTCGACGTCGGGCGCACGATCCCGCCCGAGTATCCGGACGGCGTCGATCTGCGCGAGGCGCTGGTCGACGGCTTCGGCCTCGGCGGCAGCAGCGTCGCACTGGCGGTGTCGGGGTACTCGGAAGAGCGCTTCCGGCAGCGCATCCGTCTCGTCATGTCGGACCGTGCCCTGCAGAAGGCGTACTGGCAATCGCATGTGTCGCGACGGCGGGTGCCGCTGGTGAACGCGCTGCGCGCCGGGATCGCGCGCGGAGAGCTGCGGGCCGATCTCGATGTCGAGGCGTGCTTCGATGCGATCGCCGGCACCGCGTACTACCAGATCGTCGTGCGCGGCGATCGGATGGACAACCCCGCGGTGGCGGCACGGCTGCGCGCCGCGGTCGAGGTGATCTGGCGCGGGATGGTCGCCTGAGCCACCCATCCCGCTGATCCGACCGCATTCGGTGCACATCTGCATGCTCGGATCACGGATGCAGACCGAGAACCCCAGATCCGGCCTGCACCTGTGATCTGGGCATGCGGGTGTGCAAGCGGCCAGCCCGGCGGTATCGAACATCCGGCCGCTGCCCGCGGGTGACTACTCGAGCCACTCCGTGATGAACCGGTCGCTGGCATGGATGTGGGTGGCCTCATAGGTGCCGCCGTCGAGCACTTCGAAGCGGTGGTCGACGAGCGCCGGAACGACCAGCACCTGCCCTCCGCTACCGACGACCTGCTCGTCACCTACGGTGAAGAGAGCGCGGCCGGCGCGGATCACGAAGGTCTCGACGTACGGATGCCGGTGCAGCCGTGGCCCTGCGCCTGGTCTCGCGATGTACTCGCGCATGATGCTCACGGGGGAGCCGATCAGGTAGCCCTCGATATCGGCATCGCGGGCGGCGTCTACGGGATGGATCGTCATGATGCCTCCTTGCTCGCCGAGGCTACCCACGCGATCCCCCGCACGGAAGAGGCGCTGGCGATCCGGGGGGGGCGTGGACGGCGCGTGTTCGTGCACGCCGCACACTGCGAGGGAGACGTGCGCATCGAAGGAGTGATCCTCGGATCGACTCCTTCGATGCGCGATATCTCGCGAGCGCGAGAGCGCGGTCAGCGCGCGTCGGTCGCCTTTTCCGTGCTCGGCACGACCTGAACCGTGTCCGTCCGCACGCCGGGGTGGTCGCGCTCGAGCGCTGCACCTTCCATGTCGACGTTCGGGAGGATGCGGTCGAGCCACCGCGGCAGCCACCAGGCCGACCGGCCGAGCAGGTGCATGAGCGCCGGCATGAGCAGCATCCGCACGACGAAGGCGTCGAGCAGGACACCGAAGGCCAAGCCGAAGCCGATCGAGCGGATGATGGTCGACTCCGAGAAGATGAACCCGCCGAACACCGAGACCATGATGAGGGCTGCGGCGATGACGACCGAGCGGCCTGCGCGGAAGCCCTGCGCGACGGCATCCCGAGCGGACGCTCCGTGCACGTACGCTTCGCGCATCCCCGAGGCGAGGAAGAGCTGGTAGTCCATCGCCAACCCGAACAGGATGCCGACGAGGATCACCGGCAGGAAGCTCAGGATCGGTCCCGGTGTGTCCAGGCCGATGAGGTCTGCACCCCAGCCCCACTGGAACACGGCGACGATCAGGCCGTAGGTCGCGAACAGCGAGAGCACGAACCCGCCGGTGGCGATGATCGGCACGAGCAGTGAGCGGAACACGACGATCATGATGAGCAGCGAGAGCCCGACCACGACCACGAGGTAGAGGGGCAGGACGCCCGCGAGTGCTTCGGAGATGTCGATGTTGGTCGCAGCCTGACCGGCGACGCCGAGCGTGATTCCGCCGTCGAGCTGGGGCAGGGCGCGGATGTCCTGCACGAGCTTCTCGGTCGATGCGCTGTTCGGGCCTTCGGCCGGCAGCACCTGGAACGCGAGCAGCGTGTTGTCGTCGGACGTCGCGATCGGGGCGACAGCGATGACGTCATCCTGATCGGCGATCTTCTGGGCGACCTCGACCTGGGTGGCGAGAAGGTCGTCGTCGCTCACGGCGTCGTCGAGGGTGGCGGTGACGAGCAGCGGCCCGTTCGCGCCTTCGCCGAACTGCTCGTCGACGATGTGGAACGCGCGGTAGCTGGTCGAGTCCGAGGGCTCGCTCGCACCGTCGGGCAGGCCGAGCCGCAGCGACATCGAGGGGATCGCGACGATCAGCAGCGCGATCACGCTGACGAGTACGGTGACGATCGCGCGCAGCGTCGACATGCGCGTGACGGGCTTGCCCGCGGCGTGCGGCTGGCCGATCGTGGCGCGGGCCTTGCCGCTGAGCAGGCGGGTGCCGACGAGCCCGAGAATAGCGGGGGCGAGTGTGATCGCGACGAGCACGGCGACCGCGACGCAGACCGCGCCGACCGTGCCCATGAGCCCGAGGAACGGCACGCCCGTCACATTGAGGGCGAGCAGCGCGACGATGACCGTGGTTCCGGCGAACACGACCGCCGTGCCCGAGGTACCGGTCGCGAGCCCGATGGATTCCCGAACCGGAACACCGTTGAGGAGCTGCTTGCGGTGTCGATTGACGATGAAGAGCGAGTAGTCGATGCCGACGGCGAGGCCGAGCATGACACCGAGGACCGGGGTGACGGATGCCATGTCGACGACGCCCGAGAAGGCGAGGGATGCGGTCACGCCGACACCCACGCCGACGACTGCGGTCACGATCGGCAGTGCGGCGCCGATGAGTGAGCCGAGCATCACGATCAGCACGATCGCGGCGAATGCGAGGCCGATCGCCTCGCCGACGCCGAAGATCTCGGGCACGCCCTGCGCGATGTCGGTGCCGAAGTCGACCTCGACGCCATCGATCGGGGACGACTCGAAGTGCTCGATCGTGCCTTCCTTGACCTCTTCGGAGAGCTCGAGGCGGGGGTCTTCGAACGAGACGTTGACGATCGCTGTCGAGCCGTCGTCGGACACGACACCGATGCCGTTCGTGAGATCGAGGAGCGTGGACCCGAGATCGACCTTCTCGGCGTTGGCGTCGAGCTCGGCGCGCGACTCGTCGATCGTTTTCTGCTGGGCGTCGAGCTCGGCGAGCTGTGCGTTGAGCGCGGCGATCTGCGCGTCGAGAGCGGCGAGCTGTGCAGAAGGAGCACCCCCCGCTTCGGCCTGCGACCGAGCGGTGGTGAGCTGTTCGAGACCCGCGTCGAGCTGGGTGCGTCCGTCATCGAGCTGTGTCTGACCGGCATCCAGCTGGGCGCGGCCGCCTTCGATCTGGTCCTTGCCGTCGGCGAGATCCTGCGCCTGCACGGCCTGCTGCTGCTGGGCGTCGAACGGGTCGACCACCGATGCGACCCCGTCGAGGTCCTCGGCGCTCTTCGCGAGGGCGGAGATGTCCTGCTTCTGCTGCTCGGTGAAGGCCGAGCCGTCGGTCGTCTGATAGACCACCGTGCCGGTGCCGCCCGCGGTGTCTGGCAGCTTCTCGGCGAGCTGGTCGGTCACGGCACCCGAGGCGGTGCCGGGGATGTCGAAGCTGTTGCTCAGCGTGCCGCCGAGCGTGAGGAACGCGCCGACGCCCAGGCCGAGAATGAGGACCCACGAGACGATCACCGTCCACGCCTTGCGCGCAGCGAAAGAACCCAGACGGTAGAGCAGTGATGCCAAAACGATCTCCTTAGACGAATAGATCATACGGGGCGTCTCGTCTAGTGTTCTGTGGTTATCCTGAACGTGTGGTGAACGAGCATCGAAGCGGGCCTGTGCGCAGCACGGCTGCCCGTGAGGCGATCCTCGACGCGACCGCGCGACTGTTCCACAATCAGGGCTACGACCGTCTCACGATCGAGGGGATCGCGAAAGAGGCCGGTGTCGGCAAGCAGACCATCTACCGGTGGTGGCCGTCGCGGGGCGCGTTGATCGGTGAGTGCCTCGCCGAGGGGCGCCTCATCCCGGTCGACTTCGTCGTGCCGGACACCGGAGACCTCGTCGCCGACGTCGAGACCTGGCTGCGCAGCGTGCTCTCGATCCTCGAGGCGCCCGAGGGCGGAGCGCTGCTGCGATCACTCGTCGCCGCCGCCACCGAGGATGCCGGAGTCGGAGCGCACCTCGGTGACAGCCTCGGCGTCGAGAAGTACCTCACCGAGCGCATCCGCGGTGGCATCCGCGACGGTCAGCTCACCGAGGACGCCCCCGTCGAGCAGCTCGGTCGGGCGATCCTCGGCGCGATCATCGTCGAGTCGCTGGGGCGCGAGCACCACGACCCGGAGTCGATCGTGCGGCTGACCCGCTTCTTCTTCTCCCGCTAGTCCTGGGGCTCACCGCGCCACCGCGGCCTGGCCGCCGGTCTGAGCATCGAGGCCTGATCGGTGCCCGTACGCGAACGACGCGGCATCGGCCCCTCGCCTCGGTCGTGCGGCTTTGGTCGCCATCTCGTCGACCGCAGCATCGACCCGGCTCCGCCGCGAGACGAGCACGAGATCGGTACCTGCGGTGCTCTCGTCGACGACGACGCGGCGGCTCTCCGCGATGCGGTTCATGACGCCCACTGCGAACCCACGGAGGAATCCACTGCGCGCACGTCTCCTCTCGCCCTCGCGGTGCCTGGCGTACAGGTCGCGGTGCCTGAGCCACCAATCGCGCATAGCGACCATGGCCTGCACCTCGAGGCTCGCGGTCAGCGTCTGCGCCTGGCGGACGTCGGATTCGTGCCCGACCAGATACAGCGCGGACACGGGCGGGAACTCCCCGACGAGCGGCCGCACGGTCTCGAACGCCATGGCCACGCCGATGCCGATCTCGCGGAGATCCTTCGCATAGACGCCGCGGAACAGCATCCGCTCGGTGACGATCTGCTCACGAGACTGCCCCAGTCGGCCTCGCCGTTCATCGATCTGCGCCTGCTCGATCCCGTACTTCACGATCAGTCGTTCGGCGTGCTCGGTGAGAGCCTCGGCCTCTTCGGGCGTCGTGCTCTCGGCCTTGGCGAGCAGCTTCGCGATGAGGTCGAGTTTGGCTTCGGTCATGGCATCCCCCTTGGATCTGTGATGCCTCGGATCCTTCGCGGGGGTACCTACATTGCGAGGCCGAATTCCGGGGTCTGTGGAGAAACCCGAATCACGGATGCCGGTGCAGAAGAGGACGCCGCGCGGCCGGCCGGGCACATATTCGGACCCGGCCGTCGACACGCCGTCATCGAGGCCGGGGTCACCCGAGTGTCGCCCCTGCGCTCCGAAGTTGTGCCCGGTGGTCGACCAGGGCGCTCCGAAGTTGTGCCCGGTGGTCGACCAGGGCGCTCCGAAGTCGTCCTCAGGGTCAGACCCAGACACCCCGGACCCGCACCGACATCAGCCCCGAAAGCCTCAGCCGAGGATGAGCGTGATGACCGTCGCGCCACCGCCGCCGAGGATCAGGGCGATGATCACCGTCCAGGCGACGATGCGCAGGCGACGGTTGCGCTTCTCGCCCAGGTCGCCGTAGTCGTCGTCCGGGCGGCTGAGCTCGCTCATGCGCTGACCGGCTCCGCGACCGTCGGGCCGAAGGCTGCGGGCAGGGTGGCCTGCGAGCGCTCGCGGATCTCGGCGATCGGAACGGTGAAGACATCCTGCACCTGGAGCTTGTCGCCCTCGGTGTCGGTCACGCCGATGCGCATCACCGGGTAGTCGCGGCCCTCGCAGAGCCCACGGAACTTGACGTCGTCTTCACGCGGCACGGTCACGATGACGCGACCGGTCGACTCGGAGAACAGTGCGGATGCGGCATCCACACCGTCGCGCTCGAGGATCTCGTTCAGCCAGACGCGTGCGCCGATGCCGAAGCGCGAGACGCCCTCGGCGAGAGCCTGCGCGAGGCCACCCTCCGACACGTCGTGCGCCGACGAGATCAGCCACTCGTCACGGGCGGCGCCGAGCAGACCCGCGAGGCGCTTCTCGCCCGCGAGGTCGACCTTCGGCGGCAGTCCGCCGAGGTGCTGGTGCACGGTCTCGGCCCACGCCGAACCCGACAGCTCGGTCGAGGTCGTGCCGAGCAGGTAGATGTTCTGCCCCTCGTCCTGCCATCCCGAGGGGATGCGACGCGAGACGTCGTCGATGATGCCGAGCACACCGACGAGCGGGGTCGGGTGGATCGGCACGTCGCCGGTCTGGTTGTAGAACGAGACGTTGCCGCCGGTGACCGGGGTGCCGAGTTCGTAGCATCCGTCTGCGAGGCCGTCGACGGTCTGCCCGAACTGCCACATGACCTCGGGGTTCTCAGGAGAGCCGAAGTTCAGGCAGTCGGTGATCGCGGTCGGCACGGCACCGGTGACGGCGACGTTGCGGTACGCCTCGGCGAGGGCCAGCTGCGCACCCGCGTACGGGTCGAGCTGGCAGTAGCGGCCGTTGGCGTCGGTCGAGATCGCGAAGCCGAGGCCCGACTCCTCGTCGACGCGGATCATGCCGGCGTCGTCGGGGAACGAGAGGGCCGTGTTGCCGAGCACGTAGTAGTCGTACTGGTTGGTGATCCAGCGGGTGTCGGCGAGGTTCGGCGAGGCGACCAGGTTGAGGAACTGCTCGCGCAGCACCTCGGGGTCGTTCGAGCGGGGCAGCTTCTCGGCGGCATCCGCCTGCAGCGCGTCGATCCACGTCGGGTACGCGACCGGGCGGTCGTAGACCGGGCCGTCGACCGCGACGGTCGAGGGGTCGACGTCGACGATGCGCTCGCCCTGCCAGTCGATGATGAGGCGGCCATCGCCGGTGACCTCGCCGAGCACCGACGTCTCGACGTCCCACTTCTCGACGACCGCGAGGAACGCGTCGAGCTTCTCGGGGGCGACGATCGCCATCATGCGCTCCTGCGACTCCGACATGAGGATCTCCTCAGCCGTGAGCGAGGGGTCGCGCAGCAGGACGTTGTCGAGAGACACCTTCATTCCGCTGTTGCCGTTGGCCGCGAGCTCGCTGGTCGCGCACGAGATGCCGGCAGCGCCCAGGTCTTGGATGGCCTCGACGAGCTCGTCGCGGTACAGCTCGAGGCAGCACTCGATGAGCACCTTCTCGGCGAACGGGTCGCCCACCTGCACCGCGGGGCGCTTGGTCGGGCCCGTGGAATCGAAAGAGTCGGATGCCAGGATGCTGGCGCCGCCGATGCCGTCGCCACCCGTGCGGGCACCGAACAGCACGACCTTGTTGCCGACGCCGGTGGCGTTGGCGAGCTTGAGGTCTTCGTGGCGGAGCACGCCGACTGCGAGCGCGTTGACGAGTGGGTTGGCCTGGTAGACGGAGTCGAAGACCGTCTCGCCGCCGATGTTCGGAAGACCCAGGCAGTTGCCGTAGAAGCTGATGCCGCTGGTCACGCCGTGCACGACGCGGGCCGTGTCGGGGTGGTCGATCGCGCCGAAGCGCAGGGCGTCCATGACCGCGACCGGGCGTGCGCCCATCGAGATGATGTCGCGGACGATGCCGCCGACGCCGGTCGCCGCACCCTGGAAAGGTTCGATGAACGACGGGTGGTTGTGCGACTCGGCCTTGAAGGTGACGGCCCAGCCCTCGCCGACGTCGATGACGCCCGCGTTCTGGCCCATGCCCACCATCAGGCGTTCCTTCATCTCGTCGGAGACCTTCTGGCCGAAGCGGCGCAGGTAGTTCTTCGACGACTTGTACGAGCAGTGCTCCGACCACATGACGGAGTACATGGCCAGCTCGCCGGAGGTCGGGCGGCGGCCCAGGATCTCCTTGATGCGGGCGTACTCGTCGTCCTTGAGGCCCAGCGCTGCGTACGGCTGCTCCTTCTCCGGAGTCGCGGTGGCGTTCTCGACGGAGTCGGGGACGTGCTTGTGGGCAGGTGCAGGGGCGGTGGTCACGCGCACTCCTAGATGAGGGGCCGGCGGGGCATGGCCAGTCTACCGGGGGATGCTGGGGCCATCGGCCCGGGCGGATGACGGGGTCTACGTCAGGAGCGGCCCGAGCTCCCGCGCAGCCGCGACGAGGGAGAGGGCGATCGAGTCGGAACTGTCGATCTGCCGGCGCGGACCCGAATAGGAGAGCGCTCCGGCGAGCGTGCCGGAGGCGTCGGTGATCGGCGCGGCCAGGCAGCCACGCTGACCGTCGCGGGCGCGGATCACCCCCTGCGAACGGAGCTCGGTGACCAGGTCGCCGGCGACGGTCTCCCCGCGCACGACCAGGGGCAGCAGGCCGAGGGCGTAGCGGGTGGGCTCCTGCTGCAGACCCTGCCGATTCGAGAGGGGGAAGTCGGGATCCTCATCGGCGACGACGACCCGGCCGTCACGATAGAGCACGAGGTGGATGCCGCCCCTCGCGCTCGCCCTGGTGCGCTCGAGGACGTCCCGTGCGGCGCGCGGGATGCGCTCGACGCCGATGCTGCCGGCGAGCAGCGCCACCTTCGTGCCCAGGGCGAATCCGGCGAGATCCGGCGTCCGGACGAGGTACTCGTCCTGCACCAGCAGGTTGAGCAGACGATAGGTGGTCGCCCGCGGCAGCCCGAGCCGCTCGGCCAGCTGCCGCGCTGTGACGCCGGCACCCATCGCAGCGACGGCCTCCAGCATCGACAGCGCGCTGTGGATGGCGGCGGGCTGGCGGGCCGTGATCGATACCGCGTCGCCAGCCGTCATCCGTCGGCGTCCCCCGGTTCGCCCCCGTGTGCGCTACCGCCGCCGGTGCGGGCCACGCCGCCGAGGACATGGGCGGCGACCGGCTCGTCGTAGCGCCCGACCTCGCCGAGAGGCGAGCGCCGTCGCCACCGGATCAGCACCGCCGCGATCAGGGCGAAGCCGAGGGCGAACCAGACCCCGGGGTTTCCCGCGGCCGCCTCCGCGACGAGATAGACCGTCAGGCATGCCGTAAGAGCCGCCGCCGCGCTGACGGCGGCGATGATGGAACCGACGGTGACCTCCCCGATACGGCGCAGGAACAGGGGAGCGGCGATGCAGACCAGCACGTAGGCGACGATGTAGCCCGCTGCCGAGATCAACAGGACGGCCTTCATCGCGTCCCACGGTGACACGCCGACCGCGACGATCACGATCGGTGCGAGGACGATCGGCGGGACCGCGACGACGACCGCGCCGATCGGAGTGCGGTGGCGTCCGTGCGTGCGGCCGAGCCGGGCGGGGAGGACGCCGTCGCGGGCGAGCGCGAAAACGATACGGGTGAGGGCGGTCGTGGAGGCGATCGCGCAGGCCAGACCCGAAGTGGCGATGCCGACGTCCGCCACGGCGGCCCATGCGGAGAGGCCGAAACGCGACGCGAGATCGTCGAGGAGCGCGACCGATGACGTCCCCCCGATCGCGGCGGCTCCAGCGATCTGCGTGTAGGCGGCGATGAGGTAGAACACTCCGGCGACGCCGACGCTCCACACGATGGCGCGAGGGATGTTCTTCAGCGGCGAGCGGGATTCGACGCCGAGCGTCGCGGAACTCTCGAACCCCACGAACGCGGTGATCGCGAGAACGGCACCGCCGGCGACGCCGGCAATCGAGATGCCGTCTGCCGAGAAGATCGCCGCCGGCTGGAGCGGTCCGATGTGCACGAGGAGCACGATCATCAGCAACAGGATCAGCGCGACGGAGATGAGTTCGACGACGAGCGCGACCCGGGATGAGAGTCGGATGCCGCGGACGAGAACGATCGCGAGCACCGCTGCTTCGACGACGAGAGCGCCCAGGGCGATCGGCATCGCGGCGAGCTGAGGCCACAGCCGGGTCACGAGCATGGTCGCATAATGGGCGCCGCCCAGAAGAGCGAAGATCGAGATGAAGGCGTACCCGACGAGGATCGCTGCACCGGTCGCGAGTCCGCCCGCCGCGCCGAGTCCCCGCGCCGCATAGGTGTACAGCGAGCCGCTGGCGGCGAACCGACGAGTGAACTGGTTGATCGTCCGAGCGACCAGGAACGTGATGATCATGGCGAGGGCCATCACGAGGACGGTGGCGCCGCCCGCCAGGTCCGCCACCAGCAGCACCGCCATCGCCGAGGCGGCCGCTGGGGCGACGGCCGCGACCGATTGCGCGAGGACGTCCGCGAAACCCACCGTGTGTCTGTCCAGTCCGTGCAACGGTGACCGGGCGGCGAACGAGCGCACGGTCTGCGGGCGCTCGATCGCCTCTTCCAGTGCAGACATGGGGCCTCCGCCTGTCTCGTGATGGGAGGAGGCTACGAGCGGCCTGTTGCCGGAGCGCGTCCGCGATGTTTCATGCAGATGTCACCCGAATGAGACGGCCGGAACTCCGGCGTCCCGTTCGCGGCGACCGCAGACGTCACTCCGGCGAGACGGGCGGGAAATCCCGCCGCGGCAGGGTGGGTGAACCGCTCCACTCCGCTTCTCTCAGAAGGGTTTGCACATGGTCCAGATTCAGCCCAGCGCCACCGAGGCCTCCCCGAAGAAGGTCCTGTCGGGATCGCTCGGTGCTACGGCGATCGTCTTCATGGTCGTCGCCGCCGCCTCGCCCCTGACTGTCATCGGCGGGTCGGCCCCACTCGGCATCCTGCTCGGCAACGGGTCGGGGTTCCCGGCGCTGTATGCGATCAGCGCCGTCGTTCTCGTGCTCTTCGCCGTCGGCGTCTCCGCGATGGCCAAGCACGTCCCCAACCCCGGGGCGTTCTTCACCTACGTGGGATACGGCCTCGGACGCTCGACCGGCCTCGCCTCCGCCTGGATCGCGATGCTCACGTATACGACGATCCAGGTGTCCGTGTACGGGTACATGGGCTACGTGCTGAGCTTCACTTTCGAGGGGTTCGGCATCACGCTCCCCTGGTGGCTGTACTCGATCGCCGTCGTCGCGATCGTCGGGTTCCTCGGCTACCGCCACATCGATCTGTCCAGCAAAGTGCTCGGCGTCCTGCTCTGCGCCGAGGTCGGAATCGTCCTCCTTCTCGTCGCGGCGGTCGTGATCTCCGGCGGCCCCGAAGGTCTGAGCCTGGCACCCTTCGAGCCGAAGAACGTCGCGAGCGGTTCCCCCGGCGTCGGCCTCATGATGGCGATCGCCGCCTTCATCGGGTTCGAGGCGACCGCCGTCTTCCGCAGCGAGGCACGCGATCCCGACCGCACGATCCCCCGAGCCACCTATATGGCCGTGATCGGCATCGGTGTGTTCTACACCCTCGCCTCATGGGGCCTCGTCATGGCGTGGGGGCCCTCGAACATCCTGGAGGAGGCCGCGGCCGACCCGGGAACGCTCATCCTCCGCACGATGTCGGCGTACCTCGGCGCCACCGGCGAGATCATCACGAACATCCTCCTCATCACCGCGATGTTCGCCTGCGTGCTGTCGTTCCACAACGTCGTCGCCCGTTACCAGTACTCCATGGCAGGCGCCGGCGTGCTGCCGGACCGGGTGGGCGCCGTGCACCCCCGGCACATGTCTCCGCACGTGTCCTCGCTCGTACAGAGCATCACCGCGATCGTCCTCGTCGCGCTGTTCGCCGTTCTGCAGCTCGACCCGGTGCTGCAGGTGTTCACCTGGTTCGCCGGGGTCGCGACCGTGGCCATCGCCCTCCTGATGGCGGTCACCTCGATCGCGGTCATCGTCTACTTCGCGAGGACACGCAAGGACCGGAGGGTCTGGAACACCGTGATCGCCCCCGTGCTCGGTTTCATCGGCCTGGTGCTCTCTGTGGTCATGATCGTCGTCTACTTCCCGATCATGGTCGGCGATGCGGATGCCACAGGCGCGCCCGTCTTCGGCGCGGTCAGCTGGAGTCTGCTCGGCCTGGTGATCGTCTTCCCTCTCATCGGGTACGCCCAGGCCGCGTGGATCAGAGCCCGCAGGCCCGCGGCATACGCCAAGCTCACCGACGCCATCGCCGGCTGAGGGCGCGCGACCATGAGCGCGACCGACACACTCTCCCCCACCCCCTCGACGACAAGGACCGTCATGCCCCTGCCCCACGTGGATTTCCTCTACCTCTCCGAAGCCGACATGATCGCGGCCGGAGTGACCGATATGCACCAGTGCGTCGACACCATGGAGGAGATGTTCGCACTGTTCGCCGCCGGCGACTACCGCATGACCGGTGAGAGCAACGATTCGCACGGCGCGATGATGACGTTCCCCGAGGCGTCACCGTTCCCGAACATGCCCGTGCCCACTGAGGACCGACGGTTCATGGCGATGCCGGCCTACCTCGGCGGAGACTTCCAGACGACCGGCGTCAAGTGGTACGGGTCCAACATCGCCAACCGTGAGAAGGGTCTGCCGCGGTCGATCCTCATGTTCACGCTCAACGACACCGACACCGGGGTGCCACTCGCGTTCATGTCGGCGAACCTGCTGTCGGCATACCGGACCGGCGCCGTGCCGGGGGTCGGTGCGCGGCACTTCGCCCGCAAGGACTCGCGCGTCGCGGGGATCGCCGGGCCCGGCGTCATGGCCCGCACGGTGCTCCTGGCCTTCATGGACGCGTGCCCGCTGATCGACACGCTGAAGATCAAGGGGCGAGGGGCGGAGAGCCTCGCGCGCTTCCAGGAGTGGGTGCGCGAGGAGTTCCCGACGATCACCACGATCGAGGTCGTCGACTCGATCGAGGACGTCGTCCGGGGGGAGCGACCTGGTGAGCTTCTGCACCACGGGCACAGGTGCCGGCGGCTCGGAGAACTACCCCACGATCCAGCGGGAGTGGATCTCGCCAGGGGCGTTCTTCGCGATGCCGTCCCTGTGCAACACCGACGACTCGCTGCTGGACCGCGACATCACGAAGGTCGTCGATGCGTACGGGTTGTACGAGACCTGGTACGAGGAGTTCCCGAAGCCGTCGTTCGAGCACATTCCGATGGTCGGGCAGAAGTGGATGGATCTCGTGAAGGCGGGGGAGCTCTCCCGTGACGAGCTCGTCGACATCGGCGATGTCGTCTCCGGAAAGCGGCCAGGTCGGCAGAGCGATGACGAGATCGTCATCATGTCGGTCGGCGGGATGCCGGTGGAGGACGTCGCGTGGGGGACGAAGGTGTATCGCAACGCCCTGGAGCGCGGCATCGGCCAGAAGCTGAACCTGTGGACCGAGCCGGCTCTCGCATGAATGAGGCAGAGGTCATCCGGACCGTCGACGTCGCGGTGGTGGGTGCAGGCTCCATGGGATCGATGGCGCTGTGGCACCTCGCGAAATCTACGGGGATGTCCGTGCTGGGCGTCGAGCAGTACGGACCGGCGCACGGCCACGCAGCCTTCGCCGGTGAGTCGCGTCTGTTCCGTGCGGCGAACAAGGAGGGCGCGCTCTACACGGCCGCTGCTCTCGAGGCCAGGGCGCTGTGGACCGAGCTGGAGCGTGAGACCGGCCGCCAGCTCCTGCTGAAGACCGGCGTCCTCGCGATCGCGCCGGAGGGACATCCGTTCCTCGAGTCCACGCAGCGATCGATCGTGGAGGGCGATCTCCCGCACCGGTTCCTCGATGCCGCGGAGCTCCGCAGGGAGTATCCGCAGTTCACCGTCGAGGACGGCGACATCGGGATCATGGACGTGCTGGGCGGCGGGTTGCGCTCGGAGCTGGCGGTGGCGACCGCGCAGCGGGCCGCGATCAGGCGCGGGGCGGAGATCCTGTACAACACCCCGGTGCTCGGCATCGATGAGGGCGAGAGCGGTGTCGTGATCTCGACATCCGAGGGGATCGTCCACGCGCAGAGGGTGATCGTGACGACCGGTGCGTGGACGACGAGGATCGTGCCGGAGTTGCGCGATCTGGTGAGCGCGATCGCCATCCCGCTCACGTGGTTCATGCCGGAGGACATCAGCCAGTTCACCCCTGATCGCTTCCCCTGCTGGATGCGGGACCTGGACGGCGACCATGCCTTCGGCGTCCCCACGCTCGACGGCTACTCGGTCAAGATCGCCCCCACGACGCGCATCGACACGATCGAAGACCCCGACACAGATCCCCGCGAACTGTCGCGTGAGCAACTGCGGAGTTGCACGGCGATCGCCACCCGGATGTTCCCCGGCATCCTGCCCGAGGTGGTCCGGTCGTCCATCCACCCGGAGTCGACGACGGCTGATCATGTCCCGATCCTCGACGTCTCCGAGTCGGGGCGGATCGTCATCGGAGCCGGGTTCTCCGGCAACGGCTTCAAGTTCTCGCCCGCCTACGGGCGAGTACTGGCGCAACTCGCCGAGAGCGGGTCGAGTGCGCTGCAGCACCCCCTGTTCACGCTTGGCCACCACCGGCGCCGTGCTCAGGCGCGCGCCGACGATCTCGTCCTCGCAGACGACTATCCGGTCCTCCAGGGCCACTGACACGAAAGACGGAACCGTTGATAATCACCAGCGTGAAGAGCGGAAGCAAGTTCGAGACCCTCGCGAGCTACTCGCGGGCCGTCGCGATCGGCGACTGGATCTTCGTCTCGAACACCGCCGGCATCGACTACGAGACGAGGACCCTGCCGGACACGGCGGCAGAGCAGCTGCGTCTCGCGATCGCCACCGTCGCGCGGGCGCTCGCCGCCGTGGACTCATCGCTCTCCGATGTTGTCCGGATCCAGGTCTTCGTTCCCGATGCGTCCGATCAGGACGAGACGATCGAGGTGCTCGGCGAGGTGTTCCGCGGCATCGACCCGGCGCTCACCATGACGCGCAGCCCGCTCGCGGGCGAGTACAAGGCCGAGATCGAGGTGACGGCGCACCGCGGGGCGGGGGCGGCGCGGCATACGCAGATCGATCTGTGAGCACGCGGCGACTCGGGGTGCGAGGTCTCGGATGCGATCAGGGCTGACCGGTCAGCGAGCCTCGCCCGCGGCGGGGAGGCGTCGCGAGAGGCGGGGAGGCGTCGCGAGAGGGCGGTTGCGGCGTCGCGCAGCTCGGACGGGCCCTCGATGCGGAACGGTGCGTCCAAGGTCGCGAGAGAAGCGTGCGTCGATCGTCGAACCGCTCGCCGCATCGGCATGGTCGCCCGGATTCGGCATGCTGACAGACCGTTTCGGCGTGACCTGGGTGCTCGACGTGCGGGCGGAGTTCGCGGGCTGAGCCGGACGTCGTTCGCAACTCAGCATGAACAGCGTCGGGTCATCTCTGGACCGTCGTTTCAGGGGGCTCCCGCGCATTCGTGCTGAGTTGTGAACGGGCGACGCCGGTCAGTTCTTGCCGGAGTTGCCGTTCGACTTGTCCGCCTTGTCGGTTTTGTCGCCCTTGCCCGAGCTGCCGCTGTTCCCGGAATTGCCCGAGTTTCCGGGGGTCTCCGAGTCGGTGATCGCCTCGACGGGCGTGTCCTCCGGCCCCGTCTCGGCGGGCGTGGAGGTCGTGCGTGTGACGGTGGCCGTCGCCGCGCGGCCGATGTCGGATGCCGGAGCGGTGAATGCCGCGAGTCCGACGACGACAGCACCGGTCGCGACCAGACCGGCGGCGCCGGCGATCACCCGATTGCGTGTGCGCGTGCGTCCGCGCGGGGGCGAATCCGCGTCACCGGTCGCAGGAAAGACTGCCGTGGCACCGGTCGACGCCGACTCCGCGGCATCCGGCTCACGGGTCGCAGCCGAGGCCTCCACGGGTGCTGCCCCGGCGGCCGCGACGATCGATGCGGCCGCTGCCGCGACGGCGGTCCCGCTCGCGTCGGATGCGTAGTCGCGCAGAAGGCCGCGTGCGGTGCGTGCCACGTCGGCAGCGGTCGGTCGCTCGTCCGGCTCGAGGCTCGTCATCGAGGCGAGCAGGTCGCGCCACTCCCGAGGCACGGTCTCACTGATCGCGGGCGGTTCCGTCAACCGGGCGATCGCCGCTGCGCGGCCGGAGACCAGCGAGGGATAGCCGGGCTCGCCGGTCAGCGCCTCGAGTACGACCAGTCCGAGAGAGAAGATGTCGACCGGTGTGCCTGGGTCGGCGTCGCGCAGCTGCTCCGGTGCCATATACGTGAGTGTGCCGAGCACGATGCCCGGGGTCGTGAGCCGGGTGTTCTCGATCGAGCACGCGATGCCGAAGTCGGCGAGCTTCGCGACGACGGCACGCCCCGATCGGCCGCGCGCGAGCAGGACGTTCGAGGGCTTGACGTCGCGGTGCACGATCCCGGCGGCGTGCACCGCGGTGAGCCCCTCGGCGAGATCGCGGGTGATGCGGGCGACGTCGCGCGGCGGGAGCGGGCCTTCGGCCATCCGTGCGGCGAGGGTCGGACCGTCGACGAACTCCATCACGAGGTACTGCGGGCGCTTCGGCTCGAGCTGTGCATCGTGCAGGGTGACGAGCGACGGATGACTCAGTGACGCGAGCAGCGCCTTCTCGGTGTGCGCGCGTTCGATCGACGCCACCGGGCCTTCGCCCTCGTGGATCATCTTGATCGCGACGATCCGACCGAGCCGGGTGTCCTCCGCGCGGTAGACCGTGGCCATGCCGCCGCGACCGACGCGTTCGTGCAGCACATATCGTCCATCGAGCAGTGCCGCCGTCGGCGACATCACTTCCAGCGTCATCGCTCGCTCCTTGCGGGTGCATCCGGGTACTGCATCTTTCGACCCTACCCAGCGTCGAAAGAGGTCGTCATCGGGGTTGACGCGAGCGCGGATCGGTGGATGCGGTCGTGAGAAGAAAGACGACATCCCATTCCGGTATCCGAGAAGACGAGGCCCGGCACGGGTGGAGGAGGCGACCTCATCTGGCTACGCTTCTGAGTGACGCTCCGAAGAGAAAGGCCTCTCCCGTGCGGATTTCCTCCCCCTCTGCCCAGGTCGGCACGGTGATCGTGGCGGTCATCCTGATGCCGATGATCGGTGTGCTGCTGGCGGTCGTAAACCCCTGGTGGGGTGCCGCCTGGATGCTCTTCGCCATGACGGCACTCGTGCTCTTCGCGGCGCGGACGTTCCGTGGTGCGGGGGAGTCGTCTGCTCCGCGGCCGTGGTGGCAGATGACGGCCGCGCCTCTCCCGAGTGCGCTGCTCTCTGCGGTGTTCGTGGGGCAGGCGGCCTTCTCGCTGTTCAGTGCGTGGACGCCGCCGCTGGTGATGTCGGGGAACATCGGTGCGGTCATCCTGCTGGTGATCGGTGCCGCCTACGCGAATTCGGCGATCCGGCTCTCGCGCACTCGCACTGCGCGCCGCGAGATGCGGTCATCCACGCCTCGCTGAGGCATCGAGCGGCGATGGAAATGCTGTCAAGGCCCTCTCGCGGCGTCCGCACCCCCGGGTATGAATGAAGAAGATCGAAAGGATTTCTGGCATGGCCGCAGGTGACATCGAGACGTTCCAACGTGACGGGATCTGGTTCAACCGCATCGAGGGCGAATCCCGCACATTGGGGTCGAGCTTCGAGACCGAGGACGAGGCCGTCCGCGTCGGGCGCGGAGCGGCCGCGGCACGTCAGGTCGAGCACGCCGTGCGCACCGAAGAGGGCCCGTCTGACAGGGGCAACCTCTACGACTGGCATCCCCGCGACCTCATGAACTGATGGGCGCGGTGCCCGAAGAGTCAGAACGACGGATGCTGGTGCAGGCGTGCCTCAACGGGGCGCGCGATGTGACCGAGCATCCGGGCTTGAGCGCAGACGCGACGCTCGCCGCCGCGGATGCGGCGAGAGCTGTCGCGGCCGGAGCACAGGAGATCCACGTGCACCCGAAGGATGCCGTCGGGCGCGACACCCTGGATGCCGATGGCGTCGCGAGCTGGCTGCGCGCGCTGCGATCGGCGTGCCCCGATGTGCCGATCGGCGTCACGACCGGAGCGTGGATCGAACCCGACGTCGAGAAGCGTCTGGCGTCCATCGCCGAATGGACCGAACTCCCCGACTTTGCGTCGGTGAACTGGCACGAGACGGGCGCCGATCGCGTGGCCGCGTTGCTGCTGAGCCGAGGCGTCGGCGTCGAGGCGGGCATCTGGGATCCGACCGGTCTCGAGGCGTGGAGCAGCTCGCCGTCACGCGCGGACTGCACGCGCGTGCTGATCGAGCTGCCCGACGAGGCCGCCGAGGTGGTGCGGCGTCATGCCGAGGGGCTGATCGCGCACGTCCGGCTCGACGAGCCGAGCATGCCGATCCTGCTTCACGGCGAGGGGCGTTCGGCCTGGCCGGCACTCACTCTCGCGGCCGAGCTGGGAGTCGACACCCGCATCGGGCTCGAAGACACGCTCACGCTGCCCGACGGGCGGAGCGCACCCGACAACGCGGCGCTGGTGCGGGCGGCATCCGCGTTCACTTCCGCCTACTGAGGGGTGCCGGGTGCGCAGCACGACCAGGCTGCAACCGTCACTCACCGAAACGTGAATCGCGAGACCACGGTGGGCGTCTTTAGGCTGGAAGCTCCCACCGTGAACGCCGCGATGAAAGATGCCGTGAAGGAGCAGCCGTGTCCGAGACTCAGACCACCACCCGGTGGGCGGCGCTCGCGTCCCGCGGCGCGGACGCTCGCCGCGTCGCGACCGTCGGACTTGCCGTTCGATGTCGGGCCGAAGGCTGAAAGCCGCACACCATGACTGACGACCGCGCGCACACCGACCCGCATCCGTTCGACTCCCGCACGAGGTTCGACCTCGATCGGCCGGAGAGCCGCAAGTGGAGCCTGCACCCCGGGCGCATCGGTGCCTGGGTCGCGGAGATGGACTTCGGCGTGGCACCGGTGATCGCCGAGGCCATGCACCGCGCGATCGACGAGGAGAACCTCGGATACCTGTCGCCGCCGCTCGCTGCCCGGTTGGGTGAGGCGACGGCGGACTGGATGCGCGGCGAGTACGGCTGGGACGTCGACCCCGAGCGCGTGCACCCCGTGTCGGATGTCATGGCCGCTCTGCGCGTCGCTGTCGAAGAGTACGCGCCCGCCGGTTCGCCCGTCATCGTGCCGACTCCCGCATATATGCCGTTCCTGACATATCTGCCCGCGATCGGGCATCCGGTGATCGAGGTTCCCGGGGTCGAGGTCGACGGCCGCTGGCACCACGACCTGCAGCGCATCGACGAGGCGTTCGCCGCGGGCGCCCGCACCCTCGTGCTCTGCAACCCGCACAACCCGACCGGAACTGTCGTCGAGCGCTCCGAACTCGAAGCGCTCGCCGAGATCGTCGAACGACACGGCGGTCGGGTGTTCGCGGATGAGATCCACGCGCCGTTGCGCTTCGACGGCCGCCCCTTCATCCCTTATGCATCGCTGTCTGAGGCCACCGCCGCGCACACCGTCACCGGCACGAGTGCGTCGAAGGCCTGGAACATCCCCGGGCTCAAGACCGCGCAACTGATCACCTCGAACGACGCCGACCAGGAGCTCTATCGCCGCTTCGGCTTCTCGGTGCAGCACGGCGCCGCGACCCTCGGCGTAGTGGCCTCGACCGCGGCGTACCGCGAGGGCAAGCCCTGGCTCGATGGTGTGCTCGACTACCTCGACGGTTCGCGGGAGCTCGTCGTCTCGCTGGTCGCCGAACACCTGCCCGGTGCGGTATATCGCGCGCCGGAGGCGACCTACATCGGCTGGATCGACACTCGCGGCCTCGCGATCGACGGCCCTCCCGCCGCGTTCTTCCGTGAGCACGCGGGCGTCGTGCTCACCGAGGGCGCGCTGCTCGGGCACGGGTATGAGAACTTCGTCCGGGTCGTGTTCGCGACTCCGCGGCCGATCCTGCGCGAGGCGTTCGCCGCGATGGGGGATGCGGTTCGCGGTCGCTGATCCACCTCCCCGGGGTCGGGCTCAGACCCGAGAGGATGCCGGGATGCCGAGTCGAGTCGCCGCCGCGGCGAACTCGACATCGAAGGTGAGGATGCTGGTGAGCGCGTCCCCGATCTCGACCGCCGTCGCGAGGTGCAGCGCGTCGAGTGTGCGCAGCCCGCTGTGCAGGTCGACGGCTCGCGTGAGGGTGTCGTCGGCGAGCGACACCAGTGCGACGCGGTCGAGGAGCTCCTGCGCGGCCTCGGAACTGACCGAGCGGCGGTCGGTCACGGCGTGCAGTTCCACCGCCAGCAAGCGCGATGAGACGAACGGCGCGCCCTCGGCGAAAGCCTGACGCACCGCATCGCTCCCGTCCTCCTCGATGAGTGCTTTGGCTGCTGCCGAGGTGTCGAGGTAGATCACAGGCGATCGCTCCGAAGGTCGTCGAGGATCTCGCGGGTCGTGCGGTCGCTGGTCGTCAGGGGCATTTCGAGTGCGCCGGTCTTGGTCGGCAGAGAGACGCGACCTGACGACACCAGCCGCTCCCAGGGGTTCTGCGTCGGGGGTGTCAGCTCGGCGATCGGGCGGCCTCGATCAGTGATGGTGAGGCGCTCACCCGCGGCGACACGAGCCAGGACTTTCGCGGTCTGCTGGTTCAGTTCGGTCTTCGTCACCGTGGCCATTCCCCGATTCTACGCTCGAACTAGTAGAACTAGTAGAACTAGTAGAAGTAGTAGAAGTTGGGCTGTCGAGCGTGCTGCCATCCTCCGCGCAGCTTCCGACATTCGCCCTCGTGTTCGGGACCCCGCGCGAAGCGGTGAGCCAGGCCCCGGAACGGCGGCTAGGCGGAGACCGAGGCCCGCCCGACGAGCGCAGCGGCGATCCGCTCGACGGCCTCGACCATCACCGGACGCGGCAGCGCGAACACGAAGCGCGTGTACCCGATGGCGGCCGCACCGCAGGCGGCGCCATCCGTCATCGCGACTCCCGCGTGCTCGCGGAACCATTCGCCGAGATCCCCCGTCAGCCCGGTCTCGCGGAAATCGAGCAGCGCGATGTAGCTGCCCTCAGGCACGATCATCCGCACGCCGGGGAGCTTCTCGTCGACGAGCTGCGCCAGCATCCGCCGGTTGCCGTCGAGGTAGTCGACGACCTCGCCGAGCCATTCGCCGCCGGCCGTATAGGCGGCGGTGTTCGCGATGACGCCGAGGGTCGAGGTGCCGTGTCCGGGCCAGAATCCCAGGCGCTCCCAGAGCTCGGCATCCGCGTCGTTCGAGAGGATCACCTGCGCGCACTTGAGGCCCGCGAGGTTCCAGGCCTTCGAGGCGGAGGTCGCGGTGAACGTGTGGGCGGCGGCGGCATCCGACACCGAGGCGTAGGGGATGTGCCGGCCCGGGGAGTAGATGATCGGCGCGTGGATCTCGTCGGCGAAGACGCGGCCTCCGGCATCCGTCACGACCGACGCGATCGCGAGCAGCTCATCCCGCGTTGCGACCGTGCCGAGCGGGTTGTGCGGGTTGCAGAGCACCAGCATCTCGCCGCCGTCGCGGAACGCCTGCGCGACAGCATCCAGGTCCATGACCCAGCGTCCGTCGACCTCGATGCTCGGCACCTCGATGACGCGGCGGCCGCGCATCGGCGGCACCAGGAGGAACGGCATGTATGCGGGAGTCGGCACGATGATGGCCGAGCCGGGAGCGGTGAAGTTGTCGATCGCCAGCTCGAAGGCGGCGATCACATCGGGCACGTGGTGCACCCGATCGGGGGCGATCTCCCATCCGTACGAGTCGGAATACCAGCGGGAGGTCGCCGCCGAGAGGTCCTTCGCGAGCTTCTCGGGCAGGTAACCGGTGACGCCCAGGTCGAGAGCATCCTTCACGGCGGTGTTGACGGCAGGGGCGAGTCCGAAGTCCATCTCGGCCACGAAAGCGCCGATCATGTCGGGGAACGTCGTCCATTTCATGCTGCCCGCATGGCGCAGGTCGTCGTGCGTGATCTGGTCGAACGTGCCGGAAGTCATTCTTCAATCCTTCCATCGGTCGACCATGGCGCGGCGCTCTGGGCAGCAGCCACGCCTGCCGAGAGGCGCCCGAGCCCCGGCATCGTCGTATATCGGATAGTCCACATATGTGTGCTTATATCCTCCATATGGCCATGTTAAGAAAGTTTTCATCGACAAGGAGGTGGGAACATCACATGACATCATCCCGGCGCAACCGAGTGCTCGTGGGCGCCTTCGCCGCCTCGGCACTGCTCGTCGTCTCGTTGACGGCAGGGCAAGCGGCGCAGGCGAGCGGAACCAACATCGTCGCGTCTCATGGTCTGGGCGGTTCGACCTATCTGCACATCGCGGGCACGTCGACCACCGTCACCGGATGGGACACCAGTCACGGCCATTCCGGAGAAGCCTGGCTCAACTACTGCGGTTTCCGTTCGAAGGCATGGGGAACCCTGTCGTCAGGGTCCGCATGGAGTCAGACGACAGGCATCAACAGCGGATGCATCCCGATCGGTTTCGCGGGAGGCTACACCGGGCTCAACGTGAAGATGAAGAGCGGCACGACCGTGAAGGGCCAGTCCTATCATGACGGCACGTGGGCTCCTGGCATCCCGCAGGTCGGCGTCTGGGCGTGATCCGTTCGAGGGGCGGGGGGTGCGTCGCCCTCGTAGCGGTCACGATGCTTGTGGTCGTGGGCTGCAGTGGCAGCGAGCAGCCTCCGCCTCTCGATGTGGACTCGCTCGTCGAATCGACGAGCGAGTACCAGAAGCCGCTGCTCGAGGACGGCGTGGTGTCTGCCGACGAGTACGAGCAGTCCCTTCTCGCATATCGCACATGCGTGGAAGACGCGGGCGCGACCCCTTCGGAGATCTACGAGGCGGGAAATGGCGAGAAGGCCTTCGACTATCAGGTGTTCGCCGTGGACGACGAGGATCTCGAGCGCATCAACGCCCTCGCCGAGGAGTGCCTGCCCGAGTACTTCCAGGATGTCGGGAAGGTGTGGGCGTATCAGCAGCTGCTCTCGCCGGAAGAGCTGCAGGACCTGCGCCCCGACGTGGCCGAGTGTCTGAGGGGAGTCGGGATCGACGTCGACGACGATTTCACGCTCGACGACCTGGCCGCTCGAGTGGGCGAGCTGGAGGACCAGTCGGTGATCCAGCCGTGCGTGCAGAAGTACCCCGGCTTCTTCGCCGTAGCGCCCGACCCGAACAGAACCGATGACGACTCGAACGAGTCGGACGACGGGTGAGTAGGTCAGATGCCCGGAACGCGGCCAGGGCGAAGCTCGTTTTCATGGTCGTGCTGATGACGGTTCCGCTGCTCGGTCTGGGGCTGGGCGCGCTCGTCGCGGCAAAGGTGAGCTCGGACGCGACCGAGGTCACGTCCGAGACGACCTGGATCCCCGTCGACACGTCGTCGCTGGTGGGCGAGCAGCAGGTCGGGCTCGATCTGACGTGGGAGGAGCCCGTCGCCGTGCTCAGCCCCGGGTGGTCGGGGCTGATCACGGCGGTCTTCGTCGCAGAAGGAGACGCTGTCACGACCGGGACGCCCGTCGTCGAGGTGAACGGGGTGCGTCGAGTGGCCTACAGCGCCGAGAAGCCGCTCTTCGGGCCCGTTGGCGCTGACAGTCGGGGGGTCTCGAGGTCTACGGTCAGCGCCTTTCTGTCGTCGCTCGGATACTCGACGAGCGGATCGGCCTGGAATCGCAGCCTGCTGTCCGGTATCCGCAAGTTCGCGAGTGACATCGGTGTGCCGTCAGCGGGCGAGGTCACGGAGTTCGATCCGACCTGGATCGTATGGATCCCCGCCGGGCAGGTGCAGGTCGGGGGCGGCGTGCCCCGCGTGGGCAGTTCCGCGACCGATGAGGTGTTCGTGCTTCCGCCGTGCCTCACGGGCATTCGACCCTCCGAGGGGGTACGGATCCCAGACCTGTCAGGGCAGCGGTGGCAGCTGACGATAGGGGCGGCGTCGAGCCCGGTGCAGAGCATTCCCCTCGTCGATCCGCCGCTGCTCGCGGCCTTCGCCGCGCAGTTCGGGGCCGACGCGCCGGAGACCGTGACCGCGACCCTCAGCCTCGAGGCCCCGATGCTCGGATGGGCGGTGCCATCGAGCAGCGTCCTCGTCGGTCCGAGCGGTGGGCACTGTGTGATGTTCGCCGAGTCCGATGCCCTGACTGCGGCGAGCGATGCGGATGACTTCGAGATGAGAGAGGTCGAGCTGCTGGCCGGATCGCCTCCGGGTGTCGCCTGGGTGGGAGGACCACTACCCGACAGTGGAGTGGTGCTCACCCACCCGACCGACGCGAACGATGTCGGCCAGTGCGCCTAGCGTTCGACCGGGTCGGATTCCGGTACTCAGAAGCCGACCCCTGGGTGGTCGAGACGCTGTCCTTCACGGCGGAGGCCGGCAGGATCGTCGGACTCGTCGGTCCCAGCGGGTGCGGGAAATCGACGGTGCTCGACCTGGTCGGCGGGCTTCGGCGACCGCAGAGCGGGCGCATCGTCTGGTCGGGGTCGGGGTCGGGGTCGGGGTCGGGATCGGGATCGGGGTCGGGATCGGGATCGGGTTCGGGTTCGGAGCCAGCATCCGAGGCATCGCTCGCTGGAGAGGAACGGCGCGCCTCGTGGGTGATTCAGAGCAACCCCGTGCTGGTCGGGCGGACGGCGCTCGACAACGCCGCGGTGGCGCTGCTCGCGCAGGGGAGCAGCATGCGGCAGGCGCGTGCGGAGGCCAGAACGGTGCTCGCCGCGCTCGGGTTGGAGTCGCGGGCCGACGCACCTGTCGGCGAGCTCTCGGGCGGCGAGACGCAGCGCGTGACCATCGCTCGCTCACTGCTCGCGTCGGCACCGATCCTGATCGCCGACGAGCCGACCGGGCAGCTCGACGCGGCGAGCTCGACTCTCGTCTACGAGGCCCTGCGGGCGGCGGCCGACTCGCACAAGCTGGTGTTCGTCGCCACGCACGATCCCTGGCTCGCAGACCGTTGCGACCAGCAGATCACCCTGCGCTCGGGGGGTGATTATGAGGTCGGTCGCGCTCGGTGAGCTGGTGCTCGAGTCGGTGCGCTCCATCGTCGCCCGGCCCGTCCTCTCCGTTCTGACCGGTCTTGCCATCGGTGCGCTGAGCCTGGGGGCGGGGCTCCTCGAGGTGCACGCGCTGAACTCCCTCGAGGCCACTGTCGCGCAGCAGGTCGCGGCCGGATCCGATGTCCTGGTGATCGATGCCGACGGATCTCCGATTCCCTCCGGTCCCTGCGAGGCTCTGGCCAGGTCGGGCGACGTGCTCGAGGTCGGCAGCGTGCGGTCGGTCGTCGCGGTGAGACTCGATGATGGCGGGGCGTCGTCGTTCCAGCTAGCGACGGTGAGTCCCGGCTACCTGCGCGTCGTCGCCCCCAAGGCACTGAGCGTGCATGCCGTGGTCGCGGGCAGCGCGGTCTCGGACACTCTGGGGGTCGGCGCCGGAAGCCTGGTTCGGCTGACCGATGGACGCAGCCTTCGGGTGGGGGCGGTGCTGCCCGCCGGTGCGAGGACGCAGGATCGCGATCGATGGATGCTCGAGATCGCCCCTGCTGCGGCAGACGCGTCGGTGGCGGAGTGCTGGGTCGAGAGCAGGCAGGGGAGCCTCGACCGGGTTCGCGAGATGGTGCCTGCGCTGTTCGGCTCTGTCGGCAACCTCCGGGTGCGTTCCCTCGTCTCGACCGACGTGGTGACCGCCGCACAGGCGCAGTACGAGGGTCGCGTCACCCGGTGGAGCTGGGTGCCGGTCGCCGTGACCTGTGCGGGGATGCTGGTCATCTCGCTGCGACCCCGGTGGCCCGAGTTCGCACTGTACAGAATCGTCGGCTTCTCTTCGTCCGACATAGCGGTGATGTTCGCGCTGGAAGCTTGGCTTCTGGCGACTCCCGCGACGCTGCTGATGCTCGCTGCCGGCGTCGCCTTCCTCCTGTCCTCGGGCGGTCTCACGCCCCAGGCGTTCAGCGTGTTGGCCGCGACCTCGGCGATGTGCGCATCGACGATCTCTCTGGCGATCGCGGCGCTGACTCCGCCGATGTGGAGCATCGATCTGCCGCGTTACCTCAAAGGGCGGGGGTAGTCCACACCATTGAGCCCTCCCCGCACCCGTGCCAGGATTGCCCCGACTCGGCTCACCGGGGGCGGGGACGAAGGGATTCTCATGCAGCTGGCGATGATCGGACTCGGCCGGATGGGTGCCAACATCGTGCGCCGCCTGATGCGGGCGGGGCACGAGTGCGTGGTCTACGACGTGAACGCGGATGCCGTGCAGGCGCTGGTCGCCGAGGGAGCCACAGGCGCCGACAGCATGGCCGACCTCGCGTCGAAGCTCGAGGCGCCGCGGGCCGTGTGGATGATGGTGCCCGCTTCGCTCACGGGCATGGTGGCCGATCAGGTCGCGGAGGTGCTCGACGAGGGCGACATCCTGATCGACGGCGGCAACTCGAACTACCGTGACGACGTCAGGCGGGCGAAGGCGTTCCGCGAGCGCGGCATCCACTACGTCGACGTCGGCACGAGCGGTGGTGTGTTCGGGCTCGACCGCGGGTACTGCCTGATGGTCGGCGGACCGGATGAGGCCGTGCAGCGCATCGAGCCGGTGCTGCGCACGATCGCTCCGGGTGTCGGCGAGATCGAGCGCACGCCCGGCCGCACCGGTGAGCTCACTGCCGAGGAGCAGGGGTATCTGCACTGCGGTCCGACGGGTGCGGGGCACTTCGTGAAGATGGTGCACAACGGCATCGAGTACGGCATCATGGCGTCGATCGCCGAGGGGCTCAATCTGCTGCACAACGCGGATGCCGGGGTGCGCGAGGCCGAGCACTCTGCCGAGATCGCCCCACTGGAGGAGCCGGAGTTCTACCAGTTCCCGATCGACACCTCGAAGGTCGCCGAGCTGTGGCGCCGCGGATCCGTCATCTCGTCGTGGCTGCTCGATCTGACCGCAGCGGCGCTCGCCGAGAACCCCAAGCTCGACGGTCTCGCCGGCCGCGTGTCCGACTCGGGCGAGGGCCGCTGGACGGTCAAGGCCGCGGTCGACGTCGGAGTGCCCGTGCCGGTGCTCGCAGCATCCCTGTTCGAGCGCTTCGCCTCGAGGGACGAAGACCACTTCGCGAACCAGGTCCTGTCGGCGATGCGCCTGCAGTTCGGTGGGCATCAGGAGCTGCCCGCGGGAGATGTGCTCGAGGCCGGCTCGCGCAAGGCGGATTCGGACAGTGCCTGATCGGGTCCTCCCGGTCCGTCAGCAAGGTAGCGGAGGTTCACGTTCACAGCGCAGCATGAATCGTGTGCGTCCGCCGACTCGGCCCCGGAATCCCGTGGGACCGATGCGTCGGTCGACCCGTTCTTGCTGAGTTGTGAATCGGCAGCGCCGCCGAGGCGACGCACAAGACCCGAGAAAGGCATCCGCATGACCACCGTCACACGTCGAGCCACCCCGCACGACGCAGCCCGCATCGCCGAGCTCCTCCACGCCTTCAACACCGAGTTCGACACCGAGACACCCGGGGTCGCGGTGCTCGCGCAACGCCTGCGCGTTCTGCTCGCCGAGCCATCGACGTTCGCCGTGCTCGGTGGCGACCCGGCGGTCGGCGTGGCTCTGGTGACGCTGCGCCCGAACGTATGGTCAGACGGTCCGGTCGCGTTGCTCGACGAGATGTACGTCGCGCCCGAGCAGCGGGGCAGCGGCATCGGCAGCGCGATCCTGCTGCAGATGGTCGCGATCTGCCGCGACCTCGGAGCCGCAGCGATCGAGATCAACGTCGATGAGTCGGATGCCGGGGCGATGCGCTTCTACGAGCGGCACGGTTTCAGCGGCACCGACTCGGACTCGGGTGAGCGAGCGTTCTACTTCTACCGGGCGTTGAGCGCGGGCTAACTGAGGTCGCCAACAGCCGTGTGGCTATCCTGACGCCATGGATCCTTTCCTCTTCGTGGTGCTCCTCTATATCGGCGGCTTCCTCATCAGTCTGCTCATCCTGTGGTTCGTGATCTACACGGCCGTGCGCGCAGCGCTGACGTCGCACCGACAGGCGATGGCGGATGAGAGGCGACCGGCGCAGCGCTACATCGCGCAGTGACGTGAACGAGCTCTTCGTCGTCACGCTCGCGGGCCCCGAAGCGGCCGGACTAGAGTCCGAAGTTCTCGAGGTCTGGTCCGATGTGTTCGGCGCGGTAGCGGATGCGGACGACTGGCGAGCATCGATCTGGGAGCGTCATCGATCGCGGGCGGGCTTTCGCCTGGTCACTGCACGCGAGGGCGATCGGTTGGTCGGGTTCGCGTGGGGGTACACCGGTGAGCGAGGGCAGTACTGGTCGGACTTCATCTCACGCGAGCTCGGCCCGCGCGTCGATGAGTGGATCGGCGGCCATTTCGAGTTCGTCGAGCTCGCGGTCATCCCGGACGCTCGTGGTCGCGGCATCGGGCGAGCACTGCACGATGCCCTCCTCGCCGACCTGCTGCATGAGCGCGCGCTTCTGTCGACGTCTGCCCGCGCAGACGATCCGGCCGTTCGGCTCTACTCCTCAAGTGGATGGATCCCCCTCGCCACCTATCAAGGAGACAGGCAGGTCATGGGGCGCATGTCGAGCGGAGCCCAAGGAGTGGCGCCGAGCTGACCTTGGGGCGGTCCGTCAGCGCACGGCCTCCCACCCCACCCAATCCGGACGATCCACGACGCAGAACCGGTTGCCCTCGGGGTCTTCCATGATCACGTAGTCGGCGTCGTCCGGCAGGTTGTCCCAGTGCACCTCGCGCGCGCCGAGCTCGGCCAGACGGTGGACTTCGGCTGCCTGATCCTCGGCATAGATGTCGAGGTGGATGCGCGGCGGCACCACTCGCTCGGAGTGATGTGCGTCGAGGGCGATGCAGGGAGCATCCGCGTCGCGCGGTTTCAGCACGACCCAGTCATCGTCCGCCGGATCCCGCTCGATGTAGTCGAGGGCCGCCTGCCAGAACCGGGACTGCGCCGGCAGGTCGTTCACGCGGATCACGATCGACACGATCTTCAACATGCCGGTCAGCCTAGGTCTGTGCGCGGCACCCGGCCAGAGGCTGGGCGGATCAGGGATGCTCGATCCGCCCGAAGTCGCTCACCAGCCACTCCTCGATCGACGCGAACGGGAACTCCCGGTGCGCGTGCACGCCGGCAAGGATGCTGGTCGACTGCATCCGATCCAGCCGGAAGAGCCGCGCGTCGTCGCGGTCGAGGTCGAATCCGACGACGTACCACTGCCGCTTCCGCAGCACGTGACGGTGCGGTTCCACGACCCGCGTCGACTCGCGCCCGTGCTGATCCGTGTAGTCGAAGGTGACACGGGCGCCCTGCGCGACGGCATCCGACAGCGTGCCGACGAGTGCCCAGTCGACCGGCGCGGGTGGCTCGTGCAGGATCTGCGTCGAGATCGCGGTGGCCACTGCCCTTCGACGCAGTGCGGGCGCCAGGGTCTGCTCGAGCTTCGCGCGGGCGACGGATGCCGACGGGTCGTCGGGCATCCACGTCTCGAGCACGAGCAGGCTCGTGATGATCGTGGCCACCTCGTCGGGGCTGAGCAGCAGCGGCGGGATCTTCGTCCCGGGGCGCAGGTGATATCCGGCGCCGGGACCAGGTCGCGACTGCACGTCGTAGCCGAGATCCCGCAGCCGCTGGGCGTCGCGCCGCACGGTGCGCGGGCTCACCTCGAGTCGCTCGACGAGAGCATCCACGCTCCAGTCGCCGCCCGTCTGGAGCAGCGACAGCAGGTGCAGGGTGCGGGTCGATGGCGAGTCCACGAATCCATGATCGCCCAAGATGCGGCCAGAAACAGGCCGCATCTGCGTCTACCGTGGCCAGTCACAGACGAAAGGACTCGCCATGAGAATCGCCGTCACCACCCCGAACGGCAACGTCGGACACCACCTCACACGGATGCTGGTGCGCGCCGGCATCCGTCCTCTGCTGCTCACACGGCATCCCGAGCAGATCGCCGAAGAGCTGCTGCCGCACGTCGATGTGGCCCGCGCCGACTCGCAGAAAGCCGATGAAGTCGTGGCCGCGACGCGCGGTGTCGACGCGATCTACTGGGTCGATCCGTCGGTGATGTCGGACGATCCCCTCGCCGACTATGCCCGGGCGACGGATGCGCTCGTGCGGGCTGTGGTCGAGAACGGGATCGGTCGGGTCGTGTTCCAGAGCAGCGTCGGCGCCGAGATGCGTCATGGTGCCGGTGAGATCGACGGGCTGGCGGCGACCGAGGTGGCGCTCGATGCCCTCGACATCGACGTCACCCATCTGCGGTGCGGGTACTTCTTCAGCAACCTGCTGCTCGATCCGGAGTCGCTGAAGGCCGGTCGGCTCACGACCGTGCTGCCGCTCGATGCGCCGATGGCCTGGGTGGCGCCGCGCGACATCGCCGAGGTCGCCGGTCTGACGCTGCTCAACCGCGAGTGGAGCGGGCACCGGGTGCAGGCCGTGCACGGGCCGGAGGATCTGAGCTGGTCGCAGGTTGCCGAGATCCTCACGCAAGAGCTCCTCCGCGACGTCGCCGTCGAGCGCATCGCAGACGACGAGATGCGGCAGGGACTGCTCGACGCGGGGATGCCGGACGCGATGGCGGGTGCCGTGCTCGGGATGTCGACGGGGCTGCGCGACGGTTTCGTGCCCGAGCAGAAGCGGACCGTCGTGACGACGACCCCGACCGGGTTGCGGGGGTGGGTGCGGGAGGAGCTGACCGACGAAGCCGTCAGATCGTGAGTGGCACGACCTCGCCCGACGCGCGCCCGTCGGCATGCAGCAGGTGCCCGAGGTGTTTCGTCGTCCGCAGCACGACAGACCGGTCGGCGATGGTGACCCCGGGCAGGCGCTCCTCGATGATCGCCTCCATGCGTCCGACGTCCTGCAGCGTGCGCAGCCAGACGGCCATGATCACGTTGTACTCGCCGACCGTGTTGGCGACCAGGCGCACCTCTTCGATTCGTCCCAGCTGTGCGCCGATGCGAGCAGCCATCGCGGCCGGCACCCTGAGGAAGTACCAGGCGTAGATCGGCCAGGGCGTGTAGCGCCGGGCGACGTCGACGCGGATCGCCAGCCGCCCCGATTCGCGCATCTCGGCGATCGCATCGCGCACACGGCGCGGAGCCATTCCCAGCCGCGAAGCGAGCTCGGTGATCCCGACGCGACCGTCGTAGGCGAGCTCCGACGCGATGGCGTTTCGCTGCTCCACCGACATCCGCACGGATGCTGAGGGGGCGCTGCGCTCTAGAGCTTCGATCTGCCCGACCTCCTGCACCGTGAGCGCGCGGAGGCGCCATCCCCGCGCGTCGCGGACTGTCTCTGAGACCAGGTGGGTGCGCATCGAGCGGACGCCGGCGACCCCGCGGATGCGTTCGAGCGTCCAGACGGCGAGCGCCTCGGCATCCGGAACCGCGAGAGTGAGGAAGATGTCGCGTCCACCTGCGGTCAGATCGATCGTGAACGCCTCGGGGTCTCGTCCGAGGATCTCGGCGACCGCCAGCGTCTCGCCCGGACTGCATTCGATCTCGATGAGCACGAGCGTGGCGGGCGCCCCCGCGCCGTACCCGGTGACGTAGACGATCCCCTGCTCGACGAGGCGCGCCCAGCGGCGCGACAGGGTGGCAGGGTCGGCGCCGACGATGGGAGCCAGCGCGTTCCAGGTCGCTCGCGGACTCACCTGCACGGCGTGGATGAGTCGCTGGTCGAGGTCATCCAGTCCGATTTCCTGCATGCGTCACACCTTCGCATCCGATTTCGTGCACCTGACTGTGATCGTACAGCTGCGTTCCTAGAGTCACTGCAATCCGATTCGCTCTTGCTCCACCCGATCCCTCTCAAGGAGTCCTCATGGCTGTCCCCGCACCGCCTGGCAAGACCATCTCCGGCCGCTCCGCTGTGCGCGGGGCCGTCGGCTTCCTCGTCATCATGGAGCTCGGCTCCGGCATGCTCCAGGGCTGGTACCCCGTGCTCCTCGCCGCGATCGGCGAAGAGTTCGGCATCGGCGCTGCGCAGCTCAACTGGGTCAGCGCCGCCTACATGCTCGCGACCGTGGTCTGCGTGCCGATCCTCGCCAAGCTCGGCGACCGCTACGGACACAAGAAGCTGCTCCTGATCTCGACGGCCCTCGTCGCGCTCGGCTCGATCGTCGTGGCGATCGCACCGAGCTATGAGCTGTTCCTCGTCGGTCGGGCGCTGCAGGCCCCGCTCGCCGCCTTCCTGCCGTTGGAGTTTGCGATCGTCCGCGACCGCGACGAGAAGTCCGCCGGGCGATCGATCGGCAAGCTCGTCGGCGCGCTCACCTTCGGCGCCGCCCTCGGTTCCCTCGGCTCCGGCCTGCTGTTCGGGGCGCTCGGCGACCTGCGTGCGGTGCTCTGGATGCCCGCGATCTTCCTCCTCATCTGCGTGCCGGTCGTGGCGTTCCTCGTGCCCGAGACCACTGTCCGGGCGGCTGGCAAGACCGACTGGCTGGGCGCCTCGCTGCTCGGCATCGGCCTGCTCGCCACGCTGGGCGGCATCTCGAACGCGTCGACGTGGGGCTGGGGCAACCCGATCACCTGGGTCGCGATCCTCGGCGGCATCGCTCTGCTCGTGGTCTGGGTGATGGTCGAGAAGCGCGTCGCGCATCCGCTCATCGACATCGCCCTGCTCACCAAGGGCGGCATCGGCCTGCCGATCATCATCGCTTTCCTCTTCGGTGCCCAGCTCTTCGGCGGGCAGACGGCATCGAGCGTCTACGTGCTCAGTGATCCGGATGCCGTCGGCTTCGGCCTCGGATTCACGGCGGCCGCCGTCGGCGTCATCGCGCTGGTCGCGGCACTCTCGGCCTTCCTTGCATCGATCATCGGAGACAGGGTCGCCGGCCGCATCGGGGCGAAGGGCGCAATCGCGCTCGGCGGCGTCTTGGTCGGCGGCAGCTACGTCGCTTTCCTCTCCGCGCCGAGCGTCGTCGCGGTGTTCGTCGGGGCCATGGTGATCGCCGGGCTCGGCAACGGTCTGCTCATCTCGGTGCTGCCGACCATCGTCGTGCGCCGCGCCCCCGCCGACTCAGTCGGCATCGCCTCCGCTCTCTACAACACCTCGCGCACGGCGGCCGGAGCCGTCGCGGGTGCCGTGTTCGCCCTGGTCATGGGCAGCTTCCTCATGACCGTTGGAACGGGTGATGCCGCCGTCACCACCACGGCGTTCGACGGATACGTCGCCGTGTGGAGCATCTGCGCCACCATCGGCGTCGCGATCGCGGTGCTCGCCCTGTTCCTCCGCGTGCCCGGTCCGGTCGCCGAGACCCCGACTCCCGTTCCCGCCGTCACCACGGCCGACCCCGTTCTCGAAGGAGAAACCGCATGACCCTCGCAGACCCCTCCACCCGCACCCTGCTCGATCTCGCAGACGCGAAGCAGCGCAGCGCCGATGCCGTGCGTGCGTGGGAGCAGCGGCTCGTCGAGATCAGCCACGAGATCCACGCCGATCCCGAGATCGCGTTCGAGGAGGTGCGGGCGGCGAACCTCGTCGCAGCGGCTCTGCGCGATGCCGGCTTCACCGCCACGGTCGGCGCGTTCGGTGTGGAGACGGCCATCGACGCCAGCTTCGGCGATGGTGAGTTCGTGGTCGCGATCTGCGCCGAGTACGACGCTCTTCCCGGCATCGGTCATGCCTGTGGGCACAACGTCATCGCAGCTGCCGGCCTCGGTGCGGCGATCGCGCTCGCGGCCATCGCCGACGACGCGGGGCTCACCGTCAAGCTGCTCGGCACCCCCGCCGAAGAGCACGGCGGCGGCAAGGTGCTCATGCTCGAGGGCGGGGCGTGGGAAGACGCCACCGTGTCGCTCATGGTGCACGGTGCGCCCGGCATCGACATCCGCTGCGAGAGCTTCGCGACGCAGGCCGTCGACCGATTCCAGGTGACGTACACGGGTCGACCGGCGCATGCCGCGGCCGCTCCCGACAAGGGCGTGAACGCGCTGGATGCCGCGACGATCGCGCTCACGTCGATCGGCCTGCTGCGTCAGCAGCTGCCCGGAACCGTCCGCACAGCCGCCGTGATCACACAGGGCGGCGAGGTGACGAACATCATCCCCGCGCGCACCGTGCTGCAGGCCGAGGTGCGCTCGTTCGACCTCGACGAGCTGCGCGACGCCAAGCGCCGGGTGATGGCCTGCTTCGAAGCAGGAGCGCTCGCCTCGGGATGCTCGTGGGAGCAGGTGCGCACCGAGCCCCGGTACGACCCGCTGGTGCAGGAGCCGCTGCTCGCCGACGCGTGGAACGACGCGCTCACCGAGCTCGGCCGCGAGCCGATCGCGTTCTCGGGAGCGGCCGGTGGCTCGACCGACATGGGCAACGTCTCGCAGGTCGTGCCGTCGATCCACCCCGGCATCGCGATCATCGGCTCGACGTCGGCCCCGCACACCGAGGGGTTCGCTGCGGATGCGGCGACGCCCGCCGCCGACCGCGCCGTGATCGATGCGGCGATCGGCCTCGCCTGGGCGGCGGCCACCGCGGCGCTCACGCCCGAGTCGCGAGCGGATCTGCTCGCTCGCCAGGCTGCCCGACCGGCCGGAGCGACCACCCACCCGCAGGGCGAGGAGTGACGACTCTCACCTCCGCGACCGGCGCTCGCAGCGGCGTGTACGTCTCGGCATTCGACCTGTTCTCGATCGGTATCGGCCCCTCGTCGTCGCACACGGTGGGGCCGATGCGCGCCGGGCGTGATTTCGCGCGGCGGGTGCTGGCGCAGCATCCGGGCGGGCCGAGTCGCGTCGAGGTGGTGTTGTACGGGTCGCTCGCGGCGACCGGACTCGGCCACGGAACGCCGGATGCGGTGGTCGCGGGTCTCGCCGGTCTGGATCCCGAGACATGTGACCCGGCTGCCGTGCGCGGCGCGTGGTCGGGGCACCCGGCGGGGTCGCCGCTGCTGTTCGGCGGCGTCGTGCCTGTGGCATTCGACAGCTCCGATGTCGTGCTCGACCCGTTCACCCGGCAGCCGGTGCACCCGAACACTCTGGTGATCCGGGCGTTCGGGGCTGGTGGGGTGTCGATCGCGGAGGAGACGTACCTCTCGGTGGGCGGCGGATTCATCCAGCGCGTTGGCGAGGTGGTCGAGAGCCCGGCCGTGCCCGACGAGATGCCGTCGTTCCGGACGGCTGCGGAGTTGCTCTCGCTGTGCGCCGATGGCTTGTCGATCGCCGACGTGGCGCGGGCCGGTGAGCTCGCTGCGCGTGGCGCCGATGCCGTCGACGCGGGTCTCGACGCGATCTGGACTGCCATGCGCGAGTGCGTCGAGGCGGGGTTGGATGCTGAGGGAGTGCTGCCAGGCGGGCTCGGTGTGCCGCGGCGGGCGCGCTCGATGCGCGACAGCATCCTCCGGGCGGAGGCGGCGGGGCAGCCGGTCACGTCCGACTGGCTGCAGGCGTTCGCGCTCGCCGTCAATGAGGAGAACGCCGGGGGTGGCCGGGTCGTCACCGCTCCCACGAACGGTGCCGCCGGCATCTTGCCCGCCGTGCTCATGTACTACTCGCGGTTCGTGCCCGGTGCGGATGCTGCGGCTGTGCGGACCTTCTTGCTGACCGCCGCCGCGATCGGATCGCTGATCAAGGCGAACGCGTCGATCTCGGGCGCGGAGGGCGGATGCCAGGCCGAGGTCGGCTCTGCGTGCGCGATGGCAGCAGCGGGGCTCTGTGCCGTGCTCGGCGGAACCCCGCAGCAGGTCGAGAACGCGGCCGAAATCGCGATGGAGCACCACCTCGGGCTCACCTGCGATCCGATCGCCGGACTCGTGCAGATCCCCTGCATCGAGCGCAACGCCGTCGCCGCGTCGACCGCCGTCACGGCCGCCCGCCTCGCCCTGCACGGCGACGGCAGCCACGTGGTGTCTCTGGATGCCGTGATCGAGACGATGCGTCAGACCGGCGCCGACATGAGCGACAAGTACAAGGAGACGAGTCGCGGTGGGTTGGCGGTGAATGTCGTGGAGTGCTGATGCCCCCTGTCGTTGAGCGAGGCCGGCGGAGCCGCCCGAGACGAGGCGCACGTCTTTTCAACCGAGGCTGCTGCCCGGTAGCCCAATCCTGGCTGAACCGCGGGGTAGACGATCTCTTGCTCGGCAGAGGACCACTCCTGTCCGTCGCCCGTCGACAGGTAGACGGAAAGCCCGAGCTTTCACTGTATGCCGATATGCAGTCATATGTGTGCTTTTCTTTCTCGAAAGAAAACATATTTGACAGATCGGAGTAGCGATGAACGGACACACACATGTCTCGGCGACGGAGGACGTGCACAACAGGCTGCGGGTGTGGGGCTCGGTGGCGGCTGTAGTTGCCCTGACCGCGACGATGGTGTCGCCTGCCCACGCGTCGGAGACGACGGACGACGCGGACGCAATCGCTTCCTTGATTCAGGAGGCTGCTCCCGCGACGGATCTGTCTGAACCGGGGGATCTCGTCGCAGGTGAACTGAGTACCGAAGCCGGGGACGTGCAGTCCATCGTGCCTTTGTCTGCCGAGGAAGCGATCACCGTGACCTCGGCGAACGGCGCTGGGGAGCAAACAGCGACTATCGACCTGCCTGACGAGATTGACGTCAAGGACGGTGTGGTCGCGGATGACGGAACGGTCGTCTTCGCCGCCACCGACGACTCGGGGGATGCTGTCGCAGTGCAGACGCTCGACGATGGTTCAACTCGGATTCAGACCGTCATCGGCGGCAGCGCGAGCGCACACGAGTTCGGCTATCGCATGTCCGGTTACCAGCCGTACCAGAGCGACACCGGCGAGGTGATCTTCGTAAGCGAGGATGGAAACTACGTTCCGGTCGCGGCCCCATGGGCCACGGATGCCAACGGGAATCCGGTTGAAACTCGATACGAGATTCGCGGAGACGAGCTCTTCCAAATCGTTGTTGCGGATGACTCCACCTCATACCCCGTCGTGGCGGATCCGAGCTGGCAGTGGTACGGGCCGATCTGGGGGATGAAGCTCACTCGTGCTGAAACTTCCCGCGTACGCGACTACGCCGCTGCCCTCGGTATGTGCGCAGTCTTTGCGAGGCAGGTCAGCATTGCATGCTCTGCATTCGGGTCGTACATCATCCTTCAGGCGAACCTTGCACAGGGGGATAGTCCTGCGAAGACTTGCCTGTTCTTCACGGCCGCGCCAGTTCCCGGAGTGATCTTCAGGCTCGGATGTTGATGACTGGAGAGCGCTCATGACTATCGGAGGCATCGAAGAGATCATCGTGTACGTGCTCGCCTTCGCTCAAGCTGTAAGCGTCGGCTTGGTGCTCGCTTCCGCCCCCGGCAGCAGGCATCGATCGGCTCTGTTTGTCACGGGGCTCCTGTTGGTCGGAGTGGCGGTGGTCGCCGGATTTGCGCTTGGTTCGAGAGCCCTGTGGATCGGGCCTATATTCGCCGTCGTCGCCTGCGTGACCGGCGTTGTAGCTACCGCGCGCTCTCTTGGGGGCGATCCTTCGATGCAAGGCGAATCCTTCGGCCAACGAATGGTCTATGCACTGTCCCGTCGTCCGCATCCGGCTGATCCGGACGAGAGCGCGAACTGACACATCGCCGTTCTGACAGCAGTACCCTGGTGCTCATCCTGCACCGCCCGCATCGAAGGAGATCGGCGAGATGAGACCACTGCGCTACGCCATCAACGTCACGCTCGACGGCTGCGTTCACCACGAGGCGGGGGTCGCTCCCGACGAAGAGCTGATGGCCTTCTGGACCACCGAGATGGAGCGGGCCGGTGCCGTGATCTATGGCAAAACGACTTACGAGATGATGGAGGGCGCCTGGCGCCGCCCGGCATCCGGGGTGTGGCCGGACTGGATGAGCGAGTGGGAGATCCCGTTCGCCGAGGCCATCGACCGCGTGCCGAAGCGCGTCGTGTCGAGCACGCTGAGCTCGGTCGACTGGAACGCCGAGCTGATTCACGGTGACCTGGGTGAGGCGGTCCGAGAGCTCAAGCAGCAGCCGGGCGAGGGGCTGTCGGTGGGCGGCGTGACGCTGCCGCTGCGATTGGCTGAGTTGGGGCTGATCGACGAATACACGTTCGTCGTGCATCCGATCGTCGCCGGGCACGGGCCGCGCTTGTTGGATGGGCTGAACCGGCCGCTCGAGCTCGACGTCGTCGATCGTCGGGAGTTCGGCTCGGGAGCCGTGGCCGTCACATACCGTCCGCGGCTGTGACTGCAGGTGCGGGCGCCTGAGGGCTCCGCGATCTGCGGCCGATCCACAGTGCGGTGAAGCCCGCGTAGGCGCCGAATACCGCTGCGGACCCGAGCACCAGGATCCACGGGCCCAGCCCGTTCTGGTAGAGCCAGCTCATATAGATCAGGAACAAGGCGCTGCCCAGGGCGCCACCGACACCGGCGCCGACGCTGATCTTCCACCGATTCGCTGGCGCGCCATCGGTGGTCGCCGAGACGCGCTTGGCGATGTAGGCGCCGAAGGCTGAGGTCAGTCCGGATACGGCGCCGGTGATGACAGTCGGCGCCACGATGAGCATGGCCAGCCAGTACCAATTGGTCCATTCGCGGTCGTTCGCGGGGCTGAGCGAGTCGGTCAGGTAGGGCGCGCCGTGGATGATCAGCATCGTCACGATGAAGAGCACAAGTCCGAACACCGTGAGCGCGAGAGTCAACATGCCCATGCTCAACCGCCCTCGAGTCTCCCTCATCCCGCGACTCTATCCAAGACCGCGCAGCCACAACGGTCGTTGAGCGAGGCCCGCGGTTGTTCCCCCTCAGGCGTTGAGCGAGGTCTGCGAAGCTGCCGAAACGAAACGCGCCACCCGCAGCATCGGTAGCCTGTTCAGGTGCCCCGTCCCCGAAGTGAAGCCGCGCGCCAGTCCGTGCTCGAGGCGATGCGCGCTGCTGTCGTGGCCGGTGCCTACGAGGCCGTGACGATCGAGGGACTCGCGGAGTCCGCAACTGTCTCCAAGCAGACGATCTACCGCTGGTGGCCGTCGAAGGCGGCGATCCTGGGCGAGGCGCTGCTCGAGGGAGAGGTGCCCCTCGCGGATGCGACCGTCGCGATGAGCGACGACATCCGGGCTGATCTGCACGCCTGGTTCTCCGCGATGTCCGCCGGCATGGAGAGGCCCGAGGGCGTCGCCCTCGCCCGGGCTCTGATCGCGGTGACGGCCACCGACCACGAACTTGGGCTCGCGCTCAACGAGCGTCTCGCAGCGCCGATCCGCTCGTGGGTCGCCGAACGGATCGCGCGCGGACAGTCGGCGGGAGAGATTCGCGAAGACGTGGATGCTGCCGCCATCGCCGACCAGCTCATCGCCATGGCGTCGTACGCCGCGCTCATCGGTCAGCCGTTGAGCGCCGAGCGTGTCGAGGAGACGGTGACGCGGCTGCTCCGAGGCATTGCGCGGTAGGCCCCGCCCAGCCAGGGTGGAGGGGATCGGCGGAGGATATCCGCGCGATCAACACGCGAAGCCGAGGACTGGAGCCGAGCATGGTCATCGCAGACATCACGGTCGTTCCGGTGCCAACCGAACGCAGGGCTGCCTACCTGGACTTCTCGAAGCGGATGGCCGCGGTCTACCGCGACCACGGTGCGATCAGCGTCGTCGACTACTGGCAGTCGAGCGATTCAGCCGAGCAGGCCGACTTCCATGCCGACGGGGCGTCGTACGAACCGGGCGAGCTCTCGAGCATCGCCGACCTCGCCGGAGCGAGTGCCGGGGAGTCCGTCGTGGTCTCGGTGATCACATGGCCATCGCGCGAGGCTCGCGACCGGGGGACGGCTGCCGCCACGCAGGACGCTCGCGTCCTCGAGACGCTCGACGAAGAACCTGTATTCGACGGAGGTCGCGTGATCGGCGACAGCTTCGAGATCGCGATGAGCGTTCCCGACGACGAGTGACGGGCGCCGATTACGGCGTGCAGTAGGCGAGCATCGCGTCGGTCGCCGTGCGCATCTCGGTCGATGCTGCATCCAGGCCCGTGACGTCGCCGGTGATGGCCTTCTCGCCCTCGGCGACGAACGCGTCGATGCTCGTCGTCCACGAGTCGCGGAGCGTGACGAACTCGTCGGGTCCGTCGACACCGCGGATGTTTTCGGCGACGCTTCGCACTTCGTCGAGCGCTGCCTGCGCGGCCTCGGGAGTCGGCGAGCTGACGCTGCCGATCACGCCGGTCACCTGCGCGGCCTGGGCTGCGACCTGTCCACACGCAGCGATGGTCGACGCCTGAGAGCATCCGGAGAGCAGCAGGATGCCGACGGCGAGCGTCGCGAGCGCGGGGAGCTTCTTCATGACAGCCAGGGTAGGTGACGCGGATGTGAGGACTACAGCGAGCCCCAGGCAGGGCCGACGAAGGTCACGGGCTTGCCCACGGCTTCTGCGTAGGCGATCTCGCGGAGCGTCGATTCGCCGTAGTGCTCGCCCCGGTTGACGACGACCACTCGATCGGCAAGGTCGATCCTGCGCAGGTGCAGCTCGCCGAGAGCTGCCTTCTGCTCCTCGGTGATCGTGGTGTCGACCTCGGCCGGCATGAGGACGATGACGCCAGCGAGTGTCAAGGACTGGCTCACCACGCGCATGTCCTCGATGAACCGCATGGAACCGCAGATGCACACGATCTCGGGCCGGTCAGGCATGGTGCCAGTCTGTCACCCTCCAGAGGGGCACAAGATAATTTACAAGGTATCTTGCACTTTCGATTGTGGTGATGTGTACTGGCTTCAACGTACCTTGCAACCCACCTTGGAGGTTCCCTTGATTCCGATCACAGTTCACGTTCCTGAGCGACGTGTCGAAGAGTTCTACATTCGCTTTGGTGAGTTCGTTGCCGAGATCCCTGATTCCGCTGACCCGGTGCGGCTCGAATCTGGAACCGTTCCCTCTTGGGCAGTGGCGGACAACGCGCAGGAAATCGCTGCACGGCTCTGGGACGGAGTTTCGGGGCCTGGTCATTCGGTGCTCACCTTCCTCAGCCGATCTGCGACGCGCGAAACGGCCCACTTCACTCCGGACGAACTGGCCTCGGCGCTCAACCACCCCAACGGTGTCTCGGGTGTCGCCGGCATTCTCGGAGGGGTGGGCAAGGCGATCCGTCGCGCGCAGCTTCCGATGTACCGCACTCCAAAAGGAACGGAGTGGCACTACGTCTGGGACTGGGATGGCGAGAAGTACTCGATGACCCCTGAGGTTGCCAAGCTGCTTCGCCGCGCAGAGCGCGCTAGCTGAGCAATCTCGAACCTGGATCGACAGAGCAGGGGAATGAACGTGCGATATCAAGACATGCTGATTGAGACGCCGTACCCGTTGGCTAACGTTGCGGACCGACGAGTGCGATCGGGTAACGAGGACTCGGGTCACTGCACCTATTGCGGCGTGCAGAACGGCGATGAGTGGCATCCGATCGCGGAACTTACCGTGTATCGGATCTGGACAGCAGATTCCGTGTATCGGCCCGATGCCGTCGGAGTGCATGAACAGGGCGGCAAATGGCAATGGAGATGTTCAGAGCATCCGAAGCGCTCTTGGTCTCCATGGAGTCACCTCGCGCCGGAAGAGTTGCAACCCCCTGAGCGGAATCCTTGCGAGGAGGTGGATCGACTCTCGAAGAGGAAGTGTGGGACGACCGAGGGTGCGCGGCGTTTCGAGGAAGGGTGGTACTGCCCGGAGCATAGCTTGCAGCACGAGTTACGCGATCGTGAGCTCCGCGTGCTGCGCCACGAAGATCCGGAAGCTGGCGAACGCGGAGAGCTTTGATAGCTGGACTCGTCGAGACCGAAGCAGTGTTCGGGTAGACGATCTACCGCTGGTGGCCGACGAAGGAGGCGATCCATGAGTCGCGGAGCGTGACCAATTCTGCGGGGCCGCCAATGAGCCGATTCATGTCGGCCACAGATCTGACCTCATCGTGTGCCACCTGTGGAGACTCGGGAGGGCGAGCTGCAGCTTGCGAGTACACCGGGTACCCGCAGCCCGAGCTTGATGTGCGACTGCGTTCATGTTGCCTCGCGGGTCTCGCTCACTTATCGGATCCACGCGGGCGTCTGCAGTCCGTGTAATCCTGTGGTCATGCCTGATCCCCGATCGATTACTGAGAAGTCGCAGGATCGTCGTAACGAGCGGTCGTTGAAACAATCCGCTGATTCCGCGAAGGAGACCGCACGGAGCGTGGAGCAAATGCTGCGGCTATCGCGCGCCCAGTTGGCAGCTTCTGAAGCTCAGGTGAGGCTGACGCAGGCTGCACGTGCAGACGCAGAAAGATCTGAGCGATTCACACGTTGGATGGCATGGAGCTCGCTAGCCGTCTCCGTTGTTTCCGTGGGCGCAGCGATGGTCGCGTTGTTCATCCGCTGAACGGCGCGAGGTCGGCCTGGCATCGAGCTGCGCACTATCGGAGAGCTTGGAGGCCGGCACGGCAGCCGTGCCGGCCTCCAAGACTGACGTTTACTGCACCGACCATCCACCATCGGATGCCAGCACGGCACCGTTGATGTTCACGGCGTCGTCCGACAGCAGGAACGTGATCGACGCGGCGAGGTGTTCGGCGGTCGCGACCGTCGGGATCGCCTGCTGGAACGGGGCCAGGCGACCCGAACCGTACTCCGACATGTTCGGGGGCATCGGGATGCCGGTGGCGACGCCGCCCGGTGCGACGGAATTGACGCGGATGCCCTTCGGCCCGTACATGAACGCCGCTGACTTCGTGACGCCGATGATGCCGTGCTTGCTGGCCGTGTAGGCGTTGCCCGACGCGTTGCCGCGCAGACCTGCCTCGCTGGCGACGTTGAGGATCGAACCGCGACCGGCCTTCTCCATGATCGGCAGCACTGCGCGCATGAGCTTGAACGGGGCGGTGAGGTTGATGGCGATGACGCGGTCCCAGACGGCATCCGTCGTCTCGCCCGCGGGGGAGAAGTCGTCGTTGATGCCGGCGACGTTCGCGAGGGCGTCGATGCGGTCGCCCGCGGCGGCGATGACGGCGTCGATCGCGTCCTGCTTGGTTAGGTCACCGGCGACGGTGGTGATGTCGGCATCCGGCAGTTCGGCCTTCAGAGCATCGAGCTTGTCGGCGGCGATATCGGAGGCGATGACGCGTCCGCCTTCGCGGGCGATGCGGGAGGCGGTGGCCTTGCCGATTCCGGATGCTGCGCCCGTGACGATCACGGTCTTGCCGGAGAAGCGCCCGGTGGTGGGCCTCTCGGTCCAACCCTCGGACTCGTCGGCCTCGGGGATCTCACCGCCGTTGGCTGCGCGGACGAGGTCGTCGACGACCGATTGTGGCAGTGCGCCCTGACTCATCGCGACGAGTTGCTGCAGCGGCAGTCCGAGCACGGGGGCGAGGAGCTCGGGGTCGGCGCCCGTCTGCTCGAAGAGTGCGCGGATGAGTGGCCCGCCGGTCGGGTCGTTCAGCCAGTCGCCGATGGTGGAGTGTGCGGTGAGGGCCATGGGTGCTCCTTGAGGCTTGGGTTTCGCAACGGTGCGTCTACTTATGGGCAGTCTAGCGTTCTCTTTCGGTCCTGAGGGCGGGTCATGGTGTCAGATCAAAGAGTGGTGACCGCTGCCACAGGTCAGCGGTGACGGACCCCGCCAATAGGATGTTCTTGTCGAGACGCATTCCCTCATGGGCGCGGCAAATGAGCTACGACTGCTGCTTTCCGCAGCACGTTTGAGAGTGGGACACCTGCATGGCGAGACTCAGCCTCAAAGCGGTGGAGGAGCGCGTTGCCCCTCTGGCCGGCCGAGAGAACTACGACCGAGAGTTCATCTTCGATTTGCTGCTCGCTTACGGGAAGCCGGCGGGAAACGTCACTCGGCTGCGCAACGGGTCGCTGAACGTCGCTATCGAGCCGACAACGGAGGTCGCGCAGAAGAATGTCGTGTACTTCAAGGAGACCGACGGTGACCCGCTGGCGGTCCTCGAGGAGCTTAAGGCGTCGCCGGCCGTCGTCCGTTTCAGCACACGCTTCGTCATCGTCACCGACTATGCCGACGTGGTGGCACACGACAGCAAGACAAACGAGACCATCGGGTTCCCGATCAGGGAGATCGACCAGCATTTCACGTTCTTCCTGCCCTGGGCCGGCATGGAGAAGGCACAGTACGTCGCTGAATCCCGTGCCGACGTCAAAGCCGCCGAACGCATGGGCAAGCTCTTCGACGAACTGCTGAACGCCAATCCCGGGATCTTTGACGACGAGCAAGGTCGACACTCCCTCAACATTTTCTTCTCACGCCTTCTGTTCTGCTTCTTCGCCGAAGACACCGGTATCTTCACGCACAACCAGTTCACGAACGCGGTCGGATCCCAGACGCAGCCCGACGGCTTAGACATGGCAGAGTTCCTCACCGTACTCTTCAAGGCGCTCGACACGGCCGACCCCGCCGATAAGCCGACGCACCTCGCCGAGTTCCCCTACGTGAACGGTCGCCTGTTCACCGTCACCGACGACCAGACCGTGCCCCGCTTCACAAAGCGAGCACGCGAGGAACTCATTGCCTCGGGCACGCTCATCTGGCGCGACATCAACCCCGACATTTTTGGCTCGATGTTCCAAGCCATCGTCACCCCCGGCAAGCGCAGCGACCTTGGCCAGCACTACACCTCGGTGCCGAACATCCTGAAGACAATTGAGCCGCTGTTCCTGGACGCCCTGAAAGCTGAACTCAATGAGGGCCAGGACAGCGAGCGTCGACTGGTCCGCCTGTTAGAACGCATCGCGGCCATCAAGGTGTTCGACCCCGCCTGCGGTTCGGGCAACTTCCTCGTCATCGCCTACAAGGAGCTTCGCAAGATCGAGCACGCGATCCTCGAGCGGCTCGCTGAACTGAGTCCCTCGCACCAAGTGCTCTGGGCTGACTCAAAGATCAACATCGAGAACTTCTACGGCATCGAGATAGATGACTTTGCTGTAGAGGTCGCCATCCTGTCTCTCTGGATCGCAAAGCACCAGATGAACCGAGAGTTCCGAGAGAAGTTCAGCGTCGAGATCCCGTTGATTCCGCTCAAGGAGAGCGGCAAAGTCCAACCAGGCAACGCGGCGCGGGTTGACTGGGACGCGGTCTGTCCGAACGACGGCCACTCCGAGATCTATCTGATTGGCAACCCGCCCTACGTCGGCGCGAGGGTACAGACGAAAGAGCAGAAGTCCGACTTCGATCACGCGTTCGGACAACGCCCTTACTCGAAGAACCTCGACTACATCGCGCTCTGGTTCATCAAGGGAGCTGATTACATGGAGGGAACCCGGGCAGAACTCGCATTTGTCACGACGAACTCGGTGGCACAGGGCGAGCACGTCGGCCTCATGTTTCCGACTATCTTCGCCAAAGGGATTGAGATTGGCTTTGCCTACACGTCATTCAAGTGGGAGAACAACGCCAAACGCAACGCCGGTGTGACCGTAGTCGTGATCGGTCTTCGCATGATCAGACCAAGCGAGAAGTTCATCTACACCGATGACCTGAAGATCCAGGCGGACAACATCAACGGCTACCTCGCTGACGGTGACAACGTGTTCGTGACGAAGCGGACGAAGCCGATATCAGCGCTGCCGGAGATGTCATTCGGCAGCATGCCCAACGACAATGGTGGTCTCGTCTTGTCGAACGAGGAACGGGAGCAGTTGATCGCTTCTCATCCAGACGCAGTTCGCTTCGTGAAACGATTCCTAGGCGCGAGCGAGTTCATCTCCGGCACTGAGCGTTTCGCACTCTGGATCGACGCGGCCGACCTGACAGCGACCATGGCGATTCCCGAGATCTCGAGGCGCGTCGAGCATGTGCGTGAGCATCGCTCCAGAAGCAAGAGAGATTCGACGAAGAGGCTCTCAGCCGTTTCTCACCGCTTCGGCGAGGTGAGATATAAGCCCACCGATGCGATTATCGTGCCAAGCGTTTCATCCGAACGTCGAGAATACGTTCCGGTCGGCTACCTGGGACCTGAAACCGTAGTCTCCAACCTTGCGTACGCGGTCTACGACGCTCAGCCATGGCTTTTCGCGATTCTCACGTCTCGCATGCACATGGCGTGGGCCCGGGCCGTGGGCGGGAAGATGAAGACCGATTTCCGTTACTCGAACACTATTGTCTATAACAACTTCCCCGTCCCACCGATGTCGGGGGCGATAAAGGAGAACCTGACAATCGCCGCACTACGCGTGCTTGACGTCCGCGAGTACCACTGCGAGCAGATGCTCGCCGAGCTCTACGACCCAGACAAGATGCCGAAAGACCTGCGCGAGGCCCATGCGGCGGTCGATGCGCTCGTCGACTCGATCTACTCGAAGAAGCCATACGAGACCGACGAGCAGCGCCTGTCGGACCTGTTCGCGCTGTACGAGCGCATGACCGCCGCGGAGGCCGCGAAGGTCCCGACGAAGAGGATCCTGAGGACTGCGGAGTGAACGCGATCAACAAGCCCGTAAATATCGTCAACGTCACGTACGCACAGACGAAGGCGTCGGTGAACACCGACGCGCTGGGGATGCGCGAGATGCAGCAACGCGTCTTCGAGCAGCGCGACGCCCGGCACCTTCTGGTGAAGGCTCCACCCGCATCAGGAAAGTCCCGCGCACTGATGTTCGTAGCACTGGACAAGCTATACAACCAGGGCCGCAAGAAGATCATCGTCGCCGTGCCCGAGCGGTCCATCGGGGCCTCGTTCGCCTCGACCAGCCTGACTACGCACGGCTTCTGGGCGGACTGGGAGGTCAAGGACAAGCACAACCTCTGCGACCCGGGCTCGTCGGCGGGCAAGGTCGATGCCTTCATCGAATTCCTGGAAGGGCCCGACGCGGTACTCGTGTGCACGCACGCGACGCTGCGGTTCGCCTTCGAAAAGCTGGCCCCGGAGTCGTTCAATGGCGCGGTGCTGGCAATTGACGAGTTCCACCACGTCTCGGCCGACACAGAGACGTCACGTCTTGGCGCGCTACTGCGCGATGTCATGAAGGGCTCCGACGTGCACATCGTGGCCATGACCGGGTCGTACTTCCGTGGCGACTCAGTGCCAGTGCTGTCGCCCGAGGACGAGGCGAAGTTCACCCCGGTGACCTTCAACTACTACGACCAGCTCAACGGTTACGCACACTTGCGGTCCCTGGGCATCGGGCACCACTTCTACCAAGGCCGGTACACCGACGCGATCCACGAAGTTCTCGACCTCGACAAGAAGACCATCGTGCACATCCCGAGCGTGAACTCCGGCGAGTCCACGAAAGACAAGATCGAAGAGGTCGGACGCATCATCGACGCGATTGGTCACGTCGAGTCAACCGATCCCGACACGGGGATCATCAGCATGCGACGCCAGGACACCGGCGAGATCGTGCGAGTCGCCGACCTCGTCGACGACACCGACCAGAAGAAGCGCGGCGACACTCTCCACTACCTGTCGCACACTGCATCGAAGGAGCGCGACGGCGTCGACATCATCATCGCGCTGGGCATGGCTAAGGAAGGCTTCGATTGGCCCTTCGCGGAGCATGCGCTGACAGTCGGCTACCGGGCGTCTCTCACCGAGGTGATCCAGATCATCGGGCGCGTGACTCGTGACAGCCCCGCAAAGTCGCACGCGCAGTTCACGAACCTCATCGCCGAGCCCGACGCCTCGCAAGGCGAGGTCAAGGTATCGGTGAACAACATGCTCAAGGCGATCACCGCCTCGTTACTCATGGAGCAGGTGCTCGCGCCGAACTTCAACTTCAAGACGAAAAAATTTGACGATGACGCGCCGGCGAAGAGGGGCGAGCTGAAGATTAAGGGCTTCAAAGAGCCCTCCAGCGACCGCGTGATGCAGATCGTCGCGACGGACCTGAACGACCTGAAGGCGACAATCCTTCAGGACGACACCTTCGCCCGGGCCGCGGCCGGCTCGGTCGATGCCGAGACGACCAACAGAGTGTTGATCCCGAAAATCATCCGGGAGAAGTACCCGGACCTCAACGAGGAACAGGTCGAAGAGGTCCGCCAGCAGGTTGTCGTGGACTCGGTCATCAAAAACGGCGAGGTACGCGAGGTCGGCGACAAGCGCTTCATCAAGATGGCCGAGAAGTTCGTGAACATCGACGAGCTGAACATCAACCTCATCGACTCGGTCAACCCCTTCCAACGAGCGTTCGAGGTGCTGTCTAAGTCGGTCACCCCCTCGGTGCTGCGCCTGATCCAGGACACGATCACGTCCACGAAGGTCGAGCTCTCCGAGGAGGAGGCGCTGTCCCTGTTCCCGAAGATCAAGACGTGGAAGCAGGTCCACGGCAAGAACCCGGACATCCGCTCCGAGGATCCGACCGAGAAACGGCTGGCCGCTGCCCTGCTGTTTCTGCAGAAGCTCGCGGCACAGCGCAAGGCGGAGAAGGCCTCGACGGAGACGGTGGTCGAATGAGCGAGAACGAAGCCTTCGAGTCCGAGGCGCCGCTGAGCCTCGATGACATCCTCGACGACGAGTTGCTCACAGCGCCGGAGAAGCCGAAGAAGCTCACCTCGTCGGACCGGCTCCAGAGGGCCTTCCTTGAGATCGTCGAGTTCCGACGCGCCGAGGGACGGCTGCCCAGCTCCCAGACCCGCGAGATCGCCGAACGCAAGCTCGGCGCGCGCCTGGACGGCTTCCTCACCAACGACGCCAAGGCCGGGGCCGTGAAGCACCTGGACGATTTTGGAATGCTGGAAGCTCCCGCAGCGCCGACGTCCATTGACGACCTGCTGGAGAGCGACGACCTCGACGAGCTATTGGGCGACGAGTCCGGGATCCTCGACGTGTCGGATCTGCCCGTGGTCAAGCGCCCGGAGTCGGCCGAGTCCGTGGCCCAGCGTGTGAAGGCGAAGGAGTTCGAGCAGTTCGAGCCGCTCTTCAAAGTGAAGCACGCTGAGCTGAAGGATGGCACTTGCGCGCTGAAGCCGTTCACGGGGATGGATTTGATCCGCGAGGGCGTGTTCTTCGTCCTCAATGGCGTGATGTGTTTCGTCGCGGAGGTCGGCGAGAACGTCGACCTCGTTGTGGGTGGGAAGCGCACGCAGAAGCAGAGACTGCGTGTGGTGTTCGAGAACGGCACCGAGTCGGCTATGTACAAGCAGAGTTTGATGACACGGATGTATGAGGCCCAGGGACAGGTGCTGGCGCGCACGGGGCACGATGAGGGCGGCATCCTGGACGCGGACATCGAGAGCGGGCACATCTACGTACTGCAGTCCATGAGCACCGACCCGCTGCTCGCAAACATGAAGGACCTGCACAAGATCGGCTTCTCGACCACGAGTGTCGAGCAGCGCGTGAGGGGCGCATCCACGTCTCCGACATACCTCATGGCCCCGGTCAAGATCGTCGCCGACTACAGGGTGTACAACCTCAAGGCGTCGGCACTGGAAGCACTGCTGCACCGAGTCTTCGCCGATGTCCGCCTCGACCTGACGCAGATCGACCGAAACGGCCGCGATTACGACCCATCCGAATGGTTCATCGTGCCGCTAGTGACGATCAACAAGGCCATCGCCATGATCATGTCCGGCGAGATCACACAGTACGTCTTCGACAAAGCTCAGCAGGACCTCGTAGAGCGGAGCGATGATGCCCGTTGAGATGGGCCTCTGGCGCGCAGAGGGCGACAAGCTCAATCGGATCGTTCCGACCGCGATCGGCTTGGAGTCTGAACTCGAGGGGTACATCGAGTCCGACCCATCGATGCTCGGGGAAGTGCTACTAGTCATCGGGAGGCAGGTGCCGACAGCCTTCGGCGGTTTCATCGATCTGCTTGCTCTCGATGAAACCGCTGCTGTGCACGTTATCGAGCTGAAGCGCGACAAGACCCCACGCGACGTCACAGCCCAAGCCCTCGACTACGGCTCCTGGGTCGCAGGGCTCGGGCGAGCCGACGTTCATGCAATATTCGAGGCCTACAAGCCTGGCGTCGCGCTGGAGGAGGCGTTCGCCGAGTGCTTCAATGAGACCCTTCCCGAAGAAGTCAATAGCTCGCAGACCCTCACCATCGTCGCTGCGAAGGTCGATGCGGCCACCGAGCGAATCGTGCGGTTCCTCAACGAGGGCTTCGCGGTACCGATCAACGTGATCTTCTTCCGTCATTTCGAGGACAACGGGGCGAAGTACCTGGCCCGTACCTGGCTCGTCGAGCACGAGGGTCAGCAGGCTGGAACGAGCGTGCCAGGTCATCAAACCAAGACGCGTGAGCCCTGGAACGGCAGCGACTGGTACGTCTCGTTTGGCGAGGACAGCGGCGGACGCCAGTGGGCAGACGGGCTCAGGTACGGCTTCATATCAGGTGGCGGCGGGAAGTGGTTCTCCCAGACACTCAAGAACCTGCCGATCGGCGCTCGCGTCTTCGTCCATATTCCAAAGACCGGTTACGTCGGTGTCGGTACTGTCATCGGCGAAGCTCAGCGATTCGACCAGACCATGGTCGATGTGGGCGGCGTCGCCACCCTCTTGCACACTCTTCCGCTTGAGGGAACCTACCGCCACGAAGGCGATGTCGCGGACGAAAAAGCCGAATGGGCTGTTCCTATCGCCTGGACACATGCAGTTTCTCGCGCGGAGGCCATCTGGCGAAACGGAATGTTCGCGAACCAGAACACGGCCGCGAAGCTACGCCAGAAGTTCACGATCGAACAGGTAACCGAGGCGTTCGGCCTCGACAACTGAACCAGGCCGCGCGCTCCCCGCGATCAGAACGCCGATGAACGATGCCGGCCGAACTCGAGACCCGACGGAGGCATGGTGAGTCAACATCGTGTTCGATGCTCTGGTCGGAACGCGGGTCTCGGTCTACCGTGCCGAATTATTGCCTGGGTACGTGCTAGCAGGAGAATTCGCGAGGTCTCGCGAATGTCTTGGCAACGACTCTTATTCAAAGAACTCCTACTGACGGACGCCTCCCGCTAGAGTCACTTTTCTTTTGGCGGGAGTCGGAATCGCTGATCGCTTACTACGAAACCGTCGGGCAAGGGCTTAAACAACGGCTTCGCTGCTCGAAACACGCTCTGATGCTCTCGAAGTTTATGGAAGTTGATCTCGCCCACCACTGTGTAGTCGTGCAGTCCGCCCCGGTGTCTAATCAAATCCCTCTCCCACTCATTCACTGCGGGAACACGAATCCGACTGTCACCGTAAGCGCGGTTATTCGCCTGCACGATGAAGGCATGAATATCTAGCGCGGCGGATTCCACCAAAGCTTCGAATGTGTGGATATCGCGATTCCACTCGGGTACAAATAGCGCGTCAACTCTCCCTCGCAGAGATGCTCGATAGCCGATGTTGGTAAGTTCGCTGCAAATTACGATTGCGAAGAAGAATCCTCCGTGGGAAATGATGGGAGGTGAGGACCACTTCTGCACTGGAGCGAGTTGCAGCCCGGCCAACCCCGAGAGGGTCACGTTCTCTCCGGGTGCCGGCCGTTGCTTGTCCTGTCGATACACAAGCAGCGAGGGGAACCCGAAGTGATTATGGAGCAGAGATGCCCAGACCTGGTTCCGAACCGAAAGCCCATTCCGCGCGTACTCGAGCCCGGCAACAAGGCTCACGCCCTGGGCTCCGAGTTTCTGCGCCACGCGTACGAACCAACGTGATGGGAGGCTCAGCTCCGGAAGTACAAGGTAGTCCGCGGCACCGCGTCGCGAGATTAGCTCATTGACAAGAGTCGAAATACGCCGGTACCGCGCGAGACCTAGGTCAGGGCTGCCCATGGCTGCTCGGGTGGACTGCGACTCAAGAGTCTCGAGTGAACCGATTGCGATCCGACGTCTACCACCCTGGCGCGGCGCCGAGTTCCGCACCGAGATGAACGAACCGCTCGCGCCGTCGCCGACTTGCCCTGGCATGTCATCGTGGATGCGAAACCCTCGCAATGCGAGCACGGAGTTAGCGATAAGTTGCGTCGCATCCTGGACCTCGCGTTGAGACTCTGACTCGAAGGGGTCGCCGACGATGAACAACTCAAGGAGATTCGGTGGGCGCGTAGGGAACATAAACGCGTACGCGATCGCGTTGAAATCCTTGTGGCGGACGAGAGATGCGAGGGACTCGAAGCCAACTTGGACAGCTTGCGGGAGGGCTCTGAGAAGTGTCGGCTCGTCCCGCACGAGGGGCAGCTCGGCGCCACCCCGAGGCGTGATCTCCTGTGGCAGAACCGCGAATCGTGCGGGTAAATGGCCGAGGTCATGCGCAAAGAGACGACGGCCCAACTCCGCGAGATCTGCGACTCGGACCCATTCGGCAAGTGCGAGGTCAAGCGGGCTAACGGCGTCCGCGAGCTCGGCTTGCGCGCTCGAAGAGAGCGGCGCGGAGGTAGTCGAAGCGATGGCTCGCCGGACAACGCTTGTCACCTGTTCTCGCCATGATGTCATGGGGTCGGTCACAGCGTTATCGAGTCCGGCGATCCTGCGGCTGGTGGAGAGATCGACGGACTCGAGGAGGGCAGCGAGACGGCTGATCATTCGCGAAAACAACGCGAGATCATCGCACACGAGGGCGAGACGCAAGAGCCGCGGCAAGTAGGTCCAGAGTTCGAAGAATCCTTCAGGGGTCAGGACATGGTCGCAAACTGATTCGAAAAAGGCTTCTCGGTAGTCGGACCAATCTTCGGAATCTAGATCTCTCTGGAAAGCCTCAAAATCTCTTAGTTGGAGTGCGAACTTGGCGCGCCTCGCTGATATCGAGTCGGCCTTACGAAGATTATCCGCGGGGTCGCCATCGGCTTGCATGGCAATCACCATTCGCGTACCAATTTCAACATTTGTAGCGGGCAGGGAAGGTAGAGCCCTCCACTCGCTTCCTTGCTCGGCGATCGTGCGGCGAAGTGAGGATATCAGCGCCTTTCCACTGCGCCCACTTAGATTAAAGGTTCGATTCTTGCGGTTCTCGAACCTCACACTGGAGTTAGCGAGGTAGGGCGGAGCAAATACTAGGCCCTCGGCAGAGGCGGACAGGCCCAGCTTGGGATCTGCCCGCGCGGTGATCCAATCCCATATTTCGAGAGCTGTGGTGAGGCTCGACCCACCCTCGAGAACGAGGAAAAAGTCGTCGACGTAACGCCCGTAATAGAGCGGGGTGAGTTCGCGCTCAACGAAACGATCAAACTCTACGAGTGCCAAGTTTGCGACGACGGCGCTAGCGGGTAGGCCGACAGGGAGGCCTGCCGGCAGTGATTGCAGCGAGTCTGCAGTTTCGCTGCTCCACGCTTTGAGGGAGTTTACAAACAACTCATTGATGCGTCTTTCGTTTTCCGACAGATCGGCCTCTAGTACCGCAGATATGAAGTGGTCGTCGAGCAGAAAGTCCGGCGTCAATTGGTGGTAGTAAGAGGTGGCGTCCCCAGTTACGGCTGCGACTTGCTTATCGTCGTCGAGGGCGCGCTCGATCGCTTTCAGCCCATCCTCTCGCCACCTCCTGAAGGGCTCGAGGTAAGGCTTGAAGCTCCCGACGGCTAGGTCATTGAAAGTGTTATCCAGTCGTCTGCGTAGACGATTTCCCATCGAGGCACTTGATAGCTCTGCGTCAAACGCGGCGCCAACGGTCATGATCCAAAGTGATGACAGCACGTGCATATCGATGCTGCACTGAGAAATGATTCGGAAAGTGGCGGTGACCTTATCCGCTGCGGCGCGCGCGCGGAACTGGCTGTCGGGATCCGACCAAAGGGTATTGCTCGCGTTGTATCCCTGGTTTCCGAAGGCGAGCGATTTTGGAACGATCGAGTATCTCCCGGTAAAGGGGCGCTGCGTCACCCATTCCGTGGAATCACCGTTGATCAGGGCCAAGAGTGCGCCAAGGCGTGCTTCGAGATCCTCTTCATACTCGAGCAGGTCAAGTTCCCTCGAGTCGACCGAGAAGTAGAGGTCCGCCTTTGCCTTGCGGTATGCCATGACGAGCTGCTCAAGCGTAGCGGCCATCGGTTCCTCACAGGTCGGTTTGGGTGCGGCTGTCGCGCGCCTGTCGGGAGCGTTGTCCCGAGCACGTGTCGAATGCCTGACTCCGTGTCAGCGTAGTCTGTCGTCACGCTCCGACGTTCGCGCGGCGGGCACGAGCGGATTGCACCACTCCCCATGGGTTAGCCCAGGAGCCGGCAGTAGTCGGTAAGCGAAGTTCCGCCGCTTCTCAGACAGATATCACCGAGCAGCTCACCAAGCTCGCCTCGCTGCGCGACGAGGGCATTCTCTCCGACGAAGAGTTTGCCGCCAAGAACGCGGAACTGCTCGCGCGACTGAAGGCTGCAAGTCGCCCCGCTGCACTGGACTTGCATCGGTCGGTGAAGGGCGTCGACCTGCCGTGACCGGTTCTCCGGAGGTCAGTCCGCCGGCCGGAGGTCGAGCCCGCGATGACGGGTTGCCCGCGGTTCACTCGGAATGGGTGGACGGCCGCTCCGTGGCACCGCACTCCGAGGCGGCTCCGCCCTGAGGTGCCCCCGGACCTGCGTCATCACGCGCGCGAGCATCTCCACATCCTCCGCGCTGAGTGACTCGAACAGATGCGTCTTCACCGCCTCGATGTGCCCCGGGAATACCTTCGCCAACACATCCCGCCCCTCGTCTGTGATCGCGACGATAGTGCTGCGCTCATCCTCCGGTGACGGCCCACGCGTGACGAGCCCACGCTCCTCCAAGGACTGCGCCTGATACGTCAACCCGCTCCGGCTGTACACGACACCATCCGCAAGATCTGTCATCCGCTGCGAACCGTTCGGAGCGTCGCCGAGCCGCGCGAGCAGTTGGAACTGCACGTAGCTGAGCTTGCCGACGCCGCGCAGCTGCTTCTCCACCGCATGCCGCAGCAGGCTGCTCACCTCGGTGAAGGCGAAGTAGGCCGCGAGCTCCGTCGGGGAGAGCTGAAGGGGGCGTGTGCTCATGGAACCAGTATACGTGTTGCTTCGAATTCGAAGCAGTGCTACCTTCAACCTATTGCTTCGAATTCGAAGCACCTGACGAGAGGAAAGATCATGAAGGCAGTACGGTTCCACGAAGTGGGCGGCCCCGAGGTTCTGCAGTACGAGGAGATCGACCAGCCCACCCCGGGTGCCGGTCAGGTGCGGCTACGGGTTGCAGCATCCGCGTTCAGCGCCGCCGACAACGGCATGCGCGCGGGCTTCCTGCCGATCCCGGTGGTGCTCCCGCACATCCCCGGCTACGACGTCTCGGGAACGGTCGACGCCCTGGGCGACGGAGTCGACGGCTTCTCGGTGGGTGACGCGGTGATCGCCTTCCTGCCGATGGCGACCGACGGCGGAGCTGCGGAGTACGTCATCGCCCCGGCGGATGCACTCGTTACTGCGCCGACCAGCGTGCCGCTCGCAGATGCCGCCGCGTTCTCGTCGGTCGCGCTGACCGCGCGTCAGGCGCTCTTCGATGACGGCGGCCTCGAGGCAGGGCAGCGAGTGCTCATCATCGGTGCCGGCGGAGTCGTCGGCAAGTACGCGATCGCGCTGGCGAAGCGCGCGGGCGCGTACGTCATCGCGACGGCCAGTCCTCGGAGTGCGGATGCCGTGCGTGCGGCGGGTGCCGACGAGATCATCGACCGCACCGAGACCGACGTCCTGGATGCCGTCACCGAGCAGGTCGATCTCCTGCTCAACCTGGCTCCCATCGCGCCGGACGAGTTCACCGCCCTGGTGCGGCTCGTTCGCGACGGGGGAGTCGTGGTGAGCACCACCGCCTGGATGCCGGCGCCGGATGACGCCGAGCGTGAAGTGCGGTCAGTGGTGGTGTTCGTTCGGAGTGATGCGGAGAAGCTGGCCGAGCTCGTTTCGCTGGTTGACAGCGGGGCGCTCACTTTGGAGGTCACGCGTCGTATCCCACTGACCGAGCTTCAGGCGCTGCACGCGGAGGCGGCTGAGGGGCCGATCGCGGGCAAGGTCATCGTCATCCCGTGATGCTTGCGGCGCCTGGTCAGCTCGGGCAGCTCCGAACGCGCGACATTGCTCGAGTGTTCGGGGCGGTCCCCGGGTGTTGGTCAGTCGAGCATGGCGCGCTGCTTGGCGTGGGCATCTCGCACCCGTGCTCGAATCTCCTGCGCCTCCGTATCGGCCACACGCATGAGCTCCAACAGCTTCTTGTGGTGAGCCCAGTGCTTCTCCCAGAGCTCGGCCCCAACAGCCGCCTCGAAGTCGATCCTCGTCGGCACGACACGGTCCTCGTACTCCTGCAGCCGCGCGATCCGATCCTCGATGTCAGCGATGCCCCGCGCGGCAGGTGAAAGCCGAGCGGTGCTGCGCATCCACGTGAGCCAGTGCTTGTTGCCCTTGCTTTGATTGCACTTGCCGCACGCGGGCACGAGGTTGTGAATCTCGGAGATGTACCCCGTCGGTCTCTGCTTTTCGACGAGAGGGCGAAGATGATCCCACTCGGTGCTCGTGTCGCCGCAATAGGAGCAGGTGACGTGGTCGAGCATCCCGAGGATTTGCAGTGCATCCCGGACTTCCGCCTCTGACGGGACGATCACGGGAATGACCCCGTTCACGAACGAGTTCGTGATGCTCGAACTGCGTCCGCTGATGCGAACGGGCTTCGGCATGGCGAACTGCGCCAGGTAGGTCACCGAGCTCATCGGACGACTTCGAGAGCCCGCACGCCTACAGCCCCGCGAGCAGCTTGCCCTTAGCAGCCGAGAACTCGTCGTCCGACAGGATGCCCTCGCGGTGCAATTCGGACAGCTCTCGGATGCGGTCGGACAATGACGGAGTGACCGCAACGGCAGCCACGCTGATCTGTGCTGGGGGAGCGGCATCCGGTGGTGCCGAGATCGAGGGCTGCGCGACAGCGACGGGCTCAATTCCCAGAACGGCGTTTCCGGCTTCGACCAGCGCGACCGCGACCGCGTTGTGCTCTTTCTGGCTCACTTGAATGAAGCCATTGTGCTTCTGATTGGTCAGCGTATGAATCGTCTTGTCGGTGGCGATCACGAGGTTCGACTTCCTGGCCGAGTTCGATGCCAGGTGCGCCACCCCCGTGGCGGCGATGCCGACGGCAGTGCCCTTTGTCAGCAGCTTGCCGCCACGAACGATCCCGGACATCGCCTGCATCACTGCGCCCTCGATGGGGCTCCCGGGGCCTTCCGTATCGTGAGCTCTTTCGGCTTCGGGAACACCGAAGGCGATTGATCGCAGCCTCTCGTACGGCGTCTTCTTCGTGATCTTCTCGGCTTCGGCGTACCGTTCGCCGCCCGGCGCCACGCGAACGAAGCCGTGTTCGTAGATCTCGATCGTCGACGTGCCGAAGATGCCGCTGGTGACGAGCCTTCCCGCGGCAACGGCGCGCTCCTCGTGAAGACGCAGCGCCTCATCCTTCGAAGCCTTCTTGTCCGACGCCGCCTTCTTCACGGCTGTGCCGAGCTTGGAGAATACGTTCGCCGCTTCGTCGGTGGGCGGCGCGGGTGGTGCCGGCTGAGGAGCCCGGACATGCGCGGTCCACGCCGCTCCATCCCAATACCGCTCGCTGCCACTGCCGTCCGGGTACCAACCCGCTGGTGCTTGCTCGCTCACGCGTTCATATTCGCATGAACGGCGCCGGACGGCCGAGAGCGGGGCACTAGCGTCACAGGCCGAGGAGCTTGCGCTTGGCCGCCGTGAACTCCTCGTCGTCGAGGATGCCCTGGGCGCGCAGCCCTGCGAGACGTTCGAGCTCGGAGTTCAGATCGCCGGCGGCAGATACGGCCGGTGCTGCGGATGCCGCTGGGGCGAAGGCCGGTGCGACGGTCTGCACGGCACCCGAGTACTCGATCGACGAACGCGACGTGTTCTCTCGCAGGTGCTGCGCGTGCCGGGCCTCGTCGGCAACGCGGTTGATCGCGACGACTCCCTCCCGGAAGTTCGGGATGTCCTGCATGACGACCTTCTCGTCGCCCGAGGGCCGACGCGCCAGCAGAGTGATGTTCCCCACGCCGCGAGCCTTCTGTGCCATGGTCTGCGACGAGTCGACGTCGTGGATCTCGCGGGCTCTGATCTGCTGACCCTTCGACGAGAGCGTGCCCGTCTCGAACACCAGGTACTCGGCGGTGAGTTTGTAGCGTCCCGCGCCGAGGCCGGTGAGTGGCTTCCCGACGGCTGTCCAGATGGCGTCTTCGTCATTGGCCAGATCGTGCTTGGCTGTCAGGCGCTGGGCTTGATTCTTCGCCCAATCGGCGACAGCTCCGCCCCGGGCTTCGGCCACGGCGGGCGCCTGGCCGGGCTGTGCATCGAGGTAGTGCTCGGTCCAGGTGGTTCCGTCCCACCACCGTTGGCGACCAGAACCGTCGTCGTACCAGCCAGCTGCGACCTCTGCCATCTGCTTTCCTTCCTGAGCGGAGTCCTGAGCATGAGTATCCCAGTACGCGGCCTCCCGAGCTGCGCATTTCGCAACGGCTCGTCACCCAATCGTGACGTTATAAGGAACATGCGACCGCATGGAATCGCTAGTGTCAGATCGAGCCCAACTGGGGGCATCTCAGCAGCATGGAGCAGATGTGAGCAACGTCCCCGCCGGGTGGTATCCGAGCCCCGAAGACCCGAAGCTGAATCGCTACTGGGACGGGGTGCAGTGGACACAGCACAGTGCACCGGCCGTCGCGCCCGCCCCGGCACCCTCGGCACCTGTCTCGGCGCCGGCTCCGAGTGGTCCCGCTTTCTCTGCACCGGCTCCTGGTTCAGCTCCTTCGCCGGGCCCCGCTCCCGCAGATGCGACCATTCCGGTCCTTCCGCCGCCTCCCGTGCCGACTGCGGTGCCCAGTGCCGCAACGCCCTCGAGTTCGAAAAAGAAGTGGCTGATCGGCGGTGCGATTGCGGCCGGCGTGATCGTCGTCGGATCCGTCGGCGCAGCAATCGGAGCTGGTGGTGACCGCGATGAGGCGCCGCAGGCGAGCACCGCGCCCGTGGTCGTCGAAACGGAAGAGCCTGCCGTGGCAGAACCGACGCCGACCCCCACGCCGACTGCGTCGGCAGAAGTCGAGGTCGTCGATGCGGTGGCCTTCCGCGCCCAGGCCGGATCGCACCTCGACGATATGAACAAAGACCTGGATGACATCATCGTCACGGTGCAGGAGAACGGATTCTGGCGCCTGCTGAGCAACAGCGGCGAGCTCGCCTTCAACTTCGGTCAGCTCGAGGCGCTGGACGTTCCCGCGAACGTCGCCGTCACCTGGCCTGAATCCCTGGTGGCGCTCGACACGACTCTCGACGCGCTCAGCGACGCTGTCTCGACACAGGACGGTCCGACGATCCTTGCCGCGGTAGAGGTCGTCCGAGCACAGGTCGAGGCGACCCGCGGCGTGGTCAACTCCGCGCAGTAGGCGTGCGGTGTCCCGATGTCGCATCGGGTCGCACCACCGAAGCAGTACCCCGTGAGCACCGACGCTCGCGGAACACCACGTTCGGCTGCCGCTGGGGGAGCTGACGGGCGGCAACGCCATCAGAAGGGGAAGCAAGGTGACCGATCAGAATCCGGCGCCGGGGTGGTACCCCGCGCCGCACGCGAACAACGAACAGCGCTACTGGGACGGCATCCAGTGGCTTGAGCCGCAGCCGCCCGCGGCTCCGGCAGCGGCTGCCGATGCAGCGACGGTCACGTTTCCCGCGACGCCGTCGACGTCGGATGCGCCCACTCAGGTGTTCCCGGGAACTGGGTCGCCCGCAGATGCGCAGACTGTCGCATTCCCCGCCGGGCCGCCCTCGGCCGCCGACCTGGTCGACACGGCAGCCCCTGGCTACCCGAGCATGCCGCCCAGCCCCACGGGTGCCTCCGCGGGGTTCGACGCGCCCCCGCCCGCCGGGTTTGCTGCAGCTCCGTCAGCTCCCGCACGCAAGTCGAAGAAGAAGGGGTGGATCATCGGCGGCTCGATCGCCGCTGGCGTCATCCTGATCAGCAGCGTCGCCAGTGCGATGGGTGGCGGCGGCAAGACCGAGGTCGCAGACGAGAAGCCCGCAGCGTCGACCGTCACCGTAGAGGAAGAGCCGGTCGAAGAGCCCGTGGTGATGGTCGCAGTTCCGGACGTCACCGGGCAGACCGCGACCGAGGCGCTCGTCACGCTCACGGCCGCGGGCCTGAATCCCCCGGTGCTCACGGCTCTCGCTGATCCGCTCGCGAAGGTGCTGTCGACGAGCCCCGCGGCAGGCACCGAGGTCGAAGAGGGAACCGAGATCACTCTCACCCTCGAAGAGAAGCCTGTCTTCACACTCGGGCAGCAGAACGCGATCAACTCGGCGAAGAGCTACCTCAGCTACAGCGGCTTCTCACGTACGGGTCTGATCGGCCAGCTCGAGTACGAGGGCTTCAGCACCGAGGACGCGACGTTCGCCGTGGACAACGCGGGTGCAGATTGGAACGCCGAAGCTGCCGAGACTGCGCAGCAGTACCTCGACTACACGTCGTTCTCGCGACAGGGGCTGTACGACCAGATGGCGTACGAAGGCTTCCTGCCCGCCGAGATCGAGTTCGGTCTCGCGGCCGTCGGATACTGAGCAGGTAGTGCCCGAGAGGCAGGCTCCGCCTTGCGGCGGAGCCTGCCTCTTACGTGAGCCGGAACACCACTTCGCTAGGGTGAAGCGCACACCATGACCTGAGGGGGATCACGATGTCTTCTGCTGCAACCACCACTTTCCACTCGAACGCCGACGCCGCGACCACGGCGGCTGCCGTGCAGAAAGTGCTCGCCGACAACAAGGCCAAGATCCTAGGGCAGGCGCCCGACGGCACCACGATCGACTTCCAGACCAAGAAGACACTGTTCAACTGGGAGCTCCTCGGCCGGGCAGTTACGACCCCCGCGGAACTCGGCTCTGACGTGCACCTGTCGCTCGATGTGCACCACAACCGTCCGCCGGCACTCATGGACGGCGTGAAGAACAAGAAGGCTGTCGAGAAGCTCGCTGGGCAGATCCAGGCGGCGATCGACTGAATCGCTCGTTGCCTCAGTCGCGGCTTCTGCGGCCGATGAATGGTCCGAGGACCGCACCGCCGATGCATCCGCCGATCACCGCGCCGATGCCTAGTCCGAGCAGTTGATTCTCGAGAACCAGCGCTGTGAGCGGAGCTGCGACGACCGCTCCGATCGCGGCACCGAAGACGACGCTCGTGCGGGCCTGCTTCGGCGGTCGAATCGTCGGCTCGGTCATGCCACGACCCTACGCGGGTCGGGCGCGCCCTCACTGTCTTGCCCAGTGCGGGCGTCGCGGCCGATACCCGCGCGATGCTGCAGGGCTACTTGAAGGAACTCATCGGTGCGCTGTCACGCTTCGCTGTGACGGATCGAGTTAACGCGTACACATCTGGCTTCGCGACCACCCGACCAGATACCCCGATCTCTTTCCGAGCCTCTTCGAGCAGGTACTCGATTGATTGTTCCGCCCGCTTGTACGCTGACAACTCGTGTAGGGGGAAGGGGTCGTCCGCGCCTTCCGCAATCTTGCGTATGGCGTACAGGTGGTGCCGGACCAAGTAAGCGGCCGTTTGGACCCCTGGCCCAGCGAGCATCTGCAGGCGAGCCAAACCGATTCGAAGCGACTGGTGTGCACTCTTCAGCCCAGCCAGATCATCGGTGACTGCCCCCGTGCTTCCCGCGATGTGGAGCATCGTGCGGGCTGCGTCTGAAACGGCCACCGTCGCTTCGGTGAGACCATCGAGCCGCAGCGTGTCGCGCTTGGTTCGACGCGCGATGGCAAACTTGATGGCTTCGCTGGTGAATATCGACAGCGCCGCACCAAGAAATGCGCCCACAGCAACGGAGGCGGAGGACAGATCCGGAAGGGCGAGTGTCGCTGGCGCGAGCGCTGTGAACATCCCCACATCCTAAGTGGACGGCAATCGCCCGCGATGGAGCTGGATTGCCTACTCGAACCCGCCGGTCAATCTTCCCCGCATACGCTGACTGCTCTCGTTCATCCCGATGATTTCGACGCTCTTCCCGAGCGCCTGATACTTCGTCTCGATCGCATCGAGTGCGGCAACGGTCGACGCATCCCAGATGTGCGATCCCGTCAGATCGACAACGACGGAGTCCGGGTCGTCCGAGTACGAGAACAGCGTCGTCAGGTCGTTGCTCGACGCGAAGAACAGCTCCCCGTTCACGACATACGTGACGGAATCGCCGGCAGGCGAAACTTTCCGAGACACCGACACGAAGTGCGCCACCCGCCGCACGAACAGCACCGACGCGACGAGCACCCCACCGACAACACCGATCGCGAGGTTGTGCGTCAGCAACACCAAGACGACGGTAGACACCATCACGAACGTCTCACTCTTCGGCATCCGCTTCAGGGTCGACGGCTTGACGCTGTGCCAGTCGAAGGCTCCGATCGCGACCATGATCATCACCGCGACGAGGGCGGCCATGGGGATGGTGCTGACGAAGTCGCCGAAGACGACGACCAGCAGGAACAGGAAGATGCCGGCGCAGAACGTCGAGATGCGGGTGCGGGCGCCTGAGGCCTTGACGCCGATCATGGTCTGGCCGATGACGGCGCATCCGCCCATGCCGCCGAAGGTTCCGGAGAGGATGTTCGCGACGCCCTGAGCCCACGACTCCCGCGTCTTGTTCGAGTGGGTGTCGGTGATCTCGTCGACGAGCTTCGCGGTGAGCAGCGATTCCATGAGTCCGACCAGCGCGACCCCGAGCGCGAACGGCGCGATGATCGTGAACGTCTCCCACGTCAGCGGCACGTTCGGGATGAACAGTTCGGGCAGGCTCTTGGGCAGCTCGCCCTGATCGCCGACCGTCGGCACGGTGATCGCGAACGCCAGCACCACACCGGTCACGATGATCACCGACACGAGCGGCGCAGGAACGATCTTGGTGATCTTGGGCATCACGATCATCACGACGATTCCCAGCGCGACCAGCGGATACACGAGCCACGGCACGTCGATCAGCTGCGGGAACTGCGAGCTGAACACGAAGATCGCCAACGCGTTGACGAAGCCGACCATGACGCTGCGCGGGATGAACCGCATCAGCTTCGCGACGCCCAGCACCCCGAGCAGCACCTGGAAGATGCCGGCGAGGATGACGGTCGCGATGAAGTAGTCCATCCCGTACGTCGGCGCGACCGGTGCGATCACGAGCGCGACGGCTCCGGTCGCCGCGGTCACCATCGCCGGACGCCCGCCCAGGAACGCGATCGACACCGCCATGATGAAGGACGAGAACAGCCCCACCTTCGGGTCGACGCCCGCGATCACCGAGAACGCGATCGCCTCGGGAATCAGCGCGAGCCCCACGACCAGACCCGCGAGCACCTCGCGCGTCAGCATCCGCGGACTCTTCAGCGCTTCGAGGACGGTGGGATTCGCCCGATAACGGGCACGATCGTCGACCGCAGTTGCAGACATGGGGATGCTCCAGAGAAGGTGCCCGGATGGGGCAGAACAGTTAAGGGTACGGCGGATGCTGGGGGCTGCCGTTCGTGTCGGTCGTGAGCGGCGGTGGGGGGAAGCCTGTCGAGGCCCCGGGGTCTGTCCTTCCGGCCAGCGGTCGATGCGGGGTCAGGGCTCCGGGGCGTAGTCAGAGAACCCGCCGACGACGTGGAACCTCGACCCGAGCTCTGCCTGGATCGCCTCGACGAGAGCGTTCCCTTCCTCTATCCAGCGGTGCCCTATCTCGGGGTCAGGCCAGCGGATCGTCTTCTGTGGGTTGAGCGTGAACTTCCACTCGTCGTTCCACGTGCGGATACGTGCCTGAAGTTCTCTCGACAGACGGGGAGAGAATATGCCTGCCACCCGTTGCGAGCTAGCCCATTCCGGCAAGATGACGAGCTCTACGGGGGCCTCGCCGGGAACAGGTGTCGACAGCATCCATCTAGTCCATGGGGCTGCGCCCGGATCGTCAAGCCTTCGCGTCCACTGGACGGGTCATGCCCGGGGGAAGGGACAGAACAGCTGAGGGTGCGGCGGACGCGGACGCGCGCCGTCCTTGCGACATGTAAAGCCGATTGGAATGACCGGTAGACGTGTAGAGAATCTGCTCCGTTTTATACACGTCACCCCGGCGTCGGCGAAGCCTGGCTGGTCGTGCCCTGCGGGGAACCGGTGCACCTCTCCCTCCACAGCCGACACCCGAACGGGGTTCTGAACAGAACGTGGGATTCAGGTCCGTGGGTGTCGGGGCGGCTCAATAGCCTCGCTCGCATGAGCATCCAGATCCCTGTCCACGTCACCTCATTCATGCGCGTCGAATTCACGACTGCCGATCATCCAGAGTTCGATCGAGCGATCACCATGCCCCAGACGGCCCCGATGGAATGGATCGTCGACGCCTACCTCCTGAGCATCGGGCGGGAGCCCAGCGAGAACCCCGAGTTCGACGATGATTCGGACGACTATTACGAGCGCCCACGCCCGGTTCCGGAGTCCCTCGACCGATGGCGCATGGCGATGCCCGCGCTCGATCACCGGCCCGACGTCATCGTGCGCACGGTGGATGCCCCGCCGCTGGGTGCCCCGTTGGTCGCGGCAAGCTCATCGACGACGTCGCCCGCCGCGCAGGGGGATTGGCTGACGCAGGCGGCGCCATTCCGGGAAGACGACGTGAACCGCGAGCTGATGCGCCGACACGGTGTGGTCATGCCCTACTTCGACGACCGCGACATGAGGGACGTCGATCCCCGCATCCGTCGCTCGTCGAGAATCGCCACACTTCTCAGTGGGCTCACCCCGGCCCGGCGGTTGGCTTTGCTCGCGCACATCGATGCCATCGGTCTGCTTCGTGAGAGTGTGCCCGACCGTGCGATGGTCGAGACTGCTGTCGCTCCCCTTGCCGGACTGGTGAGGTTCCTCGGAGGAACGGGCGTCGCCCAGGACCCGGTAACCGGATGGATCTCCGACTCGGACGTGGAACGGCTCACGCGATCGTTGGGGTGGAACGGTGGGCCGGACGATCCGTACCAATGGGGTGAGGTCGTCGTCAGGTTCGCCCGTCGCGCGAAACTGATCCGGCGACTGAAGGGCCGGGTCGTGGCGACGACGTATGCCAAGAACTTCGTCCAGCCCACGCGAGGCACGCTGGTGGCGCTGGCAGGCAAGATCGGTACGGCGACTCGCGAGCGCTTCGGCATGCCGCTCCCGCGACGGGATGCCGAGGGGGCGCTCGCTCTTCTCGCGATCGCCGACGGAACCGCACATAATCTCGATGAGCTCGTGAGCCACGTCGCCGCGGGAGCCGCCCTTCTCGATCCAACCGACTCCATCTTCGGCAGCGATCGATTCGACATGATCCTCGCCTCCGGGATCGGCGACGACGTGGGTGACAAGAGCGAGGAGATCACGCGGCTCATGGAGGGGTTCGCGTCACTGTCGGGGCCGAAGCAGTTCGGCGTCGTCACACCCGCAATGCGCGAAGTTGCCCGGTGCGCCCTGGTCTGAGCGGTTACGGTCGAGGAACAATATGACAACCAGCGTTTGTCGCATGTATTCTTTGTGCGCGCATCGAGTTGTATGTAAATGTGCACTCTGCTCCAAGATTTTGCGCGCACCCCGTCTCGGGCGGATACTCATCCCACCCGCGCCGACCGTCTCGGCCGGGGAATCAACATGCACAGCACCTCTGCTCTCGCCCCTGACACGACCATCGCCATCGTCGGCGCCGGCCGTCTCGGTGGCGTACTCGCACGGGCCCTGCGGGCAGCGGGCTTCGTCGTCATCGGACCCCTGCGCCGCGAAGACCGAGCTCCGGATGCCGACATCGCACTGCTCTGCGTTCCGGACTCCGCGATCCCCGCCGTGGCGTTCGCGGTTCGACCGCACGCGCGGCTCGTCGCGCATGTCTCGGGTGCGACGCCTCTCGCCGACGTCGACTTCAGCCTCCACCCGCTGCAGACCTTCACCGGAACCGAGACGCCCGAGGTGTTCCGCGGAATCGGCGTCGCCATCGACGGCCGCACACCCGAGGCGCTCGAGGCGGCCGAGCAGCTTGCGCGGGTGCTCGGCGCGAACCCCTTCCGCGTCGGAGACGCCCACCGTGCGGAGTATCACGCCGCCGCATCCTTCGCCTCGAACTTCGTGCTCACCGTGCTCGATGCGGCCGAACACCTCGCGAAGGACGCCGGGGTCGACCGCGCCCACCTCGCACCGCTCGTGCGGCAGACGGTCGAGAACTGGGCGGCATCCGGCGCGGCACCCGCTCTCACCGGGCCGATCGTTCGCGGCGACGAGGCCACCGTGGCGCGGCAGCGCGCAGCATCCGCCGACTATCGAGACCTCTTCGACGCACTCGCCACCGCCACCCGTGCGATCGCCGGGCGCGCTCCACATGCGACCACCGCCGATCACGCGGCCACCACCGAGGAGCCCCCGGCATGAGAACCCTGCGCACGATCGCCGAGGTGCGAGCCGCGGTCCGTGAGGCCAAAGCAGCGGGCCGATCCGTCGGACTCGTCCCCACCATGGGTGCCTTCCATGAGGGGCACCTCTCGCTCATGCGCGCCGCGCGCGAGCAGAACGACCTCGTCGTCGTCTCGCTCTTCGTCAACCCGACCCAGTTCGCCGCGAACGAAGACCTCAGCACCTACCCACGCGACGAGGCCCGCGATGCCGCGCTCGCCGAGTCCGAGGGCGTCGACATCCTGTTCGCACCCGAGCCCGCCGAGATCTATCCCGACGGCTTCGCCACGAACATCCACGTCGCGGGCATCACCGAGGTGCTCGACGGCGCGAGCCGCGGACCCCACCACTTCGACGGCGTCGCCACCGTCGTCACCAAGCTGTTCGGCATCGTGCAGCCCGACGTCGCCTACTTCGGACAGAAGGATGCGCAGCAGGTGCTCGTCGTCCGCCGCGTCGTCCGCGACCTGAACCTCGACGTGCGCATCGAGGCCTGCCCCATCGTGCGCGAACCCGACGGACTCGCCATGAGCTCGCGAAACGTCTACCTCGACGCCGATGCTCGCGCCCAGGCGACCGCGCTCAACCGCGCCCTCGACGCCGCCGACGCGGCGCACCGATCGGGGGAGAGCATCCTGTCTGCTGCTCAGGCTGTTCTCGACGAGGCGGGGGTCGATGCCGAGTACCTGGAACTCCGGGATGCCGAGACCCTGCAGCCCGTGACGGTCGTCGACCGTGACGCGCTTCTGCTCGTCGCCGCCCGCGTGGGCGCCGCCCGACTGATCGACAACCACCTGCTCAGAGGGGCCGAGAGCGGCCCGAACACCCAGGCCAGCACGGCCATCGAGACACACAAGACCACCGACGGAAAGGGCGACGCCTGATGCGACGCACCATGCTGAAGTCGAAGATCCATCGCGCGACCGTCACCGGCAGCGATCTGCACTACGTCGGCTCGATCACCGTCGATCCCGACCTGCTCGAGGCCGCCGACATCCTGCCGCACGAGCAGGTGCACGTCGTCGACGTCGACAACGGCGCCCGCTTCGAGACGTACACGCTGATCGGCGAACGCGGGTCTGGCATCATCCAGGTCAACGGCGCCGCCGCCCGCCTCGTGCACACCGGCGACACGATCATCGTCATCTCCTACGCTGACTACTCGCCCGAGGATCTCGTCGACTACGAACCCGTCGTCGTGCACGTCGATCGGTCGAACGCGATCGTCCGCGTCGACGACGCCGTCGGAGAACTGGTGGAGACCGCATGAGCGCCCACGCCGCCCCGACCAAGCGCCTGAACCTGGGTGATCTGGCTGCGAAGAAGCAGTCCGGCGAGCCGATCGTCATGGTCACCGCGTATGACTTCCCGAGCGCGCAGATCGTCGAGGAGGCCGGCGTCGATATGGTGCTCGTCGGCGACTCGGCCGCGATGACCGTGCTCGGCTATGACAGCACCGTGCCCGTCACGATCGACGAGATGCTCATGCTCACGAAGGCCGTGCGCCGTGGACTCGAGAAGCCGCTGCTCGTCGGCGATCTGCCCTTCGGGTCGTATGAGGCGTCGGACGAGCTCGCCCTCGCGACCGCGCAGCGCTTCATCAAGGAGGCGGGCGTCGACCTCATCAAGATCGAGCGCGGCGGCACGACGGTCGACCGTGCCCGCGCGCTGGTGAACGCCGGCATCCCCGTGGTCGGACACGTCGGACTGACCCCGCAGACCGCGACATCCCTCGGCGGATACCGCGCCCAGGGACGCACCGCCGATGCCGCGCTCGCCGTGATCGACGACGCCCTCGCGCTGCAGGATGCCGGAGTCTCGGTGCTCGTCATCGAAGCCGTGCCGTCGGAGGTCACCGCGGCCCTCGCACCCCTGCTGCGCATTCCGCTGATCGGCATCGGAGCGGGAGGGGATGCCGACGGCCAGGTGCTCGTCTTCCACGACCTGCTCGGCATCTACGCCGGCGGCGTCGCCAAGTTCGTCAAGCGCTATGCCGATGTGCGGGGAGTGTCGGTCGCCGGGGTGCAGGCGTACGCCGACGAGGTGCGCGACGGTGTGTACCCCGCGCCCGAGCACGGATACGGGATGCCCGAGGCAGAGGCCGCGCGGCTGCGGGAGCTGCTCGCGGAGCGGTAGGTCGCCACGGCATCTGGCATTCGCTTACTCCGCCCGGCGCACCCGCAGTACCAGCGCGACGAGCGCGAGCACGATGACCACGACCCCGTATCCGACGCACACGGTTCCGAGCCCGAACACCCCGACCAGCGTCCCGGCCACCACGGCGGGAACTCCGAACGCGAGGTAGGCGAGCAGGTAGATCACGGCGAACGTGTCGGCCCGGTCGGTCGCGGGGATGCGCGGCGCGAGTGAGGCGACGACCCCCGAGAAGGCGGTGCCGAATCCCATGCCGGTGATCGCGGTCGCGGCGAGATAGAAGGGGAGCGACTCGGCCGAGAGGGCCCAGAGCGACAGGGCGGTTCCCGTCGCGAGCGCCGCCGTGCCGAAGATCACAGAGGTGCGCGGCATCCGGTTGCGGAAGATGAACGCGGTGATCGCGCCGATTCCCGCGAGCATCGCGACCGCGAGCCCTTGCCAGACGTGCGCCTCTCCGCCGAGCTCGGTGCGGACGATGTTCGCGCCGAGTGAGAGGAAGAGTCCACCGGTCGCCCACCCGGCGATGATCGCGGGCGCGCCCCGCCAGAAGTCCGAGCGGATGCCGGCCGGCACCGACAGGCGGAAGCTCAGCGACGCCAGTGCTCCCGGCCGAAGCGGTGCGGTCTCGGGCGCGAGGAAGAAGAGCGCGGCGAGCACGACGTAGACGACGGTCAGCGGTGCGAACACGTCGAGCAGCGGTTCGCCGGTCACGTCGAGCGCGATGCCCGAGATCAGCGCGCCGAGAGCGAGGCCGATGCCGGGGCTGAGGGCGTTCCATAGGGCGGCGACCCTCGAGCGTCCTCCGGGAGCCAGGTCGAGTGCTGCGGCCGAGAGCGCGGCGATCAGCACGCCACTCGCGGCGCCCTGCAGGATGCGCGCGAGCATGAGCGTCGCGACGGTTTCGGCATGCCAGAACAGCAGCATGCTCGCGGCGAGTAAGAGGAGTCCGCCGATCGCGACCGGACGGCGTCCGACGTGGTCGGAGAGCGACCCGGCGGTGAGCAGCGCGAGCAGCAGGGCGATCGCGTACACGGCGAACACAGCGCTGATGACGATCGCGTCGAACCCGATCTCGGCCGCGAGCACCGGGTAGAACGGCGACGGCGCGCTCGCACCCATCATCATCGCGATCTGCGTGACGATCGCCAGCGCGAAGCCGAAGCGCGGGCGGCGGATCGGTGGCGCCGTCGACGCGGTGGTGGCGATCGGTGACGTGGTGGTCATGCAGGCTCCCGCAGGTGTGGGGTCGGGTCAGAAAGGTCTCGAACGAGTTGGGTTCGAGAATCATCGAACTATCGGAGCGTACTCGCCTTCCCGCGATTGTTCAACTATTCTCGAACCATGCCAGGCGACCTCCCGCATCCGGATCGTTCCGAGATCCAACTCACCGACGTGCTCTTCGCGCTCAGCGACCCCGAGCGCCTGGCCATCGCTCGGCAGCTCGTCGATGGTCCGCTCGACATGGCCGCATGCCACGCGACCGACCCGAACCTCCCCAAGTCGACCAAGTCGCACTTCATGAAGGTGCTGCGCGAAGCGGGTGTCATCCGCAACGAGCCCAACGGGCGACGACGGATGCTGACGCTCCGCCGCGACGATCTCGACTCGCTGTTCCCCGGGCTGTTGGACTCGGTGCTGCGGGGCTAGGTCGCGAAGGTACGCACGGGGGTCGGAGCGCGCTCGCCACCCGGGAGGAGAACTGCGCCTGGGGAGGAGGAATTCTCGGGAATCCTCCTCCCGAAGGGTAGATCTCCTCCCGGGTGTATGCGCGGGGCGCGGAGCGTTTCGCCTCGGGCCGCTTCGCGGGCCTCACTCAACGAGCGGGGTCGGGTTCCGGTCGTTGAGCGAAGACGACGAAGTCGACTGAGTCGAAACGTCGCGAGACGACTCTCCCAGGAGGGGTGCTCCGGCGAACAGCTCAGCGGAAGTACGACGCCCCGTTGAGGTCGAGCACCGTGCCCGACGCCCACACGGCGGTGGGCGAGGTGAGGTAGGCGACGGCATCCGCCACCTCTTCGGGAGTGCCCACGCGACCGAACGGGCTCTGCCCGCGGATGCTGTCGCCCTGCTCTCCCTCGAGCTTCGCCGACTGGCGCTCGGTCGCGACCATTCCCGGTGCGACCGACGTGACCGAGATGCCGTGAGGGGCGAGCACCAACGCCATCGACTGGCCGAACGCCTGCAGTCCCGCCTTCGTCGCGGCATACGCGGGGTGATCGGCCTCGCCGCGGAACGCACCGCGCGAGCCGACGTTGACGATCGCTCCACCGGCGCCGCGCTCGATCATGTGCTGCGCCACCAGCATCGTCACGTTCGACGCTCCGAGCAGGTTCACCGAGACCATCGCCGACCACGCGGCCTGCCACTCGGCGAACGACGTCGAATCGACGCGATGCTCGTTCGCGGCGCTCGGCGCGACGGCCGCGTTGTTCACCAGGATGTCGAGCGAGCCCAGGGCGGCGATGGCTTCGTCGACCACCCGCTGCGCCTCGGCCGGATCGCCGAGGTCGCCGCCCACGAGAACATGTCCCGAGCCCTCGAGCGAGGCGAGCGTCTCTTCGGCTGCGGCGCGATCGCGGCCGTAGTGCACGACGACCCGATCGCCTCTGCGGGCGAATGCCTGCGCGACGGCGCGACCGATGCCGCGCGAACTGCCCGTGATCAGTGCATGCGCCATCTCAGGACGCGACCTGCACTCGTCCGATCGTGCGCACCGGCGGCTCGATCTCTGCCCACACGGAGTCGAGCGAGATGTGCAGCACGCCCGCGATCGCCGCGATCGTCGAGAACGCGGGAGTCGCCACGCGACCCGACTCGATCTTGCGCAGAGTTTCGGGCGAGACCCCGGCGTCGAGTGCGACGCTCAGCATCGACCGCTCGCCACGTGCCCGCCGCAGCAGCGCGCCGAGACGCTCGCCTCGTTCGACCTCGGCGGGGGTGAGCGGCATCCGAACCATCATGTGCCGATTCTAATACCGGGATAGTATTACCGGGATAGTTATTGGAACGGCGCGGAGCCGGATGCGGAGAGCACCATGATCGAGATCCTCACCAGCGACGAACTGGCCAGGGCGAGGGATGCCGGCGCGCTCGTCGGCAGCATCCTGCAGTCTCTGAAGGAGCGCACGAAGGTCGGCGTGAACCTGCTCGACCTCGACCGCTGGACGAAGCAGATGATCGAGGATGCCGGAGCCGAGTCCTGCTACGTCGACTACGCCCCGTCGTTCGGCCGTGGACCCTTCGGTCACTACGTCTGCACCGCCGTGAACGACGCGGTGCTGCACGGGATGCCGCACGACTACGCCCTCGCCGACGGCGACCTGCTCACACTCGACCTCGCCGTCACGCTGCGGGGGATCTCGGCCGACGCCGCCATCAGCTTCGTGGTCGGAACCACCCGGGCGCCGGAGGATCTCGCGATGATCGACGCGACCGAACGCGCGCTCGCCGCGGCCATCGCCGTCGCCCGTCCTGGCGCTCGCATCGGCGACCTCTCGCACGCGATCGGCACGGTGCTGACCGCCGCCGGATACCCGATCAACCTCGAGTTCGGCGGTCACGGCATCGGCTCGACCATGCACCAGGATCCGCACGTCGCGAACGACGGACGCCCCGGTCGTGGCTACAAGCTGCGCCCCGGCCTGCTGCTCGCCCTCGAACCGTGGGTCATGGCCGACACCGACGAGCTGATCACCGACGCCGACGGCTGGACTCTGCGCAGCGCGACCGGCTGCCGCACCGCCCACACCGAGCACACGATCGCGATCACGGAAGACGGAGCAGAGATCCTCACGCTCCCGCGCTGACGACGAGCCGGCACACGCCCGCGACCGCCGAGAATCGCAGGCTCACTTCGTGCGCGAGGCGCTCCGCGAACCACCCCGCACCCGACGCACCGCGCGCCCGGCGAGATCCTTCAACCGTCCGCCGGGCCACTGCCGCCGCAGCTCGACCGCGCCGCCGCGGCCCGCGACCGGAGTGCAGGTGCGCCCGGCGAGCAGCGGGGAGTGTCCGGCGGCGGCGAGCGTCGCCGCATCCGCCGTGAGGGGAACGTCGAACGTCCATCCGGCCCTCCGGACGGTCACGAACAGCCTCGCGCCGCGCGACTCGTCATCGGGACCGAAGACCTTCAGCGGATCGATCGCGAGAGCGATCGAGCCGAGATTCCGAGGCTTCACGCGCGCTACGCGGCGCTCGACTCCCGCGGCCTTGTCGCGCAGCACCAGCTCGACCCGGTCGTTCTGCAGTTCGCGGCCGGCTTCGAGCAGGCCGGTCGGCAGGCCGTCCATCGCCACGGGAAGCGATGTCAGCACACCGGTGCCGGGCTCGACGACGAGAGCATCCTGTCCATCGCGGGTGATCGACACGGCGACCGTCAGATACAGCCCTCCGCCCCGAGACCAGCGTGCCGACGTCACGACGGCGCGGCAGGTCGTCTCGACCTCGAACCGCGCGAACGTCACGAGATCCGCACGGCGGTCGGCCCGCAGCAGCGCGGCCCTGATCCGATTCGGGAACGACAGGCCTCCGTCGACTCCCGGTCCGAAGCGGCGCTGCGCGAGCGGGCCGACCACATCGAGCAGCCGCTCGCGGTACTCGTCGGGGTACGCGAGGAACTTCTTACCCGTCAGCCGCTTCAGGATCTTGCCGCGGAACCAGTGCCGCAGCAGCCGATCGCGCAGTCTCCCGGGTTCCGTGTACCGCTCGACCAGGTCGAGCACGGCCTCGAGATGCGGGAAGTACGACTCCGGATCGATCCGCGACGAGCTCGCACTGCCCGCGTGCTTCACCCACGCGTAGCAGGGCTGGCTCGCGAGGATCGAGATCGTCGACGCCTCGAAGTACGCGCGCATGACGAACAGATGATCCTCGAGGCGCACCTTGCCCTCGGGGAAGCGGATGCGATTCTCGCGCAGGAACGAGGTGCGGAACATCTTGTGCGGCGTGAGCATCTCGAGCAGCGGATCCTCGCCGAGCTTCGCCCGGGGCACATCGCGACGGAAGATCCGGCTCGGCAGCGGGCGCCCGATCCCGACCTCCTTGCCCACGATGACGTCGGATGCATGCTGGTCGGCGTAGTCGCACAGCGCCTCGAGCGCACCGGGGTACAGCCAGTCATCCTGGTCGACGAACTGGATGTAGGTCCCTCGCGCCTCATCGATGCCGTGGTTGCGAGGCGTTCCCGGCCATCCGGAATGCGGCAGGAACGCCACGTGCAGGTAGTCCCGATCGCGGGCGACCTCGACCAGCCGCGCTGCGGTCTCCTTGCCCGATCCGTCGTCGCACAGCAGCACCTCGAACCGCGAGTGATCGAGCGTCTGGGCGTCGAACGAGGCGATGAGTTCGTCGAACGCCGCACCCGGCTTGAACACGGGGACGACCACGCTCACTCGGATCGAAGTGGACGCGGGCGGAACGGCAGACGAATTCGACATCGACGGCAGTCAAACACTGAGAGCTATGCGGTGCACGGGGCTTGCGCTCAGGCGCGAATGCATGCAGGGAGAGTCAGTGGCCGCGTTCGTGCGCCTCTGCGCGAGAACGTAGGAACGCCGCGACATCCTGATCGTCGGCGAGTGCGATCGCCCTCGCGTACGCATCCCTCGCATCTCGGCCCGCCTCTGCGAGCAGCTCCGCTCTCGCCGCCCAGTAGGGCTGGAACCCCTCGGCATCGGGCGGAAGCGCGTCGAGTCCCGACTCGGGCCCCTCGATGCGCGCCGTCACCACGGCGGCCGCCACCCGGGCTCCGAGAGTCGGCGCGACCGCGAGCAGCGCCGAGTACAGCATCCGCAGCGCCTCCCAATCGGTGCGGCCCGTTCGGCGACGGTCGCAGTGCACCGCCTGGATCGCCGCCTCCAGCTGGAACCTCCCCGGCGCGTCCGCAGGCTGCGCTCGCCGCAGATACGCCTCGCCCTCGGCGATCAGTGCGGCATCCCACGACCCGGGATCCTGCTCGTCCAGCGGCACGAACTCCGGCGATCGCCGCGCCAGCGTCAGCGTCGTGAGAGCCGCGAGACCCCACGCCTCGGGCTCGTCCTCGAGCAGTCCGGCGAGGGTCGCGGCGAGATACTGCGCCTCGCCCGCGAGCGAATCGCTGTCTCCTCTCCACGCCAGCGCGGCGCACCCGTATACGGCTTCGAGCACCGCGGGCAGCCGCTCGGGCATCGCTCGCCGATCGGGAACAGCGAACGGGATGCGGGCGTCTTTGATGCGCCTCTTCGCCCGCACCAGCCGCTGCGCCATCGCGGCGGGCGGCACCGCGAACGCGCGGGCGATGTCGGCCGAGTCGAAGCCGAGCACGGCCTGCAGCATCAGCGGAGCGCGCATCGCCGGATCGATCGCCGGATGCGCGCACACGAACAGCAGCTCGAGCCGCTTGTCGCCGATCGCCAGCGGATCGTGCTCGGCGAACGGATCGTCGCGGGCACTCTCCTCGTCGAGAGGAGCGGATGCTTTCGCCGCAGCCGACTTCCACACGTCGCGCAGTCTGTTCCTGGCCACGGTCAACAGCCACCCTTCCGGGTTGTCGGGCACGCCGGCATCCGGCCAGCGTCGCAATGCCTCTTCGAACGCTCCCGACAGGGAGTCCTCCGCGAGTGCGAGGTCACCCGAGCGGGCAGCGAGCAGCGCGACGAGCCGGCCATAGGAGGTCCGCGCCGCGCTCTCGGCGGCGGCCCGGACCTCCTCGGGGATCATCGGTTCGGCATCCAGACGCCGTCGACGGTGAAGACGGCGCCGGGCCGCACCTCGACCGTGCCCCAGAATGCGGGAGGCGCCTGTCGGGCGAACCCGATCGCCGCGTCGAGATCGGCGACGTCGATCACGACCGTCCCACCGAGCTGCTCCTTGGTGTCGGCGAACGGGCCGTCCTGCACCTGCAGTTCTCCGTCGCGCACCCGCACCGTGGTGCTCACGGTCGACGGCTGCAGGACCTCGGCGGAGATCAGCACCCCCGCCGACTGCAGGGTGGCGGCGTAGCTCGCGAATGCGGCCTGTCCTTCTGCGAGCGCGTCGGCGCCCAGAGTCTCGGCGTCGAGCTCTTCGTAGTGCAACAGCAGTGTGTAGCGCATGGTCTCTTCCTCACTGTTCGACGGTCAGCGTACAGAGGGATGACGATCGAGTATCAGGTCGATCGACACATCCGCCGAAGAAATCTCCCACCCGGTTTCGAATCNNNNCCCGCCACTCAGCCTTAACGATATATCGTTGACTATCGCTCACCACTTCCGGGAGGTCATCATGAACAACGCATTCCCCTTCGGCACCGGCGCAGGCAACGGCGCAGGCAACACCGACAACCCGCTGGGCGGCATCTTCGGATCCGGCGGCTTCGGCGGATCCAACGGCCCGGCCGGCACCCTCTTCGACGCACTCGACCAACTGCGCAAGTCGTTCGAGCAGCGTCCGTCCGGCGGCACCCGCATGGCCAAGGGCGACGTTCGCGCGGCGGTGCTCTCGCTCCTCGCCGAGAAGCCGATGCACGGCTACCAGATCATCAACGAGATCGCCGAGCGCAGTGGCGGCTCGTGGAAGCCGAGCGCAGGCTCGGTCTACCCGACGCTGCAGCTGCTCGCCGACGAGGGCCTGATCGAGGCCGAAGAGCAGAACGGTCGCAAGACCTACTCGCTCACCGAGGCCGGTCGTGCGGTCGCGACCGAGACCACCGAGGCACCGGCACCCTGGGAGTCGAGCTCGACGAAGGACGGTCACCGCAACGATCCCCGCTTCACGACTCTGCCCAAGGCGGGCGTCGACCTCGCAGCGGCAGCCGCGCAGGTGGGCCGCAGCGGATCGCCTGAGCAGGTGCAGGCGGCGATCGAGATCCTCGATGACGCCCGTCGTAGGCTGTACTCGATCCTCGCTCAGGACTGATCGCACACGACCCAGGGACGACACATGACGGATGCTGCGGCGCAGGGCGCCCATCGTGCCCGGTACCGCCGCATCCTCTCGTTCGCGGCGCGTGAATTCCTCAAGATCTGGTGGTTCGAGCTCGTCCTGCCGAAGTTCGGTCTGCGCTCCGTCTCGGAGCGCACCCGAGCGCCGCGCATGCAACGCTTCGCGAAGCGGTTCCACGTGCTCGCGGTCGAGCTCGGTGGCCTCATGATCAAGGTCGGCCAGTTCATGTCGTCGCGCCTCGACGTGCTGCCACCCGAGATCACGAAAGAGCTCGAGGGCCTGCAGGACGAGGTTCCCGCAGTGCCGTTCGCCGGCATCCGGGCGGCCGCCGAGTCCGAGCTCGGCATGCCGCTCGAGCAGGCCTACGCCTGGTTCGACGAGGCGCCGGTGGCCGCGGCATCCCTGGGGCAGGCGCATCGCGCCCGGCTCTCGGCTCAGGATGCCGTCGACACCGGACTCGGCGACGTGGTCGTCAAGGTGCAGCGCCCCGGCATCGACGAGATCGTCGCGGTCGACCTCGCGGCGCTCCGCCGCGTCGCCCGCTGGGCGATGCGCGTGCGCCTGGTCGCCGACCGCGTCGACGCCCCCGGCCTCGTAGAGGAGTTCGCGCAGACGAGCCTCGAGGAGATCGACTACCTGCACGAGGCGGCCAGCGCCGAGCGGTTCCGTGAGAACTTCGCGGGAGACGCCCGCGTCGACGCCCCCGAGATCGTCTGGGAGCGCTCGACCCGCCGCGTGCTCACGCTGTCGGACGTCACGGCCATCAAGATCAACGACACGGATGCTCTGCGCGCAGCGGACATCGATCCGTCGGAGGTCGCCGACGTGTTCGCCGAGGTCATGTTCGACCAGGTGTTCACGCACAGCTTCGTGCACGCCGACCCGCACCCCGGCAACATCTTCGTGACGCCGGAACCCGCATCCACCACCGGCCGGAACTTCCGGCTCACCTTCATCGACTTCGGCATGATGGCCGAGGTGCCGGCCAGCCTCCGCGACGGTCTGCGCACACTGCTCATCGCGGTCGCCGGCCGAGACAGCAAGGGGCTCGTGGCCGCCGCGCAGGAGATCGGGGTTCTGCTGCCGTCGGCCGACACCGCCGAGCTCGAGCGGGCACTGCGGGCGCTTTTCGCCCGGTTCGGCGGCATGGGCTTCGCGGAGCTCAGCACCGTCGACCCGCGGGAGTTCGCGGACTTCGCTGACGAGTTCGGCGACATGGTGCGCTCGCTCCCGCTGCAGTTGCCCGAGAACATGCTGCTGCTGATCCGCGCGGTCTCGTTGACCTCGGGCATGTGCTCGAGCCTCGATCCCACCTTCAACGTGTGGGATGCCGCGGAGCCCTACGCCGGGCGTCTGCTGCGCGACGAGTCGGGCAACCTCATGCAGGAGATGGCCCAGCAGGCCATGGAGACCGCCGCCGTCACCTACCGTCTTCCCAAGCGGATCGACGCGATCATCACCCGCGTCGACGACGGCAACGTCACCTTCGACACGTCGCGCCTCGAGCGTCGCCTCGACCGGCTCGAGGGCATCGCCCGCCGCATCGGATCCGGCGTGCTGTTCGCCGCGATGCTCGTCGGCGGAGCGCTGCTCGTCCCCTCGATCCCGCCCCTCGGCATCACCCTCCTCTGCGTCTCGGCCCTGCCCCTGCTGCACGCGGTCTTCGGTGGGCGTCGCTCGCGCTGACGAGCGCCCGCACGTCCCGCCCCGCCCCCGCGGCCGGCCCGCGCTGACGCGCCCGGAAAACCCGGAGCGTCCGGCATCGGCGCGGCGCGTCCGACCCCGACGCGCCGCGGATCGACCGAGTGATCTGGGTTTTCCCGTCCCGGCCGCAGTATGCCGGCATGGGAGAATGGGTTCTCATGGACACTCCGGACGATAAGACGCCCCCGAGGAACGACGCTCCGAAGACCACCACAGCCGCAGTCCGGCAGGCCGCGAAGGCCACCGAGACCGCCCAGAAGATCGTCCGTGACATCGCCGCCGTGCCGCCGCGCGGCGTGCATCCGGCGCTCGTTCCCGGCGTCGCGGTCGAAGAGACCGGCCGCACCTACCGCACCGATCCGCTCGTGTTCGGCCTCGCCGTCGCGCTGACCGTCGCGTTCATCGCGTGGGGTGTGTTCGCGGGTGACAACCTCTCGGGCACCACCTCGACCGTGCTCGCCTGGGTCGTGGAGTACTTCGGCTTCTTCTTCACGACGATCGCCACCGTCATCCTCGTCTTCATGCTGTTCATCGGCTTCAGCCGCTACGGGCGCATCCCGCTCGGCCGCGACGACGAAGAGCCCGAGTTCTCGATGTTCTCGTGGATCTCGATGCTGTTCGCCGCCGGCATGGGCATCGGTCTCGTCTTCTGGGGCGCCGCCGAGCCGCTCACCTTCTTCGAGAACCCGCCGCCCGGAACGGTCGAGGCCAACACACTCGAGGCCATGCACACCGCGCAGGCGCAGGTTCTCTACCACTGGGGCCCGCAGGCCTGGGCGTTCTACGCGCTCGTCGGTGGCGCGATCGCCTATGGCGCGTTCCGTCGCGGTCGCACCCCTCTGATCTCGTCGATCTTCGCCCCGCTGCTCGGAGAGGGCCGCACGACCGGGCCCCTCGGCCGCACGATCGACATCTTCTCGATCATCGTCACGCTCTTCGGAACCGCGGCCTCGCTCGGGCTCGGCGCCCTGCAGATCGGCCATGGCGTCGAGATCGTCAGCGGCATCGGCGAGCTCGGCAACGGCGTGCTCATCGCCGCGATCGCCGTGCTCACCGCGTGCTTCATCGCATCGGCTGTGTCGGGCGTCTCGAAGGGCATCCGCGCGCTGTCGAACATCAACGCGGTCGTCGCCCTGCTGCTCGCCTTCTTCGTGTTCTTCGTCGGCCCGACACTGCTGATCCTCAACGTCATCCCCTCGGTCGCCGTGCAGTTCCTCGGCGACCTGCCCGAGATGGTCGCCCGCTCGGCCTCGCAGGGCGACGAAGCGCAGGTGTTCCTGTCGAGCTGGACGATCTTCTACTGGGCATGGTGGATCTCGTGGTCGCCGTTCGTCGGCATGTTCATCGCCAAGATCTCGCGCGGCCGCACGCTCCGCCAGTTCGTGTCGGTCGTCATCGTCGTGCCCGCCGTCATCTCGCTCATCTGGTTCGCGATCTTCGGGACCACGGCCATCCAGCAGCAGATGGACGGCGCCAACCTCACGGTCGATCCGCCCGAGGAAGTGCTCTTCGGCGTGCTCGAGAACCTGCCGTTCCCGCTGATCACCAGCATCGTCCTGATCCTGCTGATCGCGATCTTCTTCGTCACCGGAGCGGACTCCGCCTCGCTCGTGATGGGCACGCTGTCACAGCAGGGGCGGCCCGAGCCGTCGCGCTGGGTCGCGGTCGTCTGGGGTGTGCTGGTCGGCGTCATCGCCGCCGTGCTGCTCGTCACCGGTGAGGAGGGCAGCGGACTCCGATCACTGCAGAACGTCACGATCATCGCCGCGCTGCCGTTCGCGGTGATCATGGCGTTCATGATGGTCGCGTTCATGAAGGATCTGCGGCGCGATCCGCTGATCCTGCGCGACCGGTATGCCCGCATGGCCGTGCGCCACAGCGTCATGGCGGGCCTCGAGGAGTACGGCGACGACTTCGCCCTCGTGCCGGTCGAGTACGACCACTCCGAAGACGACCTCGCCTGGATCGACGAAGCAGACGTCGACGACAGCCTCGCCGAGGTCTACGCGACCGCGACCGAGGCGATCGACATCATCCCGGACGCCGGGGCGATCGAGGGCTCGGATGCCGAATCGGGTGCGGGTGCGGGTGCGGATGCGGGTGCCGGAACGGATCCCGGCGCCGACCCCGCGGGACTCGCCGAGCGTTCGTCCTGACGCCGGGTGCATAAGTGGCCCCGCACGGGTTTCGGCCCGGTGCGGGGTCAGTTGCGCATCCGAATCGGCCGTTTCCGGTGCGAAAGTGGCCCCGGCTGGGGTTGCGGTGCGGAAGTGGCCCCGGCTCCGGGACCAGTGGGGCGGGACCGGCGGGGCGGGACCGGTGGGGCGGGACCGGTGGGGCGGACGGCCGCCGCGGCTCAGGCGACGGATGCCGTGGCCGCACCAGCACCCGGAGCACCGGGCGCGACTGTCTCTACCGGAACGGCAGCGGCGTCGGTGATCCTGGCGGCCATGCCCGCGAAGATGAACCCGTGGAACGGCAGCACGCCGAGCCAGTACAGGCGGCCGGCGAGCCCGCGGGGGAAGAACACGGCGCGCTGCTCGTAGCGTGATCCGTCGCCGTCCGGCAGCGCCCGCAGCTCGAGCCACGCCTCGCCCGGCACCTTCATCTCGGCGCGCAGGCGCAGCAGCCCGCCGCTCGCGGGGGAGGAGTCGGTCGCACGCCCCGGCTCTTCGACGGCCTCGACGCGCCAGAAGTCGATCGCGTCGCCGACCCGGGCCTCGACCTTGCTGCGTCGTCCGCGGCGCAGGCCCACGCCGCCGACGAGGCGGTCCATCCACCCGCGCACCGCCCACAGGAACTTCGACGAATACCAGCCGTTCGATCCGCCGATGCCGATGATCACGTGCCAGAGCCCATCGACCGGTGCGGCCGTCTTCAGTTTGCGCGTGTCGGTGAAGACGGTGCGTCCGGCCCAGTCGGGGTCGCTCGGCAGCGGATCGCTCGGGGCGCCCGAGACCTCGGCATCCTGCCAGCTCGTCTCGATCGTGTCGGCATCGACCCGGCCCAGTGCCATCGACACCGCCGTCCGGTAGGGCGTCAGCCCGCCTTCGGGTTTCGGGATCAGATCGTCGATCGCATGGTCCTTCACGATGCACTCGTTCTGCAGCGAGGCGACGAGCGGACGAGCGATCGACCGCGGAACCGGCGTCACGAGGTTCACCCAGTGCGATGCCAGGCCGGGGGTCAGCACGGGCAGGGCGGCGATCGCCCGCTGACGCAGACCCGCCTCGAGCGCATACCCGTTCATCATCTGCCCGTACCGCAGCACGTCCGGGCCGCCGATGTCGACCGCGCGGTTCACGTCGGCATCCACCCGCGCGGCTCCGAGCAGGTAGTGCAGCACGTCGCGCACGGCGATCGGCTGGATGCGGTTGCGCACCCACTTCGGCGCCGGCATGTACGGCAGCACGTCGGTGAGGTGGCGGATCATCTCGAAGGAGGCCGACCCCGAACCGATCACGACACCGGCCTGCAGCACCAGCGACGGCACGCCGGATTCGAGGAAGATCTCGCCCACGCGCACGCGGGAGCGCAGGTGCGGCGACAGCTTGGCATCCTCGGGATGCAGTCCGCCCAGGTAGACGATGCGACGCACGCCGGCCTTCGCGGCAGCATCCGCCACCGTCGTCGCCGCGCGCTCGTCACTCTCTTCGAAGCCCTTGCCCGCGGTCATCGAGTGGATCAGGTAGTAGACGACATCGACGTCCTTCATGGCTTCGGCCACGGCATCCGCGTCGTCGGCCGAGCCCTCGACGATCTCGCAGTCCGAGCCCCAGGGGAAGGATGCCGCGCGCGCGGCGTCTCTGGCGAGCGTTCGCACCCGGTATCCGGCGTTCAGCAGGCGCGGGGTGAGGCGGCCGCCGATGTATCCGGTGGCTCCGAGGACGAGCGCGCGGGGCGCCGATCCGTCCTCGCGGGGGAGGGCGCGCAGGGCCTCTTCGTGCCCGGTGGGCTGGGTGAGCTCGGTCATGCCTTGAGCGTAAGCGGAATGCCTGAATATTTCGCTAGGGTGGCAATTCACTAGTTCACCTAGTAATCTTTGTGCGGAGGAAGGTGAGACGCCATGACGACAGCAGCAGAAGCCCCCACGCGCCGGGATCTCCGGTCGCGCCGGATCGTGAGCCCTGAGGCCTCGTCCGTCACCCTCACCCCGCTGTCCGCTCGTGAGGCTGTGGGTAGGCGCACCGGCATCGACCGCGTCGCCGCTCCCTCGTCGCGCGCTCCGTTCTGGCAGGCCGCGGGCATCGTGGGACTCATCGCCGTGGTCGCCGCCGCCACCTTGCCGCTGATCGCGCAGATCCTCTCGCTCCCGTTGTGAGCGCAGAGCCGCACTCGTAGACCGACTGAAGACCACCGCTGATAAGAGAAAGGATCCCCCATGGGACTCGATGACAAGATCAAGAACGCCGCACAGGACCTCGCCGGCAAGGCGAAGGAGGCCGCCGGCAAGGTGACCGACAACGAGAAGCTCGAGGCGGAGGGCCGCGCCGACCAGGCGAAGGCCAACGTCAAGAAGGCCGGCGAGAACGTCAAGGACGCTTTCAACAGCTGAGAACAGCCACACAGTGCGGGGAGGCGGCGACAGCCGCCTCCCCGTCGTCTGTCCGGCCCGGCCTGCGAGGCTGATCCGGCACGAGAGAGAAGATGACTGCATGTCCGATCCATTGAAGACCGAGAATCTGACCCTGTGGCAGCGACTGATCCGTCGCCTACGACCGGTCAAGGCAGATGAACTGCGGCGCCTCACCGTCGAGGACGTCACGGTGGTCGACCGTCCGATGCTCCGCCGCGCCGTCGCGGGCACCGTGGTCGGCAACCTCATGGAGTGGTACGACATCGGCGTCTACGGCTACCTCGCCGTGATCATCGGGCGCGCGTTCCTGCCCGACGCATCGGCCGGTGCGCAGTCGCTGTTCTCGCTCGGCGTCTTCGCCGTGACGTTCGTCGCGCGCCCGCTCGGCGGCATCGTGCTCGGCCAGCTCGGTGACCGCATGGGCCGCCAGCGCGTGCTCGCGTTCACGCTCATCATGATGGCCGCGGCGACGTTCCTCATCGGCGTGCTGCCCGACTTCTCGGTGATCGGCGTCTGGGCGCCCATCCTGCTGATCGTCCTCAAGCTCGCACAGGGCTTCTCGACCGGTGGCGAGTATGCCGGTGCCACGACGTTCATCACCGAATATGCGCCCGACAAGCGCCGCGGCTTCTACGCCTCGCTGCTCGACCTCGGCTCGTACATGGGCTTCGCCATCGGCGCCGCGTTCGTGTCGATCCTGCAGCTCACTCTCTCGGCCGACGTCATGCAGGGCTTCGCGTGGCGCATCCCGTTCCTCGTCGCCCTGCCGCTCGGACTGATCGCGATCTACTTCCGACTCAAGATCGAAGACACCCCCGCCTTCCAGGAGGCTCAGGATGCCGCCCAGCGCGCGGCCGACGACGCGAAGGAAGCCGTCGATGCCCCGAAGGGCGTCATCGCGCTGATCCGCGCGTACTGGCGCGAGCTGCTCACGGCCTTCGTTCTCGTGGCCGCCGCGAACACCGTCGGCTACGCCCTCACGTCCTACATGCCGACGTACCTGACCGGAACCCTCGGCTACGACGAGGTGCACGGCACGCTGCTCACGCTCCCGGTGCTCGTGGCGATGGCCCTCTGCATCCCGCTCACCGGCAAGCTCTCCGACCGCATCGGACGCAAGAGGGTGCTGTTCATCGGCTCGATCTCGGCGATCGTGCTGGCCGTGCCGTCGTTCCTCTTCATGATGCACGGCGAGATCTGGTCGACTCTGCTCGGCCTCGTGCTGCTCGCGTTCCCGGTGACGTTCTACGTCGCGAACCTCGCGTCGTCGCTGCCGGCGCTCTTCCCGACCTCGTCCCGCTACGGCGGCATGGGCATCTCGTACAACCTCGCGGTCGCACTGTTCGCGGGTACGGCTCCGGTGGTGATGGAGGCGCTCGTGCAGATGACCGGGTCGTCGCTCGCACCGGCGTTCTACGTGATCGGCACCTCGATCGCCGGCTTCATCGCCGTGGTCGTGCTCAAGGAGTCGGCGCGCAGGCCGCTGCCCGGTGCGATGCCGAGCGTGCAGACCCACGAAGAGGCCGTCGAGCTGGTCGAGACGCAGGAGGAGAACCCCGACCTCGATCTCGACGAGCTCTTCCCCGAGCGCCTCGAGAATGCGGAGTACGTGGCCGAGCTGGCTGCGCAGGCCGAGCAGGATGCGCAGGCCGATGAGCAGACCGAGGGTCAGGTCGAGAAGGCCTGATCGACCTGTCGGGTGGCCGGCCGATTCATGGCCGGCCCTCGGCGGTCACTCGCCGGAGGACTCCGACTCCTCGTGCGAGCGGATGACGTCGCGCAGCTCCTGATCGAGATCGGATGCCTCTTCGATCGCCGAGGTCATGCCGGCGAGGAAGTGCGTGACGATGCCGCGCTCTTTGTCGCTCATCTCGTCGACGAGCGTGAGCATCCGTCGGTGCATCGCCCCGAGGGTCTCGCGCACCTCGTCGTCGCTGCTGACGGTCGGCACGACGACGCCGGCACGTCGGTCGGTGGGGTGCGGCTCACGCTTCGCGTGACCGCCCTTCTCGAGCCGGTCGATCAGAGTGGTCGTCGATGCGGTCGAGATGTCGAGCATGCGGGCGATGTCGATCGGGCGCACGATGCGTCCGGCCCGCTGCTCGCGCAGCAGGAAGCGCAGGGCCACCAGATCGGTCTCATTCATACCCATCGACGCCCGGGTGCGTGCGCGCATCGCGGTCTCGGCCGCACGGTAGCGGCGCAGCATGTTCAGCACGTCGACCGTGCTGGCGGTGCTCGACTCGGGGTACCAGTAGCCGGATCGGCCGAAGTCCTCAGAGCGCTCCATCACGCCACCTCGCCATCGTCGCTCAGAACGTCGTGCTGCTCGCGCTCGGCGGTCTCGCGCGAGAGCATCTCGATCGCGCCCGACTCGACCTCGGCGGGAACGATCTGCAGGATGCCGCCGGTGATGGCATCGTGCTCGGCGGTGACGATCTGGTCGAGTCGCCACTCGGGAACGGACGGGAAGCGTTCCCGCAGGCGGTCGAGCATGTCGGAGTACATGATGTACCCCGCATCCCCGAGTGTGAATCGCTCGACCATGACTGTCCTTCCCGCAGGTATCCATCTTCGCATCCGAAGAGAGTCCCAGGTCGCATTGGATTTCACTAGCCAACCTGGTTACCTTTCCATCGAGTATCATGGGAGCGTCAGGGGGTGACACATGGCAACCAGAACCGAGCTGCAGACGACGGCCACCGAACTCGTCGCGCGAGTCGATGAGCTTCGTCGCGCCGAGGCGCAGCTGGGGCGTCGATTGGCCGCCATGCGTGCGCCGAACGACACCGATCGTGAAGCCATGCGGTTCATCACCGATGCCCCCTCAGACGCACCGGCGACGCCGGGCAGCCTCGCCGCACACCTGAATGTGAGCACGGCCGCGATCACGAGCCTGCTGCGTCGCCTGCAGGACCGTGGGCAGATCGTCATCGCCCCGCATCCGGCCGACGCCCGATCGAAGGTTCTGCGCCCGTCACTGCGCGATCTGCACTCGCCCGCCGACGAGCTCACCCAGCGCATCGAGTCTCTCGCGAGCGAGTTCACGCCGGAGCAGACCGAGGCAGTGACCCGCTTCCTGCGGCGGCTCACCGAAGAGATCAGCGACCTGCCCTGAGTCCCGACTGTCATTTAGCTAGGTAACCTAGTAATCTATCTATCAAGCGAAGTCTGGCTTGAGGAGAGATCATGGGTTACCTGACATACGGCAACACCGCAGCACCGATCGAGGTCGACGACGAGCTGTTGACGCATCTGCGCCTCGTGATCGTGACCAAGCTGCGGCGGAATGAGGCGTTCCCGCTCACGCTCCCCCTGGGTGACGGCGTGGCCGAGACGCTCTGGCTGCATGCATCCATCCCGCTGCGTTTCGCGATCGAGGATGAGGCGCCGATCGATCGCCCCCTGGTGGTCGCGATGATGAACGCCGCGAGCTCGTCCGGCGGTCTCGATGTCACGCGCGAGGAGTTCGCGCGGTCGGCCGGCGGTTCTCGCAGACTGCACGCGATGAGTGCGTGACGCATGTCGACTCGGATCAGGAATGCGGCCAAAGCCGTCACCGCCGCGCGCGTCCGCTCGGTATCCCGGCCTCGGGGCCTCTGGGTCGAGGTCGACCCCGGCTTCCATGTCGGCAATGACCGCCGCCAGTTCCTCGGCTCGATCACCGGAACGCCCCGCGAGGGCTTCCGCGCCTTCGGCCCGCAGTCTGACTTCGTCGGACTCTTCGACGACCTCGACGTGGCGAAGGCGGCCGTGGCTGCGGCGGCGTCGAGCACGGTGGTCGCTCCGGAGGCGGAGCCGCAGCTGAGCTGAGTCCGGCACAGTCGGGCCGCGTCTCTCCTGCTGAGGCTCGTCGCGATTTCCGGACGCCGCCGATCGGCGTGTACGGTCGTTGCTATGACTTCGATCGAATCGATTCGACGACCCGCGCCGGATCGGGCCTCCCGACGTGCGCGCATCGCCGTCTCGGCGCTGTTCCTGACGAACGGCGCGCTGTTCGCCAACATCCTTCCGCGCTACCCCGAGATCAAAGCCGCCCTCGGTCTCGACAACGTCGGATACGGCCTCGCGATCGCCGCCTTCCCTGCCGGAGCGATCGCCGCCGGACTTCTCGCCGCGGTGCTGATCCGTCGGTTCGGCTCCGCGCGCATCGCCGTGTTCGGCACGATCGCCACCGGGCTCGGTCTGCTCGCCGCCGCGGTCGCGCCCTCCGGCATCCTCTTCGCCGTCGCCCTGCTGCTCGGCGGTGCCTCCGATGCCATCACCGACGTCGCGCAGAACGCGCACGGTCTTCGCGTGCAGCGCCGCTACGGGCGCTCGATCATCAACTCGTTCCACGCCATCTGGTCGATCGGCGCGGTGCTCGGCGGTGGAATGGCCGCGGCGGCGATCGCGCTGCAGCTGCCGCTCGGCGTGCACCTCGGCATCTCGACCGCGGTGTTCGCGGCTGTGGCGTTCACCGCGCTCTGGTTCTGCCTGCCCGGACGCGACGAGGAGGCGGATGCCGAGGCCACCGCCGAACCCGTCGAGCTGCAGACCGCGGTGCGTCGCGGCGTGAGCCCGCGCACCGTGATGATGGTCATCGCCCTCACGCTCATCGCGATGGCGGGCGCGATCGCCGAGGACGCCGGAAACTCCTGGGCCACGCTGTACCTCAGCGAGTCGCTCGGCGCCGCAGCCGCGATCGCACCCCTCGGATTCATCGCCCTGGTCGGCGCGCAGTTCATCGGACGGATGCTGGGGGACGGCATGACCGACCGGTTCGGCCAGCGTGCGGTCGCCAGGGTCGGCGGTCTGATCGCCGCGGGCGGTATGACCCTCGCGCTCATCTTCCCGAGCGTCCCCGGAACGATCGCGGGCTTCGCCGCCGTCGGCTTCGGCATCGCGACGCTCATCCCCGCCGCCATGCACGCCGCCGACGAGCTGCCGGGCCTGAAGCCGGGCGTGGGTCTCACGATCGTGTCGTGGTTGCTGCGTCTGGGCTTCCTGCTCTCGCCGCCGTTCGTCGGATTCATCGCCGACACCGAGAGCCTGCGGGCCGGGTTGATCGTGGCGCCGGCCGCCGCTCTCGTCGCGGTGCTGCTCGCCGGGGTGCTCGAGAAGCGCAAGGTTCGGGACTAGAGGTTCGGGGAACCGGGAGGCCCCGGGAAATCTGCAACCCGGGGGTTGCGCTAGTGGTGACTAAGTGCAATCCTGTAGTTGCACTGATCCACACCGCGCAGCTAGACGAAGGAGTCATCATGGCCAGCAGGACAGAAGAAGCATCCGTCATCGACGCGGCGGGTTTCACCGTCCGACGGTCGATCCGCATCGCCGCACCGGCGGAGAAGGTCTGGCGGGCCGTCGCCGAGCCGGAGCACGTGTCTCGGTGGTTCGGCCGCACCGAGCTCGACGGCACAGGGGTGGGCGCGACCGGCACGATGACCTTCGGGCCGGATGACGTCATTCCCCTGCGGGTCGAGCAGATCGACGAGCCGCGACTGATCTCATACCGCTGGAGCAATGACGACGCGCTCGGTCATCGTCCGGCCGAGCTCGACGAAGAGACCTCCACGGTGTTCACCTTCACGCTCGAGCCCGTCGATGGCGGCACGCTGCTGACCGTCGTCGAGGCCGGGTTCGACCGCACGTCCGATGCCGCGGCGAACATGGAGGACCACCGCACCGGCTGGGACCTCGAGCTCGACAAGCTCGTGGCGCTGGTCGAGGCCGAGGCGTGACCGCCGCGACGCTGCTGCCGATGTTCGCGGCGCTCGCCGACGAGACGCGGTGGAGCATCCTGACCGCACTCGGTGAGGAGGATGCTTCGGCATCCGCCCTCGCCGGGCGGCTGCCGGTCACGCGCCAGGCGATCGCCAAGCATCTCGCCGTGCTGCAGGAAGTCGGACTCGTCGAACCCGTGCGGGTCGGCCGCGAGGTGCGCTTCCGCGCGATCGGCGCCGAACTCGAGGCGACGGCGAAGAAGCTCGACGCGATCGGCCGTGGATGGGACCGCCGCCTGGCGGCGATCAAGGAGATCGCGGAAGGCCTCTAGGCGTAGGTCGGTGCCGGATGCAGGGCCGAAACACGGATGCAGGGCGAGATCGGTGATCTGGCCCTGCATCCGTGCATTCGTCCTGCAGGTGTGCTGTGCGCGGCGGGCGCGCGCAGCGATCGAACCTCAGAGGGCGGTGTAGCCGCCGTCGACGAGGTGGTAGCTGCCGGTGATGAAGCTCGCGGCGTCACTCGCGAGGAAGGCGATGAGGTTCGCGACCTCGTCGGCCTGGCCGAGGCGTCCGATCGGGTGCTTGCTGATCAGGAAGTCCTTTGCCTCGTCGCCCATGGTGGCGAGCAGCGGGGTGTCGATGAAGCCGGGGCCGACGGAGTTCACGCGCACACCCTGGGCGGAGTACTCGAGGGCGGCCGACTTGGTCATGCCGACGACCGCATGCTTGGCGGCGACGTAGGCGGGGGAGCCGGCGAAGCCGACGCTTCCGAGGATCGACGCGATGTTGACGACCGAGCCGCCGCCGTTCGCGAGGATCGAGGGGATCTGCGCCTTCATGTTGCGGAAGACGGCGTTGAGGTTGATCGAGATGACCTTGTCCCAGGCCTCGTCGTCGTACTCGGCGGTGGGAGCGGATGCTCCGCCGATGCCGGCGTTGTTGACGCCGATGCGCAGCGGGGCGAGCGTGTTCGCGAGCTCGATCGAGCTGGCGATCCAGGCGGTGTCGGTCGCATCTCCGACGGATGCCTCGGCGGTGCCGCCGGCGGCGCGGATCTCGTCGACGACCGCGTTCGCGTGCTCCGCGTTCAGGTCGTTGACGACCACGGATGCGCCGTTCCGGGCGAGCAGCAGAGCGGTCGAGCGTCCGATTCCGCTGCCTGCTCCCGTCACGATCGCCGAGCGGTTCGAGACGTCGTACTGAGCCACGAGTGACTCCTCTTCCGGACGATCGCGGTGCCGGGAGATCTTCTCGGACGCTCCGTCCTAGGGTTCCAGCCTACGCCCGGAAGAGGGGGGATGGATGCGCCTGAATGGATCTCGTTGGGTCGATCGGAAGCTCTGGCCGCGCGCGTGCAGGGGTGCGACAATCGATGCAATCCGGGATGCCGTCGGCGTCGAACAACTCTCGGACATCGAGCCCGTCGACGATGCGGATGCTCACGGAGTCGAGAGGATGCCATGGGACTCGCCACGACACTCAAGCGGATCGAACTCGAGACGCGACCGATACATCCCGAGACGCGACGTGCGCTCGCCATCCGCTGGTCGGAGTTGCCCGAGCACGCGAAGACGCCGAATCAGCTGCTCGGTCGTTGTGCGGTGGGATGCGAGGGAACCCATGGTGTCTTCCCGAAGTGCAACCTCACGTGTTCGCCCTGCTACCACTCGGCTGACGCCAACAAGGTGCGCATCGACGGCGACCACACGGTCGACAACGTCGAGCGTCAGATGTCCTATCTGCGTCAGGTACGGGGGCCGCGAGCGCATGCGCAGTTGATCGGCGGTGAGGTCAGCCTGCTCTCGGCGGAGGATCATGCCCAGGCGCTTCTCGCCATGCGCGCGGTCGGCCGCGAGCCGATGTCGATGACCCATGGCGACTTCGAGTACGACTATCTGCTCGATGTGGTGCTCGACGAGGATCGCAAGCCGAGGTTCGACAAGGTGTCCTTCGCCGCACACTTCGACTCGCTGATGCGAGGTCGGAAGGGTGCGGTCCGCCCGCACAGTGAAGCCGAGCTCAATCCGTTCCGCGAGAAGTTCGCGCAGATGTTCATCGATCTCAAGCGCGATCACGGAGTCGACAGCTACCTCGCGCACAACATGACCGTGACACCGTCGAATGTCGACGAGGTCGAGCAGGTCACCCGCGACGTGCTCGACATGCCGTTCGACATGATGTCCTTCCAGCCTGCCGCGTTCATCGGCGACGACCGACGCTGGCGCGAGGACTTCGGCGAGGTGACCATCGACGCCGTGTGGGAGCGGATCGAGGCGGGCGCCGGTCACAAGCTGCCCTGGCAGGCGACCCAGTTCGGCGACCCGCGATGCAACCGCTCCACGGTCGGCGTGCGGGTCGGCGGCGGGTTCGCGGCGTTGCTCGACCCCGACGATCCGAAGGACATCGCTGCACGCGACCGATTCCTCGATCACTTCGGCGGAATGATCTTCGGCGGTATTCCGAAGCCGGTGCTCGTCGTGAAGGTGGTCCGTGCCGTCGCCGGCCATCCGGGTGACATCCCTCCTCTCATCGGCCTCGCCCGACGCGTGCTCCGCCGTGCGGGCGGACTGCGTCGCGTGCTGCGCGAGGCGCGTCGGGGCAAGGTGTCCTTCAAGACCTTCGTGGTGCACAACTTCATGGATGCCGAGCAGGTCGATCCGGCGTGGAAGCTCATGGAACAGGGCATCGTCGCCGACGATCCGCTGCTGAAGGAGACTCAGGAGCGCCTCGGCTCGTGCATGTACGCGATGGCGCATCCGGAGGACGGACGCCTGGTTCCCGCGTGCGTGCAGCACTCCGTGCTCGACCCGATCGAGAACGTCGAACTGCGGCGTCTACTGCCGATCCCCTCCGTCCGCGACGGTGCCGAACCCCAGGTCGTCTCCCGGCCCTCGGGTCTCACGGGCGTCAGGGAGACCGGCGCGGCCCGCTCCGCCACTCGCTGATCCGCGCGGTTCGTCGTGGCCGATCCCCTGCCTCGGGTGGCGGGATCAGTCGGCGACGATGTGCACGGCGGTCGTCGGCAGCATCAGACGGATCCGATCGCCGAGCTGACACCGCTGCGTCGGCGGCGCCTCCGCATGCAGCAGGGCGTCGCCGCAGCGGACGGCGATCTCGGAGCGCGCGCCGGTCACCCGGACAGACTCGACCACCCCGGCGATCGAACCGGTATCCGCGGGCCCGACGCCGCCGTCGAGCACCGCCACATCCTCCTGCCGGATCACGAGCGTCCCTGACCCTGTCGGTGTGTCGAGCGGCACCGGAACCGCTCCGAGCGCGCTGTGATGACTGCCGTCTCGCACCACGCCCGGAACCGCGTTGCGACCCCCCATGATCTGTGACGCCCGCACGTTCTGGGGGCGTCTGTACGCGTCGAGCACCGTGCCTTCGTGCAGGAGCACGCCGTGCTCGAGAAGGGCGATGCGATCCGAGGCCCGAGCGGCCTCGTCGCGGTCGTGGGTGACGAGCACGATCGTGGGCGAGACCGCCTGCCTCACGGAGTCGAGCAGATCGTGCATGTCGCTCCGGAGCGCGGGGTCGAGCGCGCTGAACGGCTCGTCGAGCAGGAGTACCGCCGGTTCGGCGGCAAGGGCCCTGGCGATCGCGACCCGCTGCTCCTGTCCGCCCGACAGCTCGCCGACCCGCCGATCCCCGAAGCCCTGCAGCTGCACCATCTCGAGGTACTCGCCGGCGCGAGAACGCGCGGCCCGGCGGTTCATCCCGGAGACCCGGTCGGAGAACGCGACATTGTCGAGGATCGTGAGGTGGGGGAACAGCAGTGAGCGCTGGAAGACCATGCCGACTCCGCGGTGTTCTGCCGCCACGCCCGCGACATCGGTTCCGTCGATGCGGACCTCTCCGGCATCCGGCTCCTCCAGCCCCGCGATGACCCGCAACAGGGTGCTCTTGCCCGAGCCGCTGGGGCCGAGAACAGCCGTGCAGGTTCCCGCTGCCACGGTGAGGGAGAACCCGCGCAGTGCCGGGGTGGGAGAGCCGGGGAATCTCTTGTCGAGTCCATCGAGGACGAGGTCGGCGCTCACGCGGATGCTCCTGAGATCGTGGGGCGGGAAGACGAGGCGGAAGAGGCGATGTCCGGGGGAGCGGATGACCGGCGGCGCCTTCCGGCGGTGGGTCGGCCGGATCCGCGCACGGCCAGTACGGAGATGAGCAGCAGCACCGGGGGGATGACCGCCCCGAGCGACATGACGGCGACGGCGGCATCGTTGCCGAGTCCGGCGGCGGCTCCTGCCACGATCAGTGGAAGGGTGACGAGTTCGCCTCCGCCGACGATGACGGTCACGATGTAGTCGCTCCATGCGACGAGGAACGCCAGGAACCCGGCCCTCGCGAGTGCGGGGGCGATCATGGGCAGGTGCACGCGGCGCAGTACCTGGGAGGGGGTGGCGCCGAGCAGTCGCGCCTCCTCTTCGTAGGAGAGGTCGTAGGCTCCGTACGCTGTGCGCATCACGAACGTCGTGTAGGGCAGTGCCAGGACCACGAGCACCAGGACCACTCCGAGGACGGGAGGGATGTACGCCCTCAACAGCAGGACGTTGACGCCGAGGACCGCAGCGAACGGCGGCAATGCGATGGGCGCGAGCAGCAGCGCCGAGACGGCGCGGGGGAAGGGAACGGCGCCGAAGGTCAGCGCTCGTGCGGCGAGGGCGCCGAGCGGTGTGGCGATCGCGGCGACGACCAGCCCGAGCAGCACGGAACGGGCGAATCCAGGAAGCAGGCCGAAGCCCAGCGCATCCTCGATGCCTTGGACTCCCCAGGCTGTGGGCAGGGGAGACGGGAAGGACCAGCCGTCGGCGAACGCCCAGAGCACGAGAGGCAGGAAGGGCAGGGCGAACCAGACGATCAGCAGTGCGGTGACGGCGAGACGGATGACGCGGCCGGGGCCGCGAGGGGTGTTGAGGGTGCTCGACGTCATCCGTTCACCGCCAGACGGCCGTGCGTCGGAGCGCAGCGAAGGTCAACGCCACGACAGCGAGCGAGATCGCGCAGGTGACGAGCGCCACCGCGGCCGCTTCGGGACGAGATGCCAGCGACACGCCCTGGAACAGCCGAACGGCCAGCACGGGCAGAGGCTCGGGATAGGTGCGGCCGAGCAGCCAGGTCACTTCGTACGATCCGAGCGCGTAGACGAAGCTGATCGCCGCGCAGATGACGATGGTCGGCGCGGTCAAGGGCAGCAGGACGTGACGGAAGCGACGCCACCGGCCCGCGCCGAGCAGCGCGGCAGTCTCGTCGTAGGTGGCGATGCGGGTCGCGAGGGTGCCGGTGACCACGAGCGCGACGAACGCCGACTCCTTCCAGGCGAACTCCGCGATGGCCGCACCCCACAGGGGGCCGCCGACCCACGGCGCCCACGCTTCGGGCGGGATGCCGAGCAGCCGCGGAAGCACTCCCGCGTCCGAGAGCAGGAGTCCGATGGTCGCGGCTCCGATGAGGTGGGGCACGGTCACGGTCGTCGCGCCGAGGGCGGCGAGCAGACGACTCCCTGCGCGTCCAGAGGCGATGACGACCGCGGCGCCGGTGCCGACGACGACCGCGATGACCGTCGACACCGCCGCGACGGCGACCGACACCGCGGTCGCGGCCGCGAGGTCGTCGGGGTGGGCGAGGAACGCGTCGACGCCGGGAGTCACGGGCCCGGCGACCGGCATGAGGCCGAGTGCCTGGAACACTGTCGCGCCGATCCCGCCGCCCACGACGAGCAGGGTCACGGCGGCCGCAGGGAGCACCAGCAACGCGCCGCTCAGGAGCTGACGAGCGCTCCCGCGGCGGCGCGCCACCGGCGCGAAGCTCATCGGCCGAGCACGCCGGTTCGCCAGCCCTCGTCCAGGGCGGGGACCCACTCTGCGGAGAGTTCGCCGTGCGCGTTCTCCGACAGCACCTCGTACCCGGGAACGACAGGCGATTCCGGGAGCGTATCGAACAGGGCGCGGTCGGCATCCGAGAGGCCGTCGATGTCGAGCACCGTGAACTGACCCCACACATCGGGTTGTGCCTTCGCCACCTGCTGCTCCACCGAGAGCGCGACGTTCGCGACGACCATCGCGCCTGCGATCGAGTCGGAGTTCGCGGGCAGTCCGAGGAAGCTCGCATTGCCCACGGTCCCGTCCTCGAGAGGCAGCACGGTGGTTCCCGGCGGGTAGGTGCCGTCGGCCACGAGAGCGGTGAGCGTCGCCGGCCCGTACGTCATCGTGATGTCGATCTGGCGGTCGGCGAAGAGCTGACCGAGCTCGGCTTCGTTCGCCGGGTAGGTGTCACCGCCACGCCACAGACTCGGGGCCAGGTCATCGAGCCGCTCGTAGAGGGCAGGGCTCAGCTCGTCGAACGCTTCCTGCGAGAACTCCGCAGGCACCTCGTCGGCACCGCCGGAGACGCTCGACAGCACCTCGCGCACGAACACCGAGCCGGTGAAGTCCGGTGGGGCCGGGTAGGTGAAGCGTCCGGGGTTGGCCTCGGCCCATTCGAGCACCCCCTCGAGGGTCGTCGGAGGGTCCGGGATCGCCTCGGCGTTGTAAGCGAGCGTGAACTGCGCCTTGTGCCACGGGGCCTCGCAGCCGTCGACGGGGGTGCCGAAGTCGGACTGCAGCAGGGGGTCGTCGGGGTCGGTGGCAGCCATCGACGGCAGCAGGTCTGTCCATCCGCACAGCCACGCATCTGCCTCTTTGCCGGTGCGGAAGTTGTCGCCGTTGACCCAGATGAGGTCGACCGTGCCGTCGGAGCGTCCGGCCTGGATCTCGGTGAACACCCTGTTCAGCGCATCGCCGGTGTCGGTCACGGGCACGCGCTCGAGCGTCACTCCGTATTCCGCCACGGCGGGGGCGAGGATGTCGTCGACATAGGCGTTGCCCTGATCGTCGCCGCCGTACATCCACAGCTGCACGGTCTGGCCCTCGGCATCCTCGAGCACCGCATCCCAGTCGTCGTAGGTCGTCGACGCGCTGCTCTCGGGGGCTGCGCACGCGGTGAGGGCGATCAGCGGCACGGCGAGCGCGAGAGCCGCGCTCCTCCGAGGCCATCGTGCGGTGCTGCTCATCGGGGTTCCTCGCTTCGGAATCGGTGTATCGGCATATCGCGCCGGGCTAGGGTATAGGAGTCGGGGAGGATGCCTGTGGATGCTGGTGATTCGCGTGTCAGCGTCGCCCCCTCGAAGCGATCGGCGATCGTCCGCCTGCTGCTTCTCCTTCTGTTCGTCGCCCTCGTCGGAACGGTTGGGTATTTCTTCGCCCCGACGGACCTCGAGGCGATACGCGCGTGGGCGGCGAGTCTCGGACCGGGCGGCGCGCTGCTGTTCGTCGTCGCATACGCCGCACTCACGCTGACCCCGGTGCCCAAGAACCTGCTGACCATCGCGGCAGGTCTCGTGTGGGGCTTCTGGCTCGCACTGGGGCTCGTCTACGTCGGAGCCCTGCTGGGCGCCGCGGCGTCATTCGTCATCGGTCGAGCACTCGGCAGGGAGGCCGTCGAGCGTCTCACGGGAGCCCGGGTGGCGCGCCTCGACGCCGCCCTGGCGCACCGCGGATTCCTCGCCGTGCTCGGAGCCCGGCTGGTGCCGATCATCCCGTTCACGCTCATCAACTACGGCGCCGGCCTGACGGCGGTGAGACGTCGCGACTACGCGCTGGGCACGGCCATCGGCATCCTGCCCGGGTCCGCAGCGTATGTGGCGCTCGGCGCGTTCGGGCTCGAACTCGGGCCGCCGTTCTGGATCGCCGTCGCCGTGCTGGGCGTGCTCATCCTCGGCGGCATCGTGACAGCGGCGGTCCTGCGCCGACGCAACGGCGAGCACCCGTCGTCGGCGCAGAAGACCGGCGGTGCCGATGATGCTTGACCGTTCTCTGCGGGCCGTGCTCGCCCGACCGCTCGAGGCGACAGCAACGGCCCTGGACCGACCGGGGATCACCCCCGATCGGCTGACGGTGCTCGGGCTCGCGCTGGGTGTCGCCTCGGCGGTCACGGCCGGGTTCCAGCTGTGGTGGGTCGCTCTCGTGCTGTGGCTCGTCTCGCGCATCGCCGACGGGCTCGACGGCACCCTCGCCAGACGCCGCCGACGGCAGGCGGAAGCGGAGGGGCGAGAGTCCGCGCCCTCCCACGCGGGGGGCTTCCTCGACATCACAGCCGACTTCGTCGTCTACGGCGCCACGGTCGTCGGCGTCGCCTTCGGCGCCACGTCGCAGTTCGGCGCCCCGTGGTGGCCGTTCCTCGTCGTGCTGCTCGTCTACTACGTGAACGGCACAGCTTTCCTCGCCTTCTCGTCGATCGCCGAGCGCACCGGTCGTACGATCGACGACGGGCGTTCGCTGTCGTTCCTGGGTCGGATCGCCGAGGGCACCGAGACCATCGCGGTGCACGCGCTGTGGCTCATCCTGCCGTTCTGGGCATGGCAGATCGCGTTGGTGTGGGCACTCTTCGTCGCCGTGAGCGCAGTGCAGCGCATCATCGTCGGCTATCGCAGCCTGCGCTGAGTCGGGTCGGGCAGGCTCAGGCGCGGCGGCGGCGGTGGCGACGGACGAGGAGGCGGATGCCGAATGCGACGGCCCCGCCGCGGAGGCCGCGCTGCGCCTCCTTCACGACGGCGTTCCACCCGGCGTCGGAGTAGCTCGGGTAGGCGTGCATCGTCGTGGCCAGCGTGCGCACGTTCATGCCGGTCTTCACCGCCACGGTGTACTCCGCGAGCGATTCGCCTGCCCGCGGCCCGACGATGACGGCGCCGGTGACCCGGCCTCGCCGATCGACCACGATGCTCGTGAAGCCGTCGGTGTGTCCGTCCGCGATCGCCCGATCGAGATGAGCGTGGGAATGCACGATCACCCGCATCCCCTGTGCGCGAGCAGCATCCGGCGTGATGCCCACCGCCCCGACCTCTGGCGAGGTGAACGTGATGCGCGGAACGACATCGACGTCGGCCTTGCGGGCGAGCCCGAGCACCGCGTTCGTCGCGGCGACGCTGCCGTACATGCCGGCCGTGTGCGTGAACCTCGGCAGCGGGGTGACGTCGCCGGCGGCACGGATGCGGGGGTTCGACGTGCGCAGGGTGGCGTCGACGTCGACGGCTCCGTGTGGGTCGAGCCGCACGGCCGCTGCCGACAAACCCAGACCCGCGGCCTCGACGCGACGCCCGAGTGCGGCGAGCGCTCGATCGAATGCGACCTGCGTGCCGTCGCTCAGCGTCGCGGTTCCCGACGGGGAGGGATCATCGTCGGAGCCGGGTGACTCGAAGGCGCTCACGGTCGTGCCGAGACGCACGTCGACGCCGTCGGCACGCAGCGCTGCGAGGACGACAGCGCTCGCCGCGGCATCCTCCTTCGGCAGCAGTCGATCGCCACGGTGCACCAGCGTGACCGCGCTGCCGAGCCGAGCCATCGCCTGCGCGAGCTCGCAGCCGATCGCGCCGCCGCCCTGCACGAGCAGACGCGGAGGCAGCTCGTCCAGCTCCCAGAACGTCTCGTTCGTGAGCACGTCTGTTGCGGCCTCGCCCTCGACCGACGTGCGCACCGGCGTGCTGCCCGCCGCGATCAGCGCGTCGCGGAAGGCGATGCGCTCGCCGTCGACCACGACCGAGCGGGGGCCGTCGAACCGCGCGCGTCCGGTGAGAGTGTGCACGCCGTCGCGGTTCAGCGTCTCGGGGGAGTCGACAGGCTCGATCTCGCGGATCGCGGAGTGCACGTGCCGCATGACCGCCGGGAAGTCGACATCGACCCCGGTCGCGGTCACGCCCACGGCTGCGCTGCGGCGCGCGGCGTGCGCGGCGGAGGCAGCGGCGATGAGAGCCTTCGACGGCACGCAGCCGGTGTGAAGGCACTCTCCGCCGAAGCGGTGAGCCTCGATCAGCAGCACGCTCGCACCGAGCGCGGCGGCAGTGCGCGACCCGACGAGTCCGGCGCTGCCCGCCCCGATGACGACCAGATCCCACGTGCGGGCGCCGGCTTCGCGGGCCGTGAGGGCACGCGCGGGTCTGCGAGAAGGAGTGCTCATGCCTGAAGCCTAGAGTGGACCCGGAGGCGGGAGGCCGGATGGCTGCACTGGTGCGGCGGTACAGCGCGGGTGCGCGCTGGTACGACGTGCTCTCGGGTGAGCGCCTGGTGTATCGGGCCGGGCGGCAGGCGGGGATCTCGCTGCTCGCGCTGGGATCCGGCGACGTCGTCATCGATCTCGGCTGCGGGACCGGCCTGAATTTCGCACCGCTGCTCGCGGCGACGGGCTCGTCGGGCATCGTGATCGGCATCGACCGCAGCCCCGGGATGCTCGCCATGGCCCAGCGGCGGATCGACCGGGAGGGCTGGGGAGACCGGGTTCGCCTGATCCGGACGGATGCCGCAGAGCTGCGACCGGAGACGGTGGCTCAGGCCGTCACCGACCTGCGCGGCTCCGGTGACGGACGCGCGGATGCTCTGCTCGCGACGTATTCGCTCAGCGTGATCGCCGAGCGTGAGGAGGCGTGGCGTCGTGCGCGAGCGTGCCTGCGCCCCGGCGCGCGTGCGTGCGTCGTCGACATGCAACCACCGCACGGCTTCTGGAGTGTGCTGTCACCGTTGGCGCGGCTCGCGTGCGCGACCGGGGGAGCCGACATCGCGGCGCGGCCATGGCGGATGCTCGAGCGAGATGCCGTCGCTCCCTCGTCTGTGCGCCGCGTCGAGCGCAAGGGCGGTCATCTCGTCGCGGTCGCTGCGACGCTCGCGAGCGGTTCGACGCTCTGACCTGGTCCCGGGTGCGACCGCAGCGCCGTGCGGTCATGGCGCGACCGCACGGCGCTCTCGGATCAGGGAACGATGACCGCGCGGCCGCGGATGCTGTTCGCGGCGAGGTCCTCGTACGCCTTCGGGCCGTCGTCGAGCGAGTAGGTCTCGGTCTGCACGTGGATCTTTCCCGCGCGAGCGAGATCCAGCACCTCGATCAGTTCCGAACGTGATCCCCAATACGGGATGCGCACGGCGGCGTCGTAGGCGATCGAACCGAAGCCGAGGGACATGCTTCCGCCGCCGATCCCGACGATCGTGACGTCGGAGTCGAGCGCCGCCACGCTCTGCGCCAGGGCCATCGTCGGGTTCGCTCCGACGAAGTCGAACACCGCGTTCGCGCCCAAGCCGCCGGTGATCTCACGGATCTTCTCGGCCGCGGACGCATCGCTGATCAGCACGTGATCTGCACCGACCTCGGTGGCGAGCTCGAGCTTCGTGTCGTTGACGTCGAGGGCGATCACCGTGGCGCCGGAGATCGCCTTCAGGATCTGGATGCCGACATGACCGAGTCCACCGGTGCCGATGACGACCGCGAAGGTGCCCGCGCCGAGCTTCGGGAGCGAGCGCTTGATCGCGTGATACGGGGTGAGGCCGGCGTCGGTGAGCGAGACGTTCTGCACGGGGTCGAGGTCGCCGAGCGGCACGAGATGGCGGGCGTCATCGACGATCATGTACTCGGCCATCGAGCCCTGGCTGCCGAGACCGGGAGGGCGGATGCCCTCGGCGGCGGCGTTGGTGCAGTAGTTCTCCATGCCCTGCGAGCAGTTGTGGCAGCGTCCGCAGCCCCACGGTCCATAGACCGCGACGGCATCCCCGACCTTGAGCGTGGAATCGACGCCCTCACCGATCTCGTGGACGATCCCGGCGCCTTCGTGGCCGAGCGTCAGCGGCAGCGGGTAGCTCTGCTCGAGATAGTCCTTCTCGGGGAGGCCCATGACGTAGTCGTCGGAGTGGCATACACCGCCGGCGGTGATCTTGAGCAGGACCTGCCCCGGTCCCGGCGTGGGGATAGGGATGTCGACGACGACGGGCGGCTTGCCGATCTCGACGTAGCGGAGAGCTTTCATGGTGTCTTCCTTCCAGCAGATCGAGTGGTCTGCCGCGCGGTGCGGAAGGCGGGAACGCTCGACCCTGCCACTTCAATTATCGAATGTCGAAAACCTCCTGGACGCCCAGTGTCGGTGCCTAAGGTGGGGGAATGGCAGAAGATGCGGAGTTTCTGACGGCGCAAGATGCAGCGAACGACCCGCGGATCCTTCTCTTCGGTCGGCTGCTCGGGGCGGCGAATCGTCTGGACTTCATCTTGGGTCGTTCCTTGCAAGATGATTTCGGCGTGAGCCATTCGGTCTTCGAGCTTCTGCTTCTGGTCGGTCGCGCAGGCGAGCAGGGTTTGCCGGTGCGAGATATCGCTCAGGCGCGAGTGCTCACGTCGGGCGGTGCCACTCGGCTCGTTCAGCGGGCGGTCGCTGATGCTCTCGTGGAACGTCGAGCATCGAGCACCGACAAGCGCGTGCAGCGCATCGTCCTCACGGCACGCGGCGAAGAAGTCGTGACCGCCGCCAGCGCGGCTCACGCGCACAACATCGAGCAGTACCTCATCGACGTGCTTCCTCCAGGGAGTGCCGAGTCTTTCGCTGAAGCGCTTCGTCTCGTCAGTCGGAACGCGGCCCAGGCGCTTCCAGTGATGCCGTAGTCGAGTTCCCGCGATCGGGAATAGCTGACTAGTCAGCTTTTGTTGTCACCTGTGGAGCGCGCCGCGCTCCGGCTCGGGCGATCCGAGTATCGAATGGAAAGGTGCCGTCATGTCGCTCAACTTCGAGGTCTTCGATCTTGATTTCCCCGTCGGGTCCAAGAATAAATCCGCTGTTCTGATCACCGGTCCGACGGAGGCCGTGCTCATCGATGCGGGTTTCACGCGCGCGGATGGTCATCGCCTCGTCGCAGCTGTTCTCGACTCGGGCAAGACGCTGACCGCAGTCTTCGTGAGCCACGCCGACCCCGACTTCTACTTCGGTCTGGAGGTCGTCGCTGATGCCTTCCCGAACGCTGCGATCGTGGCGACGCCGATCGTGATCGAGCACATCCGCTCGTCATTCGAAGGAAAGCTCGCGGCGTGGGGCGGTCTCGGTGTGAACCTTCCCACTCGTCTGCCCGAGATCTCTCCCCTCCACACTGACGCGATCGTCGTCGACGGTGAGCGTTTCGAGCTCAGGGGGCAGTCGCAGGAGCTGCCTGATCGCGCCTACCTCTGGAACAGCACTCACCGCGCCATCGTGGGCGGTGTGCTGCTCTTCCAGAACGAGCACGTCTGGACGGCCGACACGGCCACCGCAGAGAAGCGTGCCGCGTGGATCGCCCTCCTTGATGAGATGGCAGCCCTCGACGCCGCGCTCGTCGTCGCGGGTCACCGGCTGCCCGGTGCGGCCAACGATGCCAGTGCGATCGACTACACCAAGGCCTACCTGCTCGAGTTCGAGAGCATCCTCGAGCGGTCGGCCGATGGTGCCGAGACCACGGCAGCACTCATCGACGCATTCCCGGACTCGGGCATGTTGATCGCGGCCCAGCTGGGCCCGAAGGTTGCAAAGGGAGAGATGACATGGGGCTGAACGAACTCACCGCGGACACCGAGGTGTCCGACGCTCCGCGCGACGTCGTGCGACGGCAGTACCTCGCGTCGGCTGCCGGCGACCTCGCCGCACTCCGCGCGACCCTCGCGCCGGATGTGGAATGGACGGAGATGGCAGGATTCCCGCTTGCCGGCACGTACCGCACGCCTGAAGGCGTCACATCTGGAGTCATGGAAGTGCTGGGCCGTGACTGGGACGGATGGATCGCCCACGACGACTCCTACGTCGTCGACGGGGAGAACGTCGTCGTGCTCGCCCGGTACACCGCCGTCAACCGCGCCACGGGTAAGGAACTCAAAGCACGCGTCGCGCATCACTTCGTCGTCCGGGGTGGGTTGATCGTGCGGTTCGAGCAGTTCGTCGACACCGCTCTGGTTGCGGACGCGGCTCGGTGAGCATGATGTCGTTCTGAGTAAGCGGCGGACCGGCACCTCTCATCGAGGTGTCTCACGTTCGGACGCGACCCTCTCTATCGCGAATCGCGTCCGAACGTCAGATCCAGAGCTTCGGAGAGGTCGGCGGCCAGGTCGTCGGCATCCTCGAGGCCCACAGAGAGACGCAGGTGTCCGAACTCTCGGAACGGCGCCGGGTACGTGGCGACACGGCCGCCCTCGGTGCCCGTGTGCACGATGAGCGAGTCGTCGTGACCGAGTGAGAACCCTGAGGTGATCAGTCGAAGGTTCGCGACGAACCGGTTCTGCACGTCGGGGGAGCCCGTCACGGCGAACGACATCATTCCACCGAAGCCGCGCCCGCCGAACTGCCGCACGGCGAGAGCGTGATCCGGATGCGATTCGAGGCCGGGATAGTAGATGTACTCCACCCGGGGGTCGGCCTCGAGCATCTGCGCGATCTGCAGCGCCGACGAGAAGTGCTGGCGCAGGCGCAGGGGCAGGGTGACGGTGCCGCGCTGGATCTGCCAGGCGTTGAAGGGCGAGATGATGCCGCCGACGTCGACCATGGCATCGGCCTTGATCGCCTGGATGAGATCGCGCCGCCCCGAGACCGAGCCGCCCATGGCGTCGCCGTGCCCGTTGAGGTACTTGGTGAGGGAGTGCACCACCAGGTCGGCGCCGTCGTGGATCGGTCGGTAGAACGGCGGCGGAGAGAAGGTCGAGTCGACCATGAGGATGGCGCCTGTGGCGTGGGCGATCGCGGCGACCGCGCTCACGTCGGCGACCTTGGTGGTCGGGTTCGCGATGGCCTCGATGCACACGAGGCGCGTCTCGGGGCGCATGGCCGCCCGCACCGCGTCGAGGTCGCTGATATCGACGAAGGTCGCCTCGAGGCCGTAGCGCTGGGGCAGCAGCTCGGTCCACAGCCGCCAGGTGGCCTCGTAGACCACATCGCTCACGACCACATGATCACCGGCGCGCACATGGGTGAAGAACACCGCGTGCAGGGCCGCGACTCCGGAGGCGAGTGCGACCGCCTCTTCGGCGCCGTCGAGGGCGGCGAGCTTCTGCTCGAGTGCCGCCTGGTTGACCCCGGTGTTGCGGGTGTACAGCCCGGGTGCGGTGGCCGACCAGCTGATCTCGCTCGGGTCGTCGGGCAGCTGGTACGAGTTCGCCATCACGAGAGGCGTGCGCAGCGCCAACGTCGAGTCGAGTTGATTGCCTGCATGCACGGCCAGGCTGAGGTCGGACAGCGTGTGCAGATCCTTGCGGTCGGGTCGAGCGCCCATCGTGACTCCTTCGTTCCGCACCGTCTTCCAGTGCCATCTTTCACTCTAAGGTGCATAATAGACACACGCAATTGCTAATCGTGCATGAGCTTGCACTGTCTCAGGAGGTCTCGATGGAGCGGCTTCATCTCGATCAGATCGATCGTCAGATACTTGCGGCGCTCACCGAGGATGCCCGCATCCCGCTGGTCACCCTTGCAGCCCAGGTGCATCTGTCGCGCAACGCCGTCAAGCAGCGCATCGAGCGGATGGAGCGTCAGGGCGTCATCGGCGGCTACAGCGTCGTTCCCGGACGTGCCGGCGGCTCGCCCGTCTCGGCCATCGTGCTGGTCTACCGCAGCGATCGGATGCGCGGGGGTGGCGTCGCCTCGGAGATCGCCCAGATTCCCGAAGTGCGTCGGTGCGATGTGCTCTCGGGCGACTTCGACCTGCTGGTGACGCTGGAAGCGGAGTCGATGGATCGCATCGGCGAGATCTGGGAGCTGCTCGCAGCGCTCCCGGGAGTCGCGAACACCGTCACAGCGGTGTCGCTGACCCGGGTGGTCGACCGGGCGTGACCTCGCAGAGGGGCAGGGCATCCCCCGCGGACCCCTCCCCCTCCGCGAGGAGATCTCAGGTGGTGATGCAGGTGACCTTCGGCTGGGTCATCTCCTCGTACGCGAAGCGCACGCCTTCGCGCCCCATGCTCCCGTACTTCGATCCGCCGAACGGCATGCTGTCGATGCGGTAGTCGGAGGAGTCGTTGATCATCACGCCCCCGGCATCGAGTGCTTCGGCGACGCGCAGCGCGCGGGTGATGTCGGAGGTGAACGCCGCGGCGTGCAGGGCGTAGTCGATGCTGTTGGCCTCGGCCACGGCCTCGTCTTCGGTGTCGAACGCAGCCAAGACGACGATGGGCGCGAACGCCTCCTCGCTCCAGGCCTCGCAACGGGGCGAGACGTTCTCGAGAGCGGTCGGCCAGTACACCGAGCCCTCCCGCCGGTGACCGGCGAGCACGCGAGCCCCCGACCGCACGGCGTCGTCGACCACGCGCTCGGCATGCGTCGCCGCAGCGACCGAGATCATCGGACCGACATCGGTCGCCTGGTTCACCGGGTCTCCTGCGCGCAGCGTCGAGGTGCGCGCCGCGAATCGGTCGCGGAACTCGGCGTACACGGAGCGCTCGATGAGGATGCGCTGCGCGCCGACGCAGTTCTGCCCCGCAGCCCAGAATGCGCCGGACACGCAGGCCTCGACGGCGGCCGGGATGTCGGCATCCGCGAACACCAGCACGGGGGCGTTGCCGCCCAATTCCATCGCCAGCCTCTTGAGACCCGCGGTGCGGGCGATCGCCTCACCCGTGGTGAATCCTCCGGTGAACGACACCATGCGGATGTCGCGCACGGCGACGAGCGCCTGCGCCACGTGCCGGTCGCCGTGGACGACCGTGATGATCTCGTCGGGGAGTCCTGCCTCCAGCAGCACGTCGACGAGGAACCGCGCGGTCAGCGGGGTGAACTGCGACGGCTTGAGGATCACGGCGTTGCCACCGGCGATCGCCGGGCCGATCTTATGGGCGACGAGGTTGAGGGCGTCGTTGTAGGGCGTGATCGCGAGGATCACCCCGAGCGGCTCTCGTGTGTACCAGCCGCGGCGATTCGCGGAGCCCTCGTAGGCGTCGAAGGGAATGACCTCGCCGTCGAAGGCGCGAGCGGTCTCGGCCGAGAGCGAGATCGTGGTCACGGCTCGCTGCACTTCTTTGCGCGCCTGAGTGATCGTCTTCCCTGCTTCGCGGACGATGAGGGTCGCTGCCTCTTCGGCGCGGCCCTCGAGGATCCGCGCTGCGCTATCCAGGATCCGGTGCCTCGCAAATCTCGACAGGTCGCCCGAGAGAGTGGCGCCGAGCCGCGCGCGCGACATGATCTCGTCGACATCGTCGACCGAGTGCTGGGCGAGGCGGGCGATCACCTCCCCGTTGTACGGGTCGAGCACCTCGAGAAGCGACGCCTGCGTCACAGGAGCCTCCATGGCGGGCGCGCTCATCACGCCGCTCCGACGAGTGACGCCTGCTGCGCATCGATCGCGATGATGTCGGACAGCAGCGCGTAGGCCGTCTCGAGGCGTCCGGCGCCGGGGCCGGACATCGTGACGGTGCCGAGCAGGTCGGTCGTGAACGCGATCGCGTTGGTCGCTCCGGAGATGCCTGCGAGAGGGTGGTCGGCGGCCAGCGAGAGGGGCTGGACGGATGCCGTCACGGCGCCTGACTCGTCGCGGGTGATCGTGCCGAGGAGCTTCCAGTGCTCGCCCGCCGCCGCTGCCGCGATCACATCGCTCGCGGTGATCCCGCTGATGCCGACGCGAGAGACGTCGGCCGTGGTGATCTCGGCGCCGAGCAGCTCATTGGCGAGGATCACGACCTTCAGCTGCACGTCGGATCCTTCGATGTCGGCGGTGGGGTCGGCCTCGGCGTAACCCAATGCCTGAGCCTCGGCCACGGCATCGCCGAGCGACTTGCCCGACTCCATCTGGCCGAGCACGAAGTTGCTCGTGCCGTTGAGGATTCCCTGGATGCGGCTGATGCGGAGTCCCTTGAGCGTCTGCTGTGCCAGTCGCAGCACGGGAGTGCCGCTCATCACAGAACCCTCGTATTCGAAGCGGGCGCCGTTCTGCTCTGCGAGCCGGTTGAGTTCGGCGCTCGCGAGTGCGACGGGCCCCTTGTTCGTGGTCGTGACGCTCTTGCCGCTCTCGAGGGCGGCGCGGACGTGCGAGATCGCAGGTTCGCCGTCGATCGGGTTCGTGTAGGTCGCCTCGACGATGATGCCCGCCGTCGTGGTGCGGATGACGTGGTCGTTGCGAGGATCGACGTCTCCACCCGGCATCCCGGCGAAGGAGTCCTCGCCGGTCATCGCGAGCACGGCTCCGAGGTCGATGCCGTCCTCCTGCATGAGGGAGCCGAACCGCAGATCCGTGATCGCCACGACTCTCAGGGTGAAGCCGAGATCGTCGGCGAGGTCGGAGCCTCGGTCGTGGATGATCTCGGCGAGGGCGCGGTTGACGCCTCCGAAGCCGATGAGGGCGAGGTCGTGGTGAGTCACCGGGGTTCTCCTTCTCTACGTGGACTGTCGCCGGCGTCGCCGCGCTGACATGTGTCCATCCTCAGCGCGCGTGGTGTCTGTGCGCGCCTGTCAGAACGGCAGCGGGAGTGGGCGGAATGGCAGCTTCTCGCCCGGAATGTCGGTGGTGGCGGATGCGGGGGCCAATCCGCAGGAGTGCTCTTGCGCACCGGATATCTCAGGAGATAGTGTCCCCGCAGATCACCAAAGAAAATGCGTCATTGGCACATAGATGTGAATATGATGCACATACAACCCGATTGAGAGTTCCGATGACGCCTCTTCCCGGCGAGAAGCCCCTCCCCAACGTCCTGCCGAGTACGACGGCCACCCAGGTGCCGCTGCGTCGGCTGCAGCGCACCATGGATGCCCGTCACCTGATCATGATCGCGCTCGGCGGGGTGATCGGCTCGGGGCTGTTCCTCAGCTCCGGCTACACGATCTCGCAGGCCGGACCCCTCGGCGCGATCATCGCGTATCTGATCGGCGCTTTCGTCGTCTACCTCGTCATGGCATGCCTGGGCGAACTCGCGGTCGCGTACCCGGTCTCGGGTGCCTTCCACATCTACGCGTCGCGGTCGATCGGCCCGGCGACCGGCTTCACCACGGCCTGGCTGTACTGGCTCTGCTGGGTGGTGGCGCTCGGATCCGAGTTCACGGCATCCGGCATCCTCATGCAGCGTTGGTTCCCCGGGGTTCCGGTGTGGCTGTGGTGCCTGATCTTCGCCGCGGTGCTGTTCCTGCTCAACGCGATCTCGGCTCGCGTGTTCGGCGAGGCGGAGTTCTGGTTCTCGCTCGTCAAGGTCATCGCGATCGTCGGCCTGATCGTGCTCGGCGGCGCGGCGATCTTCGGATTCACACCGCTGTCTCCAGAGCATCCGCCGGCACTGCTCTTCAGCAACTTCGAGACTCCCGGCGGCCTCTTCCCGAACGGATTCAGCGGTGTGATCGTCACCGCCCTCGCCGTCTTCTACGCGTTCAGCGGCTCGGAGCTGATCGGTGTCGCCGCCGGCGAGACGAAGGACCCCGCCAAGAACATCCCCCGTGCCCTGCGCTCGACGGTGCTGCGCCTCGTGGTGCTCTTCGTCGGGGCGATCGCCGTCATCGCCGCGATCCTGCCGTACGACCAGGCCAGCGTCACCAGCAGCCCGTTCGTCGACGTCTTCCAGTACGTCGGCGTCCCCTACGCCGCCGACATCATGAACTTCGTGATCATCACGGCGCTTCTCTCGGCCGGCAACAGCGGACTCTTCTCCTGCGCGCGGATGCTGTTCTCGCTCGCCGAGGAGGGTCACGCCCCGAAGGCGTTCACCCGCCTCACCCGGCGGGGTGTGCCGCTCATCGCGCTCAGCGTCAGCATCCTCATCGGTCTCGTCTCGCTGCTGACGAGCGTGATCGCGGCCGGAACGGTCTACCTGGTGCTCGTGTCGATCGCCGGATTCGCGGTCGTCGCGGTGTGGATGTCGATCGTCGCCTCGCAGTTCTTCCATCGCCGCGCCTTCGTGCGCGAAGGAGGACGCGTGCAGGATCTGGCCTACCGCACGCCGCTCTACCCCGCGCTGCCGATCGTCGCATTCTCTCTGCTGCTCATCTCGATCATCGCGATCGCGTTCGACCCGAACCAGGTGGCCGCGCTCTACTTCGGCATCCCCTTCGTCGGTGCCTGCTACCTGTACTTCTGGTGGCGTCACGGTCGCCAGGGCGTACGTGATGTCGTGCAGGATCACGAGGCCGAGTCCGTCGAGGCATGACGGCTCCGTCGTCCGCGGCGGGGTGGGTGGAGATCGACCGGAACGCGATCACGCACAACATCCGCACGATCCGCGCAGAGCTCGGCGAGGAGGTCGGGTTCTGCGCGGTCGTGAAGGCCGACGCCTACGGGCACGGGATCGACATCGTCGCACCGCTGCTCGTCGCCGAGGGGATCGCGATCGTCGGGGTGGCCTCGAACGACGACGCCGCCGCCGTTCGTGCGGCGGGGTTCGTCGGGCGACTGATGCGCGTGCGCCCCGCCGGGCGGGAGGAGATCGACGACGGCATCCGCTTCGGCCTGGAGGAATGGGTCGGCGGAGTCGAGCACGCGGGAATCGTGGGAGTGACCGCGGCGGCGCGGGGGGTCAGGATTCGCGTGCATCTCTCGCTCAACTCGACCGGGCTCGGTCGCGACGGCATCGACCTCGGTGAAGCCGGGGGCCTGGATGCCGTGACCGCCGTTCTCGCAGACCCGCACCTGGAGGTCGTCGGCCTGTGCTCCCACTTCCCCTGCGAAGACGCTGCCGATGTGGCCGAGGGCGCATCGCGCTTCGACGAGGAGACTCGTGTGCTGCTCGCCGGAACGCATGCGTGTGATCGGATCGCGCGGCATTGCGCGACCACGTTCGCGGCACTCACGGTGCCCGAGTCTCGGTTCGACCTCGTGCGCATCGGCGCGGGGCTGTATGGCGACTCCGACACGGTCGGCGGCGCGCTGCGTCCTGCCATGCGGGTCGTGTCGAGGATCGCGGCGATCAATGCCTATCCGCGTGGCAGCACTGTGGGATACGAGCGCTGGCACCGTCTCGACCACGATGCGCGTCTGGCCGTGATCCCTCTGGGATATGCCGACGGAATCCATCGCAGCCTCAGCGGCACCGGCGAGGTGCTCGTGCGGGGGAGACGTGCACCGATCGTCGATCGGATCGCCATGAACAGCTTCCTCGTCGATGTCTCGAGCATCCCGCGTGCAGCGCCGGGAGACGAGGCGGTGCTGTTCGGCCGGCAAGGCGACGAGGTGATCGCCCCGGCCGATGTCGAGCGGTCGCACGGTCACATCGCTGCCGATCTCTACGTCGCCTGGGGGCGGCTCCTGCCGCGTCGTCCGGTCGCGGCCGCCGGATAGGATTGCCGTGATCTCGACCCGCACGAAGGAGCAACGATGGCAGCCTCATCCTCGCTCGTGCAGGGTCTCAAGCTTCTCGATGCCTCGGTCTCCCAGGAGCGCCGCGCTCGTCCCGGACTCAATGCCTCCCGTCTGGCGGAGGCCACCGAGATCGAGCGCAGCCGGGTGTCGCGGCTCACGCAGGAGCTGCGCGCACGGGAGCTCCTCAGTCGCGACGACGACGCGCTGTTCTCGGCGGGGCCGGAGTTCTTCCGCACCGCTGCCGTTCTCAACGCACCCTGGTTGCGGGCCTCGCGAGCCGCGCTGCGGGCGCTCGCCTCGCAGCGAGGTGTCAACGCCCTGATCACGATCGCCGATGGCGCGCGCGGTGTATTGCTGCGCTGCGAGAGGTCCGCCGATGGGTTCGATCGCTCGATCCGTGAGGGGCTCGTCACACCGATCTGGTGCACCGGTGCGGGCCGGGCGTTGCTCTGGGATCACACGCTCGAGCAGCTCGAGGCGCTGCTCGAGGACGTGCAGTTCGTCGGGGTCGGTGGACCGACAGCCGCTCGTTCGACGCGCGATGTGTGGGCGCTGCTCGAACGGGACCGCGAAGATTCGCTCGTCGCCGCGGCGGAGGAATACGACGAGGGCATCGACGAGTTCGCCCTCCCCATCCGCAGCAGGGGTGAGGTCATCGCCTCCCTGGCTGTGCGTGGCAGGCACCGCCCCCAGGGGATCACCCGCGACACGCGGGCCCTGCTCACGCACTTCGCCGGCGAGCTCAGCGCCGCAGCCGGCGCCGATCAGCCCTCACGCGAGAACGGCTGACTGGGCGCCGAGTTCTCGGGAGAGCTCGGCGGCAGCCCGGGCACATGCTTCGCCGCACGTCGCCGTGCGCTCCGCCATCACGTCGCGCGTCCCGATCACCTGGACCGCGGCGACGACCTCGCCGCGGTGGTCCCACACGGGAGCGGCGACCGAGTAGAGACCTGGCTCAGCCTCCTGGTCGACGATCGCGAACCCTCGGCGCCGATCGTCGTCGAGCCGTGAGAGGAAGTCGTCGACCGAAGCGGGGGTGTTCGGCCCCTGAGGCGAGAAATCGGTGGCGCGGAACACCGCGCGGATCTCATCGGCGGAGGCGTCCCACAGCGTGGCACGGCCGGCGTCGCTGCAATAGGCAGGGTAGGCGCGTCCGATCCACGACCCGATCATGCGCGAGTCGGCGGGAAGGCTCTCGAGCATGGTGAGCGTCGTGTCTCCCTGCAGCACGCTGAGGAAGGCGGCTTCGCCGAGGCGCGACGACAGGTCTTCGAGCACCACCAGGCCGTGCGTGCGCAGGCGCTGTGCGCTCAGCTCCTGGGCGGCGGCGTACCATCCCCACGCGAGGGTGAATGAACGGTCCGCCGCTCTGGTGACGAGGCCCGAGCGCTCCAGGCTCGCCAGCGTGCGCGACACCTGTGAGCGCTCACGACCGAGGGAATCCGCGATCACGCTGACCGTGGCCGGTCGGAGGTCGCGGGTGAGCGTCGCCACGGAGGAGAGCACATCGAGTCCTCGGCCCATGCTGCTCGACGAGGGAGGTCTCGGCGTGGCTGGTGGCATGGAACGAGGTTACCGCTGTGCGTCAGCCCACAGAGCGGATCGAGGCCCGCGCGATGACCGGCATGGGGATCAGCACGGCGCCGAGCGGGCGCTCGCCGAGGAGCATCTCGACCGCGGTGCGCCCCATCACGTCGTACGGGAGGCGTGCAGTCGTCAGGCCTGGTCGCTGGAAGCTCGCCAGCTCCTCATCGTCGAACGATGCGACCGAGATGTCGTCGGGAACCCGCAGTCCGCGCTCGGCGATCGCCTGGTACGTGCCGAACGCCACACCGTCGTTGCCGGCCAGGATCGCCGTGAGGTCGGGATGCGCGTCGAGCATCTGCAGCGTCCGCGTGTATCCGATGTCGGGGTTCCACTCGGGGACGTCGATGATGAGCGGATCGACGCCCGCTTCGGCGAACGCGGTGCGGATGCCGTCGAATCGCGGACCGATGGTCACCGAGTGCAGGGGAGAGGAGACAGCGTGCGGGTTGTTGCCGATCACTCCGACGTGGCGGTGGCCGGCCTCGGTGAGCAGGCGTGCCATCGCATGGCCGGCGGTGCGCTCGTCGGGGAGGACCGACGGGTGCCCGGTCGTCGACGTGCCGTTGACGATCACGACAGGCACGTCGGCGGGTGTCTCGGGCACCTCGATCATGCGGGCGCCGAGAAGCCCAATCAGGATGCCGTCGACCCGGCGGTCGATCATCGCCTCGATCTCGTCCGAGATCTTCGCGTCGTCGCCCTCGGTCTCGGCGATGAGGACGGTGTGGCCGTGCTCCTTCGCCGCCGACAGCAGGCCGCGGATCATCTCGGACGCGTAGCGGGTCACCGTGATCTGGTCGGAGATGAACCCGAGGGTCTTGGTCTTGCCGAGCCGCAGGCTCTGCGCAGCCGGGTTCGGGCGGTAGCCCAGTTCCTCGGCGGCGGCGCGGACCCGGCGGGCGGCGTCGGCCGAGAGGCGCGAGCCCGGCCGGTCGTTCAGGATCATGCTGACGGCGGTCTTCGACATCCCCGAGAGCGCGGCGACATCGGCGAGCGTCGGCCTGCGATCGACGTTCTTCGGCACCGGCGTCCTCCTGTCGTGACATCTCCAGCTTAGGCAGTGCATGAGATGCGCCGTAACCACCTGTGTTGAATTGATTTAGCAAAATGGTTGCAGCCCTCGATTCGCGATGCTAATCTCAGCGTGCTGAATCAATTCAGCACCTCCGCCCGGATACTGCTTCCCGCCTGCGGAGTCACTCACTCAGGAGAGAACATCGTGGTTGATCTCACTCGCAGGGCTCTGTTCGGCGCGATCGGACTGGGCATCGTCGGCACCGTCGTCTCGTGGCCGCGACTCACCGGATCCGACATCCCGGGTCGAGGAACCGACACTCTGACGGTCGCCCTCTTCGGCACCGCGCAGGATGCGGTGGCGCGCCAGGCGCTGATCGACGGATTCCAGCGCAAGCACCCCGGCATCGAGGTGCGCATCGTCGCCATCCAGGGTCAGGACTGGAGCGAGTACTTCGCGAAGATCCTCACGATGATCGCGGCGGGCACGCCGCCGGATGTCGTCACGGTCGCGACCGAGGGCTCGCAGCTGTTCGCCTCGCGCCTCGCACACCCGCTCGACGACTTCGTGCGCAGGGACGCGGCGGAGATGCAGGAGTACTTCGACGACGTGAATCCCACGCTCATCGAGGCGTTCATGTACCAGGGCAGCCTCTTCCAGATGCCCGACAACTTCAACGCGGCGAACGTCTTCTACAGCACCCAGGCGATGGAGCGCGCAGGGCTCGAGCACCCTGCCGACAACTGGACTCTGGAGGAGTTCCTCACCACGGCCCGCTCGATGAAGAAGAGCGCCCCCGAGCAGTTCCTCCCCTACTTCTGGAACAACCGGCTCTGGGGTGGTGTCGTGCCGTGGCTCTACGTCAACAACACGAGCTTCCTGCGCGAAGAGAAGGCAGGCGGAGGCGACTGGTTCTGGGACCGTTTCTATCCCGACCAGCCGGCCCGCAGTGGAGGCTACGTGTGGAAGCAGGCCGACGCCCTGAACGAGCATGCCGTCGAGAGCTTCTCGGTGCTCGAACGCATGGTCTCGGAGGGTCTTGCGGCGAACCCTGCACAGGGAGGCGGGAACGAGCTGGTCTCGCTGTTCTCCACCGGCGCGGTCGGAATGACTCCCGCGGGCGGATTCTGGGTTCGCGGTCTCGAAGAGGCCGGCGTCGCCGATGACGCCTATGACGTCACCTACTTCCCGCGGATGGCGGGGCAGCGGCATCAGTTCGGCGCGGGCGGGTACGCGATCATGGAGACCTCTCCGCGCAAGAACGAGGCCTGGGAATGGCTCAAGTACTGCGTCTCTGTCGAGGGCATGAAGATCGCCCACCCGAAACCCGACTCGTCGCTTCCTCGTCGCTCGCTCAACGCCGAACTCTACGGAGCCGGGGTGGGTCCCGCCCACTGGGAGGTCTTCTACGACACCCTCGACAAGTTCCCGGACACCGGCCCTATGCCGGCGCCTCCCCAGCAGGCCGCCGTCGAGTCGGCGCTGCTCAAGAACGTGGTGTCGACCATCACGAACGGTCCGTCCGGCGTCCGCCGGGGCCTGGAGACGATGCAGCGAGATCTCGAGATCGCGCTGGGAGGACGATGATGTCGGAGAGCAGCACTCGAACCCTCACCGTCCCGCCGGGAGCACGCGGCGAGACCGGCACCGTCGCTCGCTCGGGCCGGTCCATCATCTGGGTGTTCCTCGCACCCACCGTGATCGGCCTCGGGCTGTTCAACCTCGTGCCGATCGTCGGATCGTTCGTCCTGGCCTTCTTCCGCTGGGACATCATCTCCGATCCGGTGTTCGTCGGAGTCGACAACTTCGTCGACCTCGCGATGAACCCGACGGTCCGCGTGTCGTTCCTGAACACCATCGGCTTCGTGATCGTGGCGGTCGTTCTGCAGCTCACGGTCGCACTGGTGCTCGCCATCCTCGTCCAATCGAAGATGCCGGCGTGGCTGCGCACGTTCTTCCGGTCGTCGCTGTTCTTCCCGCTGATCCTGTCGGCAGCATCCGTCTCGCTGATCATGGCGTACCTGTTCAACCAGGAGTTCGGGCTCGTGAACCAGACGCTCAACCTGATCGGCATCGCCGATGTCGGGTGGCTGACGACCGGTTTCGGGGCGAAGGTCGTGGTGCTGCTGGTCTACGTGTGGCAGAACTTCGGCTTCACGTTCCTGCTCTTCATCGGAGGTCTGGCCGCGATCCCGAGCGAGGTCTACGAGGCATCCTCGCTCGACGGCGCGGCCGGGTGGACGCAGTTCCGCATGATCACGCTCCCCCTCGTGAGCCCGACCCTGCTGGTCGCGTCGGTCATGGCCATCATCAACGCGCTGCAGATCTTCGATCAGCCGTGGGTGCTCACCCGCGGCGGGCCCGGCGATGAGACCAGAACCGCCGTGATGGTGATCTACGAGTCCGCCTTCCGGGAGCTCGACTTCGGCGGCGCCTCCGCCATCGGAATCGTGCTGACGCTACTCATCATGCTCGTCACGGCCATCCAGTTCCGGCTGAGCCGCCGATTCGTCTTCTACGGGTGAGGCCATCATGACTACGACAATCATCACGAAGCGCTCGTGGACCCACAGCCTCGGCACAGGCGGCAAATTCGTCATCCTCGGGCTGGCGGCCTTCCTCACTCTGGGGCCGGTCGTCTGGACCCTCGTCACGGCGCTCTCGCCCACCGACAGCGTCACTCAAGAGGTCACCGTCGGCTTCGGGGCGTTCGCCGACGTCTTCACCAAGATCCCGCTCTGGCTGTATGCCTGGAACAGCGCGCTCGTGGTGATGCTCGTCGCTGCGGGGCAGATGCTCTCTGCGGCGATGGCGGGCTACGTCTTCGCCAAGTTCGAGTTCCGCAGCAAGAAGATCCTGTTCGCGCTGATCCTCGCGACCATGATGGTTCCATTGCAGGTCACGATCGTGCCTGTGTTCATGCTGGTGAGGGGGATGGGGCTCGCCGACACGCTTCTGGCGCTCATCGTTCCCGCCCTGCCCACCGCATTCGGCACGTTCCTGATGCGGCAGTACTTCATGGGGATCCCGACCGAGCTGGGCGAAGCCGCGCAGCTCGACGGCGCAGGGCCCTGGCGCACGTTCTTCGGCGTCTACCTGCCGCTGGCGACGCCGGCACTCGCGATCGTCGGCATCCTCGCCTTCAACTATCACTGGAACGAGTTCTTCCGGCCGCTCATCATGACGATCAGCGACCAGAACTTCACCCTGCCGTTGGGACTCGTGACGCTGCAGGGCAACCTCGGCACCGGCAGCATCTCGACGGTGCTCGCCGGCGTGATCCTCTCGATGATCCCTGCGCTCCTGGTGTTCTTCTTCGGGCAGAAGCCGCTGCGCGAAGGACTCACAGCGGGCGTCGGCAAGTGACGCACGCCCCCATCACAGAGAAAGACGACTACCCCGGTGACCCCCACTGACCTTCCCCCGGTCCGCACCACGAGCCCGCGAACGCACTTCGCTCCGCGCAAGAACTGGATGAACGATCCGAACGGTCTCGTCTTCCACGACGGTCTGTACCACCTGTACTTCCAGTACAACCCGGAGGGCGTCGAGCACGCCAACCTCAGCTGGGGCCATGCGACGAGCTCTGACCTGATGCGGTGGACCGAGCATGCCCCGGCGATCCTCTGGGATGACGATGCGCAGATCTATTCGGGTTCCGTCGTCGTCGACCACGGCAACACCTCGGGATTCGGCATCGATGAGCATCCGGCGCTCGTCGCGCTTTATACCGCCGCTGCGCCCGGGCATCAGGCGCAGGCTCTCGCGTTCAGCACGGACGGCGGGTACGTCTGGACGAAGTACGACGGCAATCCCGTGCTCGACCGCGGCACGAGCGACTTCCGTGACCCGAAGGTGTTCCGCTATGACGACGGAGGAGACGGCTATTGGGTCATGGTCGCGGTCGAGGCAGAGGACCGCCAGGTGCTGTTCCACCGCTCCGACGATCTCAAGACCTGGACCTACCTGTCGTCCTACGGCCCGGCCGGCCCGGTCGGCGGCGTCTGGGAGTGCCCCGACATGTTCCCGCTCGCGGTCGACGGCGACGAGAACGACGTGCGCTGGGTGCTGTTGATCAGCCTCAACCCCGGAGGCATCGCGGGTGGTTCAGGGACGCACTACGTCGTGGGCGACTTCGACGGCACGACGTTCCGCGCCTCCGTTCCCCACCCCACTCCGACGCGTGCACTGCTGAGAGACGGGACTCAGTCGCGCGACGAGCTGGAACGCTACGGCTGGATCGACTTCGGACCCGACTGCTATGCCGGGGTCACGTTCGACGGCCTCTCGCGCAACGAGCGGACGCTCATCGCCTGGATGGACAACTGGAAGTATGCCGGTCGTATCCCGGGCGAGGACTCCGATGAGCACCGCAGCGCGATGACTCTTCCTCGCCGGCTCTCGCTCACTCGCGATGCGGAGGGGGTCGAGCGACTGCGGCAGCAGTCGGCGGTCGGACTCGAGCTCGGTGAGAGCATCGACCTCGGCAGTGTGACCGGTGGCGTCGCGCTCGCCGAAGGAATCGCCGGTGCCGCGCGTCTCGGCTTCACGGCGACGTTCGGCGATGCCCAGAGCGTCGAACTCCACATCGACTCGGCATCGGATGACGGCGGGGTCGTGATCCGTCAGGACCGTGCGAGCGGACGCATCGAGCTCGAGCGTCGCGGCGCGGGAATGCCGTCAGGTTTTCATGGGTCGCCCTCGATGAGTCTCGACCGGCCGGGCGAGATCGGATGGGACATCTGGATCGACGATCTGAATGAGCGGGTGTCGTCGGTCGAGCTGTTCGCACAGAACGGCGAGAGGGTGCTCACCGCGCTGATCCCCGTCGCCTCGCCGCGCACCTACACCGTGGCAGCCGTCGGAGGATCTCTGCACGGGGCGCGAGCGGATATCGCGGAGAGGAGATGCTGACTCCCCGCTGCCTCGTCGTCGGTGAGGCCCTCGTCGATGTCGTCGACGGCGTGCCGCATCCGGGCGGCTCACCCATGAATGTCGCGGTCGGCCTCGCCAGGCTCGGGCTATCGACGACGCTTCTCACCCGGATCGGCGATGACGCGTGCGGACGGATGCTCGAAGAGCACCTCGTCCGTGAGGGGGTCGCTCTGACCGCGGCGAGCCTCAGGGTCGGCGAACGCACCTCCCGGGCCACCGCCGCGATCGGCGCCGACGGCGCGGCCGTCTACGACTTCGACATCGAATGGACCCTCTCCGAGTCGGCCGCGATCGCCGAGGCAGCGGAGGCAGACCTCATCCACGTCGGCTCGATCGGTGCGTCGCTCGAACCCGGGGCGAACGCCGTCCATGCGATGCTCCGCACGGTCTCGAGTCGCGCTCTGCGCACGTACGACCCGAACATCCGGCCTGCGCTTCTCGGACCGCGAACCGCAGCCGTGGCACGCGTCGAGGCGATCATGGCCGCATCCCACGTCGTGAAGCTCAGCGATGAGGATGCCGGCTGGCTCTACCCCGGTCGCCGCGGCGATGATGTGCTCGCGCACGTGCTCGCTCTGGGGGCCAGGATGGCCGTCGTCACGAGGGGTGGCGAGGGCTGCGTCACCGCGATCGCCGGTGCGGGAGAACCGGTGACGAGGCGTGCGTCGCCCGTGACGGTGGTCGACACGATCGGTGCCGGTGACGCGTTCATGTCCGGTCTCGTCTATGGGATCGTCTCCGCGGGGTTGATCCCCGAGCTGACCGCCGACGTCTTCGCTCCTGACGCCGATGTCCTGAGTGCGCTCGAAGGAGCCGCCGACGCTGCGCTCGCCAGTGCGGCCGTCGCGGTGTCCCGAACCGGTGCGGCCCCGCCTCGTCTGCATGAGCTGGAGCAGAGCTCGGTGCTCTGACGCGGCACCCTCAGTCTCTCTCGGCGGGCGGGGTNTCCGATCGTCGCCGTAGACAGCGGCGGCCGCTCCGACGGCGAGTCGGAGCGGCCGCACGCCCGGCGGTAGTGGTGGAGGGCCCTGGCGCACCGGCATACTGCGCCTCTAGGTTGGGACGCATGAAGTCGACTATCGCGGGTACGACCATGCCGATCCTCGAGGTCACTCTCGAAGCGGGGGAGAAGATCGTCGCCGAGGGCGGTGACGTCGCCTGGATGTCGCCCGGGTTCGAGCTGAACACCTCGACCGTGCACGGCACGGGCGGGCAGGGCGGGTTCCTCAGCGGGTTGAAGCGCGTGCTCGGCGGTGCGCAGCTGTTCCTCACGGAGTACACGGCTCCCGCGCAGGGTGGTCTGGTGGCTTTCGCTGCGCAGCTGCCCGGCACCATCCGGCAGCTCGACATCGATCCGGCGGATTCCTTCATGGTGCAGCAGGGCTCGTACTCGGCGAGCACGACCGGCGTCGAGGTGTCGGTGGGCCTGCAGAAGAAGCTCGGAGTCGGGATCTTCGGCGGGGCGGGAGTCGTGTTCCAGAAGCTGGCGGGAAACGGCACGGCCTGGGTGCAATTGGCGGGAGAGATCACCGAGTATGAACTCGCGGCCGGCCAATCGCTGCTCATCCATCCCGGTCACCTCGCCATGTTCGAGTCGCAGATGGATCTGCAGTTCACCTCGGTCAAGGGCATCAAGAACAAGTTCTTCGGCGACTCGCTGTTCCTCGCCGAGATCCACGGCCCCGGGCGGATCTGGCTGCAGTCGATGACCCCGGCGAAGCTCGCGGCCGCGATCGAACCGTATCTGCCTGACCGTTCGTCGAACTCCAGCAGCAACTCCTGAGCAGGCTGCCCCCTCGGTCGCGCCCCGACGGTGTCCGGGCGTCTTCCTGCGCGCCTGCGCGGAACCGGCGGCAGGTGAATCCGACGACCTCTTGACATCCGCCCCACCCAGGCATAACGTACAACCAAATGGTTGCACAAAGAGAACTGAGCGAAGCGGAGGTCGACCGTGTGTTCCACGCATTGGCGACGTCGACCCGGCGCGACATCCTGCGCCGGACGATCGAGCGGGAGCAGTCCGTCTCGACCCTCGCCTCCGAATACGAGATGTCGTTCGCCGCGGTGCAGAAGCACGTTGCCGTGCTCGAAGCGGCGGATCTCATCGTCAAGCGCGCCGAGGGACGCGAGCGGCTCGTCCGCGCGAACCCCGAGATGATCGCCCGCGCCAGGGCGCTTCTCGCCCGATACGAAGAGCTGTGGCGGTCGCGCGTCGCCCGACTCGACGAGTTGCTGGCCGAGCCGCCGGCATCCGCATCCGACACCACCACCGACACCACCGATGATTCACGAACCGAAGAAGGAGACTGACATGCCCGTCACGGATGTCACCACCGATGCCGACAACCTCACCATGACCGTCGTCGCCGATTTCGCGGCGCCGATCGAGCGGGTCTGGGCCGCCTACAGCGACCCGCGCCAGCTCGAGCGCTTCTGGGGTCCTCCCGGATGGCCGGCGACCTTCACCGCCTGGGACCACACTGTCGGCGGTCGCGCGCAGTATTCGATGAACGGCCCCCGCGGCGAGAGGTCGTCCGGTTCGTGGGAGTTCCTCTCGATCGATGCGCCCCGCAGCTTCGAGGTGCTCGACTCGTTCGTCGACGATGAGGGCAACCCTCTCGACGGCTTTCCGGCGCAGCGGATGTCGTTCGCCTTCGAGTCCACCGCCGCCGGCACCCGCATGATCACGACCAGTCACTTCGACTCGGTCGAGGCGATCGAGCAGGTCGTCGAGATGGGCCAGATCGAGGGTCTGAAGCTCGCGATGAGCCAGCTCGACGCCGTGCTGCAGGATCTCCGCGACTACGCGCAGGGCAAGGGCACGCGGGTCGAGCTGCTCGACGACGTGCACGTGCGCATCACGCGCCTCGTCGAGGGACCGCGCGAACTGGTCTGGCGTGCGCACAACGAGCCCGAGCTCATGAAGCAGTGGCTGCTCGGACCCGACGGATGGGAGATGACCGAGTGTGTCGTCGCCACCGAAGTCGGCCAGACGTACCGCAACTCGTGGGCGCCGGTCGGCGACACCGAGGGGCAGGCGTTCGGCTTCGAGGGGGAGGCGCTGCTGATCGATGCTCCTCGCCGGTCGGTGCAGACCGAGCGGATGGTCGGGATGCCGGTCGAGACGCTGAACGACCTGAACCTCTACGAGGAGGACGGCGCGACGCTGATCACCCTGCTGATCGAGTACCCCGACAAGGAGACGCGCGACATGATCCTCGCCACCGGCATGGCCGACGGCATGGAGACGTCGTACGACCGTCTCGAGCGGGAGCTGCTCGCGGTCTGACGTTCACGACCGTTGCGGTGCCGGGATGCGGGGTCAACAACGCATCCCGGCTCCGTTGCGGGGTCAATAGTGCACGGCATCCGCCGGTTTCCGGTGCGAAAGTGGCCACGCACGGGCAGGTCAGGCGTGAGGGGGTCGGCCCTGCACCGCGCCCGTGGCTACGAGTCGGACGAGCCCGCGGATGTGCGACGCGGAGTGCGCGTCGACCAGATCGACAGGGCGATGAGCACCGGCTGGAAGAAGAGCCGGACGAAGCGCTTCATGTCGGTGTCGAGGCCGAAGGCGTCACGGTGCTCCGCCCACTGCGCGATGTTGCCGGGGAAGACGGCGACGAAGAACAGCGCCGCGAGCACACCGACCAGCCCGCGGCGCTTGCGTGCGACGAGCAGAGCGGCGCCGAGTCCGACCTCGACGACACCGGAGGCGAGCACGGTCACGTCAGGATCCAGCGGAACCCAGTCCGGCACCTGCGCCTGGAACTCCTCGCGCGCGAACGTCAGATGCGAGACGCCGGCGAAGACGAGGAAGGAACCGAGGAAGATCCGACCGACGGTGCGTGCGACATTCTTCTTCGACATGGTGCGAGTGTACGCGGGGTCGCCGGGGTCGAGACGCGTCAGATCAGGCGGCGGAGCGCCTCTTCGAGCGTGATGCCCTGCGCCTCGGCACGGTCGCGCAGGCGCGCGTGCTCGTCGCTCGAGAGTGCCAGCCGCACCTCGATCGGGTCGTCGACCGGGGCGTAGAGGTTGTCGAGCAGGTCGGACGGCTCGGCCCACAGCGGCTCGGCGATCGCCGTCGCGACGGTCGGGGACGCAGCGGGAGAATCCTCCGCGCGCGTGGCCGCGGCGGCGATCGGGGCGGATGCTGCTGCGGCTGCGCCGGCATCCGTCGCCAGTGTGAATCCGGGTCCTCGGCGAGGCTCCTGCTTCGCCTGGTAGGCCTTGGCCGCGGCGTTCGCGCGCTCATCGGCCGCTTCGTTGAGAGGGTGGCCGGCGTGGCCCTTGACCCACGAGAACTCGACGTCACGCCCGCGGATCGCCTCGTCGATGCCCTCGAGCAGGTCGCGGTTCAGCACCGGCCCGCCGTCGGACTTGCGCCACCCCTTGCGCTTCCATCCCGGCATCCACTTGGTCACCGAATCGATCACATAGCGACTGTCGCACTCGATCATGAGCTTCTCGGAGATGCCCGCCGTCGCCAGCAGCAGCTCGAGCACGGCCCGCAGCTCACCCTGGTTGTTGGTGCCGTGCGGGGATCCGCCCGCTGCCCAGTTGTCGTCGTCGATGTACCAGGCCCAGCCGTTGGGGCCGGGATTGCCCAGGGCGGAGCCGTCTGCGGCGGCGGTGATCGTCATCCCTCAACCGTAGCCGCGACGGGCGACACCGCCCGCGCGGCGGTCACCCGGCTCGGCGCGCGTCCGCGGCGGCGAGTCCCCGACGCATCTCCTCGCGCGACTCCTCCGGCCATGGCCCGGAGTACGCGAGCGGGATCTCGGTCATGTAGCGGCGCTGATCCATCGGGATGCGCGCCGCCACGGAATCGGGGTCGGATCCGGCTGCCGCATACAGAGCCGGCCCATCGGCGAAGTACGGATCGATCAGCACGAGAGTGCCGTCGTCGCGACTCATCACGTTCGCGGGGTTCTCGTCGAGAGGGCCGCACCAGGGGAGTTCGGCGAGGGCGCGGGCGTGGACGCGGCGCACGACGTCGACGAGGTCCGACACGGCGGATTCGCCGGACTCGATCGTGCAGAGGAAGCGAGACGCATCCTGCTCATCCGCGGGATGCAGGCGCTCCATGATCATCAGGTCGCCGCCGCCTTCGAGCTGTCGATGGGTGAACAGCTCGGGCACGAGCCGGGTCTGCGCCGCCTGGCGATAGAGGGCCGCGGTGTAGGGGCCGACGGGATCGAACGGACTGATCCGTGCGACCCGGAGACCGTCGGGCGACTGCAGAGCAATCGCCCAGTCGCCGGCGCCGCACGGCTCCCACCCCTCGTCGCGGAGCAGGCGCTCGGCGTCGTGATGCGTGGCGTCCGCGGGCAACGCCGCCAGCAGGGTGTCAGTCGTCGCTGTCATCCGGTTCGCGGTTCTCGATCGAGAACGCCTCCGGTGCGGGCGGTGCCACGGGGAAGGCGACCGAGCTCACGGAGGCGCCGGGGCCCAGGCCCAGACCGAGCGACAGCGGATCCACGGAGGGTGCCTCGTCGAGCACCTCGGACTCCGAGCGTTCGAGGGGCTCCGAGGGCAGAGTCCACTGGTTCTCTTCTTCGTCGGAGCGCTGCTGGAAAAGTCCCATGGGTCCCATTCTGCTCCCGCCTGTCGGTGGGGGCGCCGGATTCACACCGGATGGATCGGTTCAGGCCGACGGGGTGATGCGACGGAAGGTGAAGTAGCCCGCGACGTGGCCGTGGTTGACGACTCCGGTTCCGGTGCTCAGCATGCGCGCCGAGGTCGTCGCACCCGACTCCACGAAGGTGTAGCCGGTCTGCTCGAGGCGCCAGCCGATGCGTTCGACCTCACTGAGGAAGTACCCGACGTGGTCATCGCTCATGAAGTCGTTCTCTGACGAGCCCCATGACGAGGGCTGGCCGGTGAGACGGCTGACCTCGGCCTGCAGGTGCAGCACCGAATCGCCTCGGTCGTACGCATCACGTGACAACTGCAGCAGGCGTGTGGCCTCTTCGCTCGTCGGCATGGTGTTCTCCCTCGTGTCGTCGTCGTCCCATCCTGCGCGATGGCGGCGATTCGTCGTGCTCGCCTCGCCCAAGGGCGGGGCTCTCTAGTCGGATGCCGCGCGCACGGCGTCGACGAGCTGCCGCCAGGGGCCGGCGAGTTCGGAGTCGGGCAGCTCCCGTTCGCGCTTCTCTGATGGGGTGCGCACGCGGATCAGCCACACGAACCGGTCGGCTCCCGTGGCGTCATCCGCATCGGCATCCCACGGGCAGCTCTCGATCATGGCGATCCAGTCGAGGGACTCGGCCGGATCCGGTTCGACGCGCCATTGACGACGGATGCCGGCGATGCCGCCCGTGCGCACCACCGCGATGACGACCTGCGCGTCAGTCGGTGGAGGGGACTCGCTCATCTCCATAGACTCCCACGGTCGTCCACGCACGTCGAGCGGCGGCGCCCGTGGCATCGTCGATCGCGGATGCCGCGGCGACCGTCGCGTCGGCGAACTCGGTGAAGCTCGCGGTGCTCGACAGCCCCCCGGTGAGTGCCCGATACCAGACGGTGCCCGCGGCCTCCCAGGCGTTGCCGCCGAGGTCGATCGCGAACAGCGCGAACGCGCGGTTCGGGATGCCGGAGTTGATGTGCACCCCGCCGTTGTCCTCGGTCGTGCGCACGAATCCGCTCATGTGGGCGGGCTGCGGATCTTTGCCCAGCTCGTCGTCGTCATAGGCGGTGCCCGGCTCGATCATCGACCGCAGCGCCTTGCCCTGCACCGCATCGGTGAAGATCTCGGCACCGATGAGCCACGTCGCATCGGCCGCACTCTGCTCGAGGAGGAACTGCTCGGTGAGAGCGCCGAAGACGTCGGCGATCGACTCGTTGAGCGCGCCGGGCTGGCCCTGGTACTCGAGGTTCGCGGTGTACTGCACGACGCCGTGCGCGAGCTCGTGCCCGATGACCGTGGTCGACGAGGTGAAGCCCACGAACACCTCGCCGTCGCCGTCGCCGAAGACCATGCGCTCGCCGTCCCAGAAAGCGTTGTCGTAGTCGACCCCGTAGTGCACCGTGGCGTCGAGCGGAGCCCCGGCGTCGTTCAGCGAGTTGCGGCCGAAGGCCGAGAGCAGCATCTCGAACGTGGCCCCGAGTCCGTCGAACGCCTCGTTGACGGAGGCGTCGGCGACGGGCTCATCGTCTTCGCTGCGGACGATCGCGCCGGGCAGCGTCTGCGTGTTGCCCGCGTCGCTGATCGTGCGGTTGGGCGCGTCGGACAGCTCGGCGACCAGATCGCCGTTCTCGTCGATCGACAGGTCGATGCGCGCACGGAACGGCGGTCTGCCCGCCGTCAGCGTCTGCCTCGCGGCGGCGGCGGCGCGGGGGTAGCGGCCCGACTCGGCCAGGCGCGCGAGCAGGTAGGACGGGACGACTCCGGGGGTTTCGGTGTGGCTGCTCATGTTCAGACCCTACGCCGGGGGTGGGACGTTGCAGCCCTTCGGCGTTCACGATTCAGCATGATCGCGGGGCGCCGGGGTGCCGACCCTGGCCGTTCCGGGGCGCCGGTCGCCGCACCCAGCCACGCATGCTGAGTTGTGAACGGCGACCGGCGATGACACCCCCGAGGCTCCCAGCAACGCACCCCGGGATCTCGCGTAAAATCGGCACAATGACCGACGCACCCGACGCCACCTCCGACCTGGGTGCCGGCATCGACCCCGAAGACCTGGCCACCACGCTGCGGGTCCTCTCGGAACTCCACGCGATCGACAACGAGCACCCCGACTTCGTCGCCGTGCGTCACGCGACTGCCGCGATGTTCAAGGCCGTCAAGCGCGTGCGCCGCAAGGAGATCCGCGATGCGATCGCCGAGGCCGACAAGGCCGTCGTCGCCCGCACCGCCACCGGCGCCCCCGACCGCATCGACGACGAGACCCGTGGCCACGACCTGGCGACCAGCGTCGTCGACGCCCCGATCGCCGGCGAGCTGCTGAAGCCCCGCAACTGCTACATCTGCAAGCAGCCGTACACGGTCGTCGATGCGTTCTATCACCAGCTCTGCCCCGACTGCGCGCGCTTCAGCCACGGCAAGCGCAACGCCCGCACCGACCTCACCGGCAAGCGCGCGCTGCTCACCGGAGGCCGCGCCAAGATCGGCATGCACATCGCTCTGCGGCTGCTGCGCGACGGCGCCCACACGACGATCACGACGCGCTTCCCGCGCGACGCCGTGCGTCGGTTCTCGGCCCTGCCCGACTCGGCCGACTGGCTGCACCGGCTGCGCGTGGTCGGCATCGACCTGCGAGACCCTGCCCAGGTCATCGGGCTCGCCGACTCCGTCGCAGCGCAGGGCCCCCTCGACATCCTGATCAACAACGCCGCGCAGACCGTGCGTCGTTCGCCCGGCTCATACTCTCTGCTGGCGGATGCTGAACTGCAGCCGCTCCCTGACGGACCGCTGCCCGAGATGGAGACGTTCGGGCACACCGCCGATCCGCATCCGCAGGCGCTGCAGGCGTCGGTCGACGCGCACCCGCTGCTGTCGGTCGCGGCCCTCGGCGGCACCGTCGCCGAGCAGGGCGGCCAGGCGCTGACCGCCGAAGACCTCGCGCGGCTCGCGATGGCCCCCGGATCGTCGTCGCTCGAGAAGCACGCCGACGGCACCGCGATCGATGCCGGTGGGCTCGTGCCCGACGTGAACCGCACGAACAGCTGGGTGCAGTCGATCGATCAGGTCGATCCGCTCGAGATGCTCGAGGTGCAGCTCGCGAACACGACGGCGCCGTTCCTGCTGATCAGCCGCCTGCGTGCGTCGATGGCCGCATCGTCATCGCATCGCAAGTACGTGGTGAATGTCTCGGCCATGGAGGGTCAGTTCTCCCGTCGCTACAAGGGCCCCGGTCACCCGCACACCAATATGGCGAAGGCCGCGCTCAACATGCTGACGCGCACGAGTGCGGGAGAGATGCTCGAGACCGACGGCATCCTGATGACCGCGGTAGACACCGGCTGGATCACCGACGAGCGCCCCCACTACACGAAGGTGCGCCTGGCTGAAGAGGGCTTCCACGCCCCGCTCGATCTCGTCGACGGGGCAGCCCGCGTGTACGACCCGATCGTGCGCGGCGAGGCGGGCGACGACATCCACGGTGTCTTCCTGAAGGACTACGAGCCCAGCCCCTGGTGAGTTCGGCGGCCGCCCCGCGGGTTTCGAATCGCGCACTTTGCAGGGTTCGCGGTGGGAAAACGGCAAAGTGCGCGATTCGAAACCGTGCATCGGTGCTTCGGCCGGCCTGCCGACCTACGGGCGTCGAGCCTGCACGGCTCCGACGACCACGCCGGCGATGACCAGCAGGATGCCGGGGATGGCCAGGAGCACGGCGCCGACGACCGTGAAGAACGTCATCACCGGTCCGACCGTGAACCGGCCGTCGGCCACCGGGCCGTCGCACGTGATCGTGCCGGGGGAGGCGATGCCCAGCGAGAAGCTGCCCTGGGCGTCCCACTGCTCGGGGATCACGATCGCCTGCTGCAGCATGTCGGGCCTCAGCCGCAGCACGCCACCGGCGGGGAACGTGCCGGTGCACTCGATCTCGCTCCATTGATCCGACGGGGTCACATAGACCGCGTGATCGCCCTCGCTGAGATCGACGGAGAGCTCGTCGCCGAAGGCGACGGGCGGTGCGAGACGGAAACCGGGGCTGAACGCGAGTGCGGCGGCGCCGACCAGGACGAGCGCTCCGAGCAGCAGCAGAATCCACCAGGCGCGGCGGGGTCGTCGTGCCTGAGGCGTCGTCATCGGGCTCGGATCTCGAGGTTCTCGGATGCCCAGGTGCCGAGCTGGTCGAGGATCGGCAGCAGCCCGCGGCCGCTGTCGGTGAGGGCGTAGGAGACTGCGACGGGAGGGCCGGGGTCGACCGCGCGCGAGACGAGGCCGGCATCGGCGAGTTCGGCGAGGCGGTCGGAGAGCACGGTGTCGCTGATGCCGGCGACCGCGCGGCGCAGTGACACGAAGGTCGAGGGGCCGCCGCCGAGCGAGGAGACGATCATGCCGTTCCATCGCTTGCCGAGCACGCTGAAGGCCAGTGTGACGGCGGCGTCGCACACATGACGCTCCTCGTCGATCTCGGCCATGCGCCCATCATACCTGTGCTACGTTAACGCGAGTCGCTAAGAAAAACAGAGCGACTACGCAAACGAAAGGCACGCCTCATGTCGCTGTTCCGCCTGGATGCCAGCATCCTTCCCGCGTCGTCCGCCAGCCGCTCGCTCGCCGACCTGGTCGAAGCCGAGTGGACTGCATCCCACCCCGACTCCACGGTCACGCGTCGCGATCTGGCCGCCGACCCCGTGCCCGCGGCGGCCTGGGCGGATGCCGTGACCGGCGGCTTCGTCGACGAGGCGCAGCGCACCGACGCCCAGCGTGCAGCGCGCGCCCTCGGCACCACGTTCGCCGACGAGCTGATCGGCGCCGACGCGCTGCTCTTCGCCGTGCCGCTCTACAACTACGGGGTCTCGCAGCACTTCAAGACCTGGTTCGACCTTGCCTACACCGACCCGCGCATCGACCCGCAGGGCACGGCCCTCCGCGGCAAGCCGGCGACCCTCGTCACCGTGCTCGGCGGCAACTACGCACCCGGAACCCCCAAGGAGGGCTGGGACCACTCCACCGGATGGCTGCGCCGCGTGCTCGAAGACGTCTGGGGCCTCGACCTGCGCATCGTCGAGCGTCCGTTCACCCTCGTGGGAGTGAACCCGGCACTGGATGCCTTCGCCGACACCGCCCGCGAGCTCAAGGAGAACGCCGAGACGGATGCTCGCACCTACGGTCGCGAGCTCGCCGCACTGCGAGGCGACCAGGTCGCCTGACCGCCCTCAGGCCAGGGGGCGGGGGAACGGATGCGGCAGCCACACCGTCACGTTCAACCCGCCCGCTCTGCGGGCCGTGAGCACGAGCGATCCGTCGTGCGTCTGGGCGATGCGCTGCACGATGGCGAGCCCGAGGCCGACGCCCGCGTGGTCGTCGTCGCGCGTGCGATCGGCGCCTCGCTGGAAGGGCTCGGCGAGGGTCGCGACCCGATCCGCGGGCAGCACCTCGCCGGTGTTCTCGACCACGAGCGCGACCGCCTCGGGGAGCACATGCGTGCGGACCGTCACGGTGCCGTCCGCGGGCAGATTGTGCACGATCGCGTTGTGCATGAGGTTGGTGATCAGCTGCTGCAGCAGCGCCGGCGACCCGAGGACGTTCGCGGTGTCGCCGCCCACATCGATCGTCACGCCGCGGCGCTCGGCCAGGGGGAGGAGCGTCTCGGCGGATTCCTCGGCCAGCAGTGAGAGGTCGATCGGCTCGCGGGTGAAAGTGCGGCGCTCGGCACGGCTGAGCATCAGCAGCGCCTCGGTCAGCTCGATGGCCCGCGCATTGACCTCGTGCAGTCGGGAGATCAGCGCGTCGACGTCGCGGTCGGAATCGTTGCGGGCGACCTCGAGCATGGTCTGCGAGATCGCGAGCGGGGTGCGCAGCTCATGCGAGGCGTTGGCCGCGAACCGCTGCTGCTCGGAGATGTGCGCCTCGAGCTGCTCCAGCATCGAGTCGAACACGTCGGCCAGGTCGCGGAACTCATCCCGAGGTCCTTCGAGCGCGACACGGTGCGAGAGTGATCCTTGGGCTGCAAGCTGGGCCGCGCGTCCGATGCGGTCGAGGGGCGCCAGCATCCGCCCTGCGATGAGCCATCCGCCGCCGAGTCCGATCGCGAGCAGCACCAGCATCATCACGATCGCGACCGGGACGAATGCGCGGATGAGGTCAGAGCGGTTCGGCACGAAGGGATCGGCGATGATCGCCGCATCGGGCACATACCGCAGCAGATAGAAGGCGACGGCGGCGAGCAGCCCGATTCCCGACACGACGACGACGCCCGCATAGCTCAACGTGAGCTTCCAGCGGGCGCTCATGCCGCGGCGCCTGGTCGGGCGTATCCGGTCAGCCATCGGCATCCGTCCCGATGCGGTATCCGACTCCCGGCACCGTGAGGATCAGCCAGGGCTCGCCGAGCCGCTTGCGCAGCGACGAGACGGTGATGCGCACGGCGTTCGTGAAGGGGTCGGCGTTCTCGTCCCACGCGCGCTCGAGCAGCTGCTCGGCGCTCACGACACCGCCGCCCGCATCGATGAGCACTTCGAGCACCGCGAACTGCTTGCGGGTGAGGGCGACGTACCTGCCGTCGCGGTAGACCTCGCGGCGGAACGGATCGAGACGCAGCCCGTCGATCTCGAGCACGGGCGGACGCACGCGCTGACGGCGGCGGTCGAGGGCTCGCAGGCGCAGCACCAGCTCGCGCAGCTCGAAGGGCTTCGTCAGATAGTCGTCGGCGCCGATCTCGAAACCCGTCTCCTTGTCGTCGAGGCGGTCGGCCGCGGTGAGCATGAGGATAGGGATGCCGCTGCCCGAGGCCACGATCGAGCGGGCCACGTCGTCACCCGAGGGTCCGGGGATGTCGCGGTCGAGGACGGCCAGATCGTAGGAGTTCACGCTCAGGAGCTCGAGGGCCGTGTCGCCGTCTCCGGCGATGTCGGCGGCGATCGCCTCGAGCCGCAATCCGTCTCGCACGGCCTCGGCGAGGTACGGCTCGTCCTCGACGATCAGCACACGCACGGCACAGCTCTCATGTGCTCAGAGCTTACGCACCCGGGCATATCGGGAGCGTATGCAAAAGCGCATACGCCGTGGCAACAGCCGCCTGAATTGACTGAGGACATGAACACACGCACTGCCCTCAGTCGGCGCCGCCTCACCGCGATCATCGGTGTCGCGCTGCTCGCCGCCGCCATCACCGGATCGGTCGTGCTGATCGGCCAGCAGTCGCTGGCGTCGGCATCCGTCGCTCCCCAGCTGTCGGCCGCCTCCCTCACCGAGTCCGACGGCGTCATCCGCGAGGAGGGCGCGGTGTCGGTGTTCGACGAGGTGCCGGCCGTCACGAACCTCGACTCCGACCTGCTCTCGGCGGTGCGCTCCGCCGCGACCGCGGCCGAACTCGACGGAGTGCGGGTGCACGTGAACAGCGGCTGGCGGTCGGCGGCGTATCAGCAGGTGCTGCGGCAGGATGCCGTGGTCGAGTACGGCTCCGAAGAAGAGGCAGCCCGCTGGGTCGCGACTCCCGAGAACTCCGAGCACGTGTCGGGAGATGCGGTCGACCTCGGGCCGGTCGCCGCGCAGGACTGGCTCTCTCGCAACGGCGCCGAGTTCGGCCTCTGCCAGATCTACGCGAACGAGCGCTGGCATTACGAGCTGCGCCCGGCTGCGGTCGCCAACGGCTGCCCCCTCATGTACGACGACCCGACCGCCGATCCGAGGACCCAGCGATGAGCACGACACTGACGACCCCGCGTCTCACTCTCTCGCGCATGCACGCGCCCACTCTGCACACGATCCCCGCAGCCGTCGCGGCGAACGTCGAGCGGATGCGGTCCGCCACCGACGCCCGCATCATGGCGGTCGTGAAGGCCGACGGCTACGGCCTCGGAGCCGTCGCAGTCGCTCGCGCGGCGATCGCGGCGGGCGCCGAATGGTTGGGCGTGACGGATGCGGAGGATGCCGCCGAGCTGCGCCGTGCGGGCATCGATGTGCCGATCCTCGCGTGGCTCAACCCCTCGGGCGTCGATGCCGCACGGGCGGTCGCCGATCGCGTCGACATCGCCGTCGGATCGGTCGAGGAGCTGCGACAGCTCATCGCCGATGCCGCACCGCTCGCTGCGGGACGAGTGCGCGTGCACCTGCACATGGACACAGGGATGTCGCGGGGCGGAGTGCCTCTGGAGGACTGGGCGGAGATGCTTCGACTGGCTCGCTCGGGCCGCGGGCGCATCGAGGTCGTCGGGGTCATGGGGCACCTGCCGTGCGCCGACGCCGCCGACCCCGCTCTCAACGCCCCCGCGGTGCTGCGGATGCGTCAGGCTCGGGATGCCGTGCTGCGCGCCGGGTTCGGTCCACTGCTCGTGCACCTCGCCGCGACCTCGGGCACGCTGACCGACCCTGCGACACACTTCGACCTCGTACGTGTCGGCGCGGGTCTCGTGGGCATCGACCCGTCTGAGACCGTGCCGTTGCGCGGGGCGGCGCGCTTGACGGCATCCGTCGTGCACAGCAGTGTCGTGCCCGCGGGCACTCCCGTGGGCTACGGCGGCGCGTTCGTGACAGAGCGCACCAGCCGTCTGAGCGTGATCGGGGTCGGGTATGCCGACGGCATTCCTCGCGAGCTTCAGGCGGGGGCGAGCGTGGCGATCGACGGCATCCGCTGCCCGATCGTCGGGCGGGTGTCGATGGATCAGATCGTCGTCGATACGGGGGATCTGAGTGTGCCGCGGGGCGAGACCGCCGTCGTGTTCGGACCGGAGGGCGGGGAGGTGCCGAGCATGCAGGAGTGGGCGCGGTGGGCGGGGAGCATCCCGCACACGATCGTCACGGGCATCGGCGCTCGGGTCGAGAGGGCGATCGCGTGAGGGTGCTGGTCATCGGAGGAGGGCAGAACGCCGAGCATGAGGTCTCGCTCGCCTCTGCCGCGGCGGTCGCCGAGGCACTGGGCGTCGGGGGATACGAGGTCAGCACGGTGACGATCTCGCGCGCCGGGATCTGGGAGGTGGCGGGCGTCTCGGAGGGTGCCACCGCCGCCGATTCCCTCGCGCTCGCGATGCCACTGATCGCGAAAGCAGACGTCGTATTCCCCGCGGTGCATGGAGCGCTCGGAGAAGACGGCGTGCTCGCGGCGCTGTGCGCTCTGGCGGGCGTGCGAGTGGTCGGGTCGGGGCCTCGGGCCGGTGCCATCGGCATGGACAAGTGGGCCACGAAGCTCGTCGCGGAGGCTGCGGGGCTCCGCACGGCCCGCGGGCGCCTGATCGATGCGGCGGACTGCGGGGATGCCGAGTTCGATCGCCCGGTGGTCGTCAAGCCCGTCTCTGCCGGCTCGAGCTACGGCGTCTCGCTCGTGCGTGACGAGAGCGAGCTCGAGGCTGCCCTGCAGGAGGCGGCGCGGTTCGACCGCCGCATCCTCGTCGAGGAGGTCGTGCAGGGACGCGAGATCGATGTGGCGGTCATCCGGGAGGCCGGCGGGGTGCGGTGGGCGGCTCCGCCGCTGGAGATCCATGCGGCCGGGCTCTTCGACACCGCGATGAAGTACGACGGCAGCGCACGGTTCACGGTGCCGGCGCAGCTCACGGATGCCGACGCGACCGCGCTCGGCCGGGCCGCCCTGACGATGTTCGATGCGCTCGGCTGCGCCGGCGTCGCTCGGATGGACTTCTTCCTCACGGCCGAGGGACCGGTGCTGAACGAGGTCAACACGATGCCGGGGCTGACCGCGGCATCGCAGGTGCCGCGCATGTTCGCGGCGGCCGACGTGTCGTACGTCGACCTGGTGTCGCGTCTCGTGCGCGCCGCCGAGGTGCCGGGGCGGTGACCGCGCGCGTCGGCTGGCCCGATGTCGCGAAGGGCGTTTGCATCATCCTGGTGGTGTTGTGGCACGTGGTCACCAAGCACGCGATCGAGGTCGAGGGGGCGGGGCCGATCACCGATGCCTGGGCGACGCTCAACGCGCAGCTGCTGCCGCTGCGGATGCCGCTGTTCTTCCTGATCTCGGGGATGTTCGCCGCGAGCGCTGTGAACGCTCCGGCCGGAGTCTCGTGGCGGCGCCGCGCAGGTCGACTGGCCGGCGTCTACGTCATCTGGGTCGTGATCCAGACGTTCGTGCTCGCATGGACGCCCGACTTCGACACGGCCAGGGCGGAGAACGCATGGCAGCTGCTCGCGCAGCTCACGATCAGCCCGACGAACCTCTGGTACCTGTTGGCCCTCGCGGTGTACCTGCTGATCGCGCGCGTGGTTCGTCACGTGCCGACCGCCGTGGTGCTGCCCGTCGCGTTCGTGATCGCGGCGGTGGCCGCTGCAGGGCTCTTCCCGGACCTGGGCAACCTGTGGCAGCTCGTGCAGAACCTGTTCTTCTTCCTCGCAGGCCTGCGCCTGAGGTCGATCATCGAGCGCTTCGCCGCGGCATGCGGGACTCTCCGCACCCTCATGCTCGGAGGGGCATATGTCGCGGCCGTCGCCGCGGTCGGGGTGCTGGGCATGCGTCAGTGGCCGGGCGTCTGGCCGCTGCTGGCGATCGTCGCGGTCGCATTCGGCGTCGCCGGCTGCGCGCTGCTCGACCGGCATGCGGGGGTGATCGCCCGCCCGCTGCGCTGGATCGGTCAGCGGACGCTGCCGATCTACGTGATCCACATGATCCCGCTGGCACTGATCGACGGTGCCCTCCGAGGCCTGGGCTGGGTCGCGACCCCGGCGGTCGAGGTCGTCTGGCCGATCGTGCTCACGGCCGTCGTCATCGCGATCTGCCTCGAGGTGCACGCGGCGCTCGTGCGGGTAGGGCTCGGGGTGCTGTTCGATCCGACCGTGCGGCCGCTCGTGCGCACGAGGTGACCCGTGTCGTCCCGCTTCGCTCGCTCGACGACCGACGGTCGCCCTAGAGCCGGTCGACGCCCGTCACCGTGACGACCGCTGCGCCCTCCTCGTCGGAGGCGGCGAGGTCGACCGTGGCAGAGATGCCCCAGTCGTGGTCGCCCGCCGGGTCGTCGAGGATCTGACGGACGGTCCACTCGGTCGCGCCTTCGGTGAGCAGCAGCAGCTGCGAGCTGCGGGCGTTCGCGCCGGTGAGGATCTCGTCGTGGTCGGCGAAGTAGCCGTCGAGCGCATCCGACCAGGCGTCGGCTCCGAACGAGGGGTCGAGCTCGGCGAGGGGTGCGACGTCCTCGCGAGCCGCGAGCTGCACCCGGCGGAACAGCTCGTTGCGCACCAGAGTGCGGAAGGCGCGGGTGTTCGAGGTGAGGCGCTTGGGCGCGGGCGGGACGATCGGCTCCTCGTCGGGGTCCTGCAGGACCCCGTTCACGAGTTCCTCCCACTCATCGAGCAGGCTCGAGTCGACCTGGCGCACGAGTTCACCGAGCCACTCGATGAGGTCGCGCAGATCCTCGTCCTTCGCCTCTTCGGGGATCGTCTGCGAAGCCGCCCGATACGCGTCCGAGAGGTAGCGCAGCACCACACCCTCGGAGCGCGCGATCTTGTAGAAAGCGACATATTCTCCGAACGACATGGCCCGCTCGTACATGTCGCGGACGACTGACTTCGGATGCAGCTCGAAGTCGCGGATCCACGGCTGAGCCGCGCTGAACGTCTCGAACGCCGCGGTCAGCAGCTCGTCGAGTGGCTTCGGATACGTGATCTCCTCGAGCAGCTCCATGCGTTCGTCGTACTCGATGCCCTCGCGCTTCATGACGGCGACGGCTTCGCCGCGCGCCTGGAACTCCTGCTGGCCGAGGATGGCGCGGGGATCGTCGAGCGTCGATTCGACGATCGAGATCATGTCGAGGGCGTACGAACCGGTGCCCGTGCCGGCCGAAGGATCGCGGTCGAGCAGGTCGAACGCCGCGAGGGCGAACGGCGACAGCGGCTGGTTCAGGGCGAAGTTCGGCTGCAGATCGACCGTGAGGCGGATCTCGCCGTCATCCGTCTGCTCGACGACGCCCGACTCGAGCAGTGTCCGGTAGATGCCGATGGCGCGCAGCGCGAGCTCGCGCTGTCTCTTGCGGGGCTCGTGGTTGTCGTACACCAGCGCGCGCATGTTGCCGAAGACGTCGCCGCCGCGGCCGATCACGTTGAGCATCATGGCGCTCGTGATCTGCATGTGCGAGGTCAGCGTCTCGGGCTCGGCGTCGATCAGCTTGCGGAACGACGGTTCGCCCCACGAGACGAAGCCGTCAGGCGCCTTCTTGCGGACGATCTTGCGCTTCTTCTTCGGATCGTCGCCGGCTTTCTTGATCGCGGCGACGTTCTCGCTCTCGTGCTCCGGCGCCTGCGCGACGACCGTGCCCGCAGTGTCGAAGCCTGCACGTCCTGCGCGTCCCGCGATCTGGTGGAACTCGCGGGCGCTGAGCTGCCGCATCCTCGTACCGTCGAACTTCGTCAGGGCGGTCAGCAGCACTGTGCGGATCGGCACGTTGATGCCGACGCCGAGGGTGTCGGTGCCGCAGATCACGCGCAGCAGGCCGCGCTGGGCGAGCTGCTCGACGAGGCGTCGGTACTTCGGCAGCATCCCGGCATGGTGAACGCCGATGCCCGCCCGGAGAAAACGTGAGAGGGTCTTGCCGAACGCGGTCGTGAAGCGGAACCCGCCGATCAGCGCCGCGATCTCGTCGCGTTGCTCCCGCGTGGCGACCTTGGTGCTCGACAGCGCCTGCGCCCGCTCCATCGCCGCTGCCTGCGAGAAATGCACGACGTAGATCGGCGACTGGCCGGTGCCGAGCAGGTCGTCGATCGTCTCGTGGATCGGCGTCGTCTCGTAGAAGTAGTGCAGGGGCACGGGACGTTCGACGCCCGTGACGGATGCCGTGTCGCGGCCGGTCCTGCGGGTCAGGTCGCTCGACAGCTGCGACACATCGCCGAGGGTCGCCGACATGAGGATGAACTGCGCCTGCGGAAGCTCGAGCAGCGGAACCTGCCACGCCCACCCGCGGTCGGGGTCGGCGTAGAAGTGGAACTCGTCCATCACGACCTGGTGCACCGCGGCATCCGTGCCCTGGCGCAGCGCGAGGTTGGCGAGGATCTCTGCCGTGCAGCAGATGATCGGAGCGTCGGGGTTGACCGAGGAGTCGCCCGTGATCATGCCGACGTTCGAGGCGCCGAAGACGTCGACGAGCGCGAAGAACTTCTCACTCACCAGGGCCTTGATCGGAGCCGTGTAGAACGAGCGGCGACCTTCGACGAGCGCGGCGAAGTGCGCGCCGACCGCGACGAGCGACTTTCCGGTGCCGGTGGGCGTCGACAGGATCAGGTTGTTGCCCGAGACGATCTCGATGACCGCTTCGTCCTGAGCGGGATACAGGCTGATGCCGGTCGACTCGGCCCACTCGACGAACGCCGTGTAGACGGCATCCGCATCGGATCCGTCGGTCAGTGTGGTCGGGTCGAGGATCGCAGGCATGGTCTGTCGATCATCCCACCTTCGGCACGGGCGAACCTCGTTCCGTATTCAGCACGGAACCGTCGGATGCGGTCGAGACCGGGCCGAGCCGAGCGGTCAGCCCGCGCTCATGCTGAATCGTGAACGCTTCAGACCGAGGTCGCGGCGCGCAGGGCGATGCGGATCATGTCGCCGAAGGTCTGCTCGCGCTCCTGGGCCGTGGTCTGCTCGCCGGTGACGATGTGATCCGAGACGGTGCAGATGGCCAGAGCGCGACGCCCGTAATACGCAGCGAGCGTGTAGAGACCCGCCGCCTCCATCTCGACGCCGAGGGCGCCGTGCTGCACGAACGGCTCGGTGAGCTCGGGGCGGGTGCTGTAGAACTGGTCGCTCGAGAAGAGCAGCCCCACGTGCACGGCCGAGTCCAGCGGTTCCTCCTCGCTCGCCTCGACCGCCGCGCGCAGCAGGCCGAAGTCGGCGACGGGGGCGTAGTCGAGACCGTGGAAGCGCACCCGGTTGATGCCCGAGTCGGTGCAGGCGCCGTTCGCGATGATGATGTCGCGCACCTGGAGCTTCTCGGTCAGTGCGCCGCACGAGCCGACGCGCACGATGGTCTGCACGTCGTACTCCTCGAACAGCTCGTTCGCGTAGATGGCCATCGACGGCTGGCCCATGCCCGAGCCCTGCACCGAGATGCGGTGGCCCTCCCACGTGCCGGTGTAGCCCAGCATCCCGCGGGTCTCGGAGTACAGCGCGGCGTCGTCGAGGAAGGTCTCGGCGATCCACTTCGCCCGCAGCGGGTCGCCGGGGAACAGGACGACGGGGGCGATCTGACCGGGCTGTGCGGCGATGTGCGTGCTCATGCCATCAGCGTACTGACGCCACTGATGGGGAACCGATGAGGATGCTCAGCCCTCGCGGCGCCGCACGATCTCGCCGATCCATGCGGGCGCGAAGGGCGAGGTGCAGCCGGGTGCGGTGGGGTAGTCGGCCAGCACCTGCAAGCACTCGCCGATCTCCAGGGCCCTGGCGCGCAGCTCGGGGTGGAAGATGCCGATGTTCGCGAGCGTCTCGTTCATCGACCACTGCAGGCGCTTCGGGGCATCCCGCAGATCGCGCTCGATCAGGTCGAGCAGGTTCTCCAGGTCGAGGCCGTCCGCGTCCTTCGCCACGCGCACGGTCGTGAGCGACCACGCCGCCGCGGCGACCGTGGGGTCGGGATCGTCGAACCAGCGCAGCCTCAGCTCCTCGGCGAGGGGCGTCTTCTTGGCGACGTAGTTCACGAACCAGTCGTTGACCTTGGGGGCCTCCGTCTGTCGCAGCATCGCATCGAGCTCGTCGGCGGTGAACTGCTTGGGCGTGCAGATGAGCAGAGCGAGCAGACGTGCACCGGTGTCGCCCGTCGCCCACAGTTTCTTCGCGAGGGGCTGATCGGTCTTGATGCGCTTGGCCACTCCGCGGAGCCGACTGAGGTTCATGCCGTGGTCGTCGCCGCGCTTCTCGTTCGCGGCGCGCATCTTCGGATCCTCGATCGCGGCCAGCTCGGCCAGCGCTTCGGCGACGGTCATGTCGGACATGTCTCCAGGGTAGGCCTCCAAGGGGAATGTCAAGCCCCGGGTCTCGGCAGGCGGCTCGCCTTAACCTCGCACGATCAGCCTCAACGCCGACGAGAGGAACACCATGAGCAACGACAGCAATGACATCGGCAGCAATGACATCAGCACCGAGCCCTCGCCCGGCCCCGAGGAGAACGACAACCTCGGCGCCGAGGACAACAAGGGCGAGCCGCCCACGGCCGTTCCGTCCGACCCCGCCTCGGACGACGAGGGCGACGTGCTGGCCGACGACCCCGACGAGGACTGACGCCGCGCGCTGGCGTTCACAACTCAGCAGGAATTCCGTGACGGGCCCGGAACAGGGCCGGAACGGGCCCGGAAGAGCCCGGGGGCGTCAGTCTGTGCTGAGTTGTGAACGCGCGCCGCGTTCAGTCCTCTTCGACGAGCTCCCCGCGGATACGCCGCAGATCTTCCATCAGCGACCCGATCAGGATCCAGTGGGTCGACGACGGCGGCCGGATCACGAGGGGCGCGGTGAGCGCGGGGATCGCCGAGGTCAGGGTCTCGGGCTCGGGCGATACATCGGCGATCTGCACCGCGAGGCGCACGTCGTGGCCGGCTCGGCGCAGCTGATCGGCGATCGCCGTGACCGCGGGCTCCTGACCGATCGAGTCGTCGTAGTGGTCGAAGTAGGCGCGCGTCATGCCGATCGTCTGCGTGACGATGGGCGTGAGGCGTTCGAGCAGCGCGCGCATCTCGACGAGCTCCTCACGATGCGTCGAGCGACGCGGGTTGAGTGTGAGTGACTCCTCGCCGGCTTCGATCGATGCCTCCGCGGCATCCCTCATCGGACGCAGCAGCCGCGCCTCGAGCATGATCTCCTGCAGCTTCGCCGGCGTCTGCGGCTCGGGCAGGGCGTCGGCGAGGCGGTCGAGGCTCGCGGCGAGCTCGCTCCCGAGCAGTCCGAGGTCGCGCCGTGCGGGTGCGACGAGCACGGGAGGCACGATCAGCGCGTTGACGATGATGCCGATCGCGACGCCGATCAGCGTCTCGACGATGCGGGCGAGGGCGTAGTCGGGCGTCGAGCCGAGGGCGAGCACGAGCATCGCCGAGATCGCGACCTGGTTGCCGGTGCCGGGGGTGGCCCGGAACGCCCACGCGACGAGCATGGCGACGACGATCGCGAGCAGCACGATCCAGCTCGGCGATCCGAGCAGCAGGCCCAGTGAGACGGCGATGATCACGCCGGCGATGACGCCGATGCTGCGCTCCAGCGCCTTCGACAGCGACTGGTTGACACTCGGCTGCACGACGAGCAGTGCGGCGATCGCGGCGAACACGGGCAGCTGGCCGGGCACGACCCATCCCGCGAGCAGCCACGCGGCGATCGTGGCGGCGGCGGATTTCACCACCTGCAGCAGTGGCGAGCGCTTCGAGGCGCGGATCGCGGCATGGATGCGCATGCGTACAACGCTACTCGGGAAGCGCCCCTTCTCATGCGGTCTGTCAACCCCGTCGCCAACACCCGGGAGCCGGCGCTGAATGGGACGACACGAACGACGAACAGTGAGGAGCATCACATGGTGCAGATCATCGAGACCATCGACGTCCACGTCCCCATCGACGTCGCCTACAACCAGTGGACGCAGTTCGAGAGCTTCCCCGAGTTCCTCGACGAGGTCGAGTCCATCGTCCAGATCGACGACACCCACAACCGCTGGACCGTGAAGGTCGGCGGCGCGACGCGCGAGTTCGACGCGGAGATCACCGAGCAGCACCCCGACGAGCGGGTGGCGTGGAAGAGCGTCGGCGGCGACACCGAGCATGCCGGTGTCGTGACGTTCCACAAGATAGAGGACCTCACGACCCGAGTGACCGTGCAGATCGACTGGGAGCCGGAAGGGTTCCTCGAGAAGGTGGGCTCGCTCGTGGGCGCAGGCTCGCACGCGGTCAAGAAGGACCTGAAGAACTTCAAGGAGTTCATGGAGAAGCGCGGCGCCGAGACCGGCTCGTGGCGCGGCGACGTGAAGGCCTGACAGACCCCAGGTGAGAGGCTCGGACGGCGGTAGTCCCCGCTGTCGTTCGGGCCTCGTTCTGTGCGCCGGGGCGGTCGGAATCGCAAAGATAGGGCATCCTCCCGATGCCGGCGGGGCACCTCAGAGCGGAGTGTAGGGACATCCCAATCGAGGAGATGTCATGTACGAGCACCCCTACCTCGCCTACCAGGTGACCGAGTACGAGCAGGACCGGATCCAGCGGGCGGCCGAGCGCCGTCGCTTCATCGCCGAGCACGCCGACCAGATCGTGCCGCGAGCGGCCGGCCCGGTCCGACGAGCAGGACAGCGGATGCTGCGCGCCCTCACCGGTGCACGCACCGCCACGACGGATGCCTCCGCACCCGCCGACCGCCGGGCCGCCGCCGGGTGCGAACCGGTCGCGGCGCGGTGAGGTCTGCGCTGCCGACGGCAGATGCGTGGAGCGCCCTGAATGTCGGACGGGGGTGGGACGATGAACCCATGCCCCCGTCCGCTCCCAGCGCCACGATGGTCGGCCGTGAAGCCGAGCTCGCGATCGTGCGCGGGTTCTTCGACCAGGTGGTCGAGGGAGTCCCTGTCGCGGTCCTGGTCGAGGGCGAGGCGGGCATCGGCAAGTCGCGCCTGCTGCGCGAGTTCGGAGCCGAGGTGGGGAACCGCGCCGACGTCCACGTCGGCTGGTGCCTCGACCTCGGGGCATCGCGCACGCCGTTCGGACCGCTGACCGGCATCCTCCGCTCGATCGTCGCGCTCATGGGCGCCGATCGCGTGCGCGACCAGCTCGGCGTCGGCGTCGAGGCGCTGGGCATGCTGCTGCCCGAGCTCAATCCGACCGACCGCTCACAGACCAGCCCCGATCGGTTGCGCGACGCGATCGCGTCGCTCATCGAGGCCGCTGCAGAGCTCGCTCCTCAGGTGCTCGTCGTCGAAGACCTGCACTGGGCCGACGAGTCGACCCTCGCGCTCCTCTCCTTCCTGCTGCGCACACTGGCTCGAGGGCGCATCCTGCTCGTCCTCACCTGCCGCACCGACGACGTCCGCCGCGGCGACGCCGTGAGCCGGTTCATCGGCGAGTCCACCCGCGCGCGTCTCCTCGAGCGGGTCACGGTCGAGAGGCTCGAGACGGCATCCGTGCGACGGCTCGCCGAGTCGATCACCGGGGCGCCCCTCAGCGACACCGCGCTCGAGCGCATCCAGGAGCGCGCAGAGGGCGTGCCGTTCTTCGTCGAGGAGATCGCCGGATGCTCGGCGGGCCCACTCCCCGGCAGCCTGCGCGACCTGCTGCTCGCCCGATTCGACCGGCTCGGCGACGATGCGAGGCGCGTCGTGCAGGTCGTGTCCGGTGCTGAGCGTCCGCTCACACATCCGCTGGTCACCCGGCTCGCGGGTCTGCCCGAGGCGCGCCTCGACGAGGGGATCCGCGAGGCGACGCTCAGCGGCATCCTCGTCGTGGTCGACGACGACTACCGCTTCCGGCACGCGCTGCTGCGCGAGGCCGTGCACGACGACCTGCTCCCGGGCGAGCGGGCGCGACTGCACAGGGCGTACGCCGAGACCCTCGAAGAGAACTGCACCGGCACCGACAGCGGAGACCCCGCCGCACTCGCCTATCACTGGCAGCTCGCGCAAGACGATCGTCGCGCGCTCGCCGCAGCCGTCACCGCCATGCTCGACGCCAAGTCGCGATTCGCCTTCGCGAGCGCCGCCCGATTCGGCGAGCTCGCCCTCGATCTGTGGATCCAGGTGCCAGACGCCGAAAGCGTCGTCGACATCGAGCGCTTCGAGCTGCTGCGCACCCTCGGTTCGGTGCTGCGCAACGCCGGAGACGGTGAGAGGGCGCTGGCTGTGGTCAACGTCGCCCTCGACGAGGTCGAACCGGCGACGGTCGATCCGCGCACGCATGCGAGGCTGCTGCGCGACAAGGCGTACTACCTGATGAATCTCGGTCGCGAAGGCTCGATCGCGCTGCTTCATGAGTCGCTCGAGGTGCTCGACGACAGGGTTGACGACGATCGGCTCCGCGCATCGATCCTCAACCAGCTGGCGAGCAGGTACATGATCGCGGGGCGTCTCGACGAGGCGATCACGCTGGCGGTCGAGGCCGGAGAGCGAGCGGTTCGGGCGGGGTCCGATGACGAGGCCTCGATCGCGGCGAACGTCCGCGGCGGCGCCCGCGCGCACCTCGGCGATCTCGACGCCGGGCATCGCGAGTACGCACTCGCCCTGCAGCTGGCGAAGGGCACGAACGCCGAGATGCGATACCGGGTGAACTACTCCGACCTTCTGGGTCTGCTCGGGCGCTACCGAGACGCGGTGCAGGTCGCCGAAGACGGCCTCGCCCCGGCGCGGGCGTTCGGTGTCGAGCGCACGACCGGCGCCCTGATGACGCAGAACATGGCGGTGCCCCTTCTCGAGATGGGTGAGATCGACCGCGTCGAGGGGATGCTGGCGCGCGAGCTCTCGCAGCGGACACTGCGCATCTCGCACATGTACTCCACGATGACGCGCGTGCGCGTGCTGTCGTGGCGTGGCCGGCACGAGCAGGCGTCGGAGATCCTGCGGGAATGGCATCCGTCGTTCGAAGAGACCGGACGCGTCGAACGGCAGATCTGGTACGACGAGGTGATGATGCGTGTCGCCGTCGCCGAAGGCCGCAACGATCACGCGCGAGCGCTCGCCGAGATCAGGGCGATGCTGGCGGATGCCGGTCCCGTCTTCCTCCACCAGCGCCGACTTCTCCTTGAAGCGTCGTGGTTGATCGCCGAGCTCCGGGCATCGGGCGTCGACGTCGAGGAGGCCATCGGCGACGTGCGGGGAGCGTGGCTCGCGCAGCCCGCCCCGCTGCAGGGTGACCGGTGGGGGAGGATCCTCGAGGCGCTGCTCTCGCCGTCGGTCGCTGTGATGCGCGCGGCTGTCGACCTGGCTGATCACGACGACGTGCCCGTGACGTTCCGGGTGACGACACGGCTCGAGCTCGCTCGCCTGCTCGTCGACGCTGGCGAGCGCACCGAAGCCGCGGCCGTGCTCACCCACGCGCTCGGTGAGGCCGACCGGCTCGGGCATGTTCCGCTCTCACAGGCCGTCGGGGTTTTCTCCGATGCCGCGGGCCTCGCCGCAGCATCCGATTCCTCCCGTGCCGTCACGGAATCCGACCCGCTCACCGCGCGGGAGAGGCAGGTTCTCGCGCTGATCGTCGAGGGGCTCAGCAACCGGCAGATCGGCGAACGGCTGTTCATCAGCGCGAAGACCGTGAGTGTCCACGTGTCGGCGGTGCTGCGAAAGCTGGGCGTCAGCACGCGCACAGAAGCGGCCGTCCTGCAGCAGAAGTCGGAGTTCGGAGCCAGCGGTCAGCCTGCCGTGGTACGTTGAGCGTGCGCGTATGTCGGACGTTCCGTCACGGCGCGGGCCGCGCAAGCGGCCGTTTGAAAACAGAAAGTAGAAAACACATGGCCACTGGCACTGTGAAATGGTTCAACGCGGAAAAGGGCTTCGGCTTCATCGCTCCCGATGACGGCACGGACGACCTTTTCGCCCACTACTCGGCAATCGCCGGCTCCGGTTTCAAGGAGCTCCGCGAGAACCAGAAGGTCGAATTCGACGCTGAGCGTGGCCCCAAGGGCATGCAGGCGGCGAACATCCGCGCTCTCTGAGCGCGCGCTGACTTCCTGAAGCCGGTCGGATCCTCACGGATCCGGCCGGCTTTCTGCATGCCCGGGGGTCTTCGCGCGGATGCCGGTGCGTGCGGGATCAGTTCCGCATCCGGATGCTGTGCGGGGTCAGTTCGGCACCCGAGGCGCTCGTCAGCGATGCGTATGTGACCCCGCTCGATATCCGGATGCTGTGCGGGGCCAGTTCCGCATACGGACTCTGTGCGGGGTCAGTTCCGCATCCGAGGCGCTCATCAGCGATGCGCAATTGACCCCGCTCGACCGTGCGATGCGCAACTGGCCCCGCTCGCCCGTCCGCTATGCGCACTGCGGGGTGCGGGGTGCGGGGTGCGGGGTGCGGGGTGCGGGGTCAGTTCCGCATCCGAACTCTATGCGGGGTCAGTTCCCCATCCGATTCACCGATCCGCGATGCGCAACTGGCCCCGCTCGCCCCTCCATGTACGGAGCCGGCAGCGAGGGCTCAGCGCTCAGCGCGCGCGGGCTCATCGGGGTCAGCGGGCTCTGCGCCGTCGGCCGCCGCATCGAGCAGCAGATCGCCGAGGATCACATCGCCGATGCGCCCTCGGGCGACGGGATGCTGCGCGCACCGGTTGATCAGCTCGACCAGGACGGTGTGATCCGTGCGCTGGAGCCGGGTGCCGAGCACGAGCACCTCCCCCGTTGAGAGCGTCAGGGAGAGGCGCTTCCGATCGCCGACCGCATGGTCGATCGCATCCCAGTCCAGGGTGCGGCTGCGCAAGAGCGGTGCCGCGGCGGTCAGCCCTCGATCATCGAACAGCAAGTCGACCGAGCGCAGCGCGGCGATCAGGCGCCAGATCGCGTATCCGACGCCGACCAGCGCGAGCGCAGCGCACAGGTTGTAAGACAAGCGTCGACTGAGACCCTCGGCGGCCGCGACCCACACGTACAGCGCGAGAAGGACGGCGCTGACAGCCAGAAGCGCGGAGGCATAGATACCGGCGGTCCTTTTCGACCGTGCCGAGATCGCTCCAGGCGACGTGTGCACTTCGACCCCGCCGGGAATCGACGGTTCGTTGACCGCCTGTGCCCACAGCAGAGCCATGATCACGAAGCACCCTCCGAGCAGGGCCTTGATGAGACCCACGTTCTCGAAGCTGACGGCGAGGAGGGCGACGGCGCCGAAACCGTAGAGCGGAAACCGGAAAGCCCTCGTCGAGGCGAAAGGAGGGAGGGGATAGGCCAGCCGCTCGATCGTGGTCTGGCGGAGGATGCCGTCAGCCACGCTGACGTGGGCTCTCTGCGCGCACGTATTCCATGAGCTCCCCCTCAGGCTCAGATCGAGGGTAGCGCCATGCTCGTCAGCGTCGCGACGGCGGCGCGATATGCAGTTCCCAGGGGCACCCCGAGATGAGGCTTGCCTAACTTTCTGTTAGATTAGGCCAGGCTTACCAAAGCCTGGCGCCCCTCTGCGCCGCACCCCCTCATCCCAACCCGAAGGGAACGCCTGTGCGCACCTCTCGTCTCATCGCCGCCGGTGTCGCCGCGGCTCTCGCCGTCGGCCTCACCGCCTGCGCGACGCCGTCGACCGGCTCCGATTCCGACTCCGCCGGTGGCAACCCCGCCGATGACAGCGCCTTCCCCGTCACGATCGAGCACGTGTACGGCGAGACCACCATCGAGACGAAGCCCGAGCGCGTCGCGACGATCGCCTGGGCGAACCACGAGGTTCCCCTCGCTCTCGGCATCGTTCCGGTCGGCATGAGCAAGGCCACGTGGGGCGACGACGACGACAACGGCATCCTGCCCTGGGTCGAGGAGAAGCTCGACGAACTCGGCGGCGAAGAGCCCGTGCTGTTCGACGAGTCCGACGGCATCGACTACGAGGCCGTCGCCGACACCGAGCCCGACGTGATCCTCGCGTCCTACTCGGGTCTCACGCAGGAGGAGTACGACACCCTCTCGAAGATTGCCCCGGTCGTCGCGTACCCCGAGGTCGCCTGGGGCACCCCGGTCGACGAGATGATCGAACTCAACTCGAAGGCACTCGGTCTCGAGGCCGAGGGTGAGGCCCTGATCGAGGACCTGCACGCCGACGCAGAGGCCGCTCTCGAAGAGAACAGCGTCCTCAAGGACAAGAAGGTCCTGTTCGCCTACGTCGACCCGTCTGACCTGAGCCAGGTCGGCTACTACACCGCGATCGACACGCGCCCCGGATACCTGCACGATGACCTGGGCCTTCCGCTCCCGTCGATCGTCGAGGAGAACGCCGACAGCGACCAGTTCTACCTGACGGTCAGCTCCGAAGAGGCCGACGCCTTCGACGACGTCGACGTCTTCGTGACCTACGGCGACGACTCGCTCATCGCGACGCTGCAGGCCGACCCGCTGCTGTCGAAGATCCCGGCCATCGCCGAGGGCCGCATCGCGATCCTCCCGGATGCCACGCCGATCGCAGCCTCCGCGAACCCCTCGCCGCTGTCGATCCCGTGGGGTCTCTCCGACTACCTCGCTCTGCTGGCAGCACCGCTCGCCGCGAAGTGACCTTCGGCGTCACCTTCGCGCACTGAATACCCGTGACCGCTGTCACCATCCCCACGCCGGGCACCGCAGACCTGCGGCGCCCGGCGTGGGCGCGCTCGCTCTGGCTCCTCGTCGGAGTCGGAGTCGTGCTCGTGCTCTGCATCCTGTCGATCTGCTTCGGCGTACGCGCCGTCAGCATCGACGACATCTTCGCCGCTCTCAGCGGGCAGGATGACACGCTGGCTCAGGCTGCGATCATCAAGCGTCTTCCGCGCACGGTGCTCGCGCTCCTCGTCGGGGCCGCTCTCGCACTCTCAGGCGCCACGATGCAGGCGGTCACCCGCAACCCCATCGCCGACCCCGGCATCCTCGGCGTCTCGAACGGTGCCTCGCTCGCGGTCGTGCTCGGTCTCGCCTTCCTCGGCCTCACCGACGCCTACAGCCAGATGGCCCTCGCGATCATCGGGGCCGCCCTCGCCGCGGCCTTCGTCTATACGGTCGGCTCCCTCGGACGCGGCGGCGCGACCCCCCTCAAGCTCGCTCTCGCGGGAGCCGCCACCTCGGCGGCCTTCGCCTCGCTCATCAGCGCGGTCATGCTGCCGCGCGTCGACCTGCTGCAGGCGTTCCAGTCCTGGCAGATCGGCGGAGTCGGCGGTGCCGAATGGCCGCGCATCGCGATCACCGCTCCCGTGCTCGCGCTCGGCGCGCTGATCTGCTTCGTGAGCGCCCGCGGCATGAACTCCCTCGCCCTCGGCGACGACATGGCCAAGGGGCTGGGCGAGCATGTGTTCCGCACCCGCCTCGTCTCGGCCGTCGGCGCCGTGATCCTCGCGGGCGCAGCCACCGCGATCGCGGGTCCCATCGGCTTCGTCGGCCTCGTCATCCCGCACGTGTGCCGGATGCTGATCGGCACCGACCACCGCTGGCTGCTGCCGTTCTCGGCCATGGCCGGCGCCGCTCTGCTGCTCGCGAGCGACATCGTCGGCCGCGTGATCGCGCCGTCGTCGGAGGAGATCCAAGTCGGCATCATCACCGCGATCATCGGCGCCCCGTTCTTCATCTGGATCGTCCGCCGTCAGAAGGTGCGTGAACTGTGAGCACCATCGACCGGGCTGCGGCCCACACCCCGCCGGCATCCGACCGGTCGCGCGATCAGGTCGCGGCGATCATCGCCGGGCGTCGTTCGCGCCACCGCCGCCATGCCGTCGCCACGATCGTGCTCGGTGCGTTGCTGGTCGTGCTGTTCACCGTCGCCCTCATGATCGGCAACACGTTCTATCCGCTCGACGAGGTCATCCGCGTCATGCTCGGCCAGACGGTGCCGGGGGCATCGTTCACCGTGGGCGAGCTGCGTCTGCCGCGAGCCGTGCTCGCGATCCTCTCGGGCTTCGCCTTCGGTATCGCGGGCGTCTCGTTCCAGACGCTGCTGCGCAATCCGCTCGCCTCGCCCGACATCATCGGAATCTCGAACGGCGCGGGGGCCGCGGCCGTCGTCGGCATCGTCGTTCTCTCGCTCAACGGACCCGTCGTCTCGCTGATGGCACTCGGCGGGGCGATCATCACCGCAGGGATCATCTACCTGCTGTCGATCAAGAACGGTTTCGCCGGCACGCGACTGATCCTGATCGGCATCGGCGTCGCAGCCATGCTGCAGAGCGTCATCTCGTACATGCTGTCGCGCGCGGCGAGCTGGGACATCCAGACCGCCATGCAGTGGCTCACCGGCAGCCTGAACAACGCCTCGTGGGAGCGCGTCATGCCGCTCGCCATCGCGGCAGCGGTCATCCTGCCGCTCATGCTCTCGAACGGCAGGGCGCTCGGAGCGCTGCAGCTGGGCGACGACTCGGCATCCGGCCTGGGCGTGCGCGTGAATCGCACCCGCCTGCTGTTCATCCTCGGGGCCGTCGCGCTGCTCGCCTTCGCGACAGCCGCCACCGGGCCCATCGCTTTCGTCGCGTTCATGGCCGGCCCCATCGCCGCCCGCATCACCGGTCCCGGCGCGAACCTGCTCGTCCCGAGCGCGTTCATCGGCGCCGTGCTGGTTCTGGGCGGCGACCTCATCGGGCAGTTCGCGTTCGGCGAGCGCTACCCGGTCGGCGTCATCACCGGTGTGCTCGGCGCTCCGTATCTGATCTATCTGCTCATCCGCACCAACCGCTCGGGAGGCTCCCTGTGACCGAGGCGCACACTCTGGCGGCCGAGTCCGTCACTCTCGCCTACGGCGATCGCACGATCATCGACGGTCTCGATCTCGCGATCGCCCCCGGCAAGATCACCACGATCGTCGGGGCGAACGGATGCGGCAAGTCGACGCTGCTGCGCTCGCTCGCCCGTCTGCTCTCGCCCACCGCGGGGGAGGTCGTGCTCGACGGCAAGTCGGTGCATACGCGCCCCACCAAGGAGGTCGCGCGCATCCTCGGTCTGCTGCCGCAGTCGCCTGTGGCGCCCGAGGGCATCGCGGTCGCCGACCTGGTCGGTCGCGGTCGGCATCCGCATCAGAAGATGCTGGCCCGCTGGAGCACCCACGACTACGAGGTCGTGGCGGATGCTCTCGCCGCGACCGGAACCACGGATCTCGCCGACCGCAGCGTCGACGAGCTGTCGGGCGGTCAGCGCCAGCGCGTGTGGATCGCAATGGCGCTCGCGCAGGAGACCGACATCCTGCTGCTCGATGAGCCGACCACATTCCTCGACGTCGCGCACCAGGTGGAGGTGCTCGACCTGCTCACCGACCTGAGCGTCTCGCGCGGCACCACGATCGTCATGGTGCTGCACGACCTCAACCTGGCCGCGCGCTATTCCGACGAGCTCGTCGCGATGAAGGAGGGCAGGGTGCACGCCACCGGCGCTCCGCAGGATGTCGTGACCGCCCAGCTCGTCGAAGAGGTCTTCGACCTCGCAAATCAGATCACCACGGATCCGGTCTCCGGAAAGCCGATGGTCACACCGATCGGGAGGCATCATGTCCGCTGAGACCACCACCGAACGCCCCACCTACGTGCTCGCCCGCGCCGAGGTGCGCGGTGTCGCCCGCGTCTCGCCGAACTTCGTGCGCGTGACGTTCGGGGGCGACGACCTGTTCGAGTTCGGCACGCCGGGCGACGTCTTCGACTCGCGCATCAAGATCGTCTTCCCGCCGGCATCCGGCATCCTCCCCGATCTCGATCGTGAGACCGGCGACTGGTGGGGGTCCTTCCTCGCTGTGCCCGAGGCCGAGCGCGGATCCATGCGCACCTACTCGGTGCGCGACCTGCGCGTGACCGATGCGGGCACCGAGCTCGACGTCGACTTCGTGCTGCATCTCGCATCGGGACTCACCGGCCCCGCGTCGCTCTGGGCCAGCGCGGCCGAGGTCGGGCAGGAGCTGTTCATCGTCGGACCGCGTCGAGGGGTCGCCGCGGCGGCTCATGGCGGTGCCGAGTACGAGCCCGGCACGGCGACCTCCATCGTGCTCGCCGGTGACGAGACGGCGGCTCCGGCCATCGCCCGCATCCTGGAGGACGCCCCGAGCGACCTGCGGGGAGTGGCCTTCATCGAGGTGCCATCTCCGTCCGACATCCTGCGCATCGACGCTCCGTCGGGGGTCGAGGTGCATTGGCTGCCCCGCGACATCGGGGAGCCCCACGGCGTGCGGTTGATCCCGGCCGTGCTCGGATACCTCGGCGATGCGGACGCGGCCGACGAGATCGACGTGAAGGACATCGAGTCCGAGGATCTGCTCTGGGAGACGCCCGACTACTCGGGTCTCGGCGAGGACATCGCTGCGGCGGATGCTCCGGCCGAGCGCTACTTCTGGATCGCCGGCGAGAGCGGCGTCGTCACGACGCTGCGCCGCCACCTGGTCAAGGATCTCGGCATCGACCGCTCGCAGGTCGCCTTCATGGGCTACTGGCGCCGCGGCGTCGCCATGCGTGGCTGAGTCGGCGGCTGTCGCTATCACGACTTCGGTTCCGAGTCGCGGCGGAACAGCCGCCATGTCCGTGCGCCGACGACCAGCGCGACAGCGACGATCACGAGCGGCACGATGAGCCATTCCCAGCCGCCCGTCCACCCGACGCCGATGCCCTGATCGTCGGAGAATGCCATCACGGGCACGAAGAGGAAGGTGGCGTCCGCGCTCATGGGCGCGGCGCTGTCGACCGCCGCGAGCATCCCGCCGGTGAAGACGCCGAACAGGACCCAGTACGCCATCAACGCTGTCGCGGCAGTGAGTATGCCGATCTGCCAAAGTGGTCGAGGTCTCTCACCCTCGCCGTAACGCAGCGCCAGCGTGCGCGGCGAGCCGAGATCCGTGAGCACGACTTTCACGGGACGAAGGTCAGTGCTGATCTGTTCACGCAGCGACCGAAGAATGTGCTTGCGCTCGGATGCTCGGACGACCCCTTCGAGGTGCCACTCCAACCGCGACAGATACAACGATTCACGCATCCCGAGCGGACGCTTCGTGACAGTTGAGCGGGGCATGGTCAGTCCTTTGCGGGATCGAGTGCTTGGGAAACAACGTCAGCCGTCTGCTGCCACTGAGATGTTGCGACTTCCAACGCAGCGACACCCGCATTCGTCAGCGAGAAGTACTTCCGCGGAGGGCCGCTCGGCGAGGGCTTGGAGGTGGTCACGACGAGTGCGTCTCGTTCCAGGCGGTTCAGTACCGGATAGACCAGCCCTGTGCTCGTTTCAAGGCCGAGCGCGCTCAGGCGTTCGACCAGCTCGTATCCATACGACTCGTGGCGCTGGATGAGGTGTAGCACGAGCAGCGGGAGTGCAGCACGAGTGAGCTGCGCGTCCTGGCGGGCTTGTATTCGAGACACAGTAGTAGTGAAACACAACTACCGGCATCGCACCAGGGGGCTGCAGCCCTCGCCGCGCGCGGCTGAGTCGGCTCGCTACTCGGCGTAGACGTTGTCAGAGACGCGCGTCATCCCCTCGGGGGCGGGCCAATCGTCTGCGCGGACCTCGAACGTATGGCCGGAGCCGCTGATCCTCGTCGGCAGGCCGCCGCATCCGATTCCCCAGTCGTCTTCCGGGTCGGTTATCGCCACGAGGCACGTCGATGAATCCGTACCTTTCGCGATCCAGAGCGACACGCCCTCGTACTCTCCGACGTAGCGGCTCGATTCGACATCGACCGGCGAATAGGAGTCTTCCTCGAGGGGAGGCAGCTCGTCCTCCGCCACCCGATCGGTCTCGAACACGGCGAGGGTCGTGGACGTGAAGCTGCACCCGGTCAGCGCCGTGAGGCTGATCAGTGCGATCGCGCAGGCAGCAGTCGAGGAACGGTGGCGCATCGCACCATACTGTCGCATCGCGCCCGTTCGAGTGCGCGCTATCTCACCGCATCGGGCCCGAACGTCACATTGGGATGATCGTGGACTTGCACAAATATATTAATATAGATGTATACTAAACGGGATCGCTGCTGAGTCGTACTCACTGCTGATCGAGGCCCTGGGGGGCCGCGGTTCTGGGACCGCTTCGCATCGATGTCATCTCGCCACTCTGGCGAGAGCTCATCGAGGAGCGTTCGCCGCGCACAAGACAATCCATCGACATTGGGGGATCCACATGTTCACGTTTCAGAAGTTGAGTGCTGCCGCCGTGGCGGGAGGGCTTGCAGTCGTACTCCTCGCACCGTCGCCGGCGAACGCTGCGGATGTCGTCATTCCTGACGATGCGCTCGCCGCATGCATCACCGAGACCCTCAGCCTCGTGCCAGGGAGCCCTCTTCCGGAAGACCGCGTCGCCGCGATCGAATACCTGCACTGCGGCGACCGCGGCATCCAGAGCCTCGAGGGGATCGAGATGCTGAGCTCGCTCGTGTACGCCGATCTCCATCTGAACGACATCGCGGATCTCGCACCGTTGTCGGGCCTGACGGCACTCAGTGATGTCGATCTCGGCGACAACGACATTGCTGATCTCTCACCGCTGAGCAGCATTCCCAGCCTTCGGCGACTGCTTCTGAATGGGAACCAGATCTCTGATCTTTCGCCGCTGAGCGGTCTGACAGGGCTGGTCGAGCTCGAGCTGAACCACAATGAGATCTCATCCCTCGATCCGCTCGAGGGTCTCCGTGATCTCGAGTCCCTGATCATCCACTACAACCGGATCGAAGATGTCTCACCCCTTGCCGGGCTGACCGGGCTGACCTATCTGGTCCTCGATGCGAACCACATCGCGGACATCTCCCCCGTCGCGGCGATCGCGGGCTCGATCGCCGGCAGCGGACGCTACTTCAGCGCCCGGTTCCAAACCCTCACTCTGCCGCAGATCGAGGTCGATGCAACGCAGGCGACCCCCGTCACCGGGTTTGACGGTGAGGATGTGGGAGTCGCGGCGGTTTCGGGATCCGCGATCGTCTCGCCCGATGGCCTCTCATGGGCATACGCCGCGACAGGAAGCAACGTCGTCTCGTGGCAGACAGCCGTTCCGGGCACGACCACGAATGCGTTCACCGGGTCCATCGCTCAGGACTCGGTCGGGGCGCACGTGGCTGTGCCGACCACACTGGTCGATGACGTCGCTCAGGTCGTGTCGGGCGCGAGTGTGTCCATCGACGTGCTCGCCAATGACGGCCTCCCCGGCGAGCCCGCTGTGGACCCCGTCACGTTGATGCTGCTCGACTCCGCGGGCACGCCGACCACGTCGCTCATCGTCGACCATGGGATGTTCCGCGTCGTCGACGGTCGCATCGAGTTCACTGCGGACCCGGGCTTCGTCGGAACGACCTCGCTCGAGGCCGTCCGATACGCCGTCGTCAACGCCGATGGTCAGGGCGGCTCCGCAAGCATCGTCGTGACGCTGACGGGCGAGGCCACCACCGTCGTCGACCCCATCGTCGGGTCGGGCGCTGAGACCCCTGCTGATGGTGTCGGCGCCGCGAAGCCTGCGGGCTCACTCGCGCAGACGGGCGCTGAGTTCGCGTGGGGGACTGCTCTCGCCGGAGCGGGGTTTGCAGCCTTGGGTGCTCTGACACTCCTGCTGCGCAGGCGGAACCGCAAGGTCTGATCCTGTGTGCGTCCGGGTGCTGTGAGGTCCCGGACGCTGTCGGACTCGCACCCTTCCCCAGGGGTGCGTTCGAGGACGCGAAGCTGCCCCAACAGCGGCGTCCAGACGATCGGGTGGGCTGCCGGAGCCGCCCATCCGATCATCGTCTCGGAGCGGTCGAAGATCATCGGAACTCGACACGCTTCGAACGCTTGCGCGAGCAGAATGCCAGTTCAGGAGCCATCATGCCAATACCCTTCGTGCCGGTTGCGGCTCTGCGGATGAGTCTGCGCGAGAGGGTCGAAGAACAGATCAGTGACGCGATCCTCGACGGAACGCTGGAGCCGGGCGAGGTGCTCCACGACGCGGAGCTTCAGACGTGGTTGGGCGTGTCGAAGCAGCCGATCCGTGAGGCGCTGAACAACCTCTCAAGGATCGGGCTGGTGGAGACGGCGCCGCAGAGCTACACCCGAGTCGCTGCGCCGGATCCGAAGGATCGGACCGCTGTGCTGCAGACACTCGGTGCACTGATGGGCGGGGTCGTTCGGGTGACGGTCCCCGTGTTGTCGACGCGGCAGCGAGGCACTCTTCTCGGGCTCCTCGACCGGGTTGAGCCATTGGTGGAGTCGCATGACCTCCGGCGCCTCGTCGCGCTCGGCTGGCAGCTCATCGACCTCTTCATCACCCACTGTCCCAATCCCGTCCTCGTGAGCACAACTCGTGAGGTCGTCCGCGGCCTCGCCTTTCACCTGTCCGCGACTCGAGCTCAGGGGAACGCCGACTGGGCGAGTGTGGCGGCGGGCTGTCCAGCGTTACGAGACGCTCTCGTCGTAGGAGACGCCCTGGCTGCGGAACACGCGATCAAGAAGGCGTTTCGGCTGTCGGCTCCCTGAAGGCAATCCGGTGACATGGGGAGCCGACGCGAGTGAATGTGCGACCTGCACTCGCTCAGCCGCGAAGCGGTGGCGCCGGCGGAGGCCGCGCCGTAGCATCCCAGTGGAATCGTTCCGCCGGCGAGGAGGCCCCCGATGACGCAGCACACGCGCGAGCTCCCCGAGGTCGACCTCGTCTACGACGTGCACGGGCCGCTGCCGACGGCGGATGGTCGTCCTCCGCTGATGATGATCGGCCAGCCGATGGATGCGAGCGGATTCCAGGCGCAGGTGACGCTGTTCGATGATCGCACCGTCGTGACTTACGACCCGCGAGGGTTGGGACGGAGCACGCGCAAGGACGGCGGACAGACGAACGAGCCGGAGACCCAGGCCGAGGACGTCCACGCGATCGTCGAGGCGCTCGGCGTCGGACCCGTCGACATGCTCGCGAGCAGCGGCGGAGCCGTGAGTGCACTCGCTCTGGTCACGGCCCACCCGCACGACGTCGCGACTCTCGTCGCCCATGAGCCTCCGATCGACAGCGTGCTGCCGGATGCCGAAGCGGTACATCGAGCCCGAGTGGCCTATACCCAGGCATATCAGGACAAGGGCTGGGGTGCCGGAATGGCGGCGTTCATCGCGATGACGTCGTGGGAGGGCGAAGTCACCGAGGAGTTCCTCTACCTGCCCGCGCCCGACCCCGCGGCATTCGGGATGCCGACCGATGACGATGGCAAGCGAGACGACCCGTTGCTGTCGGAACTCTCCTGGGCGGTTCCTCTCTACGTTCCGGATATCGAGGCGCTGAAGGCTGCGCCCACCAGGATCGTCGTGGCGGTAGGGGAGGAGTCGCTCAAGGTCTACACCGGCCGCACCGCGATCGCCCTGGCCGAGCAGCTCGGTCAGCAGGCGACGGTCTTCCCCAGCCACCACGGCGGCTTCATGGGCGGCGAATTCGGCTATGCCGGCCAGCCCGAGGCGTTCGCCGCCAAGCTCCGCGAGGTGCTCGACCGGTCATAGGGCGTACACGGAATACGCCGTCTTCTGCGGTTACGCTCGCGGGGTGACCACAGACGACGAGACCGTCATCCACGTGACACCGGATGCCGCGTGGCTGCCCCGACACGGCAGGGCCGAGGTGATTCGGCGCCGCACGCCGCCCCGGCCGATGAGCGTTGTCCGGCTGCTTCTGCGGCATGACGATCGCGTCTTCTGCGTGCCGAGACATGAGGACGGCCGCCTCGATCTGCCGCACCGGATCGTCGGCGCCGACGACCCGTGCGGCGAGATCGCGATCGCCGACCTCGCTGAACAGGTGACCGGATGCCGTGCGCCGCTGACGTTCACGGGCGCGGTGCGAAACGTCGTCGACTCGCCCCACGCCGACTACCCCTGGCCGATGCCGCACGCCCACTTCGGCGTCTGGGCGTCGGAGGCCAGTCCCGTCGTCGAGGGATCCTGGGTCGGGGTCGGCGAAGGGTCCGTCCTGCGCGAACGGCATTGGTTCCCTCTGCGGGGCTGAGCGTGGGCGCAGAGGCTCGTTCTACGCGCTCGCGCGCACCACGAGCTCGGTGTCGAGGATGACGGAGCGAGGGGATGCTCCCGCGATGACCTCGAGCAGCACGGCGACCATCTGCGCGCTGATCTGATCCCACGGCTGGCGCATGGTCGTGATCGGCGGCTCGTGGGTCGCGGCGAGGCCCGAGTCGTCGAAGCCGGCGATCGCGATGTCCTCGGGCACGCGGCGGCCCGCGCGGCGGGCGGCGGCGATGGCTCCTGCGGCCATGCGGTCGGAGGCGGCGAACACGGCGTCGACGTCGTGCTCGAGCATCCGGGTCATCGCGGCGACACCCGATTCGTACGAGTAGTCGCCCTGTTCGACCAGCGACTCGTCGTACAGCTCGCCGAGCTCTTCGCGGAATCCGACGAGTCTGTAGCGCCCGCCGGGGGTGTCGTCGGGGCCCGTGATCATGCCGATGCGGCGGTGCCCCTGCGCCACGAGATGCGCGGCCATCGCGCGGGCGGAGGCGACCTCGTCGACGGAGATCGTCGAGAGCTCGCGCTCGTGTCCGAGCGGCAGGCCGCAGCAGACGGTGGGGATGCCGACCTCGATCAGCTGATCGAGCAGAGGGTCGGATTCGTGCGACGAGATCAGCATGACGCCGTCGACGTGTCCGGCGCTGAGGAACTGGGCGACGCTCTCGCGTTCGGCGGGTGTTCCGGCCACGAGCAGCACCAGGGTCATCGCGCGCTGGGCGAGTGCTTCAGCGGCGCCACGCAGCAGCAGTGCGAACGTCGGGTCGTCGAACAGCAGCTGCTGCGGCTCGGTGAGCAGGAACGCCAGGGAGCCGGCGCGACCGGTGGCAAGGCTGCGGGCGTGATGGTTGGCGGTGTAGCCGGTGGCGAGGATCGCTTCTTCGACGGCCTGTCTGGCGTCGGGGGACACCCAGTGCCCGCCGTTGATCACGCGCGAGACCGTGCTGCGGGACACCCCCGCCTGCGCCGCGATCTGGCGGATCGTCGGCTTGCGCTTCGCGCTGACATCACTCATCGCTGTGACTCTACCCACAGCATCCCGTCCAGCGGTAGTCGAAACTGGGACCGGTCTCAGTTCGGTAACGGCGGTTGTGATCTCCCGCGCACCTGGGGTAGAACTGAGACCGGTCCCAGTCCCGTTCTCCGGAACAACCTGAGACCGGTCCCAGTCGAATGAGCGACAGCAGCACGGGACACGCACCACGACCGCACCGACCCGATGGAGTGCCGATGACCTCCCCCCACGCCTGGCCCGACCTGCGCGGAATCGCCTATGGCGGCGACTACAACCCCGAGCAGTGGTCTCGTGAGACCTGGCGCGAGGATGTCGTGCTGATGCGCGAGGCCGGCGTGAACCTGGTCAGCGTCGGGATCTTCTCGTGGGCGCTCATCGAGGTCGCCGAGGGCGAGTTCGACTTCAGCTGGCTCGACGAGCTGCTCGACCTGCTGCACGAGAACGGCATCAAGGTCGACCTGGGCACGCCCACGGCATCCCCGCCGGCCTGGTTCTTCGCGAAGAACCCCGACGCTCACGTGATCGACCGCGAGGGTCGCACGATGGGCTTCGGCTCCCGCGGCATGGCGTCGCACTCGTCTCCGGCCTACCGCGAGGCGATCGTGCGGATCGCGGATGCTCTCGCGGCGCGCTATGCGCAGCATCCGTCGGTCGTGCTCTGGCACGTGCACAACGAGTACGGCGTTCCCGTCGGCGAGGACTACTCCCCGAACGGTGTCGCCGCCTTCCGACTCTGGCTCCAGGAGAAGTACGGCTCGCTCGAGGCGCTGAACCGCGCCTGGGGCACCGCCTTCTGGGGTCAGCACTACTCGGCTTGGGAGCACGTCGGTGCCCCGGCCATCGCCCCGAGCGTCGTGAACCCGGCGCAGCGCCTGGACTTCGCCCGCTTCACGGATCACCAGCTGCGCGCGTGCTTCATCGCCGAGCGCGACGCGATCCGCGCACACGCCGACCAGCCCGTCACCACCAACTTCATGGCGAACCAGAGCTGGACCACGGACCTGTGGGCCTGGGGCCGCGAGGTCGACATCGTCTCGGACGACCACTATCTGTGGGCGGCAGACGAAGACGCGCACATCGGTCTGGCGATCGCCGCCGACCTCAGCCGCTCGGTCGGCGGCGGCAAGCCGTGGATCCTCATGGAGCACTCCACGTCGGCCGTCAACTGGCAGCCGCGCAACATCGCCAAGCGCCGCGGCGAGATGACCCGCAACTCGCTCACGCACCTCGGCCGCGGGGCCGACGGCATCCTGTTCTTCCAGTGGCGCGCAGGGCGCTCGGGCGCCGAGAAGTTCCACTCCGCGATGCTGCCGCACGCCGGAGCGGAGTCCCGCGTCTTCCGCGAGGTCGTCGACCTCGGCGCAGCGCTCGGCCGCCTCGACGAGGTGCAGGGCACCACGGTGAAGGCCGACGTCGCGATCCTCTGGGACTTCGAATCGTTCTGGGCGCAGGATCTCGAATGGCGGCCCTCCGAAGACGTCACGCACGCCGCCCAGGTGCGCCGCTTCTACGAGCAGCTCTGGCGCGACGGCATCACGGTCGACTTCGCCCTGCCAGGTCACGACCTCTCGGGCTACCGCCTGGTCGTCGCCCCGGCGCAATACCTGCTGAGCACCGCGGATGCCGCGAACCTGACTGCCTATGTCAACGACGGAGGCACACTGCTGGTGTCGTTCTTCTCGGCGATCGTCGACGAGAACGACGCCGTGCACGCCGGAGGCTTCGTGGCCCCGCTGCGTGACGCGCTCGGTCTGACGGTCGAGGAGTTCCTGCCGCTGCGCGAGGGCGAGAGCCACGGCCTCGACTGGGTCGACCACGAGGGCGTCGTCGCCGACGTCTGGCAGGAGGACATCGCGCTCGAAGGAGCCGAGGTCGTCGCCAACTTCTCCGGCGGACCCGGCGAAGGCGAGCCGGCGATCACGCGGCACACGCACGGCGCGGGAACCGGCTGGTACGTCGGCACCCGCCTGGACGCCACGGGCATGCGTGCTCTGCTCCACGAGGTCTATGCGGATGCCGACATCGCGCCGTCGGGAGTCGCCGATGGGCTCGAGGTCGTCACGCGTCACGGCGCCGACGCGGTCTACCGCATCGCCGTGAACCACCGTGACGACGACGTCGAGCTCGAGGCGTCAGGCGTCGATCTGCTCACGGGTGCCGAGGTCTCGGGCGCCCTGACGATCGCGGCGGGCGGCGTCGCCGTCATCCGCACCGCGACCCACTGACAGCACCACCCGCACCACTCAGCACCACCCGCACCACTCAGCACCACCCGAACACCAGCACCACCCACTCACACCCGGTCGCGATGACGCGAAGCGCATCGTCGGCCACAACAGATAGGAAAACGCATGCGCAAGCACATCGGAGTCGGCGCACTCGCTCTGTCCGCAGTCGTCCTCCTGGCAGGCTGCTCGGCCGGCGCACCGGAGGGCGGCGACGACACGGCATCCGGCGACGGGGCCGAGCTCGTCATCTGGACGGATGCAGAGCGCGAAGCCGCGATCACCGCTGCCGCCGAGGCCTTCGAGGAGGAGACCGGAGCCAAGGTCACCCTCGTGCAGAAGAACTTCGAGGACCTCCGCAACGACTTCATCGCTCAGGTTCCGACCGGCGAGGGCCCCGACATCACCGTCGGCGCGCACGACTGGCTCGGCGCGCTCGTCGCCGCCGGTGTCGTCGACACGATCGACCTCGGCGACAAGGCATCGGAGTTCGAGCAGGTCGCCCTCGACGCCATGACCTACGACGGCCAGCTCTACGCGCTGCCGTACTCGCTCGAGACCATCGCGCTGGTGCAGAACGTCGACCTCGTCGGCGCCGAGGCTCCCGCGACCTGGGACGACATGATCGCCAAGGGCGTCGCTGCAGGCACCGAGCGTCCGTTCGTCATCAACACGGGCGGCGAGACCGGTGACGGATACACGATGTACGGACTGCAGACCTCGTTCGGCGCCCCCGTCTTCGTGCAGGATGACACCGGTTCGTACACGAGCGAGGTCGGCATGGGCGGAGCGCCCGGCGAGGCCTTCGCCAGCTGGCTCGGCGCCAACGGCTCGAACGGCACCGGCTACATCTCGACCACGGTCGACTACGACATCAACAACGAGCTGTTCGCCTCGGGCAAGGCTCCGTACACGATCCAGGGACCGTGGGCGATCAGCGCGTTCGAGGGTGTCAACGTCGCCGTGAACCCGATCCCGTCTGCCGGTGGCGAGACCGCCGCACCCTTCGTGGGGGTGCAGGGCTTCTACCTCTCGAGCAAGAGCAAGAACGCGCTCCTCGCCCAGGAGTTCCTCACGAACTACCTCGGCACCGAAGACGCGCAGCGCGCTCTGTACGAGGCCGACCCCCGCATCCCCGCATGGTCGACGCTCGCCGACGAGGTCTCGTCCGACCCGATCACGGCCGGCTTCGTGGCCTCCGCTCAGTCCGGCGTGCCGATGCCGTCGATCCCTGAGATGGGATCTGTCTGGGACCTCTGGAATGCCGCTCAGGCGCAGATCATCAACGGCGCCGACCCGGTGTCGACGTGGAACACCATGGTCGCCGACCTCGAGACGACTCTCGCCGGTTGATCCTGCCGGACGGGGAGGGGCCCGAACCCCTCCCCGTCCTGCGATCCGCAGACAGGACGCACACATGACGATCCAGGCACCGCCCACCGAGGCGCCCACCCCTGTGGTGAAGCCTTCGCGCGAATCCCACGCCCGCCGTTTCCGCGGTCTCGGCTGGGGCTTCCTCATCAAGCTGGCCCTGATGGCGCTGGTCAACGCCTTCGGCATCATGACGGCGATCTCGGCGTGGAGCGCCGAGTCGTGGATCGTCCTCGGCGTCGTCGTGCTGCTGGTGATCATCGCCGACTGGGTGTATTTCACCCGTCGGGCGCTGCCGCTGAAGTACCTGCTCCCCGGCCTGATCTTCCTGCTCGTCTTCCAGATCTTCATCTTCGGCTACACCGCCTACATCGCCTTCACGAACTACGGCACCGGCCACGTCGGCACGCAGGAGCAGGCGGTCGAGGCGGCTCTCATCCAGGGCGAGCGCCGTGTCGAGGGCTCCTCCGAATATCCGCTGTCGATCGTCGAGCGCGGCGGTGAACTCGGCTTCGCGATCGTCGACGACGACGGTGATGTGCAGGTCGGGTCGGCCACCGAGCCGCTGTCCGATGTCTCGGGCGCCGAGGTCGGCACGACCGGTGCTCCCAGTGAGGTGCCCGGCTGGACGGTCGTCCCGCGGGCGTCGGTGCTGACGGATGCGACGCTCGGCGCGACGATCCAGGAACTCCGCGTTCCGGTGTCGGACGACCCGAACGACGGCTCGATCCGCACCAGAGAGGGATCCACCGGAGCGGTCTACGAGCCGACGCTGGTGTGGGATGCCGAGGCGCAGACCATCACCGACACGCAGTCGGGCACGGTCTACACCGCCTCGGATCTCGGGGCGTTCGTCGCCGAGGACGGCACGGCGCTGCCGACGGGGTGGTCGGTGAACGTCGGGTTCGCCAACTTCCTCAAGCTTTTCACCGATGCGAACCTCGCCGGCACCCTGCTGAGCGTCACGGTCTGGACCTTCGCGTTCGCGATCCTGTCGGTCGTGCTCAGCTTCGCCGTCGGACTCGGGCTCGCGATCGTCTACAACGACCCTCGGGTCAAGGGGCGGCGGTTCCTCCGGGCGCTGTTCATCCTCCCGTACGCGTTCCCGGCGTTCATGGCCGCACTGCTCTTCCGCGGCATGTTCAACGCCGAGTTCGGCGTGATCAACGACCTGTTCTTCTTCGGCTCGCAGATCAACTGGCTCGGCGACCCGTGGCTCACCCGAGCAGCGGTGATCTTCGTGAACGTGTGGCTGAGCTACCCGTACTGGTTCCTCGTGTGCACGGGTGCGCTGCAATCGCTCCCGGGCGAGACGCTCGAGGCCGCCGAGATCGACGGGGCGAACAAGCTGCAGCGCTTCCGCTCGATCGTGCTGCCGCTGCTGCTCGTGTCGACAGCGCCGCTCCTGATCGCCTCGTTCGCCGTCGCGTTCAACAACTTCACCGTGATCTACACCTTCAACAACGGCGGGCCGGCGATCGCCGGGGCTCCGTACGCACTGGGTTCGACCGACATCCTCGTCTCGGCCATCTACGACGTCTCGGGCGTCTCGGGTGGTGCGGCCGACTACGGCCTCGCGAGTGCGCTGTCGATCATCGCCTTCATCGTGGTCGGTCTCATCTCAGCGCTGAGCTTCCGACAGACCCGCAAGCTCGAGGAGTACCAGTGATGAGTGAGACCAGAGTCATCGTGACGGGTTCAGCGAAAGACGCGGAGGCCGCGCGTGCGGGTGCGCGTCGACGTCGGTGGTGGGGCGAGGTCGGATGGAAGTACATCCTGGCTGCCGTCGTGCTGTTCTTCGCCGCCTTCCCCCTCGTCTATGTGCTGTCGGCGTCGCTCAACCCGAACGGCAGCCTCGCGGCATCCAGCGCTCTGTTCAGTGCGTTCGATCCCGCCAACTACATCGCCCTCGGCGAATCGCGCTACTGGGTGTGGTTCGGCAACACGCTGCTGATCGGCGGCGTGACCGCGGTCGGCTCCGTGCTCATGGGCGCCTGCGGGGCATACGCGTTCTCGCGCTTCCGCTTCAGCGGGCGGCGGGCGAGCCTGACCACGCTGCTCGTGCTGCAGATGTTCCCGCAGGCGCTGGCGTTCATCGCGATCTTCCTGATGCTGCAGACGATCGGCGATGTCGTGCCGGCCCTGGGCATCAACTCGAAGATCGCCCTGATCTGCGTGTACCTCGGCGGCGCTCTCGGCGCGAACACCTTCCTCATGTACGGCTTCTTCAACACGATCCCCGTCGAGATCGACGAGTCGGCGAAGATCGACGGAGCCAGCCACGCGCAGATCTTCTGGCGGCTCATCATGCCGCTGGTCGTGCCGATCCTCGCGGTCGTCGCGCTGCTCGCTTTTCTCGCGGCCTTCGGCGACTTCATCCTGTCGAAGATCATCCTCACCTCCGAGGACAACTGGACCCTCGCCGTCGGCATGTACCAGTGGGTCTCGAACCAGCTGACCTCGCGCTGGGGGCTCTTCGCCGCCGGTGTCGTGGTCGCCGCCGTGCCCGTGCTCGCGCTGTTCTTCTCGCTGCAGAAGTACATCGTCGGCGGGCTCACCCAGGGATCCGTCAAGGGCTGATCCCCTCTTCCGCACTGCTCGAAAGGCCGTCATGCACCGTCGCACGCGTTCCCTTCTCTCCACCGCCCTGGCAACGGTCACCGCCGTCGCCCTGATCGGCGTCGCGCTGCCGGCGTCGGCCGCGTCCGTCTTCTCTGCTGCGGTCTCGGCTGCGGCGGACGATCCGGTGGATGCCACCATCACCGTCCCCCGGGTCGAGGACCTGCCCGACGACTTCATCGGCGGCGTCGACGTCTCGTCGGTGCTGTCACTCGAGGCGTCGGGCGTGGTCTTCCGTGACTCCGACGGCGCACCGGGCGATCTGTTCGAGATCCTCGCCGACGCCGGGGTCACCGACGTGCGGGTGCGCGTCTGGAACGACCCGTTCGACGCGAACGGCAACGGCTACGGCGGCGGTGACGTCGACGTCGAGCGGGCGATCGAGATCTCGCAGCGCGCGACGGATGCCGGACTCGGCGTGCTCGTCGACTTCCACTACTCGGACTTCTGGGCTGACCCCGCCAAGCAGCAGGTGCCGAAGGCCTGGGAGGGCATGACGGCCGATCAGGTCGCCGCCGAGGTGGGAGTCTTCACCCGCGACGCCGTGCGACGCCTCGTCGATGCAGGCGTCGATCTGCGCATGGTGCAGGTCGGCAACGAGACCAACGGCGGGGTCGCCGGTGTGCGCGGCTGGGACGACATGGCGAAGGTGTTCTCCGCCGGCGCTGCGGCCGTGCGGGCGGAGGCGCCCGACACGCTCGTCGCGCTGCACTTCACGAACCCCGAGCGCGCCGGCTTCTATGCAGACGTCGCCGCCCAGCTCGACCGCCGCGACGTCGACTACGACGTGTTCGCGTCGTCGTACTACCCGTTCTGGCACGGGACCCCCGAGAACCTCACGGCCGTGCTCTCGCACGTCGCCGAGACCTACGGCAAGAAGGTCATGGTCGCCGAGACCTCGTGGGCGTTCACCCTCGACGACGGAGACGGCCACGGCAACGTCGTCGACCTGCCGTCCGAGGCGACGCAGTATCCGGTGAGCGTGCAGGGGCAGGCCGATGCGGTGCGTGCGGTCGTGCAGGCGGTCGCCGACGTGGGCGAGGCCGGCATCGGCGTCTACTACTGGGAGCCCGCGTGGCTGCCGGTCGGCCCTCCCGCGCAGCTCGAGCAGAACAAGGCGCTGTGGGAGCGTGACGGATCGGGATGGGCGTCGAGCTTCGCGGGCGAGTACGAGCCCGAAGACGCCGGGCACTGGTTCGGCGGATCCGCGTGGGACAACCAGGCGCTGTTCGGCTTCGACGGCACCGCATCCGACGCGCTGAACATCTTCTCGTACGTGCGCACCGGCGCTCAGGCCCCTCGCGCCGTCGAGTCGGTGCAGCCGGTCGCGCTGCCGGTGACCGAGGGCGATGCCGTCGAGCTGCCGGGCGAGGTCACCGTGCTCTACAACGACGGGTCGTCGGAGAAGCAGGCCGTCACGTGGTCTGACGCCGCGCAGTACATCGAGGGCATCGGCGAGTACGCCATCTCGGGAGTGACGGATGCGGGCCTCGCCGCCACTGCGACCGTGACCGTCTCGGCCCGGAACTTCTTGCGGAACCCCGGCTTCGAGGCTGCGGACACGAGCATGTGGCGGCCGACCGGATCGGGTCTGACTCTGCGCGCCTGGGACGACCCCCGCAGCGGCACGCACTCGGCGCACTTCTATGCGGCATCCGCGTACTCGTTCGAGCTCTCGCAGACCGTGACGGGACTGCCCGCCGGGTCGTATGTCGCGCGCGCATCACTGCAGGGTGACGGCGAGGGGGCCGACGGGCGAGTGGCGCTGTCTCTGTCTTCCTCTGCGGTGACGGGTGCGCCTGCGGTCTTCGGGCTCGACGGATGGCGGGTGTGGTCGACGCCGACCACCGAGGCGCTGCAGGTCGGCGCTGACGGCACGGCTGTGGTGCGGCTCGCGGCTGCTCTGCCTGCCGGGGCGTGGGGCACGATCGACGACTTCGAGCTCGTTCGCGAACCCGCGGTCGGTGCCGACACCTCGACGCTGCGGGAGCGGCGAGATGCTGCCGCCGCCCTCGACCTCGCGGCTTATGTCGAGTCGTCGACGGCCGTGGTGCCCGGTGCGATCGGCCGGGCCGACATCGTGTTGTCCGCGGCGAGCCCGAGTGCCTCTGCTGTCGCCGGGGCACTGGACGCTCTGGATGCCGCGGTCGATGCCCTCGTGCTGAAGGATGCTGCGACGGCCGCGCCGGCTCGCGGGGTGCTCTCGCACGACAACGGTCACGACACCGGACTGCTCGACGGCGACTTCACGCTCACCATGAACATGTGGTGGGGGCAGAACGCGACGAAGCTGCGGGTGTTCGAGAACGGCGTCCTGATCTCGACCGTGCCGCTGACGTTCGGGGGTACTTCCGCGCAGGTCGCTCGGGTCGCTGTGGCCGGGAAGAAGAACGGGACGTACGTCTACACCGGCGAGCTCGTGAACTCGCGCGGCGTGACCGCGGTGCAGCCGGTGACGGTGAAGGTGAAGGATGCCGCTCCCGGCACCCCGGTGCTGTCGGCTGACAACGGGGACGGCGACGGCTCGTACACACTCACCGCCGACATGTGGTGGGGCACGAACGCGACGTCGTACCGCCTGTTCGAAGACGGCGTGCTGATCTCCGAGGGTGACATGGTCGCGAGCAGCCCCGCCGCGCAGCGGGTCTCGGTGCCGGTCACCGGCCGTGCGGTGGGGAAGCACTCCTACCGCGTGGAGTTCGTGAACGCCGCCGGGAGCAGCGAGAGCAAGACGCTGACGCTGACGGTGAAGCGCTGACAGCGCGAGAGCCCGGCATCCTGAGGTGGATGCCGGGCTCTCGGGCCGGTCGCGGATTACTTGCTGAGGAAGTCCTTCAGCGCGGCGTTGACCTCGTCTGCGTGGGTCCAGAGCAGACCGTGCGGCGCGCCCTCGACCTCGACGTAGGTCGCGGCGGGCACTGCCTGGTGGAACCGGCGGGCTGTCGCATCGATCGGCAGGATGTTGTCCTTGGTGCCGTGCAGGATCAGCGTGGGCTTGCCGGCGTCGCGCACCGCGTCGACGTCTCCGCGGAAGTCCTCGATCCATGACGACACCACGGCGTAGGCGGCGACGGGGGCGCTGGTGATCGCGACGTTCCAGCTGCCGGTGACGGCCTGCTCGCTGATGCGCGATCCGAGGTTCTCGTCGAGGTTGTAGAAGTTCTTGTAGAAGTCGGTGAACCACGCGAAGCGGTCGCCCTTGGCAGCGGCCTCGATGCCATCGAAGACCTCCTGCGGCACACCCTCGGGGTTGTCGTCGCGCTGCACGAGGAAAGGCTCGAGGGACGCGAGGAAGGCGAGCTTCGCGATGCGCTCGTGTCCGTACTTCGCGACGTAGCGGGCGAGCTCTCCGGTGCCCATCGAGAATCCGACGAGCACGACGTCACGCAGATCGAGGGTCTCGAGCACGGTGTTGAGGTCGGCGGCGAAGGTGTCGTAGTCGTAGCCGGCGTTGACCTTCGACGACTGACCGAAGCCGCGGCGGTCGTAGGTGATGACGCGGTAGCCCTGAGCGAGGAGTTCGCGGGTCTGGCGCTCCCAGCTGTGGCCGTCGAGCGGGTAACCGTGGATCAGGACGACGGGCTGGCCCGATCCCTGGTCTTCGTAGTAGAGCTCGATCGGGGCGCTGTTCTCGTTTCCGACGGTGATGTAACCCATGATCCTGATCCTTTCGGTTCGGCGAGAACGATCGTTCTCACCTGATGTGCTCCACACTAGAGAACGGTCGTTCTCATGTCAAGTACACTGGGAGCATGACGGACGGAACAGTGCGTGAACAGATCCTTGCGGCGGCCGACGAACTGTATTACCGCAAGGGCTACGCGGCTGTCGGCATGGATGAGCTGCGGGCCGCGGCCGGGGTCTCGCTGCGCAAGCTCTATGCGCTCTTCCCCTCGAAGACCGACATCGTCACCGCTGTGCTCGCGCGCAAACACGCGGAGTGGGAGTCGGGGCTGACGGGGGCTGTGGCGGATGCCGGGGCCGACCCCCGCGACCGCCTGCTCGCCGTGTACGGGTACCTCGAGGACTGGTTCTGCGCCGACGACTTCCGTGGCTGCGCCTTCATCAACGCGTTCGGTGAACTCGGTGGCACGAACCCCGAGGTCGCGCAGATCGTCCGTGACCACAAGGCCTCGTTCCAGGCCTACATGTCGGGACTCGTGGTGGATGCGGGGGCGCCGGCGTCTCTTGCCGCGCAGCTGTCGATCCTCGCGGAGGGTGCGCAGAGCACCGCCGCCATCGCCGCGGATCCGCAGGTCGCCGTGCAGGCGCGCAATGCCGCCGAAGTGCTGATCGACGCGGCCGTCGCCGCCTGAGCGCGCCGCGACAGTGTCATTTAGCTAGCCTGGCTAGCGTTTCTGGATGCCGGTGTCAAGGCTCCTGCGCACCCACCCGCTCGCGCGTAGGTTGCGAGCATGGAATCCCGGACGCAGGACATCGCCCGACAGTCGTTCATCATCGCCTCGGCCACCTTCATGCTGATAGCCGCGGCGGTCGGATCCGGTGCCTTCGGCGGCACCTCGGTCAGTGAGCTGCAAGACGGAGCGCTGTCGGCGGAGGGGTCGTACCTCGCCCCGGCCGGCCCCGCCTTCTCGATCTGGTCGCTGATCTACATCGGCCTGATCGCGTATACGGTGTGGCAGGCGCTGCCGGCGCAGCGGGCAGATGAGCGCCAGCGCGCAGTCGGCGGATGGATCGCCGCATCCATGATCCTCAACGGACTGTGGCTCGTGACGGCGCAGTTCTTGTCGCTGCCCCTCACGGTGCTCGTGATCGCCGTCCTGCTCGCGACCCTCGCCCGTGTCATCGTGATCCTCGGACGCAGCCGCGCCCGCACCTGGCCCGAGCGCATCGTCGTCGACGGAGCCAACGGTCTGCATTTCGGCTGGGTGACGATCGCGACCGTCGCCAACGCCACGGCGTGGCTCACGCAGATCGCCCCCGAGAGTTGGGCCGACCAGGCCGAGATCTGGGCGGTCGCCGTGCTCGCCGTCGTGCTCGTGATCGGTGTCGCCTGCGCGCTCGTCACCAAGCGCATCGCCCCCGCCCTCGCGACGGCGTGGGGTCTCGGCTGGCTCGCGGTCGGTCGCTTCACCGGAGAGCCCGAGAGCACCGTCGTCGGCATCGCCGGGATCATCGTCGCTGTCGCCCTCGTCGCAGCCGGCGCGTTCGGCGTCCTGCGTCGGTCGCGGGCAGACGTCGCGGCCTGAGCGCAGAGCTCAGAGCACGAGCCGGTAGCCCATGCCCGACTCCGTCAGCAGGTGCTCGGGCGCGCTGGGCTCGGCCTCGAGCTTCTTGCGCAGCTGCGACATGTAGAGCCGCAGGTAGCCAGAGTCCGACACCTGCTCACTGCCCCAGATCTCCTTCAGCAGATCCTGCCGGGTGACCAGGGCTCCAGGGTGCCGCGCGAGGTGCTCGAGCATGCGCCACTCGGTCGGGGTCAGGTGCACCCGCGATCCTGCCCGGGTGACGGTCTTGGTCGCGAGGTCGACGACCACGTCGCCGAACCCGACGGTCGACTCTCCTCCCACCGGCACCGACCGGCGAGAGAGCGCACGGAGCCGCGCGAGCAGTTCGTCGACCTGGAAGGGCTTGGTGACGAAGTCATCGGCTCCGGCATCCAGCGCCTCGACCTTGTCGGCGGACCCGGTGCGCCCCGACACGACGATGATGGGCACGTTCGTCCATCCGCGGAGCGCCTGGATCACCTCGATGCCGTCGAGCCGCGGCATCCCGAGGTCGAGCATGATCAGGTCTGGGTGCGTCTGCGCGGCAGCGGCCACGGCGGCGGCCCCGTCGGGAGCGACGACGACCTCGTATCCGTGAGCGGAGAGCGTGATTCGCAATGCCCGCACCATCTGGGGGTCGTCGTCGGCGATGAGGAGCTTCACTCCGTCTCCTCCTGCAGGGGATCGGGCTCTGCCGCCAGGGGCAGCGAGATGACCATGGTGAGTCCACCGCCGGGGGTGTCCTCGGGTGTCAGGGTACCGCCCATGCCCTCGGCGAATCCGCGCGACAGGGCGAGGCCGAGGCCGAGTCCGGTGGTGTTGTCGGTGTCGCCGAGCCGCTGGAACGGCTGGAAGATCTCATCGCGCTTCTCGGCGGGGACCCCGGCGCCGCGGTCGATGACGCGGATCTCGGCGTGGTCGCCGATCGTGCTGGTCGAGACGATCACCCGGCTCTCGGAGGGCGAGTGGCGGTACGCGTTGGCGATCACGTTCACGAGCACGCGCTGCAGCAGCACCGGATCAGCCGAGGCGGCGGGCAGCTCGGCATCGAGTGCCAGCTCGACATCCGACGGACCGAGACCCAGCTCATCGACGGCGGCGAGCACGGGGCCCGCGACGTCGAGTCGCATGGTCGAGACAGCCAGCACGCCGGCCTGCACCCGACTGACGTCGAGCAGGTCGGTCACCAGCGATGACAGGGTCGCGAGGCTCTCGTCGGCCGTGGCGAGCAGTTCTTCCCGGTCGGATGCCGACAGCGAGTGCGCCGCGCGCAGCCCGCCGATCGCGGCGACGGCCGAGGCGAGCGGTCGGCGCAGGTCATGGCTGACCGCCGAGAGCAGGGCGCTGCGCACCTGATCGGTCTCGGCGAGGGCGGCGACTTCGCGTGCGGTCGCGCGCAGGTCGGTGTGCTCGATCGCCGCGGCGAGCTGCGCGACGATCGCGTCGAGCAGTCGTCGGGCCGGAGTGTCGAGGGGCTCCCCGTGCAGTTCGAGCACAGCGGGCGCAGGCCCGGATCCGACGGCGATCGTCGTGGCGCGGCCGTCGGGCACCGGTTCCCCGTCGCTCGCCAGCACCTCGCCGTCGGCGCTGAGCAGCCGCACGCCGGTGAGGCCGAACGCCTCGCGGGTGCGGCTGACGAGGGCGAGCACGGCGTTGTCTCCGCGGAGCACGTTGCCGGCGACCGCGGCGAGCAGTTCGGCTTCGGCGGCGGCACGTTGAGCGGTGCGGGCTCGCCGGGCCGCCTGGTCGACGATGATGCTGACGAGAATGGCGATCGTCACGTACAGCGCGAGGGCGAGCACATGCAGCGGATGCGCGATGGTGATGGTGAAGAGCGGAGCGACGAACAGGAAGTCGAGCGTGACGCCCGACAGCACCGCCGCGAAGACGGCCGGTCGCAGCCCTCCCACGAGGGCGACGATCACGACGAGCAGCTGGAAGGCCAGCACCTCGACGGTGATCGACTCGGGGCTGCGGAACGCGAACATCGCCCACGACAGCAGCGGCCCGAAGACGAGCGCCACCGCGAACCCGAGCAGCTGACGTCGCCATCCGAGGGCACCGCCGGTGATGCGGGGGAGGGCGACGCGTCCGCCCGCGGCAGCGTGCGTGACGATGTGCACGTCGATGTCGCCGGAGCGGCGGATGACCTCGGATCCGATGCCCGGTCCGGTCAGCGCCGCCGCGAGACGCCCGCGCCGGCTGACGCCGATCACGAGCTGCGTGGCATCCGCGCCCTGTGCGAACTCGACGAGGGTCTCGGGGATGTCGTCGCCGATGATCTGGTGGAAGCTGCCGCCGAGTGACTCGACCAGAGAGCGCTGCGCCGCAAGAGCACCCGGGGTCTCGTCGCGCAGTCCGTCTTGGGCTGCGACATGCACCGCGAGCAGCTCGCCGCCGGCCGACCGTGCCGCGATGCGCGCCCCTCGGCGCAGCAGCGTTTCACCCTCCGGGCCACCCGTGAGCGCGACGACCACGCGCTCGCGCGCCTGCCACGCGCCCTCGATGCCGTGGTCGGCGCGGTAGCTGCGCAGCGCGCTGTCGACCTCGTCGGCCAGCCACAGCAGTGCGAGCTCGCGGAGTGCTGTGAGGTTGCCGAGGCGGAAGTAGTTCGACAGGGCTGCGTCGATCCGCTCGGCGGGGTAGACGAGTCCGGCCGAGAGACGGTCGCGCAACGTCTGCGGGGCGAGGTCGACGACCTCGATCTCGTCGGCCGCCCGCACCACGGCATCCGGGATCGTCTCCTGCTGCGCGATGCCGGTGATCTTCTCGACCACCGCGTTCAACGATTCGATGTGCTGCACGTTGACGGTCGTGACGACGTCGATGCCCGCGTCCAGCAGCACATCGACGTCCTGCCAGCGCTTCTGATTCTGCGACCCGGGGGTGTTCGTGTGGGCGAGCTCGTCGACCAGGGCGATCTCGGGGCGGCGTGCGAGCACGGCATCCAGATCCATCTCGCTCAGCGGCACGCCCCGGTGCAGATCGGTGCGACGGGGAACCTCGGGGATGCCGATGGTCTGCGCCGCGGTCGCCGCGCGCTCATGCGTCTCGACGATCGCGATCACCACATCGCGGCCCTCATCGAGCAGCCGGCGTCCTTCGACGAGCATCTCGAAGGTCTTGCCGACACCGGGGGCTGCGCCGAGCAGCACGCGGAGTCGGCCGCGCCGCGGCATCCGCTCTGCCGTCATCAGCCCTCCTGCTCATCGAGCGCGAGATTGAGTTCGGCGACGTTGATGCGTTCTGCGCCGAGGAATCCCAGATCCCGCCCTTGAATCCTAGACTCCACGAGGTCGCGCACCTGCTGTTCGGGCATGCCCCGCTCGGCCGCCACCCGAGGCACCTGCAGCAGGGCGTAGGCGACGCTGATGTGCGGGTCGAGGCCCGAGCCCGAAGCGGTCACGGCGTCGGCCGGCACAGCCTCGATGCTCACGCCCTCCCGCTCGGCGATGGCCGCCTGGCGCTCGCCGATCGCCGCGACGAGGTCGGGGTTCTCCGGGCCCAGGTTGCTGCCGCTCGACCCCGCTCCGTCATAGCCGTCTCCGGCGGCCGAGGGACGCGACTGGAAGTACTCGGGAAGCGCCTCGCCGTCGGCATCCGTGAAGGACTGCCCGATCAGCGAGCTGCCCTTGCCGTCGGCGAGCGGGGAGCCGTTCGCCTGGAACGGCAGCAGCAGCTGGCCGATGCCGGTGACGACCAGCGTGTAGCCGACGCCGAGCACGAGGGTGAGCACGAGCATCGCGCGGATCGCGACGCCGGTGGTGCGGGCAGCGGTGCGGGAGGAGGACATGAGAGGCCTTTCAGAGGCGAGAGGGAAGCGAGGCGGATGCCGGTCAGAAACCGGGGATGAGGGTGATGACGAGGTCGATCAGCTTGATGCCGATGAACGGCGCGATCACCCCGCCCAGGCCGTAGACGAGCAGGTTGCGCTGCAGGATCTGCGAGGCGCTCGCGGGACGGTACTTGACCCCTCGGAGTGCGAGCGGGATGAGGAAGACGATCACGATCGCGTTGAAGATGATCGCGCTGGTGACTGCGGATGCCGGTGAGTGCAGCTGCATGATGTTGAGCGCCGCGAGCCCGGGGAAGACGCCCATGAACATCGCCGGGATGATGGCGAAGTACTTGGCGATGTCGTTCGCGAGCGAGAACGTCGTGAGCGCTCCACGGGTGATGAGCAGCTGCTTGCCGATGCGCACGATGTCGATCAGCTTGGTCGGGTCCGAGTCGAGGTCGACCATGTTGCCTGCCTCCTTCGCCGCCGACGTGCCGGTGTTCATCGCGACGCCGACGTCGGCCTGGGCGAGAGCCGGGGCGTCGTTCGTGCCGTCACCGGTCATGGCGACGAGGCGGCCGCCCTCCTGTTCGCGCTTGATCAGCTCGAGCTTCTGCTCGGGGGTCGCCTCGGCGAGGAAGTCGTCGACGCCCGCCTCCTTCGCGATCGCGGCGGCCGTCAGCGGGTTGTCGCCCGTGATCATGACCGTGCGGATGCCCATGCTGCGGAGTTCCTCGAACCGCTCGCGCAGGCCGTCCTTCACGATGTCCTTGAGGTGCACGACGCCGAGCACTTCGCCGATTCCCGCCGCGTGCTTCACGGCCACCACCAGCGGGGTGCCGCCGCTCGAGGCGACGCCGTCGACGAGGCCGGTGAGTTCGGCATCCGCCCCGAGTCCGAGCCAGGCGCTGATCGCCGAGCCTGCGCCCTTGCGGATCTGTGTGCCGTCGGCCAGGTCGAGGCCCGACATGCGGGTCTGCGCGGTGAACGGCACGACCACGGCATCCGCCGGCTCGTCGACCCGGATGCCGCGGCTCAGCGCCAGCTCGACGATCGAAGCGCCCTCGGGCGTCGGGTCGGCGAGGGATGCGAGGGCGGCGACGCGCAGCAGTTCGTCGGGGTCGACGCCTCCGAGTCGCAGCACCTCGTGGGCCTGGCGGTTGCCGTAGGTGATGGTGCCGGTCTTGTCGAGCAGCAGGGTCGTGACGTCTCCTGCGGCCTCGACCGCGCGGCCCGACATCGCGAGCACGTTGCGCTGCACGAGACGGTCCATGCCGGCGATGCCGATGGCCGAGAGCAGGGCGCCGATCGTGGTGGGGATCAGGCACACGAGCAGGGCGATCAGCACCGGGATGCTGACGGGCGACGCCGCGTACGAGGCGATCGGGTTCAGTGCGAGCACCACGACGACGAACACGATCGACAGGCTCGCGAGCAGGATGTTGAGCGCGATCTCGTTCGGCGTGCGCTGACGGCTGGCACCCTCGACGAGAGCGATCATGCGGTCGACGAACGTCTCGCCGGGCTTCGAGGTGATGCGCACGACGATGCGATCCGACAGCACTCGCGTGCCTCCGGTGACGGCACTGCGGTCGCCGCCGGATTCGCGGATGACCGGGGCGCTCTCGCCTGTGATCGCCGACTCGTCGACCGTGGCGATGCCCGCGACGATGTCGCCGTCGCCGGGGATCAGCTCGCCCGCAGTGACGATCACGATGTCATCGCGCTGCAGCTCGGCCGACGAGACGTCGACCGTCTCCGTGCGCTCGGCCGTGGCATCCGCGCCTGCGTCGTACCGCACCACGCGACGGGCCATGGTGCTCGTGCGGGTCTTGCGCAGGCTCGCAGCCTGAGCCTTGCCGCGGCCCTCGGCCACCGACTCGGCGACGTTGGCGAACAGCACGGTCAGCCACAGCCAGATCGCGATGCCCCAGGTGAACGGTGCGGGCACCGGGGTTCCGCCCGAGTCGGCGGGGCCGCCGAGGAACGGTTCGGCGATCGCGAGCACGGTCGTGAACGCGGCGCCGACCCAGACGAGCAGCATCACGGGGTTGCGCACGAGAGATGCGGGGTTCAGCTTGCGCAGCGCGCCGGGAAGCGCCTGGGTCAGTTGCGCCCAGCCGAAAGAGCGCGGCGGTGTGGTCGGGGCGGATGCCGCAGCATCCTGCTGTTCCGACGGTGTCTCGGAGGGCGTGGTGGTGAGGGTCATGTCAGACGAGTCCTTCAGCGAGGGGTCCCAGTGCGAGCACGGGGAAGTAGGTGAGTGCCGTGATGATGACCGCGACGGCGGCGAGGAGGCCGACGAACTGCGGTCCGTGCGTGGGCAGTGTTCCGGTGTTCTCGGGCACGCGCTGCTGCGCGGCGAAAGACCCGGCGAGAGCCAGCACGAGGACGATCGGGAGGAACCGGCCGAGCAGCATCGCGACTCCCAGTGCGGTGTTGAACCACGGGGTGTTCGCGGTGAGTCCGGCGAAGGCCGAGCCGTTGTTGTTCGCGGCGGAGGTGAAGGCGTAGAGCACCTCGCTCATGCCGTGCACGCCGGGGTTCAGGATGCTGGTCGATTCGACGTCGGAGCGGATGCCGGGGATCGCGAAGCTCAGCGCGGTGCCTGCCAGCACGAGGGTCGGCGTCACGAGGATGTAGAGGCTCGCGAGTTTGATCTCCTTCGGGCCGATGCGCTTGCCGAGGTACTCGGGGGTGCGGCCGACGAGCAGTCCGCCGACGAACACCGCGATGATCGCGAGCACGAGCATTCCGTAGAGACCGGTGCCGACGCCGCCGGGGGCGACCTCTCCGAGCATCATGTTGAGCATCGGCATCATGCCGCCGAGTGCCGTGTACGAGTCGTGCATCGAGTTGACGGCGCCGGTGGACGTCAGCGTGCTGGCGCTGCCGAACAGGGTGGAGCCGAGGATGCCGAAGCGCACCTCCTTGCCCTCCATGGCGGCACCCGCGAGCTCGGGGGCGCTGCCGCGGCCGGCGAGTTCGAGGGCCGAGAGGGCGAAGGTCGAGACCAGGAAGATCGTGCCCATCACGGCGGCGATCGCGTAGCCCTGACGGTCGTCGCCGATCATGCGGCCGAACGTGCGGGGGAGTGCGAACGGGATCACGAGGATCAGCAGGATCTGCAGCAGATTGGTCCAGCCGGTCGGGTTCTCGAACGGATGCGCGGAGTTGGCGTTGAAGAATCCGCCGCCGTTCGTGCCGAGCAGTTTGATGGCCTCCTGCGAGGCGACGGGTCCGCCGGGGACCGTCTGCGTGCCTCCCGAGACGGTGGTCACATCGGTGAAGCCGGCGAAGTTCTGCACAACGCCACCCGCGATGAGGGCGATGGCGCCGATCAGGGCGATCGGCAGCAGGATGCGTCCGAGTCCGCGGATCAGGTCGACCCAGAAGTTGCCGATCGTGGTCGATCCGCGGCGGGAGAGACCGCGGATCAGGGCGACCGCGACGGCCAGGCCGACGGCGGCGGAGACGAAGTTCTGCACCGTGAGGCCGGCGAGCTGCACGGTGTACCCCATGGTCTGCTCGGGCGAGTAGGACTGCCAGTTGGTGTTCGCGACGAACGACGCGGCGGTGTTGAACGCCAGACCCTCGGGAACGGCCGGGAGTCCGAGCGACTGCGGCAGGAAGCCCTGCAGACGCTGCAGGCCGTAGACCAGCAGCAGGCCGACGACCGAGAACGCGAGCACGCTGCGGGCGTAGGCCCGCCAGGTCTGCTCGGATGCCGGGTCTACGCCGATCAGGCGGTAGATGCCTCGCTCGGCCTTCAGATCACGGGGGGTGCTGAAGACGTGGGCCATGTAGTCGCCGACGGGGCGGTAGAGCAGCACGAGGGCGACGATGAGGACGGCAGCCTGCAGGATGCCGAACCAGAGGTCGGCGCTCATCGACGAACCGGCGCCCATCAGAACTTCTCCGGGGCGACGAGAGCCACCACGAGGTAGACGACGGCGGCCACGGCGAGGGCGGCGGCGATGATCTCGAAGACGATCACAGTCGCTCCACCCCCTTCGCGACCAGGGAGACGAGGGCGAACAGCGCGAGAGTCAGCGCGATGTAGATGATGTCGAGCACGAGACTCGATACAACTCTCGTGCAGACCGGAATATGACGATCCTCACGCTTTGCCTACGGGGGTGTGCGCGATGCATGCGGGATGCTCACATCTCGGACTCGCGCGAACTTTCTCGCGCCTCGTTGTCGCATCCGGGTCTCGGCGTTCGTGGTGAAGGTGGAGGCGACCGATACGCGGTCTCCCCACGACACGAGAGACGCGGTGGCGGCTGTGTACAACGACCCGATGGTGGCGAACCTGGTCTACCGGCTCGAGGCGGAGGAAGCCGAGGAGCAGATCATGCGACGTCGAGCGGCGCTCGAGCATCCGAGCCTGATCCGGCGTCCTTCCCTCCGTGAGCGCGCTCGCCGCCTCTGGGCACGTATCTCTTCCGGCGGAAGCGGGGAACCGGGATGATCGTCGGGAGGGCAGGCTCGACGCAGAGCCTGCTCGATCGTGCGGACGGAGAGAGTCTGAGTGATGCAGCGCCGGAATCGGATCGAGGAGCCTCGGTGAACATCGACGTCGCGGCGCGCGTCACGCAGGTGTACCGAGACGAGTGGGCGCGCATCGTCGGTGGTCTCACCCGGAGATGCGGGGATCTCGACCTCGCCGAGGAGATGGCGGCTGAGGCCTTCGCCGCAGCGTCTGAGCTCTGGCCGGAGGAGGGTGTGCCACCCAACCCCGCCGGCTGGATCACCACCACGGCCTATCGCAAGGCCATCGATCGGCTCCGCCGGGAGTCGTTCCGCGACGCCAAGCAGCGGGAGGCCCTGATGCTGCAGGATCCCGAACCACCGGAGCCCACAGGAGTCATCGACGACGATCGCCTGCGACTGCTCTTCACCTGCTGCCACCCGGCGCTCTCGCTCGAGGCGCGTGTCGCCCTGACTCTGCGAATCGTCGGGGGTCTCACGGTCGAAGAGATCGCGCGGGCGTTCCTCATCCCGGAGTCCACGGTGCGGCAGCGCATCACCCGGGCCAAGACGAAGATCAAGACCGAACGGATCCCGTATCGGATGCCGGCGGCCAACGACCTTCCGGCCCGGATCGACGGGGTGCTCGCCGTGCTCTACCTCGTCTTCAACGAGGGGTATTTCGCGTCCGGGGCCGGTGTGCCCGCGCTGCGTCGGGAGCTGACCGGCGAGGCCATCAGGCTCACCGGGCTGCTCCGCGAATTGCTGCCCGACGACGCGGAGGTCGCGGGTCTGCTGGCGCTGATGCTGCTCAGCGAGGCGCGCGCCACGGCGAGAGTCACGACCGAGGGCGAACTGGTGCGGTTGGACGAACAGGACCGCGCGACCTGGAACCACGAGCTCATCGGGGAGGGGCTCGCGCTTCTCGACGGGCCGCCTCGTGCGGCACCCGGTCGTCATCGGCTGCTGGCCGACATCAACGCGGTGCACGTGCGAGCGAACGATGCCGCCGACACCGATTGGGCGCGCATCGTCGAACTCTACGAGCAGCTCGAGCGGATCGACCCCAGCCCGGTCGTCGTCCTCAGCAAGGCGGTCGCGCTCGCAGAGCGGGACTCGCCCGAGGAGGCGCTGCCGCTCGTCGAGCAGCTGGACGACGCGCTCGACCACTTCCACGGGTTCCACGTGACGCGCGCCGAACTGCTGCGGGCCGCGGGCCGCGAGGCAGAGGCCCGCGACGCGTACGCACGTGCGATCGCGCTCGCCGACAACGCCGCCGAGATCATCCACCTGACCCGGCGCCGCGACGAACTCGCGACGCCTCCCGCACCCGGAACGCCCGGGACCGCATCGAACGGAGAGAGCAGATGAGCAACAAGTACCTCGTGATCCACATGACCGATCCCACCGGCGGCACGATGTCGCAGGGAGAGGATCAGCGCCTGCTCGAAGACTGGGCCGAAGAGGGCAGGGCTGACGGCAGCCTGGGCGAGGGCGCACCCGTGGCCGGGCCCGAGGAGGCGAAGTCGGTCGCCGTGCGAAACGGCAAGGTGCTCGTCACCGACGGCCCGTTCCCCGAGTTCAAGGAGTGGTTCGCGGGCTATGACCTCCTCACCGCAGAGTCGATCGAAGAAGCAGCGACGTTCATGGCGAAGCATCCGACCGCCGTCATGGGCCGGGTCTACATCCTGCCGGTGGTGAAGCTCCCCTGGGACGAGGACTGAACGTCACACACCGACCGGATCTACACTCAGCGAGTGAGTGCGACGCGACGGCGGCTGAGTGCAGGAACGATCATCGTCCTGGTGCTCATCGCCGTCGCCGTCGTCTGCGTCGTCTCCGGCATCCTTCCGCGGGCGGATGCCGGGGCACTCGGCGCCCGCATCGCGCCGGTGCTCGGGTTCGTCGTGGCGATCACGATCGTCGCCGAACTGGCGCGCGATGCGGCCGTGTTCGACGTGGTCGCCCAGCGCCTCGCGCGTGGGGGGCATGGTCGCGTCATCCTGCTCTGGGTGTCGGTCGTGGTGCTCGCGGTGATCAGCACCGTGTTCCTCTCGCTCGACACCACGGCGGTGATCGTCACGCCGGTCGTCGTCGTGCTCGCGCAGAGCGTCGGCATCCCACCCCTGCCCTTCGCGCTGGTGACCGTGTGGCTCGCGAACACGGCATCCCTCGCCCTGCCGGTCTCGAATCTCACGAACCTGCTGGCCGCGCGCGCGATCGGCGAGGACCCGCTCTCGTTCCTCGCGCTCAGCTGGGCGCCGACGCTGGTGGGCGTGCTGATCCCCGTACTGATCCTCACCCTGCGCCATCGGCGCACGCTCTTCGGCGGATACCGGGTGCCGTCAGGAGGGCAGCCGTCTGATCCGTTGCTGTTCTGGGGAGCCGCGGCGACACTCGTGCTGCTGATGCCGCTGCTCGCACTGACCCATGACGTCTGGATCCCCGCGACCGTCGCCGCGGTGATCCTCATCGTGCTCTTCGGCATGCGGCGTCGACACGTGCTGCGGCTGTCGCTCGTGCCATGGCAGGCGATCGGCCTCGCGGCGGCGCTGTTCGTCGTGGTCGAGACGGCGCACGCGAACGGCCTCCTCGACTTCCTGTCGGTGCTGGCCACCAGTGGGCACGCACCCGCAGAGCTGCTGCGTCTCTCGACCGCTGGCGCGCTCGCCGCGAACGGCGTGAACAACCTGCCGGCCTACCTGATCCTCGAACCCGCCGCCGGTGACCCGGTCGCGCTCATGGCGCTGCTGATCGGCGTGAACCTCGGCCCGCTGATCACGCCCTGGGCCTCTCTCGCGACCCTGCTGTGGCATCACCGGGTGGTGTCGCTCGGCGTCGAGATCCGCTGGGGCAGCCTCATGCTCTGGGGTGCGATCGTGGCCGTGCCGACCGTGCTCGTCGCGACGCTCGTGCTCGCGCTCGTCTCGGGCTGAGAAGTCGCCTCCGAGAAGCGGCCTGCTGTAATGCTGTAAAACAGCTTCCCTGTGTATCTGCATCGCAGTACACTCGACACATGTCCACCGCAGAGTTCCATGGCTACGTCGGCGTGCAGAGTCGCGGCCTCATCGCCCTCCCTGCGAGCGTGCGTGAACGCCTGCGTCTGAACGAGCCCGGAACCCAGCTCGAAGTGACCGAGCGCGCTGATGGGGTCGTGGAGCTGCGGGCCGCTGTGCCCGTGCCCGCAGAGCAAGCGTGGTTCTGGACCGAGAGGTGGCAGCAGCGAGAGCGCGAGGTCGATGCGCACGTGGCGGCCGGGCGCGTGTCGACGTTCGACAGCGGAGAGGCCTTCCTCGAGAGCCTCGAAGCCCTCGAGTCCGAGCAGTGAAGTTCGAGACGACCCCGAGCTTCGACACCGATGTCCGCAGACTGAAGTCTTCTCATCTCGCTGAGTTCCGGAAGATCCTGCGCGAGAAGTTCATCCCGGCCTGCGATGCCTTCGCGAAAGATCCGTCCACGCCCTGGCCGGCGTCACTCAGGATCAAGTCCATGCGCGCTGCGCCAGGCATCTTCGAGATGACCTGGTCGTTCTCCTCGCCCGACGGTCGAGCCACGTTCGAGATCGTCACTGTCGACGATGAACCCCGGATCCGGTGGCGTCGCGTCGGAGACCACGACGTGTTCAGGAGTCCGTGACCGCCCACTCCTCTGCGAGGATGCCGTAGTTCATGCCGTCGAGCCACTCGCCCGAGCGGTGCAGCGCGGTCTTGCGGCTGAACTCCTCGCGGCGCATCCCGAGGCGTTCCATCAAGCGCCACGACGGCTCGTTGTCGGCGAAGCATCCGGCGTGCACCCGGCGCAGCCCCAGCGGGCCGAAGCAGACGTCGATCACGCCTCGGATCGCCTCGGTCGCATAGCCGCGTCCGGTGTAGCCGGGATCGAGCACCCAGCCGAGCTCCGCCTCGACGCCCTTCGCCTGATCGGCGACCTCGAGCTGACCCCACCCGTCGCCGATCCTGATCATGACGTCGCCGATCGGGGTCGCGGCTGCAGTGCCATCTGCCGGCAGAAGCTCGACGATGTACATCGAGGCGAGGCGCTCAGGGTCGAGGTACCGCTCGCGGAACGCCTCGATCGTGTCGGGCGCGAGCCCCAGCCAGCGATTCACATCGGGCAGGTGCCGCCACGTCCACATCGCATCGATGTCGGGCGCGGTCATCGGGCGGATCTGCAGGCGCTCGGTGCGGACGGGCCAGACATCGGCGTGCGGCGTAGCGGTCATCGCCCCAGCCTATTGAGGCGGCTGCGCGGCCGGCATCCGTCTCCTTCTCGCTCCGGTCGCACTCTGTGCCGCCGAAATCTCTCTCTCGGGCGGCACGAACTGCGACCGGAGAGCGAGACGGCGCTCGGGAACCGGCGCGGCTCAGCTCTCGGGCGGTCCCTCGGGACGATGCGCGCGGCGTCCGTTCACGACGACAGGGCGGCCTGCGCGCTCCTGCCCGGGCAGCGGCCGCGAACGCCGACCGTAGATGAGCTCCGACGAGTCGAGCAGCCACGGTACGAGAGTGATCGACACCCCGTGCACGAGCATGAGCTGGTTGGCCAGGCGGCGCGAGCGGCGGTTGTGCAGGAACGTCTCCCACCAGTGCCCCACGATGTACTGCGGCAGGTACACGGTGACGACCGACGAGCCGTGCTTCGCGCGGTACTGCTTGATGAACTGCGACACCGGCTGGGCGAACGACCGGTACGGCGACTCGACGATCACGAGTGGTATCGGCACGAGATGGTCGGCCCAGTCCTTCTGCAGCTGGGTGGCATCGTCGGATGCGACGGCGACGTGCACCGCGAGCGTCTTGCCGTGCTTGGCGGCGATCGCATAGTCGATCGCCTTGATGACCGGCTTCTGCAGGCGGTTGACGAGCACGATCGCGAGGTCGCCGGTGGCGCCGAACTTGGTGGTGTCATCGATCGCGATCTCGTGCTCCACGTCGCGGTAGTACCGCTTGACGCCCATCATCAGGAAGGCGAGCACGGGGATCGCGAAGAACACCAGGTACGCGCCGTGGGTGAACTTGGTGATCGTCACGATCAGCAGCACCGTGACCGTCATGGCGGCACCGAGCGAGTTGATGACCAGGCCCATCTTGGCCGAGCGGCGATCGGATGCCGAGGCACCGTCGATCCCCGAGCCCGGCGTCTTCTCGACGGGACCCCGCAGCACGCGCTTCCAGTGCCGCACCATGCCGATCTGTCCCAGTGAGAACGACACGAACACGCCGATGATGTACAGCTGGATCAGCGTCGTGAGCTTCGCCTGGAAGATCACGAGCACGGCGATCGCGGCGATGCCGAGCACGATCATGCCGTTCGAGAACACGAGGCGGTCGCCGCGGGTGTTCAGCGATTTCGGTGCATAGCCGTCGCGGGCGAGCACCGAGCCGAGCAGGGGGAATCCGTTGAAGGCGGTGTTCGCCGCGAGGAGCAGCACGCACGCGGTCGCCGCCTGGATGATGAAGAACATGATGCTGCCGCCGCCGAATGTCGCCGACGCGATCTGCGCCATCAGGCTCGGCTGCGGGTTGGAGCAGTCGAAGCCGATCAGGTCGCACGGGTTCTCGGCGTAGTGCACGCCGGTGATCAGGGCGAGTGCCGTGAGGCCGGCGAACAGGCAGGCCGCGATCGAGCCCATCAGCACCAGCGTCGACTGCGCGTTGCGCACCTTCGGCGTGCGGAAGGCGGGCACGCCGTTCGAGACGGCCTCGACGCCGGTGAGGGCGGAGCATCCGCTCGAGAAGGCACGGAGGATCAGGAGGATGACCGCCGCCTGGCCGAGGTTCTCGGCGTTCACCGCGAACTCGGCGCTGGATGCGACCGGCGCATCGCCGAGGAACGTCCGGATGAGTCCGGTCACGATCATGAAGCCGACCGAGGCGATGAAGACGTAGGTGGGGATCGCGAACACGAGCGACGCCTCGCGCACACCGCGCAGGTTCACGAGGATGATCAGGATCACGAAGCCGACCGCCAGCTCGACCCTCAGCGGATCGAGCCCCGGGACGGCCGAGATGATGTTGTCGACACCGGATGCCACCGACACGGCGACCGTGAGCACGTAGTCGACCAGCAGAGCGGCGGCCACTATGACGCCCGGGATCTCGCCGAGGTTCTTCGACGCGACCTCGTAATCGCCACCGCCCGACGGGTAGGCCTTGATGAGCTGTCGGTAGCTGAGCACCACCACGATCAGCAGCACGACGACCGCGACCGCGACCAGCGGCGTGAACGACAGGAACGTCAGGCCGCCGATCAGCAGGATCATCACGAGTTCCTGCGGCGCGTAGGCGACAGAGCTCAGTGCGTCCGATGCGAAGATCGGCAACGCCATCTTCTTCGGGAGCAGCTGATCGTCGACCTGCTCGCTCGTCAGCGGGTCGCCGATGAGGATGCGCTTGGCGCGGGGAGGGGCGTCGGTGTTGTCCCGGGATTCATCTGACACGTCGGGCGACACTACGCCCGCACACGCCTTCCTCACGCGTTCCTCACGGAATCCCTACGGGCGCATGCGCCGTCCTCACGGAATCCTTACGGGTCGGTGCGAGGATGCGCGACCGATCAGTCCTCGTGCGGGCGTGGCATGTACCATTCGGTGAACTCGGTCGCCCGGCCCTCGTCATCCAGACGAACGACCCAGAGGTTGAGGTAGTCGCGTTCGGAGGGATACTTCGTCCGACCCTCGATCGCCACGAAACCGGCATCCTCCCGGACGATCCACCACTCGAACGACCACGTGTCCGGTTCGTCGAGATCCTCGAGCCAGCCGGCGACGATGTCGGCTCGGCCCACGCGCGGCTCGGAATCGGGGCTCGTCAGATACCTGGCGTCCTCGCTGAAGAGCGCCGCGATCTGCTGGGGATCGTTCGACCTCCAGGCCTCGACCTACGCTTCGGTCCACTTCTCTCCTGCGCTGGTCATGTCCTCCGTTCTAGACCCGGGCTCCGACATCGTCAACGGGGGTTCGACTCGATTTCTCATCGACGATGCACAGCCACTTCCGATCACGGACGCGTAACGTCGAAGACATGACGTCCCTCCAGGTCACCGATGACGCCATCCAGCAGACTCGGGAACTCCGCGATGAGTTCCAGCGCTTCCTGCGCGAATACGAGTTCGGGATGCGGGAGGTCGAGACGAAGATCTCGATCCTTCGTGACGAGTTCACCCACCACCACGCGTACAACCCGATCGAGCACGTCAAGAGCCGGCTGAAGACTCCTGACAGCATCGTCGAGAAGATCGCCCGCAAGGGCATCGCCGAGCCGGACTTCGAGCGCATCCGCGCCGAGATCACCGACATCGCCGGCGTGCGCGTGACCTGCAGCTTCGTCGCCGACGTCTACCGTCTGTTCGATCTGCTCACCGCGCAGGACGACGTGACCGTCGTCACGGTCAAGGACTACATCGCGACCCCGAAGGACAACGGCTACAAGAGCCTGCACGCGATCATCGAGGTGCCGGTGTTCCTCTCGACCGGTGCCCTGTCGGTGCCGGTCGAGGTGCAGTTCCGCACCATCGCGATGGACTTCTGGGCCAGCCTCGAGCACAAGATCTACTACAAGTTCTCGAACCAGGTGCCGTCGCACCTCGTCGAGAGCCTGACCGATGCCGCCGAGGCCGCGGCCGAACTCGACAGCCGCATGGAGCGTCTGCACCGCGAGGCCCACGGCGTGCCCCAGCGTCAGCTCGCCCCGCCGCCGCCCCCGCACGTCGTGCAGGTCTGACGCGCCACCCGTCGCGGTGTTGCGCGGGGCTGCACGGCCCTGGGAGCATCGACAGGTGGTGAAGACGCAGCAGGCCCCTGTCTCGGACATCGAGCGCACCCTCGTCGAGGTCCCCGGACTCGACCGAGGGCGCCAGCTGTGCGAGTGCGACCACGGCGACGACGAGGCGTATGCCGCCTGCGGCCGCAAGGCCAAGTGGCGCGTGTCGGTCGACTGCGTGTGCGGAGAGAACCACCCGCGTCGCGTCGAGATCCTCTGCTCGAGGTGCCTGCGCACGCTGCGCGAACTGCAGGACCGCGACACCATCACCGCGCGCCGCCTCTGATCACGCAGCATCCGATGCCGCGACCATCCGTTCGCGCGTCCGCTCCGAACAACCCGAGACCACACCGTCCTCGGTGCGAAGGAGCAGACCATGGCACAGCGCAGCACCGCAGAAGAGCGCGGCACGAGCACACGGCAGAGCAGAGGCAAGAGGTTCTTCTTCTGGGCGGCCCTCTCGGGCGTCATCAGCGGACTCGTCTTCCTCGCGACCGCCGAGCTGTTCGCGCTGATCTTCGCGCGCTCGGCCAGCCCCCTCCTCGCCGTCGGCGGATTCGTGATCGACATCGTGCCCCAGCCGTTCAAGGAGTTCGCGATCGCGACCTTCGGCGAGTACGACAAGATCGCGCTCCTGGCCGGTCTCGGTCTCGCGGTGGTGATCGCGTCGGCGATCGCCGGCATCCTGCAGCTGCTCCGTCCCCCGCTCGGCGTCATCGCCCTGGTGGTCGCGGGCGTGCTCTCCACCGCGGCGATCGTGACCAGAGCCGGTGTCACGCCCCTCGCCTTCCTGCCTCCCGTGCTCGGAACCATCGTCGGTTCCGTCATCCTCGTGATGCTCACCCGCCGCCTCGTCGCGTGGAAGGCCTCCGCCGTTCCCGCCGCGATGGTCGACCGCAAGGGGGAGACCACCGAGCCAGCGGATGCCGAGGCCGAGGCCTCCGACGGCAAGCCCGCGAAGGCACTGGGTCGTCGACAGTTCTTCATCCTCGCCGGCATCGCCAGCGTCGCCGCCGTCGTCGTGGGCGTCGCCTCGCGCACCGTGAGCATGACGGTCGCATCCGTCGCGTCGATCCGCGACGCCCTCAAACTGCCGTCGCCGAAGTCGACGGTGACCGTCCCGAAGGGTGCCGAGCTCGACATCCCTGGCCTCACTAAGCTCATCACGCCGAACAAGGACTTCTACCGCGTCGACACCGCACTGACCGTGCCGACGATCGACCCCGAGACCTGGCGTCTCGTGATCGACGGCATGGTCGATCAGCGCGTCGAGATGAGCTTCCAGGACATCCTCGACATGGGCCTCGACGAGTACGCGGTCACGCTCACGTGCGTCTCGAACGAGGTCGGCGGGGGCCTCGTCGGCAACGCCGTGTGGCTGGGTGTTCCGCTGCGCGATGTGCTGAAGAAGGCCGGGGTGAAGTCCGGTGCCGACATGGTGCTGTCGAAGAGCGTCGACGGCTACACCGCCAGCACGCCGTTGTCGGCGCTGACCGATGACAACCTCGACGCGATCCTCGCCGTGGGAATGAACGGCGAGCCGCTGCCGCTCGAGCACGGCTTCCCCGTGCGTATGGTGGTGCCGGGGCTCTACGGCTACGTCTCGGCGACCAAGTGGCTCACCGAGCTCAAGGTCACCACGTTCGACAAGGACGAGGCCTACTGGACTCCGCGCGGATACAGCGCAGAGGCTCCGATCAAGTTCGCCTCGCGCGTCGACACCCCCAAGGTCGGCCAGGCCGTCGATGCCGGTCGCATCCCGATCGCCGGTGTCGCGTGGGCGCAGACGGTGGGAATCGAGCGCGTCGAGGTGCGCATCGACGAGGGCGACTGGATGCCGGCGACGCTCTCGGCCCCGATCAACGAGAACACCTGGGTGCAGTGGTTCATGGAGTGGGATGCGACACCGGGCACGCACTACGTGGCCGTGCGAGCGATCAACAAGAACGGCGACATGCAGATCGAGGAACGCGCACCGATCGCGCCGGACGGATCGTCGGGCTGGCAGCGTTCGCTCATCCGCGTCTCGTGATGCCCGTGCGTCGCTGCGGGGCAGCACCTAGGGTGGAGCCATGACGTCGCTCCCCGCCTGCGTGATCACCGTCTCGGACCGTTCGTTCGCCGGGGAACGCGAAGACAGAGGCGGTCCGATCGCGGTCGGTCTGCTGCGGGATGCCGGGTGGCACTGCCCCGACGCCGAGGTCATCCCCGATGGGGCGGCCTCCGTCGCCGATGCACTGCGCCGAGCGGTCGCGCGGGGCGTGCGGCTGATCGTGACGACGGGCGGCACGGGCGTCAGCCCGCGAGATGAGACCCCCGAGGGCACCCGTCAGGTCATCACCCGCGAGGTGCCGGGCATCGCCGAGGAACTGCGTCACAGCGGCCTCTCCGACACGCCGCTGTCGGTGCTCTCCCGCGGGCTCGCCGGTGTCGTCGACCCGGCCGGAGCGCTCGTCGTGAACCTGCCGGGATCCACGCGTGCCGTGGCATCCGGAGTTCCCGTGGTGCTGACCGTCGCGAGACACGTGGTCGACCAGGTCGAGGGCGGTGACCACGCATGAACGAGGTGCGGATCGCCGCGATCTCCGACCAGCGCCTCGACCTCGACGCTCATCTCGCCGCCGTCGAGGACCCTGCGCTGGGCGGCGTGACGACCTTCATCGGCCGGGTGCGCGACAACGACCCGGATGCCGAGACGCCTGTCGTCGGGCTCGAGTACAGCTCGCACCCCGACGCCGAGACCACACTGCGGCGCATCGCGGAGGAGGCGGCAGCGGATGCCGTCGGCGAGGCCCGCGTCGCGGTGGCCGTGAGTCATCGCATCGGACGGCTCGACGTGGGCGATGCGGCCGTCGTGATCGCGGTCGCCGCCGAGCATCGCGCCGAGGCGTTCGAGGTGTGCCGCGCGATCATCGAGGACATCAAGACCTCGCTGCCCGTGTGGAAGCGTCAGGTCGAGTCCGACGGATCGACGTCCTGGAAGGGCATCGGCGGCTGAGCCGGGTTGCGGCTGCTTCACGCGGCCAGTTGCGCTTCTGACGGCCGTTCTCGGCATCCGCGTCCTTCCGAAGCGCAGATCGCCGCACGAAGCGCACGCCCCGCGGCCATCGCTTCGCCGGTGGTCTAGCCTCCGGCGAACGGCGGGAGCACGTCGATCAGCTGAGCATCGTCGAGCGATCGGTCGTCGTCGCTGCGCACGCCGTCGACCATGACCGCGCAGCGCGGCAGGATGTCGGCGAGAGCCGGATGCTCCGCCACGAGTGCCGCGCGGAGCTGTGCGAGCGAGCGCTCGCCGCGTTCCTCCGAGTCGGTGCCCGCAGCCTCTGCGGCGGCCGCGAAGTAGCGCACGCGCACGGTCGTGGTCAGCGGCGCGGTCATCGGGTCTCGCCCTCGCGCACCCAGTCGCCCGAGCGTCCGCCCGACTTCGCGACGATGCGCACGTCTTCGATGACGACCGAGCGGTCGAGTCCCTTGATCATGTCGACGATCGCGAGAGCGCTCACCGAGACGGCTGTCAGTGCTTCCATCTCGACGCCGGTACGGTCGGCGGTGCCGACGGTCGCCTCGACGTGCACGCCGTCGTCGACGATGTCGAGCTCGACGTTCGCCCGGTGCACGCCGATCACGTGGGCGAGGGGCAACAGGGCGGGCGTCGACTTGGCGGCCTGGATGCCGGCGATGCGGGCGACCGCGAGCACGTCGCCCTTGGGGGCGGTGCCGTCGCGCAGCGCCGCGATGACCTCGGGGCTGCAGCGCACGAAGCCGCGAGCGGTCGCGGTGCGGACGGTCGGCTGCTTGGCGGTCACATCGACCATGTGCGCATGACCGGCCGAGTCGAGGTGCGTGAAACTCATTCGACCAGCATGACATCGATCACGTCGCCCACGGCGACGGCCTCGGCCTCGGCGGGCACGATCGCGAAAGCGCGTGCCCGGGCGAGACCGCCGGCCAGATGCGATCCGGACCCTCCGGCGGTCGCGGGGCGCACCGTGCGGTTCGCGAGGTCGACGACGGCGGGCAGGTACTGGCGCCGCCCGGGAGGGGTGGTCCAGGCGGCATCCGCCGTGAAGGATGCGCGAGCGCGATGGATCTCGGAGCGACCCTGCAGCGCGAGCAGCGCCGGCCGCACGAAGACCTCGAACGAGACCGCGACGCTGACCGGGTTGCCGGGCAGCCCGAACACGAGCGTGCCGGAGTCGAGTGCGCCGAACGCCTGCGGTTTGCCCGGCTGCATCGCGACGCTCGCGAACTCGACGGCACCCTGTCCGTCGAAGGCGCCGCGCACCGGCTCGTAGGCTCCGGCGCTGACGCCGCCCGTGAACACGATCACATCGGCGCCGCGTTCGACGGCGGTCGCGGTGACGGTGCGGACGGCGTCGGCATCGTCGGCGACCCGGGCGACGAGCACGACTTCGGCGTCGGCTGCGGCGACGAGCAGTTCGAGCAGCGGGCCGTTCGAGTCGGGGATTCGGCCACGGGTGGCGGGCTCACCCGGCTCCAGCAGCTCGCTGCCCGTCGAGACCACGGCCACACGCGGCGCCCGGGTCACCGAGACGGTCTCGACGCCGGCTGCGACGGCCGCCGCGAGCTGGAAGGCGCCGAGGCGCTCGCCGGCGAGCACGACGGCATCCCCCGCTCGCAGGTCGGCGCCGCGGCGGCGGACGAATGCTCCCGGTGTCGCCGGTGCCCGCAGCACCCGCACCTCGCCGAGCGAGTCGGCGAGCCCTCCGGCGGTGTCCTCGAAGGGCACGATCGCATCGGCCGCGGTCGGCGTCGGGGAGCCTGTCATGATCCGCGCGGCCTCGCCGGCATCCAGAGGCGGGTCGTCGGACACCCCGGCGGGCAGATCGGCGACCACGCGCAGCACCACCGGGTTGTCGGCGGATGCAGCGGAGACGTCGGCCGCTCGCACCGCGAAGCCGTCCATAGCCGAGTTGTCGAAGAGGGGGATGTCGTGGGCCGCCGTCGCGGGCTCCGCAAGAGTGCGGTGGGCGGCGTCGCGGATCGGCCGTGTCTCGGCGGGCAGTGTGCGCACGGCATCCAGCACCCGCGCGAACTGCTCCTCGACCGTGCGGCGGCTGCCGCTCGCGGCGCTCATGCCGACACCGCCGAACGGATCGCGATCTCGTGCTGTCTCGAGGTGAGTGCGTCGATGATGGCGAGGCGCCCGAGCAGCGGCGCGCCCGCGCCGGTGATGAGCTTCACGACCTCGCCCGCCAGCATCCCTCCGACCTGCACGCACAGCGCGCCGAGCACGCCGACCTGCGCGCAGCTGGGCGGCTCGCCCTCGGTGCCGAGCGGGAAGAGATCGGTCAGCACGACCGGATCGTGCTCTGGCGGGTTCGACCAGAACACGGTCGCCTGCGCGTGCCACTCCTGCACGGCGCCCCACACGAGGGGGACACCGAGGGCTTCGGTCGCGGCGGCGACATCGCGCCGGGTCGCGAAGGAGTCGCTCGTGTCGACCACGATGTCGGCGCCGGCGAACAGGCGCTCGGCGTTCTCGGAGTCGAGTCGCTCCGCCGCCGTCACGACATCCGCCCCGGGCGACAGGGCCATGATCGCGCGCGCCGCCGAGGTGGTCTTGGGCCTGCCGATGTCTTCGACGCGGTGGGCGAGCTGGCGCTGCAGATTCGTCAGCTCCACGATGTCGTCGTCGATCACGGTGATGCTGCCCACTCCTGCCGCGGCCAGTGCGAGAAGCACGGGGGAGCCGATGCCGCCGGCGCCGACCACGGTGACGTGGGCTGCGGCGAGGCGGCGCTGGCCCTCTTCTCCGATGCCCGCGAGCACCGCGTGCCTGGCGGTGCGGACGAGTTCTGCCGGGTCGAGGGCGGGCGCGGGGGCGACGAGCGGCTGCATGTCCCCAGGCTATGCCCGGGGTGCTCGATTGCGGCGGGCGCAGGGGGATTCGCCCGGGGTGCGGAGCGGATGGATGCGGCTCGCACGCCTCCCTTCCGCTGATGCGGTTTTTTTCTGCCTCAGTATCCGCTTCTGCGGTAATGTTCACTCATGCAGAGCTTTCGGATCTCACGTGCGGCACAGCTGCTCGGCGTGAGCGACGACACGGTGCGGCGCTGGATCGACCAGGGACTGCTGCCGACGACCGACGCCGTGCCCGCCGAGATCCCCGGAGACGCCCTCGCCGCCCGTGCCGTGGAGCTCGCCGAGGAGGCGCAGGAGTCGAATCATGCGCTCTCGAGCGCCCGCAACCGCTTCGTCGGCATCGTGACCCGCGTGCAGATCGACGGAGTGATGGCGCAGGTCGACCTGCAGTCCGGACCCCACCGCGTCGTCTCGCTGATGTCGGCCGAGGCCGCCCGCGAGCTGCAGCTCGAGGTGGGCTCGCTCGCCACCGCATCCGTCAAGGCGACCAACGTCGTCGTCGAAGTGCCGAAGGACTGACACATGAACCGCACCCTCCGCCGCACCCTCACGGTCGCGCTGACCGCCGCAGCGCTCGCCCTCACGGGGTGCGCCGCCGGTGCCGAATCGCCGACACCGACCGCCGCCGACGAGGCATCCGCGAGCACAGTGAGCGGGGAGCTCACGGTCTACGCGGCGGCCTCGCTCTCGGGTGCGTTCGACGAGATCGGCGCGGCGTTCACCGAGGCGAACCCGGACGTCGACTTCAGCGGGGTGTACGACGGGTCCTCGACGCTGGTCACGCAGCTCCTCGAAGGTGCCCCGGCCGACGTCTTCGCCTCCGCCGACGATGCGAATATGGACAAGCTCGAGGATGCCGCGGTCGACCCGACCCTGTTCGCCTCCAACACGCTCGTGATCGCCGTGCCGACCGGCAACCCCGGCGGCGTCGAGACCCTCGACGACCTGGCTGACGTCACCACCGTGCTGTGCGCCCCCGAGGTGCCGTGCGGTGCCGCATCCGCCACCCTGATCTCGAACGCGGGCGTCACGGTGGAGGCGGCCAGCCTCGAGCAGAACGTCACGGCGGTGCTCACCAAGGTCGCCGCATCCGAGGCGGATGCCGGGCTCGTGTATGCGACCGACGTGATCGGCCGCGACGACGTCGAGGTGATCGTGCCCGCCGGCGCCGATGAGGTCGTCAACCACTATCCGATCGCCGCACTGTCCGAAGCCCCGAACTCCGCGGCCGCCGAGGCGTTCGTCGCCTTCGTGCTGTCAGACGAGGGGCAGCGCATCCTGGCCGACTTCGGATTCGGAAAGCCGTGAGCGCGGCCGGAGCCCGCGGATACGCGCCGCGTGCCCTGGCCGTCCCCGCGCTGATCGGTCTCGCGTTCCTCATCCTCCCGCTCGCGGCCCTGGTCGCCCGCGTCGAATGGTCGACCTTCCTCGCCGACGTGACGTCGGAGGCCGCGCGCTCGGCGCTGCTGCTGTCGTTGGGCACGGGGCTCATCGCCACGCTGCTGTGCATCGTGATCGGCGTGCCGCTGGCGCTGACGATCGCTCGTTCAGGGCCTCGCCTCGCGGCCGTGCTGCGTGCGGCGGTCACGGTTCCGCTCGTGCTGCCGCCCATGGTCGGCGGTGTCGCCCTGCTCTACCTGTTCGGGCGGGCGGGGTGGTTCGGCGGGCTCGGGCTCTCGTTCAGCACCCCGGCGGTCATCCTCGCGCAGACCTTCGTGGCGCTGCCCTTCCTGGTGCTGGCGGTCGAGGGCGCCGTGCGCACCTCGGGGGTCGAGTACGAGCGCACCGCCGCGGCGCTCGGCGCCGGCCGCTGGACGATCCTGCGCCGCATCACCTTGCCACTGGCGGCCCCCGGAATCGTGGCCGGCGTGGTGCTGTGCTTCGCGCGGGCGATCGGTGAGTTCGGGGCCACGGCGCTCTTCGCGGGCAACCGCCCCGGCGTCACGCAGACCATGCCCCTGGCGATCTACACGGCCTTCAACGGCGCCGGGGTGACCCAGGGAGCCGCAGTCGCCCTCGCACTGCTGCTGCTCGCCACCGCGATCCTCGTGCTGCTGCTGGTGCGCGGGTGGCGTCCGGGGGCTGCACGATGAGCGCCGTCGGTGGCCTGCACGCTCAGGTGGTCGTGCCGCGGGAGCACTTCACGGTCGACGTCTCACTGCAGGTGGCGGCGGGAGAGACGGTCGCCGTGATGGGGCCGAGCGGTGCGGGCAAGTCGACGCTGCTGCAGGCGCTCGCCGGACTCGAACCGTTGGGTGGGGGCGAGATCGCCGTCGAGGGTCGGGTCGTCGACCGGGTCGCGAAGCCCAGGGTGCGGACCGAGCCGATGCGCCGCGGTGTCGTGCTGCTCGGGCAGAAGCCCCGGCTGTTCCCCCATCTGTCGGCGCGAGAGAACGTGGCATTCGGGCCGCGTGCGGCGGGGGTCGAGGCGCGAGCAGCGCGAGCTGGCGCCGACGACTGGCTCGCGCGCGTCGGGCTCCCCGGCGCCGGAGAGCGGATGCCGCACGAGCTGTCCGGAGGAGAGCAGCAGCGGGTCGCGGTCGCGCGTGCGCTTGCCGCATCCCCTCGTGTCGTGCTGCTCGACGAGCCGCTCGTCGCCCTCGATCCCGAGACGGCCGGTGACATCCGGCGGATGCTGCGCGACCAGCTCGTCTCGACCACGACCGTCGCGGTCACGCACGATGCCGCGGATGCCGTCGCGCTCGCTGACCGGCTGATCGTCGTCGAGGCGGGCCGCGTGACGCAGGAGGGGATGGTGCGAGAGGTGCTCGCCTCACCCGCATCCGGTTTCGTCGCATCGATCGCCGGGGTGAATCGCCTCGTCGGGGTGGCGAGTGGGGGAGCATGGCGAAGCGGCGAGGTGCTGCTGACCAGTGACGATCCGGCCTCGCGTGCTCTCGCTGCGACGGACGGTGCCGCGCTCGCCGCGGTCTTCCGCCCGGGCGATGTGCGGGTGGCCGACACCGGACCGGAGTCGTGGCCGGCTGTGGTCGCGCGCATCGAGCCCACGCTGGGAGGCATGCGCGCGCACACCGATGTCGGGGCGGTCGACCTGTCGCTGGATGCTGCCGGAGGGGTCGCGGTCGGTGACCGGATTCGGCTGCGGGTGGACCCGGCCCTGGTGCGGTTCGTCGCGGTGCCCTGAGCTGCGCCCAGCTTTCGTGATCAAGCATCGAATTCTCCGCTGACAGCGCTTCATATCGATATGCGTCGCGGTGGGTGTGGAGGAAGAAGGCTCGTTGCCGTCAGAGTTTCATTCGGACGCGGCCGATAAGACCAGAACTCGTCTCCGCACGGTAGCGATGGGACCTTGGGAGGGTCTTGCACCAGCGTCGGTGCGAGGAAGAGGAGATGGTGACGATGTCAGACACTTCGAGAGGGGCGACAGTGGGGGACACGGTTGCAGCCCGCGGACTCGTCCGCCACGACGAACACGACTCGTGGTTGATTCCGGTGGTCTCGCTGTCACCCGAGACCCGCCTTGCTATGGACGATGCCAGGATTCACCTGGAAGCATCTTCGGATCTCGATCGCTTGACCCACGGCTACGTCGAGGCGCGAGGAGTGTGGGTTCGCGAGGGAGCAGTCGCAGTTCGGGACATCATTCCGGTAGCTGAGAATGCCGCAGTCCTTGCGCCGCCGCCGTCATTGGGTACGCAGGCTCTTCTGTCTTTGCCTTCTGCTGCTGGCAGCCGGGCCGGGATCGATCTCTCCCTCGCTCGGTCGGTCGCTGGCGAGCTGGTCGAGAAAGAAGCAGCATTGCATTTCGTCGTGGTGGACGACGCCGAGCATTTCGCAGTCGTTGTCGCGGCCACTGATGTCGATCGCGTCGAGTCTGAGCTGGGGCCGCTTCTGGGCACTTGCCTGGTCGTTGTCCACTCTCAGAACACCACCGCCATGCTCCGACGCGCGGACGAGATTCTCGCCAATGAGGACCGGGACAACAACCTCCTCATGGCAGGAGAGGCGATGAGTCCGAATGGTGACTACCGCGTCGTCGGCATCGTCAAACACTGGACACCGGCGCTGAGTGCGGCGCCTGCAAGCGCGCTCGAAGTGCGGGCGTGGATCCACCCATTTGAGTCAAAGGAGATCTCATGAACAAGAAGATGGCAGCGCTTGCGGTGCCAGCAGCCGCAATGCTGGGAATCGATTCTTCGACCCCAGCTCTTCTGGCTTTCACGGCCCCACAGCGACCGCAGCAGTAGACGGCGTCGCCGACAGGTGCGCGGCGACAATCACACGGGGACGAGTCGAAACCGTTGAGCACCCGCACTGGAGGTCTGCGACCTGGCAATATGCCGGTCGTCGTCGCCGCGCGGGCCTTGGCGCCGGAGTCGCGGGTAGTCTCGGAACATGTCGGGGAGAGGGATGGAGCGATGACGGCTGTGCCGGTCGTGATCGGGATGCGAGCGCCGAGCGCCGCGGTCATCGATGCCGCCGCGCCCGCGTCGCACGGACTCGTCGACACGCACGGTCGCGTGCACCGTGACCTGCGCATCTCGCTGACCGACCGCTGCTCGCTGCGCTGCACGTATTGCATGCCCGAGCAGGGCAACGAATGGCTCGCGCGCACGAGCATCCTCTCGACCGACGAGATCGTCGAGGTGGCGCAGGTCGCGGCCTCGCTCGGCATCCGCACCTTCCGGCTCACGGGCGGTGAACCGCTGCTGCGCGCCGACATCGTCGAGGTCGTTCGCCGCGTCTCCGCGATCCAGGGCGACGAGGGCCCCGTCGAGGTCGCCATGACCACCAACGGCATCACGCTCGCGAAGCACCTGCCCGCGCTGATCGACGCCGGGCTCACACGTTTGAACATCAGCATCGACACGGTCGACCGTCAGCGCTTCGCCGACCTCACTCGCCGGGATCGCATCGACGACGTGTTCGAGGGCATCGCGGCAGCGGCGGCATCCGAACTCCGCCCGCTCAAGCTCAACACCGTCGCCATGCGCGGTGTGAACGACGACGAGCTGCCCGACCTGGTCGCGTTCGCGATGGAGGTCGGAGCGCAGCTGCGCTTCATCGAGCAGATGCCGCTCGACGCCGGGCACACCTGGGATCGCGCCTCGATGGTCACGCGCGAGGAGATCCTTGAGAAGCTCAGCGCAAGATGGAGCCTCGAGCCCGTTCCCGGTCGCGGCGGTGCACCCGCCGAGAAGTGGCGCATCGACGGAGGGCCGCACGAGGTCGGTGTCATCGCCTCGGTCACCGCCCCCTTCTGCGGCGCGTGCGACCGCCTGCGCCTGACCGCCGACGGACAGCTGCGCAACTGCCTGTTCTCCAACGCCGAGTACGACCTGATAGGCGTGCTGCGCGGCGACGGGGCATCCGACTCCGCCCGGCGTGCCGGCGGGATCGCCGACATGCTCCGCTCCTGCGTGCACGGCAAGCTGCCGGGACACGCGATCAACGACCCGTCATTCCTGCAGCCCGCCCGCGGCATGAACGCCATCGGCGGCTGAGTCAGCCCCGCTTCGCGTTCACAACGCAGCAGAGAACGCGCGTTCCGCTCTCGCGGGACACGAATCCGATCCGAGCCGACGCGTTCTTCCTGAATTGTGAACGGCGGCGCTGCCTGACGGCGGCGGCGTCGTGTCGGCTGTTACCGTGAGCTCGTGAGCAGCCCACCATCCGACGACTCGCGCCACGCCGGCAGTGACCGCCTCGCTCCGGCGCGCTCGCCTGCATCTGCCCGCGCGACCGGCGTCGTCATCATCGCCATGAGCATCGCGGTCTGGTGGCCGGCGTTCACACTGGGCGCGTGGGGGACCTTCTTCTTCGATCAGCTGCTCACTGTGTGGGCGGCATCGGTCGGTGCGCTGATCGTGGTGCTCTTCCAGCCTCGGGGGAGGCCGCGGGTTCTCAAGGCGCTCGCTCTGCTGGTGCCGTCCCTCTGGCTGGTGCTGTCGTTCGTGCCCCTGGACTCCGACGATGTGCTGACGGTCGTGATCGACCTCCTGGCCGTCTTCGTGGCGTTGCTGAGCGTGCCTGCCACGATCTGGGTGCTCGCCCGCGTCATGTGGCCGGAGTTCGGCGAGGACATCAGCCGAGGCCGGCGATTCCTCGTGGTGATCGCGGTCGTCGTGGTCGGCGTGGCCTCGTTCGCGCTCGGCGCGAACCAGGAGCATTTCCTGACCTGCGGCGACTTCGTCGTCAGCGGCAACTCCGAACCGCAGGGCTGCGTGCCGGGACCGCCGAGCTAGCGGAACAGCCTCAGTCGAGGAACTCGCGCGCCGCCGCCGACAGTGCCGTGACGCCGACCTCGATCGTCGGGTGGATCTCGGGCGCGAAGAACGGCGAGTGGTTGGTCGGGATGTCCTTGTCGAGGGTGCCGGCCGCCGCTGACTCAGCGAACTTCGCCGCATCGACGCCGCCCCAGAACCAGAACACCAGGGGCGCCCCGGTGTCTCGGGCGAACCAGGACACGTCCTCGCTGCCGGTGAACATGCCGGGGTCGATCACCGACGCCTCACCGAGCGCGCGCTGCAGCGCCGATGTGACGCGTGCCGTGGCATCCGCATCGTTGATCGTCGGCGGCAGGGTGTGGTCGGTGCGGATCTCGGGCTCGCGCTCTGCTCCCGATGCCGCGGCCTCGGCGCGCACGATGCGCTCGACGCTCGCAAGCACCTTGTCGCGCATCTCGTCGTTCGGGTAGCGCAGGCTGAGCTCGAGCTTCGCCTCGGCGGGGATGATGTTGTTCTTCAGACCCGCGTGGATCGAGCCGACCGTCACCACGGCGACGTCGCGGGGGTCGACCTCTCGCGAGGCGATGGTCTGCAGTCGCATGACGGTCGCCGCGGCCATGACGACGGGGTCGATGGTCGAGTGCGGCCGCGAGCCGTGACCGCCGCGTCCGTGCAGCACGACGGTGAGGCCGTCGGATGCCGCCATCTGGGTGCCTGGGCGTACGCCGATCGTGCCGGCGGGCAGGGGAGTGACGTGCTGGCCCAGGACGACATCGGGGTGCGGCACGAGGTCACGCAGGCCGGCGTCGAGCATGGCGCGGGAGCCTGCTCCGTACTCCTCGGCGGGCTGGATCAGTACGACCACGGTTCCCGACCAGTCGTCCTTCTCGGCGACGAGCTTCTCGACCGCACCGATCATGGCGGTGACGTGCATGTCGTGACCGCAGGCGTGCATGACGGGCACGGTGTTGCCGGCGGGGTCGATGCCGGTCGCGGTGCTTGCATAGGCGAGGCCGGTCTCTTCGCCGACGGGCAGTGCATCCATGTCGGCGCGCGCCCAGACGACCGGACCTTCGCCGTTGCGCAGGATGCCGACCACGCCGGTGACACCGATGCCCTCGTGCACCTCGAGGCCGAGATCCCGCAGGTGACCGGCGGCGATGCCGGCGGTGCGCGTCTCCTGGAACGAGAGCTCAGGATGCTGGTGCAGGTCGATGTAGAGCGCTTCGAGGTCGATCGTCATGGCCCCGAGCCTAGTCGTGGCGGTACTGCTGACCACCTCTTGCGGTGGCAGTTACTCCCCCAGTCGAGAAAAGAGTCGGCGTAGCTCGCCGTCTGTTGCATCTTCGACTTCAATGCGGGGTCGGATTGAGTTCTCACCTTGTGGTACCTCATCGTTCGGTCTGTTGCTTATGTCGTCATAGGCGCTCGACCACAGGTGCGAAGTTATCGGCACTCCCAATGACTCGGCGGCGGCCTCGAGTTCGTAGAGCTCTTCCAAGTCCGAAACCTCCTCGATTGAATTACTAAGACGGTCTTCTGCCCACTCGCGGAAGCGCGCTGAAAAGGCTCGTGCGTCTTCATCGAAGAGCGACGGGGAATCGGCGATCACGCTAACTACCAAGGACCAGTCTGACGTTGAATCGGCCGCCATCGCGGCTGCAGTGATTGCTGATTGCTCATCCGAACTCAACTGCTCGTCTTCGAGTAAGGCTCTGGCGAGTGTCAGGGCGCTTGCGAGGTCGTGCGCGCCCGTTGTTCTCCACAACTCGACCGCAAGCTTCATCTGCTCTTTCCACCACTCGTTGAACAGTTCGCTGCCAACCGAGGGCGCCCTGCGACGAACTCGCCTAATAAACAGAAGACGAGCCTCCCCGTATCGTCCAAGAGGAGCCGAGGGCGCGCGGTCGAACCACCAAGTCGGAGGTCCGGCATCGAAGGTGCGCATGAAGGCTCGCTCAAGAGCTTCTTGCAACGTCACCGTTTTCGATGCACGCACGACCTGTGCCTCTAACCATTCAAGTTGTTCGAAGTAAATGGCGCCGTCCAGCAGCTGCCGAGCATCGGTGGTGTTCTCGCGCAACCAAGATGCGGCGAAGTCGGAAACTGACGGATTTGCGATCTCTATTTCCGGTTCATGCGCCCAGCGATTGCTAGCTCGAGTGAAGGAATCATCGAGAACCCGGAGCGCTTGTCGGAGCGCTCCCTGGGGCGGTCGCCTACCGCGCTCGGCGACGACCGCGTCGAACACTGGATGTAGGCGGGAAACGGTGATCGCGCTCGGGATAGAGCTTAGGATGAGGACCAAGTCTCTACAATCGTCGTCGAGCTGTTGAGTAAAGGCGTGCTGCCAGATTCGTTCGGGGTGGTCTAGGTTCCAGAGAGCGAAATCAAGGGTGCTGGTTCCCTGCGGCGCCGCGGAGTAGTTGGCGGTCGTGTATTCGATGATTCGCGGATTGTAGTTGGGGTGGTCGACCACCTCAAGGTATCCGGCGTTCCGAAGCATCGATCTCTTCTGGGGCTTGGTCAGCTCTTGGTTGTGGAAGAGGTGATTGTAAAGGATCAGGCCGCGCTCCCGCCGCGAGTAGGAGCGAAGCTCGATAAGGAGTCTCGACAACGGCAGGTCCAGACGATCCAGTTCTTCGTACCAGCTTCGAGCTTGTTGAAGAATATGCTCGCGGGTAGTCAAAATGAACAATGTGTTCTTTGAGCGACGGCACCGACGCATAAAGGTAGCTAGTCGTTTGTCCTCATTCTTCGTCAGGCGATTATGGAGGAATGTCGCTCCGAGGAAGTCGTCGTAGATAAAGACCTGAAGTCGGCTTTCCTCGAGGACTGAATGAGCCTCTTCAATATCCTCAGAGATCTCGATCGGCTCGTAACCCTTTGACACGGCGTCGGCAACAAGCATCCGGGCGATGGTGGTCTTGCCTATGCCGGGTGGACCCGATAGAACTAGGACCTTCTCGCTGTGCAGGCGATCACTTGCTACTCCGTAGGCGCCGGTATCAACGAACCGCGGTAGGGTCTCGGCAATCTCTTCGAGCATCCGTTCGCTACGCACCCAGGTCGCTGAGTGCAGGACTCGATCGAGCAACGCGAAGTTGCTGATCCAGAGCTTTACGTGGTTGCGTTCCACAGCCACATGACGATTGAGCAGCAGCTCGAGGTCCTCCGCCCCAATGATTTCATCGTCGGACGCTATCCAGGGTGAAAGTAGTTTCCGAAGTTCAGTCTTGTTCCCGGGGGTCAACGAGTGTGTCGTTACGAAGCGATAGCGGTTTGGTTGTGGATCGAGCTTACGGAGCTTGGTCGCCTCGACCCTCGCCTTTGACCTAATTTGCGGGAAGGTACTTCCTTCCATGTGCTTGCACTGCACCACGTCAAGACAGCCGTCAGGGCCAAGTGATCGAACGTCCACTCCTCCGTCCGCGCCGCGGGCGAAAGCTTCGTAGACTCGACCCTCGTCCGCACCAAGTAGTTCGGCGACGAGGAGCTCGAAGTCATGGTCGGACAGGTTCTTGTAACTGCGCACGAACGTACTTTCCCACATATCGCTTGCGCAGGCGCCGTCCCGGGCGGGCACTGACCCTCCAGGCCTGAGGGTCGGATTGACGCTGGTTGTCCTGGGTGCTAGCTACTCGGTGGCGTGTTGGGCCTACGATTTATCCATGACAGACGCCCGCGTGACCGAGCTGAATCTGGTTGCCTTCAAGTCCTTCCGAGAAGAGTCGCTTCCGCTTGACGACCTGACGCTCCTGATCGGGCGCAACAGCTCAGGTAAGTCGAACGCGTTGGATGGGCTAGAGGTGCTCGCCCGTCTAGCGGAGGGCGAAGACCTGATAGATGCGCTAGACGGACGCCGGAGAGAGATGGGAGCGGTTCGCGGTGGGTCCGAGGGCTGTGCGCCCCACGGGACGAATAGCTTCACGCTTGGCTGCCGCGTAGATTACGCCGGTGAGTCGTTGCGGTACGAGGTGACGATCGAAGTTCGGCCCGATATTCGCATAATCGCGGAGAAACTTTACGGGTATGGAGTAGCCGCCGCAAGCGGTGCACGTTCGTATGGTCCGATCTTCGAGACGAGACGAGCGGGCGCCCCCGGTACCGGGATCGAGGCCGAGATTCACAACGGTAAACGTGGATCAAATCCGTGGTCGAGGTTTCGCGACAGCAGGCTGCTGTTGACGCAGGTTCCCCTGGTTGTCCCAGGGGCAAACCGGGCGGAGAGGTCTGTCCTCAGGGCCGTCGCAGCCGTGAGGAATGCTCTCAGAGGGGTCTTTCACTTCGATCCAATTCCACACTTGATGAGAGATTTCGTTCCCGGCAGAGATGTCGAGCTTCGTCGAACGGGCGAGAACCTGTCGGCTGCACTTAGGAACTTGCAATCCACTGACCCCGATGCATTCCGCCGCATCGGGGAACTTGTGCGGCTGATCGCGGATGACGGAGTTCAAGGCATCTCGTTCGTGAGCAGTGAACTCGGTGACGTTATGTTGGCGCTACAGGAGTCTCGCGGTGCGGCGACTGAGCGATCCGAGCGAACGCCGGCTCGAGAGATGAGTGATGGTCTTCTCCGTTTCATCGGGATCGCGACGGCATTGCTCTCGCCGCAGAACGGTCTAGACATCGATTCGGCGATGTCGTCATCGATAGACGACGAAGAGCCGCGGGGTGCAGTGCTCGTAGTGCTGGAAGAGCTCGAAAACGGTCTTCACCCATCCCAAGCGCACAGGGTGCTCGAACTGATCCGGGAGAGCAGCCGATCCACCGGAACCAGTGTGCTGATCACGTCGCATAGTCCAGCTCTCCTTGATGCTGCGGAGGGTCATCTTAACGAAAACATAATCGTTTGCTATCGACACCCCGGTTCCGGGTACAGCAAGCTTGAGCGGATTATTGATCTTCCCGGATACGCGATTTCGCTTGCGGAAGGCTCACTCGGCGCGGCCGTGACGAGCGGCAAGCTATCGTCGGGCGCGCACGAGGAACCCGATTACGCGGAATTTCAGCGACTCCTGGGGCTCGGATGATGACTGAGGTTTCATTCATTGACACCACGGTGCTTTGCAACTTAGTGCCAGTTCCAGGTCGCGATCAGAATGCGGATGAGGTGAAGCGAGAGATGACGGAGCGTCTCAATCGCCGGGAGCGATTCATTCTTCCGATCACGTCGGTCATCGAGACGGGCAACTTCATAGCTCAACTCGCTGATGGGCAGTTGCGCCGGCAGACTGCCGAGAAGCTCGACGCTATCCTCAATCTCATCTGCGAGCGCAAAGCGCCGTGGGTTCTTCATGACGTCGCGTGGGACAGAAACTTCCTGCGCACCCTGCTCGACGGCGCCGACACGATGTCGACGTACGTCGAGCACGCAATGAATAAAGTTGGCGCTGGCGACCTTTGTATCATCACGGAGCGGCTCCAGTTCGAGGAACGATCCAAGATTCGGGCCAAAATCTGGACACTTGACGACGGGCTTCTGGCGCACGCGTAGGCTTGCCACCGGCCCGACCTTGGATCTCGTAGTCAGCCTCGAGTGGATCAGCTGTAGCAGCGGCTGTTGCGGTCGTGACGAGCTGGGGTTGATTCTCGGATCCAAGATCGTGCGAGACTCGACGTCTCGCTAGTCGTGGCGGTAGGACTCCAGCGTGGGTCCGGGGTGCAGCACGCCGTTCACGATCGCGCGGATCGCGAACTCGCTCGCCTCGCCGAGGTCGAAGACGTCGCGGTGCAGCAGCCATTGCAGCTGCAGGCCGTCCATCACGGCGAGGATTCCGGCCGCGGCGGTCGCGACCGTCTCGGGCTCGGTGACGCCCTCCTGGGCGCACAGCAGATGGAATGCGTCGGTCACCTCGCGGCGCAGCGTCGTGTACCGCTCTTCGAAGTACTCGCGACCGGGATGGTTGTCGGTCACGGATTCGGAGGACAGGACCGTGTACGCCTGCACGATGCCGGGGCGCCGCTCGTTGGCGATCGCCGTGCGCACCAGGTGCAGGAAGAGCTCGGGGCCACCGGGGATGTGCTTCTCGGCGAGCTCGGCCACGTCGGCCTGGTCACGGTAGGCGAGCACCTCGAGCAGCAGCTTCTGCTTCGAGCCGAAGTGGTGCAGCACGCCCGCGTGGGTGATGCCGACCTGCTCGGCGACATCGGCGAGAGTGCCGTTGGTCGAGCCCTTGTTGCCGAAGATCTCGACGGCTGCCTTGAGGATCTGCTCCCGCTTCTCGCGGGTGGCAGGCCGGACGGACGTGTGGGCGACAGCATCCTTCGACATGGTCCATCCTCTTCTGCACGGAATCCTGCACTGGATCGTACTTGCCAACTCTACTTACCAACGAGTAACCTCGCACCAGCTTACTTTCTCGCCAGTAAGCAAAGACAGGTCGGATGCCCGAGCACCGACAGCACCACAGCACAACGACCCGTGCCCAAGGAGAAGCAATGAAGCTCAGAAAGTCCCTGATCGCTGTCGCGGCGATCTCCGCCCTCAGCATCTCGGCCCTCGCCGGCTGCGCCGCCGGCGGATCGAACGACAGCGGCTCCGGAGACGGTGCCGCCCTGACGATCGCCAAGCCAGACGGCGCGATCACCACCGAGTCGAACAACCCGTACGTCGGCGACTCGTCGGCCTCGAAGTACGGCTACGGCAAGGTCATCTTCGAGACGCTCGGCCTCGTGAACCAGACCGGTGACCGCGAGGTCACGCCCTGGCTCGCCGAGAGCATCGAGTGGAACGACGACTTCACCGCGGTCACGGTCGTGCCCCGCAAGGACGTCACCTGGAGCGACGGCGAGCCGTTCACCGCCGACGACATCGTCTTCACCTACGAGCTCGTCTCGACGCCGGAGCTCGACACCGCCGGCCTCAAGTTCGAGGGCGCGACCGTCGAGGGCGACGCCGTCACGCTCACCTTCGGGGAGTCGAAGTACGTCAACCAGGCCCGCGTGCTGCACGTGCCCATCGTGCCGAAGCACATCTGGGAGAAGTTCGACGAGCCCGCGACCGACCCGGTCAAGGGCGACGACCTGGTCGGCACCGGTCCGTACGCGCTGTCGAACTGGTCGACCGAGTCGGTCACGCTCGATGCCCGCGACGACTACTGGGGCGGCGACCTCGCCGTTCCCGAGCTGCACTACGTCTCGTACGGCGACAACACGGCACTCACCACCGCGCTCGCGCAGGGCGAGGCCGACTGGGCGCAGGCGTTCATCCCGCAGATCCAGGAGCAGTTCCTCGACGCCGACCCCGAGCACAACAAGTTCTTCGTGGCTCCGACCACCGGGTCCGCGACGCTGTTCATGAACCTGCAGCAGAAGCCGTTCGACGATGTGGCGTTCCGCAAGGCGCTCGCCTGGGTGATCGACCGCGACGCCTACGTCGACATCGCCCGTGAGGGTGCCAGCGAGCCGGTGTGGTCCGTCACCGGTCTGTCCTCGATCCTCGAAGACGAGATCCAGCCCGAGTTCGAGGGCCAGGACTACTCGGTCGACGCCGAGAAGGCGCGCGGGATCCTCGAAGAGGCCGGCTACACCTGGAAGGACGACGCGCTCGTCGACCCCGAAGGCACGCCCGTCTCGTTCACCCTCTCCGTCCCCTCCGGATGGAGCGACTGGAACACGGCGCAGGAGCTCATCGCCGAGGACATCACCGAGGCGATCGGCGCCGAGGTCAAGATCGACATGCCCGACTGGGGCGGCTGGGCCGGACCCCGCGACGAGGGCACGTTCTCTGCCATCATCCACTGGCTCGAGGACAGCGGCACGGCCTACGGCCTCTACACCTCGACCATGGACCCGCGCTGGATCTCTCCCGAGGGCATCGCAGGATTCAACTTCGGACGCTTCGAGGACCCGGCGGCCACCGAGGCGCTGAACACCTACGCGAACGCCTCGTCCGACGAGGAGCGCACCGCGGCGATCACCACTCTCGAGCAGATCTTCGTCGATCAGGTCCCGGCGATCCCGCTCGGAGCGCACCCGCTGCTCGGCGAGTACAACACCCGCAACTACGTGGGATGGCCGTCCGAGGACGACCCCTACGCCTCGGGTGACCCGACGCAGCAGAACATCGTGATGATCCTCACGAAGCTGAAGCCGGCCGAGTAAGCAGCGCGCGGAGGGGCGGATGCGACCGCATCCGCCCCTCCCACCGACCTCCCGACCGACGAAGGACCCCTCATGTCAGAACCCCTGCTCAGCGTGCGCGACTTCTCGGTCGTGTACGACGTCGATCCGCCCGTCGAGGCGGTGAAGAACGTGACCCTCGAACTGCAGCGAGGCGAGATCCTCGGCCTCGCGGGAGAGAGCGGGTGCGGCAAGACCACGCTCGCCTACGGGGTGCAGCGCCTGCTGCGTGCCCCCGCGGTGATCGCCGGCGGCAGCGTGACGTTCCACGATGCATCCGGCGTGGACGTCGACATCAACGCCCTCGACGTCGACGCGATGCAGAAGTTCCGGTGGGACAAGGTGTCGATGGTGTTCCAGGGGGCGATGAACGCGCTCAACCCCGTCGCCACGATCGGGTCGCAGCTCGAGGACGTCTTCGAGATCCACCGCCCCGACATGACGCGTCGGCAGCGCCGTGCCGAGGCCGAAGAGCTGCTCGAGATCGTCAAAGTCGGGCGCCAGCGCACCCGCTCGTTCCCGCACGAGCTCTCGGGCGGCATGCGCCAGCGCGTCATGATCGCGATGGCCCTCGCCCTCCGTCCGCAGCTGATGGTCATGGACGAGCCGACCACCGCGCTCGACGTACTGGTGCAGCGAGAGATCCTCAAGCAGATCTCGCAGCTGCGACACGAGTTCGGCTTCTCGGTGATCTTCATCACGCACGACCTTCCCCTGCTGCTCGAGATCAGCGACCGCATCGCGATCATGCGCGAGGGAGAGATCGTCGAGCTCGCGTCCGCCGAGCAGATCTGGACGAATCCGCAGAACGACTACACGAAGACACTGCTGTCGTCGTTCCCCCGTCTCACCGGTGCGCGAGGAGTGCTGACCCGATGACCACTCTCGAGTTCTCCCACGTCACCAAGACCTACAACGTCCGCGGAGCCGGTCAGCTCAAGGCGCTCGACGACGTCAGCTTCACGCTGAACTCCGGGCAGACCATCGGCCTGGTCGGCCAGTCGGGCAGCGGAAAGTCGACCATCGCGAAGATCCTCACCCAGCTCGAGACGCCGACGACCGGAGAGGTCCGCCTCGACGGCAAGCCCATCCCTCGACGCGGCAAGGGGCTGCGGAAGTACCGCCAGCAGCTGCGCATGGTGTTCCAGGATCCGTTCGCCTCGCTCAACCCGTACCACTCGATCAGGTACCACATCGAGCGCCCGATCCGTCTCGACGACGTCGTGCCGAAGAAGGAGACCGAGGCCGAGGTGCGCCGACTGCTCGAGCGCGTGCGGCTCGACGCGGATGCCGTGATCGACCGCCGCCCGCATGAGCTCTCCGGTGGCCAGCGTCAGCGCGTGGCGATCGCCCGCGCGCTCGCGTCCCGCCCGTCGCTGCTCGTCGCCGACGAGCCGGTGTCGATGCTCGACGTGTCGATCCGTCTCGGGGTGCTGAAC
>NZ_LMOU01000001.1:2034362-2060437 GCF_001423615.1 Microbacterium sp. Leaf159 | reverse complement strand
CCGCCCGCCACTTCAGCGACAAGATCATGGTGCTCAACCAGGGTCGGGTCGTCGAGTACGGCGATGCCGACGACGTCATCCTCACCCCTCAGGACCCCTACACGCGCGAACTGCGGGCGGCCTCTCCCGACCCCGACAAGCACTTCGCGACAGCCGGCTCGCACGGAGGTGCACAGTGACCACCGCATCCCCCGATCTGGGTCAGATCGATCAGGAGAGCCGCGACGCGCTCGAGGTCGGCACCACCGCGACCACTGCGCAGAAGGGCCGCACGCTCGTGCCGTGGCGGTTCTTCGCCGGGCGGGCGGGCTTCTACTTGTTCACCCTGTGGGCCGCCATCACGATCAACTTCTTCCTGCCGCGGTTCATGAAGGGCGACGCAGTCAGCTCGTACCTCGCCCGCAACCGCAACATCAGCCCGGAGGCGGCCGACTCGCTGCGGATCCTGCTCGGCATCGACACCGACAAGTCGATGTGGCAGCAGTACATCGACTACTGGGCGATGCTGTTCCGCGGCGACCTCGGCATCTCGACGTTGCACGGCCTGCGACCGGTGTCCGAGGTGCTGGCATCCGCCCTCCCGTGGACGCTCGGTCTCGTCGGCCTCGCGACGATCATCTCGTTCATGCTCGGCACGGTCGGCGGCGCGATCGTCGGCTGGAAGCGCGGCAGCAGGCTCGACGCGCTCATCCCGATCACGACGTTCTTCAACACCATCCCGTACTTCTGGCTCGGGCTCATCGCGATCGCGATCTTCTCGTCGACCCTGAAGTGGTTCCCGTCGTCGCACGCCTACGACAAGGGGCAATCGCCCGAGTGGAGCTTCGACTTCATCGGTCAGGTGATCGTGCACGGCACCCTGCCGGCGGTCACCATCATCATCGCGTCGCTCGGCGGCTGGATGCTGGGCATGCGCAACATGATGCTCACGGTGCTCGACGAGGACTACATCACGGTCGCGCAGGCCAAGGGCATGCCGAACAGGCGAGTGCTCTGGGCGTACGCCGCCCGCAACGCCGTGCTGCCGCAGATCCAGAGCTTCGCGCTGTCGATCGGCTTCATCGTCGGCGGCACGATCGTCATGGAGATGGTCTTCAGCTACCCGGGCGTCGGCAAGCTGCTGCTCGACGCCACCAACGCGAAGGACTTCGCCCTGATGCAGGGGGTGTTCCTGGTGATCACGCTGTCGGTGCTGGTCGCCAACATCCTGGCGGACATCGTCTACGCGTACCTCGACCCGCGCACGCGCCAGACGGAGGCCTGACATGAGCGTTCCCACCTCGACCGACACCACCGCACCCGACGGCAGCGCCATCCCCACCGGGATGCCGGAGACCGCGACGTTCCGCACCGCCGACGGCGACCAGCCGACCCGCAAGACCTTCTGGTCGCAGCTGGTGCAGGCGTTCGCGATGTTCCGCAACCCGAAGTCGATCGCCGGCCTGATCATCCTCGGGGTGTTCGTGCTGATCGCGATCTTCGCGCCGCTGCTCGCACCCTACGGGGCGACGCAGAAGGACCGCACGGCGCTCCGCCAGCCGCCGTCCTTCGACCACTGGCTCGGCACCACGCACATGGGGGAAGACGTGCTGAGCCAGCTCATCTTCGGCACCCGCGGCGTCGTCGTGGTCGGCTTCCTCTCGGCGATCATCGCGACGATCATCGCGATCACGATCGGCGTCATCGCCGGCTACGTCCGCGGGTGGAAGAGCGAGTCGCTGTCGGCGCTCACGAACGTGTTCCTCGTGATCCCCGGCATCCCGCTGATCATCATCGTGGCCTCGCAGTTCGAGAACCCGCCGCTCATCGTGATCGCCGCCGTGCTGGGGCTGACGGGCTGGGCGTGGGGTGCGCGCGTGCTGCGGGCGCAGACCATGTCGCTGCGCAACCGCGACTTCATCCAGGCCGCCCGCGCCAACGGCGAACCGCTGCACCGCATCATCACGGTCGAGATGCTGCCGAACCTCATGGCGCTGATCGCGTCGAGCTTCGTCGGCACCGTCACGGCGGCGATCCTCGGTCTCACGACCCTCGCCTTCATCGGCGTGATCCCGGTGAGCAACCTCAACTGGGGAACGATCCTGTTCTGGGCGCAGCAGAACGGCGCGTTCCCGCGGCTGTGGTGGTGGTACGTGCCCGCAGGTCTCTGCATCGCGATCATCGGCGTCGCCCTGTCGCTCATCAACTTCGGCATCGACGAGTACGTGAACCCGAGGCTGCGGTCGGCGGGTGAGCGCGCCCGAGCGATGAAGAAGAAGGGTCTCAACGTGAACGACCCGGTGACGGCGGTGCGCAGCATGCCGACGACCGACTCGGGTACCGTGCAGAGCGCGGCGACAGCGACGACGACCCATACGAAGACCGATACGAAGACACAGAACGCCGAGTGATGACCTCTCAGACCCTGACCGAATCCCTGCCGTACCTCGACCCCGAACTGCCGATCGCGGCACGCGTCGCCGACCTCCTCGATCGCATGACGGTCGAAGAGAAGATCGGGCAGATGCTGCAGCTCGACGCCCGCGACGACCTCGACGATCACGTGCTCGGCAAGCACGTCGGTTCGATCCTGCACACCTCGCCCGAGCGCATCATCCGCGCGAACGAGTTGACCTCCCAGACCCGGCTGCGCATCCCGCTGCTGGTCGGCGAGGACTGCATCCACGGCCACTCCTTCTGGCCCGGTGCGACCATCTATCCGACCCAGCTCGGCATGGCCGCGACCTGGGATGCCGAGCTCGTCGAGAAGGTGGCCAGGGCCACCGCTGTCGAGGTCGCGGCCACCGGTATCCACTGGACCTTCTCGCCGGTGCTGTGCATCGCGCGCGACCTGCGCTGGGGCCGCATCGACGAGACGTTCGGCGAAGACCCGTTCCTGATCGGCGAACTCGCCTCGGCGATGGTGCGCGGCTACCAGGGCGAGGGCCTCGACGACCCGACCGCCATCCTCGCCACGGCCAAGCACTTCGCCGGGTACTCCGAGACGCAGGGCGGGCGTGACGCGAGCGAGGCCGACATCTCGCGGCGCAAGCTGCGCAGCTGGTTCCTGCCGCCGTTCGAGCGCGTGGCCCGCGAGGGATGCCGCACGTTCATGCTCGGCTACCAGACCACCGACGGCGTGCCGATCACGGTCAACGACTGGCTGCTCAGCGACGTGCTGCGCGGTGAGTGGGGTTACACCGGCACGCTCATCACCGACTGGGACAACGTCGGACGCATGGTGTGGGAGCAGCACGTGCAGCCCGACTACGCGCATGCCTCGGCCGCCGCGGTGACCGCCGGCAACGACATGGTCATGAACACCCCCGGCTTCTTCGCCGGTGCACTCGAGGCGGTGTCGAACGGACTGCTCACCGAGGATGCCTTCGATGAGGCCGTCGCGCGCATCCTGACCCTGAAGTTCGAGCTCGGACTGTTCGAGAACCCGCGGCTGCCGCAGGACGAACTGGATGCCGTGGTCGGCAGCGCCGAGCACGCGCAACTCAACCTCGAGACGGCTCGCCGATCGATCGTGCTGCTCGAGAACGACGGTGTGCTGCCGCTCGACGCCGCGGCGCCCCTGCAGGTCGCGGTGGTGGGTCCGCTCGCCGACGACGCCCAGACGCAGCTCGGCGACTGGGCGGGGGGCTCCGGTCAGGCCGGCTGGCTCGACGGACAGCCGCGCGAGATGATCACGACCGTGCTCGACGGCCTCGCGGGCGTCGACGGATGGTCGGTCACGCACGCCCGCGGCGCCGAGATCCTCACGCTCGAGGACGACCCTCGCGGCGCGAAGTTCCCCGACGGGCAGCCTCGGCCCTCCGTGGTCGTGCCGGCGCCCGCCGACGACGTGCTCATCGCGGACGCGGTGGCGGCTGCTGCGGCCTCCGACGTCGTCGTCGCCGTGGTCGGAGACCGCATCGAGCTCGTCGGCGAAGGGCGCTCCACCGCGACGCTCGAGCTGATCGGCGGACAGAACGCCCTGCTCGACGCGCTGATCGCGACGGGCAAGCCCGTGGTGATCGTGCTGCTCGCCTCCAAGCCGCTCGTGCTTCCGGCATCCGCCTCGCAGGCCGCCGCCGTCATCTGGGCGGCGAACCCCGGCATGCAGGGCGGCCGGGCGCTCGCCGAGATCATCTCGGGTGCCGTCGAGCCGTCAGGGCGCCTGCCGATCTCTTTCGCCCGCCACGTCGGCCAGCAGCCGACCTACTACAACCAAATCCGCGGACAGCACGGCGACCGCTACGCCGACCTCACCCAGTCTCCGGCGTGGGCTTTCGGCGAGGGGCTGTCGTACTCGACCGTCGCATACGGCGACCTGTCGCTCGCGTCCGATCGGCTCGGCCACGACGACACCATCGTCGCCGAGGTGACGGTCACGAACACGGGCTCGCGGCCCGCACGCGAGACCGTGCAGGTCTATGTGCGCGACTCCGTGACGAGTGTCAGCTGGGCGGACAAGGAGCTCAAGACCTATCGCCAGGTCGACGTCGCACCCGGGGAGTCCGTGCGCGTGCGCCTCGACCTGCCCGTCGCCGACTGCTCGATCGTGGATGCCGCCGGCATCCGCCTCGTGGAGTCGGGTGCATTCGAGCTGCTCGTGGGCTCGAGCTCGCGTGACGACGCGCTGCTGAGCGCCGCCTTCACGGTTTCCTGAACCGACCTCTGAATCGTCGTCGTGACGAGGGCGCTCAGGCGTCCTCGTCACGCAGACGCTGGGGTCCTGCGCCCTGGCTGCCGAGAGCGTCGTCGGGGTTGAGCAGGCCGCATGCCTTCATCGACAGGCACCCGCAGCCTATGCATCCGGTGAGTTCGCGCTCGAGACGTTCGATCCCCTCGCGGCGTTTCTCGAGCTCGCGCTTCCAGCGTCTCGACGCGCGCTGCCAGTCCGCGTGGCTCGGAGTCTGGGTCAGGGGCACGTCGGCGAACGCGTGCTGCACGTCGGAGAGGGGGATGCCGAGGCGCTTCGCGACGGTGATGAGCGAGACCCGCCGCAGCATGTGACGCGCGTAACGGCGCTGATTTCCGGCGGTGCGTGTCGAGGCGATGAGTCCGAGGCTCTCGTAGAAATGCAGCGCCGAGGGCGCGACGCCGGTGCGCCTGCTCATCTCACCGATCGTCAGCGGTTCGTCGGGGCCGTGGACGGCCCGATCGGAATCTGTCTCTGCGGTCATCCCGACCTCCTCGATTTGACCTCAAGCGTACTTGAGGTCTTACGGTTGCACATGTGACCGCGACAGGAAGTGACCGATGACCTATGTGATCGCGCTGCCCTGCGTCGATGTCAAGGACCGTGCGTGCATCGACGAATGCCCGGTTGACTGCATCTATGAGGGCGAGCGCTCGCTGTACATCCACCCGGACGAATGCGTCGACTGCGGCGCGTGCGAGCCCGTCTGTCCCGTCGAGGCGATCTACTACGAAGATGACCTGCCCGACGAGTGGCAGGACTACTACAAGGCCAACGTCGAGTTCTTCGACGAGATGGGATCCCCCGGTGGTGCCGCCAAACTCGGCATCATCGAGCGCGATCATCCGATCATCACCGCCCTTCCGCCCCAGGAGGCACCCGAATGAGCAGTCAGTCCCACCCCGCAGCACCGGTCCCCTCCGAGGTCGGTGAAGGGCTCAAAGCCGCGTTCCGGGCGCATCCGGCCGGAGTCGCGATCATCACCGCGATGACCCCCGCCGGCCCCGTGGGCCTTACCGCGTCGAGCGTCGCATCCGTCGCCGTCGACCCCGCGGCGATCGTGTTCTCGGTGACCAGGGCGACCGGCAGCGCGGGTTCGATCCTCAACGCCGAGTCGTTCGTCGTGCACCTGATCGACGACGAGCACTCGGCTCTGGCGCAGAGCTTCGCGGTGAGCGGCGCCGACCGCTTCACCCCCGAGCAGGGGTGGAGCACCCTTCCGACCGGAGAGCCGTACCTCGCCGAGGCGCGCGCCGCGATGCGCGGTCACACGATGTCGACGGTCGCGGTCGGCTCATCGACCGTCGTGGTCGCCGAGATCGACGAGGTGCTGCTCGGGCGGCCGGGTCGACCGCTCGTCTACCTCGACCGTCGATTCCACACGCTGCCGCACGACCAGAACTGAACGCACCCAGAACTGAAGTCCGAACGAAAGGAACACGCATGACCTCTCTGTACACCCTCCCCGAGCTGCCGTACGACTACTCGGCACTCGCCCCGCACATCTCGGGCACCATCATGGAGCTGCACCACTCGAAGCATCACCAGGCCTACGTGACCGGTGCCAACACGGCACTCGAGCAGCTGGCTGCGGCCCGCGACTCGGGCGACTTCGCCGCGGTGAACAAGCTCGAGAAGGACCTCGCCTTCAACCTCGGCGGACACATCAACCACTCGGTGTTCTGGGAGAACCTGTCGCCCGACGGCGGCGGAAACCCCGAAGGCGAGCTCGAGGCTGCGCTGACCGACGCGTTCGGTTCGATCGACGCCTTCCGCGCGCACTTCACCGCGACCGCGCTCGGCGTGCAGGGCTCGGGCTGGGCCGTGCTCGCCTGGGACAGCGTCGGCGCACGTCCGGTCATCTTCCAGCTGTTCGACCAGCAGGGCAACGCGCCGCTCGGCGTGACGCCGCTGCTGCAGCTCGACGTCTGGGAGCACGCGTACTACCTGGACTACCTCAACGTGCGCGCCGACTACGTCAAGGCGTTCTGGGAGCTCGTCAACTGGTCTGACGTGCAGCGCCGGTTCCAGGCTGTGCAGCAGAAGACCGCAGGCCTCATCGTCGCCCGCTGACCTGCGCGCCTCTTCGGGAGGAGATCTCGTCTTCGGGAGGAGGATGCCACGGCATCCGTCCTCCTGGGGCGCAGTTCTCCTCCCGAAGCGCGGCAGATGAGTACCGCGGGCCGCGTCAGGCGAGCAGTTCGCCCGCAAGAGCCTCGATGCGGCGGCGGATGTCGTCACGGATCGGCCGCACGGCGTCGATGCCCTGACCGGCCGGGTCGTCGAGCGCCCAGTCCTCGTAGCGCTTGCCGGGGAAGAACGGGCAGGCGTCACCGCATCCCATCGTGATCACGACGTCGGAGGCCTGCACGGCCTCGGTCGTCAGCACCTTGGGCGCCTCGGCGGTGATGTCGATGCCGAGCTCGCCCATCGCCGCGACGGCTACGGGGTTGATCTGGTCGGCGGGCATGGAGCCGGCCGAGCGCACCTCGATGCGGTCTCCCGCGAACTCCCGCAGGAACCCGGCTGCCATCTGCGAGCGTCCGGCGTTGTGCACGCACACGAAGAGGACGGAGGGGATGCTGGTGGTCGTCATGATGTCTCCAGGGTAAGCGAGCGGGCGGGGCCGGGGGCGATCGAGGGCGTCCTGCCGATCTGCAGTGTGGCGGGTGTCGAGCAGCAGCTTCCCGCGTTGTCATCGAAGTCGCCAGAGCCTCCGCACACTCCGGTCTCGGGCAGAGCGAGCTCATTGCGGGCGGCGCTCTCGTGGTCGCCGGCCAGGTGGGCCGCGACGCTGCGCACCTGCTCGTATCCGGTGAGGGCGAGGAAGGTCGGTGCTCGCCCGTACGACTTCGCACCGACGATGAAGAACCCGGGTTCGGGCTGAGCGAGCTGCCTCGCCCCTGTCGCCGCGACCGAACCGCAGGAGTGGATGTTGGGGTCGATCTCGCCGGCTATGCCCGCGACCGCTTCGAGGGCCGGATCGAGGTCGATTCTGAGCTCTCGCAGAATCCCGGTGTCGGGTCGGAACCCCGTGAGGGCGACCACGCGCCCGACATCGGTCACCGCGCGTCCGTCCTCCGCGACGATCGTCGCTCCCTCATCGGTTCGACGGAACTCGGCGACCCGGAACCCTGTCACGAGATCCACGACTCCGTCGTCGATCACCTTGCGTGCTCGGGAGCCGAGTGCGGCGCGCTCGGGAAGCTCGTCTCCGCTGCCGCCGCCGAAGACCTTCGCGGCGCTCCCTCGGCGCAGCAACCAGGTGATGCGCGTCCCCGGTGACCGGCGGGCCAGCTCGCTCAGGCGCAGCACGGCGTGCGTGGCGGAGTGCCCTGCCCCGACGACGACGACGTGCGAACCTGCGAGATCCGAGACGTCAGCCGGGATGCGGTACGTGATCAGATCGGATGCCGCCCGCTCGCCGCCCGCGGGGAAGCCGTCCGCCCCGGCCGGATTGGGAAGACCCCAGGTGCCGCTCGCGTCGATGACCGCGCGGGCGAGGAGCCGGGATTCGTTGCCGTCGGCATCGACCGTGTGCACGACGAACGGCTGGCTCTTGCGTCCTGCGTCGACGACCTTGTCGCGCCCCTGCCGCGCGACCCCCGTGACGGTCATCGCGTAGCGGATCCGCTCGCCCAGGGCCTCGGCGAGTGGAGCCAGATAGTCGCTCACCCACTCCGCCCCGGTCGGGTATCCCGAGGTGGGCGCGCTCCATCCGGTCGGCTCCAGCAGGCGGCGGGCGGCGGCGTCCGTGAGCTCGGGCCACGCGGAGAAGAGACGCACGTGCGCCCATTCCGAGACGGCGGATGCAGGACCGTGACCGCGCTCGACGACGACGACGTTCTCGCCGCGTTCGACGAGGTGCGCCGCGGCGGCCAGCCCCTGCGGGCCCGCTCCGATGACGGCGACAGGAAGCTCGGACATCACATCTCCTCAGATTGAAGAACATCGATACGAGGAGCATCTCCCACGTATCGAAGATTGTCAATACGTGAGAGGATGAGGGCATGACGCTTCCGGTGACCATCGCAGACTCCGCCTGCTGCGCGCCGCGCACGGCATCCGCTCTGCCGGTCGCCGAGGCAGAGCGCATCGCTCGTCTGTTCAAGGCGCTCGGCGACCCGACTCGGATCCGCCTGCTCTCGCTGATCTCGTCGGCCCAAGGCGGCGAGGCCNTGCTCACGGATGCCGGTCTGGTCACGCGTGAGCAGCGCGGGAAATGGGCGTACTTCGCGCTGGCCGACGGTGCTCTCGATGCCGCAGGGGAGGCGCTGCGCGACGTCTGAATTCCTCAGGCGCTGCCGGATAGGGTGGTCGTATGGCCCTCCTCTCGATCGCCGGTTCGGCGCGTGCTCCGCATGAGCTGCGCTCGGCGACGCCGATGAAGGAATGGATGCGCGTCGTGATGCACCCGGGCACCAACGGTTGGACCAGTGTGTGGGGCACTCTCTCGCACGGCGAGATCGCGGGCTGCCCGCCGCCACGCGACTAGACCACGCCTCACTCGGGGCGGTGGTCTCCTGCGCCATCCACTCCTTCTTCCGCGTGAGGTCTTGCCGTGTCCACTTCTCCTACCCGTCCCCGCCTGCGCCTGGCTCCGCACGAGCTGTGGCGGGGCATCCGCTCCAACGCCCGCAGTGATGTCCTCGGCGGATCGCTCCTGCTCGCCGCCACCGTCGCGGCCCTGATCCTCGCCAACACCCCCGCGGTGTCGTGGTACGAGTCCGTGCGCGACTTCACCTTCGGCATTCCCGAGCTGCACCTCGACCTGAGCGTCGGAGCCTGGGCGGCCGACGGACTGCTGGCGATCTTCTTCTTCGTCGTCGGCCTCGAGCTGAAAGAGGAGTTCGTCACCGGCCGCCTGCGCGATCCGCGTCAGGCGGCGCTGCCGATCGCGGCGGCTGTCGGCGGCGTCATCGTGCCCGCCGTCATCTTCGCGCTGATCAACATGGGCGACGGCGACGCGCTGCGCGGCTGGGCGATTCCGACGGCGACGGACATCGCCTTCGCCGTCGCCGTGATCGCCGTCGTCGGCAAGTTCCTCCCTCCCGCCCTCCGCGTCTTCCTGCTGACGCTGGCGATCATCGATGATCTGATCGCCATCACCATCATCGCGACGTTCTACACCGATTCGATCAGCTTTCCGTGGCTCGCTCTCGCGCTGTTGCCACTCGCCGGGTTCGCGTTCCTCGTGCAGAAGGGCGTGCGTGCCTGGTGGATTCTGCTGCCCCTCGCGATCGCCGTCTGGGTCTGCATTCACGCGGCAGGCATCCATGCGACCGTCGCCGGGGTGCTGCTCGGGTTCGTCGTTCCGGTCGTGCCTACCGAGCGTGCCCGGGTGCCACGAGGAGAGGATGCCGGGGGCGAGCCGCTGTACGACGGCCTCGCTCCGCACTTCGCCGACCGGTGGGGTGTCGTCGCGACGCTGTTCGCCGTTCCGGTCTTCGCGTTCTTCGCCGCAGGCGTGACGATCGGCGGGCTCGAGGGGCTCGGCTCGGCACTCACCGACCCGATCGCGATCGGCATCATCGTCGGCCTCGTCCTGGGCAAGCCGATCGGGATCCTCGCGACCACGTTCCTGTTGAGCCGAGTGCCGGCCCTTCGACTCGACGAGACCCTGCGGTGGCCCGACCTCACGGGCATGGCCTTCGTCGCGGGGATCGGGTTCACCGTCTCCCTGCTCGTCGGTGAGCTCGCCTACGGGTCGAGTTCCGTCGCCGACGAGCACGTCAAGATCGGCGTGCTCCTCGGCTCGCTCATCGCGGCGGTGATCGGTGGGGCGTTGCTCGCGCGGCGCAGTTCTCTTGCCCGTCGATCGCAACTCAGCTCGCGGGGCCGAGGGGTGTGACCGGCGCGGGTCGGGCTCGGGTCACACCAGTCGCGCGGTCGTGCCTCTGACGTTCAGCTCGTACGGGAGTGCCGCGGGGATGCCGGCAGCGTCGCCCTCGGCGAGCTTGGCGAGCACCGCATCGGCCGCTCGCTCGCCCTGCCCGAGGGGGAACTGGTCGACGGTCGTGAGGCGGAAGAACTCGCCGAGCTCGTGGCCGTCGATGCCGACGATCGAGAGGTCTTCCGGCACCGCGAAGCCGAGGTCGCGCGCCGCGAGCAGGGCGCCGATCGCCATCTCGTCCGACGCCGCGAAGACGGCGGTCGGGCGAGGGCCGGGGCGACCGAGCAGCTGCTTCGCCGCGCGGTATCCGCCCTCGACCGTGAAGTCGGCGGGTTCGAGGAAGGCGGGATTCAGCGGGATGCCCGCCTTCGCCAGCGCCTTCTCGAAGCCCAGCCGACGGTTGGTGGGGATGTGGAAGTCGATGTCGAACTCGGGGTTCGCGCCGATATGCGCGATGTCGTGGTGCCCGAGGCTGATCAGGTGCTCGGTCGCGAGCTGGGCGACCGCGACGTCGTCGACCGTGAGGGTGTCGAGCTTCGGGTTCGGACCGCCGATCGCGATCACCGGCAGACCGAGGTCGAGCAGGTACTGGGTCTCGTCGTCGTCGAGCTCGATCGACACCGCGATCACCGCATCCACCCGCTGGCGGCGCAGGAACGTGTCGAACACGTGTCGGCGCACATCCTTGTCGGCGGTGATGTTGTAGAGCGTGATGTCGTAGCCCTCGCGCATCAGCGCGGCCGAGACGCCCGAGAGCACGGTGCTGAAGAACCAGCGGTCGAGAAAGGGCACGACCACGCCGATGTTGCGGGTGCGGCCCGATGCCAGGCTCGAGGCTCGAGAGGACACCACGTAGCCGAGCGCCGATGCTGCCTCCTGCACGCGCAGGCGCGCAGACTCCGAGACATGGCCTCGGCCACTCAGGGCGCGCGAGACCGTGGCCGTCGAGACCCCGGCGAGCCGGGCGACCTCATCGATGCTCGCCATGGGTTTCCTCTCTGAGGCGTTCCGGTCGCAGTTCGTGCCGTCGGGCGGTGCCGTGGGCGGCGCGAACTGCGACCGGAACGTGATGCGACGTTACGCCTTGGTGTACCAGACGGCCGTGTCGACGGGAACTGCGCCACCGTCGAACGGCTGGCTCTGCAGGATCACGAACGCGTCGGTCGGCAGCGGCAGCGGCTCGGTACCGAGGTTCGCGAGCACGTGCACGTCGCCGCGGCGGAATGCCACGGCGTCCGCTCCGGCGTCCTCCCAGACGAGCGATCCGCTGCCGAAGCCATACTCACGGCGTCCGGCGAGCAGGCGCTTGTACAGCGCGAGAGTGGACGCGGGGTCGACCTCTTCGACGTCGCGCGAGTACGTGGCCCAGTCGGCCGGCTGCGGCAGCCACGAGGCGCCGGTCTCGTTGAACCCGAAGGCCGTGGCGTCCGCCTCCCACGGCAGCGGCACGCGGCATCCGTCTCGTCCGTAGCGCTCGCCGTTCGTGCGGAACCAGGTCGGATCCTGACGGAACGCGTCGGGGATCTCCATCGCCTCGGGAAGACCCAGTTCCTCGCCCTGGTACAGGTACGCCGAACCCGGCAGCGCGAGCATCACGGTCGTCGCGGCGCGGGCGCGGGCGAGGCCGATCGCGGTGTCGGGCTTGTGCGGGGTGTTCGGGCCGATGCCCTCGCCCTGCGGGTTGTCGTCGGTGAGCGCCAGGCGCGAGGCGTGGCGCACCACGTCGTGGTTCGACAGCACCCACGTGCTGGGGGCGCCGACGGCACCGAACGCGTCGAGCGACTCGCGGATGACGTCGCCGAGCGCCTTCGCGTCCCACTCCGTCATCAGGTACGGGAAGTTGAAGGTCTGGTGCATCTCGTCGGGGCGCACCCACAGAGCGGTCTGCTTCAGCGTCGGCATCCAGGCCTCACCGCACAGAGCGCGGTCGCCGTCGTACTCGGCGAGCACCTTGTGCCAGTCGCGGTAGATGTCGTGCACGCCGTCCTGGCCCCAGTACGGGACGTCGGCTTCGCCGCCACCCATCGAGTCGGCGTCGGCCGGCGGGGTGTAGTCGGGAAGGCCCTCGGCCTTGATCATGCCGTGCGCCACGTCGACGCGGAAGCCGTCGACGCCGCGGTCGAGCCAGAAGCGCAGGATCGAGCGGAACTCCTCACGGACCTCTTCGTTGTTCCAGTCGAAGTCGGGCTGCGTGGGGTCGAAGATGTGCAGGTACCACTGGCCCGGCGTGCCGTCGGCCTCGGTCACGCGCTCCCACATGCCGCCGCCGAACACCGACTCCCAGTTGTTCGGGGGCAGCTCGCCGTTCTTGCCCTTGCCGTCGCGGAAGATGTAGCGCGCGCGCTCGGGGCTGCCGGGCGCGGCCTTCAGTGCCTCCTGGAACCAGGCGTGCTGAGCCGACGAGTGGTTCGGGACCAGGTCGACGACCACGCGGATGCCACGGGCATGCGCCTCGTTCAGCATGGTGTCGAAATCGTCGAGCGTGCCGAACAGCGGGTCGACGTCGCGGTAGTCGGCGACGTCGTAGCCGGCGTCGCGCTGCGGGCTCGTCATGAACGGGCTCAGCCAGATCGCGTCGACGCCGAGCTCCTTCAGCGAGTCGAGCCGGCTGGTGATGCCGGGCAGGTCGCCGATGCCGTCGCCCGAGGCGTCGGCGAACGAACGGGGGTAGATCTGGTAGATGACCGCGCTGCGCCACCACTCGGAACCGGGGGCTGCGATCTGCTCAAGCTGTGCCATGGCAACAGATTAGTGCAAACGCTTACATGATTGCCAGAGGTGGGTTCGAATCGATTCGGTAGCGCGATATTCCACGCCGCTCCCCGGTGGCTTGCAGTCCGGGAGTATGCTTCGGGCATCCGATGACTGGAGGCTGTCATGGTTCCCGAGATCAACTACTGGGCGGTCCTCATCGCCACGGCGTCGAGCATGATCGTCGGCTCGGTCTGGTACGCGCCGAAGGTGTTCGGCACGCGCTGGTCGAAGCTGGCGAACGTCGACATGGACCGGCCGGGTTCGAGCGCGACGATGGCGATCATCACGACCGTGATCGTGAGCTTCATCACGTCATGGGTGCTGGCCGGAGCATCCGCCATCGCCTGGCACTTCTACGACGGGTCGTTCTTCTGGGCGGCGGTGGTCACCGGTGTGCTGCTGTGGGCGGGCTTCACCGCCGCGCGCTTCATCACCCACGACGCGTTCGAGGGGCGCCCGACGGGGCTGACGGTCATGAACATCGCGCACGAGCTCGTCACGATCGTGATCATGGCTGTGCTCATCGGCGTCTGGCCGCCGGCGCTCGGCTGATTCGACGCGTTCTTCGCCGGGTTCTTCGCCGGCGATCGGCTGCGTCGGCTAGCTGTCGCCGGTCGGCTGATCCTCCGGGTTCTTCGTCAGGTCCTGCGCGAGCATGACCAGGATGCCGCTGGGGCCGCGCAGGTAGGTGAGCTTGTAGACGCCCTGATAGTTCGCGACGCCCCGGAGCGGGTGGCACCCGTGCCGGGCGGCGATGGCGAGCGACTCGTCGATGTCGTCGACCGAGAACGCGACGCGGTGCATCCCGATCTCGTTCGGCAGTGTCGGCTCGGTCTCGATCGCATCGGGGTGGATGTACTCGAACAGCTCGAGCTGACCGTGACCGTCAGGCGTCTGCAGGACGGCGATCTTCGCGTGGTTGCCGTCGAGCCCGACGGCGGTGTCGGCCCATTCGCCGCTGACCTCGTCTCGACCGAGTACGGTCAGGCCGAGGTCGGTGAAGAAGGCGATGGTCGCTTCGAGGTCGCGCACGGCGATGCCGACGTTCTCCAGTGTGATGGGCATGGCTCGGATGCTACTCGCCGGCTGAGACGTCGGCAGCGACGTCGGCAGGGGCCGAAAGACTAGACCTTCGCCACTTCCGCCGAGACTTCCTGGTATGCCAGCATTTTGCACGTGACCTCCTGGTCGCCTGCGGGGCCCGCATTCGGACCGCTGTTCGGACCGAGGGGGTCATCATGTCGGGTTCATCGCGCCGTTCGGCTCCGTGGATGATCGCCGCCGCACTCGTCGCGGTCGCGCTGGTCGCGGGAGCGACGACCGCAGCCTCCGGCGACTCGATTCCCGATGACCCGGCCGAGGGCGCAGCCCCCGATCCCACGCTGTCGGTCGCGCTGGCATACGAGTTCCTCGACGCCCGCGTCGACCAGTTCTGCGACGGAGAGGGCCACTGCCTTCCTCGCAGTTACGAGGGTGGATTCTTCACCGACCTGCCGACCTGGGATTTCACCCCCTCGTTCGTCTACGACGACGCCCTCGTCGTGATCGCCTACACGGCACGCGGACTGCCCGACGACATCCGCCGTGCTCAGGCGATCGGCGACACCCTGCTCTTCGTGCAGGAGAACGACCCGATCGGCGACGGGCGCACTCGCGCCTCCTACGAGCCGCACGGCATCCGACAGGGACGGGTCGAGATCACCGGCCCCGGCACCTTCACCGGCAACCAGGCGTGGGTGGGCATGGCCCTCACCCGGCTCTTCCACGCGACCGGCGAGCAGAAGTACCTCGACGGCGCGGTGCGGATCGCGCAGTGGATCCAGACGAACACGGCAGACATGGTGCGGGCGCCCTACGGCTACACGGGCGGTCAGCTCGAAGACGGCACCTCGCTCCTGTGGAAGTCCACCGAGCACAACAGCGACATCGCCGGATTCTTCACCCAGCTCGCCGAGGTCTCAGGCGATCAGGTGTGGGCCGACCGCGCGGCGGTCGCGACGGACTTCGTGGCGGCGATGCAGAGTGCCGACGGGCACGTCGACACCGGAACTCTGCTCGACGGGAGCACGGTGAACACCCACCCCGTGCCGCTCGACTCGCAGACGTGGACCTCGCTCTCGACCGGCGATGACCGCTACGACACAGCACTGGACTGGACCCTCGCGAACCTCATCGCCACCGACGGCCAGTATCAGGGGCCGTCGATCAGCGACACCGATGTCTCCAAGGTGTGGTTCGAGGGCAGTGGGCACCTGGCGCTCGCGCTCAAGCTGCGGGATGGTGCGGGCGACGCGGATCGTGCGGAGGCGCTGCTCGACAGCATCCGTCTCGGACAGCGCGATGCGGCGAACGGCGACGGCAAGGGCATCGTCGCGACCTCGACCGACGGCCTCGACTCCGGCTTCGGCGACCTCTACTACGCCAGCCTCCACACGGGTGCCACGGCCTGGTACCTGCTCGCCGCCGCCGGCGACAATCCGTTCACCCTCCCGGTCGACTGATCGGCGAGGATGCGCCGACGCTCCGTCCCCTCCGAACTCGCACACTCGGTGTGATGCGGGGTCACTTCCGCATGTCGGCATCGTGCGGGGCCACTTCGGCATCCGATTCGGACGATCGGGATGCGGAAGTGGCCCCGGCTGCGCGGGGGTGCGGAAGTGGCCCCGACTGCGCGGGGGTGCGGCGTCGACCGGGCTCGGTGTGATGCGGGGTCAGAAGCGCATGTCGGCACCGTGCGGGGTCACTTCGGCATCCGATTCGGACGATCGGGGTGCGGAAGTGACCCCGGCTGCGCGGGGGTGCGGAAGTGGCCCCGGCTGTGCGGGGGGTGCGGCGTCGACCGGGCTCGGGCACGCGGGGTCAGAAGCGCATTTCGGCAGCGTGCGGGGTCGCCTCGGCATCCGATTCGGACGATCGGGGTGCGGAAGTGACCCCGGCTGCGCGCGGATGCGGAAGTGGCCCCGGCGGCGTGCGGATGTGGAACTGGCCCCGGCTGCATGCGCGGGCTGGTGCGGGGTCAACTCGGCATCCGATTCGGACGGTTCGGATGCGGAACTGGCCCCGGCTGCGTGCGGATGCGGAAGTGGCCCCGGCCGCGGCGCGAATGCGTCGCCGACCGGGGGCGGTCGCGACGGAAGGGACCGACCTCGCCTGTCGGCCGAAGCCGCGCGTCCGGTGCTTACGCGGCGACGCGGGCGACTGCGGCGATCGCGCTCGTGAAGAAGTCGAGTCCGTCGATGCCCGACCGCATGGCGGCCGACGTGTCGGGTCCGAAGCCCGCCTCGGTGGCGTGCTCGGGGTGCGGCATGAGCCCCACGACGTTGCCCGCCTCGTTGGTGAGCCCCGCGATGTCGCGCAGCGAGCCGTTCGGGTTCACGCCGGCGTAGCGGAACGCCACGAGACCTTCGCCCTCGAGACGGTCGAGCGTCTCTTCGTCGGCGATGTATCCGCCGTCGGCGTTCTTGAGCGGGATCGTGATCTCCTGGCCCGTGCGGAACCTGTTGGTCCACGCCGTGTCGGAGTTCTCGACGACGAGCTTCTGGTCGCGGCGCACGAAGTGCTGGTGGTCGTTGCGGATCAGGCCGCCGGGCAGCAGGTGCGCCTCGACGAGCATCTGGAAGCCGTTGCAGATGCCGAGGATCGGCATGCCCTTGGCTGCTGCGTCCTTGACCTCGGCCATGATCGGCGAGAGCGCGGCGATCGCGCCGGCGCGCAGGTAGTCGCCGTAGCTGAATCCGCCGGGAAGGACGAGGGCGTCGACGCCTTCGAGGTCATGCGAACCGTGCCAGAGGGCGACGGGTTCGGCGCCGGCGATGCGGACGGCGCGCTGCGCGTCGCGATCGTCGAGCGAGCCGGGGAAGGTGATGACCCCGATGCGCGTGGTCACTCGGCGACCTCGATGCCCACGACGTCTTCGATCACGGAGTTCGAGAGCACCTCGTCGGCGAGGCGGCGGGCCTCGGCGAGGATCTCGTCGGTGACCTCGCCCTCGACGGTGAGCTCGAAGCGCTTGCCGATGCGGACATCGGAGAAGCCCTCGACGCCCAGGCGGTTGAACGCACCGGAGACGGCCTTCCCCTGCGGGTCGAGCAGTTCGGGCTTGGGCATGACGTCGACGACGATGGTGGGCATGAACGGCTCCGGAAGTCGCGGGCGGACGGGCGTGTTCAGTCTACCGGCTCGCGACTCGCTCGATTCCCGGGCCTCGCGCCTCAGGCGTGGAAGACGGTGTGCAGGTCGCCGATGGCGTCGCGGCCGCCCAGTCCGTCGATCTCGAACAGCACCGAGATGCCCACGACGTGGCTGCCGAGACGCTCGACCAGTTCGCGGCCAGCGGCGAGGGTGCCACCGGTGGCGAGCACGTCGTCGATCAGCAGCACGCGGGAACCGGCGGGAAGGTCGTCGTGCATCTCGATGGTGGCGGTGCCGTACTCGAGGGCGTAGTCGACGGATGCCGCCGGGCGGGGGAGCTTGCCGGCCTTGCGGATCGGGATGAGGCCGACACCTGCCGCGATCGCAGCGGCTCCGGCGAGGATGAATCCTCGGGCCTCGATGCCGGCGACCACGTCGAACTGGCCGGCGAACGGCGCGATGATCGCGTCGGTGGTGGCCTGAAGCGCCTCGGCGTCTGCGAGAAGCGGCGTGATGTCGCGGAAGATGATCCCCGCCTCGGGGTAATCCGGGATGCTGCGGATCAGCGATTCGGCGCGGACGAGAGCGGGGGAGAGTTCGGTGTCTGGCACCGGTCAAGGGTACGCCGCGTTCACAATTCAGCAGAATCAGGCCGGATCCGTTGAAACGAGGCCGAAGGCGTCGCGTCCGGCGCTTTCATGCTGAGTTGCGCACGCCATGGTCAGGCTTGACATTCGTGGGAGCGCTCCCATAGAGTCACTGGACAGTGCGTGGGAGCGCTCCCACGAGATTCCTCACGGGAACACCACGCACCACCCCGAGCACCACCCGCACCACCACTGCACGACCCACCACAAAGGAGTGAACTGTGAACACACGTGCCCGCACCCGGATCCTGGCGGCAGCAGCCGCGGCATCCGTCTCCGCCCTGGCCCTGGCCGGCTGTGCCGCTCCCGGCGCAGACGGCGACGCCGGCAGCAGCGACGAGAAGGTCACGCTGACCGTCACCACGTTCGGAACCTTCGGCTACGAAGACCTCTACAAGGCCTACGAGAAGGAGCACCCGAACGTCACGATCGAGGCGACCAACATCGACACCGGCGGCAACGCCCGCACCGATGCCTTCACGAAGATCGCCGCAGGCTCGGGCCTGAGCGACATCGTCGCGATCGAAGAGGGCTGGCTCGGCGCCATCATGGACGTCTCCGACACGTTCGTCGACCTGCGCGACTACGGCATCGAAGACCGCAAGGCCGACTGGGTCGACTGGAAGTACGGACAGGCGACGGATGCCGAGGGCCGCGTGATCGGCTACGGCACCGACATCGGCCCCAGCGGAATCTGCTACAACGGCGCGGCCTTCGAGGCGGCGGGCCTGCCCAGTGATCGCGAGTCGGTCGCCGAGTTGCTCAACGGCGACTGGGAGAACTACTTCGCCGTCGGCGCCGAGTACACGGCGAAGACCGGCAAAGCCTGGTACGACCACTCCGGCTTCGTCTGGAACGCCATGGTCAACCAGCTCGACGAGGGCTACTACACGACCGACGGCGAGCTGAACGTCGAGGACAACGCCGAGCTCAAGGAGCGCTTCGAGCTGCTCGGAGCAGCCACCGAGGGCGGCCAGTCCGCTGCGCAGACCGCGTGGGACTGGAACGGCGGCAAGTCGTTCGTCGACGGCACCTTCGCCACCTTCGTCTGCCCGGGCTGGATGCTGGGTGTCGTGCAGGGTCAGGTCGAGGCCGGCGGCGGAGACGCCTCCACCGGCTGGGACTTCGCCGACGTGTTCCCGGGCGGTGCAGCCAACTGGGGCGGCGCGTTCCTCTCGATCCCCGAGAGCTCCGAGCACAAGGAGGCCGCAGCCGAGCTGGCCGACTGGCTGACGCAGCCCGAGCAGCAGGTCAAGCAGTCCGAGGCCGCGGGCAACTTCCCCTCGACCATCACGGCTCAGGAGACCCTGTCGTCGGAGGCCACGCCCAACGCGTTCTTCAACGACGCACCGACCGGTGCGATCCTCGCCGAGCGTGCGAAGGGCGTCGTGGCGCAGTTCAAGGGCGCCGATGACTCGGTCATCCAGGAGAACGTCTTCGGCCCGGCTCTCAGCGGCCTCGACCGCGGAGACACCGACACCCAGGGCGCCTGGGATGCAGCGATCAAGCTCCTGAACGAGCTGGTCGACTGACCCAGTCGCATCCCTTCCGGTCGCAGTCCGTGCCGCATCGCCTTCACTGGGGCGGCACGAACTGCGACCGGAACACCAAGGACGCACGGACCAGGACCAAGGAAGAGTCATGACCCTCACCCACGAGCGCTCGGAGACGACGAACCCGTCGTCCAAGAACGCCAAGGGCGCCACGAGCGCCAAGACGGATGCCGCCGGCCGGCGTCCCCGGCGGCACCGCCTCTCGCGGTTCGACCAGAACGCCTCGCCGTACTTCTACATCTCGCCGTTCTTCCTGCTGTTCGGACTGGTCGGTCTCTTCCCGCTGATCTACACGGTGTGGGTGGCCGTGCACGAGTGGGACCTGCTCAAGGGGCAGGGCGAGTTCGTCGGAGCGGGCAACTTCATCGAGATCCTCGGCGATGCGATGTTCTGGAACTCGATCTTCAACACGCTCAGCATCTTCCTGCTGTCGGCGATCCCCCAGCTGGCCGTCGCCCTCGTGATCGCGTACCTGCTCGACCGCGGCCTCCGCGCTCCGACGTTCTGGCGCATGAGCATCCTCATCCCGTTCGTCGTCACGCCCGTGGCCGTCGCCATCATCTTCTCGAGCATCTTCAACGAGGCCGACGGTCTGGCCAACAACCTGCTGAACCTGATCGGCATCGCCGACCAGGAGTGGAAGCACAACACGGCTCTCTCGCACCTCGCGATCGCCATCATGGTGAACTTCCGCTGGACGGGCTACAACGCGCTCATCCTGCTCGCCGCGATGCAGGCGGTGCCGCGCGATCTCTACGAGTCGGCCGCGCTCGACGGTGCAGGAGCCGCCCGCCGCTTCTTCTCGATCACGATCCCCACGATCCGTCCGACGCTGATCTTCGTGATCATCACCGCGACGATCGGCGGTCTGCAGATCTTCGCCGAGCCGCGCCTGTTCGACGTCTCGACGGCCGGCGGCATCGGCGGCAGCGACCGGCAGTTCCAGACGACGGTGCTGTTCCTGTGGGAGCTCGCCTTCTTCCGCCGAGACCTCGGCGAGGCATCCGCCGTCGCGATCCTGCTGTTCCTGCTCATCGTCGGCATCGGCATCATCAACTTCCTCGTGTCGAGACGGATCTCGACCGGGGATGCTCCCAAGAACCGCGCCGCCCGACGGCGCGCACGCACCGCGGGTGCCGCTGCCGCCACCGCTGTCACGGCCGCCGCCACCACGACGATCGCCACCACGACCGAGGAGAACGCGCGATGACCGCCACCCAGGCACTCAGCGTCCCCGAGAAGATCCGCAGGCGCCGCGGAGCCGTCGGCGGAAACGCCGGAATCGGCAGCCGCCCCGGATTCCTCACCTACGGGCTCCTCGCCGCGTTCATCATCGGCAGCGTCTACCCGCTGTGGTGGTCCGTGGTCGTGGCGAGCGGCACCAATGCGACCCGCGGGGAGACCCTGCCGCTGATCCCCGGCGGCAACTTCTTCGCCAACGCCGCCAAGGTCTTCGACGCGATCCCCTTCTGGCTCGCTCTCGGCAACTCGTTCCTGATCTCGGCGATCATCACGCTGTCGGTCGTGACGTTCTCGACGCTCGCGGGCTACGCGTTCGCGAAGCTGCGCTTCAAGGGTCGCGACGGTCTGATGATCTTCGTGATCGCGACCATGGCGATCCCGACGCAGCTCGGCATCATCCCGTTGTTCATGCTGATGCGCGAGCTCGGCTGGACCGGCTCGATCGGTGCGGTCATCGTGCCCACCCTCGTCACGGCGTTCGGCGTCTTCTTCATGCGGCAGTATCTCGTCGACGTGATCCCCGACGAGCTGATCGAGGCCGCCCGCATGGACGGAGCGAACCAGTTCCGCACGTTCCTCACCGTGGGTATCCCGGCCGCCCGACCCGCCATGGCGATCCTCGGACTCTTCACCTTCATGACGGCCTGGACCGACTACCTCTGGCCGCTGATCGTGCTCTCGCCGCAGAACCCGACCCTGCAGACGGCGCTCAGCCAGCTGCAGTCGGGCTACTACATCGACTACTCGATCGTGCTCGCCGGAGCGGTGCTCGCGACCCTCCCTCTGCTCGTCCTGTTCGTTGTCGCAGGACGCCAGCTCGTCAGTGGCATCATGGCGGGCGCGGTGAAAGGATGACCCCTATGACCCGAGCCTTCCCCGAGAACTTCCTGTTCGGCGCCGCGACCGCGGCGTACCAGATCGAAGGGGCGGCTTTCGAAGACGGGCGCACCGCATCGATCTGGGATGCCTTCAGCACGGTGCCCGGTGCAGTGATCGGCGGCGACAACGGCGAGGTGGCGTGCGACCACTATCACCGCTACCCGCAGGACGTCGCTCTGATGAAGGAGCTGGGGCTGCAGACCTACCGATTCTCGACCTCCTGGTCGCGGGTGCGTCCTGACGGCGGTGCGGTCAACGCGAAGGGCGTCGACTTCTACGAGCGCCTCGTCGACGAGCTCCTCGCGAACGACATCCTTCCCTGGCTGACGCTGTACCACTGGGACATGCCGCAGGCGCTGCAGGAGACCGGCGGCTGGACCAACCGCGACACGGTCGGGCGCTTCCTCGAATACGCGGGGACGATGCACGATGCGCTGGGCGACCGGGTCAACGTCTGGACCACGCTGAACGAGCCGTGGTGCTCGTCGTTCCTCTCCTACACCGGTGGCGAGCACGCGCCGGGCCACACGAGCGTGGCCGAGGGGCTGCTGTCGGCGCATCACCTGCTGCTCGCGCACGGCGAGACGGTCCGCGAGCTGCGTGGACGCGACGCGAGCCTGAACCTCGGCATCACCCTGAACCACACCGTCGCCGACCCGGCCGATCCCGCGAACCCGGCCGATGTCGATGCTGCCCGCCGCGTCGACGGCCAGTTCAACCGCTGGTTCCTCGACCCGATCTACCGCGGCGTGTACCCGGATGACATCATCAGGGACATCAGGGCGGTGGATGCCGACGCGGTGGCGCGCTTCACGGATGCCGTTCACGACGGCGACCTCGATGCGATCTCGCAGCGCATCGACACGCAGGGCGTCAACTACTATCACGGCGACTTCCTCTCGGGCACGGCTCCCGAGGTCGCACCCGTCAGCGGTGGACCCGCGACGGATCGCGTCGGCCGCAGCCCCTACCCCTCGAGCGACGGGATCCATTCCGTCGAGCGCGGTCTGCCGCGCACCGCGCAGAACTGGGAGGTGCAGCCCGAGGGGCTGACCCGACTGCTGCAGCGGGTGTGGACGGAGTACGCCGAGCCCGCGGGAACCGTGCTGTACATGACCGAGAACGGCGCCGCCTACGACGACGTCGCGGTCGTGGAAGACGGCGAGACCCGCGTGCACGACGACGATCGCACCGAGTTCCTGCGTCTGCACCTCGGCGCGGTGCTCGATGCGGCCGAGGCCGGAGTCGACGTCCGCGGCTACTTCTACTGGTCGATGTTCGACAACTTCGAGTGGGCCTGGGGGTACGACAAGCGCTTCGGTATCGTGCGCGTCGATTACGACACCCAGGAGCGGAGTCTGAAGGACTCCGGTCGGGAGTACGCTCGCATCATCGCCGCTCGCGCTCTCTGACGCCGGGCGGCGGCACCAGGGAGCATCCGGCCTCACCGCCGGACGGAGGGAGAGTCGTGTCACTACGAGCGACCATCGAAGAGGTGGCATCGGCCGCCGGAGTCTCGCGATCGACCGTGTCGCGCGTCGTGAACGGGTCGACGGCCGTGAGCCCCGAGGCCCTCCTCGCCGTGCAGCGGGCCATCGAGGAACTCAGCTACGTGCCCAACCGTGCGGCCCGGTCGCTCGCCTCGAAGCAGACGCACGCGATCGCGCTGATCGTGCCCGAGGACACCACCCGCTTCTTCGGCGACCCGTTCTTCGCGGCGATCGTCGCGGGCATCACGGGCGCGCTCCGCGGCTCCGACTACCTGCTCAACCTGCTCATCGCGAGCGACGACCCCGGCGACAAGATGACGAGCTTCGTGCGCAACGGCGGTGTCGACGGCGCGCTGATCGTGTCGCACCACACGAGCGACGCGTTCATCGAGCGGGTCGCCGACGCGGTGCCGGTCGTCTGGGGTGGCCGACCGGTGCGGCTTCGCGAGGGCGACTACGTGGTCGACGTCGACAACGTCGCCGGCGCCCGCACAGCGACCCAGCATCTGATCGAGACCGGACGCACCCGCATCGCGACGATCTCCGGCCCCGTCACGATGGTCTCCTCCGTCGATCGTGTGCAGGGCTTCCGCGGGGCGCTCGCCGACGCCGGCCTCTCGCCCTTCGCCGAAGAGGCGGGGGACTACAGCGAAGCCAGCGGAGCGGATGCTGCGCGCCGCATCCTCGCAGCCGGACGCCCCGACGCGATCTTCGTGGCGAGCGACCTGATGGCGCGGGGGGCGCTGACGGCGTTGCGCGCCGCCGGCATCCGCGTTCCCGAAGACGTCGCGCTGGTCGGATTCGACGACTCGTCGGTGGCGCTGAGCACCGACCCGGAGCTCACGACCATGCGGCAGCCGATGTACGCGCAGGGTGAGGCGATGGCCGGCGTCCTGCTGTCGCGGCTCGCCGGGCGCGACCCCGAGCACGTCACGATCCTGCCGACCGAGCTCGTGGTGCGCGCCTCGTCGTAGCCGCGCGTGAGCCGGTCGCCGGCGGCGGCGGGATGCCCGAACACGGATGCGAACCAGACGCCCCTCCAGGTTGGTCCGCATCCGTGGGTCTGTGTGGTCAGCCGATCGGGTGGCGTGACCGGAGTTCGACTGTCGCGGGCCACGGGAGCAGCGCCCAGGGGCCGTGCCGTTTCGCCGTGGCGGCCGCCTTGAAATCGCTCCACCCGTCGCCGTACTTCGCGAACGAGTCCTCGTCGAGGCTGCCGTCGCTCCAGTGCATGATGCGTCCGGCGAGGTAGCTGAGTCCGAAGTCCGCCCACGAGACGAAGCACGGCCTGGCCGCGACGTTGATGCGGTGGATGATCGTGCGGGCCTCGGCCACGTCCGCGTACCCGAGCGCGACACCCCACGTCGTCATGGCGACGGCCTGGCCCAGGGCATAGGCATCGAGGGTTCTGACGTAGACGTCGGGCGGCACCATGTCCTCACCGACGCGTCGGCGGATCTCTCGCTCGATGTGCTCGATGCCGGCGATGAACGGATGCGCGTCGTGCTCATCCCCGCCGTCTGCGGTGATCGCGTCGAGCCACTCGCGCGTCTTCGGGGCTCGACCGAGCCGGGTGGCGAGGTCGTTGCGCACGGCGAGGTGCGACATCCATGCATGGCGGCGACGGCGGACCGTGCTCAGATGCTCGATCATGCCGAGCCAGTCCTGGCGGGAGTGGATGCCCCACTGAGCGATCAGAGCCTCTTTCTCGTCGTCGCCGAGTTCTGGCGCGGTCGGATCGTTCCAGGGGCCGGACGGCACCGAGCGGATCTGCAGGAAGCCGAGCGCGAGCTCATTCGCCGCGGCATCGGAGGTGGCGTACCGGCTCGACGCCGGAATCTTGGAGACGGGCAGGATCCACGAGAGGGGATGCATCGCACTCCTTCCGTCGCTGCACTTACGACACGCAAAGCTTGAATAGCCGTTCAGTCAGTAATATATAGGTTTCGGATGCATTTTCCGAGTCGTCCAATCCTGGGGAGGTGGACTAGACATGACGCGCAATGACGAGCTGAACCGCATCGCACGGGAGCGCTCCCGCAAGGTCATCCTGGAGGCCGCGATCGAACTGTTCGCGGAGCGTGGTGTCTCGGGGGCGAGCATCGCCGAGATCACACGCCGTGCAGGCGTCGCGCAGGGTTTGGCGAACTACCATTTCGGCGGCAAGGACCAGCTGATCGCGGCTGTGCTGGACAACTGGTTCGATGTGCTCTTCGGGATTCCCCAGGTCGCGGGCCCCGCCGATGTGCGTCTGGCCGGCATCATCGACGGCGCGCTCACAGCCACCGGGTATGCGCTGCCGGTGCAACGAGCCGTGTTCGCGCTGCAGCAGCAGCCGAGCACCCACCGTCTGTACGCCGAGGCGGAAGAACGGCACGCAGATCAAGCGGTCGCTTCCGAGAACACGGTGCGAGAGATCTTCCGGGAGCGAGGCGCGAGCGATCCGCCCCTCGAGGAGATCATGCTGCGCAGCACGCTCGAGGGCATCTTCATGAAGTACGCCGTATATGGCGACACCTACCCGCTCGAAGACGCGCGACGCTGGGTGCACCGGCTCTACGGACTGCCTGAGCCCGAGGCGCCGCTTCCTCTGCAGCTCGCGCCGCGCGACCCGGACGCGCGGACCCGCGCCTCCGGCGCCCTCCGATCCGAGAACTGACCCGGAACGGGATCTGTCTCAGATCCTGTGGTTCATCCGGTTCGCCGCCCTGCCGAACCGCTCAGCCCAGCTGCATCCGGGCGAACGCGCCGAGGACGACGCGCTCCGACTGCACGAGGTAGCGCTCCAACTCATCGGCGCCGGCCTGCGCTCCTCGC
>NZ_LMOU01000001.1:2014937-2034348 GCF_001423615.1 Microbacterium sp. Leaf159 | reverse complement strand
CATCGATCTTCAGGAACGCCAGTCTCAGCTCGGCCGCCAGATCGCGGTAGGTGCGCGCCAGGCGCGGACTGTCGGCCAGCGAGACCAGGGCGACGTGGAACGCCATGTTGGCGCTGCCGACCGCGCGCCAGGTCTCGGAGTCGTCGAGGACGGCATCCTGGGCGGCGGCCTCCGCGGCGAGCACCGCCTCCTGCATCTGCTGGACCGCCGGATGCTCGGGCTCGGAGTGCAGGAGCGCGGTGCATTCGATGACGCGGCGCGCTCGATAGATGTCGATGACGTCGGCGATCGACGGCGAGGCGACGGAGACGCCGCGGTGCGGGACGTGTTCGAGGAGACCCTGCTCGGAGAGCGCGCGGAACGCCTCGCGCAGGGTGTTGCGTGCGACGCCGAAGTGCTCGGCGATGGCCGACTCCGACAGTCGTGAGCCGGGCGCGAAGGCTCCGTCGATGATCTGCTGTCGGAGCGCATCGGCGAGCATGCCCTGCTGGTTCATGCCTTCATCGTAGGCGGGGCTTCGGATGGATCGTCCGAGGAACCGTCTCCGGCAACATGCGAATGCAACTCGGCCGTAGCACAGCGGAAACAAAGTTGTTGAACAATATCTCTCAATCCGTTCTACACTGGGTGCACTCGACACCCACCAACGACGATGGGAATCCCCCGCAATGTCTGAGAACACCGCAGCCCCGCTGTCCGCAGAAGACGAAGTCCGGCTCTCCGCCGCAAAGAGGCGCGCCGGCCGCAGCGCCGTGATCGGCGCGATCTTCCTGATGGCCACCAGCGCCATCGGCCCCGGATTCATCACGCAGACCGCCACCTTCACGGCGACCATGGGGGCGGCGTTCGCGTTCGCGATCCTCGTGTCGATCCTCGTCGACATCGCCGTGCAGCTGAACGTGTGGCGCATGATCACCTCTTCGGGCATGCGCGCCGGCGAGCTCGCCAACCGTGCCATCCCGTTCTCCGGTCACCTCATCGCGGTGCTCGTCGTCATCGGTGGCCTGGCCTTCAACATTGGCAACATCGCCGGTGGCGGACTCGGGCTGAACGCGCTGCTCGGCATCGACCCGAAGCTCGGCGGCATGCTCACGGCGGCCCTCGCGATCATCATCTTCCTCATCAAGAAGGCGGGGCCGGTGATGGACATCGTGCTCGTCGTGCTCGGTATCGGCATGATCGTGATGACCGTCATCGTCGCGGTGATCGCGCAGCCGCCGATCGGCGAGGCTCTGCGGCAGACGTTCGTGCCGGACGAGCTCAACTTCGCGACCATCACCACGATCGTCGGCGGAACGGTCGGCGGATACATCACGTACTCCGGTGCCCACCGGTACCTCGACTCCGGTCACACCGGTCCCGAGCAGGCAGGCCCCGTGATGCGCGCCGCGGCGAACGGCATCCTCGTGACCGGCGTCATGCGCTACGTGCTCTTCCTCGCGATCCTCGGCGTGGTCGCCTCGGGCGTCTCGCTCGACCTCTCGAGCCAGGCGGCGAACCCCGCAGGGCAGGCCTTCGGTGCGGTGCTCGGTGACGCGGGGCTGCGCATCTTCGGAGCGATCTTCTGGGCCGCCGCGATCAGCTCGGTGATCGGCGCGGCCTACACGTCGGCGACCTTCCTCTCGACCTTCACGAAGAAGCTCAAGGGTGGCTGGCCGCTGCAGCTGGCGACCGTCGCCTTCATCGTCGTGTCGCTGATCGTCTACCTCTCGATCGGAACGGCCCCGGCAGCGATCCTCGTGTTCGTCGGCGGCTTCAACGGACTGATCCTCCCCATCGGCCTCACGGTCTTCATGTACATCGGCTGGTTCCGCCGCGACCTGCTCGGCTCGAAGAAGTACCCGCTGTGGCTGCTCATCGCCGGCACGCTCGTGACGCTGCTGACCTGGTACATGGGCATCGTCTCGGTGGGCCCCATCTTCGCCTTCCTCGGAATCGGAGCGTGACCCCATGACATCGATCGACCTGAACTCCGATCTCGGCGAGAACGTTCCCGATCGGGTGGTCAGCGACGACGAGAGCATGCTGCGCCTCGTCACGAGTGCCAATGTGGCGTGCGGGTTCCATGCGGGCAGCCCCGAGGGCATCCGGTCGACGCTCGAGAGCGCCGTGGCCGGCGGCGTCGTCATCGGCGCGCACCCCGGCTACCGCGACTACGAGAACTTCGGCCGCACGAAGGTCGAGATCGATTCAGCGACGCTGCAGGCTCATGTCGAGTACCAGCTCGGCGCGCTGATCGGTCTCGCCTCAGCCGTCGGCGGTCGGGTCGCCTACGTCAAGCCGCACGGAGCGCTCTACAACACGATCGCCCGTGATGAGCGTCAGTCGAAGGATGTGGTGGCGGCGATCCGCGCGATCGATCCGAGCCTGGTGCTGCTCGGTCTTGCCGGAGGCGTCGTGCTCGACGTGGCCGAGCGTGCGGGGCTCGAGATCGCGGCCGAGGCCTTCGCCGATCGGGCGTATCAGCCCGACGGTCAGCTCGTCTCGCGCACCGAACCGGGCGCGGTGCTGCACGATCCCGCGGCCGTCGCCGAGCGCATGGTGCGCCTCGCCGGCGAGGGAGTGATCCGCGCGATCGACGGCACCGACGTCCCCGTCAGCGCACAGTCGATCTGCGTGCACGGCGACAGCCCGGGCTCGGTGGCCATGGCCGCGGAGACCAAGCGGATGCTGCAGGATGCCGACATCACGATCGCACCGTTCGCGGGGGGTCTGAGATGACCGTTCTCGCCACCGCAGACCAGCTTGCCGATGCACGGGCGGCGCGTGCCGCCATCCGGGCGGGGCACGCCGAGCCGACGAGCGGTGTCGCGGTCGGGCTGACGCAGGCGAACCTGATCTCCGTGCCGGCCGACTGGGCCTTCGAGACGCTGCTCTTCGCGCAGCGCAACCCGAAGCCGTGCCCCGTGCTCGAGGTCATCGAACAGGGCGAGGTGGAATCGCGGCTCGCGCCCGGCAGCGACATCCGCACGGATATCGGCCGGTATCGCATCTGGCGCGACGGCGAACTGGTCGACGAGGTCGCCGATGCGACCGCGGCGTGGGCGGAGCATCCCGACCTCGTCTCGTTCCTCATCGGATGCAGCTTCACGTTCGAGTCCGGGCTCGTGCAGGCGGGGATCCCGATCCGTCACCAGGAACTCGGGCGCAACGTGCCGATGTACCGCACCGCTGTGCCCTGCACCCCGGCTGGCCGGCTGAGCGGCGAGATGGTCGTGTCGATGCGACCGATTCCCGCGGATCGCGTGGCGGACGCTGTGCAGATCTCCGGCCGGACCCCCGCCGTACACGGTGCTCCGGTGCACGTCGGCGATCCCGCCTCCCTCGGCATCGCCGACCTGGCTCGTCCCGATTTCGGCGACGCTCCCGAGGTGCGTGAGGGCGAGGTGCCGGTGTTCTGGGCCTGTGGCGTCACTCCGCAGGCAGCGATCATGGCCTCGAAGCCGCCGTTCGCCATCACCCACGCGCCCGGCTATATGTTCATCACCGACGTTCCCGATGCGGAGTACCTGGTCTGATGCGCATCCTCACGGCATCCGATCACGCACTCCTCGTCGAAGCGGCAGACCTCGATGAGGCGATGCGACTGAACCTCGCGTGGGAGGGGGTGCACGGTGTGGTCGAGCGGATCCCCGGCGCCCGCACCGTGCTCGTGCGGTTCGATCCGCTGGCGGTGTCGGCCGCCGATCTCGCCCACGCGCTGGCTGCGACCGAGATCGACACCGCCCATCTGCCGGCGACCGGCGAGATCACGGTGCCTGTGCGCTACGACGGAGAAGACCTCGACGAGGCGGCATCACTGCTTGGGGTGTCTGCCGCTGAGCTCGTGAACAGGCATCTCGCTGCCGACTGGAAGGTCGCCTTCTCGGGCTTCGCCCCCGGCTTCGGCTACGTGGTGAGCAGCGATCCGCTGTTCGACGTGCCCCGGCGCTCGTCGCCCCGCACGCGTGTGCCCGCAGGGTCCGTGGCACTCGCCGGACAGTTCACCGGGGTGTACCCGCGAGAGAGCCCTGGCGGATGGCAGCTCATCGGTCGCACGGATGCCGTGATGTGGGACATCGACCGCGAGCCTCCCGCGTTGCTGTCGCCAGGCACGACCGTCCGGTTCGAGCAGGTACGGGCGCAGGTCGTTATGTCGGAGAACGCAGATGATCGTGCCGATGCACGGCCCGTCGCCGAGCGACCCGCCTCCGCCGATGCGCTCGATCCGGGTTCTCCGACCTCCGCCTCCGTCTCCGTGGAGATCGTGCGTCCGTCGCTGCAGCTGCTGGTGCAGGATGCCGGTCGCCCCGGCTTCGCGGCGCTCGGCGTCTCAGCCTCGGGTGTCGCCGATCGTCGTGCGATGCGCGAGGCGAACCGTGCGGTGGGCAATGCCACCGGCGCTGCCGTGCTCGAGAGCGTCGGCGGAGCGGTGCTGCGCTTCCGCGGTCCAGGGGTCGCCGCCGTCGCGGGGGCCGTCGGCACGCTCGAACTGACCGACGCCGAGGGCGTGACTCGTCGCCTCGCCCATGGCGCGCCCTTCGCCACGGTCGACGGCGACGAGCTCACGCTCGGGCACCCGACCAGCGGGCTGCGCTATGTCATCGCGGTCCGTGGCGGCGTGGCCGTGGAGCCGGCTCTCGACAGCCGTGCGAGCGACACCCTCGCCGGCCTCGGACCGGCACCGCTGGCCGCAGGCGACGTGCTCCGAGTCGGCGACTCCGCACAGCATCCGGTCGAGCCCGATGCCCTGCCCAGGGCGCTCCCGGTTCCCGGCGACCTCGTCGACCTCGAGATCACCCTCGGACCTCGCGACGACTGGTTCACGGCGGCGGCTCTCGCGACCCTCACCGGCCAGGAATGGACGGTCACCCCGAGGTCGGACCGCGTCGGCATCAGAATCGAGGGCGCCGTGCCGCTCGAGCGATCCGTCAGCGGCGAGCTGCCCAGCGAAGGGGCGGTGACCGGGGCGATCCAGGTGCCTCCGGACGGCCAGCCCGTGCTGTTCCTTCCCGACCACCCGCTCACCGGCGGATACCCGATCATCGGTGCACTCACCGACCGTAGCCTCGATCTCGCCGGGCAGCTGCCGCCGGGCGTGCGCGTCCGTTTCACCGTCAAGGAGACCTCATGACCAAGGTGCTGATCGCGAATCGCGGAGAGATCGCCGTGCGCGTCATCCGTGCCTGCGCCGAAGCCGGCTACACGTCGATCGCCGTCTACGCGGACCAGGATGCCGATGCGCTGCACGTGCGCCTCGCCGACGAGGCCCTGGGCCTCGGGGGCGACGCCGCCGCGACGACGTACCTCTCCATCGACGCCCTGCTCGCGGCGGCGCGCACCACCGGCGCGGATGCCGTGCACCCCGGCTACGGATTCCTCTCGGAGAGCGCGGAGTTCGCGCGGGCCGTCGAGGGGGCGGGCCTCATCTGGATCGGCCCCTCGCCCGAGAGCATCGACGCGCTCGGCGACAAGATGACCGCACGTCGGATCGCGCAGCGTGTCGGAGCGCCCTTGGCGGCCGGCACCGATCAGCCGCTGGCCGGGCCTGCCGAGGCGGTGTCGTTCGCCGAGGAGCACGGACTTCCCATCGCGATCAAGGCGGCGTTCGGCGGCGGCGGGCGAGGGCTGAAGGTGGTGCGAGAGATGTCGGAGGTCGCGGATGCCTTCGACGCGGCGACCCGTGAGGCCATCGCTGCCTTCGGTCGCGGGGAGTGCTTCGTCGAGCGTTTCCTCGAGAGTCCTCGTCACATCGAGGTGCAGGTGCTCGGCGACGGGCACGGCGGCGTCGTGGTCGTCGGCGACCGCGACTGCTCGATGCAGCGCCGCAACCAGAAGCTCATCGAAGAGGCGCCTGCGCCGGGCCTGACGAGCGATCAGCGCACGCGGTTCCATGATGCTGCCCGCGCGATCTGCGGCGAGGTGCAGTACCGGGGTGCGGGGACCGTGGAGTTCCTCCTCGCGGCAGACGGCACGATCTCGTTCCTCGAGGTGAACACCCGCCTGCAGGTGGAGCATCCCGTCACCGAGGAGGTCACCGGCACGGATCTCGTGCGCGAGCAGTTCCGCATCGCCTTCGGCGAGGGGATCTCGTTCACCGAGACGCCCGTGCCGACCGGGCACTCCTTCGAGTTCCGCATCAACGCCGAGGACCCTGGTCGCGGCTTCCTGCCGAGCCCCGGGCGCGTCGACTCGCTGCGGATCCCCGGCGGGCCCGGCGTCCGCTGGGACAGCGGCATCGAGGCGGGCGACGTCGTGCAGCCGGCCTTCGACTCGATGATCGCGAAGCTCGTCGTGCATGCCGACAGTCGTGACGCGGCTCTGGTGCGCGCGCGGCGGGCACTGCGCGAGCTCGTGGTTCAGGGCCCGGCCACCGTCATCCCGTTCGATCTGCTCGCGCTCGACGACGAGGCCTTCGCCACCGCGACCTTCGCGGTGCACACCCAGTGGATCGAGAGCACGCTGCTGCCTCGGCTGGAGCCGCAGCTACGACCGGCCCCCGCAGCGGATGCCGCACTCCAGCGTTTCCCCGTCGAGATCGACGGCCGCCGTGTCACGCTCGGGCTCCCGATCGCCCTGCTCGCAGGGATCGGCGGGCTCGGCGGGCTTGCGGATGCCGGAACTGCGGCGGCCGCGTCCGATCCGACCGAGCTGCGTTCTCCGGCACCGGGCACGCTCGTGCGCTGGCTCGCAGACGATGGTGCGAGCATCTCGGAGGGCGACCCGGTCGCCGTGCTCGACGCGATGAAGATGGAGACCACGGTCGCAGCTCACCGCAGCGGTGTCCTGTCGCACCGGGCCGAGCTCTCCGCGGCGATCGAGCCCGACGCGGTGCTCGCCGTCATCGCCTGAGCTCGCGCCCGGCGGCTACACGCGAAGATCCCGGATGCCGCAGCGGCAGCATCCGGGATCCTCGTGGTCGTGCGTGGTGCGTGATTACGCGGGGTCTCCGCCCAGCGGGCCGACGGCCTCGAGCGGCCTCGGGTCGTCCGCGCCGGTCTTGCGAGCGCGGGCGATGGCGTTGCCCAGGTGGTAGATCAGGAGAGCCGCGACCGTGCCGAGCACGATGCCGCCGAAGGCGAAGTCGCCGAGCTGCATCGAGAATCCGGCGATGCCGATCACGAGCGAGACGGCTGCCGTGTACTGGTTCACCGGGCGCGAGAAGTCGACCTTGCTGTCGACCCAGATCTTGATGCCGATGATGCCGATCAGGCCGTACAGTGCGGTGGTCGCGCCGCCGAGCACGCCGGCCGGGATCGAGTTGAAGACCTCGCCGACCTTGGGCGAGAAGGCGAGCAGGATCGCGAAGAGACCGGCGACCCAGTAGACAGCGGTGGAATAGACGCGGGTGGCCGCCATCACGCCGATGTTCTCGCCGTACGTCGTGGTGCCTGAACCGCCGAAGCCGCCGGCGATGGTCGTGGCGACACCGTCGGCGATGAGCGCGCGACCCGTGTGCTTGTTGATCGCGGGATCTTCGGTCATGGTCGCGACGCCGCGCACGTGCCCGACGTTCTCAGCGACCAGCACCAGCACGACGGGCAGGAACATCGCGATCGTCGACCACGTGCCGGGCTCGACGAAGTCGGGGAGCTGGAACTCCGGCAGGCCCACCCACGGGGCGTCGGCGATGAGCTCTGCGGGGGTCTTGCCGCCGCGCAGGGCATTGGGCACCTCGAACGAACCGGTGAAGGCGGCGTAGATGAAGCCCACCGCGACGCCGAGGAAGATCGAGATGCGACCGAGGAAGCCGCGGAACAGCACCGCGAACAGGATGATCGCGACGAGCGTGATGGTCGCGGTCACCGGGTCGAGCTGGAAGTTGTTCCACGCGGTCGGCGCGAGGTTGAAGCCGATCAGGGCGACGATCGCGCCTGCGACGACCGGGGGCATGAGGGCGTCGACCCAGCGGAGTCCGGCGAACTGCACGACCAGACCGACGACGGTGAGCAGGATGCCGACCGCGACCACGCCGGCCAGGGCGGATCCGGTGCCGCCTGCCGCGACTGCGGCGGTGATCGGCGCGATGAACGCGAACGACGAGCCGAGGTAGCTGGGCAGCTGGTTCTTGGTGATCAGCAGGAAGATGAGGGTGCCGAGACCGCTGAAGAGCAGCGTGGTCGAGACCGGGAAGCCGGTCAGCGTCGGCACGAGGAACGTGGCGCCGAACATCGCGACGACGTGCTGGGCGCCGATCGCGATCGTGGCCGGCCAGTTCAGGCGCTCATCGGGCTTGACGACGGCGCCGGGTTCGACCGTGCGGCCGTTTCCGTGGGTCTTCCACAGGGGCATGCGGGCTCCTCAGGATCGGGGGAGGGGGAGTGCTGGAGCAACACTACCGATTCCTGAGTGTTGGCTGGGTGCGCGCGGTCACCGCTTCGGGCGGACTTCTGCGTCTCGGGAGGAGGATTCTCGAGCATCTCTACTCCCCAGGCGCAGTCCGCCTCCCGGGACCGCGTGCGGGTCAGGCCCCGAGGCGCTCGATCAGCTCGCGGTAGCGGTCGGCCGTGCGCTCGACGATGTCCTCGGGCAGCACGGGCGGTTCGCCCTGCTTGTCCCAGTTGGCGGCCAGCCAGTCGCGCACGATCTGCTTGTCGAAGCTCGCCATGCGCTCCTTCGGCGTGGTGCCGGTGCGCCAGGCCTCGGCATCCCAGTAGCGAGACGAGTCGCTGGTGAGGACTTCGTCGGCCAGGTGCAGGATGCCCTCGGCATCCGTGCCGAACTCGAACTTGGTGTCGGCGAGGATCAGGCCCTTCTCCTCGGCGATCGCGGCGGCACGCGTGTAGAGCGCGAGCGACACGTCGCGCAGCTCGGCCGCGCGGTCGGCGCCGACGAGCTCGACGGTCTGCTCGAACGTGATGTTCTCGTCGTGCTCGCCCATCGGCGCCTTGTAGGCGGGGGTGAAGAGCGGCTCGGGAAGGCGATCGCCGTTCTGCAGCCCCTCGGGCAGCGGGATGCCGCACACGGTGCCGCTCTCGGTGTACTCGGCCCAGCCGGAGCCGGTGATGTAGCCGCGCACGACGCACTCGACCGGGAGCATCTCGAGCGACTGGGCGAGCATGGCGCGGTCGGCGACGCTCGCGGGGATCTCGCCCTCGGCGAGGTGGTTCGGAACATCGCTCAGCTGGCTGAACCACCAGCGGCTCAGACGCGTCAGCAGTGCGCCCTTGTGAGGGATGCCGGGGAAGAGCACGAAGTCGAACGCGCTCACGCGGTCGGACGCGACCACGAGGATGCGGGTATCAGCGGCGTCATCCGAGGCATAGAGGTCGCGGACCTTGCCCGAGTAGATGTGGCGCCAGCCGGGGATGGTCTGCGCATTGCTGTCCGAAGGTGTGCTCACCCGCCCATTATCCCGGTTCGCCGAAGAACCGCGAACGCGCTCCAGACGTTGCCGTGACTGGGGAATGAGCGTATAGTCCACGTGGACTATTTGAGGTGGAGCACGTGACCAAGGAACCTGCCGAGCGATTGACCCCGATGGGGGTGATGGCGCTCGCGCTGCTGCGCGAGGGCGACATGCATCCCTATGAGATGGTGCGCCTGATGCGCTCCCGCCGCGACGAACGCCTGCTGACCATCACGAACGGCACGCTCTATCACACGGTCGGTCGGCTGCAGCGGGAGGGGCTGATCGACGAGGTCGGCATCGACCGTGAGGGCAACCGTCCGGAGCGCACCACCTACACACTCACGGATGCCGGGACGGATGCTCTGGTCGACTGGCTGCGGCGAGAACTCTCGGTCATCGACCGGCCCGCCGAGTTCCGCATCGCGCTCGCCGAGGCGCACAATCTCGAGCGCGCGGACGTCATCGAATGCCTCCGTACCCGACGGGGAGCCCTCGAAGACGGCCATGTCATGCATCGTGACGGACTGGTCGGCGCGCGCGCCAAGGCCGTGCCCGAGCAGGTCCTCGTCGAGTTCGAGCGCCAGGAGGTGCTGCTCGAGGCCGAGCTGCGCTGGCTCGACTCGCTCCTCACCCGCCTCGACGCCGAGGAGTTCCCCTGGGGGCCGACGGCTTTCGAGAACACAGACCGCTACCTCGCTCAGCGAAAGGCTGCACAGCAATGACCGACTCCTCCTCGACGGGGCACCCACCCGTGGCATCCTCGTCCTCCGGTCCCTCGACCGGCACATTCGCCGCGGGGCACCGCCCCGCGAGCCCGTGGCCCGCCCTCTGGGCGCTCGTCATCGGCTTCTTCATGATCCTGGTCGACACGACGATCGTCTCGGTCGCGAACCCCGCGATCAAGGCCGCCCTCGACCCGACGACCAACAACCTCGACAACGTGGTGTGGGTCACCAGCGCCTACCTGCTCGCCTACGCGGTGCCGCTGCTGATCACCGGACGTCTCGGCGACCGCTTCGGTCCGAAGAACATCTACCTCATCGGCCTCGCGATCTTCACGCTCGCCTCGCTCTGGTGCGGTCTGTCGGACTCGCTCGAGATGCTGATCGCGGCCCGTGCCGTGCAGGGTCTCGGCGCTGCGTTCATGACGCCGCAGACGATGGCGGTCATCACGCGCACGTTCCCGCCCGAGCGTCGCGGCGCGGCCATGGGCCTGTGGGGTGCGACGGCGGGTGTCGCGACCCTCGTCGGCCCGCTCGTGGGCGGTCTGCTCGTCGACGGCTTCGGCTGGGAGTGGATCTTCTTCGTCAACATCCCGGTCGGCATCGTCGCGTTCGTGCTCGCCTGGCGTCTCGTGCCGAAGCTGCAGACCAGCCCGCACCGCTTCGACATCCTCGGAGTGATCCTCAGTGCCGTCGCGCTGTTCCTCATCGTCTTCGGGCTGCAGGAGGGCGAGAAGTTCGATTGGGGTGTCATCTGGGGCCCCGTCTCGGTGTGGGGCCTCATCATCGCCGGCCTCGTCGTGCTCGCGCTGTTCATCGTGCAGCAGGCGCGCACACGCAGCGAGGCTCTGGTTCCGCTCGCACTCTTCCGCGATCGCAACTTCTCGGGAGCCAACGTCGCGATCGCCGCCGTCGGCTTCACGGTGACGAGCATGTCGCTGCCGATGATGTTCTTCCTGCAGACGGCTCGGGGACTCACCCCGACGGAAGCGGCGCTGCTGCTGATCCCGATGGCCGTGCTGTCGGGAGCACTCGCCCCGGCCGCGGGCAAGCTGCTCGACCGGATCGACCCTCGCATCATCCTCATCCCGGGTCTGCTCTGCGTGGGCGTGGCTCTGGTCTGGTACTCGGCGCTGATCAACATGGACACCCCGATCTGGATGTTCCTGCTGCCCTCCGCCCTGATGGGCATCGGCAACGCGGGCATGTGGGGTCCGCTCGCGACGACTGCGACCCGCAAGCTCCCTCCGCGTCAGGCCGGTGCCGGTGCGGGCATCTACAACACGACCCGCACCATCGGATCGGTGATCGGCTCGGCATCCATCGCGGCGTTCATGCAGTCGCGTCTCGAGGCGAACCTTCCGGGTCTCTCCGACGCTCCCGCGGGTATCGAGGGCGGAGGGTCGCTGCCCCCGCAGATCGCCGAGGGCTTCGCGGCAGGCATGTCGCAGGCGATCCTGCTCCCCGCCTGCGTGATGGTCATCGCCCTGATCGCGTCGCTGTTCCTCGGGCGCTACGACAAGACGGATGCCGCGGCATCCGCACCGGCGGAGGCGCCCGCTCCCGCGGCCTGACCCACGCCTGACGACGAGCCGGGTCTTCTGCACACTGGTGCGGAAGACCCGGCTCTCTCTGACCGGTTTTGCGATGGACGGCCACGGTGTGGTGTCATCGTGCGATGACGATCGAGCTCACGAGGCCCACCACCGACCTGTTCGACTCCTGGGCGGCAGCCGTCGCCGAGTTCGGCGACGGGCACGTCGACGGGTCGGGTCTCCAGGCGCCGGTCACCCCCGACCGAGCAACGCTGGACGCACTGATCGCGAAGTCGGACCTTCTCTCCGACACCTCTGCGCAGCTGCCGGAGGATGCCGTCCACAACGACCTGTACTGGGTCGTCGACGACGGCGAGGTCGTCGGGTTCCTCTCGTTCCGGCACGAGCTGAACGCCTACCTGTGCGAGGTGGGCGGTCACATCGGCTATGCCGTGCGCGAATCACGTCGACGTCAGGGCTATGCGTCCGCGGCGCTGCGGCTCGGACTCGAGCGTGCGCGTGAGATCGGACTCGAACGCGTGATGGTCACCTGCGACGACGACAACGTCGGCTCCTTCCGCACGATCGAGGGCGGCGGCGGCGTGCTGCAAGACGTCCGCGTGCTGCCGGAGCACGGAGACGCGCCGGTGCGCCGGTACTGGATCACGCTCTAGCCGGCGAGCGCGCGGACGGCCCTCGGAACACGGCGACACGCCGTCGCCGGTTAGGGTGGATGGTCGACGACCATCCCGGTGGCAGCATCCTGTCGCCCATCCGATCCGAGGAGCATCCGTCGTGATCCGAAATCCCTCTTCCGCGTCTGCGCGTCTGCGCACGTTCGGACGCACCGTCGGGGCGATGGCGCTCACGGCGTTCATCGCGGCCGGTGCGCTGCTCGGCGGAGCATCCGCCGCCACCGCGGCCGACGACTCCGAGACCTACGTCATCGGCACCGACACGACGTTCGCGCCGTTCGAGTTCACGTCTCCCGACGGCGAGCTCGTCGGCATCGACATGGACCTGCTCCGCGCGATCGCCGAAGACCAGGGCTTCAAAGTCGAGATCCGCCAGCTCGGGTTCGATGCCGCCGTGCAGGCGCTGCAGGCCAACCAGGTCGACGCCGTCATGGCGGGCATGTCGATCACCGAAGAGCGCGAGAAGACGTTCGACTTCAGCGAGCCGTACTTCACCAGCGGCATCCAGCTCGGCGTGCTCGAGTCCAGCGACATCCAGTCTCTCGACGACCTCGACGGCGAGGCCGTCGCGGTCAAGACCGGCACGCAGGGGCAGACCTTCGCCGAGGAGAACCAGGACGAGTTCGGCTTCCGCATCACGCCGTACCAGGACACCACCGACATGGTCGATGCGGTCAAGGCCGGCCAGGCCGTCGGCTACTTCGAGGACTTCCCGGTGCTCGCCTACGGCATCCAGCAGGGCTCGGGCTTCCGCCTGATCGGTGAGCCGGAGCTCGGCGGCGAGTACGGGTTCGCGGTCAACAAGGGTCAGAACCCCGAGCTGGTCGAGATGTTCAACGCGGGCCTCGAGAACCTCCAGGCCTCCGGCGAGTACGACAAGATCGTCGACAGCTACCTCGCCGGCGGCGAGGAGACCACGCAGGCGACCGACATCTTCTCCGTCGCCGTGAAGTACTGGCCCGCTCTGATGGAGGGCCTCTGGCTCACGATCCTCGCGACCCTCGTCGCGATCGTGGCCGCGTTCATCCTCGGCCTCATCTTCGGCTTCGGTCGAGTCTCGGCCTTCGCGCCGTTCCGCTGGGTGGCGACGGCATACGTCTACGTCTTCCGCGGCACGCCGATCCTCGTGCAGGCGTTCTTCGTGTTCTTCGCCATCCCGCAACTGTTCCCCGGGCTCACGTTCAACCCGTTCGTCGCCGGAGCCATCACGCTCTCGCTGAACACGGGTGCGTACATGACCGAGATCATCCGCGGCGGCATCCAGGCCGTCGACCCCGGTCAGGCCGAGGCGTCGCGGTCGCTGGGCCTCGGGCACTGGAAGACCATGCAGAAGGTCGTGCTGCCGCAGGCGTTCCGCATCATGATCCCGTCGTTCGTGAACCAGGGCATCATCACCCTCAAGGACACGTCGCTGATCAGCGTCATCGGCCTCGCCGAACTGACCTTCGTGTCGCGCCAGATCATCGCCTCGACGTACCTGTCGGCGCAGGTGCTGACGATCGTCGCCATCATCTACTTCGTCGTGATCACGCTTCTCACGCTGCTCGCGAACCGCCTGGAGAGGAAGTTCAACGCATGAGCAAGATCGAAGTCAAAGACCTGCACAAGTCGTTCGGCGACAACCATGTGCTCAAGGGCATCGACCTCACGGTCGACGACGGCGAGGTCGTCGCGGTCATCGGACCCTCGGGGTCGGGCAAGTCGACCCTGCTGCGCTGCCTCAACAAGCTCGAGGAACCGACCTCGGGTCAGGTCATCATCGACGGCGTCGACCTGACCGACAAGAGCGTGAAGCTCGATGAGGTGCGCCAGCGCATCGGCATGGTGTTCCAGCACTTCAACCTGTTCCCGCACATGACCGTGCTCGAAAACATCACTCTCGCACCGGTCGAGCTGGGCAAGCTGTCGAAGGCCGAGGCGAAGGAGCGCGCGCTGGGGCTGCTCGACCGCGTGGGCCTGGCCGAGAAGGCGGACGCCAAGCCGGCATCGCTCTCGGGCGGTCAGAAGCAGCGCGTCGCGATCGCCCGTGCTCTCGCCATGGACCCCGAGATCATGCTCTTCGACGAGGCCACGAGCGCCCTCGACCCCGAGATGGTCGGCGAGGTGCTGCAGGTCATCCGCGACCTCGCATCCGGCGGCATGACGATGGTGCTCGTGACGCACGAGATGGGCTTCGCCCGCGAGGTCTCGGGCCGCACGGTGTTCATGGACGCCGGCGTCGTCGTCGAGGAGGCACCGCCCGCAGAGCTGTTCGGCGCTCCGAAGAACGAGCGTCTGAAGGACTTCCTCTCGAAGGTGCTCTGAGCGGTTCCGCGCAGTCGAAGGCCCTCTCCCGGTTCCGGGTGGGGGCCTTCGTTCGTGTGCAGCAGCCCGGCGCTCGTCAGACACCCGGGCACAACTTCGGAGACCCGGGCACGACTTCGGAGGCGGGGTCTGACATGCCGGGATCGAGGGCGGATGCTTCGGCCCGCCGTGCGAGGCATCCGAAGTTGTGTCCGCGGAGGGGCAGGAGCCGGGAGGGGGCAGGTGGATGACGGGGATGGTGTGGGGAGGGGCGAGAGTCAGTCGGAGGTGACCGGGGACTGCACCGGAGCCGGATGCCGACGGATCGTCGCGCTGACGAGAGCCGCGACCGCGCAGAGGCCGGCGGCCGCGAACCATGCCACCGTGTACTGACCGGTGTGGTCGCGCACCAGCCCGGCGAGCACCGAGGCGATTCCCGCGCCGATCTGGTGCGACGCGAACACCCAGCCGAACACGAGCGGCCCGCGGTCGCCGAAGACCTCGCGGCAGAGCGCGATGGTGGGCGGCACGGTGGCGACCCAGTCGAGGCCGTAGATCACGATGAAGACGACGATGCTCGGCTGCACCTCGGCCGACAACAGGCTCGGCAGGAACAGCAGGCTCACACCTCGCAGCGCGTAGTACGCGGCGAGCAGGATGCGGGGGTTCACCCGGTCGGTCAGCCAGCCGGAGAACACGGTTCCGGCGATGTCGAAGATCCCCACGACGGCGAGCAGGCCCGCGGCGGTGGTGGTCGGCATCCCGTGATCGTGGGCGCTCGGGATGAAATGCGTGCCGATCAGTCCGTTCGTCGTCGCCCCGCAGATCGCGAAGCCGATCGCCAGTGCCCAGAAGGTCTTGGTGCGCGCGGCGTCGCGCAGGGTCGTGATCGCGAGACGCGCTGCTCCCCACGCGCTGCCCTTCGGGCGCGGTGTCACCACGAACGGGCCGGTATCGCCGTACCGCGTGACGCCGAGGTCGCTCGGACGGTTGCGCAGGAAGATCCATACCAGGGGCACGACAGCGAGCGCGCCTCCGGCGATGATGAGCGACGCTCCTCTCCAGCCGATGTCCTCGGCGGCGACCGCGATCACGGGCAGGAAGATCAGCTGCCCGGTGGCGCTTCCGGCCGTGAGCACGCCGGAGACCAGCCCCCGCCTGGTAGCGAACCAGGTGTCGGTGATGGTCGCCGCGAACACCAGTGCCATGGATCCCGTGCCGAGACCGATCAGCACGCCCCACGTCAGGATCAACTGGGCGGGTGTGGCGACGAACACGCTCAGGGCGGCTCCCGCCCCGATCACGAACAGCGCGGTGACGGTGACGGCGCGGATGCCGAAGCGCTGCATCAGGGCCGCCGCGAACGGTGCCGTCAGACCGAACAGCAGCAGGTTGACGGTGACGGCGAGGGAGAGCTCGGCGGTGGTCCAGCCGAACTCCTCTTGCAGCGGCAGCATCAGCACGCCCGGGGCGGCACGGAATCCGGCGGCGCCGATCAGCGCGATCAGGGCGACGAGCGCGACGATCCAGGCAGGGTGGATGCGGCGCTGCCGCTCGTGCGAACTGGTCGCGGGTGCGGGCGTCTCGGTGGGCTCATCGACCGATTCGGCGGTCATGCCGCGCTGCCCGTGGTCAGAGCGAACGGCTCGCCGCCCATGCTGCGCCGCGCCCAGCGAGTGCTGTCGGCGTCCAGCGGCGCGGAGCAGCGCGCGCACCAGTCGGACGAGGCCGCGACCTCGCCGCAGCGCGCGCAGCTGACCGTCAGTCCCCAGGGTCCGTCCGGATCGATCATGCGCGAGAACCGTGCGTACGCGTGCAGGATCGGCAGGGTCTCGCGCCCGGCGTCGGTGAGTCGGTAGCCGGGGTCATCCTGCGCGACGAGGCCGGCGTCGGTCATCGACGCGAGGCGCCGAGCGAGCACGGAGTCGGCGGCTCCGGTGGCGTCCCGCAGCTGATCGAAGCGCGTGCGCCCCGAGAACATCTCGCGCAGGATCAGCAGCACCCACGGGTCGGCGAGCACATCGGCGGAGCGTGCGATCGGACACGTGGCGGTCGACCAGTCGGAGCGAAGCGGCATCCGCCAACTTTCTTGAAGAAAGTGAGCGGTGTCAAGAGCTGCGCGAGGCCATGGCGGAATCCCTGCTCGAATCGGCAGGAATACGACGAGCCGGAGGTCTCCGGCGACCAGGACTACTCGGCGACGCGGGCGGCGATGTCGGTGCGGAAGTGCGAACCGTCGAGGCGGATGCGGCCGATGGCCTCATAGGCACGATCGCGCGCGGTGCGGAAGTCGGATGCCACGGCGACGACGTTCAGCACGCGTCCACCGGTCGCGACGAGCGAGCCTCCCGGGGCATCGGGGCTGGCGGTCGCCGCGTGCACGAGGCGGACGCCCTCGACGGCCGCCGCGTCGGCGAGGCCCTCGATCGGACGACCGGTCTGCGGCGCCTCGGGGTATCCCTCGCTGGCGAGCACCACGGTGATCGCGACGTCGTCGCTGAAGACGGGCTCCGGCTGGTCTTCGAGGGTGCCGGATGCCGCGGCGAGCAGCAGCTCCGACAGCGGCGTCACGAGGCGCGGCAGCACGATCTGCGTCTCGGGGTCGCCGAAGCGGGCGTTGAACTCGATCACACGAACACCGGCCGGCGTGAGGATGAGGCCGGCGTAGAGCAGACCGATGAACGGGGTGCCCTCGCTGTCGAGCCGGCGGATGACGGGGAGTGCGACGTCCCGGGTGACCTCCTCGACGAAGGCCTGCTCGCTGCCGAACTGGTCGGCGAGCCACGGCAGCGGCGAGTACGCACCCATGCCGCCGGTGTTGGGTCCCTCGTCGCCGTCGAGTGCACGCTTGAAGTCCTGCGCCGGGCTGAGCGCGCGAACCGTGTCGCCGTCGCTCAGGAAGAACAGCGAGACCTCGGGCCCTGAGAGGAACTCCTCGATCAGGACGGGGCCGGACGGCAGGTAGTGCTCGGCGTGGGCGAGCGCGTCAGTGCGGTCGGACGTGACGATGACACCCTTGCCCGCTGCCAGGCCGTCGGCCTTCACGACGTACGGGGCGCCGAGCTCGTCGAACGCGGCCTCGACCTCGGCGGTGGTGGTGGCGCGCACCGCGCGACCGGTGGGCACGCCTGCGGCATCCATGATCCGCTTCGCGAACGACTTGGAGCCCTCGAGCTGTGCGGCCGCCTTGCCGGGGCCGAACACGGGGATGCCGTGCGCGCGCAGCACATCGGCGACGCCGACGACAAGCGGAGCCTCGGGACCGACGACCACGAGGTCGATGGCGTGCTCGTTCGCGAAGGACGTCACCGCGGCGCCGTCGAGCATGTCGACCGAGACGGGGGTCGCGTCCTGCGCGATGCCGGCGTTGCCGGGGGAGACGAAGATCTCGTGCTCCGCCTGCTCTGCTCGCAGAGCGAGGATGATCGCGTGCTCACGGGCACCGGAACCGAGGACGAGAATCTTCACCCCTCCAGACTACCGAGGCGGGCGCGCGGGTTTCGGCGGTGTGCGCGTCTCAGCACAGAACAGCGCCCGGTGCCGGTATCGGGCGCTGTAGGGCCCCCGGGGCCACATCCGTGCTGAATCGTGAACGCGCGACCGGCGAGACAGTTCAGAGTTCGACGGGGCGCTCGATCGACGGGTCCCACTCCCGCGTCCAGCCGGCGGCGTCGAACAGGGCGTCGAGCACCATCGCGGTGAACCCCCACACGATCGTGCCGTCGATGTCGAAGGCGGGCCCGCGCCAGGTGCGACCCAGGCGGTGGATCGTCGAGGTGAACCGGGTCGCCGGGTCGAGCAGCTGTGCGACCGGCACCCGGAAGACGTCGACCGTCTCGGCGTGGTCGACGGCTGCGACCCGCGACGGCGAGCGCCACCAGGCGAGCACGGGGGTGACGACATGGTTGCTCGCGGCGAGGGGCAGTTCGGGCAGTGTGGCGAGGATCTCGACACCGGCCGGGTCGAGCCCTGTCTCCTCCTCCGCCTCGCGCAGGGCGGTGGCGACGGCATGAGCATCCTGTTCCTCGCGCCGGCCGCCGGGGAACGAGACCTGCCCGGGATGCGATGACAGCGTCGCGGCCCGACGCTGCAGCAGCACGTCGAGGTCGGCTGCGACGGTCACCTCGTCGGTCTGCGCCGGGATGCTGTCGAGTCGACCGAAGAGCACGAGCACGGATGCCGGATGGGCGTCGCCGACGATCGGCGGAAACGGCCTCGACCAGCTCTCGCGCCGTTGCGTCGCAGCGAGCAGCTCGGCCCGTGCGCCGTGCAAGGTATCGGGATTCTGGCTCATCGCCTCGAGCCTATGCCTGCGTGCGACCGGGCAGGGCGGGTGGCGTGTACGCCAGCGAAGGAGATTCGCGCCTCGGAAGTCCGAATTCGGGGAATCCGTCCTTCCCAAGCGCAGATCTCCTTCGCTGGACCACGGGGAGCGCATGGGCGTCCAACGCGAACGAGCCCGGCGTAGCCTGGTCACCATGCCCTCCAGGAAGATCGACATCATCGACGGGCGGGCGGCTCTCGATGCGGTGCGTCGCGCGGATGCCGCCGGTGAGAAGCCGCAGCGCACCGACTCCGCCACGGCCGTGCGGTACCTGCTGCAGCTGCTCGACGAGAAGGCGCCCGGCAACAGCGTCGAGGTACGAGTGCCTCCGTTCGGTGCGGTGCAGGTCATCCAGGGGCCCCGGCACACGCGGGGGACCCCGCCGAACGTCGTCGAGATGGATGCGGCGACGTGGATCGCCGTCGCCACGGGCACGGAGCACTGGTCGGATGCCGCGGCATCCGGTCGTGTCAGCGCCAGCGGCACCCGCGCCGATCTCTCGGACGTGCTGCCGCTTCGCC
>NZ_LMOU01000001.1:1970873-2014929 GCF_001423615.1 Microbacterium sp. Leaf159 | reverse complement strand
GCACTTTGCAACTTCCGACCTCTGGAAATTGCAAAGTGCGCGATTCGAAAGCGGCGGCGCGTCAGAGGCCGCGGCGCGCGACCACCAGGGGCACACCGGTGACGGGATGCGGGAACACGTCGACCGGCTGACCGTAGACCTCTTCGATCCTCTCGGCCGTGAGTACCTCGGCGGCCGCACCCGTCGCGGCCACCCGGCCCTCCGAGAGCAGCGTCACGCGATCCGCGTGCGCGAGAGCGGCGTTGAGATCGTGCAGCACGATCGCGACGGCGATGCCGGCATCCGCCTGAGAGCGGATCAGGCGCATCACGTCTTCGTGATGCTTCAGGTCGAGTGCGGCGGTCGGCTCGTCGAGCAGCAGGATGCCGGTGCTCTGCGCGATCACGCGGGCCAGCGCCACGCGGGCGCGCTCGCCTCCCGACAGTGAGGTCACCGCACGGGTCGACAGCGACAGCACCTCGGTCGAAGCCATCGCTGCGGCGACGAGCTCGTCGTCGTCCTCCGTGGCCCCGGTGCGTGCCCACGGCGCCCTGCCCATGCGCACGACCTGCTCGGCGCTGAACGGGAACGACACCGCGTTCTCCTGCAGCAGCACCGCTCGCGCTCGTGCCATGTCCTGCGCGCGGATGCCGGTGATCGGCGAGCCGTCGAGCAGAACCGCGCCCGCGCTCGGGGTCACATCGCCGGCGAGAACTCCGAAGAGAGTCGACTTGCCCGCGCCGTTGGGCCCGACCAGCGCGTGGATCTCGCCCGCTCTGACCTCGATCGACGCGTCGTCGAGGATCGCGCGCTCGCCGCCCACGAGCACGGTGACGCCGCTCGCCTGCAGCCGGGTGGCGATGTCGACGGCGCTCATGCCCATCCTCCCGAGCGGCGGCGCGTGCGCACGAGCAACCAGAGGAAGAACGGTCCGCCGACGAGCGAAGTGATCATGCCGATGGGCAGATCGGCCAGCGGCACCGCCGTGCGGGCGACGAGGTCGGCGATCGCGATCAGCAGTGCGCCGCCGAACGCCGAGGCGATCATGAGCGGAAGGTGTGCGGGGCCGATGATCATGCGCATCAGGTGGGGCACGACGAGACCCGCGAATCCGATGATGCCGGCGAAGGCGACGGCGGCGCAGACCAGCACCGCGACCGTGACGATCACGACCATCCGCAGCACCTCGACGTTGACGCCGAGGTGGCGGGCGGTGCGCTCGCCGAGCGCGAAGAGGTCGAGCTGGGGCGACACGATGAGTGCGACGACGACACCGATCGCGACGAGCGGAGCGACCAGCGCCACGTTCGACCAGAGGGCGCCGTTGAGTGAACCGAGCTGCCAGAACACGATCTGCTCACGCGTCGACGTCGTGCCGAGGAACGTGAGGAAGGCCATGCCCGCGCCCGCGATCGCGTTGATCGCGATGCCGGTGAGCAGCAGCGTGACGACCTCGGTGCGCCCGCCCGATCGGCTGATGAAGTACACCGCGAGCACGGCGATCAGCCCGCCGAGGAAGGCGAACGCGGGGGTGGTCCACATGCCGAACGAGGCGAGGCCCAGGGTGATGCTCGCTGCGGCACCGAGCGCGGCACCGGACGAGACGCCCACGACTCCGGCATCCGCCAGCGGGTTGCCGAAGATCGCCTGCATGAGAACACCCGACACGGCGAGGGCCGCGCCGACGAGCAGGCCGAGCACGAGGCGGGGGAGGCGCAGGTTGTAGATCACGCCGTAGTCGGACGCCTCGGTGGGAGCCCAGGCGGTGTCGATGCCGATACCGCGCAGCAGCACCCCGATGAGGTCGGTGGGGGAGAGCGAATACTGTCCGCTCGTGATCGACGCGATGCAGGTCACGAGCAGAGCGGCGACGAGGCCGATGATGACGAGCGTGAAGCGCAGACCGAGGTGTCTCGACGGCGTGCGGGTGACGACCTCGCCGCTCACTTCGCGGGCTCGGCGGTCGCGGGCTCCGGGGCATACAGGGCGCGGGCGATCGCCTCGATCACGTTCGCCGAGCGGGGGCCGAAGCTGAGGATCTCGCTGTCGGCCATGTCGATCACGCGGCGGTTCGCTCCGGCGGGAGTCTCGGCGATCGCGGGGATGCGCTCGATCAGCCCGTCGATGCCGTCGACGGACTCGAGCCCGTCGGTCATCATCACGAGCACGTCGGGTCGGGCTGCCACGAGCGCCTCGGCCGTCATCGGCTTCATGCCCTCCCACCCGATCTCTGCGGCGACGTCGACCCCTCCGACGGCGTCGATCAGAGAGTCGGCGCCTGAGTCCTCGCCGAAGATGTAATAGATGTTCGCATTGCCGCGCACGTAGAGGAACAGCATCCGCGCCCGGTCTTCGACGTCGGTCGGCACGACCTCGGAGATCTCGGCCAGGGCATCTGCGAGGTCGGCGTCGAGGCGCTCGATCAGGGACGCACCACGAGAGGGCACGCCGAGAGCCGTGGCGATCTCGGTGACCAGCTCGTCGGTGGTGTCGAGGCGTCGGTCGCTCGAGATCACGATGATCGTGATCCCGGCGTCGCGCAGCTGCTGGCGGATCTCCTTCGGGCCGATGGTCGTGTCGGTGAGGATGACGGTGGGGGCGAGCTCGAGGATCGCCTCGGCGTTCAGCGTGTGGCCCGTCTTCGTGACCACGGGAAGGTCTTCGGTACCGGCGAACATCGTCGACGAGTCCCGGCCGACGACCTGGTCGCCGAGACCCAGGGCGAAGACGGTGGAGGCGATCGTGCCCGAGATGTCGATCGGCAGGATGCGGTCGACATCTGTGATCTCGACCTCGCGGCCCTCGCTGTCGGTCACGATCACGGGGAGTTGCGGGGCGGTGTCATCGGCCACAGGCTCGATCGCACGACTCGAGAGGCAGGCCGTGGATCCGCCGGTCGCGCCGCGCACGTCATCGACGAGATCCAGGTCGGCGAGCGAGACGGATGCCTGGGGGCAGGCGTCTGCGGCGTCACTCTTCTGCGGTGCGGCGGAGGCCCCAGGGTCTGCGCACCCGGCGAGGCCGACGGCCAGAACGGCAGCGAGAAGGAGGGCTGAAACGCGGCGCATTAGGCAAGGCTATCCTAAAACTTGACTCGGCCTCGCGGCCGCCTCTATTCTCAGGAATGGAGCTTACTTAGCTAAGCCTAACCAACAATCACCCTCTCGCCCGACTGCATTGCGGCACCGCTGGCGCGCGTCCGTTCCTGCGCGCCCGGAGTCCTGGAGAATCGTGAACGCCACAGCCACAGCATCCACGGGGAGCGGCCGCATACGCGTGCTGCTCGCCGCCCTCGTGTCCTTCGTCCTGATCGCGGCGGGCGCGGTGATCGTTCCTCCCGCGCATGCGGCCGGCGGCTCGGTCGCCGCTTCGGTGACATCTGCCGCCACCACCGGCATCACGGTGCAGGTCGATGCGTCGGGGCTTCCCGAGGTGCCCAGCGCCTACGCCGCGCTGATCGTGAAGGGCACCGAGAGCGGACTCTCCGGCCCCGGTGGTGGATACGCCGCGTTCGCGCAGCCGTTCCCGGCGGTGGCTGCGGGTGCGAGCTCGTTCACGCTGACCGCTCCGGCAGGCTCCCTCGATCGGACGAAGGCCTACGAGGTCCTGATCTGGCAGCAGCACTCGGTGCCGAACGCCGAGACGATCTACGCTCGCGGCGACGTCGCGATCTCGACGACGCAGTGGGATGCCGTCTTCGGTGTGGAGACGACCGACCCGGGCACGGACCCCGGAACGGATCCGGGAACAGAACCAGGAACGGACCCCGGGACCGACCCCGGGACCGACCCCGGCACCGACCCCGGAACGGACCCGGGAACGGACCCGGGAACAGACCCGGGCGAGGTCGAGCCCGCCGCTCCCTCGATCCAGGTGTTCCTCGCCGACGGCACCACGCCGGCAGGCACGACCGCACTGAAAGCAGGCGACAAGGTCATCGTGAAGGGTTCGGGCTACGACCCGACCGCGAACGTCGGTGGCCGCGGAGTGCCGATCCCGGCGAACCTGCCGCAGGGCACCTACGTGGTCTTCGGCAACTTCGCCTCGGCGTGGCAGCCCTCCGCGGGGGCCGCGAGTGCGACGCGTTCGGTCGGTTCGCAGGCGTGGGCCCTCTCTGAGACCGTGCTCGACCAGGTCCCGGCTCAGTACCAGGCCGCGNCGCCGCCGACGGCACGTTCCAGGCGACGCTGACCCTCAAGGACTCCGCGACGACCCCCGGGTCGTACGGTGTCTACACCTACGGCGCCGGCGGCGTCACCAACGCCGCCCAGGAGCAGGCCGTCGCTCTGAACTACACGATTCCGCCGAAGATCACCGTCGCATCCTCCCTCGCCACGGGCGAACCGGGGATCACCACGAAGGTCACCGGGACCTCGTTCGGTTCGGCGACCGGCGTCTACGCCGCAGTGATCGAAGCGGGCACCGAGGCGAATGTCACGGCCGGCGGCGGATTCGCGGCCATGCAGTACGTGCGCGGCGTCGCCGGTGGTGCGTTCACCGTCGATCTCACGGCCGAGGCCGCGGATCTCGACCGCACCAAGAACTACGAGGTGATCGTCTGGACGCAGCACACGCTGCCGAACGCCCAGACCATCCTCGCCCGCGCCGCCGTCACGATCAGCGACGCCGACTGGGACGCCCTCGAGCCCGCGGCGCCATCGATCGAGGTCTTCCTGGCAGACGGCACCACGCCGGCCGGCACGACCGCACTGAAAGCAGGTGACAAGGTCGTCGTGAAGGGTTCGGGCTACGACCCGACCGCGAACGTCGGTGGCCGCGGTGTGCCGATTCCCGCAGATCTCCCGCAGGGCACGTACGTCGTGTTCGGCAACTTCGCCTCCACGTGGCAGCCGTCCGCGGGGGCTGCGGGCACCGCCCGCTCGGTCGGCGCGCAGGCATGGGCCCTGTCGGCTGACGTCCTCGACCAGGTCCCGGCTCAGTACCAGGCAGCCNCGCCGCCGACGGCACGTTCCAGGCGACGCTGACCCTCAAGGACTCCGCGACGACCCCCGGGTCATACGGCGTCTACACCTACGGCGCCGGCGGTGTCACCAACGCCGCGCAGGAGCAGAGCGTCGCCCTGAACTACGGCCTCTCGCCCGCAGTCACCTCGACCGTCAAGAGCGTCACCGCGGCCGAGGGCCTGACGGTCACGGCTGCCGGATCGAAGCTCGGCGACATCACCGGGGCCTATGTCGCGCTGATCGAGAAGGGCACCGAGGCCGATGTCACGTCGGGTGGTGGCTTCCTCGGCATGCAGTTCGTGCGTGGCATCACGGGTGGCGCGTTCAGCGTCGACCTGACGGCGGCGACCGAGTCGCTCGACCGCGCCGAGACGTATGAGGTGATCGTGTGGCAGCAGCACACGATGCCGAACGCGAGCACGATCTACGCCCGCTCGACCGTCGTGATCAGTGACGCGAACTGGAACGCACTGTTCCCGGCCCCCGCGGCATCCGTCTCGACGAGTGTGAAGACGGCGACGGCCGCCGACGGCCTGACGCTGGCCACCACCGGCGCGAACCTGGGTGACATCGCCGGTGCCTACGTGGCTCTGATCGAGAAGGGCACCGAGGCCGACGTGACGGCCGGCGGAGGCTTCCTCGCGATGCAGTACGTCCGCGGCATCACGGGTGGCGCGTTCAGCGTCGACCTGAACTCGTCGGCCGACACGCTCGACCGCACCAAGACCTACGAGGTCATCGTGTGGCAGCAGCACACCCTGCCGAACGACAGCACGATCTACGCCCGTTCGACGGTCGCGATCACCGAGGCCCAATGGGATGCGCTGAAGGGTGAGAAGCCCGAGAACCCGAACCCCCCGGTCACCGTTCCGACGACTCCTGCGGTCTCGGTCCCCGGTGGATCGCTGCGCTGGGGCATCTCGACGTCGTTCACGCAGTACGTGGTCGGCGACATCGCCAAGGGGGCGATCGACGTCTCGGGTGGGGCCACCCGATCGGCCGGGCTCTTCCAGTTCGGTCAGACGGTCGGCGGTGACTACAGCACGGCGACCGGCCTCGGCAGCGTCGTGTACCGCGGTTCGGTGCGATTCACCGGCCATGGCGGCGTGCTCGACGTGACCGTGTCCAACCCGCAGGTCAGCGTCACCTCCGCGGGTGCTGCGACCCTGTACGTCACGCATGCCGGCGCCCAGGTGGCGTTCGCGACGCTCGACCTGTCTCGGGCCGTCGTCACCACCGCGAACGGCGCGGTCACCTACTCGGGTGCTCCCGCCACTCTCACGGCGGACGGACGCAACCGCGTGCTCGCCGGCTTCTCGACGAACCTCGACCCCGTGTCCTTCACGATCGGGTCGGTGGCGGCAGCGCCGTCGGGTACGACCGGCACGGTGGCGGCCGCCGTGCTGAAGGCCAAGACGACGCTCCCGGCGACCCCGCCGGCGACCACGGGCATCGAGATCGACGAACAGAGCCTGGCGGCGCTGCAGTCCGGCAAGACCGCGACGTTCTCGGCATCCGGGTTCCAGCCGAACGAGACGGGCATCAAGGTCGTCGTGTACTCGACGCCCGTGCTGCTCGACACCATCTCGGCGGATGCCGCCGGCATCGCGACCTGGACCGGAACGCTGCCGGCGAGCCTCGAGGACGGCGTGCACACACTGACCCTGCAGGGGTCCGTCTCTCGCGGCCTCGAGTTCACGCTGGCACGGGAGACCGCCGTGATCGGCGCCTGCACGGTCGACGGCGCCACGCTCGAGTGGGGCTACAAGGAGTCGTTCCGCACCTACATCGAGGGCATCGCCGCCGGTGGCTGGACGCTCACAGACGTCGCCTATGAGTACCCCGACTACGTGTGGTCGAGCGGCACCGGCTCGTTCGACGACGAGACCCTCACCGGACTCGTCACGTTCGGCGGCAGCATCAACTTCACCGGCCACAGCGGCGCGCTGAACACCACGCTGGCGAACGCGCGGGTCGAGCTGGCCGGAGACACGGGCTACCTCGTGTTCGACGTGCTCGGCACCACGCAGGACGGCCAGAGTGTCGACCAGAAGGCGGTCCGCCTCGCGGAGTTCGCCCTGGGGGATGCCGCGGTGATCGACGGAGTGCTCTCGCTCGAGGCGATCCCGACGACTCTCACCGAGGCGGGTGCCGCAGCATTCGGCACCTACGCCGCAGGCGAGGAGCTCGACCCGGTGACCGCGCTGCTCCCGGTCGCGGCCGAGTGCGGCGTCGCTGTCGAGGAGGACGAGCCCGCCGAGTCCGAGGGCACGGCGGCCGCCGCATCCGTCACGGCCGTGGCCGACACCGAGGGTGCCCCGGTCTGGCCGTGGATCGTGGGAGGGCTCGTGGTCGTCGTGCTCGCCGTCGGCGGCGGTGTGCTGATCGGACGCCGCACCAGGGCGACGGCCGAGAACGCCGAGGTCACGACCGAGGTCTGATCCGCCGCAGAACGGCGACGCCCTCCCCGCAGCGGACGCGGGGAGGGCGTCGCTCTGCGCAGGAGGGCGCGACCCACAGCCAACGGTGGGACAATGGATGCATGTCCTCCCACGATTCCTCCCAGACGGTCGAGGCGACCGTCCGACGCGTGCCGCGATTCGGCGTGTTCATGGGCATCGGCGTCGTGCTCGGCATCATCGCCGCCGGCATCCTGACGATGGTGGGCAGTTACGAGCCGTCCGACGCCGTGAACGTCGTCTACCCTCCCGGCCAGGTCTTCGGCTTCCTGCTGCTGTGGACGGTGCCGATCGGCTTCGCGCTCGCGAGCATCGTCGCCCTCATCCTCGAGCGCGTCGCCCGACGCCACGACCATGTCGTCAAGGTCGAGCACGAGACGATCATCGAGAACGACTGATCGCTGTCTCCTGACAGCTGTCGCCTGAGCGCGGCCGCGTGGCCGCGGGTTCTCGACCTATGCCAGTTCGGCGATGATCGGCCGGATGGCGGCGTCGAACGACACCACGTCGCGACGCAGACCGTCGGTGACGGCCACAGTCAGCGCTCCGATCCACCAGATACCGCGCTGTGAGAACGGCAGGACCTGCACGTTCAGCTCGAACGAGTGCGCGCGGCGACCGATGTCACGCTCGAACTCTGCGATCGCGCTGGCGTAGGCGCGGTACGCCTCGCCGCCGATCGTGCCGTTGCCCGACCGGGTCGCCATCGAACTGCGGATCGACGACACATAGCGGTCGTGCGAGACGCGGGCGTAGTGCAGGGTGGATGCCGCGTGCGGCACGATCGCCTCGGACAGCTGCTCGGATCCGGACGCGGGCAGGGCGACGAGCGTGTCGAAGCCCTCTATGAGCTCGAGCGGAACTCCGGATGGATGCGCTCGGGGCTCGACCGTCATGTCCCAGTACTCCCGCCACTGCTTCTCGAGCTCGGGGGTGACGTCGGTGGCGTCGGGGGCTCTGACGGGCAGATCCCGCAGGCTCGGAAGATCTTCGGGGGCGCGGATGCCGAGCGATTGCCGCAGCGCGAGCGCGACGAGCACCGGAACGCTCGCGTCCTCGCGGATCAACCACTGCGGCTTGTCGGCCATGGCCCCATCGTAGGAGATGGAGGGAGGGGAGAGGAGGTCTCCGCGGGCGGTAGGCTGGACGCGTGGCTGCCTCCCCCACCAATCCCTATTCCGAAGCCGGCGTCGATACCGCTGCAGGCGATCTCGCCGTCGAGCTGATGAAGTCTTCCGTGCGCGCGACGCACGGCCCTGAAGTGTTGGGCGGTGTCGGCGGATTCGCCGGACTGTTCGACGCGAGTGCACTGCGCGACTTCCGTCGCCCGCTGCTCGCGACCAGCACCGACGGCGTCGGCACGAAGGTCGCCATCGCGCAGGCCATCGACAAGCACGACACGATCGGCCAGGACCTGGTCGGCATGGTCGTCGACGACATCGTCGTGGTGGGTGCCAAGCCGCTCTTCATGACCGACTACATCGCATGCGGCAAGGTCTTTCCGCAGCGCATCGCCGACATCGTGCGCGGCATCGCCGAGGCGTGCACCGCCACGGGCACCGCGCTCATCGGCGGCGAGACCGCCGAGCACCCCGGCCTTCTCGGCCCGCGCGACTACGACGTGGCAGGTGCCGCCACAGGTGTCGTCGAGGCCGACGGCATCCTCGGTGCCGACCGCGTGCAGGACGGCGACGTCGTGCTCGCCGTCGAGTCCAGCGGACTGCACTCCAACGGCTACTCGCTCGTGCGCCACATCGTCACGAACGCCGGCATCGGCTACGGCGACAACGCCGCCGACTTCGGCAAGACCTGGGGCGAGGCTCTGCTCGAGCCGACCCGCCTCTACACGCTGCCGCTGCTGCGCCTCATCGAGCGGCTCGGCGGCGCGACAGGCGAGGGCGGCGTCCACTCGCTCAGCCACGTGACCGGCGGCGGCATCGCGGCGAACCTCGCCCGTGTGCTCCCGCAGGGCAGCTGGGCCGAGGTCGACCGCAGCACCTGGTCGCCGAGCCCGGTCTTCCGTGTGCTCAGCGACATCGCGGGCTCCACGCTGGAGTCGGCCGAGGGCACCTGGAACCTCGGCATCGGATTCCTCGCGATCATCGCGGCGGACAAGAAGGATGCCGCGATCGCGGCCCTCGCAGCCGAGGGCATGCCCGCATGGCAGGTCGGAACCGTGGGCTTCGGCGCGCGTCCGGCAGGAGAGTTCGAACAGGGCGCCAAGGGCGTCGACGGTGGAGCGGTGCGCCTGGTCGGCGCCTACGCGGACGGAGCGAAGTAAGAGCCCATGTGCGGCATCGTCGGAATGGTGGGCTCTGCCCCGGTCAATCAGGACATCTACGACGCACTCCTGCTGCTGCAGCACCGCGGCCAGGATGCGACGGGAATCGCCACAGCTGAGGCGAACGGCGTCATGCACAACGCCAAGGCGCAGGGCATGGTGCGCGAAGCGTTCCGCACCCGTGACATGCGGGGGCTCCTCGGGAACGTCGGGCTCGGTCATGTGCGCTACGCGACCAAGGGCACGGCCTCGAACGAAGAGGAGATGCAGCCGTTCTACGTGAACGCACCGTACGGCATCATCCTCATCCACAACGGCAACCTGACGAACACGCGCGAGCTCACGGCCGACATGGCCAAGCGCGACCGCCGTCACCTCAACTCGTCGAGCGACACAGAGCTGCTGCTCAACGTCCTCGCCGGCGAACTGCAGAACACGACGTCGACGGTCGACCTCGACGCCGAGCGCATCTTCGAGGCCGTCGAGCGCACGCATGAGCGCATCGAGGGTGCCTACGCCGTCATCGCGGTGATCGCCGGATACGGTCTGCTCGCTTTCCGCGACCCGTTCGGCATCCGCCCCCTCATTCTCGGCCGTCGCCCCTCGACCGTCCCCGGCGCAGAGGGTCGCGACGAGTGGGTCGTCGCGAGCGAGTCGCTGGTGCTCGAGAACGCCGACTACGAGGTCGTCCGCGAGGTCGAGCCGGGTGAGGCGATCTTCATCACGAACGAGGGCGAGCTGCACAGCAGGCAGTGCGCGAAGGATGCCGTGCTCGCGCCGTGCGCTTTCGAGTACGTCTACCTCGCGCGTCCCGACTCGGTCATGAACGGCGTCTCGGTCTACGAGTCGCGTCTGCGCATGGGTGACCGTCTCGCCGACACGATCGCGAAGCACGTGCCGATGGACAAGATCGACGTCGTCATGCCGATCCCCGACTCCTCCCGCCCCGCGGCGATGGAGGTCGCCCGCAAGCTGGGTATCGAATACCGCGAGGGCTTCTACAAGAACCGCTATGTCGGCCGCACCTTCATCATGCCCGGCCAGGCGGTGCGCAAGAAGAGCGTGCGTCAGAAGCTCAACGCGATGTCGACCGAGTTCCAGGGCAAGAACGTGCTGCTGATCGACGACTCGATCGTGCGCGGTACGACGTCGAAGGAGATCATCCAGATGGCGCGGGATGCGGGCGCCACCTCGGTCACCTTCGCCTCCGCGGCGCCGCCCGTGCGGCATCCGCACGTGTACGGCATCAACATGCCGTCGCGTCACGAGCTCATCGCCCACGGGCGCACGATCCCCGAGATCGCCGCCGAGCTGGGCTGCGACCACCTGGTCTACCAGGAGGTCGACGATCTCAAGGCCGCGATCACCGAGGGATCGGTGCTCAGCGACCTCGACATGAGCTGCTTCGACGGAAAGTACGTCACGGGCACCGTGTCAGACGAATACCTCGCGTGGGTGGAGGGGTCGCAGACCTCGTGACCTCGCGTGCGCAGCCGCTCTGGCGCGGACGTGCGCTCGCGCTGATCGGCATCGTGCTGGTCGCGTTCTCATTGCGGTCCGCCGTGGCATCCCTCTCGCCGGTGATCGATCACATCGCCGAGGAGTTCACGGTGTCGTCGGTCGTGGTCGGACTGATCGGCGCCGCCCCGCCGGTGTGCTTCGCGGTGTTCGGCCTGCTCACCCCCGTGTTCGAAGGTCGATTCGGCCTCGAACGCGTCGCGGTCGTCGCGATCGGTCTGATCGCCGCCGGGCTGCTGCTGCGAGGCCTCGCCGTCGATTCGACCTCGCTGCTCGCAGCGACGGCCGTGGTGTTCGCCGGAGTCGGCTCGGGCAACGTGCTGCTGCCGCCGCTCGTGAAGAAGTACTTCCCCGATCGCCTCGGTCTGATGATGACCGTGTACTCGACCACCATGGCGGTGTCGACGTTCGTGCCGCCGCTGGTCGCGGTGCCGGTCGCCGACTCGGCGGGGTGGCGAGTCTCGCTCGGCATGTGGGGCGTGTTCGCCGCGATCGCCCTGGTGCCGTGGGTGACGATGCTGATCACGCACCGAGCGGATGCCGTCGCGGCGGCGTCGAGCGCATCCCGCCCGCCTGAGTCTTCCGACGCCGCGGAGGCAGCGGACGAGTCGTTCGATGCGGCATCGATGGCGACCGGCCCGATCGCCACGACCCCGGCGAACCCCCGAGTCTTCGGTCGGCTCTGGCGGCTGCCCATGGCCTGGTCGATCGCGCTGGTCTTCGCGTCCTCCTCGACGATCGCCTACGTGTCGTTCGCCTGGCTGCCCACGATCATGATCGATGTGGGAGGCGTGTCACCCGCCAACGCCGGACTGCTGCTGTCCCTGTTCGGGCTCATGGGTCTGCCGTGCTCGCTGCTGGTCCCGATCCTCATCGTGCGCTTCCAGGCGACTCGTCCGGTCTTCTTCAGCGCGATCGCCTCCGGGCTCATCGGACTCGCGGGGATGCTGTTCCTCCCGACCGTGGGCATGCCGCTGTGGGTGGCGTTCTTCGGCCTCGCTGCCGCGCTGTTCCCGCTCGCGCTGGTGCTGCTCAGCATCCGCGCCCGCACGCCCGAGAGCGCCGTCGCGCTCAGCGGGTTCGTGCAGAGCATCGGCTATGCGGTGGCTGCAGTGTTCCCGCTGCTGATCGGGCTGCTCCACGACGCGACCGACAGTTGGCTGATCCCGCTCTGGCTGCTCGTGGGCGTGCTGATCGCCGTGATCCCCGCAGGGTGGATCGCGGGTCGGCGCCGCACGATCGAAGAGGACTGGGAGCGCCGGCACGGCCGCTGGTGAGTCGAGCGTGGTGACCTCAGTGCGCCGCGGCTTCAGTGCGCGGTGACTGCATCGCCGAGACGGATGGTGCCGCCCGTCCAGGGGGTCTGCGCGTCGGCTGACGCGGAGCCGGGAAGGAGAAGCCGCCCGAGGGTGGGCTCGGCCTGCGAGAACGCGGTGGTGAGTGTCGTGAGCACTTTCGCGTCGCGCACGCCGGTGTCGGGGTTCGCATGCGTCGCCAGGCATCGCACGATGGGGCCCGCGGCCTCGAAAGACACGTCGCCGACGATCACCTCACCCGTCCATTCGAGTTCCGACCACGCGGCGACATCGTCGATGACGATGTTCGAGCGGAAGCGGCGGTCGTCGACATCCGTGCCGAGGGCCTCGCCCAATGCGCTCACGCTGCCGCTGCTGTGCACGGAGACGTAGCCGCGGGGGCGATCCTGGAACCTCGAAGTCGCACCGTCTCCGACGAGGACAAGGGGCAGCCGCCCCGGGCGCTGGATTCTGCGGCCCTCGGCGCTTGTGAGGACGAACTCCGTCACCGCATCCGCGAGCTGCGTGCGCCCGTCGTCGTCGAGCCCCGCCTCCACGAGGACTGACCCGGAATGCTCGATGCGCACGCGTCGCTCCTGGTCGTCGTAGCGGGTCCGCAGCGAGGCGAGCGTCGGGAAGTCCTGAAGCGAGAGCCCCTTCGCCTTCGGCCAGTAGTCGAGGCCGTCGCGATCCTCCGGCGTCGTCGCATCCCCGAAGCGGAACGCGAGCACTCTGTCGCCGGCTATCCGACCGTCGGGCTGCACCGTGAGCCTGTCGACGGACTCGGCCGTGAAGCCCTTGATCGGATGACGGTAGAGCGAGACGACGTGTGCCATGGGGCGATTCTGTCAGGTGAGAGACGCCGCATCCGTGACCGGCGCCGCGATCACGGCACGGTGTTCCGAGATTCCGGACACGACGAAACCCCCGTGGGGTACACGGGGGATACGACGACGAACGAAAGGGCGGTCAGGCCTTTTCGAGCTCGTCCTCGTCTTCGTCTGCATACTCGTCGGCCCACTTGTCGACGTATGCATCTTCAGAGTCGCTCGGGTGCGCGAGCTCGCGCTCGAGCGCCGAGTAGTTCACCGACGGACTGAACGACTTCAGTTCGCGGGCGATCTTTGTGTGTTTCGCCTTTTGACGGCCACGGCCCATGCCTGAGACCCCCTCACGAGTTAAGCTGCGGGCAACAACAGGCCCGAGTCATTCACGACACCGGCTGAGGGCCGGTAAGAGTAGCATTCAGAATAGCACGCGGCCAGACCGCACTGGCCCGTTGGCAGCTGGTGAAGGGAGCGATCCTCATGACCGACAACACCTCGACGCCCTCCGACGAGGCCGCGCAGAACGCGACACTGCAGAAGGCAGTGATCGTCGGGATGCAGCCGGGGCAAGCCGCGCGAGTGATCGAAGAAGCCGCGAGATTCGCACGGCTTCTTCGCGTGCCGCTCGTGGTCGCCCACGTCGACGTCACGCGCTTCGTCACCTACGAAGATCCTGACGGGTATGTGCATTCGGCACCCATTGACATCAACTTCGACGCGGGCACGGCCGAGTTCGAAGCCGTGCAGGCCGAGGCGTCAGCCGCACTCGACGGCACCGGCCTCACCTGGACCGCCCGTCAGCTCGTCGGAGACCCGGCGCTCGCCATCAAGGCGCTCGCCAACAAGCTCGATGCGCAGCTGATCGTGGTCGGCACGCGCAAGCGCGGCATCGGCGAATCCATCCGCGAGTTCTTCACCGGCTCGGTCGCCGCCCGCCTCGCCCACCGCCAGCACCGATCGGTGCTCGTCGTTCCGCTGCAGGATCCTGTGCCCGACACTCAGCCCGAGATCTGGACCGAGTAGGCAGCTCGTCTCGTCTCGTCTCGTCTCGTCGCGGCGCTCCTCGCTCGACGACCGGAGCTGTTCCTCCCGGTCGTCGAGCGGGCGGAGCGAGACGAGATGTGTGAGGACTCAGCGCCCGAGCGACGACAACGCGGTGGTGATGCCGCGAGCGGCGGCATCCAGTCCGTCCTCCAGCTGCGTGACCACGGATGAGGGGAGCGTGCCGCCCTTCGCGATGTGTGTGCGCAGGTCGGTGCGCACTCGTGCGCGGAAGGCGTTGATGACGGCATCCGCTCGGTGCATCTCTTCACGCGTGATGATGCGCTCGTCGTCGCCCGCGGTGCGGGGTCGGGATTTGGATGCTGCGCGGTCGTCCTTCTCAGCGGTGGCGAGGTCGGCGCGGAGGCTCTTCATCGCCTCCTTGACGCTCTGGCGAACCTCGTTGGCGATCAGCCGCACCGAATCGGTGAGTCCCGCCTCGATGCCGGCGAGGTCGCCCTCGCGGGCTGCGAGCTCGGTGCGTCCGGCATCCGTGATCGCGTAGATCGTGGTGCGGCCGTCGACGGTCTTCGAGACGAGCCCCTCTTCCTCGAGCTTCGCGAGTCGGGGGTAGATGGTGCCGGCGCTCGGGGTGTAGGTGCCACCGGTGCGGTCGGTCAGAGCCTGGATGATCCCGTAGCCGTGCTGAGGCGCCTCGGCGAGCAGCGACAGGAGGTAGAGCCTCAGGTCGCCGTGGGAGAAGACTGCGGGGCTCATGCTTCCCACTCCGCATCGTTCGTGATCGAGGCGGGCGTGCGCCGCAGCACCGTCACGCCACCCGAGACGGAGTTGGCGCGCAGATCGACGAAGCGTCCCGCGAGCTCGCCGGTCGAGCCCGTGTAGTTGCTCGGACCGGAGGCGCTGCGCTCGATGCCGTCGATCAGGAGGCGTCCGCTCAGCGAGCGCACGACGTAGTTGGCGGCGAGCGACTCGTCGAGGCGCACGGTGGTGCCGCCCGAGACGGAGTTGACGTTGATCGTGTTCACATCTCCCGCGGCATCGACGAGCGTCGAGCCCGACACGATGTCGACGGTCGCGCGGCGGACGGTGCCGGTGACGGCCACATCTCCCGAGACGCTGTTCGCGCTGATGGAACCGGTGAGACCGCGCACCTGCACGTCGCCCGAGACCGAGTTCACGGTCAGGTCGCCGATCAGGGTGTCGACGATGATGTCGCCCGAGACGGTGTTGAGGCGGGCGTCGTTGCGGATGCCGGAGACCAGCGCGCCTGCGCTGACGACGCCGAGGTTGAGGGCGATCGAGCGGGGGACCGCGACGCTGACCTCGGCCCTGGGGCCGCCGGAGCCGAAGTTGCGGAACACCTCGAGGAAGTTGTCCCAGCCGAGCTGCGGGTGGTCGATCTCGACCTCGCCGTCGTTCGACTCGATGCGGAGGTCCTTGGTGGTCACACCATGGACCTCGATGCGGATGCCGGGTTCGTCGTGCGCGATGACGTCGACCTGGCCGCCGACCAGACCGATCTTCAGGCGGGTGACGTTCTCGATGTCGATGACGCGTTCTTCGCCCGGGGCGATGAGCCACTTCTCGGTCATGTCTGCTTCTCCTGTGTTGAGGGAACACGATATATCGTGTTCAGGAAGAGTAACACGATATATCTCGACTTTGTCAAGACGGGGCTCCTCCACGCTCTCCGATCGCAGTTTGTGTCGCTCACATCTTCTGCGAGAGGCACAAACTGCGACCGGAGTTCTGCGGGGTCGCCTCAGACGAGCGGAGGGGTATGCCAGATCCGGTCGATGTAGTCGCGGATCGAGCGGTCGGACGAGAAGAAACCCGTCCGGGCGACGTTGAGGATCGCCGAGCGGGTCCACGCGTCCTGGTCGGCGTATGCGGCATCCACTCTGCTCTGCGCCTCGATGTACGACGCGTAGTCGGCGAGCACCATGAAGCGGTCCTCGTAGAGCAGGTTCGACACCACGGGCTCGAACACCGAGCGGTCGCCGCGCGAGAAGGCGCCGGAGGCGATCAGGTCGATCGCCCGACGGAGGCCCTCGTCGGCCTGGTAGAAGTCCTGCGGCCGGTAACCGCGGATGCTGAGGTCTTCGACCTCGGGCTCGCTCATGCCGAACAGGTAGAAGTGGTCATCGCCGACGAGTTCGCGGATCTCGACGTTCGCACCGTCATCCGTGCCGATCGTGAGAGCGCCGTTCAGGGCGAACTTCATGTTGCCGGTGCCCGACGCCTCCTTGCCGGCGAGCGAGATCTGCTCCGAGAGGTCGGCTGCGGGGATCACGCGCTCGGCGAGGGTCACGTTGTAGTTGGGCGGGAAGACGACCTTCAGTCGCCCTTCGAGACGAGGGTCGGTGTTCACGACCTCGCCGACGGCGTTGATCAGATGGATGATGCGCTTCGCCATCGCGTAGCCGGGTGCTGCCTTCGCCCCGAAGATCGCGGTGCGCGGCACGACGTCCGACACGGCGATGCGCCCCGAGATCACGCCCTCGTAGGTCGTGACGATGTGCAGCACCTTCAGCAGCTGCCGCTTGTACTCGTGCAGGCGCTTGACCATGACGTCGAGCATGTGGCCATCGCTGATCTCGACGCCGTCGCGCTCGCGCAGCACTTCGCTCAGGCGGCGCTTGTTCGCCGCTTTCACGCCCGCGAAGGCCGCCCGGAACTCGACATCCTCGGCGAACGGCTCGAGCTCACGCAGCCGTTCGAGGTCGGTCGTCCAGCCCTCCCCGATCGCCGCGGTGATGAGCGACGAGAGCTCGGGGTTCGCGAGACGCAGGAACCGACGAGGGGTGACGCCGTTCGTGACGTTCGTGAACTTGCCCGGGAAGAACGCATCGAAGTCGTGGAGCACCTTGTCGCGCAGCAGCTGTGAGTGGAGCTCTGCGACGCCGTTGACCTTCGCGCCGGCGACCGTCGCGAGGTACGCCATGCGCACCGAACGGACCGGATGCTCGGCGATGATCGACATGTTGCGCACGAGCATCTCGTCGTCGCCGTAACGCTCGCGCACCGCCAGGAGGAACTCGTCGTTGATGCGGTAGATGATCTCGAGGTGCCGCGGCAGCAGTCGGCCCATCAGCTCGACCGGCCAGACCTCCAGCGCCTCAGGAAGCAGCGTGTGACACGTGTAGGCGAAGCACTGCCGGGTGATCGCCCACGCGGCATCCCATTCGAGGTGCTTCTCGTCGATGAGCACGCGCATGAACTCCGGCACCGCGATCACCGGGTGGGTGTCGTTGAGCTGGAAGATCACGCGCTCGGGCAGGTTCGCGAGGTCGAAGCCGTCGGCGAGCATGTTGTCGAGGAAGTCGTGGATCGAGGCTGCGACGAAGAAGTACTGCTGCTGCAGGCGCAGCTCCTTGCCCTGCGGGGTGGAGTCCTCGGGGTAGAGCACCTTCGAGATGTTCTCGGCGAAGGTCTGAGCCCGCACCGCCTCTTCGTAGTCGCCCGAGTTGAAGATGCGCAGGTCGAAGGCGCTGGTGGCGACAGCGCTCCAGAGGCGCAGTGTGTTGACTCGGCCGTTCCGGAAACCCGGGACCATGTAGTTGTAGGGCACGGCCTGCACGTTCCAGGCGGGCACCCAGCGGCTGCGGGTGATGCCCTCGTCGTCGTACTTCTCGGTGTGGCCGCCGAACGCGATGGTCTGCGCGTCTTCGGGGCGGGCGAACTCCCACGGAGAGCCGAGAGCGAGCCACGCATCCGGCTGCTCGACCTGCTGTCCTTCGACGAACGTCTGGCGGAAGATGCCGTATTCGTAGCGGATGCCGTAGCCGATGCTCGGCACCGCCATCGTGGCGAGCGAGTCGATGAAGCAGGCCGCGAGGCGTCCGAGTCCGCCGTTGCCGAGACCCGGTTCGACCTCGTGTGCACGGAGCTCGTCGAGCGAGACGCCGCACGAGGCGAGCGCCTCGCCGGCGACCTCGGTGAGGTCGGCCGCGAGCAGGTTGTTGTCGAGCTGACGGCCGAGCAGGTACTCGGCCGAGAGATAGCAGACGCCCTTCGCCTGCACCTCCTTCTGGTGCCGTACGTCTTCGAGCCAGCGCGCCATCAGATAGTCGCGCACGGTGTGGGCGAGCGCGAGGTAGCGGTCGTTCGCGCTGGATGCCGACAGGGCGACGCCGCGGTCGAAGTTGAGGTTGTGCAGGAACCGCTTCGCGAACTCGTCCGCCGTGCTCGGCGGTGCGATCACGGGGGCGAGGGCGAGCGGATGCAGGGGAGAGCGTGATTCGGGCACGTGACGACCGTAGCGAGAGCCAGGACGATTCGTGTGACGGGCGGATGAAGAATATCGGTGGGGTCACTCCTGTCGAGGGGATCGGGTGGCGCTCCGCGCCCGCATGGCGGCGAGCAGGATCCGGCCGTCGGTGAAGAGCGGGACGAGGAACACCGCATGCGCCAGATACCACCCGTGCACCTGCAGTTCAGGCACGACGAGCCAGAGGATGCCGCCGGCGACGACGCACCCACCCGGCCCGGCCAGTGCCGCGAGTGCGGCGTCGCGGCGCGTGATGCGCCCGTGGGGCGCGATCGAGATCCGCCAGGTCGAGCGTTCGAGGGTGAACGCCGTCACCCCTCGCGCTCGCGAGAGCACGGCGAGGTGTCCGAGCTCGTGCACGGCGAACGATCCGCCGAGACCGAGGACGTAGTGCGCGCCGAGCATCGCCACCGCGCTGAGGATCGCGTCCTGCTCCGTGATGACGGCGACAGAGACGACGACCGCGCTCAGGGCGACGAAAGCGGCGTGCATCGGCCAGGCGGCGAGCAGCAGCCAGCGGCACACGAGTCCCGCGTCGAGGTGCGAGGTGCGGACCGACCACACGTCATTCCGCCTGCGCGAGGAGGTGCCTCCTCCGCTCGAGCAGGCTGTCGTGCACGGCGAACACGGCGAGCGCGAAGACGGCGGCGACGACGACTGCGAGAACCAGGGGGAGCGGGTCGTTGACTCCCGTTCCGAGCTGGGTCGCGCCGTCGGCGGTCTGACGAACCTCGACGAAGACCGAATCGAAGAATCCGAGTCGGCGCCCCTCAGCGGAACCTCCTGCGAACATCAGCCAGATCGCGGTGGCCACCGCCGATCCTGCGATGAGGACGAGAGCTCCGACCGCGCTGACGGCGACCCTAAACAACCACTTCATGACGAGCGGTCCTTTCTATCCTGTCCATCCCGGTGATGGAGAGAGCGGCGGCGACGAGAGTGAGGACGAGCATCACTCCGATCGTGAACAGTGCGGGCAGGCCCAGGAGGTTCGTGCCGAGCATGATCGTCCCGGTCACGAGCCCTGCGACGGCGGCCCCGGCGATCACCGAGAACGGATTGCCCTTCTCCGGCGGGAACGCGATCCCCGCCAGCGTGAGCACGACGATGTTCGACACGGCGAAACCGACGACCGAGAGGATCTCCGCGGCCTGCGAACCCGTCAGGGCAGACAGCACGCTGATCGGCACCGCGATGATCGCGAGAGTGACGAGTTGAGGGGCGAGTACCAGACCGTATCGGTGGGTCGCGCTGTGGCGGCGGGGCCCGCACGCGCGCAGCGGCTCCGTCGAGACGAAGGCATAGACCGACTGCACGGTGACGGCCAGCAGGAGGAGCGGGGGGAGCCGGACATCGGCCAGGAAGAGCGCGTAGGAGCCGGCCAGGGAGATGCCGCAGACCGTGATCGTCTCGATGCCTCGGATGTGTGCGGCGAAGTACGCGCCGAGCTCCGAGCCGCCGAAGAGGCGGGGGACGATCGCGAAGCGTCGAGTCGGATCGAACTGCCGAGGGGCCATCGCCAGGACCACGACGACCAGGAGTGCGATCGCGGCGAGCCAGGCGGCCGTCGCGACGAGCATCCCGTGCTGCGCCGCGATGTCGGCGAACAGCAGCTGGATCACGAAGTGGTCGTCGCCCTGGCCGATCGCGGCGAAGAGCACGCGCTCGGACTGCGAGGACACTCCGAGGTAGACGCCGATCAGGGTCGCGCCCAGCACCACCGGCACGACGAAGGCGCGGAGCCGTGCGAGACGGAGCCGCAGCAGCAGCCGCTCCATACCGAGGTAGTACGCACTCGCCGCCAGGTAGGCGACGACCATCGGCATCACCAGGCACGCGATGACCTCGTCGAGGATGCCGACGCCGCCGATCGCGACGGTCCCGGTGACCAGCGCTCCGAGCATGACGGTGACGCCGATGCCCACGACCGAGGTCTCGAACAGCATGAACCCCAGGGTTCGCGCCCGGTTGGTCAGCGGGAACGAGTAGGTGAGCTCGAGAAGGTCTCCCGACTTCAGGAACAGCACTCGCACGACGGTGAACACCGTGAGGACCCACAGCGGGGTGGACACTCCGACGACGCGCAGGAGGGGCGACAGCTGCGCGGGTTCGCTGATGAGCTGGCGGAGCGCGATCACCCCGAACCCGCAGAACCCGATGAACGCGGCGAGGGCTGCGAGCCCGATCGTCCAGCGGACGGACGGCCTGCGCAGCACGCCGCGGCGGGCGATGCGCCGGACCAGGAACACCGAGAGGAATGACGCGAGCTGCAACGAGGGGTTCACTCGGATGCCTTCGCACGCTGCGCGATCGCGCTCTTGACCAGGGCGTCGACCGAGCCGAACTCGCGCAGGATGCGGGGGAGCGGAAGGTCGAAAGCGATCTCGCCGCCGCACAGCACGATGATGCGATCGCAGACCGCTTCGAGGAGCCGGAAGTCGTGGCTGCACAGCAGCAGCCCTCGCGACTCTCCGAATCGGGATGCATCGGTCTCGAACTCGAACAGTGCATCGACGTCGACGCCGTTGAGGGTCTCGTCGATGATCGTGAGAGGGCGCTCGAGCAGGAGCGTCGAGATGAGCTGGATCTTCTTGCGCATGCCGTGGGAGTAGTCCTCGATGAGGTCGAACTGGCGTGCCTCCAACTGGTACCTGTCGAAGAGCTCGTCGATCCGTGAGGCATCAGGGCTGTGCCGATACAGACGGTGCATCAGATCGACGTACTCGCGTCCTGTCAGGAACTGCGGGAGGTAGTCGTTGCTGGCGATGAAGGCCAGCCGCTCCCGCGATTCACGGACCTGGTGAGGGCGACCCGCGATGCGGATGCTCCCGTGAGTGAGCTGCAGCAGGTCGGCTGTGAGGCGGATGAGCGTGGACTTGCCCGATCCGTTCGGCCCCACCAGCCCGACCTTCTCGCCTCGTTCCACGGCGAAGGACACATCGTGAAGCGCCGGAGCCCGCTTCGAGTACGCGAACGACACGGAGGAGACATCGAGAAGGATCTGCGGGTTCCGGGCGGCGCCGTCGCGCCCGGACATCGACGTCGATGCCCGGGCGCGACGTGGGCTTAGACGCATTCGACCCACACGGAGACGCCGCTCTTGCCCCACTGCCAGTTGCCGGTGAAGCGCCTGCCGCCCGCCTTGAAGAAGCACCACAGTGCCAGTGCCGCGAGGAACGCGACGCCGAACACGAGGATCGCCGCGATCAGCACCAGCCACCAGGCATCCAGGCGCAGGATCGCGTCGTCGAGTGCATCCTGAGCGCGACGCTTTATCAGCGTCGGCTCGATCATCGCCATCAGGGACATATATCTACCTCCATCTATTCGGACAAGGTGAGGCTGTCATCCGATGATGACTAAAGCTAGTCATATGAGTGCAGAATGCCGACATTCATGAATTCAGTTGACATTGACGCTACGTCAACTTCTACGGTGGAGTCATCGACACATCGAGCCACGGAAGGAGGACGCCATGACCGGCCGAGACTGGTCCATCCAGGAGATCGCCCGACTCGCGGGCACCACCAGCAGGACGCTGCGTCACTACGACGACGTCGGCCTGCTTCGGCCGTCGCGCATCGCGCACAACGGCTATCGGCACTACGACGAGTCCGCCCTCGTGCGCCTGCAGCGCATCCTGCTGCTGCGCGAGCTCGGACTCGGACTGCCCCAGATCGCCGAGGTGCTGAACCCGACGGACGCGCGGCAGAGCGAGGAGTCCGCTCTCGAGACACACCTCGCGCTGCTGCGCGAGGAGCAGAACCGGCTGGCGCGACAGATCGCGTCGGTCGAGAGCACCATCGACGCATTGAGAGGAGGTGAAGAACTCATGGCAGAGAACATGTTCGACGGTTTCGACCACACCCGGTACCGGGAGGAGGTCGAGCAGCGTTGGGGCCGCAAGACCTACGCCGACAGCGACCGCTGGTGGCGCGGGATGACCGACGCCGAGCGCGCCGACTGGCAGCAGCGCGTCTCCGACCTCGGTCGGGACTGGATCGCCGCCGCCGAGAGCGGCCTCGACCCGGCATCCGCTGAGGCTCAGGATGTCGCCCGTCGTCACGTCGAGTGGCTGACCGGGATCCCCGGAACCCCCGCGTCCGCGCCCGGTGGAGACGTCAAGGCGTACGTGCTCGGGCTCGGTGAGATGTATGTCGCGAACCCGCGCTTCGGCGCGAACTATGCGACGTCCGCCGGAGGCACGCAGGGTGCCGAGTTCGTCCGCGACGCGCTCCGCGTCTACGCGGACGGCAACCTGTAGCCGCTGGACCGCATCCGCCGCCTCGTGCGGGGTCACCAACGCATCCCAATCGTCCGATTCGGGCGCGCTATTGACCACGCACGGGGCGCAGGGTGCGTTTCTGACCCCGCACCGAGAAGCCGTGCTTTGCACAGATCGAGACACCACGGCAAGACCGAGATCGGATGCCGCGACTGGGCGTAGGGTCGTGCCATGGCCCCCCGCCGCAGACGCACCGATGCCGCGCCACTGTTCACGGTGGCTGCGGGCGCCTATGTTGCGAACGTCGCCCTCGGCTCGGCCGTCGCCGCGAAGATCATCGACACGAGCGACTTCCGCTGGCTGCATCACGCGATCTACATCGCCACCTGCGTGGCCTCCGCTGCCGCATTCTCGGCGATCGTCTGGGGCAACCCGAAGCACGCCAGCCGCCGCGCAGCCCTCGCTCTCGCACCGGCCGCCGCCCCGCTCGCCGCCATCCCGTACCTGGGTACGCACAGCCGACGGCATCCGATCGTCGCGCTCGCCGCGGCTCCCTTCATCGTCGCGGGCCTCGTGTGCGCGCGCCTCACCACCGACCGGAAGTGAACGCATGGAACTGCTCGACGCCATCCGCCGCCGCAAGACCACCAACGGGCCTTTCCTGCCCGACCCGGTGTCGGAGGAGCATCAGCGCATCCTGCTCGAGGCCGCAGGGCGCGCGCCGTCGCAGCTGAACAGCCAGCCCTGGCGCTTCGTGGTCATCGAGAACCGCGAGACCATCGACAGGATCGCGCGCATCTCGGGCGAGAGCATGACCGAGGCCATGTCGAACGGCACGTTCTTCGAGCGCTACAAGCCGTACTTCCGGTTCAGCCAGGCCGAGATGGAGGAGAAGCGCAGCGGGATGCTGTTCGACAAGCTCCCCGCCGCTCTCCGCCCGTTCACGAGCCAGGTGTTCACCAAGCGCGGCCAGAAGCTGATGAACACGTTCGGGGTGCCCAAGACCCTGGGCGAGGAGAACCACAAGCTCGTCGCGGGGTCGCCGCTGCTGCTCGGCGTGATGCTCGATCGCAGCGAATACCGACCGGGTCGGCTGTCGTCGTTCTACTCGGTGTTCAGCATGGGCGCGGCGATGGAGAACGTCTGGCTGAGCACGGTCGAGCTCGGCATGGGCATCCAGTTCATCTCGTTCCCGATGGAGGTTCCGGGGCAGTGGGACGAGATCGTCAAGCTGCTGCGCGTGCCCGACGACCTCGAGCTCATGGCCGTCTACCGCCTCGGCTACCTGCCGCCCGAGCAGCGACGCCCGGCCATCGACTGGTCGAGCCACCAGCGCAAGCTCGCCTCGCAGTACGTGTTCCGCGAGAACTGCGACGAGCCCCAGCAGGGCTGGGACTCCCCGCCTCCGGGCGCCGACGCGCCGCGGGGCTGACCCTCAGCCCCCGCTCTTGCGCGGGAGGACCTTCAGATCCTCCACCGCGGGGCCCTCGATCCGGGTGCCGTCGGCCGCGAAGCGCGAGGCATGGAGGGGGCAGTCCCAGGTGCATTCCGCGTCGTTCCACGCGAGGACACCGCCCAGGTGCGGGCACACGGCCGACACGGCACGGGTGACCCCGCCGACGGTCGAGATGGCCACAGGGCGTCCGCTGCGGTTCGCGACCACGCCCTCGCCCTCTGCCGGCTTGGCGACGGGGACGGGCTGACGCTCGGCCTCGACCCATCCGGTCGTCGCTGCGGCCGCGACCTTCGCACCCTCGACCGCTCCTCGGGCGAGGTCGGCGGGGACCGTCAGTCTCGTGCCGATCTTGACCATCCACGACGGGCGGTCGTGCCAGTTGGCACCGAGGATCTCGGCGGTCAGGCGCAGAGCGGCGGCCGGAGCGTTCGACAGCCCCCACTTCGCATAGCCCGTCGCGAAGCGGATGACGCCGAGTCCGCGCGGCATCGCGCCGACGAACGGGATCTGGTTGTGCGACTCGTAGTCCTGAGCAGACCACCGGTGCGTCTCCTCGGCGTCGGGGAAGTACTGTCTCGTCCACTCGACGAGGTCGTCGACTGCGGCGGCCTCACCGTCGGAGCGCCCGACCGGATGCCCGTTGCCGCCCACGACGAGTCGCGTGTCGCCGCCGGGGCCGTCGGCGTCGGAGACGGGGCGGATCGAGCGCGTGGACCCGTCGACCGAGATGTACGTCGAGGTGGGCAGATCGCCGCGCACGCGGAACGAGACGCAGTACGACCGGAACGCCCGCATCTTGGCGAAATACAGTCCCCGGTCGAGGATCGGGGATCCGGTGGCGATCACGATGTGCTCGGCGAACATCGGTCCGACCGGTGTCTCGACGCGAGGATCGGGAAGGGCGTGCGTCGCCGTGACCCGCACCCCGGTGTGCAGCGTCCCGCCAGCGGCCAGGAGCTCTTCGGCGAGCGCCTGCGTCACCAGCGCGGGATCGATCGTCACCTGCTCGTCGAGCGCGACCGCACCGAAGACCGGGAACGCCAGGGAGGAGAGCTCGTCGCGCGTCAGCATCCGGGTGGGGAGGCCCGCCTCGCGCGCTGCGTCATGCACCTCGCGCACCGCGTCCAGTCCGCTCGGATCCTGCGCGTAGGAGTGATCGGTGCGGCGTTCGTACGAGACGCCGGCGTGGTCGGCGAACGCGACCAGCCAGTCCATGCCCTCGCGGTTGCCGTCGACGTAGGCGTGGACGAGCGAGGCGGGATGGTGCGCGCGGATGTCGGCGAGGCGCTTGCCCTGCAGCAGCGACAGCTTGCCGGTGTTGCCGCCGGTCGCGAGCTCGGCCACCTCGCCCGCCTCGATCACCGCGACGTCGAGACCTGCTCGGGTCAGCATGACGGCGGTGGTCAGGCCGGTGAGGCCCGCGCCGACGATGATGACGTCGTGCCGTGCTCCCGGGTCGAACGGCGTGCCGGTGGGCGGGGTCCGGTCGATCTTCCACAGTGGCTTCATGGCGTCAGTCTTCGCCCCGGCGGCGCTGAGCCACACCGGGTTGACATTCGACGGGTGCACCCCAACGACGAGACTAGAGTGGCGGCGTGACCGCTCGCCGCCTGCTCCTCGTCTTCGCAGGCGGGAGCATCGGCACCGCCGCGCGACTCGCGGTCGGGCTCGGGATGCCGGATGCCGGCGGCATCCCGTTCGCCACCCTCGTGGTCAACGTGCTCGGGTCGCTGCTGATCGGCATCCTCGCTGCGCGTCTGCCGCAGACCACCGGCCTGCGGCTGTTCCTCGGCACCGGTGTGCTCGGCGGGTTCACCACCTACAGCGCCTTCATGACCGGAACGGTCGCACTGTGGTCCGCTGCTCCTGTGCTCGCGTTCGCCTATGCCGCCGGCAGCCTCGTGCTCGGCCTGGGCGCGGCAGCGCTGGGCCTGCGGCTCGGCCGACCGCGCGCGACGCCTCTCTCCGGGGCCTCAGCATGAACCCGCTGTTGTTCGTCGGGGCCGCGCTCGCCGGGGGAGTAGGCGCCGTGCTCCGCTACGTCGTCGACCTCGGGGTCGCGAAGGTCGCGGGCCGACGCTTTCCGTGGGGCATCCTCGTCGTCAACCTCAGCGGATCGTTCGCACTCGGCCTCGTGACCACGGCGCTGCCCGCAGATGCCTTCCTCCTCGGGGCGGGTCTCCTCGGCGGCTACACGACGTTCAGCACCGCGATGCTCGACGCCGTCGCGCTGTGGCGGGACGGCGAGCGCGCCGCATCCGCGTTCGATGCGATCGGGATGCTGCTGCTGGGGATTCTCGCGGCCGGCCTGGGACTGGCGCTCGGCTCCGCGCTCTGACCTGAGCCCACGACGCCGGTGCGTCCGCGCCGCGCGAAGTTCGATGCTTGCGCGCTCCCCACCTGTCGGGTTAGTCTCCTTGCTAATCGTTTAACTGCTAATCGTTTAACATCCCGATTCCGCTCGTCACGATCCCCTGCACCCGTCAAAGGAGACACCGATGCCCCGCACGTCCCGTCGCGCCCTCGGCGCCCTCGCCGCCTCTGCGGCAGCCGTCCTCGCGCTCAGCGCCTGCTCGTCACAGGCCGGGGGTGAGAGCTCGTCCGGTGGAGACGTCACCCTCAGCTACGCCATCTGGGACGAGAACCAGAAGCCCGCGATGGAGGACATCGCGGCCGCGTTCGAGAAGGAGAACCCGAACGTCACGATCGACATCCAGGTGACGCCGTACAAGGAGTACTTCACCAAGCTGCAGACGGCGGCCACCGGTGGGTCCGCCGCAGACGTGTTCTGGATGAACGGCCCGAACTTCCCGCTCTACGCCTCGAACGGCCAGCTCGCACCACTCGACGACGCCGGAGTGGATGCGGCCGACTACCCGCAGGGCCTCATCGACCTCTACACGTTCGACGGAAAGCTCTACGGCGCCCCCAAGGACTTCGACACCGTCGCCCTCTGGTACAACAAGGAGCTCTTCGACGCCGCGGGTGTCGACTACCCGACCGCCGGCTGGACGTGGGACGACTTCACCGCGGCGGCCGCTGCGCTCACCGACCCGGCCACCGGGCAGTTCGGCGTCGCGGCGAGCCAGTACGGCCAGGAGAACTTCTACAACTCGATCGCGCAGGCCGGCGGCGAGGTCATCTCGGCCGACGGTACCGAGAGCGGCTACGGCTCGCCCGAGGCGCTCGCGGGCATCGAGCTGTGGACCGATCTGATCGAGGCGGGGTCGTCTCCGACCGCGCAGCAGATGACGGACACCAACCCCGAGGACTTCTTCCTCTCGGGCAAGGTCGCGATGTTCCAGAACGGCTCGTGGGCGGCCATCGCCTACGGGGACAACGCCGATATCGCCGACACCGTGAACGTCGCGCCGCTCCCCGAGGGGCCGGAGGGCAATCAGAGCGTGATCCACGGTGTGGGCAACGTCGCCAACGCGAAGAGCCCGCATCTGGCCGAGGCGCAGGCGTTCGCCGCCTTCGCGAGCGGCGAGGAGGCGGCGCAGATCCAGGCCGAGTCCGGCACCGTGATCCCCGCGTTCAACGGCACCCAGCAGGCGTGGGTCGACGCCCTGCCGCAGTACGACCTGCAGGTCTACATCGACGCCCTCGACACCGCCGTGCCCTACCCGGTCTCGAAGAACACCTCGGCGTGGACGAGCATCGAGAGCGAGGTGCTCTCGCAGGTCTGGTCGGGTGCCGTCGCCCCGGCAGAGGGACTGAAGGACCTCACCGAGCAGATGCAGACGGCGCTCGATGCGGAGCAGGAGTAACCGGACATGACCGTCGTCGTGTCACCTCCGCGTGCGCAGACGGAGCGGATGCCGGAGGCGCCCAGCCCCGGCATCCGCCGCCGCCGGCGCAACCCCGGTGCGTCCCCCTGGTGGGCTCTCGTCTTCATCGGCCCCACGGCCCTCGGCATCGCCGTCTTCTACCTGTGGCCGACCGTGCGCACGCTCATCATCTCGTTCACCAAGTCGGGGCCTTTCGGCGGCGCGGAATGGGTGGGGATCGAGAACTACGTCCGCCTGTTCCAGGACCCGGAGCTGATCGGGGCGCTGCGCAACACCGCCCTCTACACGGTCATCGCCCTCATCGGCATCCCGCTGGCAGTCGGCATCGCCGCGCTCCTGAACACCGCGGGGCTCAAGGGCCGCAGTGCCTATCGGACGCTGTACTTCATCCCCGTCGTCACGATGCCCGCAGCGATCGCGCTGGTGTGGCGCATGATCTACAACGGCGACTACGGCGTGCTCAACGCCGCCCTCGGCTCCGTGGGCATCGAGGGCCGGAGCTGGCTCACCGATCCGAACACGGCGCTCGTGGCCATCGCGGTCGTGGGCATCTGGGCGGGCCTCGGCACCAACATCGTGATCTTCCTCGCCGGCCTCCAGGGCATCCCCGACACGATCATGGAGGCGGCCGACCTCGACGGTGCGGGCCCGGTGCGCAAATTCTTCTCCATCACCATCCCGCTGCTGTCGCCGTCGATCTTCTTCGTCAGCGTCATCAGCGTGATCGGCGCGCTGCAGGTGTTCGACCTCATCTACATGATGCTCGGCCGCAGCAATCCGGCCATGCCCAACACCCGCACGGTCGTCTACCTGTTCTACGAAGCGGGGTTCCTCGACAACGACCGGGGCTATGCCGCCGCCGTCGCCTTCCTGCTGCTCGTGATCATCCTGGTGCTCACGGTCGTGCAGTTCCGTCTGCAGAAGAAGTGGGTGCACTATGAGTGAGGTCTCGCTCGACACGCGCGCCATCGTCGGCGCACCGGCCGGTCGCTCGGCCGCCCGTCCCGGAAAGCCTCGCAACAGGGCGCTCTGGATCGTCCACGTCGTGCTCCTCGTCGGTGCGATCCTCATGGTCTTCCCGTTCATCTGGCAGCTGCTGACCTCGTTCAAGACCCTGTCGGACTCGGTGCAGGTGCCGCCGAGCCTGCTGCCGCGCGAGTGGGTGTTCACCAACTTCGCCGAGGTCTTCGACTCGATGCCCTTCGCGCAGATGTTCGCCAACTCGGTGCTGCTGACGGTCGGCCGCACGGTCGGACAGGTCGTGCTGTGCACCATGGCCGGCTACGCCTTCGCCCGCATCCCGTTCCCCGGACGCAACGCGCTGTTCGTGGTGTTCCTGTCGGTGCTCATGGTGCCGTCGCAGCTGTACCTGCTGCCGCAGTACGAGATCATCCAGTCGCTCGGGTGGCTCAACACCCTGCAGGCGCTGATCGTGCCCGGGATCTTCAGTGCTTTCGGCACGTTCCTGATGCGTCAGTTCTTCATGTCGATGCCCGCGGAGCTCGAGGAGGCGGCCCGCATCGACGGGGCGAATCCGTGGCAGACCTTCTGGCGGATCATGGTTCCGCTCGCGAAGCCTGGCATCATCGCTCTCGTGGTGTTCACTGTGCTGTGGTCCTGGAACGATCTGCTCTGGCCGTTGATCGTGACGACCGACCCCGCCAAGATGCCGCTGTCCGTCGGGCTCTCGCAGCTCGTCGGCATCCACGGCACCGACTACCCGGTGCTGATGGCGGGAGCGCTGCTCGCGACCCTGCCGATGCTGGTGACCTTCATGATCCTGCAGCGGCAGTTCATCCAGGGCATCGCCTTCAGCGGATCGAAGGGCTGACCGATGGCAGAGCGCAGGCAGCAGTCGACGACCTCACGGCGTCCGACTCTCAGGATGGTCGCAGAGCGCGCAGGCGTCTCGACCGCCACTGTGTCGTACGTGTTCTCCGGGCGCTCGGGCGCGGCATCGGGGGCAGGCGTCGCCGAGGCGACCGCGGCCAGGGTGCTCGCGGCGGCCGACGAGCTCAACTACCGGCCCAACATCGCGGCGCGGACGATCCGCACCGGGCGCAGCGGCATGGTGCAGCTCTCGCTGCACATGCTCAGCGACCCGTGGTCGCTCGCGGTGGCCGATGCCGTGAACGTCGAGGCGAACAGGCACGGCCTCACGACGCTCATCCTCGCCGACGGAGACTGGCACGCGGCTCTCGACCGGGTCGAGAGCGACGTCGCCTACCTCGACGGCGTGGGGATCGACGAGGATGCCGAGCGCAAGCTGGCCGACCTCGTGCAGCGCGGCCAGCGGCTCGTCGTGTTCTCGGAGCACCTCGAACCCGCCGGATTCGACGTCGTGCGTTCGGATGCGATCCCCGGGTGCGAGCTCGCGATGGACCATCTGCTCGAGCGGCACGTGCGGATCGGATGCCTGGCCGCCGAGGGCGCCGTGCGTCTCGCGCCCACGCAGATCACCCGGTACTCGCCGTACCTCGAGAAGATGGCGGATGCCGGACTCGAGGTCGACCCCGAGTGGACGGTGACCTACACCGAGGGGCAGGCGAGTGCCTTCGCCGCGGCGGTGCGGCTGCTCTCGCGCGACGACCGGCCGGATGCGATCTACGCGACGACCGACTTCGCGGCCATCGCGGCGATCAACGCGGCGCACATGCTCGGGCTCCGCGTGCCGCATGACGTCGCGGTGATCGGCGTGGGCAACACCCCCGACGCGCAGCTCATCGCGCCCACCCTGACCACGGTCGGCCCGACCGACTTCTACGACCGGCAGGCGCGCATCATCATCGACCGCGCGCTCGCGGTAGACGACGCACCCGGGCTGCTGCACGAGTTCGCCTGGTCGCTGTTCCCCGGGGCGTCGACGGACCTCGACGCCCCCACCACTCTCGCGCGCTGACGCAGGCGTCCGCGCGCACACGATTCGACTCTCAGAAGGACCACCGTGGATCTCACCATCGGAATCATCGGCTTCGGCGCGCGCGCCACACTGCGCGAGGAGGTGCACCGCCCCGGCCAGGGGTCGCGCATCACCGCGATCTGCGACCCGTCGGAGCGTGCGCGCGACGACGCCCGGCGGCTGCTCCCCGAGGCTTTCGTCACCGACTCGCTCGATGAACTGCTCGCCTCAGGAGTCGACGCCGTCATGGTGCTGACGCCCGACGACACGCACGCAGCTCTCAGCATCCGCGCCCTCGAAGCCGGTGTCGCGGTGTTCTGCGAGAAGCCCCTCGCCATCGACCTCGCCGACGCCGACGCCATGCTCGAGACGGCCCGCCGCACCGGCAGCCGGCTCTACATCGGTCACAACATGCGCCACATGCCGGTGATCACCCTGATGCGCGGGCTCATCCAGGACGGACGGATCGGAGACGTCAAGGCCGTCTGGGTGCGCCACTTCGTCGGTCACGGAGGCGACTACTACTTCAAGGACTGGCACGCCGACCGTCGCCGCACGACGGGACTGCTCCTGCAGAAGGGGGCGCACGACATCGACATCATCCACTGGCTGGCAGGCTCCTACACGGAGCAGGTCGCGGCGATGGGCGAGCTCAGCGTCTACGGCGGCATCACCGACCGTCGCGATCGCACCGGAGAGCGGATGCCCGACTGGTTCAGCGTCGACAACTGGCCGCCCGCATCGCTCACGGGCCTGAACCCGGTGATCGACGTCGAGGACATCTCGATGGTGAACATGCGACTGTCAGGTGGCATCCTCGCGTCGTACCAGCAGTGCCACTTCACGCCCGACTACTGGCGCAACTACACGGTGATCGGCACCGAGGGGCGTATCGAGAACTTCGGCGACACCGCCGGCAGCGAGGTCAGGCTGTGGAACCGGCGACACCGGGGTGCCGCAGACGCCGACGAGACGTTCGTCGTTCCCGCCGCTGAGGGCGCAGGGCACGACGGCGCCGATGCGCTCCTGGTCGCGGAGTTCCTGCGCTTCGTGCGCGACGGAGGAGTCACCGAGACCTCTCCGGTGGCGGCTCGCGAGGCGGTGGCCGCCGGCATCCTCGCGACCGAGTCCTTGCGCGGCGACGGTTCGGCGATCACGATCCCCGCTCTGGACGCCGACCTCGTCGCCTACTTCGAGCGCGGCCAGGTCGAGTAGACCGGATGCGGAACCCCCTGCCGGGCGAATCTCCAGGTTCGCCGAGCAGAATGTACAAACGTACATGTACGTGCGTACAGGCATGACAGCGCAGGGGGATCCGGATGAGCGAGGGCACACGCCGCCGCCGCGACCCTGAGGCGCGCCGTCTGGAGATCGTCACCGCGGCCGCCGAGCTGATCATCGAGGTCGGCGTGGACGCGCTCACCCACCGCAAGGTCGCCGCCCGCGCGGGTGTGCCGCTCGGTGCGACCACGCAGTACTTCGCCACGCTCGACGACCTGCGCGAGGCCGCCATCGGCGCGCTCGCCGCCGAGATCGAGGCGCGCATCGACGAGACCCGCCGCGCGGTGGTGGTCGAGGGCGTGACTCCCGCGGGCCTCGCGAAGCTGGTGCATCAGGGCCTCACCGATGCGCGTGCGATCCAGGCCGACCGCGCCGTCGTCACCGCGGCCGTGCACGACCCGCGGGTGCGGGCGTTCGCCAGGCAGTGGTCCGACGAGATCGTGGGATTCATCGCCCCCGTTCACGGACGAGATCGCGCCAGGGCCGCCGCCGTCTTCATCGACGGCGTACTCTGGCACTCTCAGATCCACGACGAGCCGCTCGACGAAGAGCTCATCCGCGACGCCCTCGCCGGGATCCTCACTCCTTCTCCGGCGTCCCCCTCCGCATCCGCCGCCGCAGCATCCGCCTGATCCGATCGAGAGAGAATCCGCCTTGTCGAACCTCGCCGTCCTGAGTCTCAAGAACCGCGCACTGATCGCACTGATCACGATCGTCGCCGCCGTGTTCGGCGGGCTCGCTCTGACGAACCTCAAGCAGGAGCTCATCCCGTCGCTCGAGCTGCCCAACCTGATGGTCATGACGACGTACCCCGGTGCGTCGCCCGAGGTCGTCGAGAACGACGTCTCGACGCCGATCGAGTCGGCGATCCAGGGCGTCCCCGGACTCGAGGGCACCACAGCGACGAGCACGACCAACGCGTCGATCGTGCAGGCGACCTTCGCCTACGGCACGAACCTCGCGACGGCCGAGCAGAAGATCCAGCAGGCGATCAACCGCATCTCGGGTCAGCTGCCCGACGACCTGAGCCCCCAGGTGCTCGCGGTGTCGATCGACGACTTCCCCGTGATCCAGGTCGCGGTGACCGGATTCGACGACGCCGAGAACGCGCAGGCCGAACTCACGAGCGTGGCCATTCCCGAGCTCGAGGACGTCGACGGCGTCAACGCCGCACAGCTCATCGGAGGCGTCGGTCAGCGCATCACGATCACGCCCGATGTGGCGGCGCTCGCCGCGGTGGGGGAGAGCACCCAGGCGATCAGCACGGCCCTGGAGCAGAACGGCACGCTGTTCCCGGGAGGTGACATCACCGAAGACGGTCAGACCCTGACGGTGCAGACCGGTGCGAAGATCACCTCCGTCGAGGAGATCGCCGCCCTTCCGCTGGTCGGCACGACCGCCAAGGTCGGCGACGTCGCGACCGTCGTGCAGGAGACCGACCCGATCTCGTCGATCTCACGCGTCGACGGCGAGGACGCCCTCTCGATCTCGATCACCAAGCTGCCCGCCGCGAACACGGTCGAGGTGTCGCAGGGGGTCATCGCCGCACTCGACACGATCGAAGAAGCCTTCCCCGACGCGAAGTTCACCATCATCTTCGACCAGGCGCCCTTCATCCAGCAGTCGATCGAGACGCTCGCGACCGAGGGGCTGCTCGGACTCGTCTTCGCGGTGATCGTCATCCTCGTCTTCCTGCTGTCGATCCGCTCGACACTCGTCACGGCGATCTCGATCCCGACCTCCGTCCTGATCACCTTCATCGGGCTGCAGGCCTTCGGCTACTCGCTCAACATCCTGACCCTCGGCGCGCTCACGATCGCGATCGGACGAGTGGTCGACGACTCGATCGTCGTGATCGAGAACATCAAGAGGCACTACGTCGGCGATGCCGACAAGGGCGATGCCATCCGGCTCGCCGTGCGCGAGGTCGCGATGGCGGTGACGTCGTCGACCATCACGACCGTCGCCGTGTTCCTGCCGATCGTGTTCGTCGGAGACATGGTCGGAGAGCTGTTCCGGCCGTTCGCGATGACGGTGTCGATCGCGATGGTGGCCTCGCTGCTCGTGTCGCTGACGATCGTCCCGGTGCTCGCGTACTGGTTCCTGCGCCCGGGCAAGCCGCTGCTCGACGAGAACGGCGTGCAGATCGACCCCGAGCACCCGGATGCTCCGCCGACGCGCCTCCAGAGCGCCTACCGCCCGATCCTGGGGTGGACCCTGAAGCACTCCGGTCTCACCGTGATCCTCGCGGTCGTGGTGCTCGGAGCCACGCTGGCCGCGGCCCCGTTGATGAAGGTCAACTTCCTCAGCGACTCGGGTCAGAACACCATGACCGTCACGCAGGACCTCGGTCCGACCGCGAGTCTCGAGACCAAGTCGGAGGCCGCCGTCGCGGTCGAGGACGCGCTGCTCGAGATCGACGGCGTCACCACCGTGCAGGCCTCGATCGGCTCGAGCGGATCGGCGCTGCGCGATGCCTTCTCGGGCGGAGCCGGCGTGACCTACTCGGTGCTCACCGACGCGGACGCCGACCAGGAGAAGCTCCGCACCGCGGTGCAGGACGCGATCGAAGACCTCACCGACGTCGGAGAGGTGTCGGTCGCAGCATCCGCCGGTCTCGGCTCCAGCGACATCGAGATCTCGGTCACCGCGTCCAACGCCGACGACCTGCAGACCGCCACCACCGCTGTGGTCGACGAGCTCGAGGGACGCGACGGCATCGGCAAGGTCACCGACAACCTCGCCGCCGCGCTGCCCTACCTGGCCGTGGTCGTCGACCGCGACGCCGCAGCCGCGCGTGGACTGTCCGAGGTGGCCGTCGGCGCGCTCGTCTCGAACACGATGCGTCCCCAGCAGGTGGGTTCGGTCGAGATCGACGACACCGCGCTGACGATCTATCTCGCGGCAGCCGAGCCGCCGACCACCGCGCAGGCCCTGCGCGAGCTCACGATCCCGAGTGCCCTCGGAGTCGTGCAGCTGCAGGACATCGCGACGGTCGAGGAGCGCAACGGCCCGACCTCGATCACCACCGAGCAGGGACGCCGCACCGCGACGATCACCGTGCCGCCGGCATCCGACAACCTCGCCGTGGCGACGCAGTCGGTCACCGAGGCTCTCGCCGCCGTCGACCTGCCAGATGGCGCGTCCGCCGAGGTCGGTGGCGTCGCGACGCAGCAGGCCGACTCGTTCTCGCAGCTCGGTCTCGCGATGCTCGCCGCGATCCTGATCGTCTACGTCGTGATGGTGGCGACGTTCAAGTCGCTGCGTCAGCCGCTGCTGCTGCTCGTCTCGGTGCCGTTCGCGGCGACCGGTGCGATCCTGCTGCAGATCGTCACGGGAGTGCCGCTGGGCGTGGCCTCGCTGATCGGTGTGCTGATGCTCATCGGCATCGTGGTCACGAACGCGATCGTGCTCATCGACCTCGTGAACCAGTACCGCGAGAAGGGGCTGTCGACTCTCGACGCGGTCAAGGCCGGTGGCGAGAAGCGTCTGCGCCCGATCCTCATGACGGCGCTCGCGACGATCTTCGCGCTGACCCCGATGGCGCTCGGCATCACCGGGCACGGCGGGTTCATCTCGCAGCCGCTCGCGATCGTCGTGATCGGCGGGCTCATCTCGTCGACCGTGTTGACGCTCATCGTGCTGCCGACCCTCTACAACCTCGTCGAGGGGGCGAAGGAGCGGCGTCGGGCCCGCAAGGCGGGATCCGGCGACGACGGGTCTGCGCCGGTCGACGGCGACGAGCCGTCCGACGGGCCTGTGCCTGCCGGCGATCTGGCGCTGGCTGGTGCAGGTGCCGGTGCCGGGGTCGGTGCGGGTGACTCGGGGCTGCCGCACGCACCGCAGTTGACCCGACGGGAGATGCGCGAGCGCGGCGAGTAGCCTCTGCCGCGTTCACAACTCAGCACGACTGAGCCCGATGCCCGCCCGGAAGCGATTCCCGGGCGGGCATCGGCGATCTCATGCTGAGTTGTGCACGTGAGCGGCCGAGCTCAGTCGAGCGTGATGCCCCACTGCAGGGTCCAGGTCTCGCCCGGCGCGAGGCGACGGACGCCTGTGCCGCTGTTCAGCGCATCGGCGGGAGCGGTCATGGGCTCGATCGCCACCGCAAGGGACTGCCCCGGGTACTTGTCGGTCGTGTAGACCTGCACGAAGTCGAACCCGGCGCCCTGCCAGAGGGTGAGGCGGCGCCCGTCGGGTGCGGTGAGCGAGTGCCGCACGAGTCCGTCGGCGTCGCGCTCGAGGTCGGTGAATCCGGTGTCGAGGTCGACGTCTCCGAGGCGGGCGCCGTCGCGAAGCGCAGCATCCGCAGGCTGCGTGCCCGTGGGCAGCATCCGCTCGTCGGTCGTGACCTGGGTCTGAGCCGGCACCCGCAGCACGAGATCATGCGGGTCGACGTCGCCGATGGTGACGAAGGGATGCGTGCCGAGTGCGACCGGCGCCGCCGTCGCCGAGCGGTTCGTCAGCGAGTGCGTGACGTCGATGCCGTCGGCGCGCAGCACATAGGTGACGCTCGTCTCGATCAGGTACGGGTAGCCGGTCTGCGGAACGATCGTGGCGCTCAGCGTCGTCCCCGACGCCGTCTCTTCGATGCCGTAGGCGGTGAAACGCAGCAACCCGTGGCTCGCATTGCTGAACTTCGGCTCGGTGATCGCCAGCTGGCGCTCCGTGCCCTCGTCGTTCCACCGGCCGTCTCGCACACGGTTCGGCCAGGGCGCGAGCACGACTCCCGAGCATGAGGGGGTCGGAGAGTCGGCCGGATACGGCGAGATCAGGTCGACCGAGCCGATGCGGAGCGATCGGAGGGATGCGCCGACCTGGGCGATCTGGGCGCTGACGTCGCCGAGCTGGAGGTACACCTGGGTGCCGGTGGGGGATGCGGAGTTCACCCCGCAATCGTATGGCGAGGTGTGAGTGCCAGGGGGACTGGGCGGATTTTCAGGAGCGACCGCTACACTTGATGGGTCGGCTTCGGACACCCGCGCAGTGCGCGGACGTTTTTGTGTAAGAAGTGTGAGTCCAGGGGCCGATGGTGAGCGTCGCTCGACGCTAATCAACCATCACATGAATGGCCCCGGCCGCTGACAGTCCGGACAACCCCGCGTGGTCGCATCCGATCGCGCGCAGGGATACCGCGCGTGTGCGCGGCGCCGTTCTCGTGCGAGAACTCAGAAGGACACACCCATGCCCAAGAACAAGAAGCCCCGCGGCGGCCGTCCCGCCGCCAACTTCGAGCCGCGCTACGGCGCGAGCAAGACCTCGTTCCACGATCGCCACGCCGGCGGCCGCGACGCAGGTCGCGACACGCGCGATTCCCGCGATGCTCGCGGCGGACGCGCGGATGCCGGTGAGCGCCGCACCTCGACCGCAGGTGTCGACCGTCGCCCCGGCAGCCGCAGCGCGAGCCACCGCGGCTACCGTCCCGCCGAAGAGGGCGCGCCCAAGCAGCGCTGGAGCGCTCAGGAGCGTGCGGGTCGCGACGAGTCGCGCGGCATCCGCAACCGTGCCGAGTCGGGTCGCCGTGAGGCACCGCACAACCGCGACGACCGTCCGCGCTACAACGACCGTGCCTCCTCGAGCTTCGACCGTCCGCGTCGCGATGACCGCGGCGGCCAGCGTCCGACCGGCCCCGGCACGTACCGCGATGAGCGAGGCGGCCAGCGTGACGAGCGTCCGCGCCGTGACGACCGCAGTGCGGGCACGCAGCGCCAGGGCTTCCGTGACAACGATCACCGCGACGGCGGACGTCCGGGCCGTGACGACCGCGGTGGCCAGCGCTCCGGTGGCTTCCGTGACGACCGCGGTGACCAGCGTTCCGGTGGCTTCCGTGACGACCGCGGTGGCCAGCGCTTCAACCGCGACGACCGTCCTGCCCGTTCGGGTGACCGCACCGAGCGTCCGCGCTTCGACCGCGCAGCATCCGAGCGTCCGCGCTTCGACCGTGACGACCGTCCTCGTCGTGACGACCGTGGCGCAGGCCCGCGTCGTGACGACCGTGGCGGCGCCGAGCGCTCCTACGACGCCGACCGTGCGCGTCGTGCCTTCGACCGTGACCGCACTCAGCGTTCGATCGAGGGTGGCCGCGACGAGCGCTCGCGTCCCTCGACCGGTGGCGCGTACCGCACCGAGCGTCCCCGCCCGCTGACGTCGGACACCCGCGGGCGGCCGGCGCGCAACGAGCGCCCCAGCCGCAACGACTGGAACGCCACGTCGAGCGCGGCACCCGCCAAGAAGTTCGAGCAGACCGATGACGTCGTGCACGAGCGTCTCGAGGCGAAGTCCGTCGCTGCCGTCGAGGTCGACGGTGTGACCTTCGGTGACCTCGGTCTCGGATCCAACATCGTCGAGACCCTGGTCGGCATGGGCGCTGCGACGCCGTTCCCGATCCAGGCTGCCAGCATCCCGGCCGTGCTCGAGGGGCGCGATGTCCTCGCCCGTGGCCGCACCGGCTCCGGCAAGACCATCGCCTTCGGCGCACCGCTCGTCGAGCGCGTGCTGCAGTCGCAGGCCGGCAAGCGTCGTGAGTTCGGTCGGTCGCCGCGTGCGATCATCCTCGCTCCGACCCGCGAGCTCGCGCTGCAGATCGACCGCACGATCCAGCCGATCGCCCGCAGCGTCGGCCTCTTCACCACACAGATCTACGGTGGCGTGCCGCAGGGCCGCCAGGTGGGTGCGCTGAAGAAGGGCGTCGACATCGTCATCGGTACGCCCGGTCGCGTCGAGGACCTCATCAACCAGGGCAAGCTCGACCTCTCGGACTGCCGCATCGCGGTGCTCGACGAGGCCGACCACATGTGCGAGCTCGGATTCGTCGAGCCGGTGCAGCGCATCCTGCGCCACACGGCCGACGGCAGCCAGAAGCTGCTCTTCTCGGCGACGCTCGACCGTGAGGTCGCGGCTCTCGTCGACGAGTTCCTCGTCGACCCTGCCGTCTACGAGGTCGCCGGTGAGGACCAGGACTCGAGCACGATCGAGCACCGCGTGCTCGTGATCGAGCACCGCGACAAGGCCGACATCCTCACCTCGCTCGTCGACCGCGAGGGCAAGACCCTGGTCTTCGCCCGCACCCGTGCGTATGCCGACATGCTCGCCGAGCAGTTCGACGACGCCGGCATCCCCGCGGTCTCACTGCACGGTGACCTCAACCAGGCCAAGCGCACGCGCAACCTCGAGCGTCTGACCTCCGGGCGCGTGAACGTGCTCGTCGCGACGGACGTCGCCGCCCGCGGCATCCACGTCGACGACATCGACCTGGTCGTCCAGGCCGACGCCCCCGACGAGTACAAGACGTACCTGCACCGCTCGGGCCGTACGGGCCGCGCCGGTCGTTCGGGCCGCGTCGTGACGCTGATCACTCGTCAGCGCCAGCGCCGCATGACCGAACTGCTGGAGCGCGCCGAGATCGACGCCCCGTTCGAGAACGCGCGCATCGACGACGACCTGATCGAGGAGATCGCCGGTCGAGTTCCGACCGCGGCAGACCTCACGGCCTGATCCGTCACGCTCGAAGGCCCCGTCCCTGCATCTGCGGGGGCGGGGCCTTCGTCGTGCGTGGGATGCGCGGGGATGCGCGCCATGTCGACTCAGCCGAGTTCGTGCTCGTGGATCGCCGTGGTCAGGGTCGTGCCGTTGAGGTCGAGGTAGAGCACCTGCTCGGTGACGGTGAGCGTCATGGTGTTGCGGCGCTCGATGAGCGGTGCAGCGGACTCGATGAATCCGGGATCGAAGCTGTAGACGCGGATGTCCTCCGAGCGGTGAATCTTCTTGTCGGCCCACGGCGCCATGACCTTCGCCGGGTCGCGGTGCGTGTAGACGACGGTGCGCTCGGCGAGACGGCTGCCGTAGTGCAGGCGCTCGGCGTCGGGGGCTCCGATCTCGATCCATGCGGTGGTCTGGCCGGTGAGGTCGCGCACCAGAACCGCCGGTTCGTCGGTCTGCGAGATGCCGCCGCCGAACGTGATGCCCTCGGTGAACTCGAGCCCGTAGGCGAGCACGCGGGTGAGCATGTACGCATCGGTCTCGGACGGATGCCGCGCCACGCGCAGCGAGAAGTCGTCGTACACACCACGATCCATGTCGGCCAACTGGACCTCGAACGTGTGCATTGTGGAGCCGATAGCCATAACGCCCGAGCCTACGCGCCCTGGAGGCACCCTCCCGACCTCGCCGGATCGCATTCGGCGCCTCGCCGAACGCGCCGATCGGCGGTCAGAACAGCATCGGCTGTGCGGGGGCGGGCGCTGGCGCGACTGAGGGGGCCGGGCGTCCGTGCGGAGCGGACGACCGGATGCCCCGCACCGGGTAGTCGTCCTCGTGCTGCCCGTCGAGCCCGTGCATCCGGATCAGGGGTCGCGCCCGCTTCGCGAGCCATTGCCGATACCCCTTCGGCGCCTCGGCCGAGACCCCGGGATAGAGCCCTCGATACGACGAGACGAGGTCGGGTCGGAACTCGCCGAGCCACTGCATGAACCAGGGCTTCACGCCGGCGCGGAGGTGCAACGCACCGTAGATCACGCGACTGGCTCCGGCCTCTTTGATGCGGCGCAGAGCGGTGTCGATCGCCTCGACCGAGTCGGTCATGTGCGGCATGATCGGCATCAGGAACACGGTGACCCGGAAGCCCGCATCCCGCAGCGCCCGCACGGTGTCGAGCCGCGCCTGCGTCGTCGGGGTGCCGGGCTCGATCGCCTTCTGCAGGTCGTCGTCGTACATCGCGATCGACATCTGGATGTCGACGGGCACCCGCTGCGCGGCCTTGACCAGCAGGGGGATGTCACGCCTGATCAGCGTGCCCTTGGTGAGGATCGACATCGGCGTGCCCGAAGCGGCGAGAGCCTCGATGATCCCCGGCATCAGCTTGTAGCGCCCCTCGGCGCGCTGATACGGATCCGTGTTCGTGCCGAGCGCGACGGTCTCGTGCTCCCAGCTGCCCTTGCGCAGCTCCTTCTGCAGCACTTCGACGACGTTGACCTTCACGACGATCTGCGAGTCGAAGTCGGATCCGCCGTCCAGATCGAGATACTCGTGCGTTCCGCGAGCGAAGCAGTACACACAGGCATGACTGCATCCGCGGTAGGGGTTGATGGTCCACGCGAAAGGCATGCGCGAAGCGCCCGGAACGTGATTGAGTGCGGACTTCGACAGCACCTCATGGAAGGTCATGCCCGCGAAGTCGGGCGTGGTCACCGTGCGGAGGACGTTCGAGCGGTTCTCGAGTCCGGGCAGCGCCGCGGCATCGACGTCACCGAGTTTCTGTCCCTGCCACCGCATGAGAACCATTCGAACATAGAAACGATACTGGAGTCAACCGGAGTGCGACATATGTTCTATCCGACTTAAGGGACAATGGGAGCATGTACTTCGCGCCGCAGCCTCAGCATGCGGCGCCGCGCTCCCCGATTCGCGGACCCGCCCTGCCCATCGGTCTTGCGGTGACCGCCGTCGGCATCCTGCTGTCGATCGCCGGCGCGCCCATCGCGAACTCGGCGGCGGAAGAGGCGGAGATGCCGCAACCGCTCGTCGTGCAGGAGGTCCCCGCGGTCGAGGTCGGAGCGACCACGGCGGCTGACCCGTGCTCGGAGCCGACGGTGCTGGAGGCGATCTCGGTGGCCGATGATGCGGCGATCATCGCCGGCTTCGGCGGTGCGGAGAGCTTCCGGGCAGCCGTCATCGCCGGCAACGCGCCGTGCGTGGCGCTCGACGATCCCGCCCATGTCTGGGTGGTCGTGAACAAGGCTCGTCCGCTCGCCCCTGTCGCCTTCGCGCCATCGTCGCTCGCGGACATCCCGCTGCAGATGACGACCGCGTCAGGTCAGGCGCGAGCGGATGTCGCCTCGGCTGTGGGCGAGATGGCCGCTGCCGCGGTGGCCGAGGGCGCCGGGCGCATCGGGGCGAACAACGGCTACCGCTCGTACGACCTCCAGGTGGCGACCCATGCGTCGCACGTGCGCGACAGCGGGCAGGCCGGTGCGGATGCGTCATCCGCGCGAGCGGGCCACAGCGAGCATCAGACCGGTCTCGCCATCGATCTCGTGGCGTGCGATTCGCGGTGCGGGGCGATCGAGGCGTTCGGCGCCACGGCGCAGGGGGAGTGGATCGCGGCGAACGCCTGGGAGTACGGATTCATCGTCCGCTACGAGCAGGTCGGCTCGGGCGTCACCGGGTACAAACCCGAGCCCTGGCATCTGCGCTACCTCGGACGCGACCTCGCTGCCGCCTACCACCACGGCGGGTATCACACGCTCGAGGAGTTCTTCGGGCTCCCCGCCGCGCCCGATTACACGCACTGAGGCACGGCCGAACGTCGTCCGAACGGCCGCATTGCGGCATCCGACAACCGCGGTACCCAGTCCCACCGATTGTGGGATGCATTCTCACAACGGGCTGTCCCGGTGTCGGTGAACCGGCATAGAATCGCCGGAGCAATGACGCACGAACGTTCAGGAGGACGCAATGGAACGCGACATCTACGAAGAGGATCACGAGGCATTCCGCGACCTCGTCAAGGATTTCGTCAAGCGCCACGTGACCAATGAGGCGATCGAGGGCTGGGACGCCGCGGGCGAGATCGACCGGGCGACCATGCTGGCAGCCGGTGAGGCGGGCCTGATCGGGCTGTCCGTACCCGAGGAGTTCGGCGGCGCCGGGATGCTGCAGGACTACCGCTTCCGCACGATCGTGATGGAAGAGGTCATCGCCTCCGGCGCGGGGTCGCTGGCCGGTGCCTTCGGCATCCAGGACGACCTGGCCGTGCCCTACCTCGTGCACATGGGCACGCAGGAGCAGAAGGAGAAGTGGCTTCCCCGCATGGCGACGGGCGAAGTGCTCGGTGCCCTCGCGATGACCGACCCCGGTGCGGGCTCGGACCTCCGCGGCATCAAGACGAACGCCAAGAAGGTCGACGGCGGCTACATCCTCAACGGCGCCAAGACGTTCATCTCCTCCGGCACGACGGCCGACGTCGTGGTGACCTTCGTCAAGACCGGCGAGGGCAATCGTCCCGACGCGTTCAGCCTGCTGCTCGTCGAGAAGGGCATGGAGGGCTTCGACCAGGGCAAGAAGCTCAGCAAGATGGGCTTCCACGGCTGGGACACGGCCGAGCTCAGCTTCACCGACGTGTTCATCCCCGACGAGAACCTCATCAGCGGCAAGGAGGGTCAGGGCTTCATCCAGCTGATGCTCAACCTGCCGCTCGAGCGTCTCTCGATCGGCGTCGCCGCAGCCGCAGCCGCTCAGGCAGCCCTCGACTGGACCGTGGCCTACACGAAGGACCGCGAGGCGTTCGGCGAGCGCATCGCCGACTTCCAGAACACCCGCTTCCGGCTCGCCGACATGGCCGCGACCACCGACGCGATGTGGGCGTACATCGACCGCGCGCTGCTCGCCTACAAGAACAGCACGCTCACCGCCGAGGATGCCGCGAAGGTCAAGTTCTGGGCGACCGAGCGCGAGTGGGAGGTGCTCGACACGGGCGTGCAGCTGCACGGTGGCTACGGCTACATCATGGAGTACCCGATCGCCCGCGCGTTCACCGATGCCCGGGTGCACCGCATCTACGGCGGAACGAACGAGATCATGCGCGACCTCGTCGGTCGCCAGATCGTCGGCAAGCGCTGACGCACCCTCTACGAGAAGGGCCCAGGATGCCGTCATCCTGGGCCCTTCTCGTTGGGACGGGGGCGAACTGAGGAACCGATCCCCACTCCCGGGCACAGATTCGGAGGGTGGGCGCGACGCGCCGGGGCCGGCGGCCGGAGCACGGCGCGCCGCACACCGGCATCCGAAGCTGTGCCCGGGCAGGCGGGCAGGC
>NZ_LMOU01000001.1:1934752-1970860 GCF_001423615.1 Microbacterium sp. Leaf159 | reverse complement strand
GGCGGGCAGAGGGGCAGGCGGGCAGAGGGGCAGGCGGGCAGAGGGGCAGGCGGGCAGAGGGGCGGACAGGCAGGCGGGCAGGCGGGCAGGCGGGCAGGCGGGCAGGCGAGTCAGGCCCGGAGCCCCGGCGGTCAGCGGGGCAGACGGCCGCCGACACCCGCGCGGCGCAGCCGGTCGGCGATCAGGATGCCGAGGGCGGTGCCTCCGAGGCAGCTCGCGAGCGTGATCGCGAAGAAGGTGATCTGCAGGCCGAGGTCGAACGTCCCGAGGTTGAACGATGTCCAGGCGAGGATCGGATAGACGATGCCGACGATCGCTGCGCCGAGGTAGTGCAGCCAGGTGCCCCAGTAGTGCCAGAGGACGAACAGGAACGGGAGCTCGGTGAATGCCGCCCACCAGACGTTCGTCGCCACACTGCTGAAGCCGTATCCCGAGAACGGGACGATCACGAGGCCGGCGAGGAGTCCCACCAGCAGCCCGACCAGGGGACGTCGCAACAGGCGCAGGGCGATCACCGAGGGCAGCAGCCACAGCCCGGCCAGGCCCACGCTGATGAAGGGGAGGCCGAGGAACAGGAGCGTCGAGATCCAGTTGGCGGGTGCGAGAAGGATGCCGCCCGCGACGCCGAGCGCGGCGCACGTCAGCAGGATCGCGGTCGGAAAGCGGAAGCGTGGCCGACCGCCGTCCGTGCGGGGTCGATTCTGCACCGCGGAGTGAGATTCGGGGTGCGTTTCTGACCCCGCACCGGGCGCCGGGTGCGTTTCTGACCCCGCACCGGCGGGTGCCCCCGCACCGACCTGCACCCCCGCACCGACCGACGCATCCGCGTAGGGGTTCGGGCTCACGGCATCCGCCCCGCGCACGGCTTCCGCCCCGCTCATGCGAGAGGCTCGGCAGCGGCGTCGCGGGCGGTCTTCGAGGCCGGCGAGGATGCGCCGATCTTCCAGTAGCCGCAGAAGCTGACGGCGTTCTTGTCGACACCGCGCTCACCGACGAGATGCTTGCGTGCACCGGATGCCAGTGACTGCTCGCCCGCGGCATACGCATGGAACGGTGCCTCGGGCAGCGACAGCTCGCCCAGCCGAGCGAGGGCGAACGAGCCGGGGGCGAACTCGTGCGGACGCACGAGCCAGACGACGTCGATGCCGGCCGGGTGTGGGAAGTCCAGCGCATCCTCCTCGGTGGGCACCTCGATCAGCGCCGTGCCCGTGGCATCCGCGGGGAGTGATGCGCAGATCGAGGCGATCGCCGGCAGCGCCGTCTCGTCGCCCACGAGCACGACCCGCTCGGTGCCGCGCTGCGGATTGAAGGTGAGTCCCTCGTCGATGATCAGCACATGCTCGCCGGGCTCGCACGTCTCGGCCCACCGCGATGCGGGGCCGGCCGTGCCGTCGGCCGCGGATCCGTGCAGCACGAAGTCGACGTCGATCTCGGCGCCGGACTCGGCGGTCGCCGCGCGATACGCCCGCACGCTGTAGTTGCGCATCACCGGACGCTCGCCGTCGGGGATCCGCAGGAACTTGAGATATCCGAACATCTTGTTGGCCTTCGCCGGTACCCGGTCGAGTCCGGCATCCCCGCCGATCGGCAGGAAGAGTCGGAACCACTGATCGAAGCCCATCGGCCGGAACTTCTCGATCTCGCCCCCGCCGAGCGTGACCCTGATCCAGTGCGGGGCGAGCCGTTCGGTGCGCACGACGCTGAGGTGGATGAGCTCGGACGACTCGGGCTTGACCAGTTTGCTGAATGCCATGGGGACGCCTTTCAGGGCAGCTGCCAGGGGAAGAACAACACGAAGATCGCGGCGGATGCGGCGATCGAGGCGACGATGAAGACGGTGTCGCGCGTGCGGAACGGCACGAGGTGGCGTTCGGTGCGCGTGGAGTGGGCGCCGAAGGCTCGGGAGTCCATCGCGAGCGCCACGCGCTCGGCATGGCGGATGGCTCCGGCGAGGAGCGGCACGATGTAGCCCCATCCACGGGCGATCCTCGCGAACGGCCCGCTGCCGCCATGATGACCGCGCACGCGGTGTGCCGCGCGGATCACGGACAGCTCATGTCCGAACCGCGGCACGAACCGGAAGGCGGCGAGCGCCGTGTAGCCGATCCGATACGGCACTCGCAGTTGCTGCACGCTCGCGCGCACGAGGTCGGGTCCGGTGGTGGTGAGGCCGCCGATCAGCGCCAGGGAGATGATCGCGCCGAGACGGAGGGCGGTGGCGAAGCCGATCACGAGCGCCCCCTGATAGAGCGTCCAGTCGCCGATCTGCAGAGCAGGCGGGGTGTCGCCGACGAGGCCCGAATCGACCCACAGCGAGAACCCGAGACCGATCGCGAGCATGCCCACGGGCAGCGCGAGGAACAGCAGCGCTACGGTGCGCACCGTGAGCCGCGCCCCCACGACGATCAGAGCGAGCGACAGCACCAGGAAGGCGGCCGGGGTGGCGAGGTCTCTCACGAAGATCAGCACCAGCATCGCCGGTGCGACGCCGGCGACCTTGGCCAGCGGATTCAGCGCGTACAGGAACTGACGCGGAGAGGATGCCGTGACCGCCGCGTAGGGATCGAACGTCTGCGCGGTCATGCGATCGCCTGCCCTGCCGCGGCGAGCACGCGCTGGAGCGCCGGAAGCCTCAGCCCCGCCTCGACGAAGGGCGTCTCTTCGCTGAAGAGCACCTCGGTGCGGCCGGCGGCGTGCACCCGGCCGTCCCTCAGGATGACGGTGTGCGAGGCGTGCTCGGCGACGAGCTGCAGGTCGTGCGTGACGATGAGGATCGTGGTGCCCTCATCGCGCAGGTCGTGCAGCAGGGCGAGCAACTCGGATGCTCTGGCGCGGTCCTGTCCGAACGTCGGCTCGTCGAGCGCGAGCACTTGCGGGCGTGTGATGAGCGCGGTGCCGACCGAGAGGCGCCGCTTCTCTCCGCCCGAGAGCAGGAACGGATGCACGTCGGCCTTGGCCTCGAGCCCGAACCGCGCGAGCATCCCGTCGACGCGCTCGGTGACCTCGGCGTCCGGCGTGTGCCTCAGCCGCAGTCCGTGGGCGAGCTCGTCGAAGACCGTGTGCGCGATGAACTGGTGCTCGGGGTTCTGGAACACGAAGCCGATGCGACTCGCGAGATCTCTCGGCGACGCCGACCCCGGGTCGATCCCATCGACCGTGACCTGTCGCTTCGGAGGCGGCACGACGCCCGCGAGCGACTGCAGCAGTGTCGTCTTGCCCGCGCCGTTCGTGCCGACGATCGCGGTGAGAGTGCCCGGTGCGATGTCGAGGTCGATGCCGTGCAGGATCTCGGCGCGATGGCGTCGGACGGTCAGGCCGCGGGCGCTGATGATCGAGGTGCTGGGGCGTTTCGTCTCGTCGCTGCGCTCATCGCTCAACGAGCGGATGGCGTCTCCGGTCGTTGAGGTGGTGCCGTCTCCGCTCGTTGAGCGAGCGGAGCGAGTCGAAACGTGGTGACTCGTGGCTGCGGCGAGCGCGGCGGCGAGCTCGTCAGGCGTGAGAGGCAGCTCGTCGAAGTGCGTACCGGCATCCTGTATCCGGAGGGCTGCGAGAGTCGCTGCGGGCAGCCAGACCCCCATCGCGACGAGCTCTGCGGCATTCGTGCGGATGACGTCGGCGGGCGGCCCGTCGAAGACGACGCGACCCGCGCGGTCGATCACGATCGTGCGGGTGAGGAAGCCCATCGCGGCATCGAGGTTGTGCTCGACCAGCAGGATCGAGCGGTCGCCGGCGGCGACGACGTCGGCGAGTGCGGCGTACACATCGTCGATGCCCTGGGGGTCGAGGTTGGCTGTCGGCTCGTCGAGCACGATCAGAGGAGAGCCCATCGCCAGGGCGCAGGCGATCGCGAGACGCTGCCGCCCGCCGCCCGAGAGACGGTCGGGATTCTCGTCTCGCCTGTCCCACAGGCCGACGCGGCGCAGTGCGTCTTCGGTCCTCGTGCGCACCTCGTCGAGCGGCAGCAGCAGGTTCTCGGGACCGAAGGCGACCTCGTCGTAGGCCGTGCCGGTGACGATCTGCGCATCCGGATCCTGGAAGACCATCGCGACGTGCGTGCTCAGCGTGGCGGTGAGGGTGTCGGCGGTGTCGAGTCCGCCGGCCTCGACCGACCCCGTCATGGTCGCGGGCACCGCATGGGGGATCAGTCCGTTGAGCGCGAGCGTCAGCGTCGATTTGCCCGAACCGGACGGGCCGAGCAGCAGCACGACCTCGCCGGGGTGGATGTCGAAGGTGACGTCTTCGGGGGAGGGGTGCGCGGCATCGGCGTGCGTGATCGAGAGGTCACGCACGCGGAGAAGAGGCGCAGGTGAGCGCACGGCATAACCCCGGGTTTCGGCGGATCGGTACCGTTCTAACTTAGCTGAGCCTTACCTGATCCGCATGCGCCGGATTCCGGGTGATCGGGCGTCAACGGCGGGCGACGCCCGCACGGCTCAGGGCGCTGCCGATCGCCAGCCCCACGGCGGTCCACGCGATCGGGCCGAGCACGGAGATCACGAGGTAGGCGATCTGCGCCCACAGCGGCAGCACGGCCAGATGCGCCGCGAAGAAGACGACGACCGCCACGATCACGCCGATCACCCCGGCCGAGATGAAGAAGCGCCAGGCACCCCATGAGCGGTAGCGGGTGAGCGCGGCGATGCCCTCCTGGATCGCCCCGAACAGCAGCGCGGTGCCGATGAAGCGCAGCGCCCACGCCGGGTTGAACGCACTCGAGATGAGAGCGGCGATGACGTGCGTGACGAGTGCCACGAGCGGTCGGCGCAGCACCTCCTGAGCGATGATCCCGGGCAGGACGTGCGATCCGAGCACGAGTCCGTAGAGGTAGGGAGTGAGCACCAGAACGCCGGGCGTGATGAGGCCGGCGATCCCCCCGAGGATGCCGGTGGCGACGCCGATCGCGGCACAGACCAGCAGCACACGAGTCGTCAGGACGGGGGAGGATGCCACCCCTCCAGCCTACTTGCGCACCGGCCGAGCGGATGCGGTCGGTCGCCGTGTAAAACAGCCTCGCCGGCATCCGTTCGTCGCGTGGTCTGCGCCGTTCGTCGCATCCATCCCGAGATGCACCCGCCGGTCCCTCGGATGCTTTCTAGCGTGGGTGAACGCAAAGACGCGCACCCCGAGGAGACCCCCATGACTGCACCTTCGTCGCATCGCCGCGACGGGACCGGCCGCGATCGCACCGGACTCGACGAACCGGTGATCACCACCGACCCCTCCCTTCCCCCGGTCGCCCTGAGCGATGAGCACCACGAGAAGGCGAACCGCTGGACCTGGCCGAAGATCCTCATCTGGTCGGCGATCGCGCTGCTCGGCGCCGTCGCCTGGACGATGCTCGCGATCGTCCGTGGTGAGACCGTCAACGCGATCTGGTTCGTGTTCGCGGCCGTCTGCACGTATCTGATCGGCTACCGGTTCTACTCCAAGGTGATCGAGAAGTACATCACCCGCCCTGACGACCGCCGGGCGACCCCGGCCGAGGTCAAGCAGGACGGCAAGGACTACGTCCCCACCGACCGCCGCGTGCTCTACGGCCACCACTTCGCCGCGATCGCCGGTGCCGGACCTCTCGTCGGTCCGGTGCTCGCCGCGCAGATGGGGTACCTGCCCGGCACGATCTGGATCATCGTCGGTGTCGTGCTCGCCGGTGCCGTGCAGGACTACACGGTGCTCTTCTTCTCCATGCGCCGCGGCGGCCGCACGATCGGCCAGATGGCGCGTCAGGAACTCGGACGCATCGGCGGCACGGCGGCGATCGTCGCCTCGCTGCTCATCATGCTGATCATCGTCGCGATCCTCGCCCTCGTCGTCGTCAACGCGCTCGGAGAGAGCCCGTGGGGCGTGTTCTCGGTCGCGATGACCATCCCGATCGCGATCTTCATGGGCATCTACCTGCGGTTCCTGCGCCCCGGCAAGGTCACCGAGGTCTCGATCATCGGCTTCGTACTGCTGATGGCCGCCATCATCGGCGGCGGCTGGGTCGCCGGCACCGACTGGGGCCAGGCGATCTTCCACCTCGACCGCACCACGATCGCGTGGGGCATCATCGTCTACGGCTTCATCGCCGCGGTGCTGCCGGTCTGGCTGCTGCTCGCCCCGCGCGACTACCTGTCGACCTTCATGAAGATCGGTGTGATCGTGATGCTCGCCGGAGCCATCATCCTGGTGCGCCCCGAGATCACGGTTCCCGCGGTCAGCATCTTCGGCGAGAACGGGATGGGCCCGGTGTTCGCGGGCCCGCTCTTCCCGTTCCTGTTCGTGACGATCGCGTGCGGCGCGCTGTCGGGGTTCCATGCCCTGATCGCGTCGGGCACCACGCCGAAGCTCATCGAGAAGGAGCGCCAGACGCGCTTCATCGGCTACGGCGGCATGCTCATGGAGTCGTTCGTCGCGATCATGGCGCTCGTCGCCGCGATCTCGATCGACCAGGGCATCTACTTCGCCATGAACGCACCGACGGCGGCGACAGGAGGCACGGTCGAAGGGGCCGTCGCCTTCGTCAACTCGCTGGGGCTGACGGGGGTGAATCTGACGCCAGAGATACTCACCGGCACAGCGCAGGCCGTCGGCGAGGAGTCGATCGTCTCGCGCACCGGCGGTGCTCCGACGCTGGCGTTGGGCCTCGCCCACATCATGCAGCAGGCCCTCGGCGGGCAGGCGCTTATGGCGTTCTGGTACCACTTCGCGATCATGTTCGAGGCCCTGTTCATCCTCACCGCGGTGGATGCCGGCACCCGCGTCGCGCGCTTCATGCTGCAGGATTCGATCGGCGCCTGGTTCCCCAAGTTCCGCGACGTCTCGTGGCGTCCCGGGGTGTGGATCTGCACCGCGATCATGGTGGCCGGCTGGGGAGCGATCCTCATCCTCGGCGTCACCGACCCACTCGGCGGCATCAACACCTTCTTCCCGTTGTTCGGCATCGCGAACCAGCTGCTCGCGGCGATCGCGCTCGCCGTGGTGATGGCGATCGTGGCCAAGAGAGGACGCAGCTACCTCAAGTGGCTGTGGATCATCGGTCTGCCCCTCGCGTTCACGGCGGTCGTCACGATCACCGCATCGCTGTACAAGATCGCCTCGCCCGTGCCCGCCATCGGCTACTGGGCGAACCACTTCCGCTACGTCGAGGCCCGCGACAGCGGCGACACCTCGCTCGGAGCGCCCGAGGTGCTCGACGCCGTCATCCGCAACACGGCCGTGCAGGGCACGCTGTCGATCATCTTCGTGACGCTCGCGATCATCGTGATGGTCGCCGCGGTGATCGTGACGATCAAGGCGATCCGCAACGGAGGCGGCGAGAACACCGAGGAGACCCCGGTCGCCTCCCGACGGTTCGCTCCGGCCGGATTCCTGCCGAGCCCTGCCGAGCGCGAGCTCGAGAAGGAGTGGGACCCGATCCTCGCCGACGAGCGCAAGGCATCGACCCACTGAGATGGCCGACACCGTGAACCGCGCGGATGCCGCGACCACCCTCCTGCGCACGCTTCTCAGCGGCGCGGGGCGGGTGGGCCGCGGCATCCGCTGGTACATCACGACGCTGATGGGCGACACCGCCTATGCGACCTACGTCGCGCATCACCAGAGGCAGCACCCCGACGAGGAGCCGCTGACCGAGCGGCAGTTCTGGCGGCAGCGGATGGACGATCAGGATCGCAACCCGGGTGCGCGGTGCTGCTGAGGCCCGATCGCCGCCGACCCCCGAGTGCCTAGGCTGAGAGCATGACCGACGTCGTTCTCACTGCGGTGCTCGGCGTGCTCGGCGGCGTCGTGCTCACGGTGCTGCTGCTGCTCGCCCGTCGGCTCGCGCGAGGGGCGACAGACCTCGGCAGCGATGCCGAGCGCGCGGCCCTCACCGCCCTGCACCACGCGAGTCTGGCCGCACCCCATCTGCGCGCAGGCCTCGCCGGCCCTGACGTGGTCAAGGCCGCCCGACACCTGCGGGTGCTGCTCGGAAGCGCGGCGGTCGCGATCGTCGACGCCGACGGCACCCTGTCGTTCGACGGCCCCTCTGACGGGCTGGAATCGGCGGCGGTGCGCATCGCCGAGCAGGTCACGGCGTCGGGGCGTCGGCAGGTGTTCCCCTCGCCCGGCGGCGATGACGACCTCGAGGGGGTCGGTGCGCCCATCCTCGTCGACGGAAGGGCGATCGGAGCAGTGGTCGCGTTCGCCGCACCGGTGCGTGCCTCGCTCGTGCGCGCGGCCGAAGAGGTCGCCGACTGGTGCGCGGCCCAGGTCGAGCTGGGTGAACTCGAGAGCTCACGCACGCAGCTGGCCGAGGCGGAACTGCGGTCGCTGCGGGCCCAGATCTCACCGCACTTCATCTACAACGCGCTCACCGCCATCGCCTCCTTCATCCACACCGACCCGGTGCGCGCCCGCGACCTCGTGCTGGAGTTCGCCGACTTCACCCGGTACTCGTTCCGCAGACAGGGCGAGTTCACGACGCTGGCGGAGGAACTCGGCAGCATCCACTCGTATCTCGAGCTCGAGCGGGCCCGGTTCGGCGACCGGCTGCGGGTCACGCTGCAGATCGCCCCTGAGACGCTCGCCACCGTCATCCCCTTCCTCTCGGTGCAGCCGCTGGTCGAGAACGCGGTGCGCCACGGCCTCGAGCCGGGGGAGGGCGGCGGCGAGATCCGCATCGCATCCCGGGATGACGGCACCCACACCGAGATCACGGTCGAGGACGACGGGATCGGGATGGACCCGGAGGGACTGCGTGAGCTGCTCACCGCCGGAGCCGAGGGGCTGCACATCGGCCTGCGCAACGTCGACACGCGCCTCCGCCAGCTGTACGGCACCGACGGTGGACTCGTCGTCGAGACCAACACGGGCGCAGGTACCCTGGTGCGGATGCGGGTGCCCAAATCGCAGCCGCTCCATGATCCGGACAACGACTGAGGTGCGCTCATGATCGACGTCCTCGTCGCCGACGACGAGCAGCCTGCGCTCGACGAGCTCGTGCATCTGCTGCGCACCGATGACCGGATCGGCGAGATCCTCACCGCGCGCACCGGTGCCGATGCCCTGCGCCAGCTCTCCGAGCGCGCCGTGCGGATCGCGTTCCTCGACATCCACATGCCGGGGCTGCTCGGCACCGAGCTCGCCCGCGCGTTCCTCGCCCTCGCCGATCCGCCGGCCGTCGTGTTCGTGACGGCCGACGAGGCGCGCGCCGTCGAGGCGTTCGAGCTCCGTGCCGCCGACTACCTGCTCAAACCCGTGCGCACCGAGCGGCTGCGTCGAGCGGTCGATCGCGTGCTCGAACTCGGCGAGAGCGCGGCGTCGGGCGACGACGAGGTGATCCCGGTGACGGTCGGATCCGCCGTCCGCTTCGTGCACCGCAAGAACGTCGTCTGGGCGCAGGCCCAGGGCGACTACTCGCGCCTGCACACGGAAGACGGCATCGGGCACCTCGTGCGCATCCCGATCTCCGAGCTCGAGAGCCGGTGGGCGGGCGCCGGATTCCTGCGCATCCATCGCTCGGTGCTCGTGCGGATCTCGGCCGTGACCGAGGCCCGTCTGTCGGGCACCGATCCGTCTCTCGTGATCGACGGCGCCTCGCTGTCGGTGAGCAGACGCCTCGTGGCGACGGTGCGCGAGGCGCTGGTGCGGGGCGAGGCCGGGCCGTGACCGAGACGGCGAAGCGAGGTGAGGCGCCGAAACGGGTGGAGACACCCAAGAGGGTGCGCGTCACGGCCGACCTGCCGGCCCGTCGGACGCAGGCCCTCACCCGGGGAATCGCGCTCCCAGGGGCACCGGTCGACGAAGCGGATGCCGTCTACGCGCGCGCCCTCATGCGCAGTCAACTCCGTCTGGCGCTCGGCACCATCGCCGGATTCGTCGTCGTCGTGCTGGTGCTGGCGCTCGCCGTGGCGCTGATCCCCGGAATGGAGAGCATCACCCTGTGGGGTGTGCCGCTGTCGTGGCTGCTGCAGGCCTTCGCGTTCTATCCGGTCATCCTCGTCTTCGCGGTGCTCTACGCGCGCACCGCCGCTCGCAACGAGCGCCGCTTCCGCGAGCTCAGGGACCGTGAGTGAACACCGTCGCCAACCTCGTCGGTGTCGCCCTGATCATCCTCGCGACGCTGCTGATCGGCGTGTACGGGCTGAGGGTGTCGCGGACCACAGGGGATTTCTTCGTGGCATCGCGCACGGTCCGCCCGGTGTGGAACGCGTCCGCGATCAGCGGCGAGTACCTCTCGGCAGGAACCTTCCTCGGCCTGTCCGGCCTCGTCCTCCTCGACGGCGCCCGGGGGTTCTGGTTCCCGATCGGCTATGCGGCCGGCTATCTGCTCGTGCTGGTGTTCGTGGCCGCACCGCTGCGCCGAAGCGGCGCGTATACGATCCCCGACTTCATCGAGGCGCGGCTCGAATCGACAGCGGCCCGTCGGGTGACGAGTCTCGCCGTGCTGATCATCGGGTGGCTGTACATCGTGCCGCAGCTGCACGGGGCGGGCATCACCCTCGTCGTGGTCGCGGGGCTGCCCGAATGGGTGGGCGCCGTGACGGTCGCGGTGCTGGTCGCGGCGGCCGTGGCGGCGGGCGGGATGCGCGCGATCACGTACGTGCAGGCGTTCCAGTACTGGCTGAAACTCACCGCTCTTCTCGTGCCGGTCATCTGCATCGCCTTCGCGCTCAGCGGCGGGCCGCACGATTTCGACCCTGCTCTCGTCTTCCCCGCGGAAGCAGGGCCCTCCGGGTTCGACGCCTACGAATCGGCATCCCTGCTTCTCGCTCTGCTGCTGGGAACCATGGGTCTGCCGCACGTGCTGGTGCGTTTCTACACGAGCCCGACCGGGGTCTCGGCGCGCAGGACCACGGTGATCGTGATCGCCATGGTCAGCGCCTTCTACGCCGTGTCGAGCGCGATGGGTCTGCTGGCGCGCATCGAGGCGCCGGATCTCGCGGTTCCCGGCATCGCCGACACCGTCGTGCTCCTGCTGCCGTCGCGGGTGTTCCCCGGAGTCTTCGGCGAGCTGCTGACGGCCCTGATCGTCGCCGGAGCGTTCGCGGCGTTCCTGGCGACCTCGGCGGGGCTCGTCGTGTCTCTGGCGGGGGTGATCAGCCAGGACGTGTTCTCCGGTTCCGTGCGCTCGTTCAGGGTGTCGGCTGTTCTCTGCGCCCTGGTGCCGCTCGCCGTCGCGCTGATGACGGCGCCGGCCGGACTCGTCTCGAGCGTGGGCGTGGTGTTCGTCGTCGCTGCCTCCACCCTCTCACCGGTCGTGCTGCTGGGCGTCTGGTGGCGAGGCCTGACCGCACGCGGTGCCGTGGCAGGCATGGCCGCAGGTGGACTCGCGGCAGGGCTGGCGCTGCTGATCCACGGGGCGGTCGGGGGAGTGGGCGTCGCCGCGCCGTATCTCGCGCAGCCGGCAGCCTGGACCATCCCTCTCGCGGCTGCCGTGACCGTGATCGTGTCGCTGCTGGATCCGCGTGGGCCGTCGCCGCGCACCTCCCGATTCCTCGCTCGCGTGCACTCGCCGGAACGACGTTGAGGCGAGTCGGAGCTCACGGGTCGACCATTGGCGACTCGGCTGGCCGTTCGTCCAGGAATCGCCCCCGACCCTGGTGTGTAGACGGAAGCCCGGCGTAGCTTGAGCGGCGGTGCGGCAACGCGGTCGCACGAAGATCATCGGGAGAAGCACATGGGTCGAACACCCCTCCGGATGGCAGCTGCCACCACCCTGGCAACGCTGTTCATCGCATCGACGGCAACCGCAGGCTACGCAGGCACGGAGGAGGTGACGAATCCCACTCCGGTCGAAGGAACGCCTGGTCACTACATCGTGGTGCTCAAGTCCGACCCGCTCGCCAGCTACACCGGCGACGTCGACGGACTCGAGGCGACCAAGCCCGCCGAGGGCGAGCAGCTCGAGACGCAGTCGCAGGACTCGCAGCGCTACGTGCAGCACCTCGAGACCGAGCAGCAGACGGTCGCCCAGGAGGCGGGCGTCACCCCGGAGATCAGCTACCAGGTCGTCCTCAACGGCTTCAGCGCCGAGCTCACGGGCGAGCAGATCGACAAGCTGCGCGCGTCGAAGGATGTCTACGACGTCTACCCCGACTTCATCCGTCACCCCGACGCCCAGACGTCGACGGACTTCCTCGGCCTCGGTGACGACAAGAAGGGTCGCGGCGGAGTCTGGCAGCAGACCGGCGGCGTCGACAAGGCCGGAGAGGGCGTCGTCGTGGGTGTCATCGACACCGGCATCGCCCCCGAGCACCCCTCGTTCGAGGGCAAGAAGCTCAAGAAGCAGCCCAAGAACGACAAGCGTCACAAGGGCGGTCAGCCCTACACCGACGGCACCTTCGTCTACTTCGACAAGTCGGACGGCGGTCAGTTCCGCGGCACGATGGTCGAGGCCCAGGAGTGGGACAAGAGCGACTACTCGTCGAAGCTCATCGGCGCCCAGTACTTCTACACCGGCGCGCAGGCGGCCGGCTTCGACTTCCAGTACGACTACCTCTCGCCGCGTGACGGCGATGGCCACGGCTCGCACACCGCGAGCACCGCGGCAGGCAACTTCGGCGTGAAGGCATCGATCGAGGATGTCGACCTCGGCAAGATCTCGGGCGTCGCGCCCGGTGCCAAGGTCGCGGCCTACAAGGCCTGCTACGTCGGACCCGATGAGGCCGTCACGACCGACGACATCTGCGCCGGCAGCGACCTGATCGCCGCGATCGACCAGGCCGTCGCCGACGGCGTCGACGTGATCAACTACTCGATCGGCGGCGGTGCGGCATCCTCCGTGCTCGCCCCTGAGGACATCGCGTTCTTCAACGCGGCAGCGGCCGGCGTCTTCGTCGCCACCAGCGCCGGCAACGACGGACCGGATTCCGTCACCGCCGACCACGCCTCCCCCTGGTACACGACGGTCGCGGCGTCCACGATCCCGACGTGGGAGGGCACCGTGCAGTTTGACGGCTTCGCCCAGGCTGGCGCCTCGGTGAGCGTGCCGTTCGGCACCACCGTCACCGGTCCCTCGATCTACGCCGGTGACGCACCGGCTGCAGGTCAGGCGGCCGCGGACGCGGCGCTGTGCCTTCCCGGCAGCATCGATCCGGCCAAGGTCACGGGGCACATCGTGGTCTGCGATCGCGGCGGCAACGCCCGCGCCGAGAAGTCGCAGGTCGTGAAGGATGCCGGTGGCACGGGCGTCGTGCTCGTGAACGTGCCCGGCGGTGCGGACTCGCTCGACAACGACTTCCACGCCGTTCCGACCGTGCACCTCGCCTCGGCGTACCGCGCGGCCGTGCTGGCGTACGTGCAGGGCGGCACCGACCGTCCGATCACGCTGGTGGGCGAGAACACCACCGGTGTCGTGACACCGGTGCCGCAGATCGCCGGATTCTCGAGCCGCGGCCCGATGCTGGCCGACGGCAGCGACATCATGAAGCCCGACATCGCAGCGCCCGGCGTGGCGATCCTCGCGGCGACCCAGAATGCTCCGGGCGAGAAGCCGACCTTCGGCATCCTGTCGGGAACATCGATGGCGTCGCCGCACATCGCCGGTCTCGCCGCGCTCTACCTCGGTGAGCGCCCGAACGCGAAGCCCGCCGAGATCAAGTCCGCGATGATGACCACCGCGTACGACACGGTCAACGCCGACGGCTCTGCGAACAAGGATCCGTTCCAGCAGGGTGCGGGCCAGGTCGATCCGAAGCGCTACTTCAACCCTGGCCTGCTCTACCTGAACGACGTGCCCGACTGGGTCGCGTTCCTCGAGGGCAAGGGCCTGGCCGACTTCCCCGGCGAGCCGATCGACGGCAGCGACCTGAACGTCGCATCGTTCTCGATCGGATCGCTGGCGAGCGCACAGACCGTCACCCGCACGGTCAGCGCGACCGAGAAGGGCACGTTCACGGCATCCGTCGACCTGCCCGGAGTGAACGTGACGGTGCAGCCGTCGACGCTGAAGTTCGACAAGCCCGGCCAGACCGCGACCTACACGGTCACGTTCGACAACCAGAGCGCACCGGTCGAGCAGTGGGCGACCGGATCGCTCACCTGGACGAGCAAGAAGAACACGGTGCGGTCGCCGATCGCGGTGTTCCCGGTCACGGCGGATGCTCCTGCCGAGGTCGAGGGCACGGGAGTCGACGGGTCGACCACGGTCGACATCACTCCCGGTGTCGATGGCGCTCTCGCTCTCGCAGTGTCGGGTCTGACGCCGTTCTCACTGCTCGAGGACCCGGACGGCCGCGTCGTCGGACACTCGGGTGACGAGGCATCGGGAGACGCGAACAAGGACGTGTCGTGGATCGTCGACGTGCCCGAGGGCACGACGCTCTCGCGCTTCGACCTCGACTCGTCGGATGACACCGGCAGCGACCTCGACCTCACGGTCTATCGGGTCGTGAGCGCAGACGACCTGCGCTACTACGAACGGTGGCAGTCGGCGACGGGGTCGGCTGACGAGCAGGTGACGTTGGCGGCTCCGACGGCCGGCACGTACCTCGTGGTCGCCAACGTGTACTCGACCTCGGCACCGATGACGTGGGACATGACCTACGCCAACGTGCAGCCCGAAGGCGAGGGCTCGCTGACCGCGACCCCGAACCCGATCGACGCCGTCCGGGGCCAGGCCACGAGCTACGAGCTCAGCTGGACCGGCCTCACCGCCGGCACCCGCTACCTCGGACTCGTGCAGTACGGCGAGTCGGATGTGCGGACGATCGTCACGGTCGACGCGCCGTAGCAGCGATCGGTCGCGACGCCCCGTGCTCTTCGGAGTGCGGGGCGTCGCTCTGTGTCGGGACTCGGATCAGATCCTGCGGCCGCGCGGCATCAGGCGCACGTCGGGCAGGGGAGGAGCGGGGATGCGCACGTCGTGACCCTCGACGACTCCGAACCGCGGGGAGGCCGCCTCCCACTCGGTGCGCGCCTCGACGATCTCCTCGTGCGTGCGGCCGGCGAAGTTCCACCACATGACGATCTCGTCGTCGAACGGCTCACCGCCGACCAGGAAGAGCAGGGCGCCCTTCGTGCTGGCGACGTCGATCGCCTCCCTCGAATCCCCGAGGTACAGCATGTCGTTCCGGGTCATCTCGTGTTCGGAGATCGAGACATCGCCTTCGACGAGCATGATCGCGTGCTCCCAGTCCTCCCGCAGAGGCAGTCGCACGCGGGCGCCGGCCGGGACCACGACCTCGGCGCCGACGATCGGGGTGTGCACGGTCGCGGGGGAGGCCGTGCCGGCGAACTCGCCGAGCACGACGGTGGCCGTGGCATCCGCGCCCTCGTGGGCGACCAGGGACACCTGAGGGAGGTCTGCATGCCGCTCGAACCCGCCGACCCCCTGACGTGCACCGTCGGGGAGCACGACCCAGAACTGCAGGGCGTCGAGCGGGATCGGGTCGTCACCGATCGAGTACTCCGAGTGCGAGATGCCGTTGCCCGCGGTCATCAGGTTCAACTGGCCCCGTCGGAGGTCGGCGTCGCTGCCGAGCGAATCCCGGTGGCGGATCTCGCCGACGAGCGGCCAGGTGACCGTCTGCAATCCGATGTGCGGGTGCGGCTCGACGCGCATCCTGGTGTCCGCCGGTCCGAATCTGTCGAGGAAGCACCAGGCTCCGATCGTCGGCAGATTGCGGTGCGGCAGCACGCGCAGCACCTTCATGCCCCGGACGCCGCCGAGCGGAACCTCGCGCGGCTCGAGCACGATGCGGCGCTCTCCGATCATCGGCGCAGCTCCGTGGGCGTCGGCGGATCCGCTCGCGATCTCGGTCATCCGATTCTCCTTCGCTCAGGTGCGTCTGCGCACGGTCGCACGAGCGGACTCATAGGCTCAGCGGATGAACGCTCGACGCTCTTCCATTATCGTGCTCGCCCTCGGTGCCTCGGCGGTGCTGCTGTCGGGGTGCGCATCCGGCGGAGACGCGGGCTTCTGCGGCCCGCTGCTCGACGACACGCAGACGTCGGCCGCAGCCTTCTCTCCGCTGATCCCCGGCATGAACTCCGAGGGCGACGTCACGGCGAGGCTCGCGCTCATGGAGAAGGTCGAGCCGACGCCCGAGCTGGCCGAGGACCTCGAGGCGTGGAAGGGCTACCTGACGGTGGCGGCGGAGTCGATCACCGATGACCCGACGGCGATGATCACCGCGTACGACGACGACGTCAAGGCATCGGGCGAGGCCCTCTTCGAGTACTACAACGGCACCTGCATGCAATAGGACGTTCGAGAGCGACCGCGCCCGGTCGTCAGGCTTCCGTCGGCGCGTCGCCGGGCCTCTTCGGCCAACGGATCTCCGCGCCGGGGATCTCATGGGTCGTGAGGTACTTGGCGATGTAGGGGCAGAGCGGCACGATCGCATCGCCGGTCGCCGCGGCATCCGTCAGCGCCCGCTCGGCGAGGATGCTCGCGAGGCCCTGACCCTGGAAGGCGGGGTCGAGCTCGGTGTGGATGAAGCGGATCGCCCCGGGTCGCAGCTGGTACTCCGCGTAGCCCGCGAGCGCGCCATCCGTGCGGATCTCGTAGCGGGACTCGTCGTCGTTGCGGGTGACGGTGATATCGGTCATCGAGTGCTCCTTCGGGTGTCTGCGTCCAACCTACGCCCGCTGAGTTGTGGACGGGCGGGCCGAGGTCGGCGGGGGTCGTTACGCTGGAGGGATGCCGCAGACTCCCCGTGACCCGTACGAGGATCTGCCGTACGCAGACGAGCCGTGGGACGGCGCCGAGTGGGAGCCCTCGGAGCCGCCGGAGCCCATGGACTGGGTGCCGCAGGGTGCAGGCTACGAGCCGCCGCTCGACTGGGGCCCAGGCCCGGTCACGCCGGTGGGGCAGGCGAAGACCGCATCGGCTGCGCCGGCGCGACGTGCTGCGCCCAGCCGGTACCCGAGTGCGGGCGAGGCGCTGCACACGGTCTTCGGATACGACGAGTTCCGCGGTGACCAGGCGGCGATCGTCGAGCACGTGATCGGCGGCGGCGATGCCGTCGTGCTCATGCCGACCGGTGGCGGCAAGAGCGTCACGTACCAGGTGCCGGCGCTCGTGCGCGAGGGCACGGGGCTCGTGGTCAGCCCGCTGATCGCACTCATGCACGACCAGGTCGACGCGCTGCGGGCCAACGGCGTCAGCGCGGCGTATCTCAACTCGACGCAGTCGATCGACGAGCGCCGCGAGGTCGAGCGCGCGTATGTCGCGGGCGAGCTCGATCTCATCTACGTCGCTCCCGAGCGACTGTCCTCGCCGCAGACGACGGCTCTGCTGCAGCGGGGAACCCTCAGCGTCATCGCGATCGACGAGGCCCACTGCGTGTCGCAGTGGGGCCATGACTTCCGCCCCGACTACCTCGCGCTCGGCGACCTCGGCGAGCGGTTCCCCGGAGTGCCGCGCATGGCGCTCACGGCGACCGCCACCCGGGCGACGCATAAGGAACTCACCGAGCGGCTGCGCCTCGACGACGCCAAGCACTACGTCGCGAGCTTCGACCGCCCCAACATCCAGTACCGCATCGTGCCGAAGGTCGACCCGCGCAAGCAGCTCGTGGCCTTCATCCGCGCGCAGCCCGAGGGCTCCGTGGGCATCGTCTATGCGCTGAGCCGCAAGTCGGTCGAGCAGACCGCGACGTATCTCGCGGCGCAGGGCTTCGACGCCCTGCCCTACCACGCGGGTCTCCCCGCCGAGGTGCGGGCGAAGAACCAGTCGCGCTTCCTCCGTGAAGACGGCGTCGTGATGGTCGCGACGATCGCCTTCGGCATGGGCATCGACAAGCCCGACGTGCGGTTCGTCGCCCACATCGACCTGCCGAAGTCCGTCGAGGGGTACTACCAGGAGACAGGCCGTGCGGGTCGTGACGGCGAGCCGTCGATCGCATGGATGGCCTACGGCCTGGGCGACGTGGTGCAGCAGCGCCGCATGATCGACCAGAGCCCGGGCGACCGCACGTTCAAGATGCGCCTGGGGCAGCACCTCGACGCCATGCTCGCGCTGTGCGAGACGGTCGAATGCCGCAGGCAGAACCTGCTCGGCTACTTCGGGCAGGACTCCCAGCCCTGCGGCAACTGCGACACCTGCCTGGAGGCGCCCGAGACCTTCGACGGGCTCGTCCCCGCCCAGAAGCTGCTCTCGACGATCGTGCGGCTCAAGCGTGAGCGCAACCAGTCGTTCGGCGCCGGACACCTGATCGACATCCTCCGGGGAGCCTCGACCGAGCGCATCCGGCAGCAGGGGCACGAGAAGGTCGCCACCTACGGCATCGGCGCCGACCTCTCGGATCAGGACTGGCGCAGCGTCGTCCGGCAGCTTCTCGCCCGCGGCATCATCGCGGCGCAGGGAGACTACGGCACGCTCGCCCCTGGCGAGCAGGCCGCCGGGGTGCTGAAGGGCGAGACGCCCGTGCCATTGCGCAAAGACACGATCGGACGACCGGCATCCACGCCACGGGCGCGCAAGGCGAGTGCGGCTGATGCGCTGGATGCCGGCGACCGCGGTCTGTTCGAGGCGCTCCGCGCCTGGCGCGCCGAGACCGCTCGCGAAGAGGGCAAGCCGGCGTACATGGTCTTCGGCGACGCGACCCTGCGCGCGCTCGCCGAGCATCGTCCGGCCTCGCTCGCCGATCTCGACGGCATCACCGGGATCGGTGCCAAGAAGCGCGACGGCTACGGCGAGGGCGTTCTGGCGGTCATCGCCTCCGCCTGATCGCGCGCGACGCTCACACTCGAGGAAGCACGTCCTCGAGATGCGCGCGCAGGTGCGCCGCGACGTCGACGGCATCGCGGTCGTAGAGCCACTGGTACTGCAGTCCGTCCCACAGCGCGAGGAGCCAGACGGCCTCGTGCTCGGGGTCACGGTGATCCGGAAGGTCCCCGTCGACCTGCGCGAGCCGGAACAGCTCGGCGAAATGATCGATCACCCTGCGGAACCGCTCGGTGAAGTAGTCGTGGGCGGGGTGCCCGGCCGGCACGGCCTCGCACGAGAGCACCGCATAGACCTCGATCAGACCGGGCTCGTCGAGGGCGTTCACGCGGGCACCCTCGTGGATCGCACGCAGCACGTCGGCAGCCCGCTCCGCCCGGTGCGCGTCCGTGCGCTCCTGGATCGACCGGTCGCGCTCCGAGAGCACGGCGCTGAGCAGCAGCTCCTTCGAGGCGTAGTGGTGGAGCAGAGTCGACTTCGACACCCCGACGGCCTCGGCGATGTCGCGCAGGCTCGTGTCGCCGTATCCGGCGCGGGAGAAGAGTCGCATCGCGTCCGCGAGGATCTGCGCTCGCCGCCGTCGGCCTACGGCGTAGCCCGGGTCGGTCTCGGGTGCTCCCTCGACCGCCGTGCCGTCGAGCGAGGGCAAGGGGCCCGCTGCGTCTGCGACGGGGGCGGGCTGATCGGAGTCCCGCCAGCCGGCGGGGAGCGCCCAGAGCGATTCCCGCTCCTCGAGCATCTGCACCACATCGACGCGGTCGGGGAGATACTGCGAGATCAGCTGCAGGCCGTCCCATCCGGCCATGTGCCTCGTCGTCTCATCAGACACGTCGCGGGCGGATTCGACGGTGCCGTGCAGTGCTGCGTCCTCGAGGACATCGGAGCTCAGCGCTCGCAGTCGCGCGTAGCGCTCGCGCATCCGCTCGTGGGCCGGGTGATCGGGGGCGGACGCCTCGCCGGTCAGCGCGGCGAAGAGCTCGAGGTAGCCCGGCGTGCGCGCGTTGCGTCTGGCGACGTCGGCGAAGATCAGCTCACCGGATTCGGATGCCGCGGCGATGAGGTCGAAGGCCTTCTCGTTGTCGTCTTCGAACCCGGCTACCACTTCGGCGAGCAGGTCGTCCTTCGACGCGAAGTGGCCGAGAAGTCCGGGGTGGCTGACCGAGGCAGCCGCGGCGATGTCTCGCAGCGACGTCGACCGGTATCCGTTCGAGATGAAGAGCTCGCGGGCGGCGTCCACGATCCGCTGCCGGGTCTCGGCCGCGCGCGCCTGACGGGAGCCTGTCGCCGCAGTCGTCATCGCCGCCCCCTTCTCTCCCATTCTGTCTCATTACCAATCGGTCGATATTCACTTACCAAACGGTCGAGATTCGTGTATCGTCATCTCTCGACGCCGAGTCGCGGAGGACCGGCGCACCCTTTGCCCGAAAGGACCCCCAATGACAGAGCTGTCATCGGCCGCCACTGCGGCGGCCGTCGGAACGACCGGCTTCAAAGCCCCCGGCACCACGCCCCTCAAGACCCCGCGCGGCTACACCCCCGGACTCGCCGCCGTGAACTTCGGCGTCTACCTGGCGCTGCTCACCCCCGTGATGGTGTCGATGGCGTTCAAGATCCAGCGCCTCGACCCGGTGAACACCGAGGGCAGCCTCGGCCTCGTGATGGGTGTCGGCGCCGCCTTCGCCCTGATCGCGAACCCGCTCGTCGGCCGCCTCTCCGACCGCACCACCTCCAAGTGGGGCATGCGGCGCCCGTGGATCCTCGGCGGAGCGATCGTCGGGCTCGGCGGCTTCGTGATCATCGGCGCCGCGACCTCGGTGCTCGTCGTCCTGCTGGCCTGGTGCCTTGTGCAGGCGTCCATGAACGCGGTTCTCGCCGCCGCCAACGCGACCCTGCCCGACCAGGTCCCCGTCTCCAGCCGCGGCAAGGTCTCGGGCATCATCGGCATCACGACTCCCATCGGCATCCTCGCCGGAAGCTTCATCGTGAACTTCCTCCCCGGTGACTTCGAGCGCTTCGTGGTTCCCGGTGCGATCGCCCTGATCCTGGTCGTCGTGTTCGTGCTGACGCTCAAGGATCGCCGCCTCACCGAGAAGCCTGCGACCCCTTTCACGATCGGCACGTTCTTCGGCTCGTTCGTCTTCAATCCCCGCAAGCACCCCGACTTCGGCTGGACGTGGCTGACCAAGTTCTTCGTGATGTTCGGTTACGCCGGCATCGCCACCTTCCTCCCGCTCTACCTCGTCAACAAGTTCGCGCTCGACGAGCAGGCGGCGGTGGGCACGATCCTGATCGCGAATCTCGCCTCCATGGCGGCGATGGCCATCTCGGCACCCCTCGGCGGATTCCTCTCCGACAAGATCGGCAAGCGCCGTCCGTTCGTCGCGATCGCCGGCGTGATCATGGTGGTCGGCCTCGTGATCCTCGCCGTCGCTCCCAGTATCGAGATCGTCATCGTCGCGCAGACGATCATCGGACTCGGGGCAGGGTCCTTCCTGTCGGTCGACCTCGCCCTGGCCACCGAGGTGCTGCCCAACCCCGACGACGTGGCGAAGGACCTCGGCGTGCTCAACATCGCCAACGCCCTCCCGCAGTCGATCGCTCCCGCGATCGCGCCGAGCATCATCGCCCTGGGAGCCGCCACCCCGCTCGGCGGATACACCACCTGGTACCTGTTCGGTGCGCTCGTCGCACTCGCCGGTGCCGTGCTCGTCTACCGCATCAAGGGAGTCAAGTGACCATGACAGACGTGACCACCGCCCGACCCTGGCTCGACACGAGCCTTCCTGTCGACGACCGTGTGCAGCTGCTTCTCCACGAGATGAGCATCGAGGAGAAGGCGGGGCTGTTCTTCCACACGATGATCGCGATCGGCGACCTCGACGAGGCGAACCCGGTCTTCGCGACCCCGAGCGCGCGCGAGTTCGTGCACGTCAAGAACATGACCCACTTCAACCTGCTCGGTGCGGCTCCCACCGGACGCGAGATCGCCGCGTGGCAGAACGCCCTGCAGCGTCTCGCCGCAGACACGCGACTCGGCATCCCGGTGACGCTGTCGACCGATCCGCGGCACTCGTTCAGCGAGAACCCCGGCGCGTCGATCCTGGCGGGGCCCTTCTCCCAGTGGCCCGAGACGCTGGGGCTCGCGGCCACTCGCGACCCCGAGCTGGTGGAGCGTTTCGCAGATATCGCGCGTCAGGAATATACGGCCGTGGGTCTGCGCGTCGCGCTGCACCCGCAGGTCGATCTGGCCACTGAATCTCGCTGGGCTCGCCAGACTGCGACCTTCGGTGAGGATGCCGAACTGTCGGGCATTCTCGGTGCGGCATATATCCGTGGCTTCCAGGGCGCGAGCTTCGGTCCCGGCTCCGTCTCGACCATGACGAAGCACTTCCCCGGCGGCGGACCGCAGAAGGACGGCGAAGATCCGCACTTCCCGTACGGCCGTGAGCAGGTCTACCCTGGCGGGCAGTTCGAGCTGCACCTCAAGCCGTTCGAAGATGCCCTCGCGGCGGGAACCCGGCAGATGATGCCGTACTACGGCATGCCCGTCGGCACCGAGTACGAGGAGGTCGGATTCGGGTTCAACAGGTCCGTCATCACCGGGCTGCTCCGCGAGCGCTACGGCTTCGACGGCCTGGTGTGCACCGACTGGGGCCTGATCAACGACGCCGAGATCTTCGGCCAGCCCTTCCCCGCCAGGGCATGGGGCGTCGAGGACCTGACGCCGCGCGAGCGGATGCTGAAGGTGCTCGATGCGGGCGCCGACCAGTTCGGCGGCGAGGACTGCCCCGAGCTGCTGCTCGAGCTCGTCGCGGACGGCTCGGTGTCGGAGAAGCGACTCGACATCTCCGCCCGTCGCATCCTCCGCGAGAAGTTCGAGCTCGGGCTCTTCGAGAACCCGTACGTCGATGAGGATGCCGCCGACGAGGTCGTCGGACGCGCGGAGTTCCGTGCCGCCGGTGAGGCGGCTCAGCGTGCATCCGTCACGGTGCTGACGAACGACGGATCGCTGCCCTTCGCCGTGGGGATCAAGCTCTACGTCGAGGGGATCGACGCCGAGGCCGCGGCGGCCTACGGCACGGTCGTCGCGACCCCCGCGGAGGCCGATCTCGCGATCATCCGACTGCAGGCGCCGTTCGAGCAGCGCGAGACCATGTTCGAGAACTTCTTCCACGCGGGCTCGCTGGACTTCGCAGACGACGTGATCGCCCACGTGGGCGAGGTGGCGAGCACGGTGCCGACCGTGGTCGACGTGCTCGCGGATCGCCCGCCGATCCTCCAGCCGATCACCGATGCGGCGGCGGCCGTGACGGTCAACTGGGGCGTCTCTGCGGCCGCCCTGCTCGATGTCCTGAGCGGGGTCGTGAGCGCGCAGGGCGCGCTGCCGTTCGACCTGCCGAGGTCGATGGCCGCGGTCGAGGCATCGCGCCCCGACGTCCCGTTCGACTCCGCAGATCCGCTCTTCCGGTTCGGGCACGGCCTCACGCTCTAGCGACCCGACCGCGCACGGAAACGCCCCGCAGGCATCGACCTGCGGGGCGTTTCTGCGTGCTCTGACCGGCCGACGATTCGTCCTGCCGATCCGCCGCCGAGCAGGCACCTGTGGGGTGGTTAGTGAAAGCGCCGACGAAATGTCTCAGATCATGACGATTCCCGAACGAAGTCTGGACGTTGGCTGGACTTAACAATCTCGATCCCGCAATACTGTCTGGACATGCGCTCGGTCGACTCGTGTCGACGCCTGGGGAGGGCCTTGTGACGCGGAACATCTGCATCACGGGAGAGGCGAATGGAATTTCTGAGGGGGAAGACTCTGCGGCGACGCAGAGCCATCGGAGGGGGTATCGCCGGCGTGACCGTCGGCGCGGTCATCCTCGCAAGTGCACTGATACCGACGGCGGCCACTGCGGCACCCGGTGACGAGTCCGCGTCGAGTTCGCGATTCCTCAGCGGCAGCCTTCTGCTCGGGGGGATCTCGCTCGACGACGTCGCGGAGCTCGACGGTTCGGCCACGAGCAACAGCGGCGATCCGACGCCTGTCACCGAGACGAGTTCCCTCGATCTCACGGCGTTGAACGCCTTGAACCTCGGAATCCCCGGTGGCCTCAGCGTGCCGCTCGGCGGATTCCTGCAGCTCGGCGCCGTGAACCAGTATTCGCAGTCGTCGGATGCCGGCGTCTCGCGTGCCGCGACCGGTGCGGTCAGCGACACCGGAGTCATCGACACCACAGGTGCCGGGGCATACCCCGCTGACGCGTCGCTGAACCTGCAGGGGCTGCTCGGCTCCGCAGTGACCTCGGCGGTCGCCGACCTCGACATCTCACTCGACGCCATCAGCGCAGAGGTCGCCATCGACGGCACCGGTGCCGTCACGCGCGACTACAACGTCGCCGGCGGAAACCTCCAGCTGACACTTCCCGCCATCGGCGGCCTGGTGAACACGCTCACCGGCACCGGGGGCGTCGCATCGACCGTCGATGCGGCCGTCGCCACGCTCGCGGGACCGAACGGCCTCCTCGCGCAGGCGCTCGCTGGACTCAACGCCGCGCTCGCCCCGATCCTCGGGAACAGCGGCGTCAACATCGCGATCACCACCAACGTCAACGCGGCGCTGAACACCGTGCTCGACACCCCGGTGGGCGACGGAGTGATCACGGTCAACCTGCGCACGGGTGCGGTCGAGGCCGACCTCGACGCGCTGCTCTCCGACACCACGGGGCACGGCCTCAACGGCCTCGCGGTGAACGAGGAGGTGCTGTCGGCCGACGTGCTGAACAACCTGATCACGCGCGTGGGCAACGTGCTCGAGACGGTTCCGGCTCTCGTCCAGACCACCCTCACCAACACGCTGAATGCCGCGACCCTGAACATCAACGTGGCCGTGTGTCTCGTCGGAACGGGGCCGACGTGTACGACGACCATCGTCGACATCGGCACGGGCCTCCAGGTCTCGGTGCCGAACCAGACGCTGGGCAGCGTCGTCAACGGCACCGCGACGGCGACCATCTCGCTGAAGGTCGCGGGTCTTCCGATCACCATCCCGGTCGGAACCCTGCTCGGTGCTCTCACGACGCCGATCAACGCGACCCTGTTCGGACCGACCGGAGTGATCGCGACGGTCGTCCCGACGGTCACGACGGCGGTCACCACGATCATCACGGCCCTCGACCCTGTCGTCGGACTCCTCAACGGCGTCGTCTCGCTGCGCGGCAACGTGCAGCCGGACAACGGCCCGATCTACAGCGAGGAGGCGTTCGTCCTCACGGTCGGCGATCTGCTCGGTGCAGGCGGAGTCGGAACCGTGGTCCTGGCGCACGCGCAGGCCGGCCCGAACGAGCTGGCTGCGGTCGTCCCGGCCGTCGACGCGGCACCCACGGTGCAGGCGGGCACGAACCTTCCGGTGACCGGCTCCGGCTGGCCCGCGAACACCGATGTCGAGGTCGAGGTGACGACCGCCGGCGGAACTGCGGTCAATGACCCGGTGACCGTCACGACGGATGGCTCGGGTGCCTTCACGGGCAGCGTGTTCATCCCCGCGGCGACGACGCCGGGGGCCGGTTACATCGTGACGGCGACAGACGGCACGAGCGATGCGACCGACACCACCGAGGTCACCGCTGCGGCGGCGATCGACGCGGCACCCGCTGTGCAGGCGGGCACCGACCTCGGAGTCTCCGGAACGAACTGGCCCGCGAACACGCAGGTCTCGGTGCAGCTCGCGGCTCCCGGTGGCGGCGCGAACATCGGCGGCCCCGAGCTCGTGACCACCGACGGGTCCGGCTCGTTCACCCTCGATTACCCGGTGCCGGCAGGAACTCCTGCCGCGACCGGTTACACGGTCACCGCGACCGTGGGAACGCAGACGGCGACCGACACGACCGAGGTGACGGATGCTCCCGTCGCGACGATCGATGCGGCGGCGACGGTGCAGGCCGGCACGAACCTCGCGGTCTCCGGCACGACCTGGCCCGCGAACACTCTGGTGTCGGTGCAGCTGACCGCTCCCGCTGGCGGCGCGAACGTCGGCGACCCTGTGACGGCGACGACGGACGGCGCAGGCGTATTCACGCTGAACTACCCCGTTCCCGCGTCGGCGGCTCCCGGCACCGCGTACACGGTCACGGCGACCGCAGGAGCGGTGACGGCGATCGACACGACTGAGGTGACGGCCGCTGCGGCAGTGGATGCTGCAGACACCGTCCAGGCGGGCACCAGCCTCCCTCTCACCGGCTCGAACTGGCCGGCGAACACCCAGGTCTCGGTGACACTCACGCCCCCGGGCGGCGGGGTCCCCTTCGATCCTGAGACGGTGACGACGGACGGTGCAGGCGCGTTCACGCTGAGCTACCCGGTTCCCGCCGCGGCGGTCCCCGGCGCGGGCTACACGGTCACGGCGACCGCAGGCACCCAGACGGCGACCGACACGACCGAGGTGACGGCCGCTGCTGCGGTCGATGCCGCGGCGACAGTGCAGGCGGGCACCAGCCTTCCTGTCACTGGTACCGGCTGGCCGGCGGACACGCAGGTCTCGGTGCAGCTGACCGCCCCCGGTGGGGGAGCGAACGTCGGCGGTCCTGAGACGGTGACGACGGATGGCGCGGGTGGCTTCACGCTGAACTACCCGGTTCCCGCGGATGCGACACCGGGCACGGGTTACACCGTGACGGCGACCGTGGGCACGCAGACCGCGACCGACACGACCGCGGTCACGGCGGCTGCGACCGTCGACGCCGACGCGACTGTCGAGGCGGGTACCGACCTCGCCGTTTCGGGCACCGACTGGCCCGCCGACACCGATGTCACAGTGCAGCTGACCGCTCCGGGCGGCGCCGTGATCGGCACACCGCAGGTGGTGACGACGGGCTCGCTCGGCGGCTTCACGATCGACTATCCGGTGCCGGCAGGAACCCCCGCAGGCACGGGCTACACGGTCACGGCGAGCGTCGGAACCCAGACGGCGACGGACACGACCGAGGTCACGGCGGCTCCTGTCGTCGTGGATGCGGCCGCATCCGTTCCCGCAGGCACCAACCTGAGCGTCACCGGAACGGGCTGGCCCGTGAACTCCTCGGTGTCGCTGCAGCTGACGGCTCCTGGTGGCGGCGCGGACGTCGGCGGTCCGGTGACCGCGACGACCGACGAGTTCGGTGCGTTCACGGCGAACTATCCCGTTCCCACCGACGCGGTTCCGGGCACGGGATACACGCTCACGGCCACGTCGGGTGCGTTCAGCGACACGGACACCACTGAGGTGACCGCGGGTGACCCTGGCGATGTCAACACGAACGCGGCGGCTTCGGCATCCGCGTCGGCTGACGCGACCGCAGACGGCGACCCGTCGGCGCAGGCGGCAGCAGAGGCTGCCGCTCTCTCCGATGCGACGTCGACCGCCTCCGCGGCGGCGACGGCCGATGCGACATCTGCGGCCGAGGCCGCGGCGACGACCGACGCGTCGACCACCGCATCCACCGACGTCACCTCGACGGCCAACGCCTCTGTGGCTGTGGCTGCTCAGGCGGCGGCTCAGGCGGATGCGTCAGACGACGTGAACGCGGATGCCTCCACGGCGGCGGACTCGAACTCGGCAGCATCGTCGGAGTCGGCGGCGACGGCGGATTCGTCGACGGACGCCTCTTCGGAGGCGTCGGCGAACACGAACTCGGCGGCTTCGGCATCCGCGTCGGCTGACGCGACCGCAGACGGCGACCCGTCGGCGCAGGCCGCGGCAGAATCCGCGGCCTTCTCGGATGCGACGGCGATCGCCTCGGCGGCCGCGGATGCCAGTGCGGAGTCGGCGGCTGAGGCCGCGGCGCTCACCGCGGCATCGACGGATGCGTCGACGACCTCCACCTCGACGGCCAACGCCTCTGCGGCTGTGGCTGCTCAGGCGGCGGCTCAGGCGGATGCCTCGGATGACGTGAACGCGGATGCCTCCACGGCGGCGGACGCGAACTCGGCGGCATCGTCGGAATCGGCGGCGACGGCGGACTCGTCGACCACCGCCTCCTCCGAAGCTTCGGCGAACACGAACGCGGCGGCCTCGGCATCCGCATCTGCGAACGCCGACGCCTCGACCGATGCGATCGCGGAGGCGGCGGCGCAGGCCGCGGCATTCGCGGATGCCACGGCCGAGGGTTCGGCTGCGGCCGACCCGGCAGCGGAAGCGGCGGCGGAAGCGGCGGCGGAATCGGCTGCGACGGCCACGTCGTCGACGGCTGCCACCGCGGACGCCACCTCCGAGGCGAACGCCGGTGCGGCGATCGCAGCTCAGGCGGCGGCGCTGGCAGACGCGTCGACAGACACCGCGGCTGAGGCCTCGGCGACGTCGGACGCCAGCTCGAGTGCGGCATCGAACGCGAGCGCGGCGGCCATCGCCAGCGCATCGACCGATGCCTCCTCGGATGCGGTCGCCACGGCGGACGCATCGGCGGCGGCTGATCCGTCTGCGGAGGTCAACACCAACGCGTCTGCATCCGCGTCGGCATCGGCTCAGGCCGATGACGACAGCAACGCCTCGGTCGAGGCGGCGGCTGTCGCGGCGGCACTCGCCGATGCGACGAGCACCGCCTCGGCGGCTGCGGATGTGACGGCGGATGCAGCGGCGTCGGCCGCGGCGACCGACGACGCCTCCACGGATGCCTCGACCACTGCCACCACGGATGCGAACGCCTCCGCGGCGGTCGCGGCCCAGGCTGCGGCGCAGACCGATGCGACCTCGACGAGCGCGGCTGACGCGTCGGCTTCGGCCGATGCCGACCCGAACGCGTCGGCGGCCGCGGCGGCCAACGCCTCGTCGTCCGCGACGGCCTCCGCATCGGCTGCCGCCGACGCCTCGGCTGAGTCCGCTGCTGAGGCTTCGGCCTCGGCGACGGCTGAGGCTTCGGCCTCTGCGGATGCAGCGGCCGACCCGACCGGCAAGATCGCCATCGCGATCAAGGTCCCGGTTCTCGAGCGCGGCGCCCAGCAGACCGCGGTCGGCACCGGGTTCGCGCCGGGTGAATCCGTCAGCGGTGTGATGACCTCCGCCCCGATCGCGCTGGGGACTCAAGTCGCCGACGCGCAGGGCACGGTCACCTTCACCTGGACGGTCCCGTCCAGCACCGATCTCGGAACCCACACCGTGACCCTGACCGGAGCGAGCTCCGGCAGCGTGGCGGCCACGTTCCAGGTCGTGGCCTCGGGCCTCGCCACCACCGGTGGCGAGATCCAGGGCGGATGGATCGCTCTGGCGGCCCTGCTGCTGATGCTCGGACTGGGGGCGACGCGGATCGCACGATCCCGTCGGCCGATGGTCCAGGCGGAGTAGAACGCAGTGCACGAACGCTGAAAGGTCGGGGCCGTCGCTGAGGCGGCTCCGACCTTCAGCGGTGAGAAGGATGTGAATGAGCACCATGACTGAGACCTCACCGGAAGAGCAGACGGCGTCGGCGTCCGTCGCCCAGGCACGACCCCGCCCGACCTGGTGGGTGAAGCTCATCGCGTTCGCGGCGTGCCTGCTGACCCTGTGGCATGTGGGAGCGTCGTTCCTCTGGATCGCGCCTTACTCGGCGCTGCGGGAGATCCCCACACAGGAGGTCCTCGCCGGCTACATGCTGCCCATGTTCGGTCAGTCGTGGAGCGTGTTCGCCCCCGAGCCGATCAACGGGGACTACCACTTCAACGTCCGTGCCGTCATAGAGAAGGACGGCGAGGAGATCGAGACCGGGTGGGTGAGCGCGACCGACGTCGAGCTCTCGATGATCCGGTACAACCTCATGCCGCCGCGCGCCGGCATCCAGTCCAGCGAGGTCGCCAGCGGTCAGATGAACGCGTTCAACAAGCTGAACGCCGATCAGAAGGCCGTCGTCGGTCTCGACTTCGCCGAGGGCGACTGGGAGGAGTGGATGGTGCGCTCCTTCGACGAGCTCGAGGGTGACAACCCTTCGACCGAGGCCTACATGGCTGAGGAGCACCTCTCGACCGCGTACGCCACCCAGGTCGCCTACGCGATCTGGGGCGCCGACGCCGTCGTCAAGGTGCAGTACCGCGTGAGCAGGCAGAACGTGGTCCCCTATGCGGATCGCAACGACCCCGGGGCGCAGCGCCCCGACCCGACGTTCTCGACCACGGGCTGGCGACTGCCTATAGAAGAGGAAGGCCAGAGCCGCGAGAACTTCGCCGCCACCTTCCGCGCCCAGTTCGAGAGGATCCAGCCGTGAGCGCGCCGATCAAGACCGCGGCGCCCCGCGCGAACGCGAAGAAGAAGGATGCCGCGAAGAGCACGGATGCGGCGGCCACCCGAGCGACGACCACGGCGCCCGCTCCGGCATCCGCTCCCTCGACCCCGGAGCGGGTGCCGGCACCGGCACCCGCTCCGGCCTCCGTGCCGCCGAAATCCTTCATCACCCGCCTGCTGAGCTTCGCGTCGTCGATGATCGCGGGGCTCTGGGCGATGGTGCTCTCGGCCATCGATCGCATCTCGGCGTTCGTCGGTGACTGGCTCTTCAACGGCAAGAAGGCGCTCTACGGGCTCGCGGTCACGCGCATCCTGTTCGGAGTAACGGCGATCGGCCTGCTCGCGGCGAACTTCGGCACCCGTCTCTACACGTTCGGATCCGGGTCGGCGTGGAACGGCGAGATGGTCGAGCCCGTCAGCGAGTTCCCCAAGATCTGGGTCTTCAGCGCCTTCCACGCGGCGATGGGCAACGACGTCCTCTATACATCTCTCTATCTGCTCCTCGGCGTGCTCGCGGTGCTGTTCGTGCTCGGATGGCGCTTCCGCATCGTGCTGCCGGTCTTCTTCTGCCTGTGGGTCGGGTTCGTCGAGGCCAACGACATGGTGGGCGATCAGGGCGACAACATGTTCCGCATCGCGTTGCTGCTGCTGTTCTTCGCCGATCCCGCCGCCCGCTGGTCGCTCGATGCCAAGCGTCGCGCGAAGAGCGGCGAATGGTTCGCGCCGAACAGCCAGCCGGCGCTGCTGGGCACGGTGTTCCACAACCTCGCGCTCGTGGCGCTCACCGCACAGGTGTGCTTCGTGTACGCCTCCGGTGCGCTCTACAAGGCGGGCGGCGCTCCCTGGGAAGAGGGGTACGCGGTCTACAACCCGCTGCAGACGGCGCGGTTCGGCACCTGGCCGGTGCTGAGCGACCTCGTCACCACGTGGGGGCCGATGGTCGTCGCGGCGACCTGGGGCTCGATCATCCTGCAGGTGGCGTTCCCGCTCATGCTGCTGACCCGGCCGACACGGCTGATCGGCCTGATCGGCATCCTGTCCTTCCACATCGGCATCGGCGTGCTCATGGGGCTGCCCTGGTTCTCTCTCACGATGATCGCGATCGACTCGATCTTCATCCGCGACCGCACGTGGGCCCGGCTCAGCTCCGGGACCAAGCGGCGGTGGGAGCAGACCAAGACCGCGCCTCCGCCCGGAGCGACCGTCGATGCCTGACGGGCCTCGCGTGGTGCCGACTGTGGTCTGACGACAATGCGGCGGGGCGGCGTGCCCGCTCGGCGTTGGAGGATGACCACAGGGGAGTTCACCCCTGGTTGTGGCAGACCTACCATGGAAGCATCTTTACTTCCCTCTGAGAGGAATGCTCATGGTCGACGCCGCCGTCCGTCCGAAGACGACTCGCTCCCACACCGACAGCGCTGACGCGAACCTGACGTTCGACGTCGCCCGGGTCACCGATCTGCTGATGGGCACCTGGGCCGACACTCGCCGCGAGGCGCGCGAGATGATCAAGGACTCGGCGTTCTGGCGCAAGGACGAACTGGGCAAGGACGAGCACCGCGAGCGCGTGCTCAGCCAGCTGCACCTGCTCGTCGAGAACAAGGCCGTGCACCGTGCGTTCCCGAAGTCGCTGGGCGGCGAGGAGAACAACGGCGGCAACATCGCGGGCTTCGAGGAACTGGTCGTCGCCGACCCGAGCCTGCAGATCAAGTCCGGTGTGCAGTGGGGGCTCTTCGGCTCCGCGATCCTGCAGCTCGGCACCACCGAGCACCACGAGAAGTGGCTGCCCGGTGTCATGGACCTCTCGATCCCCGGAGCGTTCGCCATGACCGAGATCGGGCACGGATCCGACGTCGCGGCCGTCGGCACGACCGCGACTTACGACCCCGAGACCGAGGAGTTCGTGATCAACACGCCGTTCCGCGGCGCCACGAAGGAGTACCTCGGCAACGCGGCCCTGCACGGGATCGCCGCGACCGTGTTCGCGCAGCTCATCACGAACGGCGTCAACCACGGCGTGCACTGCTTCTACGTGCCGCTGCGCGGAGAGGACGGCGTCGACCTGCCCGGCATCGGCCGTGAGGACGACGGCCTCAAGGGAGGCCTCAACGGCATCGACAACGGGCGCCTGAGCTTCGACCACATCCGCATCCCCCGCACGAACCTGCTGAACAAGTACGGCGACGTCGCGGCGGACGGCACGTACTCGAGCGCGATCGACAGCCCCGGTCGTCGCTTCTTCACGATGCTCGGCACGCTGGTGCAGGGGCGCGTCTCGCTCGACGGCGCGGCCTGCTGGGCATCCGCTCTCGGGTTGAAGATCGCGATCACCTACGCCACCCAGCGCCGTCAGTTCGACGGAGCAGACGGGCAGGAGGTCGTGCTGCTCGACTACGGCAAGCACCAGCGCCGACTGTTCCCGCGCCTCGCGACGACGTACGCGCAGATCTTCGCGCACGACGAGTTCCTGCAGAAGTTCGACGGAGTGTTCTCGGGCCGCACCGACACCCCGGCCGACCGCGAAGACCTCGAGACCCTGGCCGCGGCGCTCAAGCCGCTGTCGACCTGGCACGCGCTCGACACGCTGCAGGAGGCACGCGAGGCCTGCGGCGGAGCGGGCTTCATGTTCGAGAACCGTCTCGTCGGGCTCCGCGCCGACCTCGACATCTACGTCACCTTCGAGGGCGACAACAACGTTCTGCTGCAGCTCGTCGGCAAGCGTCTGCTCACCGACTACGCCAAGCAGTTCACGGGCAAGGATGCTGCGGCGCTGGCGAAGTTCGCCGTCGGGATGACCGCGGGCAAGGTGTTCCACGGTGCGGGGCTGCGTCAGTTCGGTCAGTCGGTCGTCGACCTGGGGCAGGTCGCGCGCTCGGTCGAGAACGGCCTGCGCGAGGAGCAGCAGCACCAGCTGCTCGCCGAGCGCGTGCAGCAGATGGTCGCCGACGTGGCCGGTCGCCTGCGTCCGGCGGGCAAGGACAAGGTGCTCGGCGCCCAGCTGTTCAACGAGAACCAGGCCGAGCTGATCGAAGCCGCGCGGGCCCACGGCGAACTGCTGCAGTGGGAGGCGTTCACCGACGCCGTCCACCGTGTCGACGACGCCGACACCAAGAAGGTGCTCACGTGGCTGCGCGACCTGTTCGGCCTGCAGCTCATCGAGAAGCACCTCGCGTGGCACCTCATCAACGGGCGCCTCTCGACGCAGCGCGCGGCCGCGGTGTCGCGGTACATCGACCGGCTGTGCACGCGGCTTCGTCCGTACGCGCTGGACCTCGTCGACGCGTTCGGCTACGAGCCGGAGCACGTGCGCGCACCCATCGCTTCGGGCGCCGAGCGCGAGCGTCAGGATGAGGCACGCGAGTACTACGCGGCACTCGCGGCATCCGGAGACGCTCCGGTGCTCGAGAAGGCGCTGAAGAAGAACGCCAAGCGCTGACGCGGAGTTCGCGACTTCACCGACAACGGCCGGGATCCTGGGATCCCGGCCGTTGTCGTCTGTCGTCTGTCGTCTGTCGTCTGTCGTCTGTCCTCGCGCCGCATGACGCTCTCGGGTTCAGGACCCGGGCTGAGGCGGATGCGGTGCGGGAGGCGGCTGCTGGCCGGGAGCGGGCTGCTGTCCGCGAGACGTCGGGTGCGGATGCTGCGTCGCGGTGGGCGGGAACTGCTCTGGCGGGTACTGCGACTCAGAGTTCTGTGCGCCCGGATACTGTGCGCCCGGATACTGCGCGCCCGGATACTGCCCCGCCGCGTACTGTGCCTGTGCGGACGAGGTGCCGCCCGAGTGCGCTGAACCGTCGCCCGCGAGCCTCGACTGGGCCCTGACGCGCAGCAGCACGACGGTGAACGCGAGATACAGCAGCCCGGCCGCTGCCCCGCCTCCATAGAGGAGCAGGGTCGGAACCACGGTGTTCAGGCCGCGCGGCAGCTGGAACAGCATCCGGAACGTGGCATCGGGAGCGGCGATCAGCAGGATGCTGGCGACCAGCAGCACGAGTGCCGGCAGGATCAGCGCGAAGGGAGACCACCTCGACACGGCGATGCCTGCGATAACGAGCAGGGTGCCGGCGAGGACCGTCGCTGCCGCGGCGGGGCGGAGGTCGAACTGGAATCGCTGCAGGGCGTAGAGCGCGCCGTCGGCGATGCCCCAGATGATCGCCCAGGCGCCCGCGGTCAGCAGCAACGGGGCGGCGACGATGCCGATCACGCCGAGAGCGGGGCCCTTCGGACGCGGGTCTCGGCGGACGAGAGCGAGCACAATTCCCATCGCCCCGAGAGCTGCCAGCACGATGAGAGGCAGTCCGTAGGCGAGGCCGTCGCCCCAGTCCCGCGGTTGGATCCGGATGATCCACGACAGTGTCACGGGGAACACCGCGACGATCAGGGGAACGATGCTGAAGATGCCGACGACGATCAGGCCGGCGGAACTCCAGATGCCGGTGAGCACGACCAGGATGAGCAGCGCGAGACCGAGAGCCTGCAGCAGCAGCGACCCGACCAGGGGCACCATGTACCCGTCGAACCCGTACGAGAAGAACGTGAGATTCATCGTCTGCCCGCCGATGGACAGCAGTATCAGTGCGATCGGCGTCAGTATGAGAGCGATCAGGATCGTGATCAGGCGGGCGGTCAAGGATGATCGGCGCATAGGACTTCCCCTCCGGAGTCGTAGCCCCACGGTACCGATCCGAGTGCCGGAACGACACAGGTTCACCCCGTAGTGTCGATCTGCCCCACCCGAACCGACCCGAGGAGTCTTCGATGACCCGTGTCCACGCCTACGCCGCACCGAGCGAAGCCGCACCGCTCGAGAAGACCGTGATCGAGCGACGAGAGCTCGGTGCCCACGACATCCTGATCGACATCGCTTTCGCGGGGATCTGCCACTCCGACATCCACACCGTCCGCGGAGACTGGGGCCCGCAGAGCTATCCGCTCGCGCCGGGGCACGAGATCGCCGGAATCGTGGCAGCCGTCGGTTCCGAGGTCACGAAGCACGCCGTCGGCGACCGCGTCGGCGTCGGTTGTCTCGTGAACTCCTGCGGTGAATGCCGCAACTGCGAGCGAGGCGAGGAGCAGTTCTGCTCGAACGGCGCGGTGGGCACATATGGCGCGACCGACCGCGACGGAACAATCACCCAGGGCGGCTACTCGGAGCAGGTCGTCGTGACCGAGTCGTTCGTCGTGCGCATCCCCGACGGTCTCGAGCTCGATGTCGCCGCACCCCTTCTCTGTGCAGGAATCACCACGTACTCGCCGCTGCGCCACTGGAACGTCGGGCCGGGCACCCGCGTCGCCGTCGTCGGGCTCGGCGGGCTCGGGCACATGGGGGTGCAGATCGCGCACGCCCTCGGGGCCGAGGTGACCGTGCTGTCGCAGACCCTCAACAAGAAGGACGACGGCATCCGCCTCGGCGCAGACCACTACTTCGCGACCAGCGACCCTGAGACCTTCCGCTCGCTGCGGGGGTCGTTCGACGTGATCCTCAACACGGTCAGCGCGGTGGTCGACCTCCGCGCCTACCTCGGCCTCCTCGATGTGGGCGGGTCGATGGTCTGCGTCGGTGCGCCGGCCGAGCCGCTGGAGGTTCATGTCGGATCGCTGATCGGCGGACGCCGCTCGCTCGCCGGATCGAACATCGGCGGCATCCGCGAGACACAGGAGATGCTCGATTTCTGCGCCGAGCACGGCATCGCATCGGAGATCGAAGTCATCACGGCCTCGCAGATCAACGAGGCATACGAGCGAGTGCTCGCGTCTGACGTGCGCTACCGCTTCGTCATCGACGCGAAGACGATGGCGGACTGACACCTCCGCAATTGTGTGATCGAAGTGGCCCCGCTCGTCGAGCGGGGCCACTTCGGCGTTCGGGGAGCGGCTGTCGTTGTCCCGCCGTTCTCCGTCTCGCCTGCTCGGCTTCTCGGGGGGTTGCCTCTCTGGGGCGTGTTCTTCGCCCCTGGGGTCGTTTCTTCGGGTCGTTCTTCGTTCGTCCTGGCCCCGACCCTCGGGTTTGTGCTTCTTTCGTGCTGGGCCCCGTCCCACGGGTTTGTGCTTCTTTCGTGCTGGTCGCTTCTTCGGCTCGTGCGTTTTTGTCCTGAGTCGCCGCTCGCGCTCGTGCTCGTGCTCGTGCGTCTCTCGTCTAGGGGTGTCTCTTCGGCTCGCGACCCTCTTGCAGCGCTGCCGCCCTGCGCGCCCTCTGGTGGACGACTCTGTGTCATTCTGGGAGATTGGAATACGGCTCTGATCTGGGGTAAAACGGGGC